>NZ_JAXOJM010000001.1:885000-1288726 GCF_036663775.1 Sphingomonas sp. RB1R13
CGAGCGACATTAACGCAAACGGTCATATCTTCGGCGGCTGGATCCTGGGCCAGATGGATATCGCCGCGGGAATCGTCGCGAGCAGGCGGGCGCAAGGCTCGGTCGCCACCGTCGCGATCGAGCGGATGGAGTTCATCAGCCCGATCCACCTGCGCGACCTCATTTCGGTCTTTGCGGTGTGCGAGCGCGTGGGCCGCACGTCGATGACCATCCGCATCGAGGTCATCGCGGCGCGCGACCGCGGCGAGACCGAGGTCAAGGTAACCGAGGGCGTCTTCACCTTTGTCGCGATCGACGAGCAGGCGCGGCCTCGCCCGGTCGATCCTCCAGCCGCATAACAGCGGCCGCACAGAAAAGGCCGGCGGAGCGAACCCCACCGACCTGTCCTGCCTATTCGTATAGCCAGATTACGCGGCGGGCGCGGCGTCCGCTTCGCCTTCGGGACGGGCACGACGAACGCGGCGGCGCGGCGCGGGCGCCTCCTCGACCATGTCGTTAGCCGGCACGTCAGGCGCCGATACTGCTCCGATTGCAGGCGGGATCACGTCGAATGCGATTCGCTCACCGCCTCCGTCACTCTCGACTTGGCGATCACGGCGGATGCGCGGCCGGTCGGCGCGCGGCGCCCGCTCGGGTTGCTCGACGGCGTCCGCACGCGGGGCACGCTCGACACGCTCGCGCGGCTGCTGCTGGATCGGCGGGCGCTCCTGGCGTTCGGATTGACGCTCGGGACGCTCTGCACGATTCGGGCGCTCTTGGCGCTCGGGGCGCTCCTGGCGTTCAGCCTGGCGCTCTGGCCGGTCCTGGCGCTCATAGCGATCGTTGCGCGGCTGTTGCTGCTGCTGGCGGTCCTGACGTTCATAACGATCGCCTTCCTGCTGGCGACGCGGCTGTTCGCGCTGCGGCTGCTGCTGCTGCTGGGGCTGCTGGGGCTGCTGCGAGGGCTCATCGCCGTCGTCGTCGCCGTCATAGCCTTCGCCATCCTCGTCGTAATCATCGTCGACGCTCTCGCCGCGGGCGCGGCGCTGCTCGTCGTATTTGGCGCGGCTTTCGCCCAGCACGCGGAAATAATGGTCTGCGAACTGCAGCCAGTATTCGGTCTGGACGCGGTCACCGGCGAGCTGCGAATCGCGCGCCAGGCTCTTGTATTTTTCGAGCAGCTGCGCCGCATTGCCACGTTGACGCTGGTCGCGGGCGTTGCCGCCACTGCTGTTGCCCGACATTCCCTGGGGACGCTGTCCACCGCGGCCGCGACGGCGGCCACCGTTCTGCTGACGATTGTTGATCAAAGAGTCTGTCCTTGTGGCACAGGCGCTATGCGCGCCGATCCTTGTCCTGCGGCAAGAAGTCCGTTCCCTCCAAAGCAGCACGGTCGTGCATCGGCACGGCCGCCGCTGACCTGCTGCGAGCATAAGCATCGCGAGCGGATGTCGTCGGGGGTGGGTCGGCGCGAGCTCTTCGGTATGTCTGGAGCGGCCCCGGCCCTGTGCGCGATTTAATCGAAGTGTCCCAAATTATGCAAGGACTTTATCATCTTGCGACCAACAGGGCCCGCGGACGGCCCGCCAGATCGCGTGCCAAGCGACTGAAAAGCCCGGCTTGTCCAAGCACATCTGCGGCGCTTTCGCCCTGGTCGTGGCCGATCTCGATCGCCGCGAGGCCACCCTGCGCGATTAACCGGCCGAGCTGCGGGGCGAGACGGCGATAGGCATCAAGCCCGTCGTCGCCGGCGAACAGCGCCTCACGCGGCTCATGCTCCGCGACCCCGGCCCCGAGTACCGCATCGCGCGCCACATAGGGTGGATTGGCAAGGACGAGGTCGAAGGCTTCGTCAACGCCATCGGCCCAGTCGCCCAGCCGAAGCTCGGCGCGATCGGCCAGCCCCAACCGCGTGGCGTTGCGCCGCGCATATTCGAGCGCGTTGGGCGAGAAATCGACCCCCAGCCCGGTCGCGCGCGGCCATTCGTCGAGCGCGGCGAGCAGCAGCGTGCCGGGTCCGGTGCCGAGGTCGAGGATCCGTTTCGGCCCCGTCGTACCGGCAAAATGCTCGACCGCCGCCGCGATCAGCGTCTCGCTGTCAGGGCGCGGGATCAGCACCCCGGGACCGACTTCGAGATCGATGTTCCAGAAACCTCGATGCCCGGTGATGTATGCGACGGGCTCTCCCGCCAGCCGACGCTCGAGCATCGCCGCAAATTGCGCTGGTGCGATCGGCGGCGGGTCGAGCAGTAGCCGGTCGCGGCCAATGCCAAGCGCCGCGGCGAGCAACAGCTCGGCGTCGAGTCGCGGGGTGTCGCTGACGTCGGCAAGCTGCTGGCTCGCCCTCGCCAGCGCCTTGTTGATCGGGCTCATTCCTCGTCGAGGCTGGCGAGCCGGTCGGCCTCGTCCTCGGCGATCAGCGCCTCGGTCAGCTCGTTGAGCCCCGGACCCTCGAGGATCGCGTCAAGTTTGTGCAGCGTCAGGTTGATGCGGTGGTCGGTGACGCGCCCCTGCGGGAAATTATAGGTCCGGATCCGCTCCGACCGGTCGCCCGACCCGACCATCGACTTGCGCGTGCCGGCGCGTTCATTGGCGAGCCGCGAGCGCTCGAGTTCGTAGAGCCGGGTCCGCAGCACCTTGAGCGCCTTGGCCTTGTTCTTGTGCTGCGACTTTTCGTCCTGCTGGATGACCACCAGCCCGGTCGGCAAATGGGTGATTCGCACGGCGCTGTCGGTGGTGTTGACCGACTGGCCGCCGGGTCCCGACGAGCGATAGACGTCGATCCGCAGGTCGGCGTCGTTGATCACGACATCGACTTCCTCGGCCTCGGGCAGCACCGCAACGGTCGCCGCCGACGTATGGATTCGCCCGCCGCTTTCGGTCGCCGGAACGCGCTGGACGCGGTGCACGCCGCTTTCGAACTTCAACCGGGCGAACACGCCATTGCCGGTGATCGAGGCGACCGCTTCCTTGTAGCCGCCGACATCGGCGGACGAGGCCGAGATCAGCTCGAACCGCCAGCCGCGCTCTTCCGAAAATCGCTGGTACATGCGCAGCAAGTCACCCGCGAACAGCGCCGCCTCGTCGCCCCCGGTCCCGGCGCGGACTTCGAGCATCGCGGCGCGTTCGTCGGCGCTGTCCTTGGGCAGCAATTGCACCGCCAGCGCGCGCTCGGCGAGGGGTAGCTTCACCTCGATCTCGAGCAATTCCTCCTGCGCAATTGCCCGCAGTTCCTCGTCGGCATCCTTGGTCATGGTCGCCAGGCTCTCGCGCTCGGCCCGCAGGCGACGCACTTCGCGAGCAGCCGCGGCGACCGGCTCGATCGCGGCATAGTCCTTCGACAGCCGAACAAAGTCGTCGGGCGCGAGATTGCCCGCCGACATGGCTTCGGACAGCTCGTGCTTCTTGGCCTCGATCAACGCGATCCGTTCGGAGGAAATGCTCATGCAATGTCCCGTCGATACTCGTCGTAGACAGCACCCGCAGCCGCGACTTGAGGATCATCCGCCAGCGCTTTCATCCCCGTCGTAGGAAAGCCGTCGCGAAAATCGAGCGACACAATTGCACACGGATTGTCCTTTATTGCTCTTTGATACCGTTTGCGCGGATTGCCGGTGACGTGAGCTTCTGCCGCAATCCCGTTTTCACGAAAGCGCTGGGTTAAGACGATTGCGTCTCGCTCGCGCGCTTCGTTTTCGGCTACGACCGCCACGCCAGCTTTTTCGAACGAAGGCGTCTCGATCAGCATCGCCAACCGTTCGATCCCCGCCGCCCAGCCGACTGCAGGCGTGTGCGGCCCGCCGAGCTGTTCAATCAGCCCGTCATAGCGCCCGCCCGCAATCACCGTCCCTTGTGCGCCGAGCTGGTCGGTGACGAACTCGAACGCGGTGTGGCGGTAATAATCGAGCCCGCGCACCAGGTGCGGGGCGATCTCGTAATCGACTCCCGCTGCCTCGAGCCCGGCCTTGACCGCGCCAAAGAAATCCTCGGCCTCGCTGGTCAGCACCATCGGCGGCGCACTGTCGGCGAAGGGCCGGTCGCGCGGATCCTTGCTGTCGAGAATGCGCAGCGGGTTCTTGTCGAGCCGCGCCTGGCTGTCTTCGGACAATTGGCCGCGCACGCTGGCGAAATGCTCGACCAGCTGCGCCCGCCACGTATCGCGGCTCTGGACATCGCCAAGCGTGTTAAGCTTGAGCTTCACCCCCGAAATCCCAAGTTCCCGAAGCAATTGCGCCCCGAACGCCAGCAATTCGACATCGGCCTCGGGTTCGGCCGATCCGATCACTTCGGCATCGAGCTGGTGGAACTGGCGGAAGCGGCCCTTCTGCGGCCGCTCATAGCGAAATGCCGGGCCATGGGTCGCAACTTTCAACGGCGCGAACCGCTGCCAGCCCTCCGAAAGATAGGCGCGGCAGATTCCCGCCGTGAACTCGGGCCGCAACGTGATCGATTCGCCTGATCGGTCGTCGAACGAATACATTTCCTTCGACACGACATCGGTCGTCTCGCCCATCGTGCGCGCAAACACTGCGGTCGGCTCGATCACCGGCACTTCGATCCGCTTGAAGCTATAGAGGCGGCGAACGCGGTCGAAGGTGGCGACGACCTGCGCGAAGCGGTCGGCCTGCTCGCCGATCATGCTCTGGGTGCCGCGAACGGGTTGGGGTGTGGAAACAGCCATTGGTCGAACGCCACTAGCGAGGACGCGCGGCACTGGCTAGCGTCGCCCCATGTCCAGCGTCACCGCGCCGCGAGCCGCCATGCTCGCCTTCGCCCTTTTGTCATCCACTTGCCTGGTTGCCGCCAACAGCGCGCCGCAGCCCGTGCCGATCGTCGACACCATCCCGCCGCCGCGCGATATCGCTTATCCCGGAACGATCGATCTTGCGGTGACCGCAACCGATCTCGACCATGGCGTGATCGATGTTGTCGAGACGATCCCTGTCGCCGGCCCGGGCCCGCTGACGCTGCTGCTGCCGAAATGGCTCCCGGGCAATCATTCGCCGAGCGGGCAGATCGACAAGCTTGCGGGCATGCGCTTCTTTGCCGGTGGGCAGGAACTGAAGTGGGTCCGCGACCCGGTCGACGTCTTCGCCTTCCACCTCGACGTGCCCGCCGGGGCAAGCTCGGTCGAGGCGCGCTTTTCCTACCTCTCGCCAACCTCGGACGATCAGGGTCGCATCGTCGTCACGCGCGAAATGTCGAACGTCCAGTGGAACGCGGTGTCGTTATACCCGGCCGGCTATTTCGTCCGCCAGATTCCGGTCCGCGCCAGCCTGACGCTCCCCGCCGGATGGAAAGCGGCAACCGCGCTTCGCCCGACCGCGACGTCGCTTGCCAACAAGATCGACTATGGCGTCGTCAGCTATGAAGTGCTGGTCGATTCGCCGGTGTTCGCGGGCAAATATTTCCGCGTCGACGACCTTGGCCAGGGGGTAACCCTCAACACCGTCGCCGACAGCCCCAAGGAACTGGTGATTCCGCCCGATGTCCTTGCCAAGCATCGCGAGCTTGCCACGCAGGCGGTCAAGTTGTTCGGCGCGCGCCACTTTGACCATTATGATTTCCTCCACGCGGTAACGGACCGGATGGGCGGGATCGGGCTCGAGCATCACCGCAGTTCCGAAAATCAGAACGATCCCGGCTATTTCACCGACTGGTCCGCAAGCCTTGCCGACCACAATTTGCTGCCGCACGAATTCACCCACAGCTGGGACGGCAAGTTTCGCCGAGGCGCTGACCTGTGGACCCCGGACTACCGTACCCCGATGCGCGACAGCCTGCTGTGGGTCTATGAAGGCCAGACCCAGTTCTGGGGTTTTGTCCTCGAAGCCCGCTCGGGGCTTTCGACCAAGCAGCAAGTGCTCGACAAGCTGGCGCTGATCGCCGCCGGGCTCGACAATCTTCCCGGTCGCCAGTGGCGCCCGCTGGTCGACACCACCAATGACCCGATCATGTCGAGGCGCAGTGCCCAACCCTGGTCGAGCTACCAGCGCGCCGAGGATTATTACAACGAGGGCCTGCTGATCTGGACCGAGGCCGACGCGATCATCCGCGAGCGCACCGGGGCCAAGCGCGGGATGGACGATTTTGCGCGCGCCTTCTTTGGCATCAACGACGGCGACTATGGCGAAGTGACCTACACGCTCGACGATGTCGTCCGCACGCTCAACACCGTCGCGCCCTATGACTGGGCGGGTTTCCTCAAGGCGCGGGTCTATGACGTGAATCCCAAGGCGCCGCTCGATGGCTTCACCAAGTCGGGCTATCGCCTGACCTACACCGACAAGCCGACCGACGCCGCCAAGGCAATCTTCAAAGCGCGCAAATCGGCCGATTACAGCTATTCGCTCGGCTTCACCGTCGCCAAGGCCAAGATCGGCAATGTCCGCTGGGGCTTTCCCGCCTTCACCGCCGGGCTCGCCAACGGAGCCGAAATCGTCTCGGTCAATGGCCGCGCCTACACCGACGACGTGCTGGGCGAGGCGATCACCGCTGCCAAGGGCGGATCCACGCCGCTCAGCCTGATCGTCAAGCGCGGCGACGAGGTTCGCACGATCGCCATCCCCTACGCTGGTGGGCTCCGCTATCCGCGATTCGAGAAAGTCGGCAAGGGCGTCGGCGCGCTCGACACACTGCTGGCGCCGCGGTGAAGCTATCACGTTGATTCGATTGTGACAGATAGATGAAGGGGTTGCTCTGGCCGTCCGACCGGCTAGAGCCCCCGACCCATGAACATCGACCTCATCCCCGCGGGCTCGAACCCGCCGCACAACATCAATGTCCTGATTGAAGTCCCGATCGGCGGCGAGCCGGTGAAGTATGAACTCGACAAGGTGTCGGGCGCGATTTTCGTCGACCGGATCCTCCACACCCCGATGCGCTATCCCGCCAATTACGGCTTCGTGCCGCAGACGCTGGGCGGCGACGGCGACCCGATCGACTGCCTCGTCATGAACCGCTGGGCGCTGATGCCGGGCAGCGTGATTCGCTGCCGCCCGGTCGGCGTGCTGTTTCTGGAGGACGAGGCCGGTGGCGACGAGAAATTGCTCGCCGTGCCCGAAGTGAAGACAACCCCATATTATGCCGATATCGAGGAAGCGACCGATCTGCCGTCGATCGTGCTCCGCCAGATCGAGCATTTCTTCACTCACTATAAGGATCTCGAGCCAGAGAAATGGGTCCGGATCGGCAAGTGGGGCGATGCCGCCGCCGCCAAGAAGGTAATCGTCGAGGCGATCGAGCGCGAGCAGCAGTCGAAGGGTTAATTTCGCGGACGCTGGAAGAAGCGCGCCGGAATGAACAGCTTGCGGATCGAGATGCTCACCGTCCGCCCGAGCGGGTTCAGCAAATCCTGCTGATAGCCCGTGGGAATGAAGCCGAAGCGGTCGCTGACCCGCTGCTTCTCGTTGAGGATATTGGTTGCTTCCAGCCGGATCGACGTGCCGCGCATCCACGGGTGCTTGACAACATTGGCCAGATTGTCACCCAGATTGGCGAACAGGCGCAGGTCGAAGGTCGCCAGCGAGCCGAAGTGAAGGTCGCCGTTCTGGCCGCCGCTGACATCGGTCGCGGTCCGGTAATTGGCCGACAGGCGTAACCCAAAGCCATTGTTGAAATAGCCCGCCTGCGCCTCGACCTGGTGGCGCGACCGGCCACCGCCACTGCCCCCGGTGCTGGCGTCGCCATGGAGGAAGTCGAGCGGCGCGATGCCAGCCCGGATGACCGCCTTGTCGACCAGCGTGACAGTGTCGGTCAGCGAGAAGGTCAGCCGCCCGCGCTGTCCTCCCCCGGGTCCACCGAATCCGCCGCCGCCGCGTCCGCCGCCCCGATCCCCGCGATCGCCGCCGCCACCCGGCCCACCCGGACCACCAGGCCCGGGCAAGGTCACGCCCCGCGCCGCCGCCATCTGGCGCAGCTGGTCAATCGTCGATTGCGACGGCCGCTTGCTCTTGAGCGGCTTGGTGAAGTCGAACCCGATTCGTACCGTGTCGTTGCGCGCGCTGTCATAATTGACCGGCCGGAAGTCGACCGCGGTGAGGTTGCCCCCGGCATCGCGCGTGAACCGGCTCGGGAAGGCCGCCTCGAGCGCCGCGCTCGGCCCGGCAAAGGTCTGCACCGGATTGGTCAGCCGCGAGGTGACATAGTCGATCCTGAACTTGAGGTCGGTCTTCTCCGATGGCTGCCAGTTGGCGCCGACCTTGAGCACGTTGCGGCGATCAGCGATCAGCGCCGGATTCCCCCCCGTGGTCGCGGTGACGATCGCGGTGCGCCCGCTGACATAGTCGAACACTTGCGTCCCCGCCGTCGCCAGGATCGGGTCGCCCAGATTGTTGATCGACGGCGCGCCCTCTTCGCGAGTGAAACTCGTGACCAGGTTGAGCCGCGGCGACGGGGTCCAGTTGGCACCCGCCCCCAGCGTCGTCAGCGTCCCGAAGTCGGAGAAATGCTCGACCTCGGCATTTGCGTTGAGCGTCAGCGACCCGATCGCCCCGCCAGCCCCACCGCGTTTGGTGATCGGCAGGTCGATGTTGACCGATCCCGTCGCATGGTTGCGATTGAGATTCGCGCCGGTGACGGTCCCCGCCCGGCTGGCGCTGCTGTCGAACGCCAGCGTGTCGACCCCGGCCTTGAGCGTGACATTGGCGCGACCCGCCGGAAGCGTCGCCAGCGGACCGTTGAGCGTCCCGTCGATCCCCGCCGATTTCTTCGTTGAAGCCCCGCGATCGCGCGCAAACAGCGCTGGCGCCCCAAGCGACCCCAGGGGATCGAGCGTCGGGTCATTGGCGTTGATTCGCGCCTGGGCTGCTGAAAGGTCCGGCCCCCGGTCGCTGCGCGTCACGCTGTGCGTGATGTCGGCCGTCCCCGTCGCCGAATAACGCCAGCGCGACTTCGCCCCGTTGAGCGAGGCGCCAAGGTGAGCCGTATCATTCGTCGTGTTGCGGGTCAGCGCGCCGAGCCCGGGATAGGCCAGCAGCACGCTCGACCCCTCGCTCGCAAACGGGCTGGTCGAGGGGATCGCGAGTCCGCCCGTCGGCACCCCGAACAGACTCTGCCCCTCGCTATGGGTCGCCTCGGCGGTCAACGTCCCCGACGCGTCGCCGAGCACGGTGCGGTTGAGCGTGACGTTGCCGCGCACCATCCGCTGCGTCCCGACGAGCGTGCGATAATCGCGCGGATCGATCGGCGCTGGCTGGGTCGGCAACGGTTGCAACGCAATCTCGCGCTCATTCTCGCGAAGCGCACTATTCCCCTCGGCGTGAAGCGTGATCGAGGTGCAGCCATTCTTCTCGATCTTGAGCCGCGACACGTCGGCCAGCCCGTTCAGATAGCCGCCATCGGTCGCGGTCCCGGCATCGGCGCGCCCCGCAGTCGATCGGAAGCGCTGGCGAAGCACCATGTTGACTACCCGCTGGTCGGCCGCATAGCCATATTTCAGCGCGACTTCCTCGGGCAATATCTCGACCCGCTCGATCGCTTCGGGTGGCAAGTCGCGGATTTCCTGGAAGCCCGAGATGCGCTGGCCGTTCAGCAAGATGACCGGGCCGCCGCTGTCGCCCCGCCCCCGCGCGCTGCCCGTCTGGGGCGCGATCGCCGCGAGCAATTCGGTGATGCTGGTCGCCCCGGTCGCGCGAATGTCGCGGCTCGACAGCATATTTTCGGGCGGAATGTCACCGACCACCGACCCGCGCGGCTTCTGCCCGGTGACGACGATGTCGCCGCCGTCCTCGCCCGCGTCGGGGGAATCACTCGCCGCCGCGTCGCTTGGCGGGGACGAAGCGCGCGGACCGCTCGGGGCCTCGCCGGCCGGCACGGGCACCGCCCATGGCGGGGTCGGCGCGTCCTGCGCGATCGCCGCGACGGGCAGGAGGAACAGGCTGGTCGAGGCAAGCAAAGCGGTGCGGATCATGATGGACAGCCAATGGTCGTGGAGCGGATTGCTCCGTGACTGGCGGGGCAAAGATGAAACTGGCATGACGGCAGTGATTTTTTCGACCAACGGGAGTGTCCGCGTGACCAACAGCCGCCTGCCAACTGCTTTCCTGCGCCCTGCTCTCCTCGTCACCACCTTGCTGGCCGCCCCCGCGATCGCCGCAGGGCCCGCCGAAGACGCGACTCGCGCCGCTATCGCCAGGGTCCAGCGGATCGACCCGCTGATCAATGCCGTCATCTCGCTCGATCCGACCGCGATCGCCCAGGCACGGCAAGTCGATGCCAGCGGCCTGCGCGGGCCGATGGTCGGGGTACCGGTGCTGATCAAGGATAATATCGAAGCGATGGGGCCGCTGCCGACCACCGCCGGAAGCCTTGCGCTGATCGACAATGTCACCAATCGCGACGCCCCGCTCGTCGCCCGGCTGCGCGCGTCGGGGGCGGTCATCCTGGGCAAGACCAACCTGTCGGAATGGGCCAATATCCGCTCGTCCCACTCGATCTCCGGCTGGAGTGCGGTCGGCGGCCAGACTCGCAACCCCCACGCGCTCGATCGCAATCCGTGCGGTTCGTCGAGCGGGTCGGGCGCGGCAGTGGCGGCGGGCGAAGTCGACTTTGCCATCGGCACCGAGACCGACGGATCGATCACCTGCCCCGCCGCAGTCAACGGGGTTGTCGGATTCAAGCCCACCGTCGGCATGGTCAGCCGCAGCCGGATCGTCCCGATCAGCGCCAGCCAGGACACCGCCGGGCCGATTACCCGCACCGTCCAGCAGGCCGCGATGTTGCTCAGCGTCATCGCCGGTAGCGATCCGACCGATCCCGCCACTCGCGAGGCCGATGCCCACCGCGCCAATTTCGCCGCCGCGCTCAGCACCAACTCACTGCGGGGCGCGCGGATCGGGGTGATGCGCTTTGCCGCCGGCTTCGGCACCGATGCCCCGTTCGACGCCGCACTGGCGGTGCTCAAGGCGCAGGGCGCGACGCTGGTCGAGATCAAGAGCTTCGACGACAAGGCGATCGGCGGCAACGAAACCAAGGTGCTCCATGCCGAGTTGAAAGCCGGACTCAACGCCTATCTTGCGACTACTCCGCCGGCGGTGACGACCCGGACGCTGGCCGACGTCATCGCCTTTAACACTGCCCATGCCGGACAGGAGATGGCGCTGTTCGGGCAGGAAACATTCGTCGAGGCGCAGAAGACCAAGGGGCTGGCCGACCCCGCCTACAAGCTCGCCCGCGCGACCAGCCTTGCCGCCGCCGGGGTCAACGGGATCGACAAGATGCTCAAGGCCAACCGGCTCGATGCGCTGGTCGGGCCGACGATGCCGCCGTCATGGAAGATCGATGCCGTCAATGGCGACCAGATCGCGGGCGGCGGGGCAGGCAGCCTGGCCGCGGTTGCCGGCTATCCCCACCTGACGGTGCCGATGGGGGCGGTGCACGGACTCCCGGTCGGGCTGAGCTTCATGGGGGCGAAGTGGAGCGATGCGAAGATCCTGTCGCTCGGCTTTGCCTATGAGCAGGCGAGCCGGACGCTGGTCGTCCCGCGCTTCCCGCGGTCGATCGAGGAGACCCCCGAAGTCGCGCCGCTGATGGGTCGGCAACGGTAGAAGGCGACACGCTGGGACACGGTATCGAAGAGCGATAAAGTTGTTCTAGATCAGGCGGTTAGGCGCAGGCCGGCGATGGCCGCTATGATCAATAAAATCAACAGGATGCGGGCCGTGTTCACGGGCT
The DNA here is from genome assembly GCF_036663775.1 of Sphingomonas sp. RB1R13. Classification (NCBI taxonomy): domain Bacteria; kingdom Pseudomonadati; phylum Pseudomonadota; class Alphaproteobacteria; order Sphingomonadales; family Sphingomonadaceae; genus Sphingomonas; species Sphingomonas sp. RB1R13. The sequence continues at coordinate 896,653 of NZ_JAXOJM010000001.1, forward strand.
CGTCGAACAAAGCCATGCCGACCGCGACGGTGCCGACCGCGCCGATCCCGCCCCACACGGCATAGGCGGTACCCATCGGGATGACCCGGGCAGCGCGCTCGAGCAGGCCCATCGACAAGGTCACCGAGACGAGGAAGGCGAGCGTCCACGGCAGGTTGCGAAAGCCGTCGACGAACCGCAGCGAGGTGGTGAAGCCAACTTCGAACATTCCGCCGATGATGAGCAGCAGCCATGCCATTGGTGATTGGGTCCTTGCGCTTGGCGGAAGCGGTGCCGATACAGCCTCATGACAAAACGAGCGTCCGGCGGCAATCGCCTCATCCCGCCCCTGTTCCGATGGTTCTTCGCCGCACTGGTGATCGGTTGGGCGGCCGGCTTCGCCCTGCTGGGCTGGGAGCGGGCGCTGCTGGCGGGGTTCGACTTCGCCGCGCTGGTGTTTTTCGCGCGCACATCGGTCGCGTTCAGCCGCACGACCAAGGAATTGCGCAAGATCGCCAACGAGAATGACGCCAATCGCACTCAGCTGCTGGTGCTAAGCTTTATCCTGACGCTGGTCATCCTGACGGCGATGGTCAGCATGATGTCGGGCCCGGACAAGATCGCGATGGTCGACAAAGTCTTCATCGCCGCCAGCCTGGTCACCGTGTGGGTGTTCGGCAATCTGGTCTACACGCTCCATTACGCGCACCTTTATTATTCGACCGACGACGGCGGCAAGGATTGCGCGGGGCTAGATTTCCCCGGCGACCACGCCGAGCCCGACTTCGCCGATTTCGTCTATTTCGCCTTCACTCTGGGGGTCGCGGTACAAACGTCGGACGTGCAGGTGACGTCACCGCATTTCCGCAAGGTGGTCACCGCCCACTGCGTCGCGGGGTTCTTTTTCAATCTTGGCGTGCTGGCGCTGACGATCAACGTGCTCGCGTCGAACTAGGGCGTTTGTTGCGCTTCTCGGGTTCTGTGCCAGCCCGCACCCCCACCCGGCCAACCCATAGAATACACTGACTGGGTTGGCCGGGTGGAGGTCCGGGCTGGCACAGTTCTTCAAACAAACTACGCGCTAGCCTCCAGCGTGGGATGTTCGGTCGCGCGCGCCGCCATCCAGCAGCCGATCAGGATCAGCGCGGCGCCGGCCAACGTGAATAGCGACACGGGCTCCCCGAAGCGCAGCCAGCCGAGCGCCATCGCCCACAGGAAACTCGAATATTCAGTGCTCGAGAGGTAAGCGGCGCCGGCGCGGGCGTAGGCCCAGGCGAGGAGAAGCTGCGAGCCGAGCGCGAGGACGGCGGCAATCAGCAGTTCGGTGACATGCCCGGCCGGCAAAGGCGGCACGCCGACGAGCGGCACCGTTGCCAGCATCGTGGCGCAGAAGACGAGGTTCTGGAACAGCGCAATCTCGACCGGCTTGGCGACCAGCGCCTGCTGGCGCATGATGACGATATTCCACGCATAAATGACCGCCGAGACGAGGATCGCGCCGCTGCCGAGCAAGGCATCGGGGCCAAGGTCGGCCTGCGCCTGGCCGACGAAGATGACCACCACGCCGAGCGCGGCGAGCAGCGAGGCGGCGATCGCCTTTGGCCCCAATGGTTCGCGCAGGACCAGCGCGGCGAGGACGAGCGCGAGGAGCGGAGCGATGAAGCTGAGCGCGACCGCCTGCGCCATCGGGACTCGGCCCAGCCCCCAGAAGAACAGGAACGACATGGCCGCGGCAATCACCCCGCGCAGGACGTGGAGCCTGAGCGCGGGCCCGGTCGGCCGTCCCGGCCTGAGTATCACTGCGACCAGGCTGGCCAATATCGCCCCGCAGATCGAGCGATAGACCATCGTCGAGTAAGTGCCGATGTCGATCACCAATACCTTGATGATCATGTCCATGACCGAGAACAGCCCGATCCCGGCGATGGCGGCGCCATAGGCTTTGAGCGGGGCGTGGAGCGGCGCGGTCATGGCGGACCGCCTGAACGAATTGGTCGCGCGACGCCAGCGCAGCGGATCTTTGAGAATCTGCTTCGCTAGCGAAGCACGTCTTTGAATCTGCTTCGCTAGCGAAGCATCATTCTGTCGCCCTTCATCTCGATGCTGCCGAAGCGTGACAGGACCGACTGGCCGAGGAGGTTGATCTCCAGCCCTTCGAGCACGACGGCGTCGACATTGTCGACCGTGCGCCCGGCGACTTCGAGGTGGCTGATGGTCACCCGCGTGCCGCGAGTCGCGCCCGATGCGCCGGTGCCGACGACGGTGAAGCTCGACGGATCGATGTAGATGCCCGCCGCCCGCGCCGCATCGACCGTCAGCGCGACCGAGGTGGCGCCGGTGTCGACGACGAACGGCAGCGATTGGCCGTTGATGCTGGCAGCGGTGTAGAAATGTCCGCCCGGCCCGCGTTGAAGTTCGGTCTCGCCGCCATAGGCGGGCGACATGGCGGTCTCATCGGCCGATCCACTCGCCGCCGAGGCGGACGCATTGGCGTCGACCAATATCTGCTGGTTGAGCTGGGCCTGGCTCGAATGGCCATTGGGGGCCGCCAGTCCGACGACGACGGCGAATATCAGCACGAAGAAGATGAACCGCTCCATTGCTCCGGGGATAAACGGGCAACCTTGCGAAAAGCTTACCAGTTACTCCGCGGCCGCGAGGATTGGCGTTCCGGGCGCGGCGATGGCGCCGGCCTCGATCTCGGCGGCCTTGGCCTCGACCAGCCGGACGATGTGCTCGATCATGCCCTCGTCCTGGACGACATGGTCGGTGATCCCCGACAGATAGACCATATGCTTGCCATTGCCGCCCCCGGTCAGCCCGATGTCGGTCTCGCGCGCTTCGCCGGGGCCGTTGACGACGCAGCCCAAGACCGAGAGCGAGAGCGGGGTGCGGATATGCTGGAGCGCGAGTTCAAGCTTTTCGACCGTGCGGATGACATCGAACCCCTGCCGCGCGCACGACGGGCACGACACGACACGCACCCCGCGATTGCGGATGCCGAGCGATTTGAGCAGCTCGTAGCCGACGCGGACTTCCTCCTCCGGCTCGGCCGAAAGCGAAACGCGGATGGTGTCGCCGATCCCGGCCCACAGCAACGAGCCCATGCCGATCGCCGACTTGACCGTGCCGCCGATCAGCCCGCCGGCCTCGGTAATGCCGAGGTGGAGCGGGCAGTCGACCTGGTCGGCCAGCTGCTGGTAGGCGGCGACCGCAAGGAACAGGTCCGAGGCCTTCACCGCGACCTTGTAATTCTGGAAGCCATGATCCTCGAGCAGGCGGATATGGTCCAATGCGCTTTCGACCAGCGCCTCGGGGCAGGGCTCGCCATATTTTTCGAGCAGGTCCTTTTCCAGGCTGCCGGCATTGACCCCGATGCGGATCGCGCAGCCATTGGCACGGGCCGCGGCGACGACTTCGGCAACGCGTTCGGCCGAGCCGATGTTGCCCGGATTGATGCGCAGGCAGGCCGCCCCGGCATCGGCGGCCTCGAGCGCGCGCTTGTAGTGGAAATGGATGTCGGCGACGATCGGCACCTTGGCCGCCAGCACGATCTCGCGCAGGGCGGCGGTCGATTCCTTGTCGGGGCAGGACACGCGGACGATGTCGGCCCCGGCCTCCTCGCAGCGGCGGATCTGGGCGATCGTCGCCGCCGCGTCGGAGGTCGGGGTATTGGTCATCGTCTGGACGGTGACGGGGGCATCGCCGCCGACGGCGACAGTGCCGACCATGATCTGGCGGGACTTACGGCGCTCGATATGGCGCCACGGACGAAGCGAGGACATGCCCGCGATATAGGCGGCGCGGGGGCCAAGCGCAAAGCCGGTGTTGCAGACTCGGTGAACGCCCCCGACAATGTTAATGTCGATCAACCGACTCGGAAGGGCTAAGCGGTGGCCGACGGATCCGGACTGAGCCCACGGCAAGTGCTGCCGGCGGTTGCCCCCGCTCCCGAAAGTCGCGCGTATCGATATTGCGCCTTCCTGAGCTATGGCCACAAGGACGCCGAGTTCGCGAAATGGCTCCACGAGGGGCTGGAGAAATATCGCGTGCCGCGCGCGCTGGTCGGCAAGGTGACCGCCAACGGGCCGATCCCGGCGCGGCTCAACCCGATCTTCCGCGACCGCCACGAACTGGCCGCGTCGGGTGACCTTGGCGCGATGATCCGCGACGCCATCGCAGAGTCGCGCTTCCTGGTGGTGCTGTGCTCGCCGGCCGCCGCCGTGTCGCGCTGGACCGGGGCCGAGATCGACAGCTTCAAGAAGCTCCGTCCCGACGGCTGCGTGCTGGCGGCGATCATCGCGGGCGAGCCGTTCGCCAGCGAAATGGCGGGGCGCGAGGCGGAGGAATGTTTCCCCCCCGCGCTGCGCCACAAATATGACAAGCGCGGGCGCCCGACCAAGGCCCGCGCGGAACCGATCGCGGCCGATTTTCGCGACGGCGGCGACGGGCGGCGGTTGGGCTTCCTCAAGATCGTCGCAGGCATGCTGGGGGTCGGGCTCGACGAGCTGGTCCGGCGCGATGCGGCGCGGCGGCACCAGCGATTGCGGTGGATCGCGAGCGCGAGCCTGGCGGGGATGGCGCTGACATCGACGCTGGCCGTGGTCGCCTATCATGCCCGCAACGAAGCGCGCGAGCAGCGCCGCGAGGCCGAGGGGCTGGTCGGCTTCATGCTGGGCGATTTGCGCGGCAAGCTCGAGCCGCTCGGGCGGCTGGACGCGCTCGATTCGGTCGGGAGCAGGGCGCTTGGCTATTACGAGCATCAGGACAAGGCGAGCCTGAGCGATGAGGCGCTGGCGCAGCGATCGCGCGCGCTGACGATGATGGGCGAGATCGCCAATACGCGGGGTGATCTGGGCGGGGCGCTGGAACGCTATCGCGAGGCGCTGGCGAGCACCACCGAGCAGCTGCGGCGCGACCCCAACAATAGCCAGCGATTGTTCGATCAGGCGCAGAATATCTTCTGGGTCGGCCAGATCGCGTGGCAGCGCGGCCAGATCGACGAGGGCGCGAAGGCATTTCGCGAGTATAAGAGGCTCGCCCAGCGGATGATCCAGATTGCTCCCGACAATCCCAAATATCGACTGGAGGGGACCTATGCTGACAGCAATCTGGGGACGCTGCTGATCGAACAAAGGCGCTTTGTCGAGGCGAGCGCAGCCTTCCAGAGCGGGCTTGTCGCGACCGAGGCGCTGGCGGCGGCACAACCGGGCAATGCCGACCTCCAGAAATCACTGATCGAATCGCACGCCTGGCTAGCCGAGGCGCAGGAGGGGACCGGCCAGCTCGACGAGGCGATCACGCACCGCGAGCGCGAGCTGGTGCTGGCCGAGCGGTGGACGAGCGACGCGGCGATTCGCGAGAAGATGGTGGTGGCGCGGCGGGCGCTGGGCCGGCTGCTGGCCAGTCGCGGCCAGCTTGGTGCCGGGATTGCGCAGCTCCGCCAGGCGATCCTTATCGCCAACGCCCTGATCGCGACCGAACCGGGCAACAGCCTGTGGCTGGAGGATGCCGCCTGGGCCCAGCTCGACCTGTCCGACCAGTTGCGCTTCGACGGGCAGCGCGACGCGGCGGCGAGCGCGGCGCGTGACGGCTGCGATTCGACCGCGCGGCTGATCGCCCGCGACCGCAGCGTGGTCGGCTGGAACGACGCGCTTCGCCGTGCCTGCGCGTTGGCGCGCGGTCGGCTGGCGCTGGAAGCGGGGGCAATCGGCGAGGCCGAAGCGGCGGCGCGCGACGCCATCCCGGCGCGAACCACACAGGGCGATACCAACAGCAATAGTCGTGGCAAGCTGGCGCAGCTCCGCTCGCTGCTCGGCGACGTGCTGGTGCGGAGCGGCGACGCGGGCGGGGCGCGGGCCCAGTGGCAGGCGGCGCTGACCGATCTGCCGCCGGGCGACGCCGAAACACCGCCCGTACTGGCGCGCCGGGCGTCCTTGTACAGACGGCTTGGCAACCAGGCCGCCGTGCGCCCGCTCGCCGCGCGGCTCGACCGCATCGGCTATCGCTATCCGGACTATCTCGCCGCGATGAAATGAGGGGGAATGCCATGACCGAGCAGACGAGCAGCCACGCCACACCGACGCCCAAGACGGCGAAGAAAGTCAGTGTCGGCATCACCGCCATCGAGCGTCAGGACGCGCCGTGGTTCGACTATTCGATGAACGCCAATTATCACGACAAGGGTGGCAAGCAGGATCATGACACGCTGATCTTCGACAAGAACGCCGGCAATTTCGACATCGAGTTCTTCCTCAGCGACGTGCCCCCGGGACTGATGTTCCGGCCGACCTTCGCCCAGGCCTTCGGGATTGCGCCCAGCCCGACTTGCCCGGCGGCGGGCGCCACCGTCGCGGGGTTCGACGGGCGCGTGTCGAAGGATCAGTCGACGCTGTTCCTGACCAACAAAAATGGGGGAACCGGGGCCAGCTTCCAGTTCGCGCTATGCTTCGACGGCCCCTATCGCGACGCCAGCCATCCGCCATTCGTGTGGGACCCGATCATTCGCAATGGCGGGGGCCCCAACCTCGGAAACATGGCGAAGGTCGCCATCACGCTAGCCGCGGTCGCGATCGGCGCCGCGCTGTTCGTCGCGTTTCGCTAAATTCGTCGCGCCGCCGTCTCCCCATTGCAACGGGGAGGCGGTAGGGCGGTACGATGCCTCATCAATTACTTGCGCGGATCGCTGCGCTGCTGCTGGCGCTTGTCCCCGCCCTGATCCTTGCCACGCCGGCGTCGGCCTATTGGGAATATGGCCATCAGACGGTGGCGAAGATCGCCTATGCCGAAGTGCGCGCGACGACCCGCGCGAAGCTGAACGCCTTGCTTCGCCACGGCGCCTTGCTGGGAACCCCCGAATGCCCGGTCAGCGACATGGCGAGCGCATCGACCTGGGCCGACTGCATCAAGCCATTGAAGGACGCGGCGGGCAAGGCGCGCTTCGGCTATGCCTATAACTGGCACTTTCAGAACGTCGACATCTGCAAGCCGTTCGACCTCAAGACGCCGTGCGCCGACGGCAATTGCGTGTCGGCGCAGATCATACGCCAGCAGGCGCGGCTGGCCGATCGATCGCTGCCGCTGGCCGACCGGATCCAGGCGCTGGCGTTCCTGACCCACTTCGTCGGGGACCTGTCGCAGCCGCTTCACGCCGGCGACCGCCACGACCTTGGCGGCAACAAGGTGACCGCAAGCTATGGCGTGATCGCCGGGCGGGCGAACTTGCATATGATCTGGGACGGCTATCTTGCCGAACGCTCGATCTCGACACCGCCAGGCGGGGTGATGGGGCTGATCCGCTCGACCCCGCGGAGCGAGCGGAGGGCGCTGGTCGCGGGCGAGGTCACCGACTGGAGCCGCGACAGCTGGCGCGTGTCGCACGACAGTGCCTATGGCGCGATGTTCGCCGATCCGTGCGTGGAAACCAAGGGCCCGCGCCCGGTGATGGACGAGGCGATGGTGCAGCGGCTGATCCCGGTCGCGCGGCGGCAAGTGGTAGCGGGTGGGCTTCGGCTGGCGAAACTGCTCGACGCGGCGTTGAGGTAGGCGGGGCTAGTCCTCGCCGCCCCAGCGCCAGCGCCAGCCGCCGCGGGTCGTCCGGGCGCAAAGGATGACGAGCAGGATGACCGCCGGCACGAGTACGGCAGCAAGGACGAGCGGGCGATCGGCGAACAGGATTGCCGCAGCGATCGTTACCGCCATGAACAGCGCCATCACCAGCCAGCCCTGCCAGGCAATCGGCAAGCCGGCGCCATAGCCGTAACGCTTGGGCGCAAACCAGATCGGGCCGTCGCTCATTTCTTCGCACCCGTGACAAAGCCGACGATGGCGTCGACCAGGCCCGGCGCAAGCGGCAGCGCCGGGTCGGCATAGGTGGCGACATTGGCGGCGCGGTCGGCGGGGGCAATTTTCAGGACGTGGTTCATCCCCGCGATGACCGCGAGCTTCGCGCGCGGCTGGGCAGAGGCGAGGCGGTCGGCGTCGGCGCGCGACACCTGGATGTCATGCTCGCCCTGGACGATGAGGAGGGGAACGGTCGTGCCCTTTGCCAGCGCGGCAGGGTCGTAGCGGAAGGCCTCGATCAGATAATCCTGGACCTTGGGGTTGAACAGGCCCTTCGCCAGCGCCGGGTGCATCTTCGCAAGGTCGGCATGCTTGCCCGCTTCGAGCTGGTCGAGCGCGGCCAGCGCCGGGGGCAGCAGCGGGGCGTTGGCGGGGTTGGCCAGCAACTGGGCGCGGATGATCTGTCCCAGCGGGCGGCCGGGAGCGGCGATCAGGATCAGCCCGCAGATGCCCGGCTGATGCGCCGAGACCAGCGCAATGAGCCCGCCTTCGCTGTGGCCCGCAAGCCAGACGCATCTGGCGCCGGTGGCGCGGCGGGTCGCGGCGACCCAGTCGGCGGTGTCACGCGCGTAGAGCGCGATCGACGCGGCATTCGGATTGCCCGCAGCCTTGCTGGCGAACATTCCGCGCTTGTCGATGCGGACGGTGGCGATACCTCTCGCCGCAAGGTCGCTGGCGAGCATGCGATAAGGCGCGGCGGCGACCCCCATCACATTATTGCCGTCGCGGTCGGTCGGGCCCGAGCCGGGGATGATCAGCAACGTGGCGCGCGCACGGCCGACGGGCATGGCCAGCGTTCCGGCGAGGGCGGCGGTCGGGCCGGCGGTCAGCGGGCGGGATATCGGCGCGGCGGATGTCGCCGTGGGCGTAGGCGCGGTCGTCGCCAACAGGGCGGCAAGCAAGAAACTCATGTCAATCCTCCTTGGGTGGGCGACCCCGCTTCACGGGAAGCGGATCCCCCAATTTCACGCCGCGCGCACGCAATGCCTCGCGCAGCAGATATTCGACTTCGGCATTGACGCTGCGCAGGTCGCACGCCGCCAGCCGCTCAACCGCGCCCCACAGGGCCGGGTCGACGCGGAGGGGGAAGGACTTGCGCGCGCTCATTACTGGTAGAGCGAGCCGGCGTTGACGATCGGTTGCGCATCGCGTTCGCCGCACAGCACGACCATCAGGTTCGAGACCATCGCCGCGCGGCGCTCGTCATCCAGCTCGACGACATTCTTGGCCGAGAGCATTTCCAATGCCATTTCGACCATGCCGACGGCGCCTTCGACCATCGTCTTGCGCGCCGCGACGACAGCCTGCGCCTGCTGGCGGCGGAGCATCGCCCCGGCGATTTCCTGGGCATAGGCCAAGTGAGTGAAGCCGCATTCGTCGACCGTAATCCCGGCGACCGCCAGCCGGGCGATGAGCTCGGCGCGAAGCTCGACCCCGACCTGGTCGTGATTGCCGCGCAGCGTGACTTCCTGATGCTCGAAATCGTCATAGGGATAGCGCGAGCCGATGGTGCGGACCGCGGCTTCGACCTGGACCATGACGAACGCCTTGTAATCGTCGACGTCGAACAACGCCTGGGCGGTGTCGATCACGCGCCACACGATCTGCGCCGCCATCTCGATCGGGTTGCCGCGCAGGTCGTTTACCTTGATCTTGTCCGAAATGACGTTGTTCGATCGGACCGAGACTTTTTTCTTCATCAGCCACGGCCAGGTCCAGCGAAGTCCGGTGGCCCGGTCGCTGCCCTTGTAGGCGCCGAACAGGGTCAGCGCGGCGGCCTGGTTGGGCTGGAGCATGTAGAAGCCCGGCGCGATCAGGATAAGCCCGATCGGGCCGAGGATGACGCTGGCAATCGGCATTGCGCCAAAGCGGTCGGAAGCAAGGCTGATCACACCGAAGACCTGCAGCACGATCAGCAGCAGCAGGACGAGCAGCATGGCATAGCCGCTGATCGTCGCGGCGGGCCGTTCGCGGCTGGCGTTAAGCGCGGATTGAGTCGAATCGGACATGGATGGCGAATCGGACACGGTAGGTCTCCCCCTTTAATTGATATCATATTAGTATCGTGATGTATGAAGAGTCAAGTGGCGTCCTGCCGGGGAGTTGGGCTAGGGCGGCGCGATGAGCTGGACCCTTGTCATTCACGGCGGCTGCGGCGCGATGCGGCCCGACCATTTGCCCCCCGAGCAGGAGGAGTGCGCGCGGGCCGGGCTTGGCGCGGCGCTCGATGCCGGCAGCGCGGTGCTGGCCGGTGGCGGGTCCGCGCTCGATGCGGTCGAGGCCGCGGCGCGGGTGCTGGAGGAGGATCCGGCGTTCAATGCCGGGCGCGGGAGCGTGCTGACCGCCGAGGGGCGGGTCGAGCTCGATGCCGCGATCATGGACGGGGCGGACCGACGCGCCGGGGCGGTCGCCGGGCTGACCACGACCCGCGCGCCGGTAAGCGCGGCGCGGGCGGCGATGGAGCATACGCCCCACGTGCTGCTGACCTACGACCAGGCTGACCGGTTTGCGGCGGTGCACGGGCTGGAGCAGGTCGCAAACGACTGGTTCGTCACCCCCGAGCGCAAGGCCCAGCTCGACAGGATATTGGCAGCGGGGGGAAAGTTCGACGCCGAGGTCAAATTTGGCACGATCGGCGCAGTGGCGTGCGACGTCCACGGCCATGTCGCGGTGGCGACCTCGACCGGCGGGCTGACCGCCAAGCGCTGGGGCCGGATCGGCGATTCGCCGCTGATCGGGGCGGGCACCTATGCCGACGATCGCGCCGCCGCAGTGTCGGCAACCGGGCTCGGCGAGGCGTTCATCCGCGCGGTTGGGGCGCATGAAGTCTGCGCGCGGATGCGGCTGGCGGGGGCAGGGCTGCAGGAAGCGATCGACGCGGTTCTGGCCGATGTGGCGAGCCTTGGCGGGACCGGCGGGCTGATCGCAGTGACGCCTGCGGGCGAGGCGGCGTGGGGGTTCACGACGCCGGGAATGTATCGCGGACGAGCGAGCGCCAATGGCCGCGAGATCGGGGTCTATTCGGATCCTGAGCGCCGGTAAGGCAGCATCCCCCGCAAGAGATCCAGCTCCTGCCGCACCGCGTCGCGTTCTCCCTCCACGAAGGCCGCGACCGCGCGGCGGAAGTCGGGGTTGGGGAGGAAATGCGCCGAGTGGGTCACGACCGGCTCATAGCCCCGCGCCAGCTTATGTTCGCCCTGCGCGCCGGCCTGGACCGACTTGAGGCCATTCGCGATCGCCCACTCGATCGCCTGGTAATAGCTCAGCTCGAAATGGAGGAAGGGGATTTCGCGGTCGCAGCCCCAGTAGCGGCCGTAGAGCGTGTCGTCGCCGATCAGGTTGAGCGCGCCCGCGACGGGATCCCCGTCGTGCAGCGCGAGCAATAGCAGCACCCGGTCACCGAGCGCCGCCCCGAGCCCTTCGAAGAAGGCGCGGGTGAGGTAGGGGCGGCCCCATTTGCGGTTGCCGGTGTCCTGATAGAAGCGCCACATCGCGGCCCATTCGTGTGGGCCAATCTCGGTCCCGCGAAGCGCGACGAACTCCAGCCCCTCGCGCGCGGCGGCGCGTTCCTTGCGGATGACCTTGCGCTTGCGGCTGGCGAGGCTCCCGAGAAAATCGTCGAAGCTGGCATAGTCGCGGTTGAACCAGTGGTACTGGATGCCGTCGCGGATCAGCCAGCGGCGGGCCTCGAACTCGGCCACTTCGAGCGGGTCGATGAAGGTGGCGTGGGCCGAGCTTAGCTGGTTCTGGACGGTAATCGCTTCGGCGGCAGCGATCAGCGCCTGCGAGCGTGATCCGAGCAGGCGGCGACCCGGGACGGGGGTGAACGGGACCGCGATCTGCAGCTTGGGATAATAATCGCCCCCCGCGCGCTGCCATGCTTCGGCCCAGCCATGATCGAACACATATTCGCCTTGGCTGTGCGCCTTCAGATAAGCCGGGGCAGCGGCAGCGAGACTGCCGTCGGGAGCATCGATCAGGATCGGCGCGGGGGTCCAGCCGCTGTGCCCGCCGACGCTGTCGCTGTCCTCGAGCAGGGCGAGGAAAGCGCGGGCCATGAACGGATCGGCGGGGGCTAGGCTGTCCCACGCCTCGACCGAACCGACCGAGGGGCCGAGCCGGGCGAGGATTTCCGAATCACGGTCGGCCATCTGCTTCCCAGATCAGCGCGCTCGAGCGCGGGCCCGCCCAGGCGCGGCCGACGGCGTCGCTGATCGTCCAGACATAGACCGGCAGCCCCGATCGGCTGACCCATGGTGCGGCGAGATCGGGCACGCTCAAGGCAAGGAAATCGGGACGCGACACGAGCATCCTGGCCCAACGCGCGAAGCCCTGCTCGCGCCCCGACAAAATCAGCCCGCGGCGAAGATCGGGACGGTGGCGGGCGAGCCACGCGCCGACTCGCGGGTCGAAGCTCATGATACCGACGGGGCCGGGACGAGCGCCGAGCGTGCGGCAGACAGCAGCGGTGAGGCGGGCAGCATTGCCCGAATCGGTCTTGATCTCGATCAGCAGCGGGGTGCGCCCGGCGGCGATCATCAGCAGGTCGGCAAGGCGCGGGATCGTTTCAGTCGTGCCGAAGAGGCGCTTGCCGGCAAGCGCGGCGGCACTGAGGTTCGCAACGCGGGCGGGATCGCCGCACAGGCGGGTGAGATCGGCGTCGTGGACGATGACCGGCACGTCATCGGCCGAAAGCTGGACGTCGCACTCGATCCCGGCGCCAAGTGCGATCGCGGCGCGAAATGCGGCCATGCTGTTCTCGGGCACGCCCGCGACATGAAGTCCGCGATGCGCGAAGCCCGCCGCGGGAGGCGTCAGAGGCTCAGGCCTTGATGGCGACGACCGCATCCACTTCGACCGCGACTCCCAGCGGGAGGGCGGCGACCCCGACCGCGGCGCGGGCATGCTTGCCGGCCTCGCCGAACACCTCGACCATCAGCTCGCTGGCGCCATTGGCGACCTTGGGGTGGTCGGTGAAATCCGTCGTCGAATTGACGAACACGCCCAGCTTGACGATCCGTTCGACCCGGTCGAGCGAGCCCAACGCGGCCTTGATCTGGGCCAGCAGCATGATCCCGCAGCGGCGCGCGGCGGCCATCCCGGCATCGAGATCGACATCGTCGCCGAGCCGGCCCTTCATCAGGCTGCCATCCTCGGCGAACGAGATTTGCCCCGAGACGTGGAGCAGGCCGCCCACCTCGACCGTCGGCACATAGGCGGCGACGGGGGCGGCGGCTTGCGGAAGGGTGATGCCGAGCTCGGCGAGGCGCTGGTCGATGGTCATGGAATGGCTCTCAACACCCGCACCCGGCCGACGTCAAGCCTCCGGCCGATGCACCGCGAACCCGCCCCAGCTCTGGTTGACGGGCATCAGTTCGACGACGTTGATGTTGAGGTGCGGGGGAAGCGTCGCGACCCAGTGGATCGTGTTGGAAATATCCTCAGCCGTCATCGGCTCCATGCCGCCATAAAGCGCGTCGCTCGCGGCCTGGTCGCCGCCGCTGCGCACCAGGGTGAATTCGGTCTCGACCATGCCCGGCTCGATCGAGGTGACGCGGACCCCGGTGCCTTGCAGGTCACAGCGCAGGCCCAGCGTGAACTGGTGCACATAGGCCTTGGTCCCGGCATAGTTGCAACCGCCGCGATAGGGATAGGTGGCGGCGACCGACGACAGGTCGATGATCGCGCCCCTGGTAGCGATGAGGTTGGGCAGCAACGTCCTGGTGAGGATGACCAGCCCGACGACATTGGTTTCGATCATGCCGAGGATCGGGTCGAGATCGGCTTCCTGCAGCGGAACTGCAGCGGTCGCATAGCCGGCGTTGTTGATCAGCAGGTCGATCGGCGGGAGGCCCTTGGCGCATTCGATGACGGCGGCGCGATCGACCATGTCGAGCGCGATCGGGGTAAACGCATCGCCCAGTTCGTCGGCCAGCGCTTTCAACCGGTCGACCCGCCGCCCGGTGCCGATCACGCGCCAGCCGTCGGCGATGAACTGGCGGGTGCAGGCCTCGCCGATGCCCGATGTCACGCCGGTAATAAATGCTGTCTTCACGCTGCTTCACCCTTGTCGAATTTGTCGAGTATCCATGGCAACGCCCGGTCCCAATGGTCGATCCGGGCGTGGGCCTGCTCGGCCGCAGGGACGTTCGGGGCGAGCCGGGGTTCCGCGACCATGTGCACGCGCCACACGTCGGCGGCGTGCTTCGCAACCGAGGCGTGGTGGACAGCGAGGTCGTCGATGAAGGCGGTCACCGTCGGGGCATGGCGAGCGATGATGGCGCGCGCGGGCACCCCTTTGCCGCCCTGGTTGGTGACGACTTCGTGGCGGATGCCGTGGCTGGCGAGCTGCTCGACCCGCCAGCCATGGGCTTCGTCGCCAAGGTTAGTCAGGACGACGATGTCGGCCACCTCGCCGATCCGGCCGAGTGCCTCGATCGCTCCGGGAACGGGGGTCTGGCGGTGCATTTCCTCGCGAAAAAACTGGTTGAGCAAGGGCCACACCTCGCCCTCGCCAAGCGTCTCGCCGGTCGTGCGGCGGGTGAGCGCATCGGCGAACTTGCCGCCTTCGAAATCAAAGTCGATGCCGTGCTCCTCGCCAAGCCACGCTTCGAAATGCGACACCATGTGGAGCAGCACTTCATCGCAATCGGTGATCAGCAGCGGGCGCGGATTATTCGCCACCCGATCCGCCTTTCAGTTTCGCCAGGGCGGCAAAGGGGCCGGCCTCGGCCTCGCTCAGCACGCCCGCGGACTTGAGCGCCTCGTCGGCTCGGGGCCCGCGGGGATAGGGGTCGAGCGCGAGGCTCAGCGTGTCGGCGACGGCCTCGCCAAGGTCGATCGCCTGGCCGTCGTGGATGACGGTATCGAGGTCTGACTCGCCAAGTTCGATCTCGGGCTCGGCGCCGTCGACCACCGGCGGGGGCACGAAGGCGAGGGAGAAGGCCTCGTCGATCGAGGCGCGGACGGGCTCGCCGCTGGCAATGCAGGCCTGTTCGAGCCGCGCCTTGAGCCGACCTTCGCAGCGCACCGTGCGGCCATCGCGGTGGAGGGTGACATGGGCGTCGAAGCGGTCGAGCGAGACGAGGCCGAGCCGCGCGGCGATGGCGGCCCGCTCGGCATCGTCGGCAACCAGGTCCATTCGCGAGCCGTCGCGGATCTGGTCGATCGGCAGGTGGTGGGCGAAATCGGTCATGCCCCGACCCCTGCCCCGATCCCTGCCCCGATCCCTGCCCACGTCCCCGCAACGACGCGATCGAGCGGGAGGGCGGCGAGCGACTGGACCAGCTGGCGCAGTTTTTCGGTGGTCGCGGCGAGCGCGGCATCGGCGACCATATCGTTGCGATAGACGCTGGCGCGAACCGCCTCGTCCCAGTCGCCGCTGGTGGCAAGCAAGGTCCGCCAGCGGTCGACCCGGCTGGCGAGGCTTCCAACCAGGCTGCGAACCTGCTTCGACAGCGTCGCGTCGAACCCCTGCTCGCGCATCTGGACATCCATGTCGGTGATGAACGCCTCGGTCAGCGCGACCGACGGGGCGCGGCCCTCGTCACCGTCCGCCTCCAGCCGCAGCACGACCAGCGCGACGACCGTGGCCAGCATCGCGAAGCGCCCGTCCATCGTGTCGGGCACCGCGCCGCCGCGATAAAAGGCCGGGTCGCGCGCGGCGTTCACCGCAGCGTCATAGGCCGGGGCCGAAGGCGGGGCTGCAGGTCGCAGCGCCTTGAAGACTATGGGCATGGAAAATCCTTTGCGCCTTGCGTCGATGGCGCCGTCCCGCATATTGAGGCTGGCGCAGCGCGAGACAAGCGCTGCCAAGGAGAATTTATGTCCCGTTCGCTGATCGCCGTCGCTGCCGCCGCGACCCTCCTTGCCGGATGTAGCGGAGTCCGCGAGCATCGCGGCTTCGTTATGGACAAGGCGCTGGCCAGCGCGATCCAGCCGGGAATCGACAATAAGGCGTCGGTCACCCAGACCCTTGGTCGCCCCAGCTTTGCCGGCCAGTTCACTGACAGCGACTGGTATTATCTGTCGCGCGACACCGCCGCCATCGCCTTCCGCAACCCCCATGCGACCAGGCAGGACCTGCTCCACATCCGCTTCGACGCCAGCGGCAACGTCGCCTCGGTCGACCGCACCGGCAAGGAGCAGATCGCCTCGGTCAAGCCGATGCGCAAGACCACCCCGACACTCGGCCGCAAGCGCAGCTTTTTCGACGAGATTTTCGGCAACATCGGCATGGTCGGGTCGGGCGGACTCGGCGGAGCGGGCAATGCCGGGGGCCAGCCCGGCGGGCAGTAGGGTTGGGAATCTGGCCATCCCGGCTTAGGGTGGCCCGATGACCGCAACTCCTGCAGGCGTGACCTACGCCGACTATCTCAGCCTCGATCAACTCCTCTCGGCGCAGCATCCCAAGTCGGACCTGCACGACGAGATGCTGTTCATCGTCATCCACCAGACCAAGGAACTGTGGCTCAAGCAGATGCTCCACGAGGTGCGCCTCGCGGTGGCGCTGGTGCGTACGGATCGCTTTGCCGAAGCCTATAAGGCGCTCAGCCGGGTCAGCCGGATCCAGTCGGTGATGACGCTGTCATGGGATGTGCTGGCGACGCTGACCCCGGTCGATTATTCGCGCTTCCGCCATGTCCTGGGCACGTCGAGCGGCTTTCAGTCGGCGCAGTTTCGCGAGCTCGAATTTCGCCTCGGCCTCAAGGACGCGCGCTTCCTCGACCATGCCGAGGGCGGCGCCGAAGGACGCGTGAAGCTGGAGGCAGCGCTGGCCGAGCCGAGCTTGTGGGACGAGGCGGTCGCCGCGCTCGCCCGGGCGGGATTCGAGACCGGCGACGAGGCGGCGATCGCGGCGGCGTGGCTGGCGGTCTATCGCGACAGCGAACGCTGGTTCGACCTTTACCAGCTGGCCGAGAAACTGGTCGACATCGACGATGCGCTGGCGGCGTGGCGGCACAAGCATTTGCTGACCGTCAGCCGGATCATCGGCGGCAAGCCCGGCACCGGCGGATCGGCCGGGGCGGCCTATCTCGCCTCGACCCTGGCCAAGCGCGCCTTCCCGGCGCTGTGGGACTTGCGCACCCAGCTATGACCAGCTCTTCCTCGAAAAGCCTCTTTTCCAAAAGCCTGTCCGCCGCACCCGACCGGCTCCACCTGGCGGCGCACAGCCATCATCTCTGGCCCGACGCCAGCTTTGCGGGGCAGGTCGAGGCGTGGGACGATGCCGCGCGGCTGGCCGACCGCAAGTGGGACCGGATCATGGGCGAAGTGTGGCCCGAGGCGCAGCGCCATGTCGCCGACGAGCTTGGCACCGGCAACCCCGGCGCGGTGGTGTTCGCGGGCAATACGCACGACTTGCTGATCCGGCTGGCGGCAGCCTGTCCGCGGCGCGGGGGACAGGCGCTGCGCGTGCTGACGACCGAGGGAGAATTTCACAGCGCGCGGCGCCAGCTGGCGCGGTGGGAGGAATCGGGCGAGGCGGTCGTCACCCGGCTGACGGTGACCGACGACCTGCCCGCGCAAATGATCGCGGCGGCGGCGGATCACGACCTGCTGTTCGTGTCGCAACTGATGTTCGGGACGGGGACGCTGGTCGATGTTGCGGGCATCGCCGCTGTCGGGCGCGCCGACGGGCCGTGGGTGGTGGTCGACGGTTATCACAGCTTCATGGGCATCGAGCAGCCGTTCGGCGGGACGCTCGGCGAGACCGCCTTCTTCTTCGGCGGCGGCTATAAATATGCCATGGCGGGGGAGGGCTGTTCCTTCATGCATTGCCCGCCTGGCTTTGGCCCGCGCCCGCCGATCACCGGCTGGTATGCCGAGTTCGACGAGCTAGACCTCGCGCCGGGTCAGGTTGGCTATGCGCCCGACGCGATGCGCTTCATGGGCGCGACGTTCGATGCGTCGGGGCTGTACCGGTTCAACGCGGCGCGCCGGATGCTCGATGACGAAGGGCTGACGACCGCGAAGATTTCAGCGCAGGTCGCGCAGCTCCAGGCGCGGCTGGTCGAAGTGATCGCGGCGACAGCGCTGGGCGAGGCCACATTGCTCAACCCGATCGACGGGCGGCCGCACGCCCGCTTCCTGGCCTGGCGCTCGCCCCGCGCTGCAGCGTGGCAGGCCGATCTTGCGACGCAGGACTGCATCACCGATGTGCGCGGTGACGTGCTGCGGATCGGGATCGGCCTGTATCACGACGAGCGCGATATCGATTCGTTTGCGCTGTTGGCCAAAACGCTGACCTAGGCCCCCAGCCCGTCGCGCAGCAGGCGGCTCGCCGAGGTAGCGACCGCCTCGCCGTCCTCGCGGCCCCATACGCCGAAGCGCAGGCCGAGGAACACGTTCATCCCCATGATTGCCCACGCCGCGACTTCGCGGTCGAGGGGGGCGATGGCGGCAAGGTCGCCGCTGGCACTCCCCGCGGCCAGGCGCGCGGCGATGCGGGTCGCGGTCGTCTCGTAATGCACGCGAAAGCCCGCCGGGTCGACGAACTCGGCCTCGTCGATGATCCGGTAGACTTCGCGGTGGTCGGCGACAAAGCCCAGATAGGCTGCAAGCGCGCGGCGTTCGCCATCCAGTGCATCGGTTGCGCCATCGAGCGCAGGAGCGACCGCGACCCGCACCCGCTCGGACATGTCGCTGACGAGCGCGGCGAACAATGCCTCCTTGCTGTCGAAATAGGTGTAAAACGTGCCCAGTGCGACCTCGGCGCGGCCGGTGATCGACGAGACCGAGCTTTCGGCAAAGCCGCGCTCACCGAATTCGAGCCGCGCGGCATCGAGGATTCGGCGAAGCGTTTTCTCGCCTCGTGGCGTTCGCGGCGCCTTGCCCTCGCTTGCCGGACTGGTCGCCATCTTATTGTCCCCCCACCGTTTTCACAATAAAGTTGAAACTCGGTTCAACTTTCACTAATGCAAGCGACAAGGCGATGCAACCGGTCCAGCCGGAACGCCACCAAAGGGGAGGATACCATGCTTTTCGTCTCATTCACGCAGCGCCTGTTGCTGGCCACTGCCGCCACCGTCGTCATTCCGTCGGCCGTGTTCGCCGCTGCACAGGATACGCCGCCCTCCACCGCCTCGACGGCTGCCGCGACATCCCCCACAGACGTCGATACCGGGGCGATCGTCGTCACCGCGCGGCGCCGTGCCGAAACGCTCAAGGACGTGCCGATCGCGGTCACCGCCATCACCGGCGCGCAGCTCGCGAAATCGGGCGCGATCGACATTACCGATGTTGCGCAATCTGCCCCCAACGTGACGCTGGAAGTATCGCGCGGCACCAATTCCACCCTTTCCGCCTTCATCCGCGGGGTCGGCCAGCAGGACCCGGTGGCGGGGTTCGAACAGGGCGTCGGCATCTATCTCGACGATGTCTATCTCAACCGTCCGCAAGGCGCGGTCATGGACATTTACGACGTCGAGCGGATCGAAGTGCTGCGCGGACCGCAGGGCACGCTCTACGGTCGCAACACGATCGGCGGCGCGGTCAAATATGTCACGCGGCGGCTGTCGAAGACGCCCGAGCTGCGCATCGGCGGCAATGTCGGCGAGTATGGCCAGCTCGATGCGACCGCGACCATGTCCTACCCGCTGGCCGATGCGCTGCGGATCGGCGCCTCGGTCGCCCGGCTCCATCGCGGCGGGTTCGGGCAGAATGTCACGACCGGCCAGGATAATTACAACAAGGACATCACTGCCGGCCGGGTGTCGGCCGAGATCGGGCGCGACGACAATGCGCTCATCCGGATCAACGCCGACTACACCCGCGACAACAGCAATCCGCGCGGCGGGCACCGGCTGATCGCGGGCCTGCTGTCGGGCACCCCGGTGCTGGCCAACGTCTACACCTCGCAGGGCGGGCTCAAGGACCCGAAGCAGAAAGTCGTCTCGAAAGGCATTGCCGGGACTGCGCAACTGGCGATCGGCGACGGGCTGATGCTGAAATCGATCACCGCCTATCGCAAGGACGATAGCGCGACCCCGATCGATTTCGACGCGCTGCCCGCGGTCGATCTCGACGTGCCGGCCATTTATCGCAACAAGCAGTTCAGCCAGGAGCTCCAGCTCCAGGTCAACAAGGGGCCGCTGCAGGGGCTGCTCGGGGCCTATTATCTCGACGCGACGGCAATCACCGCATTCGACGTGCGCCTGTTCACGACCTCGCCGGGCTTCACGGTGTTCACCTCGGGCAATGTCGGTACCAAGACCTATGCGCTGTTCGGGGACTTCACCTACGCCCTCTCGCCGCAGTGGGCAGTTTCGGTCGGGGGTCGCTACACCGATGATCGGCGGAGTTCGTCGATCCTGCGCCAGGTCTATCTGGGCGGCGGGTCGCCCCTGTTCGGCGGGCTGGGCATCAAGGCCGGCAACCCGCAGACCAATTTCGCCGGCAAGCGCAAGGACATTGCTTTCACCCCCCGCGCCTCGATCAGCTTCAAGCCGGATACGAACAACAGCTTCTACGTCAGCTATGCGCAGGGCTTCAAAGGCGGCGGGTTCGACCCGCGCGGCGTCGGCATTTCGGCGCCCGACACCGACCTCAATGGCAGCATCAGCTACTCGGAAATCTACAATTACTTCACCTTCCGCCCCGAGAAAGTGACGACCGAGGAAATCGGCTACAAGGCGTCGCTGTTCGACCGGCGGGTCTACACCGCGATCGCGCTGTTCAATTCAAGCTACAAGGACGTCCAGATCCCGGGCTCCGCCGCGAAGACCGTCAACGGCACCGCGACCTTCGTCGGTGCGACCACCAATGCCGCGAAGGCGCGCATCCGCGGGGTCGAGTGGGAAGGCGATGCGCGGATCGCAGGGGATCCTTCGGGAACGCGCCTAAACCTGGGCTGGGCGATCGGCTATCTCGACGGCAAATATCAAAAGTTCATGGGCCTGGTTTCCTATGCGCCGCCGGGAGCCCCCAATGCCGGCGCGCCCACCGCGCCCACCTCGCTCGACCTCGCGAAGTATCGCAAGATCCAGAACACGCCGAAGTGGACCGCGAGCGGGACGTTGAACTTCACCCACCCGTTCGGGCGCGGCGAAGAAATCAACGCCAGCGCAACCCTGTCCTATCGCGGGGCGACCCAGCAGTTCGAATTCCCGATCGCCGGGCTCGACCAGAAGGGCTACGCCCTGCTCGACGCGAATTTCAACTACACCGGCCCCGATCGCCACTGGACGTTCGGCGTCCATGCGCGCAATCTGACCGACAAGAGGGTCATCGTGTCAGGCTATAATTATCTCAACGTGAACCCGTTCACCGGGCAATATATCAAGACCGACGGGACCCCGGGCATCAAGTCCACCCTCGGCAAGGAAGGCGTCTCGACCGCTTTCTATGGCAACCCGCGCCAGCTGTTCTTCTCGGTCGGGTATAAGTTCTGACCATCATGGCGAGCAGCGAAGCAAATGACCGGCAGCCAGCGCACAGCGGGCTCGTCGTCGGGCTGCTGCTGCTCGCCTACATCTTTAACTTCCTCGACCGCCAGCTGCTGGCGATCCTCAAGATCCCGATCAAGGCCGAGCTTGGCCTGAGCGACACCCAGCTGGGGCTGATGGGCGGGATTGCGTTTGCTGCTCTCTATTCGACGCTGGCGATCCCGTTCGCCCGGATCGCCGACCGGCGCGGGCGCGTTCCCGTCATTGCCGCCGCCGTGGCGGTGTGGAGCCTGTTCACGGCCTTGTGCGGGCTGGGACAGAATTTCTGGCAATTATTCGCGATGCGGATGGGGGTCGGGATCGGCGAGGCGGGCGGGGTCGCACCGTCCTATGCACTGATCGCCGACAGCGTGCCCCAGGAGCGGCGGGCGCGCTCGCTGGCGATCTTCTCGCTCGGGATTCCCTTAGGATCGGCGCTCGGGCTGGTCGCGGGGGCGTGGCTGACGGTTCACCTCGACTGGCGCTACGCCTTTGCCGTAATCGGGCTTGCCGGCCTTCCGATCGCATGGGCGATCCGCCGATTCGTGCCTGAAGCGCCTCATATCGCCGGCGGACCGCCGACGGCAACGTTCGCTCCGCCCGCGGCAACGTTCGGAGACGTGGCCGGGCGGCTGGCGCGCAAGCCGAGCTTCTGGCTGCTCTCGTTCGGCGCCGCGTCGGGATCGATCTGCGGCTATGGGCTGGGCTTCTGGCTGCCGTCCTATTTCGTCGCCGACCTCCACCTCAGCCTGACCGACATGGCCTTCTATTTCGCCAGCATCGTGCTGATCGGCGGGTCGATCGGGATCTACCTCGGCGGACGGATCGCCGATCGCCTGCGGGTCACATCGATCGGGGCCGACGCCGGGGTGCCCGCAGTCGCCTTCCTGCTGACCGCGCCGCTTTATGCCGCTGCCATGGCCGCGCCCTCGCTGGCGATCGCGTGGCCGCTGTTCGCGCTGCCCTACATGCTGTCGCTGGTGTGGCTCGGGCCGATTGTCAGTGCGATCCACCGGCTGGTTCCTCCGACCGAGCGCGCGACCGCGTCGGCCTGCTTCCTGCTGATCAACAATCTGATCGGAATCGGACTTGGCACCTTCCTGTTCGGCTTTCTGTCCGACCAACTGAAGCCCGTCTATGGCGCGGCCTCGCTTCATTATTCGATACTGCTGGGGCTAGGCTTTTACGTCGTCGCAGCCACATTGTGCGGGCTCGCCGCTATCCGGCTGAAGCGCGACATTGTGGATACAACTCAACAGTAGATTAACCGCCAGATCGGATTGGTCTTCGCGGGCTATCAGGGACCGTTCGCCGTAGCTTGGCTCCTGCTCCGCGACAGGACAAACAGCCCATGGCTCGCGCAATGCCGCTTTCGACGATCGCTGCGCTTCCCCGATTCGTGATCCGCTCGCTCGGCCTGTGGGCGCAAGGCCTTGCGCCGCGCCATGCGAGTTTCGGGCTGTTGTGGCGCTGTCTCGCCATCGCCGCGACGGTGTTCGTAATCGCGCTGCTCGGCATACTGATGACCCGCGCGAGCGGCCGGATCGCCGCCGTTTGGCTCGCCAATGGCCTTGCGGTCGCCCTGCTGCTCCGCCGGCCGCAGCACGAATGGTCGATGCTGCTGCTGGCGGGCTTGGCGGGCAATGTGCTGGCAAACCTTGCGGCGGGGGACATTCTCCTCGACGCGACCTTGCTGTCGCTGCTCAACGCGCTCGAGATTTCGCTGGTCGTGACGATGACGGCAAGCGGGCTCGATCCTGACCGACAGTTCGAAACCAGGTCGATCGGGCGCTTTCTGGGGGCGGCAATGGTCGGGCCGCTGGCACCGTCCGTGATCAGCGCGACATGGTTCATGGCGCGCGACGGGCTGCCTTTCACGCTGGGGTTCGCCAGCTGGTACGGGGCCGATGTCCTTGGCCTGCTGATCGTCTCGCCGATCCTGCTCGCGGTCCGCCCGCTGCGCCACGTGATCGTCGAGCAGCGCCCGCTTGAGGCGTTGCTGATCCCGCTGGTCGCCTCAGGGCTGGCCGCGCTGGTGTTTGCGCAAGGGACGAAGCCGCTGCTGTTCCTGCTCGCGCCGGTCGTGCTGTTCGCCGCCTTCCGGCTGCGGCTGCTGCCGGCGATGCTGACCGTGGCTGCGGTTGCCGCCTTTGCCATTGCGATGACGACCCGCGGACAGGGTCCGATCGCCGCTACCACCCTCGATCCGGTCGATCGCATCTATGTCCTCCAGGCGTTTCTCGCGACGCTGGTGATGCTGGTCTTGCCCGTCGCGGCGGTAATCGGCGAGCGCGACGAGCTGGGGGTCGCCGCCGACCATAGCGATCGGCTGTTCCACCGCATCGCCGAAGCAACCCCGGCGGGGATCCTCCATGTCGAGCTCGACGGCACGATAAGCTTCGCCAACGATCGATGGGTCGAGCTGACCGGCCTCCAGCCCACCAGCCTGGCCGATGCGGCGTGGCTCGACCCGTTCCACCCCGATGATCGCGACCTGATTCGCGAAACGTGGCAGCGGGCCAGCACGCTCCACCAGGCGGCGGGGGGCGAAATCCGTTTCCTCGACCCGCTCGGGGCGATTTGCTGGGCCGAGTACAGCTTCTACCCCGAGCTGGCCGACGGGCGGCTCCACGGCTTCATCGTCAAGCTGTTCGACGTCACCCATCGCCACGCGGTCGAACAGGCGCTGCAGGAAAGCGAGTCTCTCTATCGCCTGCTCGCCGAAAACAGCCTCGACATCATCGTCCGGCTGACGCTCGACGGGCGGACCCGCTATGTCTCCAACGCCGCGACGCGGCTGTTCGGGTTCGAGCCGTGCGACCTCATGGAGCGGCCGATGGCGCGCTTCATCCACCCCGACGACCTGCCCGACTTCCAGTTGCTGTTCCCCAGCGCCAACCATGGCAACGGCGAGGCGATCGCTCAATTCCGTCACCGCCGCCGCAGCGGTGACTATGTCTGGCTCGAGGCCAGCGCACGGACCACGGTCGACCCCGCCACCGGCGAACCAAGCGAGCTGATCGCCTCGCTGCGCGACATCAGCGCGCGCCGCCACGCCGATCATGTGGCCGCCGACGCCGCCGCGAAGCTGCGCGAAAGCAACCGCCTGCTGACGCTGGCCGAAAGCCTGGCCGACGTCGGGCACTGGCGGTTCGATATCGCGACGCAGGGCTTCGATTGCTCGCCGCAGGTCAATGTCATCACCGACATCCCGCGCGACCAGCCAATCGGGCCAACCGAGATCCTCAACCAGGTCGACCGCCACGATCGCCGCGCCGTTCTGCGCACGCTGGTGCTCGCCAGCCGCCGGCGCGTGCCGATACAGGAGACGGCGCGGCTGACCTTGGCCCACGAGATCCGCCATGTCTGCCTGGTCGCGCAGGCCGAGCATGACGCGGCGGGCACGCTGACCGGCCTGTTCGGGGTGATCCAAGACATCTCCAAATCGGTCACCGTCCAGGCCGAGCTGGTCGGCGCGCGTGACGAAGCGCAGGCGGCGGCGCGCGCCAAAAGCGACTTTCTGTCGACAATGAGTCACGAGATCCGCACCCCCATGACCGGCGTGCTGGGGATGATCGAACTGCTCCGCGACAATCCCGCGCCCGAAGAGCGCGACCGCTTTTTCATCACGCTCAAGCAATCGGCCGACCTGCTGATGACCGTGCTCGACGACGTGCTCGACTTCAGCCGGATCGAATCGGGGCGGCTGGTATTCGAGGACGCCGATTTCGACATTGAGGAATTGATGCAGTCGACCATCGACCTGTTCGACGGGGCGGCTTCGCAAAAGGGCCTGTTGCTCGGCTTCGAGGGTGATCGAGGGGCCGCCACCCGGGTGCGCGGCGATGCCGTCCGCGTGCAGCAGGTGGTCAGCAATCTGATCAGCAACGCGATCAAGTTCACCGCCGTGGGGCGGATCACGCTGATGCTGTCGACGCGGCCCGCCGCCGCCGATGCCGCACCCGATGCACTATGCTGGCGGATCGAGGTGCGCGACACCGGGATCGGGATTCCCGCCGACAAGTTGGGGTCGCTGTTCGAACCGTTCGTCCAGGCCGATGCGGCGACCTCGCGCCGCTTCGGGGGCAGCGGGCTCGGGCTCGCCATCAGTCGCCGGCTGGTCGACGCGATGGGCGGCAAGGCCGGAGTACGATCGCGCCCGGGGCGCGGATCGACCTTCTGGATCGAACTCCCGCTGGCGGCGGGCACCGGCGAAGATGTCACCAAGGCACCGGCGGAGATTGTCGCCGGACCGCGCGCGCTCGATGTCCTGGTCGCGGAGGATAATCCGATCAATCAGATGATCATCGGCGCGATCCTGCGCCGCTTCGGCCACCACGTGACCTGCGTCGAAAATGGCCATCTGGCGCTCGAGCAAGCGAGCCGACAGGCGTTCGACGTCGTCCTGATGGACATGCAGATGCCCGAAATGGACGGCCTTGCCGCGACCCGCGCGATCCGCAACCTACCCGCACCCCACGGCAAGGTGCCGATCATCGCGCTGACCGCCGATGCCTCGTCGGAGCGGCGACGCTTCTACGACGGCGCCGGGCTGACCGATTTCCTGACCAAGCCGATCGACCGCCACGCCTTGGCCGATCGGCTCAACGCGATCGGGCGGACGATGGCTGCGGCCGAAGCCGCCGCGCCGGCCGACCCCGACCCTGTCGTCGACGAATTCGGGGGCAGGACAGCCGCCACGGGGGCGACGGCCCGCCAGTCGGCGTCCGACCCCTCAGATCCGGGCGAGCCCTTCGATGTCGCCCGTTACGAGGAATTGCGCGAATCGCTCGGCGGGGCACAAGTGCGCGACTTGCTCGACTTGCTTGCGCAGGAGCTCGGGCGCTGCCCGGCGCGGATCCGTGCCTGCATCGAGCGCGGTGACCTCGACGCGGCGCGGGCCGAGGCGCACAGCCTGAAGGGAGCGGCGAGCAATCTTGGCGCGACCGCCCTTGGCCGGGTCGCCGCGGTGATCGAATCGGCGGCGATCACCGGCCAGCCCGAACTCGAGGCGCTCGACACCCAGGCGCGGCGCACGGTCAAGGCGATCGCCGCGCTGCGCTGACTCGCGCGCCTCCTCCAGACACCAAGAACCTTCTTGTTGCAAAGTAGGATTTCACCTGCTTGGTTCGCTTGGCCGTTCCGGCTGGAGGAAGCCTGATGACTATAGCAGTGCCTTCGCGTGCGCCCCGCGCGCCTCGGATGACCGCCACCGCCAGCTGGACCGCTGTCCGCCGCGCCATTTTTCTCGACATGATCGGCCACGGCACCAACGTCGCGGCGGCAACTCGCAGCGCCGGGATGAGCCGTCAGTCGGCCTATGCCTTGCGGGACCGCGATCCCGCCTTCGCGGCCGAATGGGACGGGCTGCTCGAGGAGCGCGAACATCAACTGCTCGCCAGTCATGTCGCACGTTGTGCGCGGCGCGACGCCTACCTCCAGCGGATCGCCGCCCCCACTCCCGCTCCTGCCCCCGGCGCGGCGCCCCCGACGCCGACGACACCCATGACACGCTGGCAGCCCGCGACATCCCTGACCCCGGCGACACCCGGCGCGGCGCGCGGCGCGTGGCTCGCCTGACACCCGTGACGTCCGCGACCATCACAACGCGCATGACAGATCTGACGGACGCGCCGCCGCCTGTCCTCCCGGCCCACGCGCCGCGCCTGACACAGGCGACGATCGCGACCATGTCGACACGCCTGCCGCCGCGAACGCATTTGCGGGCACAGCGTCCAGCCTGTCCAAAACCAGCCCCCGCAAACCAGAACCACCCCTCACAAAAGCATCGATCGCCACTGGCAAGCCCCACCGTCGCCGCTATAGTGCGCTCGACAAACGCGTAGAAACGGGGCGATTACGGATATGAAGGCGACCATCGAGCGGGCGACCCTGTTGAAAAGCCTCGGCCACGTCCAGTCGGTGGTCGAGCGCCGCAACACCATCCCCATCCTGTCCAACGTGCTGATCGAGGCCGAGGAAGGCGGCAGCCTGCGCCTGATGGCGACCGATCTCGACCTGCAGGTCGACGAGCATGTTCCGGCGCAAGTGTCGCAGGCCGGGGCGACCACCGTCTCCGCCCACACCTTGTTCGACATCGTCCGCAAATTGCCCGAGGGCAGCCAAGTCGAAATCACCGCCGCCGATGGCAAGATGCAGGTCGTCGCCGGGCGCGCGCGGTTCAACCTGTCGACGTTGCCGCGCGATGACTTCCCGGTGATCGCCGAGGGTGACCTGCCGACCCGCTTCGAATTGCCCGCGGCGACGCTTCGCCAGATCATCGACAAGACCCGCTTCGCCATTTCGAGCGAGGAGACGCGCTATTATCTGATGGGCATTTTCCTGCACATCGCCGATGACCGGCTGAAGGCCGCTGCAACCGACGGGCATCGCCTCGCCCGCGTCACCGTGGCCAAGCCCGATGGCGCCGACGGCATGCCCGACGTGATCATCCCCAAGAAATGCGTCGCCGAGATTCGCAAGCTGCTCGACGAGGTCGATGGGACGCTCGAAGTGTCGCTGTCGCCGACCAAGATCCGCTTCAACCTGGGCACGGCGGTGCTGACCTCGAAGCTGATCGACGGCACCTTCCCTGATTATACGCGGGTCATCCCGACCGGGAACGACAAGCTGCTCAAGCTCGATCCCAAGGCATTTGCAGCCGGCGTCGACCGCGTCTCGACGATCGCCAGCGAGAAAGCCCGCGCAGTCAAGATCGCACTCGACCGCGACCGGGTGACGCTGTCGGTGACCAGCCCCGAGAACGGCTTGGCAACTGAAGAACTGGCGGCGGATTACACGTCGGACGCCATCGAGATCGGCTTCAACGCGCGCTATCTGCTCGACATATTGGCGCAGATCGAGGGCGATACCGTCGAAGTCCATTTGGCGGACGCCGCCGCGCCCACACTATTGCGCGAAAACGACAAGAGCGACGCGCTTTACGTCATCATGCCGATGCGGGTGTAACCGGAGGCAATCGAGCGCCCTGCCTAGCGGCCGCGCCCCAGCCGCTTCTGGTTGGCAGTGGCGGTGGCGTGGATCGGGCGCAGCGCGCGGATGCCGCTGGCCAGCGCCGCCTCGTTGATCTTCTGCGAGCGGGCGATGATTGCCGCGGCGGCGCCGGGGGTCGGCAGGCGGCCGCTTAGCCAGAAGGCGCCCAGTGCCTGGGTCTGGGCCATCAGGTCGCGCTGCATCCTGGTCCAGTCGGCGGCAAGGCTGGCGCCCGACTTGGCGAAGGCGGTGCTCTTCTCCGACACCATCCGCCCGAGTTCGCGGTGGTCGGCGTCCATCGGGCTGCGCGCGGCGGCGGCGATCGTCCCGCTGCGATTGGCGATGACTGCGCCCGAGGCTTCGGCGGTCTCGCTCATCATCTGCCCGGCATTGAGCATACTGGTCCACAGCGCGAAGGGGTTGTTCATGGCGTCGGTACCTTGATGATGAAGCAGGACTGTAACGCATATCGAACGACAAGTGCCGGATATTATCGCGCCGCTTGCCCCGGCTCGGCACGGCGTTACGACAAGGCGGTGCCGATCACCCGCCTGACCCTGACCGATTTTCGATCCTACCGCGAAACGGCGATTGGTCCGGGTGCGGGGTTTGTCATCCTGACCGGGGATAATGGCGCGGGCAAGACCAATATCCTGGAAGCGGTGTCGCTGCTGGCACCGGGGCGCGGATTGCGGGGGACGGCGCTGGGGGAGATGGCGCGGAGCGACGGGCCGGGGGGCTTTTCGATCTCGGCGCAGCTGGCCGGCGAGGTGGCCCTTGGGACCGGCACGCTGGCAACCGCGCCCGAGCGACGGCAGGTGCGGATCAACGGCGCGGCGGCGTCGGTCAATGCGCTCGCCGAGTGGCTGGCGGTGCTGTGGCTGACCCCGGCGATGGACCGGTTGTTTGCCGGCGGTGCGGGGGACCGGCGGCGGTTCCTCGACCGGCTGGTGCTGGCGATCGAGCCCGGGCACGCCAGCCATGCCGCTCGATACGAAGCGGCGATGCGGGCGCGCAACAAGTTGCTGGCCGATCCCGACCATGCCGACCCGGCGTGGCTGGCCGCGTTGGAGGCCGGGATGGCCGAGCATGGCGACGCGCTCGGACACGGTCGTGCGCGGACCGTCGGGGCGCTGGCCGGGGCGATCGAGGCAAGCGGCGATGGCGGATTTCCGCGATCCTTGATTGCGCTCGAAGGGTGGAGCGGGGATGATCTGGCCGGGCGGTTGAGGGCCAATCGGGGACGTGATTCGGCGGCCGGACGAGCGGTCGAAGGACCCCATCGGCAGGACCTGGCCGTCACCCATCTGGCCAAGCGGCAACCCGCGGCACGGGCGTCGACGGGGGAGCAGAAGGCGCTGCTGCTGGGGCTGATCCTGGCGCATGCCGACCTGGTCGCGGAGCGGCGGGGCAAGCATCCGATCCTGCTGCTCGACGAGGTCGCCGCGCACCTCGATCCGGGGCGGCGGGAGGCCTTGTTCGGGCGGCTGCACGGGCGGGCGCAAGTGTGGATGACCGGGACCGAAGCTGCGCTGTTCGAGGCCGCCGGGGAGGCGACCCGGCTTCATGTCGGCGACGGGAAAGTGACCCCCGTCTGAGCCCGTCCGATGCTGCGCTGCAACGAAAGCTGGACTTTTGCGCAGTCTTGCCCCATATGCGCCACATCACGGGACACATGCAGCGTGATCGGACCCACCTCGAACAGAGGATAAGTGGCCCCCGGCGGTGTCCTGAGCGATTAATCGCTTAAAGCTCTCCTATCACGCGGGGCGCCCCAAAAACCCCCGCCGCCCCATGGTACCAGTCCGGTGCCGTGCGCTCGGCATGCAAGGTATTTGCCATTACGACTTTCCAATCCCTCGGGCTCTCGCAGCCCGTCCTCGATGCGCTTGCGTCGAAGGATTATACCACCCCCACGCCGATCCAGGCGCAGGCCATTCCGACCGTGCTGAGCGGCCGCGATCTGCTCGGCATCGCCCAGACCGGCACCGGCAAGACCGCGGCGTTCATGCTGCCGTCGATCGACCGGCTCGTCGCGTCGGCCAAGAAGCCCGCGCCCGGGCGTTGCCGGATGCTGGTGCTCGCCCCGACCCGCGAACTCGCCAGCCAGATCGCCGAGAATGCGAAATTCTACGCTCGCGGATCGCGGCTTCACGTCGCGACGGTGTTCGGCGGCACGTCAATCTACAAGAACAAGCAGGACATGGCGCGCGGCGCCGACATCCTGATCGCAACCCCGGGCCGGCTGGTCGATCTGATCGAGCAGCGTGCCGTCAATTTGGATGCGACCGAGATCCTCGTGCTCGACGAAGCCGACCAGATGCTCGACCTGGGCTTCATCCATGCGCTGAAATGGCTGTGCCAACGGCTTCCGGCCGAGCGCCAGACCCTGTTCTTCTCGGCGACGATGCCCGCGTCGATCCGCGATCTTGCCGGCAAGTTCATCAAGAACCCGGTCGAAGTCGCGGTCACCCCGGCGGCGACCACCGTCCAGCGGATCGAGCAGAGCGTCACTTTTGTGGACCAGAATGAAAAGGGCGCGCTGCTGACACTGACGCTCAAGCGCGAGGCCGTCGAGCGCGCGCTGGTGTTCAGCCGGACCAAGCATGGCTGCGACAAGATCGTCCGCGTGCTCGGCGCGTCGGGCGTTCCGGCGGTCGCCATCCACGGCAACAAGAGCCAGCCGCAGCGCGAGCGGGCGCTGGCCGACTTCAAGTCGGGCCGGGTCAAGGTATTGATCGCGACCGATATTGCGGCACGCGGGATTGACGTCACCGGCGTCGGTCACGTCATCAATTACGACCTGCCCAACGTTCCCGAACAATATGTCCACCGCATCGGCCGGACTGCGCGCAACGGCGCCGACGGCATTGCGCTGAGCTTCTGCGCGGGTGACGAGCGGCCCTATCTCAAGCTGATCGAGAAGCTGACGCGGCAGAAGATCGACCCGACCCCGCTGCCGGCCGACTTTGCCGCCGAGGCTGCGCGGATGAAGGCGCTTCGCCCGGCGCCCGAGCCCGAGCGTGGCCGCCGTGACGAAGGTCATCGCCATAACCAGAAGCTCAACCGTGGCCGGGCCCGCGACGCCGATCCGCGCCGCGACATCATTGGCAACAACGACCCGCGCCGCGACATGCCGCAGCGCGAGGAGCGCGCGCCCGGTGGCGCCCAGCGTCGTCCGGCGCATGCTGCTCGCCCGGTAACGGCGCATGCCCGTCCGATCGGCAACCCGCTGCGCGAAGGCGGCCAGAATCGTGATGGCCAAAATCGTGATGGACAGCGTCCGGCGTTCGGCGGGGCCAACCCCGGCAATGGCCAGGGCGGACGTCCGGTCCGCGAAGGCGGGCAGCGTCCGGCGCGTGAAGGTGGGCGTTCTTCGCACGAAGGTCAGGGTCAACGCCCTGCTGGCAGCGGCGGTCGTCCCGGTGGCAATGGCGGTGGCCAGCGTGGCCGCGGCGGCAACGGCGGTGGCGGCGGAAGTCGTCCGTCGGGCGGCCAGCGCTCGGCTTACTGAGCGATCGGCTTCAACGTCGCGATCCAGCGGATCACCTCGGTCTCGAGGCGGATCCGCCGGTCCGACCACCCATGGTCGGTGGCGACGTGAACTGTCGTGACCTGGGCGCCCTTGACCCTCCGCACCGCCGCCGCCAGCGCATCGGTACCGGGGGCAAGGCCGTCGTCCGAACTCAGGATCAGCAGCGGGCGCCGGGCCAATCCCGCCGCGCCGGGCGTCCAGTCGAAGTGCGGCTGAAGCTGCTTGACCTCGTCGGCCATCGCTTGTGCCGTCGTAGCGAGGCTTTCCATATTCTCGGCCATGAATGCAGTGTCCCGGGCATGGCCGAGGCGCAGTCCGCCCATGTTGGCGGCTGAAATCAGCACCGTTCCCATCAGCCTTGGGTCCTGTTCGGCAG
Organism: Sphingomonas sp. RB1R13; assembly: GCF_036663775.1. NCBI lineage: Bacteria > Pseudomonadati > Pseudomonadota > Alphaproteobacteria > Sphingomonadales > Sphingomonadaceae > Sphingomonas > Sphingomonas sp. RB1R13. Next base: position 928,802 of record NZ_JAXOJM010000001.1, read on the forward strand.
TCTTCGCTGCGACCCACCCGCCCATGCTGTGCCCGGCAAGCGCGATCCGCGCAGGGTCGATGCCGAGCTTTGCCGCGTTGGCGGGGTCACGCAGGTAGGCGAGGACGGCCGGCAGGTCCTCAAGATTGCCGCCAAAACTATAGCGACCTGGCGAGCCCCATGATCCGCGATAGTTGAAGGTGACAGCATTCCACCCGGCGCGGCGGACGGCGTGGGCCAGATCGAGGTTCTTCTCGTTGCCGGGCAGGCCGTGGAGAATCACCAGGGTCGGGTGCGGACCTGGTCCTGACGCAAGATAGGCAACCCCGTTGAGCGCGACATCGCCGCTCGGCACATGGAGCACTTCCATCCGCGCGAGATGCTTCAGGTCGCGCACCGGATCGGTGAAGATCGCCGCCGGGATCGGCAGTTTGGCGGACGCCGGCATTGCGCCAAGGGCCAGAGTTGTGGCGAGCAGCAGCGTCCGGTATTTCATGATCCGACCCCCAGGTTGAAGCGGCCAAGCTAGCAGCCACGCAAAGTGGTGCAATGGCCTCGCTCGCGTGCGCACATGCGTGCGTGTGCGCGTGACTTCTCAGCCCGAATCCCTATATCGGGGACATGGCAGAAGATCCCAATCAGAACGACTATGGCGCGGACAGCATCAAGGTGCTCAAGGGCCTCGACGCGGTGCGCAAGCGGCCGGGCATGTACATCGGCGATACCGACGACGGGTCGGGCCTCCACCACATGGTGTTCGAGGTTTCAGACAATGCGATCGACGAAGCGCTGGCGGGGCATTGCGACCGGATTCTGATCCAGCTCAACCCCGACGGATCGGTCACGGTCGAGGATAATGGCCGCGGGATTCCGACCGGGATTCATACCGAGGAAGGCGTGTCGGCGGCCGAAGTCATCATGACCCAGCTCCATGCGGGCGGGAAATTTGAGAACACCAGCGACGACAATGCCTATAAGGTGTCGGGCGGGCTGCACGGCGTCGGCGTGTCAGTGGTCAATGCGCTCAGCGAATTCCTCGACCTGACGATCTGGCGTGACGGGCAGGAGCATTTCATGCGCTTTGCCTTTGGCGATGCGGTGGCGCCGTTGAAGATGGTGGGCCCCGCGCCAGAAGGCAAAAAGGGCACCAAGGTCACGTTTTTGCCGAGCCCGGCGACGTTCAAGATCATCGAGTTTGATTTCGAGAAGCTGGAGCATCGCTTCCGCGAGCTGGCGTTTTTGAACTCGGGGGTCCGGCTGATCCTGGCCGATGCGCGGCACGAGGAGCGTCGCGAAGTCGAGCTATATTATGAGGGCGGGATCGGCGCGTTCGTTAAATATCTCGACCGGGCGAAGATCGCGCTGTTCCCCGATCCGATCGCCATTTCGGCGGTCCGCGACGGCATCGGGATCGACGTCGCGCTCGAGTGGAACGACTCATATTATGAAAATGTCCTGCCATTCACCAACAACATCCCGCAGCGCGACGGTGGCACCCACATGGCCGCCTTCCGCGCCGCGCTGACCCGCACGCTCAACAATTATGCCGAGAAATCGGGGATGTTGAAAAAGGAAAAGGTGACGCTGACCGGCGACGACATGCGCGAGGGGCTGACCGCGATCGTGTCGGTCAAGCTGCCCGATCCCAAGTTCAGTTCGCAGACCAAGGACAAGCTGGTGTCGTCCGAAGTCCGCCAGCCGCTGGAATCGCTGATGAGCGACAAGATGGCCGAGTGGCTCGAGGAAAATCCGGCAAATGCGCGATCGATCATCCAGAAGACGATCGATGCCGCTGCCGCGCGCGAGGCCGCAAAGAAGGCGCGCGAGCTGACCCGGCGCAAGGGGGTGATGGATATCGCCTCGCTGCCCGGCAAGCTCGCCGATTGCCAGGAGCGCGACCCGACCAAGTGCGAACTATTCCTGGTCGAGGGAGATTCGGCCGGCGGATCGGCCAAGCAGGGCCGCGACCGCAATATCCAGGCGATTTTGCCGCTCAAGGGCAAGATCCTCAACGTCGAGCGCGCGCGATTCGACCGGATGCTCGGGTCGAAGGAAATCGGGACGATGATCCAGGCGCTGGGTACGTCGATCGGGCGCGAGGAGTTCAACCTCGAGAAATTGCGCTATCACAAGATCGTCATCATGACCGACGCCGACGTCGACGGCGCGCATATCCGCACGCTGCTGCTGACCTTCTTCTATCGCCAGATGCCCGAGCTGATCGAGGCGGGGCATCTCTACATCGCCCAGCCGCCGCTCTACAAAGTCGCGCGCGGCCGGTCAGAAGTCTATCTCAAGGACGATCCAGCGCTCGACGAATATCTGGTCAATGCCGGGCTTGAGGGGCTGGTACTGGATACTAGCGAAGGACAGCGGTCGGGGGCCGATTTGCGGACCCTGGTCGAGCATAGCCGGCGGATGCGCACGCTAATGCGCTATGCCCCCAAGAAATATGATCCGTCGCTGATCGAGGCGCTGGCCTTGTCGGGCGCGCTCGACCCCGAGATTGATCGGACGGCCAAGAAGGCGATGATCGAGACCGTCGCGGCGTGGCAGGGCGCAGGCGATTTGGAGGCAACCTGGTCAGGCGAGATTGCCGCCGAAGGTGGCTATCTGCTCCGCCGCCTGTGGCGCGGCGTGACCGACGTCACCATCGTCGAGCCGGCGTTTTTGATCTCGGCCGAAGCGCGCAAACTGCACGCGCTCGCCGCCGAGCAGCGCCCGCTTTACTCAAAGCCGGCGGTGCTGCGCACGGTGCGCAAGTCGACCGCCCCGGTCGAAGCCGCGCCCGAGCAGGTGGAGGGCGAGGAAGACATGATCGAGGAAGCCGCGAGCGACACCAAGAAGTCGCTGCCGGTGACGAGGCCGTCCGAATTGCTCGACGCAGTGTTGGCGGCGGGGCGCAAGGGGCTGTCGATCCAGCGCTACAAGGGCCTTGGCGAAATGAACGCCGAGCAATTGTGGGAGACCACGCTCGACCCGACGAACCGCTCGCTGTTGCGGGTCGAAGTCACCCAGGCCGACATCGCCGATGAGATCTTCACGCGATTGATGGGGGATGTGGTGGAGCCAAGGCGCGAGTTCATCCAGGACAATGCGCTGAGCGTGGCGAATCTGGACGTTTAGGAACTTGGGGCAGATGCGGGGGGTTGGCGGCGAGTGACACTTGGCGCCTCCACCATCACCGTCGCTTCCTACAATATGCGCAAGGCGATCGGGATTGATCGGCGGCGGCGGCCGGATCGCGTGCTGGCGGTGCTGCAGGAGATGGATGCCGACATTGTCGCGCTGCAGGAGGCGGACAAGAGGTTTGGCACGCGCGCGTCGGCGGTGCCGCACGCGCTGATCGACAGCCATGGCCTGTACAAGCCGGTCGAGTTTGGGGTGAGCCATTCGCGGTTGGCGCATGCCATTCCGTTCGGCGAGACGATCGAGACGAAGCTGGGGCTGGTGACCAAGAATCTGGGCTGGCACGGCAATGCGATCTTGGTGAAGCGCGAGGTCGAGATCACCGGTTACGAGGCACTCGACCTGCCGACGCTGGAACCGCGCGGGGCGGTACTGGCCGAGCTCAACGTGCGCGGGCAGGAACTGCGCGTGGTGGGGATGCACCTCGACCTCAGCGGGCTGTGGCGCAAGCGGCAGGTGATGCGGATCCTCGACCATATCGCCCGGCGCCACCGGCCGATGCCGACGGTGATCATGGGTGACACCAATGAGTGGAGCAAGGCTGGCGGGGTGCTGCGCGAATTCGATGGGCGGTACGAGATGGCCAATACGGGGCCAAGCTTTCACGCGCGGCGGCCGGTGGCCGCGCTCGACCGGATTATCGTCGAGCGGTGCCTGGCGATTGCGGACTGCGGGGTTCATCATAGCGTCGCGGCGTCGAAGGCGAGTGATCATCTGCCGGTGTGGGCGAAAATCCACCCGCGGTAGGAATGGGGTTGTGTTGGCGCTTCGCTGGTTCTCTTCGCAACAAAAACTCCCCTACCCGCCCGCCATCTTCCTTTGCCGACGCCGCTGGATCGAGGAGCCGATGCCCATCGCCTCGCGGTACTTGGCGACGGTGCGGCGAGCGAGGTCGAAGCCTTTTGCCTTGAGCAGATCGACCAAAGTATCGTCGCTGAGAATGTCGGTTTCGTCATGGATCAGTCGGCCGATCGCGGCCTTGACGGCTTCGGCGGCGGCGCCCTCGCCATCGTCGCTGCCGACCCCCGAGCTGAAGAAATATTTCAGTTCGATCAGGCCGCGATCGCAGAGGAGGTATTTGTTCGACGTCACTCGGCTGACGGTCGATTCGTGCATTTCAATCGCCTCGGCGACGTCGCGCAGGGTGAGCGGCTTCATCGCCGAAACTCCGCCGAGGAAAAAGCCTTCCTGGCGGCGGACGATTTCGGAGGCGACCTTGACGATGGTGCGGGCGCGCTGGTCGAGTGCTTTGACCAGCCAGTGGGCGCTGGCGAGACAATCGGTCAGCCATGCCTTCGACGCCTTGTCGGTCGCGCCTGATTTGAGTTCGGCGTGATAGCGGCGATTGACGAGGACGCGGGGGAGCGAGGCGGCGTTGAGTTCGACGTGCCAGCCGGTGGGCGTGCGGCGGACGAACAGGTCGGGCTGGGCAGCGTCGGGCGCCTTGTCGGCGAAACGGCAACCGGGCTTGGGATCATAGGCACGAAGTTCGCGGACCATGTCGGCGAGATCCTCGTCATCGACCCCGCAGATGCGCTTGAGGTCCTTCATCTGGCCGCGCGCGAGCAGGTCGAGATTGTCGATCAGGCGGGCCATGGCGGGGTCGTAGCGGTCGGCGGCCTTCGCCTGGAGCGCGAGACATTCGGACAGGGTGCGCGCGCCGATTCCGGCGGGGTCGAGCGACTGGACAAGGCGAAGGGCCTCCTCGACCTCGCGGCGGGTGGTGCCGGTAGCGGCCTGGATCGCCTCGAGCGGGGTAGCGAGGTAGCCGGTTTCCTCAAGCTCTCTGACGATCGCCTCGGCCAGGCTGCTCGCGCCGTGAAGCTGGTCCATTAGATGTTCGCACAGCCCGGTCTCGCAGCTGGCAAGCCGGTCGAAGTCAAACGCTTCGTCGCTGCTCCCTCCGCTGCCGACATCGGACGCGCTGTCGGTGTCGAGCGCGGCGGCGGACCAGTCCATGTCGAGCCCGCTGTCGTCGCCCCGAGCGAGCAGCTCGTCGGCGCCGGTCGGCTCGGCCGCTTCGTCGCCGGTTTCGCGGTCGACAGTGATGACGACATTGTCGCCGTCGCCGCCGCTCGCCTCGAGCAGGGGGTTTTTCGACAGTTCCTCGGCGATGACGGCTTCGAGTTCGAGGTTGGACAGCGCGAGCAGCTTGATCGCCGCCTGCAGCTGCTGGGTCATCACCAGCGACTGCGACTGGCGGACATCAAGGCGAGGACCTAAACCCACGCCTTAGTCCTTACAGCGCAAAGCTTTCACCTAGATAGAGTCTTCGCACATCGGCGTTGGCGACCAGGTCCTGCGGGCTGCCCTGGAACAGCACTTCGCCGCCGTAGATGATGCAGGCGCGGTCGACGATGTCGAGCGTTTCGCGGACATTATGGTCGGTGATGAGCACGCCAATGTCGCGCTGCTTGAGATCTTTCACCAGGTCGCGAATGTCCGATATCGAGATCGGGTCGATCCCCGCGAACGGCTCGTCGAGCAGCATGATCGAGGGTTCGGCGGCCAGCGCGCGGGCGATTTCACAGCGGCGACGCTCGCCCCCGGAAAGCGCCATGGCGGCACTGTCGCGTAATCTGGTCAGCCCGAATTCGCCGAGGAGCTGTTCGAGCCGATCACGGCGCCTCGACTTGTCGGGCTCGGACAGTTCGATCACCGCCATGATATTCTGCTCGACCGTGAGCCCCCGGAAGATCGAGGTTTCCTGCGGCAGATAGCCCAGCCCGAGGACCGCGCGACGGTACATTGGCAGGCTGGTAATATCCTGCCCGTCGAGGATGATCCGCCCGGCGTCGGGCTTGACCAGCCCCATCACCGAGTAAAAGCAGGTGGTCTTGCCGGCGCCATTGGGGCCAAGCAGCCCGACCACTTCACCGCGCGAGACCGACAGGCTGACGTCATGGAGCACGGCGCGCTTGTCGTACGACTTGGCGATAGAGCATACTTCGAGCCCGCGCACCGGCGCTGCCGCCTGCGGACTGTCCGAGCGGTCGAGAAGGGTAGCCTGGTCCATCAGCCCTTGCGCTGCGGAACGATGAAGTGGCCCGTCACTCGCCCGCCCGAGGCGTCGAGCCCAGGGGCACCGCCGTCGACGACCGCGCGGCCTGTGGTGAGGTCGATGACCATCCGCGAGCCGTTGATTTGCGACTGCTGGCGAGTGAGCTGGACCCCGCCGACCAGCGTGATCAGCTTGCGGTCGAGGTCATAGACTCCGAACGACCCGCGCGCGGTCTCGGTTGGGCTTTTCACCACGACCCCGCCCGAGGCGTCGAGCCGCTGGATCGCGATGCCCTTCACATTGGTGTAGGCGATCGTCAGCCGCTCGGTGTCGAGAGTCAGTTCGCCCTGGCGGACATGGACCTTGCCCGCGACGACGGCGCGGTCGGCCCGGTCCTGGACCTCCATCCGCGCGCCGCTGATGTCGACCGGGGCATTGCTGTCATGGCCCTTGAGGGCCGAGGTCGGGTCGGCATGGGCAAGGCCGACGACGCCGACGAGGGCCGCGAGACCGGTGATCAGAGGGCCGGCGATTGAGGGGCGTGTGCGCTGCATCATTGCTTCTTGATCGCCCCTTGCACGATTTTCAAGCGCGCGCCGCCGCTGAGTGTCACAGTGCGGCTGCCCAGGTCGGCCGAAAGATGGTTGGCAGTGAAGGTGCCGAGTTTCATCGTGCCACTGACCGGTCCGCCGCTCGACAGGTTCTTGGCCTTCAGGTCGACGTTCACATTGCTGGTGTCGAGGTGATAGCCCTTGTCGTCGCGCACGCTGACCGCGCCGGGGACCGAGACGCTCTGCCGGTCGAGGTCATAGCGGCCATGATCGGCGGCGATCGACACCGGGCCCTGGTCGAGCCCGACCTTCGCAGTCATCCCGTTGATGTCGACGATGCGCACCGCGCTCGAATGCTGGACCGCCTGGCGGGCGTTGATCTCGAATGGCTGACCCTTGTCGTCGGCGCCAGTGTAGCGCGCCTGTTCAACCCGCATCCGTTCGCTCGCCTTGTCGGCCTTGTTCTTGTCGAGCAGGAAGCTGACTTCGGTCTTCTTGCTGAACGGGGCGATGGCGAGGAGCAGCAGCAGCGCAAAGCCGATCACCGGCAGGCCGAGCTTGAGCAGCCGCACGAACCGGTCATGCGAGCTTCCCGGTCGCGCCCAGCGCGGAACTGGCGCGCGGTCGAGATCCGCCGCTTCAGGCATGCGCGAAAATATCCTGCTCGGCCCAGCCAGCAAGATCGAGCAGCGCGCGATTGGGGAGGAAGTCGAAGCAGGCCTGGGCGAGCTCCATCCGCTTTTCGCGCAACAGCCGTTTGTCGAGCTCGGCCTTGAGGCGGTGGAGGTAGCGGACGTCGGACGCGGCATAGTCGCGCTGGGCATCGTTGAGGTCGGGCCCGCCCCAGTCGCTGGTCTGCTGCTGCTTCGAAATGTCGGTGCCGAGCAGTTCCTTGACGAGTTCCTTCAGCCCGTGGCGATCGGTGTAAGTGCGGATCAGCCGCGACGCGGTGCGCGTGCAATAGACGGGGGCGGCCATGATCCCGAGGTAGGCACGCATGATGCCGATATCAAACCGGCCGAAATGATAGAGCTTGAGCCGGTTCGGATCGGCCAGCAGTGCTTTCAAATTGGGCGCCGAATAGTCGCTGTCGGGGCCGAAGCGGACGAGATGCTCGTCGGGACCGCCGTCGCTCAGCTGGACCAGGCACAGCCTGTCGCGCCCGGCGATCAGGCCCATCGCCTCGGTATCGACCGCAATCGGGCCGTCGGCGAAGGTCACGCCAGCGGGCAAGTCTTCTTCATGGAAATGGATCGCCAACGCCGTTGATTCCTTTGCCTGTTCGCGCCGCCGAAGCCGCCTCATGCGGCCAATAGGCGCTAATCGGGGGGCAGTGCCAGTGGCCAACCGACGAATCACTAGGAGGCGAGGCCTTTTTACGATATGCCATTGGCCGTGCGCGCGCGGTTTTCACGGGCGCATACCGTTCGCGCCATGGGCCCCGCGCGTTGGTTATCCGTCTCGTCGGGGCACGTGAAGAGAGTTTGAATGGGTTTCGATCGAGGGCGTAAAGGGGATCGCGGCGGACGCGGCCGCGACAAGCGCGACAGTTTTGGTGGTGACGAAGGCGGCGGCAGCAGCTTCGGCGGCGGTGGCGGTGGATTCGGTGATCGCGGCGGCTTCGGCGGCGGCGCCAGCTATGGCGATCGTGGCGGCGGTGGCGGCTTCGGCGGCGGCGGCGGCGGTGGTGGCGGTGGCTATCGCGGCGGTGGCGGCGGCGGCTTCGGCGGCGCGCCCGGTGGCGGCGGTGGTTTCCGCAGCGGCGGCGGTGCGCCCGGCGGCGGCGGCGGCTTCCGCAGTGGCGGCGGCGGCGGCGCGGGTGGCGGCATGCCTCCGCAGGTCGTTGGCGAAGGCAAGGGCGTCGTCAAATTCTTCAATCCGCAAAAGGGTTTCGGCTTCATCGTCCGTGATGACGGCGGCGAAGATGTGTTCGTGCACATCAGCGCAGTCGAGCAGGCCGGCTTGGCCGACCTTGCCGATGGCCAGCCGCTCGAGTTCACGCTCGTCGATCGCGGCGGGCGCATCTCGGCGACCAACCTGCGCATCGATGGCGAGCCGATGGAAGTCGTCCGCACCGGTGCCCCGGCGGCCCCGCGCGAAGGCGGCGGCGGCTTCGGCGCTGCCCCGGGCGGCGATCGTGGCGGACCGCAGCGTCAGCTGACCGGTGAAAAGGCCAGCGGAACGGTCAAGTTCTTCAACGCGATGAAGGGCTTCGGCTTCATCAGTCGCGATGACGGGCAGCCCGATGCGTTCGTGCACATCTCGGCGGTCGAGCGTGCCGGCATGCCGACGCTCAACGAAGGCGACCGGCTGGAGTTCGAGATCGAGGTCGATCGTCGTGGTAAATATGCCGCGGTGAACCTCGGCCCGGCGAACCAGTAAGTTCGACTCTTCAGCTAATCCCCTTGCGGGATGATGACCCGGTCGGCCAGTGATGGCCGGCCGGGTTTTTCTTGAGCCATGAGTGGGGACGCGATGAAGCTTCGAGAAGCGACGACCGACGATCTGCCCGACCTCCATGCGCTGATTGAATCGGCGTATCGGGGCGAGACGGCGAGGGCGGGGTGGAGCCACGAGGCGGATTTGCTTGAGGGCGAGCGGACCGACCAGGCGGAGCTTGGTGCGATGCTGGCCAATCCGGCGCAGCACCTGCTGCTGTTCCACGATGGCGAGCGTCCCGCCTGCTGTGTCGCGCTGACGCGGAAGGACGAGGGACTGGTGTATCTGGGACTGCTGACGGTCGATCCGGCGCGGCAGGCGTCGGGGCTGGGGCGGATGATGCTGGCCGCCACCGAGGATCATGCCCGTGCCGACCTTGGGGCACGGCGGATAGAAATGACCGTTATCGGACTGCGCACCGAGTTGATCGCCTGGTACGAGCGGCGGGGATATGCAGCGACCGGCGAGCGGCGACCATTCCCGATCGATGGACATGAAGAGCTTGAGTTTGTCGTGCTCGAGAAGTCGCTCCTCTAGGTCGCGAGCTTCATCAGCGTGTCGATATGGTCGGCTTCGTGCGCGGGCTTGTCTGTGCGGATGCGGGCGATGCGGGGGAAGCGCATGGCGAGGCCCGACTTGTGGCGAGTCGATTTGTGGAGCGAGTCGAAGGCGACTTCGAGGACCAGCGATTTTTCGACCTCGCGCACCGGACCGAAGCGATTGAGCGTGTGGCCGCGGACGAACTTGTCGAGCATCTTGAGCTCTTCATCGGTGAAGCCGAAATAGGCCTTCCCGACAGGGAGCAACTCGCCGCCTTCCGTCCAGCAGCCGAAGGTGAAGTCGGAGTAGAAGGACGAGCGTTTGCCCGATCCGCGCTGGGCATACATCATGACGCAGTCGGCGGTGAGCGGGTCGCGCTTCCATTTATACCATTGTCCGACGCGGCGGCCGGCGACGTAAGGCGAGTCGCGGCGCTTGAGCATCATGCCTTCGATCGCCGAGTCGCGGGCTCCGGCGCGAAGCTCCTCGAGGGCGTCGAACGAAGGGGCGTCGATGATGGTCGAAAGGTCGAACCGGTCGGGGTCGAGCGTCGGCATGAAGGCTTCGAGCCGGGCGCGGCGATCGGACCAGGGGAGGGCGCGGAGGTCTTCCTCGCCGTCGAACAGCATGTCGTAGAGGCGGACGAAGGCGGGGTAGTCGCCCTGCACCTTGGCCGAGACATTCTTGCGGCCGAGGCGCTGCTGGAGCGCGTTGAAGCTGGCCGCGGCGCCGCCATGTTCGTCGGCCCCCTGCCCTGCGCCGCGCACGAGCAGCTCGCCATCGAGTACCGCGCGGTGGGTGAAGGCAGCGGCGATGTCGGGGAAACTGCCGGAAATGTCGTCCCCGGTACGTGAATAGAGGCGGGTGTCGCCCCCGGCGTGGACCAGCTGGATGCGGATGCCGTCCCATTTCCACTCGGTCGCATAGTCGGCGAGATCGACTTTCGTTTCGTCGAGCGGGTGGGCGAGCATGAACGGGCGGAAGACGGGGATGTCCTTCGCGGTCGGCTGTTCGGCGCGGCCCTCGCCCCAGTCGAACAGCTCAGTGAACGGCGGGCGCAGGCCGTGCCACACTTCCTCGACCTGCTCGACGTCGAGCCCGAAGGCGTTGGCCAGCGCCTGCTTGGCGAGGCGGGCCGAGATGCCGACCCGCAGCGCCCCGGTGGCCAGCTTGAGCAAGGCAAAGCGGCCCGAGGCGTCGAGATGGTCGAGCATGCGCGCGAGGATGCGGGGGGCGTCGGCGCGGCTCGCGGCCGTAAGCTGGGCGACCGCCGCCGAGACGGTGATGGTGCCGTCGTCGAGGTCGCCGGGTTCACCGTCCGGGGCTGGCCACAGCAAAGAGACGGTCTCGGCCATGTCGCCGACATAGTCGCGGCTCATGCGCAGGAGGACGGGGTCGATCCGTTCCTCGGCGAGCGCGCGGACGACGGCGGGCTTGATCGCGGGAATGTCGAGCGTCGAGGTCAGCGCGGCGAGGGCAAGGCCGCGGTCAGGGTCGGGAGTGGCCTTGAGATAGTCACCGATCAGCCGCAGCTTGGTGTTGCGCGAGCGGGTGTAGACGAGGTCGTCGAGGAGCTGGCTGAAGGCGCGCATTTGAGGGTCAATGCGCGGGGGGCGGGAAGGATGCGGGGGGGCGTTTTGGACAACTAGACAGTGTGGCGAGGTTTTGTGGTAATCGTGTCATGCGAGTCAATGGCGTCATGCGTGCTCCGCGTGTCAGCGGGCAAATGTCGGTCAGGATGGCGCGAAGGATCATCGAATGAACCAAGCATATTGGGTGTGCTGTAGGACAGGAAAATCGTCGATGCCGTAATTGATGGAAAGCGGACGTTAACCCAAGCGAGCAATCAACGCGTCAATTCCGGCTTCTATGCCTCCCCCAAAATCGTTCTGACGAAAATGCGGCAACATCTTCTCGACAATGACTTGCTGACAGACTGCCTTTGTTAGCGTCCCCTCCAACCCGTAGCCAACCGCTATGCGAATTTTCTGCTCCGTTGGAGCGACAAGAACGACCACTCCATCGTTATGACCTTTGCGGCCGATCCCCCAATGATTGGCCAATTTACGTGTAAACTTCGCTATTTCCACGCCGCCAAGAGTCGGAACCGTGACCACGACCATTTGGTGCTTTGTGGAGCGTTCAAATTCTTGGAGTTGCAGCGTCAGACGAACCGTTTCCTCGGCGCTCAGGACGTGGGCAGCATCCGTCACTCGCCCCGACAAAGCCAACGCGGAACGCTTGGCCGCCATGACAACCTGCTTTTTGCTGTCCGGCTGTTGCGCTCTGACTGACCCGTCGGAACATGCAGGGGTAATTAGCAGTGAACTGACGGCAATGGCTTGAAGGAGGTGTCTCATTGAGCAATCTTGATGCGCCCGCGCCGATAGGTCAACGACGGCAATTGGGTCGTTAGCCGCCATCCCCGGGAGGTGGGACCCAGCTTCTTGAGCGAAAGCGCGTTTGGCTTCGCGCTGAGTTCCCGCCTTCTCGGGAATGACGGGGAGGCAAAGGTTCAGGCGGGCCCCGGGTCGAGCCCGAGGTGACGCTGTTGGGGTGGGCGTGTGCGACTTGTCCAGGCGCCCTCACCCCGCTCAGCTTCGCTGAGTCGCCCTCTCCCAGGGGGAGAAGTAGAAGCTCCTAGTGCAGTCTTAGCGCCATGGCGGCGAGGACGGTCTGGCGGTCGCTGGGGGAGTTGCTGGCGAGGGCGGCGTCGATGTGGTCGAGGGCGCAGCGGGTGGCGGCGTGGTGGCCGGGCATCATCGCATGATGTTCGCCATAATCGGCGAGGCCTTCGAGCGCGATCAGGCCATGTTCGGCGGCGAGGCTGCGGATCGCAGCCATCTTCGCGCAGATGTCGACCGGCTTGAGCGTGCGGGCACGGGCCTGGATCTCGGCAATCCGCTCGCCGATGCGGGTGCGGACGATGTTGAGCGAATCGGTGGCCATGGCTTGATTCTCCGTTGACCCGCCCCTTGTCGCCCGATTCGGTTAACGACGGGTCAAAGCCTCCGGATTTGTAGGGGGAATGGTCACTCGCGCTTGACAAATTTGCCCCCGCTGGCCAAGGGAGCCCCATTCGGGCGGCCTAGGCATTTGTCTTTGGGCCGCCTGTATCGTTTTCAAGATCATATCGTTTTCAAGATCCGTAGGACAATCCGATGGCCAAGCCGGCAACCGTCAAGATCAAGCTCGTCAGCACTGCCGACACCGGCTTTTTCTACGTCACCAAGAAGAACCCGCGCAACACAACCGAGAAGATGTCGTTCCGCAAGTACGACCCGGTCGTGCGCAAGCATGTCGATTTCAAGGAAGCCAAGATCAAGTAACTCAAGCGGTGGGTGCGGGAGTTTCTTCCGGACCTTGTTTGAGGGTATCGGGATCGAGGACATCGGGCGTCGCCGCAACCGCGGGGGCGCCCGTTTCCGTTGGGGCCGGGTCCGGCGCGGGATTCAGGAGGGAATCGACCGTTTCGGCAAAGCGCGCGACCGAGATGGGCTTGGAGACATAGGCCTTGGCCCCCGCCGCGCGGATGCGTTCGTCGTCGCCCTGGGCCGAGTAAGCAGTGACCGCCATGATCGGGACGTCCTTGAGGTCCGGATCGGCGCCGAGCAGGGCCATCAGCTCAAGCCCGCTGACGTGGGGCAGCTGGATGTCGGTAATGACGAGGTCGGGGCGGAAGGATTGCGCGGTGGCAATCGCTTCGCGACTGTCAGTCACGGCCTCGGTCAGATGGCCGTGGGCGGCGAGGAGATCGCAGAACAGCTTGATGTTCAGCGCATTGTCCTCGACTACCAAAATCCTGGCCAAGAGCTTTTGTCCCACTATTCAAGGCGCTGATAGGCGATGCGTGAGCCCGCGACAAACCATGATCCGACCGCATTGATATTGCGCGCGCTGGCCGCGACGCTGAGCGAGCCGAAGCGGGCCGAGCGGTTCCTGGCACTGACCGGGCTGGATGCGGACCAGTTGCGGGAGCGGCTGGGGGATGAGAGTTTGTTAAGTGCGGTCGTGGGGTTTCTGGAAAGTCATGAACCCGATCTGGTCGCGGTCGCCGAGGAGATCGGGACGACCCCGGCGGCATTGGTCGCCGCCGGTAGATCGGTCTAGAGTCTTTTATGCGAAGAACGGTGCCAGCCCGCACCGTGCCGAGTGGCGAAAAGTCCGGGGGACTTTTAGCTTAGGCACCCGGCCAACCCATAGAATACACTGACTGGGTTGGCCGGGTGGGGGTGCGGGCTGGCACCGACCTCAAATTAAAACGGGACGTCGTCGTCAAGGTCGGTGTCGAACGCTGCCGGCTGGGGGCGTGACTGCGGGCGGGCGTTGCCGCTGCCACCGCCGAAGCTCGATCCGCCGCCGCCGCCAAATTCATCGCCATAGCCGCCGCCACGCGCACCGCCGCCTCCCCCGCCGCCGCCTTCACGGCCGTCGAGGAGGACCATCGAGCTGTTGAAGTTCCTGAGCACGACGTCGGTCGTGTAGCGGTCGTTGCCCGACTGGTCCTGCCACTTGCGGGTTTCGAGCTGGCCTTCGAGATAGACCTTCGAGCCCTTCTTGAGATATTGCTCGGCGACGCGGGCGAGGCCCTCAGAAAAGATCGAGACATTGTGCCACTCGGTCTTTTCCTTGCGGTCGCCCGAGCTCTTGTCCTTCCAATTCTCGGACGTTGCGACCGAGAAGCTGACGACCTTGCCGCCATTGGCGAAGCTTCGCGATTCGGGATCCTTGCCGAGGTTTCCGACCAGGATCACCTTGTTCACGCTGCCAGCCATTTCGCTCTCCGTTTGATACAAACGGAGCCTAGCCAAGCCCCGCCGCGACTGCCAGCCAATATGTGATCCCGGCCGCGATATAGGCGAGCACGAAGAGGTAGCTGACCATGAACAGCGGCCACTTCCAGCCATTGGTCTCGCGCCGGGTGACGGCGATGGTCGAAATGCACTGCGGCGCGAACACGAACCAGGCGAGGAAGGCGAGCGCGGTGGCGAGAGACCAGCGGCTGTGCATTTGTTGAGCGAGGGTCTGGACGTTTTTGGCGTCGTCGACATTGTCGATCGCGTACACCGTGGCGATCGCCGCGACGGCGACTTCGCGCGCGGCCATGGCGGGGAGCAGCGCGAGCGAGATGTCGTGGTTGAAGCCGATCGGCGCCACGACGACCTCGATCCCGCTGGCGATATGGCCGGCGATCGACACTTCGCTCTGCTTCTGGCCGGGGCCGGCGTGGGGGAAGGAGGACAAGGCCCACAGGATGACCGTGGTAGTGAGGATGATCGTCCCCGCGCGCTTGAGAAAGATCATCACCCGCTGCCACAGGCCGATGGCGATGTCGGCGACGCGGGGCCACTGATATTTGGGCAGCTCCATCATGAAGCCGCCGCCGCCGCCTTTGACCACGGTGCGGCGGAGGACGAGCGCGGCAAGGAGCGCGCCGATCACGCCGACGATATAGAGGCCGAACAGGACGAGCCCCTGGAGGCCGATGCCGGGAAGGACATCGCGTCGCGGGATGAAGGCGGCGATGATGAGGGCGTAGACCGGAAGCCGCGCCGAGCAGGTCATCAGCGGGGCAACGAGGATGGTCGTGAGGCGATCCTTGGGATCCTCGATCGTGCGGGTCGCCATGATTCCGGGGACGGCGCAGGCGAAGCTCGACAGCAAGGGGATGAAGGCGCGGCCCGAGAGACCGGCCCTGCTCATCAGCCGGTCCATGAGGAACGCCGCGCGGACCATGTAGCCGGTCGATTCGAGCAGCAGGATGAAGAGGAACAGGATGAGGATCTGAGGGAGGAAGACGAGCACGGCGCCGACCCCGGAGATGATCCCGTCGACGATCAGCGAACGGAAGAGGCCTGCGGGGAGCAGGGGGGCGAGCCATTGGCCGAGGTCGGATACACCGGCGGCGATGGCGTCGGCGGGAATCGCGCTGCCGGTGAATACCGCCTGAAACATGGTGAACAGGATCACCGCCAGGATGATCGGGCCAATCAGCGGGTGGAGCAGGACCGAATCGAGGCTGTGGTTGAAACGGCGTGCAGGGGCTTCGGAGAGGATCGCGCCGAGTGCGATCTCGCGGGCGCGACGCTGGAGGGTGAAGCCGTCGTGGCTGGGGCCGGCACCGGCGCGGATCTGGCGCGGGGCGGTGACGAGGGTGGCGATTTCGGTGCGAAGCTGGTCGATGCCGCGCTTGCGGACGGCGACGGTCTCGACGACGGGGACGCCGAGTTCGGCGCTGAGTTTTGCGGGGTCGAGGACGAGGCCGTCGCGTTTCGCGAGGTCGACCATGTTGAGCGCGATCACCGTCGGCAGGCCGAGCTCGATCAATTGCAGCGCAAAGCGGAGGTGATTGTCGAGGTTGGAGGCGTCGATGACGATGAGCAGCGCGTCGGGGAGGCGCTCGCCGGCCTGCTTGCCGAGGAGGACGTCGCGGGTGACGGCCTCGTCGGGACTGGTCGGATCGAGGCTGTAGGCGCCGGGCAGGTCGACCAGTTCGACCGGGGCGCCGTCGGGCAGCAGGGTCTTGCCGGTCTTTCGTTCGACGGTGACGCCGGGGTAGTTGCCGACCTTCTGGCGGGCGCCGGTGAGGACGTTGAACAGCGCACTCTTGCCGGCATTGGGATTGCCGACGACCGCGACCAGGGGCACGCGCTTCACGTCGCTGGCCTCAGGCGGCGATCGGAACGACCTGGACCGCGCGGGCGTGGGCGCGGCGGATCGCGACGGTCATGCGACCGACGCGGACCGCAAGCGGATCCTTGCCGAACGGGCCAAGGTGGAGCGGCTCGACCTTGACCCCCTCATCGAAGCCGAAGTGGCGCAGGCGGCACGCCTCGCTTTCGCCGAGCAACGCCCAGTCGATCGACGCGATCTGGGCCGGGGTGCCGAGCTTGAGCTCATCGAGGGTCGATGGGTGCGCCATTGCGACTGATTATCATTAACAGGAGCAATTGGAAAGGGTGTGTTCTCAACTCGGTGGATAGCGCAGTCGGCCGACGAAGCGCGCAATGCTGGGGCGGCGCTCGGACGAGCCGGCCCAGTTGGCCTTGGCCTTTTCGAACCGCGCGACTCCGGCGAGGCGGCGGTCGAGGAAGGCAGCGGTATCGGCCTGGCCCTCGCTGTCGTCATCGATCCACACCAGCAGGGTCGCGGCATAGATTGAACTGAGGATGGCGCGCTTGCTGTAGTGGTTGAAGTCGGTCGCGGTATCGCCCGCGGCGCGCCACATCAGGTCGGCGCTGTGCCAGCCGAGGCGGGCGGCGGCGGGAATATTCTGCGGCTGGGCAAGGATGGCGAGCGCGCGGCGGACGGCTTCGCGTGCGGGGGACATGATGTCGAGCCGCGTGAGCAGGAGCATGCGGATGCGGGCGGGGACTCGAAGCGTGGCGAGGGTTTCGGGCGGGACGGCGGCGAGAAGCGCGTCGTCGACACCTGCGACATAAGCGGCGATCATGTCGGCAGGCTTTTTGGGAAAGGCGAGTCGGGCGACGGCGGGGTCGATGCCGAGGGCGGTCGCGGCGCTGACGACGGCGGCGTCGTTCCACCCGTCGAACACGGCATTGTCGCCAACAGGCAGCGCAAGGCTGCGGCGGATTGCGGTGAGCGGCGTGTCTTCCATCGCCCCTAAGTGGCGATTGGCGAGGCGGGGCGCAAGCGCACGAGGATCAGCGCGATGGCGATGGCAATGGCGCCGGTCCAGTCGCGCAACGACAGGCGCTCGCCATAAACGAGCCAGCCGATCGCCGCCGAAGTCGCCGGCTGGGTGAGGAAAGCGAGGCCGACGACGAGCGGGGACAATTGGCCGATGGCGAACACGAGGAGGCCTTGACCGATGACCTGCGATCCGATCGCCAGGGCGATCAGCGGCCACCAGACGTGGGGCATGACTTGCTCGCCGAGCGCGAGGGCGGCGGGGAGCAGGAAGAGCGCGCCAAGGCTGCTGGCGAAGGCGAGCAGGGCGAGTGGGCGGATGGCGCCGCTGATCCGTTCGACCCCGACGAGATAAACGAAATAGAGCGCGCCGCCGAGCAGGGCGAGCAGGTCTCCGCGGAGGTGCGCAGCGCTGAATTCGGCACTTTCGCTCATCATCAAGGCGCAGCCGATCGCGGCGAGGAGCAGCGCCAGCGCCTGGACCGGGGCGGGCCAGCGGCGGGCGAGCCACAGCCCCCAGGCGGCAAAGGCGAAGCTGGCGAAATTGCCGAACAGCGAGGCGTTGCCAAGCTTGGTCAGGCGGATCCCGGCGTGCCACGCGGCCAGGTCGGCGGCGAAGAAGAGTGCAGCGACGGCGATGATCCAGAAGATGCGCCAGCCCGGCCAGCGCACCGGCTGACCCACCGCAACGGCAAGCACGGCAAGCATCGGGGCAGCCAGCGCCATCCGCCAGAAACCCGCCGCGACCGGCCCGGTATCGGCCAGCCGCACCAGCCAGGTGCCGAGTGACAAGGCGGCATTGGCAACGAGCAGGGCAGCGAAGGCGAGCCGGTGCGGACCGCGATCGGCGGAGCGGGCCTGGGGGCCGGCTTGCTCATGCTGCGCTTGTTTCGCCACCGCCGCCCCCTATCTGTGTCGCCTGTTCACTGTCTCGTGCCGCGGCACAAGCACGATGATTTTCTTTCCGGAGAACCGCCATTCCTTCCTTGTTCGACCCGCTGACGATGGGCGCGCTGACCCTGCCCAACCGGATCATCATGGCGCCACTGACCCGCGGCCGGGCGGATCGCGAGGGAGTCCATGGCGCATTGGCGGTGGACTATTATCGCCAGCGGGCATCGGCCGGGCTGATCATCAGCGAAGCGACCGGGATTTCGCGCGAGGGGCTCGGCTGGCCCCATGCGCCGGGGCTGTGGACCTCGGCCCAGGTCGAGGGATGGAAGCCAGTGATCGATGCCGTCCATCAGGCCGGCGGGCGGATCGTCGCGCAATTGTGGCACATGGGGCGGCTGGTCCATTCCAGCGTTGGCGGGGGTCAGCCGGTATCGTCGTCGGCGACCACCGCGCCCCACCATGCCCATACGTACGATGGCAATCAGCCTTATGAGTTGGCGCGTCCCGCAACCGTCGACGACCTTGCGCGGATTACAGGCGATTATGTCGTCGCCGCGCGCCATGCGATGCTCGCCGGGTTCGACGGGGTCCAGATCCACGCCGCCAATGGCTATCTGATCGACCAGTTCCTGCGCGCGTCGGACAATCATCGCGACGATGACTTTGGCGGGTCGATCGACGACCGCATGCGATTCGCGCTCCAGGTGGTCGACGCGGTGGCGGGCGAGGTCGGGATCGAGCGGACCGGGATCCGCTTTTCGCCGAATTCATTGTCCCAAGGGGTCGACGATCCGGCGCCCGAGCCACTGTTCGAAGCAGTCGCTCGCGAACTGGAAATGCGCAAACTGCCGTGGATCGAGCTTCGCGAACCGGGTCCCGGGTCGAGCTTTGGCAAGCCGTCGCATCCACCTGTCAGCCCGGCAATGCGCGCGCTCTATTCGGGGCGGATCGTGCTGAATTCGGATTATGTCGGCGAGACGGCGCAGGCGCGGATCGACGAGGGCGTGGCCGACGCAATTGCATTCGGGCGACCGTTTATCGCGAACCCCGACCTGGTAGCGCGGATCCGCGACGGGGCGCCACTCGCCAGCCCCAATCCCGAGTCCTTCTACTCGCAAGGACCCGAAGGCTACACCGACTATCCGGTGGTTAAGGAACAGGTCGCGGCCTGACCAGTTAGTCGCTTCGTCAAGGAGAGAGACGATGCTCAAGACGTGGACCGGGCGGAAGACGTGGATTGGCATTGGCGCGGCGGCGGGCGCGGCGCTGCTCGGCGGCGCGGCGCTATATTATTTCAAGGAAAAGGCGACCGAGGAGCCCGATTACCGGACGCTGCGGACCGACGGCGATTTCCAGGTCCGTGACTATCCCGAGATCGTCATTGCCGAAACGATCGTCCACGGCGCGCGCCGCCAGGCGCTGAGCGAAGGCTTTCGCCGGATCGCCGATTATATCTTCGCCAAATCACGACCGGGCGAGGAACTGGCGATGACCGTTCCGGTGATGCAGGACGCAGGCGACCCGATGGCGAGCGATCCGCCGCTGTTCGATGACGAGATGCAGGGAGGGTGGCGCACGCGCTTCGTTATGCCGAGCGGGCGCGAGGAGCAGGATTTGCCCGCCCCACCCGACGAGATCGACCTGCTGACGATGCCCGCGCGGCGAGTGGCGGTGGTCTCGTTCGCCGGTCGCCCCGATGATCGCGACCTGGCCGAGCAGGAGGACCGGCTGCGCGGCTGGCTGGCGCGCAATGGCGAGCGAAGCGAGGCCGAGCCGGAATATGCCTTCTATAATTCGCCGATGATCCCGGGACCGCTGCGGCGCAACGAGGTGTGGCTGGCGCTGGATTAAAAGCGGGTTTGAAGGCCGAGGAGGGCCAACGCCGCTTTCGCCGCGTCGCCGCCCTTGTCGAGTTGGGCGGGGTCGGCGCGGACGATGGCCTGGGCTTCATTTTCGGTCGTCAATATGCCGTTGCCGACCGCGACCCCATCGAGGGTCAGCGCCATGAGGCCGCGCGCACTTTCGCCGGCGACGATCTCGAAATGATAGGTCTCGCCGCGGATGACGACCCCGAGCGCGACAAAGGCGTCGAAGGTGTCGCCTTCAGAGGCGAGCGCGATCGCGGCGGGAAGCTCGAGCGCGCCAGGGACGGTGACGGTTTCGTGGGTGTGGCCGGCCGCCTCGATCGCGGCGCGCGCACCAGCGAGGAGCATGTCGTTGAGGTGGGCGTAGAAGCGCGCTTCGGCGATGAGGAGATGGGCCATCAGGATGCGCTACCTGGGTCGGAGGCGGCGGAAATGGGGCGTTCCTCGACAATCGTGAGGCCATAGCCCGACAGCCCGACCGGGGCATGGCGCGTATTGGTCAGCAGGACCATGTCGTGAATGCCGAGCGCGGCCAGCATCTGCGCGCCGACGCCATAGTTGCGAAGCTCGTCCCCGCCCTCGACGGCTTTCCCCTCGCGGCGGTCGATGGCGAGCGAGAAGGCCGCGGCCGAGACGACGCGCAGCGCGACAACCACCCCCGAGCCATGTTCCTCGATCATCCGCATGGCGCCTTGAAGCAGCCCCGACCGGACGCTGCGCTCCCCGAAAATGTCGGTCAGTATGTCGAGCGAGTGCATCCGCACGAGGGCGGGCTGGGTCGGATCGAGCGTGCCGTGGACCATTGCGACCTGTTCGACGCCATTGCTCTTGTCGCGGAACACCTGGGCGACCCAGGTCGCGCCGCTGGTGGTGACGAAGCTGCTCTCGGCCACCCGCGAGACCATATTATCCTTCTTGAGGCGGTAGGCGATGAGGTCGCGGATGGTACCGATCTTGAGCCCGTGCGCGGCGGCGAATTCCATAAGGTCGTCTAGCCGGGCCATGGTCCCGTCCTCGCGCATGATTTCGCAAATCACGCCCGACGGATTGAGCCCGGCGAGGCGCGAGACGTCGACCGCAGCCTCGGTATGGCCGGCGCGGACGAGGACTCCACCGGGGCGCGCGACGAGCGGGAAGATGTGGCCGGGCGAGACGATATCGTCCTTGCCGCGGCTCGAGTCGATCGCGACGGCGACGGTGCGCGCGCGGTCGGCGGCGGAAATGCCGGTGGTGACGCCTTCACGCGCCTCGATCGAAATGGTGAAGGCGGTTTCATGGCGGGTGCCGTTCTTGGGCGCCATCGGGGCGAGGCCGAGCTGGTCGACGCGCTCCTTGGCCAATGCGAGGCAGATCAGCCCGCGACCGTGGCGGGCCATGAAATTGATCGCGTCGGGGGTCGCCATTTGCGCCGGTATGATGAGGTCACCCTCATTTTCGCGATCGTCGTCGTCGACCAGGATGAACATGCGGCCGTTGCGGGCCTCGTCGATGATCGCCTCGGGCCCGACGAGGACATCGGTGGTGCCGCGCAGGAGCAGTTTTTCGAGCCGCCCGAGGGTGTCGGCGGTAGGGTTCCACTCTGCCGTGCCAAGCTTGCGCAGGCTGTTGGGGTGGAGGCCGGCGGCGCGGGCAAGGCCCGCGCGGCTGACTTCGCCGGTCTCGATAATCGAGGTCAGGCGATCGATGAGGGTGCTGGACATGGCACGAGCATTATCACATTTTATTGTGATCGCAAGAGCGGCTGATCACATTATCTTGGTCATGCGCTGCAAATACCGAGCGAGCACGTCAATCTCGATATTGAGTTCGCGCCCGACGGTGATGCTGCCGAGCGTGGTCTGGTCGGCGGTGTGGGGGATTAGGTTGATCCAGAAGCGCGTGCCCGCGGCGCCGTCCTCGACCTCGTTGACGGTCAGCGAGACGCCATCGAGCGTGACCGACCCCTTGGCCGCGACGAGCCGGCCGAGATCGGTAGTGATAT
Source organism: Sphingomonas sp. RB1R13 (assembly GCF_036663775.1). Taxonomy (NCBI): domain Bacteria; kingdom Pseudomonadati; phylum Pseudomonadota; class Alphaproteobacteria; order Sphingomonadales; family Sphingomonadaceae; genus Sphingomonas; species Sphingomonas sp. RB1R13. The sequence goes on from NZ_JAXOJM010000001.1 coordinate 950,891, forward strand.
CGATGCCAACGCGCAGCGAGCCACCGGTGACGGTCGCTTCGGCGACGCGCGCGACGGCGTCGACATGGCCAGTGACGAGGTGGCCGCCAAGTTCGTCCCCCATCCGCAATGCGCGTTCGAGGTTGAGGCGGGCGCCCTCCTGCCACAGGCCAGCGGCGGTGCGCGCGACGCTTTCGGCCGAGACATCGACGGTGAACCAGTCGCCGCCCTTGTCGACCACCGTCAGGCAGGCGCCCGAGCAGGCGATCGAGGCGCCGAGATCGACCCCGGCCATGTCATAGTCGCAAGCGACGACGAGGCGCAGGTCGCCGCGCTGTTCAACCGAGCGGACGGTGCCGATGGCAGTGACGATTCCAGTGAACATCAGGGCTCCTGCCGCAGTCGTTCGCGCTCGTAGACTTCGAGCCGGTCGATGCCAAGGTTGGCGGCGCCGGCACTGACCCAGCGGCCATGGGCGTCGGCAATCGCGTCGAGCCCGATATAGCCGACGCTGTTCTTGCCCTCGCCGACAATGATCGGGGCGCGGTAGATGAGGATGCGGTCGACGAGGTCGGCGGCGAGGAAGGCAGTGGCGGTCGCCGAGCCGCCTTCGACGAGCAGGTCGTTGACGTCATGAAGGCGGAACACGTCCTGGGGTGATGAGAGTGCCTCCCACCCGTCGACCGCCTCGCCGCGGGTGAGGAGGGCGCGGCGCGGGCTGTGCTGCTCGAGCCCGGGGAGGCGGACATCGAGCCGGGGCGCATCGGCGAGATAGGTGCCGCGACCGACGAGGATCATGTCCGAGAGGGCGCGTCCGAGGTGGACATGGGCGCGGGCATCCTCACCGGTGATCCACTTCGATTCGCCCGAGGGAAGCGCGATCTTGCCGTCGATCGAGAGCGCCAGCTTGAGCGTGATGCGGGGGCGGCCGAGCGCGAGACGGGTGAGATAGCCGGCCATCGAGGCAGCGGCGGTCGCGGGCAGGACACCAATGACAATTTCGATTCCGGCGTGGCGGAGCGCGGCGATCCCTTGCCCGGCGGTGCGCGGGTCGGGATCCTCGATGGCGATGACGACTCGCGAAATGCCGTGTGCGATGATCGAGGTAGCGCAGGTTGGGCCGCGCTTGCTCAGGTGCGCGCAAGGCTCGAGGCTGGTGTAGAGGGTGGCGCCGACAGTGCGGCTGTTGGCGTCGGCCAGCGCATTGGCCTCGGCATGAGGGCGGCCCCCGGGCGAGGTCGCGCCACGCCCGATGATCTCGCCGTGGCGGACGATCAGGCACCCGACGTTGGGGTTGGGCGCGGTTCGGCCACGCGCCTTGTCGCCGAGCGCAATCGCCTGGGCCATCCAGCGTTCGTCATCAGCCGACTGCCCCCCGGCGGCGGTCACATGCCGAGCTTTTTCTCGAGGTTCTGGAATTCCTTCTTGCGCGCTTCCTTGGCGTCGTCCCTGGCCTTCTGGTCGCGGATCTGGTCGCGCTTGATGTCGGCATCGGTTCGGCCGGGGCCATAGGATTCGGCATAGATAATCTGTTCGGGGGGCGCGGTGTTGATCTGCGGATCGACGAGGAACAGGATGACGATGATGATCGTCGAGAGGATCGCCAGCGCGGCGCCGATCAACTTCTCCTGCGTGCCGTGACGGAAGACCGCGGCAAGATCACGAAGCGCGGCGATCGGGCCGACCGGAGGGGGCATGACGGACATGCCCCCAAGATAGGGGGCTTCTCAGCCTTCGCCAAGTTCGAAGCGGAGCGTGATGGTCTTGGTCGAGGCAACTGGCTTGCCGTCTTCGGTCGCAGGATCGAAGCGCCAGGCGCGGATGAGATGGGCACGGGCGCTGGCGAGGAAGGCGGGATCGGCCTTGCCGACGGGCTCGACCGACGTCACCCGGCCGCGCTCGTCGATCGACAGGCGAAGGACCAGCGCGGCCTCGATACCGGCGTCGCGTTTCGCTGCGGGATAGGGCGGACGCAGGAGCTCCTCGGCGGTCGCGAGCCGTGGCAGGGTGCGGACGATGGCGTGGGGCGGCTCGGGGATGATGAACGGTGGAAGCGGGAGCGGCGACGGGCCGGTGCCGTCGGTGATCGTGCCGACGTCATGCGGCTGAACCTGCGTCGGGAAGCGTGGCGTCGGCGCAATGTCGACGAGCGGATTGACGGTGGTTTGGGCGGGTTGCGGGTCGGGCTTGGCCTGCTTCTGGGGGGTCGGCTCGGGCGGAAGGGGCGGCGGCGGGAGGCGGTAAGTCTCCACGATCATCGGCGGCGGAGCGGTGCGGACGACATCCATCCGCGCAGTCATGACGATGCCGATCAGCACGACGTGCGCGGCGACGATGGGGATGAGCAATTTGGGGCGACCGGCGTCGCGGCGGGTGGTGGCGTTGGCGGCATAGGCAAGCATCGCGGACCTCCTTGCTGGATATTGGGATGATACATCATTACATTAAGGTGACAAGCAGGAAAATGACCGCGGTCGTCGTCCCGGCGATGCCGGGATCCCGGTCAGGGGAGGACCGGTTCAATCGCTTGACTGCTTCGTTCGTTTGACGACTGGGATCCCGGCATTCGCCGGGACGACGTTTGTGGGAGTTAGGCGGCGAATGCATCCAGTCGCGCGAGGGCGCGGTCGCGGCCGATGCGTTTGAGGAGCGGGGCCATTTCGGGGCCAGAGTCGCGGCCGGTCAGGGCGAGGCGCAGGGGGTGGAACAAGGCCCTGCCTTTGCGGCCGGTGCTGGCCTTGAGCGCGGTGGTGAGCGTGGGCCACGGGTCGGCGGTCCAGTCGAGGGCGGCAGCGACTTGGGCGGCTTCGGCGAGAAAGGCGCGGTCTTCCGGCGCTATTTCGGGCGGATCGAGGTCGCCGTCGAGCACCGGGAGCCAGTCGTCATATTCGCACAAATGGGCAAGATTCCCGCGCAGGAGCAGCCAGTCGGCCTCGCTGGCGCCGGCGGGGAGGCGGTCGGCGACCTGAGCGAAATCGAGGTGGTGCAGCAAACGGGCGTTCAACTGCTCGACGTCGGCGAAGTCGAAGTGCGCCGGGGCTCGGCCGAAGTGGGCGAAGTCGAATCCGGCGGCGAGTTCGGCAAGGGTCGCCTTGGGTTCGACCGGCTGCGAGGTGCCAAGCCGCGCGAGGAGCGAAAGCAGGGCCATCGGCTCGAGCCCGGCTTCGATCATTTCGCCGACCCCGATCGCGCCGAAGCGTTTCGACAATTTGCCTTCTGCCGCGACGAGCAGAGCCTCGTGGGCGAAATGCGGGACTAGGGCGTCCAGCGCTTCGAACATCTGGACCTGGGTCGCGCTGTTCGAGACATGGTCCTCGCCGCGCACGATATGGCTGATGCCAAGATCGATGTCGTCGATCACGCTGGGCAGGAGATAGAGCCAGCTGCCGTCGGCGCGGCGGACGACGGGGTCGCTGATCAGCGAAGGGTCGAACTTCTGGTCGCCGCGCACGAGGTCGTGCCAGACGATCGGCGCACCATGGTCGAGGCGGAAGCGCCAGTGGGGGGCGACGCCGTCGGGGGCGGGGTCGTCGATTGACTTGCGTTCATACACCGGGGGAAGACCGCGGCCCAGGAGGACCTTGCGGCGCAGGTCGAGTTCCTCAGAGGTCTCGTAGCAGGGATAGACCCGGCCCGCCGTGCGGAGGCGGTCGAATTCGCGTTCGTAAAGGGCGAAGCGGTCCGACTGGCGGACCATGGCGTCGGGGACGAGCCCGAGCCAAGCGAGATCGTCGCGGATCGACTGGTCGTTTTCGGCGGTCGAGCGTGCGGCGTCGGTATCGTCGATCCTGAGCAGGAAGCGCCCGCCGTGGCGCAGCGCGAACAACCTATTGTGAAGCGCGGTGCGGATATTGCCGACGTGGAGCCGCCCGGTCGGGGACGGCGCGAAACGGGTGACGACCGAGGCACCGGACATCAGGGCTTGCCGGTGTGGAAGGCGTTGCTGATCGGATAGCGGCGGTCACGGCCGAAGTTGCGGGCGCCAAGCTTGACCCCCGGGGGAGACTGGCGGCGCTTATATTCGGCGCGGAGCAGCTTATGCTCGATCTCCGAGACGAGGGCTTCGTCGGCGCCGGTCAGCGCGGCGGTTTCACGCACCGACAGCTCCTTTTCGACGAGCGCGTCGAGGATCCGATCAAGCAGGCTGTAGGGCGGCAGGCTGTCTTCATCCTTCTGGTTGTCGCGAAGTTCGGCGGTGGGCGGCTTGTCGATCACCCGCTGGGGCATGACTGGCCCAGCAGGGCCCAGCGCGCCCTCGGGCCTTGTCGCATTGCGCCAGCGCGAGAGGGCGAAGCAGGTGGTCTTGTAGGCGTCCTTGAGTACCGAATAGCCCCCCGCCATGTCGCCATAGAGGGTGGCGTAGCCGACTGACATTTCGCTCTTGTTGCCGGTGGTCAGCAGCATGGGGCCGAAGCGGTTGGAGAGCGCCATCAGCGTGACCATGCGCAACCGCGACTGGATATTCTCCTCGGCGAGGCCGGGCTTCGTGCCGGCGAAGGCTGGAGCGAGCATGGTGCCGAGCGCCTCGACTCCCGGCGCGATCGGGATGACGTCATGCCGCACCCCGAGCAGGTTCGCGCAACCCTCGGCATCTTCGAGGCTGTCACGCGACGTGAACTTCGACGGCATCATCACGCACCACACCTTATCGGGGCCAAGCGCATCCACCGCGACCGCAGCCGAGAGCGCGCTGTCGACCCCGCCCGACAGGCCGAGGATGACGCCGGGAAAGCCGTTGTCCCCGACATAGTCGCGCAGGCCCACGACCATCGCCTGGTAGATATCGGCGGGATAGGGGTCGAGGACATGCTTTTCGCCCGGCGCGCAGGTCCAGCCGGTCGGGGTGCGGGACCATTTGGTCATCACCAGCGTCTCGTCCCAGTCGGGCATCTGCAGCAGGATTTCGCCGGTCCGGCTCATGACGAACGACGAGCCGTCGAACACCACTTCGTCCTGCCCGCCGACGCGGTTGAGATAGGCGAGGGGGAGCCCGGTCTCGCTGGTCCGGTCCTGCGCGAGGCGGAGGCGGACGTCGTCCTTGTTAAGCTCATAGGGGCTGCCGTTGGGGACCAGCAGCAGTTCGGCCCCGGCCCTGGCCAGCGCGGCGCAGACGGGTTCGCGCCAGATGTCCTCGCAGATGGGAACGCCGATCTTCACGCCATGGAAGTCGATCGGCGTCGGCAGCGGGCCGCTGGCGAAGACGCGCTTCTCGTCGAAGGTGCCGTAATTGGGAAGTTCATGCTTGAGGGTCCGCGCAACGACGCGCCCGCCCTCGGCCAGGATCATCGCGTTGTAGACCAGCCCGTCCTCGACGTGCAGCGCGCCGAACAGAAGGGCGGGGCCGCCGTCGCCGGTCGCGTCGGCCAGCCGTTCGGCGGCCTCGACGCTGCGCCGCACGAACTCGGGCTTGAGCACCAGATCCTCGAGCGGATAGCCCGTCAGCTGAAGCTCGGGCACCATGACGAGGTCGGCGTGAGCGGCCTTGGCGCGCCACCCAAGGATGGCGGCGGCATTGCCGGCGAGATCGCCGACGCGCTGGTTCATCTGGACGAGGGCGATGGAGAGTTTGTCGGTCACCGGTTTCGGTTAGTCGGCACGATTGATCGCGGCAAGCTTGAGAGTCATTCGGTCGCGCCGCGTCAAGCGCTTGGCTATTGGCACAGTGGCGCTATGGGAGTGGGCGACAAGGGGATCGACCATGAAACTGCTCGCCGGAAATTCGAACCTGCCGCTGGCGCGCGCCATCGCCGACTATCTCGAAATGCAGCTGACGAGTGCCAGCGTGCGCCGCTTCGCCGACGAGGAAGTCTTCGTCGAGATCAACGAGAATGTCCGCGGCGAGGATGTCTTCGTGATCCAGTCGACAAGCTTTCCGACCAACGACAACCTCATGGAATTGCTGATCTGCATCGACGCGCTGCGGCGCGCATCGGCCAAGCGGATTACTGCCGTCGTGCCCTATTTCGGCTATGCCAGGCAGGACCGGAAGCCCGGTCCGCGCACCCCGATCTCGGCAAAGCTGGTCGCCAATTTGATCACCGTGGCGGGCGCCAACCGCGTGCTGTCGATGGATTTGCACGCTGGGCAGATCCAGGGCTTTTTCGACATTCCGACCGACAATCTGTGGGCCGCTCCGGTCATGGCGGCGGATATCCAGACGCGTTATCGCGGGCGCAAGATCATGGTCGTGTCGCCCGATGTCGGCGGCGTGGTGCGCGCGCGCAGCCTGGCCAAGCGGCTCGACAATGCCCCGCTGGCGATCGTCGACAAACGCCGCGAGCGGGCTGGCGAATCGGAAGTGATGAACATCATCGGCGACGTCGAGGGGCATTGCTGCATCCTGATCGACGACATTGTCGATTCGGCGGGCACACTGTGCAACGCGGCGGCGGCGCTGAAGCAGCAAGGTGCCGAGGAAGTGATCGCTTACTGCAGTCACGGCGTGCTGTCGGGCGCGGCGGCGGCGCGAGTCGCGGCGAGCGAGCTGACCGAGCTGGTCGTGAGCGACACCATCTGGTCAGGCGAAGCCGACGCGCCGGGCAGCAAGATCCGCCGAATGACGATCGCCCCGCTGATCGCCGAGGCGATCAAGCGGATTGCGGACGAGAGCAGCGTGTCGAGTCTGTTCGACTGAGCCTTGCCTTCGCGGGACCTCGCCCGTATAGGCGCCGCTCTTCCAGATTGTTGGAAAGACGAATGGTCCGGCCAGTTAGGGCTGCCGCGGCAATTCGATAACGTCGCTCCCGGTGTCAAAACCGCGTGGGTAACAAGGAGACGAAAATGCCCAAGCTCAAGACCAAGAGCGGAGTGAAGAAGCGCTTCACGCTGACCGCCAGTGGCAAGTTGAAGCATGGCGTCGCTGGCAAGCGGCACCGCCTCATCAGCCACAATAGCAAATATATCCGCCAGAACCGCGGCACCGAAGTGCTCGCCAAGTCCGACACCCAGCGCGTCAAGCTCTGGTCGCCGTACGGCCTGAACTAGGAGCTGAAAAGACATGGCAAGAGTCAAACGCGGCGTCACGACGCGCGCCAAGCACAAGCGGATCCTGGACAATGCGAAGGGCTATTATGGCCGTCGCAAGAACACCATCCGCATCGCCCGCCAGGCCGTCGAAAAGGCCGGGCAATATGCCTATCGCGATCGCAAGGTTAAGAAGCGCAGCTTCCGCGCCCTGTGGATCCAGCGCATCAACGCTGCGGTTCGCGCCGAGGGACTGACCTATGGCCAGTTCATCCACGCGATGAAGCTGGCCAACATCGACCTCGACCGCAAGGTGCTGGCCGATATTGCGATGCACGAAGGCGCCGCTTTCTCGGCGCTGATCGCGCAGGCCAAGACGCATCTCCCCAATGAGGGCGATCGCACGGCAGCCGTCGCCGCCTGACCGCGCGACACGCGAACGACATCAAGGGGCGCCCGGCACCAGCCGCGGCGCCCTTTTTGTTTGGAGGGAAATGCGATGCAGCTTCAACCGATCGACGATGCGGGCTTTGCATGGCTGATGGGCGAAGGCGCAGGCCCGACCGGTGCGCCGTCGCTGCCCGAGGGCGGGATTGCGCCCGACGCGGTGATGGGGCTGCTGCGCGGGCTGGGTGCATCGGTCGGGTCGGTGCTTGACGGCGACGTTGCGTGGCTGATGATCGTGGGCGGGGAAGCCGTCGGGCTGATCAGCATCACCAAGGTCGCCGACCCCGAGCGCCCCGAAATCGGATTTGGCGTTGCCCCAGCCCGCCAGCGTCGCGGCCATGCCACGGCGGCGGTGGCGGCGTTGATCGAACTGGCCCGGCCGCGCTTCGCCGGGTTCATCGCCGAATCGGCGGTCGACAATGACGGATCGAAGGCCGCGCTTTCCCGCGCAGGCTTTGCGGTTCACACCGAGCGGGTCGATCCCGAGGATGGGCCCGTGTTGTGCTGGGCGTTGGAGTTCGTTCGCTGACGGAAAAGGGCGCCACGACTGCTCGCGACGCCCTTCCTAGTCGGATGCTCTGCCGGCATCCTCTCCTATCTCGATTTACTGCCAGATGCGGTCGGGCTCGGCGGCGATGGTGAAGCGGGTGGTGGCAGCCGCCTTGTCGCGAAAGGTCAGCCGCTGCCACTCGGTGCGCGCCTTTACTTCGCAGTTGAACGGGCCACTGATCTGCTCCGAGCCGGGCTCGAGCGCGCCGAAGTCGCAGTTCGAATATTCCCCGCCGATGACCCAGTAACGCCGTTCCATTGCAAAGCTCCTTATTCGTTCGCTTGGTGTTGAACCCCTCAAACGTCATATTCTTGTCACGGTCGCGTCGAAAAGTGCAAACCAGTGTCAAAGCGACTTGTGGTTTGTGTAAATCCTTCACAAGCTAGGCTATGGTTGTACAACGCAAACTCTTCCTTGGGGCCCGCCTCAAGCGCCTCCGCCGCGAGCGGGAATTGCAGCAAAGCGCGATGGCGACCCAGCTCGGCATTTCGGCGAGCTATCTCAACCATCTCGAGCGTAACCAGCGTCCGGTGACCGCAGGAATCCTGCTGCGGCTGGCCGAAGTGTTTGACGTCAATGTCAAAAGCTTCGCCGCCGAGGGCAATGAGACCGCCGGAGTCGAGCAGCTTGGCGAGATTTTCTCCGACCCGATGTTCGCCGACCTTGGAGTCACGCGGTTCGAACTGGTCGAACTGGCCGACAATGCCCCCGCGGTCGCCGACGGAGTGGCGCGGCTCTATACCGCGCTGCGCGATCTCCAGCGGCGGACTCATGCCGAAGACGGCGAGGACCCGCGGGCGCTGATCACCCCCGAAACGTGGGTGCGCGACTATATCCAGGAATCGAGCAATCATTTCCCTGAGCTGGAGCAATGCGCCGAGACGCTGGGGGTCGCGCTGGCTGACGCGCTGTCGATTGCCGAGCCGCTCCGCCGCCGGTTGAAGGAAGCGTGGGGTATCACCGCCCGCGTGGTCGGCCCCAACGAGCTCGACGGGGCAACCCAGGCCTATGACCCCGAACGGCGGGTGTTCATGCTGTCGTCGCTGTTGCGGAGCGAGAACCGGACGTTCGGGCTGGCCTACCAGCTGGCGATGGTCGAGTTCCGCGAAGTGATCGAGAAGATCGTCGCCGCCGCCGCGCCGCCCGACCAGGGATCGCGCCACCTGCTCCACGCCAGCCTGGCCAACTATGCGGCGGGGGCAGTCATCATGCCCTATGGTCGCTTCCTCGCCTCGGCCAACGAATATAACTATTCAATCGACCGGCTGTGCGGCGAATATGGCATGAACGTCGAGCAGGTCGCGCACCGGCTGACGACGCTGAGCCGCGACGGGGCGCGCGGCGTGCCCTTCTTCATGATCCGAATCGATGCCGCCGGAAACATCTCCAAGCGCTATGCTGGGGGAAGCTTCCCCTTCTCGCGCTTCGGCGGGACTTGCCCCCGATGGAATTTGCACGCGGCGTTCCAGAATGCCGGCAAGGCAATCAGCCAGATCATCGAGACCCCCGACGGACAGCGTTACTTCACCATTTCGCGGACGATCGAGCGGCCGATCCGGCCCGATATCCAGTCCGATGCGCTGCTCGCGGTCGGGCTCGGCTGCGAGCTTCGCTATGCCGAGAAATTGCATTGCGCGGCGGGGTTCGACTTGAGCAATCCGCCGATCACCGCCGTCGGGCCGGCGTGCGGCATCTGCCCGCGGATGAACTGTCCGCAGCGTGCGACCGCGCCGGCCGGGCGGGCGCTGGCGGTCGACGAGAACCGTAAGACGATCTCGCCCTACCCGTTCGTTCCGGGCTGAGCAGCGGGCGACCTTTGCATTTGCGGGGCGCAAACGGCTAGAGCGCGGGCCATGTCCCTGATCGATCACATCGCCGCCGCCCCCGACCTTGCCGCACTCGACGCCTTGCGCGTTGCCGCGCTGGGCAAATCGGGGGAGATTACCGCAGCTCTCAAATCGCTTGGGCCGATGACCCCCGAAGAGCGGTCGGTCGAGGGGCCCAAGATCCACGCCCGGCGCGAAGAAGTGACGGCGGCAATCACTGCACGCAAGAACGCGCTGGAGGCGGCGATCCTCGATGCCCGGCTGGCGACCGAGAAGCTTGACCTGTCGCTGCCGGCGCGGGAGACGCCGCGGGGGTCGGTCCACCCGGTCAGCCAGGTGATGGACGAGCTGACCGAGATTTTCGCGGACATGGGCTTTGCGGTCGCCGAGGGACCCGAGATCGAGGACGACTGGCATAATTTCACCGCGCTCAACATTCCCGAAACTCATCCCGCCCGGGCAATGCACGATACATTTTATGTAACGCCGGCAGCTGGTGAAGACGCGGCGCCGATGGTCCTGCGCACGCACACTTCGCCGGTCCAGATCCGCACGATGATGGCGGGCAAGCCGCCCATTCGGATCATCGCCCCGGGGCGGGTCTATCGAAGCGACAGCGACGCGACCCACACCCCGATGTTCCACCAGATCGAGGGGCTGGTGATCGACAAGGGGATCAACATGGGTCACCTTAAATGGACCCTGCTGACCTTCCTCAAGGCGTTTTTTGAGCGCGAGGATGTCGCGATCCGGATGTTCGCCAGCTACTTCCCGTTCACCGAACCGTCGGCCGACGTCCAGGTCGGCTGGAAGTTCGAGAATGGGCGGCGCGTCATCGGCGGGTCGGAGAATTGGATGGAAGTGCTCGGCGCGGGGATGGTCCACCCGCGCGTCATCGCCAATTGCGGGCTCGACCCCGACGAGTGGCAGGGGTTCGCCTTCGGCACCGGGGTCGATCGGCTGGCGATGCTCAAATATGGCATGAGCGACCTGCGCGCCTTCTTCGACGGCGACCTGCGCTGGATGAAGCATTATGGCTTCTCGGCGCTGACCGTGCCCACGCTGAGCGGGGGGATCGGGGCATGAAATTCTCCCTGTCATGGCTCAAGGCGCATCTCGACACGCAGGCCGATGTCGGCGCCTTGGCCGACAAGCTGACCCAGATCGGGCTCGAGGTCGAAGGGATTGAAAATCCCGCCGAGGCGCTGGCACCATTCAAGGTCGCCAAGGTGCTGAGCGCCGTGCCGCATCCGCACGCCGACAAGTTGCAGGTGCTGAGCGTCGATACCGGCGAGGGCGAGCCGCTCCAGGTGGTGTGCGGCGCCCCCAATGCGCGCGCCGGGATGCTGGGGGTGTTCGGCGGGCCGGGGGCCTATGTCCCCGGGAGCGACATGACGCTGAAGAAGGCGGAAATTCGCGGGGTCGAGTCCAACGGGATGATGTGTTCGGCGCGCGAGCTCCAGCTCGGCGAGGAGCATGACGGGATTATCGAGCTTCCCGCCGATGCTCCGGTCGGCGCGCGCTTCGCCGATTATGCCGGGCTCGACGACCCGGTGTTCGATGTCGCGATCACGCCGAACCGGCAGGATTGCATGGGAATGCGCGGGATTGCGCGCGACCTCGCCGCCGCCGGGCTCGGCACGTTGAAGCCGCTCGACGTGCCGGTGGTCGAGGGGAGCTTCGACAATGTCGTCCCCGTGCGGATCGAGGATGGCGAGGGCTGCCCGGCCTTCTTCGCGCGGACGGTACGCGGGATCGACAATAGCCGACCGTCGCCAGAATGGATGCGCGCACGGCTGAAGGCGGCGGGGCAGAAGCCGATTAACGCGCTGGTCGACATCACCAATTATCTGATGTTTGATTTGGGCCGACCGAGTCATGCCTATGACGTAGCCAAGCTCAGCGGCGGGCTGGTCGCGCGGCGGGCGGTCGCGGGGGAAACGGCCCGGGCGCTCAATGGCAAGGACTATGCGCTGACCCCGGCGATGACGGTGATCGCCGATGAGCGCCAAGTCCACGACATTGGCGGGATCATGGGCGGCGAGGAGTCGGGGGTATCCGCCGGCACGACCGAGGCGCTGATCGAAGTCGCTTACTTCACCCCCGAACGAATCGCGCTGACGGGACAGGCGCTGGGTCTGGCGAGTGATGCCAGAAGCCGGTTCGAGCGGGGGGTCGATCCCGATTTCCTGGCCGACGGGATGGCGATCTTGACCGGGCTGATCGTCGAGATTTGCGGCGGCGAGGCGTCACGGTTGGAGACGGTGGGGAGCGTTCCCTCCATCCCCAGGAAAATTCAATTCGATCCGGGACTTACGCTTCGGCTCGGCGGGCTGGAAATCGAGGCGAACGTGCAGCGTGAAATCCTATTTTCGCTGGGCTTCATATTCGACGGGAACGAGGTCGCCGTGCCGAGCTGGCGGCGTGATGTCGATGGGCCGGCGGACCTGGTCGAAGAGGTTTGCCGGATGGTCGGTTATGACCGGATCCCGTCGATCCCGTTGCCCCGCGCTGAGGGTGTCGCCAAGCCGACCGCGACCCGGTCGCAGCTGGTCGAGCGGCGCGTACGACGCGCGGCGGCTTCAAGGGGACTCGACGAGGCGATCAACTGGAGCTTCATCGCGCCCGCCGATGCGGAGCGGTTCGGCGGGGCGGCGTGGACGCTGGCCAACCCGATCAGCGAGGAAATGAAGACGATGCGCCCGTCGCTGCTGCCCGGGCTGGTCGCGGCGGCGCGGCGCAATGCCGACCGCGGGGCAAGCGCGATCCGCTTGTTCGAGATTGGCCGACGCTACCTGGCCGAGGGCGAGCGGGCGACTGCGGCGGTGCTGCTGGCGGGGGACAAGGTGCCGCGCGACTGGCAGTCGGGCAAGGCGCAGGGATATGACGCCTATGATGCCAAGGCCGAAGCCATCGCGCTGCTGGAAGCGGCGGGAGCGCCGGTCGCGAACCTGACGCTGACCGCAGGCGCGGGGGAATTGTGGCATCCGGGGCGGTCGGCGACGCTGGGGCTTGGGCCCAAGACGGTGCTGGCGGCATTCGGCGAATTGCACCCGCGACTGGCGAAGGAAATCGACGCCCCGGCAGGGATGGTGGTGGCCGAGATCTACCTCGACGCGATCCCGGCGCCACGTTCCAGCGGACAGGCGAGCGGGCGAGCGCGGGCGTCGTTCAGCCCTCCGGCGTTGCAGCCGGTCAGTCGCGACTTTGCGTTCCTCATGCCCGAAGGCGTCAGCGCCGACGCGCTGGTGCGGGCGGTGCGCGGGGCCGACAAGGCGCTGATTACGGGCGTGCGATTGTTCGACCGGTTCGACAGCGAGGCCGGGCTGAGCCTGGCCGTCGAAGTGACGCTCCAGCCGGGCGAGAAGAGTTTTACCGAGGCCGAAATCGCCGACGTGTCGAAGAAGATTGTCGCGGCGGCAGAGAAGATCGGCGCCCGCCTGCGCGGCTAGCGTCTTGTTTGGCGAACTGTGCCGGCCCGCCAACGGAGACTAGCGTTCCAGCGCGTTGATCGCGGCGTGGACTCGCGCTTCGATCTCTGGGCGTTTGAGGCCCGGCGGGATGGTTTCGCCGACCCGCCAGGTGACGACCCCGGGGCGCTTGACCAGCCCCCGCGGCCAGACGAGCCCGGCGTCGATCGCGACCGGGACGACGGGGTAGCCGGTGGCGCGGTAGAGGGCGGCGAAACCGGGCTTGAGATCGGGCTGCTCGCCAACCGGGACTCGCGTCCCTTCGGGGAAGATGACGACCTGGCGACGGTCGGCGGCGGCGGCCCTCCCCCCGGCGACGAGATTGCGGAGCGCGGTCGGGCCGGCGTCGCGGTCGACCCCGATGACTCCGTAGCGCTGGGTCAGCCAGCCGAAGAAGGGCATATGGCTCAACTGGCGCTTCATCACGACGATCGGGGTGCGGAAGACGCGCAGCGTGGCGACGGCTTCATACATCGACTGATGCTTGACCGCGAACAGTAGCGGGCCGGCCGGAAGTTCGCCCTCAAACCGCTCCTCGATCCCGATCAGGTGGCGGGTGAGAAAGAAATGGAAGTTCGACCAGCCGTGGACGACGGCGCGCATCGGCGCCTCCCCGACCAGCGACACGGCCAGCCCGGCGAGGACGTAGAGCAGGGTGACGGGGTAGAAGATCAGGTTGAACAGCAACGAGCGGACAAGGTTCATACGTCGAGCCATACCGCCATTCGCCGCAGCAGATATTTATTATATTCGGCGAACAGGGTCATGAGGTTGGGTTCGGTGCGGACAGAGTCCGGGGTCAATTCGTAACGGCGGCCAAGCTGGCTGCGGAATTCATATTCCGCGCGGGTCATGTGCCAGTCGGAGGTGACCAGGGTCAGCGAGCGATAGCCATGGGCATCGAGCCAGCGCTTGGCTTCGTCGGCGTTGGAGCGGGTGTCGACGCTTTCGGAGCCGAGATCGACGCAGCAGTCGAGCAGCGCCTGCCTGCCACCAAGCCGCGCGGCGAGATCCTTCTTGGTCACCGAGGGGTCGGCGCCGGCGATGAGCATCCGCTGGCCACGATGCGCGGCGAGGCGGGCAATGCCTTCCTCGATCCGCCCCGCGCCGCCGGTGATGACGACGATCGCCTCGGTCGTGGCTTTTGGTGACGCCGGGCTGCCCAGCGTGACCGCGAACAGGGCGAACAACATCGCGTAGATCAGGATGATGAGGCTGGCGACGCGGGTCACAGGCTGTTCCTGAGCGTCGCTCGGACCGCCGAGCGGGCGACCAGCGTAGCCATGGCGGCCATTGCCAGCGGGAGGAGGGCGAGCAGGGCGAGATCGCGGCCGTGGAGGACGTTGCCCCCGGCAAGCTCGCCGATCCAGCCCGTTCCGCTACCGGCGATGACCAGCAAAGCGAGCGCGGCAAGGAGACCCCCGCCGATCCCGCCAGCGAGCGCATCGATCGCGATCCGGCGCTGGAACAGATCGGCGATCTGACGGTCGTTGGCGCCGATGCCGTGCAAGATCTCGATCGTCGCGCGGTTGGTGTCGAGCGCGCCGCGCGTGGCGAGGACGACCGAGGCGGCGCTGGCCAACGCGACGAGCAGGACGAGCGCCAGGGCGAGCAGGCTGAGCGAGCGAAGCCCCTTGAGCAGCGGACGAAGGCTGTCGGCATGGGCGACGAAGCGCGCGCCTGGGACGGCCTTCTCGATTCCGGCGGCAATGGCGGCGGGGTCAGCGCCGGGTTTCAAATCGACGTCGATCAGCGCGGGCAACGGCAGGTCGGCATTGCCAGCGGCGGGGCCGAGCCAGCGTTCGAGCGTGGCGCGCATTTCGGCAACGGGGACGGGGCGGATTGCCGCAATGCCGGGGGTTGCGCGGGCGGCGGCTTCGGCAGCGGGCTGGTGCGCGGCGCCATCGGCGAGCTGGATCGAATAACGCTCGCTGACCCCGGCGGCGACGAGTTCGGCGCTGTTGCCGAGCGCAATCCCGGCGGCGGCGACGATCAGCATGACGAAGGTCATGATCGCGATCACCCATGGGGTCGCGCCGCGCCAGCCGCCCCCGGGGATCAGCCGCCGTTCGGGACCGGAAGGGAACAGCCAGCGCATCATGAGGCGCGCGACGGCGGGTTGCGGAGCGATCCGGTTGGATCGACCAGGCTGCCGTTTTCGAGCCGGATGAGCTGCGCCCCCGGGGTGCCGGCGATGAGCCCGAGGTCATGGGTCGCGACGAGCACGGTCGTGCCTTGGCGATTGAGCGCGATGAGCAGGCTGAGGATGCGCTGGGCCATGGCTGAATCGACGTTGCCGGTGGGCTCGTCGGCGATGATCAGTTCTGGGGCGGCAATAACCGCGCGCGCGATGGCGACGCGCTGCTGCTCGCCGCCCGAGAGGGTCGCGGGGCGGGCACTGGCGCGATCGGACAGCCCGACCCAGGCAAGCATCTCGCGAACCGGGCCATCGACCGCCGCCTCGCCCGCGCCGCCGATGCGCAAGGGCAGCGCGACATTGTCGAACACGCTCAGGTGGCGGACCAGGCGAAAGTCCTGGAACACCACCCCGATGCGGCGGCGGAGCGGCGGCATGGCGTCACGCGGGGCATCGTTGATGGTCTCGCCGAACAGGCGAATCGCGCCGCGGGTCGGGCGCTGGGCGAGGTAGAGAAGTTTGAGAAGCGAGGTCTTGCCCGCGCCCGACGGGCCGGTGAGGAAGGTGAAGCCGCCGCTTTCGAGCCGGAAATCGAGGTCGCGCAGCACCTCGCCGCCAGTGCCATAGCGCAGCCCGACCCGCTCGAACTCGACGATTGCGCTTTCCCCCATCACCCGACCTGTGTCGCACAGGGGGCGCCGCCTTGCCAAGCAGCAGCGATTGCTGTTTACCGCGATCAACATATCGGAGCCGGCGCGCGCATGATCCTGACCTGTCCCGCCTGTCACACCAGCTACACCGTCAAGGACGGCGCGATCCCGCCGCAGGGGCGCACCGTGCGCTGTGCCGCATGCAAGCATAGCTGGCACCAGGTTGGGGCAGAGGAGCCGGGGGCCGAGGCGGCGGTGTCGGCGGCGCCGGTCGCGTCCGACGAAGAGCGGCATGAGGCGGTGGTCGAAGAGCAGCCGGTGCCGCCCGAAGTTGCGAGCGATCTGGGCGATGCCGCTGATGGTGCCGAGCCTGAAATAGCGCCCGTCGAGGAAGTTTTCGCGCCGGAGCCGGCCGAGACGATTGCCGAGGCGTTCGTTGCCGAGCCGGTGGTCGAGGAGCCGGTCGCCGAGCCGGTTGCCGACGATAGCGGCTGGAACGACGCCCCCTATGGCGACGAGGTGTCGGCACCGCGGCGCAAGGGGCTGGTGATCGTGCTGGCGCTGGTCGTGCTGGTCGCGGCGCTGGCGGCAGCGGCCTATTTCCTGGCACCGCGCGAGTGGATGGCGCGCGCCGGGCTGGCCCAGGCAAGCGCCGACAGCCCGCTGAAACTGATGGTGACGAGCCAGACGCGGCAGAAGCTGGCGAGCGGCAATGACCTTGTCTCGCTGAGCGGGCGCGTGATCAACCCGACCGACGCGAGCGAGCCCGTGCCCGCGCTGCAGGCCGACCTGCGCGACGGCGGGGGCAAGCTGGTCTATAGCTGGATGATCCCGCCCCCCGCCGCCCGGCTGGCGCCGCGGGCAAGCGCGAGCTTCAATGCCGCCGAGCTTGGCGTTCCCGCCAATGCAACTTCCCTGACGCTGCGCTGGGCGTCTTAGGTTTTCTTTCGAGGAACTGTGCCAGCCCGCACCCCCACCCGGCCAACCCATAGGGTAAACTAATTGGGTTGGCCGGGTGGGGGTGCGGGCTGGCACAGAACCAGCGAAGCCGGAACGCGACAGATACTAAGGAAATTCGACGAGGGTGGCGGGGAGTTGCTCGCCGTTGATCAGCAGGGTGCGGTGATGCTTTTGGCCGCCGCCACTCGCCTTCTTCTCATCGAAATCGATCGTCGCAGCTTCGATGATGCGCACCGTGACGCTCGCGCTGGCGACCGCCGAGGTCGCGCGAAAGGCCGCGCGCGTGGCTCCACTGGAGGGCGCGGTCGCGATTGCGGCAGTGATGAGCAGCGCCAGCATGAGGCCAGTAACGACGCTCGCGCGGATAAGGTAAAGATCCGATTCATATCTATCCTGATTTGGGACGTTTTGCGCCGCAAGCATAAGCCGTTGCACCCGCCGCCGGGCGCTGCTAGGGGCCGCGCCTTGCCAAGGTTCGTGAGTGTCGAGCCTGTTCACGTGCGGTCGTGGCGGAATGGTAGACGCGCAGCCTTGAGGTGGCTGTGGCCGAAAGGCCGTGGAAGTTCGAGTCTTCTCGACCGCACCATTTTCGACCCCTGGAAGAGGGGAAGAAGCGCTTAATTCCGGGGCGTGCGCCTGAGTCCATAGACGACCAGCTGCTGCTTGCCCCCGGCGTAACGATACAGCTCTACATAATCGCGGGCGAGCGCGGTCGTGACGATGTGGCGCACCGCTCGATTCTCGTCGGCGTAGGCGGGTTCCATCGTCATCACCCGGTCGGGGCGGGCAGCCATGATGCGCGAAACCTCGCCACGCTGGTCGATCCCGGTCGCGCCGCCTTCGTTGAGATCCTGGAGATGCGCCGGAAAGGGCCGCGTGGTCGGCAGGCAGCTGTTGGCGGCATCATAGAGCGCGGTCGGGCCATCATAGACGAAAATGCAGCCGCGATGCCCGCGCGTTGCCGCTGCCGCCGCATCCAGCACGGCGCCGTCGCCGCGGCTGATGACGTGCCGAGCGATGGTCAGCTGGCCGGCGATCGCCGCGCCGACGATTAGCAGCGCGAGATAGAGGCGGCCGGAGCGGGTCCGTCCCAACGCCGCCGCGCCGAGCGCGAGCGGTGCGAACAGCGGCAGGGCGTAGTGAATATACCAGGTGCCGAACAGGAGCACGCCAAGCAGCGCCGCCGCGCTCCATGCATCGACCAGCCGCAGGCGGGCACGTTCGGGATCGACGGGCGGGCCGGCCCGGGTCGCCCAGCGCAGCGCAAAGCACAGGAGGAGCGGGGCGACGATCGCGGCGAGGGTGACGAGGCGATGCGCGGCGGTGGCGGGCAGCTCGAGCCGCCGCGCCAGGATCGAGGTCACATTGGCGAATAGCCAGTCGGGAAAATGGCCGAGCGCGGCGTAGGCGAGCATCGCCGCTGCAGTCGGGGCGAGCGCGCACCCGATCCACAGCAGCGCATCGCCGAGCAGGGCGCGGGACGGTCGCCCGTCACGCCGCGCGATCCACAGGAAGGCGAGGCCGAGGAAAATCCCTTCGAACACCACGCTCGACTTGATCGTCAGCGCGACGCCGACGAGCAGCATCGCCGCCGTCCCCCGCGTCCGCAGCGAGGGGCCACCCCGCGCTTCGCTCGCGAAGAACAGGAGCGCGAAGGCGGCGACCATCGGCAGATTGTAAAGCACCGGCGACTGGACCGATTCCCCCCCGGCAACGGTGAGTAAGAGGATGTAGATCGACGCCGCCGCCAGCGCGGCCCCGCGCGTCGTGATCCGGCGGGCCATGACGAAGATCAGCCACGCCGTCGCCACGGTCGCGGCCAAAGCGACCAACTGGCTGGCGATGACCGACCAGGCGCCCGCAGTGGCAAAGCCCGCGAACAACAGGAACAGCCCGATCGGCTTGCGGTCCCAGATGTCGACATAGGGCAGGGCGCCGGCGAGCATGCGATGCCCGACCAGCCGATAAAATTGCTCGTCGATGCTGACGAGGGGATTACCGAAGACCGGCGCGCGCGAGGCGATGGCGACGAGCAGGAGCAAGAGCAGCGGCCAAGCGGCGTGACGCGAAAGGCGCGGCCAGAGGCCGGAAGGCGCGACGTTAGAGGGCGGGGAGCCGGGGGGCGAGGGAGCGTCGATGGCCCGTCACAGCATCTCTGCGGGCCGGGGGCAAGCGTAGCAGCGGTTACGGGCTTGCGTGGCTTGTTGCGCTCGAGTTGGACGCGACCTCGACCGCTGGGAGGGGACGAAGCGCGCCGAGGCGGACGGTTGGCCTGTCGCCGCTAACCGTGGCGGTAGCGCCGAGTGCAACTGCAACGTGGATGACCTTGGCCGAGGATGCCGCGATACGCACATTATAATGTCCGTAGGGGATGTGATCGAACACGAAATAGCCGTCGAAATCACTTTGCGATGTGCTGGCAAGCTTGCCGTCGGCCGCCATGAGTTCGAGCTCGACCCCTTCCCAGCCGCCGCCGCCGTCCTTGACCAGCATGCCTTCGATGCTGCCCGAGCCGACAAGGCCGATATCGACATCGGCGGCGATTCCGGCACGTGGGATGACGACCTGAAGCGCTTTGCGCGGCGCGAGATTGGGGTCGCTGAGACTGGTCGGATCGATCCCGACCGCGATCGGCTGGTAGCTGGTAAGCCCGGCGACGGTCGCCGAGCCGCGCTTGTCGGTCGGCTGGAGCGCGACGCGGCGACCGGTGGTGATCAGCGCGCCAGGCTCGTCGGGTTCGCCCAAGTCCTTGATTCCATTATCGTTAAGATCGCGATAGACGTGAGCGCGGATCATTCCCGCGCTGGCCATCGGCAGCCGCGACGGGCGAAAGCCGCGCGTCGGGTCGAGCGAGAAGTTCAGGTTGAAGCCGAACGCGACCGCGCCGTCGCTAGCGCCTTCGGCGGTCAGCGCGAGCGCCATGGTGTTCAAGCGGCGGATGTAGGACAGCCGGGCACGAGCGCGGTGGGCAAGATTGTCATAGCCGATGCCGCCCTCGAAATCGGCCTTTTCGGAGGCTGACCAATAGGCCGAGAGGTCGGCCGCGCTGAGTCTTGCGGACGGTTTGAGTTCGAACAGGGTCGATCCGCGCAGGCGGATGCGGCCGATGTGGCCCGAGCCGATCAGCGTTGCCTCGACCCGGTCGGAACCGCCCGTCGCGCTTCTGTCGTGGCGCCAGCGGACGTCGCTGCCGAGGTTGAAGCGGCCGATGCTGGCCGACAGTCGCCCGGCGGCCTCGAGCGAGCGAGCGCCGTTACGGTCGACGACGCGAAACGAGGCGCTGGCGGGCAGGATGGTGCGGCCGAGGCGCAGCGGGGCGCTGAGCGACAGCTGCGCCTGGCGAAGCGAGCGTTCGGTGACACCATTGACGCGGAAATTATGTGCGGCGAGGGCTTCACCCGAAATATCGACCCCACCGATTTTGGCGAGGAGCGAGGTTCGCGCCGCCATCCCGCCATGATTGTCACGCGATCCGGCGACTTCGAGCAGCGCGCCGCCGATGGTCCGGCGAACGGTGCCCTCGAAAAAGGTCAGACGCTCGTCGTCGATCATCTGCATGGTCGCGGCGAGCCCGATCGAGGTGCGCTTGTCGAGGCCATGTTCCAGCGCGACACTCGCCTGGAGCTTTGGCACGACCCCGCTGTCGGGGGGGCGGGCGTGAAGCTGGATAAGGTCGCGCGCGGGCTGGTTGACCCCCGCCCAATACCAGGTCGTGCCGGGCGGCGCGGCGGCATCGGCGACATTGACCGTCTCCGACCGGGTGCGCATCTGGCCTTGCGGGCCGTAAAGGCGGACTTCGAGCTGGTTTTCGCCATAGCGCAGCTGGACGTCGTCGAAATGATAGCGCTGGTCGCTGCTGGTCGGCGAAAAAGCGAGCAATTCGCCGTTGCGATAGAGCTCAGCTTCCCAGCCGGCGGGCAAATCACCTTCGAGATGGGTGCGGTCGAAGGCGGTAGGCGTGAACAACGGGCGGTTGGTGACGACCGCGCCGCGCCCGACGCGGCCCGCGCCGACCAGCCGGCTGTCGAGCCCGGCGACATCGCCGACCCCGAAGTGGGTGGCGCGCAGCGGGCCGAGGAGGTAGCCGTCGGGATCTGACTTGTAGGCGCGGAAGCGGAGGCTTTCGGGGCGGCCGCGCGCATCGGTGCTGGCCTGCGCCTCATAGCTCATGCTGGCGATCTCGCCCGCGGCAAGGATTGCGGCGTGGCGATCGAACCTGGCGCCGGTCTTGGCGCTGTAGGTGGCGCCGCCGCTGACGACGAAATCGAGCGCGGGGGCGCGCCACAGGCGATAGGGCAACCGGACCTGCGGGAGTTCGCCGAGGCTGACGCTGGCATGGATCAGCCGCGCGGCGCGATCATGGCGTTCCTTGGCCAGCTCGACCGGCAGCTTGACCTCCGATGAGAGCATCAGCATCGACCCGGCGAGTGACGGCTTGACGCCAATTCCGAACCAGCGGGCGAGCGCGGCGGTCTCGACGCACCAGCCATCGGGGGTCTGGCGGACGGTGCCGCTGTCGAGCATTTCGGATTTTGCGTCCTTCGCGCTGCCATAGCGCGCGCGGCCGGTGCCAAGGTCGACGTCGATGCGGTTGCCTTCCTTGAACGCCCAGCCGCTGGCGTGTT
Source organism: Sphingomonas sp. RB1R13 (assembly GCF_036663775.1). Classification (NCBI taxonomy): domain Bacteria; kingdom Pseudomonadati; phylum Pseudomonadota; class Alphaproteobacteria; order Sphingomonadales; family Sphingomonadaceae; genus Sphingomonas; species Sphingomonas sp. RB1R13. The sequence continues at coordinate 972,498 of NZ_JAXOJM010000001.1, forward strand.
TCGCGCCGACATCGATCTTCATCGGCACGTCGAGCGTGGTCAGGAAATCGCCGAGCAGGACGCAAGTGCCTTCGGGGGTGCCATAGGCGCGCACCCCGTCCCCGAGGCGCAGCTGACGGATATTGACCTCGAGCACGAACTGGTCGTCGGGATCGGCAGTCCAGGCGGGGCCGACCGGGGACGAGGCGGCACCCGTGGCAACGCTCCCCGCGGCGAGCGCAGGGAGCGTCAGCGCGGCGATGAGGCCGCGAACCAGGCTTTTGGCCAGGCGCAATCGGTTGGTCCGTATCCCCCCGGCGACCTAGCGCAGGATCGCGCTGGTCTCGGCGATGACCTGCGGGCCGGCCTCGGTGGTTTCGATATACTGGATGGTGACCGGGCCAGTGGCGGCGGACGCGAGCTTGTCGGCGACCGGGATCGAGACGCTGCGCTGGCCGATTTCGGTATAGACGGCGATCCCGCGCTGGACCGCGATCGGATCCTTGATCCCGGCCTTCAGCACCCGCACTTCGCCGAAGGTCGAGCGGCTGCCCGAACGGGTCAGGTCCATCGCCACGGCGGGCTTGCCGCCCTCCTTGGCCATGTGGACATTGGCGATCCCGGCCTTGGCGCTGAGCGAGCCCAACCGGACGATGACCGGGATGGTCACGCCATAGACCGGGGTGAGCTGGAAGCTGATGCCCTTGGCGGCGCTTTGCTGGGCGGTGACGGGGTGCGGCGCGGGGATGGCGCGGAACAGCAGATGGACGCGATATTCGCCGTCGGCGAGCCCGGCAGGCGCGCGCGCAGCAATGTTGATCGTCTGTGGCTGGTTGGGCGGAAGCGTGATCTTGCGCGGGGCGTAAAGGATCATGTCCTCGGCGGCCTTTTCGGCGGCGCTCGGGGCGGCGACGTCGCTGAGCGAGCCGTCGGGGTTCATCCGGCGAATTTCCAGGCTGACGCGATAGGTGGCGACGTCATCGCCGATATTGTTGAGGATGATCTGGGTGCCGCGGCTGCCGTTGAGGATGATCCGCGTCGGCGCGACGAGCAGGTCGCCGATGCCGGCGCTGGCCGGAATCGCGGAAAAGGCCAGCGGGGCGACGAGGGCAATGGCGAGGAAGCGGGCAGCGAAACGCGGGAAAAGGGTCACGAGGAAATCTCCATCCAATGTGGAGATGCTTTTCCTCTGAAATGGTTATTAATCCGCTAACCATCGGCCGCAGCGTGAGCAGACGAACGAAAAGGGCCCGCCATTGCTGGCGAGCCCTCGTTCAGTCCAAGCTGTCCACCTGGATCGTCGGTGTAATCAATCAGTTATAGTCGACCGTGACGGTGAGGTTGCCGGTGTAGACCCCTTCGGTCGTCGCCGTGGTGATCGGGAAGGCGGCGCCGACGTTGAAGTCGAGCCCGGAGCTGCCCGAATTGGGCATGGTCACGAACGCCGCCGCACTCGGCGTGATCTGGAGCGTCGTGACGCCGTTCGAGAAATTGCTCGCGGCGGTATAGATGAACACCTTCTGATTGTTCGAGCCGGTGACGGTGAAGGTTGCCGGAATGCCCGTCGCCGAGCAGGTCAGGCCGGCGGTGCAGGTGAGCGCGCCGGCGCTGGTCAGTGCGACATTATAGGTGGTGCCGACCACCAGGCTGGTCAGCAGGACCGTGCCGAAGTCGAGATTGGTCTTGGCGGTCAGCGTCAGCGGCTTGACGACCTGCGCCTTGGCGGTGGCGGGCACGGTGGCGCCGACCGGCACGGCCAGCGCCGGGGTCGCGGCGAAGGCGATGGTGGCGACGGCAACGGCCGTCAGCGAACGAGCAAATTTGATCATGTGAAACAGTCCCCACTGGTATGGGCCATCCGCGACATCACGGCTTGGTCACCGTCCTATTAACCAGCGCGGGTTGCCGCTTCGCTTCGGATCATGGTTACCGCGACGTTTACGGTTGGTCCGAATTGGACTGTCTGGGTCACGACCAAAAAGGGGCCGCCATCACTGGCGACCCCTTCTTTCTGGTCACGCCCGGGCTAGCGGGCGTCAGGCTGATCGAGCGATCAGTTATAATCGACGGTGACGTTCATCGCGCCATTATAGACGCCCGGCTTCGTCGCCGACGAAACGGCAATGCTGCCGCCAACGCCGAAGTTGTTCAGGCCGGTCGACGCGCTGAGCAGCAGAGGTGCGGTGCGCGCGTTTGGCGTGAAGGTCAGCGTGTCGCCCGCGGCATTCGTCATCACGGCGGAAACGGGCGTGTAGACGTACAGGTTCTGGCCAAGAGTGCCGAACGCCTCGAAGCGCGCTTCCGTCGTGGTGCCGCTGCACAGCAGTCCGGTCGGGCAACCGCCGACGAGGGCACCGCTATTGTCGAGCTGTACGGTGACAGCGGTGGCGGTCAGCGCCGGCGTCTTGACCAACGTACCGAAATCCAGGTCCTGCTTCTTGGTCAGCGTCAGCGGCTCGACGATCTGGGCCTTGAGAGTGGCGTTGGCACTGGCGGCGGTTGTCGAACCCGGACCGGCAAGCGCCGGCGACGCGAACATCGTCGTCGCACCGGCGACGAGCAGCAGTTTCTTGAAATTGGTCATCGTTGAGTCCCCACGTGATTAAAACTGGCAGGCGGCCGGCTCGTCCGGTCATCCGTGGGGTCCCAGTTAACTGTCCGGGCTTTCGCCTTTCCTCAACGACACGGTTGCCGGACCGTTAAGGATTAATGCGAAATGGAGCGATCTGCCGACCGGATCAGAGGTAATCGACGTCGACGCTGAAGTCGCCGCGATAGTCGCCGTCGACATCACCGACGATGTGCAGCGCGCCGCCGATGCGAAACGACAAGGTGCCGTCGCTGGCGATTCGCGGGCTGGCGGGAAGATCGCTGACGACCTGCTCGATCCCGATCTCGCTGCCGTTGATGCCATGGAGCGCGATACGGCTGGGCAGGCTGACCCGCACCACGCGCCCGGCCTCGCCGCGCACCACGATGCTGCCGACCATTGCCCGCCCGCCGATCGAGACGATGGTCCCGCTGGTCTGGCGCGATCCGTCGGGGCGAAGCGTGGCCATGCCCTCGCCGACTCCAGCTAGCACGATGCGGTCGAAATCGATGTTGGCCTCGACCTCGAGCGCGACCGGGGGCGTGGTGTCGGCGACGGGTTCGCTGGTCGGCGCGGTGCACAGCCGGCACTGCGCCGAGACCGGGCCCGAAAGCGTGGAAGCGGCGAGGCCAAGCATTGCAACGAGCAGGGATCGGACCAACATGGCTCCATCGCTAGCCCCGAAGCGTTGAAAGAGGGTTAAGCAATTTGTAACCACGGACGAGCGGAGAGCAGCATGACGGACATCGGCGAGGCGGAGACGAAAGTGCAGCGGACCGAAGAAGAGTGGCGCGCCCTGCTCGGCGAGGAACGCTATCGCGTGCTGCGCAAGTCGGGGACCGAGGCCCCGTTCAGCGGCGACCTGCTCAACAACAAGGCTGACGGCGCCTATGTCTGCGGCGCGTGCGGCGAGCCCTTGTTCGACAGCCACACAAAATATGACAGCGGATCGGGCTGGCCCAGCTTCACCGCGCCGGTCGGCGAGGCAGTCGACGAGCATAGCGACCAGAGCGCGGGCATGACCCGGGTCGAAGTGCGCTGCGCCAAGTGCGAGGGCCATCTGGGGCATGTCTTCCCCGACGGGCCGGGACCGACCGGGCTTCGCTATTGCATCAACTCGGCTTCGCTCGGGTTCAAGCCGACGGACGGCGAGGCTTAGCGCGCGTCGTCCGCACGGAAGGGTGGCACCAGTGCTTCCCTTCCGCGCCCGAGCCCCCTAACCATCATCCGATATGGCCACGATCATCACCGCCCGCTCGCGCACGAAGCGGTTCTTCATCTGGGCGGGCGCGATCCTCGCCTTTGCCTTGCTCGTCCTTGGAATTGCGGTCGGGATCGCTGAATCGCAGCTGCCCGATTACGATCAGCTCAAGCGTCGCGGCGACCTTGGCCAGATGATCCGCATGCGCGCCGCGGACGGTTCGGTGCTGATCTCATTGGGGCCGACCTTCGGGCGCTGGCTGACCTACGATGAAATCCCGCCGACGATGCGCGCCGCAATGATTGCGGTCGAGGACAAGAGGTTTCGCTCGCATCCGGGCGTCGATCCGATCGGAATTGCTCGATCGTTGCAGGTGCGCGTCTCGACCGGCAAGTGGAAGCAGGGCGGGTCGACCATCACCCAACAGCTGGCGCGCAACATCTTCCTGACCAACAAGCGGACCTTCGGGCGCAAGATCCAGGAAGCCGTGCTGGCGCTGGCGCTGGAGATTAAATATTCCAAGAATCAGATCCTCGAGCTGTACCTCAACCGGGTTTATTTCGGTGGCGGAAGCTATGGCATCGATGCCGCCGCGCGGACCTTTTACGGGCATGGCGCCGACCAGCTAAGCCTGGGCGAAGCGACGATCATCGCCGGCCTGGTGAAGGCGCCCTCCAACTACTCGCCGACCGCCGATGCCGAAGCCGCGCGGGGCCGCGCCGCCGTCGTCCTGAAGGCGATGGTCAACAATGGCTTCATCAGCCGCGAAGCTGCCGACGGGGTCGACCCGGCGACGGTCAAGTTGCAGGCCGCACCGCGCCAGAACAGCGTCCGCTATTTCACCGACTGGGCGATGCCCCAGCTCGACACGCTGATTGACGAGACCCACGACCCGATCGACGTCTGGACCACGCTCGACCCGAAGTTGCAGGGGGTCGCCGACGCCGCGATCAACAAGAATGCCCCGGGTGGCGCGCAAGGGGCGCTGGTCAGCCTCGACCGCGACGGCGCGGTGCGGGCGATGGTCGGCGGGCGCGACTATGTCTCGTCGATCTACAACCGCGCGACCCAGGCCGAACGCCAGCCTGGATCGTCGTTCAAGCTGTTCGTCTATCTCGCCGCGCTCGAGAGCGGGATGAAGCCGACCGACACGATGGTCGACCAGCCGGTCGATATCCAGGGGTGGAAGCCGCGCAATTCAACCCGCGGCTATCTTGGCCAGGTGACGCTGCGCGAGGCTTTCTCGCGATCGATCAACACGATCTCGGCCCAGATCGGCGCCAAGCTGGGCTTTTCGACGATTGCCGACATGGCGCGGCGGTTCGGCATCACCAGCGAGATTTCGACCTACCCGTCGATGGTGCTGGGATCGAGCAACGTCCGCCTGATCGAGATGACCAAGGCGTTCGCGTCGGTCAATAATCATGGCATCGCGGTGTCGCCCTATGGCATTCGCAAGGTCGTCACCGCCGACGGGCGGCTGCTTTACAACCGCGAGGCGAACGAGAATCGCGTGCTGGTTGCGCCGTGGGTCGCGGCCGAAATGACAGACCTGCTCCAGTCGGCGGTGCTTACCGGGACCGGCAGCGCGGCGCAGATCGGGCGTCCGGTCGCGGGCAAGACGGGGACGACCAGCTCGAACAAGGACGGCTGGTTTGTCGGCTTCTCGTCGGGGTTGACCACCGGGGTGTGGATGGGTCGCGACGATGCCCGGCCAATCCCGGGCTTGCAGGGCGGCACCGCCCCGGCGCGGGCGTTCCACGATTACATGCTGGTCGCGACCGCCAATCGTCCGGTCGAGCAGTTCGACACCGTCGTGCCGATGCCCGACTGGCAATTGGAGCCCGACGAGGAAGCGATGGGCGCGCCGATCGACGATAATCTGATCGCGCCCGAGGGCCAGATGGTCGACGCCGACGGCAATCCGATCCCGACCGGTGATCGCCCGGCGCCCTTCCCGGGAGGGATGCCCCAGCCGGGCCAGCCCGCGCAACAGCCGGGCCAGCCGGGGGTCCGTTCCGACGGGACCGGGTCGGCCAACCAGGATTTCCTCGACGAGGTGCTCAAGCGCGGGGCGCAGCGGCGGCCGCCGACACCCCCGCCGCCGGCAGGGTCAGTCCCGGCCGACCCGGCGCAGGACGGGCGACAGCCGGCGCAGCAATAGCCGGGCCGGCGCAACCGGGCCGCCATAAAGGCGCGCCTCGGCAGCCTTGAACGCGCTGCTGTGGTCCATGTGCAGCCGATGCGCGACTTCGTGCGCCACGACGAAGCGACGGACGTGCGGCGGGGCCAGAATCAACCGCCAGCTGTAGCGAATCGCCCCCGCCGCCGAGCAGCTGCCCCAGCGCGAATCGGCATCGCCGATCGACACGCTGCGGATCGCGACCCCGGCGGCGGCGGCGATGATCGCGGTTTCGGTCGACAGCGCGTCACGGGCGCGGGCCTTGAGCCAGGTTTCGATGCGGCGTCCATAGCCGTCGCGCGGGCCGCCGCTGACCAGTGCATCGCCTTCGCGCCGGACGATACGCGGCGTGCCCTCGGCCCAAGCCAGCCGCACCTCCTCGCCATCGAACGGGATGGTTGCCCCGGGCGTCAGCGGCTGCGCGCCGGGCTGGCGGGCAAGCTGGGTCGTGACCCATTTGGCCTGGCTCGTCGCCCATTCAATCGCGACGCGGCGCGAGGTGCGCGGCGGGACGGTCAGCGTCAGGCCGCCGCTTTTCTCGTCGAAGCGCAGCTTGAGCCGGCGCGCCCGAGGATGGACCTTGAGCGTCAGCGGGACCCCCGCGACGACCTCTCCCTTAAAGGGGGCGATCGACAATATGATGCTCAAGCTCGCCGGCGTCGATTTCGCTGATCGTCCAGCCGCGGGTCGACTGGCCGGCGGCATGGACGCTCTCGCGGTCGCCCGAGATCAGATAATGCCAGTCGAACAACGGCTGGCCATCGGCGCGCAGGCGATAGGCGCAGGTCGACGGAAGCCATTCGAGCTCGTCGAGCCGGTCGCGGTGGAGCACTACGCAATCCGAGACATATTTGCGGCGATGCTTGTAATCGGTGCACAGCGACGTGCGCCGGTCGAGCAGCTTGCACGCGACATTGGTCGGGTGGAGTTCGCCTGTATCTTCATCCTCCAGCTTGTGCAGGCAGCAGCGGCCGCAGCCGTCGCACAGCGCCTCCCACTGGCCGCGATCGAGATCGCGCAGCGGCTTTTCCCAGAAAGGCGTTGCATTATTCATGGCGGGGCCAGCAATGGGCTGGCATGGCCGGGGGTTCAAGCCATGTGCGGACCAGACGGGGAATTTTCGATGCGAGCAAAGATGTTGGCGGCGGTGATCGGGCTGGCGCTGCTCGGCGGCGCGGTGCCGGGGCAGGCGCAACTCGGCACGAATAACGGCGAAAGCTTCCTGACCGCGGTGCGCGATGCCGACGCCAACAAGGCGATCGCGCTGGCCGAAGGCACGGGATCCACCGTCGTCAACTATCGCGGCGCCAAGGGCGAGGCGGCGATGCACATTGCCACGCGACGGCGCGATGCGAGCTGGATCGGCTTCCTGGCGCAGCATGGTGCGGACATGAATGTTGGCGACAATCGCGGCGAGACTCCGCTGCTGATCGCGGCTCGGCTGGGCTGGCTGGAGGGCACGCGGCTGCTACTGGCGGTCGGTGCCGGGGTCGATCGCACCAACAAGCTTGGCGAAACCCCGCTGATCGTCGCGGTCGAGGCGCGCCAGCCGCTGGTTGTTCGCGTGCTGCTTGAGAATGGCGCCAACCCCGACAAGCGCGATTCGGCGGCGGGATACAGCGCGCGCGACTATGCTCGGCGTGATGCGCGGTCGGGCGAGCTGGTGCGGATGATGGACAGCGTAAAGTCGACCAAGAAGAGCGTCTCGGGACCCGTCTTCAAATAAAGTTTGAAGCGCCGTTAGTTCATATCGCCCAGCGTCGGGTCGATCTGGGCCGAGAGGCGGCGGGCGGCACGGCGGGCGAAGCGCAATATCTCGGCCTTGCGCCGCGCCGGGGCGAGCGGGCGCAGCGCCGCCTCGCGGACGATTGCGGCATCATAGCGGTCGGCGACGATCAGCCCCGCCTCGTTCGGCAGGAAGCTGTCGGCGTCGGTGTGGTGTGCGAGAGCCGGGGGGACCGCCCAGAAGAAATGGTCGCAATAGTCGAGATAGTCGCGCCACTTGGCATCGCCGAGCAGGTCGGCCTTGGCCACCTTGATCTCGACGATCGTCAGCTGGCCCTTCGAATCGATCGCCATCAGGTCGGCGCGGCGGCCGTTGGGCAGCGGCACTTCGCACATCGCGAACCAGTCACGGCGGCAGAATAGTCGGGTCACCCCACGCGCAACCTCGCCCGCGATCGGCGGCAGGTCGATGAAGCAATCGGGAATCGGCCCGGCGAGAATCGGAGCGCTGCTCATGGCGCCACCTTTAGGCCAATGCAGCCCCAGAACAAAGCGGGACCGAAAGCCATTGGCTTCCGGTCCCTGCTCGTCCCCTCCCAGAGACCTGATCTCCGCTATTCTAGCGGTAGAAGATGTGATTGCCGATCGTCGCGACGCGGGTCGCGTGCCATTGCGGCGAGACGCGCGTGGCGTGAAAGAACAGCGCGCGCGGGGCGCTCGACGACTTGAGCTTGGCGGCGACGATGCTGGCGACCGCGACGGCGGTCTTCCACTGCGCACCGGCACGGGCGATCCCCGGCATCGAGTGGCCGCGGACGAAGCTGAACTGGCCGCGCTGGAACACGACACCGCAGAAGGTCGAGGCAAAGCGGCCCGACTTGGCGCGGTTGGCGATGACTTCGCCGACGGCCAGCTGTCCGGCGAGCGGTTCGCTCTTCGATTCAAAGTAGATCGCGCCGGCAAGGCATTCGATCTCGCGGCTCGACGGGGTGACGCTCTTCAGCCGCGATACCATCGCGCTCAGCGTTTCACCCGGAACCGATTTGATTTCATTGGCGTTTTCATCATCGAAAGGGGCTTTGACCGGCGAGTCGCTAAGCAGCGGCTGGGCTTCGGGAAGCGACTGGATGATGGCCGGAACGACGGTCCGGGGAAGCTCGTTCGACGCAATCAGCGCCTCGTGAGCCGAAACATTGGCGGTCAGCGCGGCAGGAACAACCTGCGCCGGAGCGACCGAGGAGGAGGCCAGGGAGGCCAGCACCAACAAGGAGGTGCGAAACGACACGGACATTCAAACCAATTCTTCGTGCGGTGATCGTCGTGCGCGGAAAGGAGGGCGAAAACGCGCCCTTCAAGAAATTCCCGCGGATCCGATCCCCGTCTGCGTGGCATTCCGGGCCCGATATGGCCGACTGGAATGCCCTACGCTTTGCAGCTGTTATCTCCTGTTCATCATGGAGCAGGTGCGATCAACCCGCCGCGGTCATTTCGGCGACGAGTCGTTGCGCGGACGGGGTGTCCAGTTCGATTTGCCATTCGTCGGGGTCGTTGCGGGCGCGTTTTTCGAGGAACAATCGGGTCTTGGCCGAATCGGTGCAGTCGATCGGAAGCGTCGCCCAGGCATAATTTTGCCCGTCGAACTGCCGTGCCAGCACGGTCGCCAGCACCCCGCGTTCGGCAATCAGCAGCAACAAAGAGCCGCGTTCGGCATCGCCCTTGTGGACGACCGTGCCGAATCCGCCGTGGATTTGCGTCAGCCGGATGAGCGCGGTCGCCTCGAAACTGGCCGACAGCCGGGGTATGCTCACCGGCCAGCCGCGCGATCAGGCCGCGTCACGCTCGTCGGCCTCCATCAGCACAGCAGCAAAGGCATCACGGCTTCGCGCGCCGCGCAATTTCTCGAGCGTCGCGGCGTTGCGCACGACCCGGCTGACCGCGGCGAGCGCCTTCAAATGCTCTGCGCCGGCATCGGTCGGGGACAGCAGCAGGAACACGATATCGACCGGGACATCGTCGATCGCCTTGAAATCGATTGGCTCGGCCAGTTTCGCGACCATGACAAAGACCGTCTTGAGCGCGGCCAACTTGCCGTGCGGAATGGCAACGCCATTGCCGAAGCCGGTCGAGCCGAGCCGCTCGCGCTCGGCGAGGCATTTCTGGACCGCTTCGGGATCGACCCCAAGCCGCTGGGCAGCATCGAGCCCAAGCTGGTTGAGCAGCCCGCGCTTGGTCCGCGCGGACACGCCAATGCGGATCGAATCGAAATCGAGAAGATTGGAAAGCAGCATGAGCCGACACTTTATACGTTGGAACAGGCCCTCGCCCTCTCCTTGCGGAAAGCCCGATAGGCCCGTCGCCAACGATTGTCAGGCCCCGCCGGGTTCAACCCAGCCGATCGTGCCATCGTCCCGCCGATAGATCATGTTGAAATCGCCGGTCTTGGCATTTTTGAACATCAGCGCGTTGGTGTTGCGAAGGTCGAGCATCATCGCCGCGTCGCCGACGCTGGCCTCGGGAATATCGACTCGAGTCTCGGCGATGATCGGCGGGCTGTCGCTGATCGGCTCCTCTTCCTCTCGCGGGGCGGCGAAGATGGTGTAGCCGGCATTGGCCTGAACTTCGGCGGGCGCTTCAGCGATGTTGTCAGGCGCCGACTGGCTCCGCCTTTCGCGCAGCCGCTTCACATAGCGGCGCAACTGCTTCTCGATCTTGTCGGCAGCGCCTTCGAAGGCGACATGCGCGTCGTTGGCGCGGTTGGAGGCTTTAAGCACCACGCCTTGCGAGACGGGCGAGACGATGTCGCACGTGAAATCATCATAAGGCCCGCGCCCGAAGGTCACGTTGGCGGCGACCGCTTTGGAAAAATATTTGTCGGTGATCGCATTGATCCGCTCGCTGACATGCGTGCGCAAAGCCTCACCGGTGTCGACCTGGTGTCCTGAAACCCTGATATCCAAATTCATTCTCCTGGTGCGCCAGCGTCAAGACTCATGCTGCGGTAAGGAAACGCTCCCACAACGGCTGCTTGAGCCGGGCAATGAACGCACGGTGGCGGGTAATTTCTTCGTCGCTCGCAAAATGAGGTCGCGCGGGGCGCAGTGGGCGGTCGACCGGGGCTGCCGCGGCAACGCTGTCGGACGAGACGTCGGCGACCAGGCCGAGCCCGATCTGGCGGCCCCCGGTCAGCTCGATATAGACTTGCGCCAGCAGTTGCGCATCGAGCAGTGCGCCATGTTTCACGCGCTGGCTGCGGTCGACCCCGAAGCGGCTGCACAGCGCGTCGAGGCTGTGCTTGGCGCCAGGGTGGCGGGTGCGCGCGATGACCAGGGTGCACACCATCCGTGTCAGGCAGATCGGGTCGCGCCCGCACAGCGCCAGTTCGCGATTGAGGAAGCCGAAGTCGAATCCCGCATTATGCGCGACCATCGGCGCGTCGCCGAGGAAATCGATCAGCTCCTGCGCCTTGTCCTTGAACAAGGGTTTGTCGCTCAGAAACCGGTCGGACAGGCCGTGGACCGCCTCGGCCTCGCTCGGCATCGACCGTTCAGGGTGGAAATAAGCATGATATTCGCGCCCCGTCTCGACGCGGTTGATCATCTCGATACAGCCGATCTCGACGATGCGGTCACCACCCGCCGGATTGACGCCGGTGGTTTCGGTATCGAAAATAATTTCGCGCATGATCTTTCTATCGACCCGTTGGCAGCCCGAGACAAGCAAGGATCGCGATCACTTCGGCGCTTGTCTGGTCCAGGCTGCCGCCGGTATCGATGATGAAGTCGGCCCTGGCGCGCTTCTGCTCGTCGGGAGTTTGCCGGGCCATGATGCCGGCAAACTTGTCACGGTTCATGCCGGGCCGGGCAAGCACCCGCGCTTGCTGGACGTCGGGCGGGGCGGACACGACGATGACCTTGTCATACGCTGCCTCGCCGCCGGTTTCGAACAGCAGGGGGATGTCGAACAGGAGCGCAGGCGCGCCATGGTGCGCGTCGAGGAAGGCGGCCCGCGCCGCCTGGACGGCGGGATGGACGATTACTTCGAGTGCGGCGAGGTCGTCACGGTTTCCGAGCACTCGCGCGCCGAGCCGATCGCGGTCGACGGCGCCGCCCTGGGTCGTGCCGGGAAAGCGCGCCTCGATCGCCTCGACCAGCGGGCCGCCGTCAGACTGCATCCGGCGGACTTCGGCATCGGCATCGAACAGCGGAATCCCGGCGGCGACGAACATCGCCGCCACGGTCGACTTGCCCATTCCGATCGATCCGGTGAGGGCGATCTTGATGGTCATGACGTCAGCAACCTGCGGAGTTCGGCGTCATGCTCACGGGGCGCGGGCTGGCCGAAGAACAGCGCGAACGCCACCGCTGCCTGGCCGACCAGCATCTGCAATCCGTCGAAGCTGCGCATTCCCCTCGTCCTCGAGTCGATAAGCAGCGGAGTGTCGAGCGGCGAGGTGACGATATCGTAAACGGCGGTGTCAGGGGCGAAGCCGGCGAGGCTGATCGGGAAGGGCGGGTGGCCGGTCATGCCGAGCGAGGTCGCGTTGATGAGCAGTGTTGCGTCGCTGTTGCGGCCTTTCTCGCCGATCGCAAAGGCATCGGCGTCGATCCCGATCGCCTCGATAAAGGCGCTCGCGGATCCGGCGGTGCGGCCATGGACCGAGAGTGTGAAACCGGCATCGGTCAGCGCCAAGGCGATTGCCCGCGCCGCACCGCCAGTGCCGATGAGCGCGGCATGGCCGCCGCTGAGCATCATTTCTCCGAGCGGTTCTAGAAAGCCTGCGCCGTCGCTGTTCGAACCGCGCAAACCTGCTTCGTCAGGCACGACGATATTGATCGCCCCGGCGCGCGCGGCGAAGGGATCGACCGCATCGACCAACGCAGCAATGCCCTGCTTGAGCGGCATGGTGGCGTTGCACCCGCGCCAGCCGGAGTCGGTGCGGCGGCTTGCGAAATAATCCGGCAACTCCTGGATCGTGACGCGGGTGGCGCGATAGTCCGCCTCAATGCCAAGTTTCCCGAGCCAGAAATTGTGGATCGTCGGCGATTTGGACTGGGCAATCGGATCGCCGATCACTTCCGAGTACGCCCTCATGACGTCATCGCCCCGCGCTCGCGCAGCGCCTCGAGCAGCGGCAGCAGCGGCAGGCCGAGCACGGTGAAATGGCTCCCCTCGACCCGCTCGAACAGCGTCGCCCCGCGACCCTCCATGCGGAACACCCCGACGCAAAAGCCGACCTCGGGCCATTCTGCGGCGAGGTAGCTTTCGATGAACTCATCGGACAATCGCCGCACCCACAGCCGGGCACGTTCGACATGGCTCCAGCCGACGACCCCGTTGCGGACCAGCGCCACCGCACTGACGAGGCTCAGCGCTTTCCCCGAAAAAAAGCGCAAATGCTCGGCGGCTTCGTCGCGGTTGACGGGCTTGTCGAACCGAACCCCGCGGCATTCGGCGATCGAATCGCTGCCGATGACCAGCGCCCCGCCAAATCGCGCCGACACCTCGACCGCCTTGGCTTCGGCCAGCATCGTCGCCATCGCCTCGGTCGTCCCCGAGAAGCCCGCCTTGAGCAGTTCCTCGTCGACCCCGGGCCGCTCGACCCGGTAATCGAGCCCGACGCCGTCGAGCAACGCCGCCCGAATCGCGCTACCCGAGGCCAAGATGGTGGTCGCGCCCGTCAACGGGAAAGCCCTGTGGAAAAACTCATGATGTTCCGTAGCGCGATCATGGGGGCGGTCAAACTGGACCGATCGGCGCTTTTTGGCACCCCGCTGACTCCCACCGCCATCCACAGGCCGTGTTGGCCGGGCGCCACGCTGTGGATAATGGGGACGATCAGGAGCGACTCGCGCATCCCCGCTGAGTCGCACCGATGCACGCGCTGTTGGCAAAATCGGGACGCGCCCCTAAACCCCGCGACCCAGCGGCCATCTACTCCTTCATTCTATTTCTAAAGAATCTATAAGATAGGAAGATAAGTGGCGAGCTCGCCTAGTTCGAATGTCACGACCGACAAGCCCCTGCTCGCCGTCCTGCGCGGCGAACGACGCGATCCGCCGCCCTTGTGGATGATGCGCCAGGCCGGCCGCTATTTGCCTGAATATCGCGCGCTCAGGGCAACCAAGGACGGATTTCTGGGCATGGCCTATGATCCCGAAGCCGCAGCAGAAGTCACGCTCCAGCCGCTACGCCGCTTTGCCTTCGACGGCGCAATCCTGTTTTCCGACATCCTCATCGTCCCGCACGCAATCGGCCAGCATCTGGAGTTCGTCGCGGGCGAAGGACCGCGGCTGTCGCCACCGCTGATGAATAGCTCGCTGGAGGCGCTCCAGCCGGCCATGGAGCACCTCGATCCGATTTACGGCACCGTGAGAAGGGTCAAGGCCGCTTTGTCGCCTGAGACGACATTTCTGGGCTTTGCCGGATCGCCCTGGACCGTTGCCACCTACATGGTTGCGGGGCAGGGCAGCCGCGAGCAGTCGGACACCCGCCGGCTGGCCTATCAGGACCCCGCGCGATTCCAGGCAATCATCGAGCGGATCGAGGAAGTCACGCTTCAATATTTGACAGGCCAGGTCGAGGCCGGGGTCGATGCGCTGCAATTGTTCGACAGCTGGTCGGGCAGCCTTGCTCCGGCCGAATTCGAACGCTGGGTCATTGCGCCGACCGCGCGGCTGGTCGCGGCGTTGAAGCAGCGCCACCCGCATATCCCGATCATCGGCTTCCCCAAGGGTGCCGGGGGCAAGCTTGCCGCTTATGCGCGGTTGACCGGGATCGATGCGATCGGGCTCGATGAGACGGTCGATCCGGTGTGGGCCGACGCCGAGCTTCCACCCGGGCTTCCGGTGCAGGGCAATCTCGACCCACTGGCGCTGATCGCCGGGGGCGAGACGCTGCGCCACGCGGTCGAGCGGATCCGCAATGCCTTCCCCACGCGCCCGCACATTTTCAACCTCGGCCACGGAATCCAGCAGGACACGCCGATTGCCCATGTCGAACAGCTCGTCGCGCTGGTAAAGGGAGCCGCATGAGCAATCTCATCGGCTTCCTCGGCAACGCCTATCCCTGGGTCAAGGCGGCGCACGTCACCTTCGTCATCTTCTGGATGGCGGGACTGTTCTTGCTGCCGCGCTTCTATGTCTATCATCATGCGACCAGCCCGGGATCGGTCGAGGATCGCAACTGGATCGAGCGCGAGGCCCGCGTCCGCTCGATCATCCTGACCCCGGCGATGGTCGTGGTGTGGATATTGGGGCTGGCACTGGCGTTCCACATCGGCGCGTTCGGCCAGCATTGGTTCGACGCCAAATTGCTGCTGGTCGTGCTGCTGACGGGTTATCAGGGGTGGCTTGGCGGTTATGGTCGCAAGCTTGCCGACGGAAAGCGCCCGCTCGCCAACAAGACACTGCGATTCTTGAACGAAGTCCCGGGAATTGCCACCGCGCTGATCGTCGTGCTGGTGATTGTGAAGCCATTTTAGGGTCGTTGCCCTTCACAAGGGCGAAACCCGCCCCATATTGACTTGACCAAACCTGCGACCTAGGGCCGAATTATTCGGCCGCGCCGGCTTGTTTCACGAAATCGTTGGTGCGCGCCCCTCCGAGCGGCGTCCTGTCGCGCGACGAATTTCCTTTCAGCTCCGACAATCGAGCCACAATATGCATCTCAAAGACCTCAAGAAAAACACCCCCGCCGAACTCGTCGCCATGGCCGAGGAAATGGGCATCGAGGGGGCATCGACGCTGCGCAAGCAGGATCTGATGTTCTCCATCCTCAAGGTTCGCGCCGAATCGGGCGCTGAAATCATGGGCATGGGTACGATCGAAGTCCTCAACGACGGCTTCGGCTTCCTCCGCAGCCCCGAGGCGAATTATCTCGCCGGCCCCGACGACATCTACGTCGTGCCGCAACTGGTCCGCCGCTTCGGCCTGCGCACCGGCGACACGATCGAGGGCGAGATTCGCGGACCCAAAGATGGCGAGCGCTATTTCGCGCTGACCCGCATTACCCAGATCAACTTCGACGAGCCCGACGCGGTTCGCCACCGGGTCAATTTCGACAATCTGACCCCGCTCTATCCCAATTCCAAGCTGCGCCTCGACACGCTCGATCCGACCGTCAAGGACAAGTCGGCGCGCGTCATCGACATCGTCTCGCCGCAGGGCAAGGGCCAGCGCGCCCTCATCGTCGCCCCCCCGCGCACGGGTAAAACCGTCTTGCTGCAGAACATTGCCAAGGCGATCACCGACAATCATCCCGAGGTGTTCCTGATCGTCTTGCTGATCGACGAGCGCCCCGAGGAAGTCACCGACATGCAGCGCAGCGTGAAGGGCGAGGTCATCTCCTCGACCTTCGACGAGCCCGCCTCGCGCCACGTCCAGGTTGCCGAAATGGTCATCGAGAAGGCCAAGCGGCTGGTCGAGCACAAGAAGGATGTCGTCATCCTGCTCGATTCGATCACCCGCCTCGGCCGGGCCTACAACACCGTCGTGCCATCGTCGGGCAAGGTCCTGACCGGAGGCGTCGATGCCAATGCGCTGCAGCGGCCGAAGCGCTTCTTCGGTGCCGCGCGCAACATCGAGGAAGGCGGATCGCTGTCGATTATCGCCACGGCGCTGATCGATACCGGGTCCAAGATGGACGAGGTCATCTTCGAAGAGTTCAAGGGCACCGGCAACTCCGAAATCGTCCTCGACCGCAAGGTCAGCGACAAGCGCATTTTCCCGAGCCTTGACGTCGGCAAGTCGGGCACCCGCAAGGAAGAGCTGCTGGTCGACCAGGTTACGCTCTCCAAGATGTGGGTGCTGCGCCGGATCCTCATGCAGATGGGCACGATCGACGCGATGCAGTTCCTCCTCGACAAGATGAAGGACGCCAAGTCGAACGAGGACTTCTTCGCGAGCATGAACCAATAGAGCTGAGCCGGCAAATCCGGCACGCTTCATGCGTGTCGGTTTGCCGGTTTCTTGCTAAGGCCCTTCGATGCTCCCGACCCTCAATTTCGCCTCCGCACTGACCCCGACCGGGCTCGCCAGCCTCGGCCAGATCATCCTTGGCGACCTCACCATGGCGGGCGACAATGTCGTCATCATGGGGACGATCGCCTCCGGCCTGCCGGACAAGCAGCGCCGCAAGGTACTCCTCCTCGGCGTCTCGATCGCGCTGGTGTTCCTGATCGGCTTTGCGCTGATCGCGACGCAATTGCTCAAGGTTACCGGACTGCTGTTCGCCGGCGGGCTGCTGCTGCTGTGGGTCGCGTTCAACATGTACCGCGAGCTTCGACCGAAGAAGACGGTGATCGCCGACGATCCCAATACGGCCGCCATCGAGGGTCCGCCGCAAAGCAAATCCTTCCTCAAGGCAGCGATCCAGATCACGCTGGCCGACCTGTCGATGAGCCTCGACAATGTCCTGCTCGTCGCCTCGATCGCGCGCGACAATCCTGCGCTGCTGTTCATCGGGCTGACCTTTTCGGTCCTGCTGATGGGCCTCGCCGCCAATCTCGTCGCCAGGCTCGTCCAGCGTTACCACTGGATCAGCTGGATCGGCTTTGTCGTGATCATCTGGGTCGCGGGCAACATGATCCACGATGGCTGGGTCGGCGACGCCCATATCAAGGGGCTGACCAGCCTGCTGGGTTGATTTCCATGCGCGATGGGGTTTGCATGACGCGGCCTGCTCGCCCATGACGTGGCGATGGATTTTGCCTCGCTGATCACTCCTGCCGCGCTCACTGCGCTGGTCGAGATTCTCCTCATCGACATCGTCCTTGCCGGCGACAATGCGATCGTCGTCGGGGCGCTCGCCGCCGGGCTTCCGACCGACCAGCGCAAAAAGGTCATCGCGATCGGCGTCGCGGCGGCTCTGGTGCTGCGGATCGTTTTCGCGCTGCTCGTGTCGCAACTGCTCCAGATTGTCGGACTCATCCTCGCGGGGGGCTTCCTCCTCCTGTGGGTGGCGTGGAAAATGTACCGCGAGCTGCGCCATGCCACGACAAGCCCGGGTTCGCCCGAGGTCGCGGGCGACGAGCGTAGCGGGGTCAAGCCCGCCAAGACCTTCGCTGCCGCCGCTTGGGGAGTGGCGCTCGCCGACGTCTCGATGAGTCTCGACAATGTCCTCGCAGTGGCGGGCGCAGCGCGCGATCATCCGTGGATCCTCGCCTTCGGGCTCGTCTTTTCGGTCATCCTCATGGGTGTGGCGGCCAACATCATCGCCAAATATATCGAGCGATTCCGCTGGATTGCCTGGGTCGGGCTGGCCGTGATTGTCTATGTCGCAGGCAAGATGATCTGGGAAGGCTGGCACGAAGTCGCTCCCCACCTCGTCTGACATGCGGCCGGGCGACACGATCGTCGCGCTGAGCAGCGGCCGCCCCCCAGCAGCCGTTGCGATCGTCCGGACCAGTGGCCCGATGGCGCACAGCGTTGGCGAGCGGCTGGCGGGGTCGCTTCCTGAGGCACGTTTCGCGGCGTTGCGGATCTTGCATGATCCCCGAGATGGCCAGCCGATCGACTCGGCGCTGGTTATCCGCTTCGATGCACCGCACAGCTCAACGGGTGAAGATATCGTTGAATATCAGTGCCATGGAGGTCGTGCGGTGGTCGCCGCCGTAATTGACGCCTTGACGTCATGCGGACTTCGGCACGCCGAACCGGGGGAATTCACGCGCCGTTCGCTTGGCAATGGCCGGATTGACCTGACCGAGGCCGAGGGGCTGGCCGACCTGCTCGAGGCCGAGACCGAGACCCAGCGTCGCGCCGCGCTTGCCCTCGCCAGCGGTGGCCTGTCGCGTGTGGTTGAACAATGGCAGGGGCGAGTGCTAGCCTTGTCGGCGCAGGCCGAGGCCGCGATCGATTATGTCGGCGACGAGGATGAGACCGCGACCGATACGGCCCGGCTGATCGCCCAGGCTCACCTGCTCGCCGATGAACTCGATGCGTGGCTTGCCCGCCCGCGCGCCGAACCGCTGAAACAGGGAATTCGCGTCGTCATCGCCGGGCCACCCAACGCCGGTAAGTCGAGCCTGATCAATAGCTTGTCCGGAAGTGAGCGCGCCATCGTAACCGATATTGCCGGCACGACGCGGGACACGATCGAAGTCCCGCTGGCGATCGACGGGATGCCTTTTACCCTGGTCGACACTGCTGGGCTGCGCGATTCGGATGATCTCGTCGAACGCCTCGGTGTCGAGCGTGCGCACGGCGAGACGGCGCTCGCCGACATCCTTCTTTGGCTCGGTCACCCCGATGACTGTCCGCCACACTCGCGCGCAGTCCTCATCCGCGCCAAGGCCGATCTTGCGAACAGCGGCGAAGCGCCCGGCCTACCGGTATCCGCGCATACGGGGGCAGGGATGAGTGCCCTGATCATCACGTTGCGAGACACTGGCGCCCAGCTGCTCCCGTCCGATGGCAGTCTGCCCCTCAACCGTCGCCAGGCCGAAGCCATAGCACAGGCGTCCACCTTTCTGCGAAGCGACCCCGCCGACATCGTCCTCCTTGCGGAAACACTTCGCAGCGCCCGGCTTGCGTTTGACCGCCTGACTGGCCGCGCAGGAGTGGAGGACGCGATCGACGCGCTCTTTACGCGCTTCTGCCTCGGCAAATGATGTTCCACGTGAAACATCGCCGCGCTTGTCCGCAGGCCCGTCGG
Organism: Sphingomonas sp. RB1R13; assembly: GCF_036663775.1. Lineage (NCBI taxonomy): Bacteria > Pseudomonadati > Pseudomonadota > Alphaproteobacteria > Sphingomonadales > Sphingomonadaceae > Sphingomonas > Sphingomonas sp. RB1R13. Next base: position 991,827 of record NZ_JAXOJM010000001.1, read on the forward strand.
TAGGGTAGGGCGCGGCATGTTCGACGTCATCGTCCTTGGTGGAGGCCACGCCGGCTGCGAGGCGGCGGCGTCAGCGGCGCGGCGAGGCGCGCGCGTCGGACTGGTCACCTTCGACGCCACCAACCTTGGGCAAATGTCGTGCAATCCGTCGATCGGCGGAGTCGGGAAGGGGCACCTCGTCCGCGAACTCGACGTGTTCGATGGTCTCATGGCTGGCGCCGCCGACGAAGCGACCATCCACCGGCGAATGCTGAACCGCAGCAAGGGCAGCGCGGTCTTCGGCCCTCGCGTCCAGGCCGATCGCCCGGCTTACCGTTCAGCCATTTCCAGGATGGTCGACGAGGCAGGGGTCACCAATGTCGAAGGCGAAGTCGCGCGCATGGTCGTCGTCGGCAGCCACATCGTCGGGGTCGATCTTGCGACTGGCGACCATCTTGCTTGTCGGGCACTCGTCATCGCCACCGGAACCTTCCTCGGCGCGACGCTCTTTTGCGGGATGCACCGGGTCGCGGGCGGGCGAGTGGGCGAGCGATCGGCCTTGGGCCTCGCCAACCAGTTTGCCGAGCTTGGCCTTGCCGAAGGACGGCTCAAGACCGGCACCCCGCCGCGCCTCGACGGACGGACGATCGACTGGGCGGTGCTTGAGCGCCAGACGTCGGAGCCTGCTACTTGGTCGATGTCGGCGCTGCGCCCAGCCCGTCGTCTCCCGCAGGTCGATTGTGCCGTGACCCGCACGACCAGCGAAACCCACGCGCTGATCGCCGCGAATTTCGATAAGTCGCCCTTGTTCGCGGGCGTGATCGAGGGGCGGGGTCCGCGCTATTGCCCGTCGATCGAGGACAAGGTCAAACGCTTCGCCGAGCGCGAGTCTCACCAGATTTTCCTGGAACCCGAGGGACTTGGCTCGTCAGACGTCTACCCCAACGGCATCTCGACCTCGCTCCCCGCCGACGTTCAGCAAGCGTTCGTCCGCACCATCCCCGGCCTCGAACGGACCACGATCACCAAGCCCGGCTACGCCGTCGAATATGCCTATTGCGATCCCCGGCGGCTCGATGCCCGGCTCGGCCATGGCGACGTCGAGGGCCTGTTCCTCGCCGGCCAAGTGAATGGCACAACCGGTTACGAGGAGGCCGCGGCGCAGGGACTTGTTGCCGGGCTCAACGCCGCAGCCCACTCGATCGACCTTGCGCCGGTCATCTTCGACCGGGCATCAAGCTATATTGGCGTCATGGTCGACGACCTGACTCTCCATGGCGTCACCGAACCCTATCGAATGATGACCGCCCGCGCCGAATTCCGCCTCCATTTGCGCGCCGACAATGCCATGACCCGCCTCGGCGCCGCCGCGATCGCGGCCTCCTGCATCAGCGATGCACGCCGCAATGCGATCGAGGCGACCGCGCGCGCGATCAAACTCGCGCATGACCGTCTGACTATCCTCGCCCCCGAGCATGAATTGGGCGGTACGGGCGCGGACAAGCGTTCACTTGCCGAGTGGCTCCGCCGTCCCGCTACCCGCCATGCCGCACTCGACCGGCTCGGCCCTCTCGACGACGCGCTCGACGAGGCGATCGCCGATGCCGATTACGCCCCTTATCTCGAACGCCAACGCGCCGAATGGCAATCGCTCGACCGCGACCGCGCGCTGGCCCTTCCAGCGGCCTTCTCCTTCGCTGCGGTCCCGGGTCTTTCGACCGAGATGATCGAACTCCTTTCTGACGCGCGCCCCGCGACAATCGACCAGGCAGCGCGAGTGCGCGGCATAACCCCGGCAGCCCTGTCCGCGCTGCACTTCGCCATCGCCAAAGCCGCGTGATCGATCGACTCGAGCACGTCAGCGGTCGCAGTGTTTCACGTGAAACATTTGGCCGTCTAGAGGCCTATGTGGCGCTTCTGCTCGAGGCATCCGCGACCCATAACCTCATCGCAAAATCGACCGTCGATGAAGTGTGGGAGCGCCACATTATTGATAGTGCTCAACTGCTTAGGTTTGCAGAACCAAGCCGCTCCTGGCTGGACATCGGGGCAGGGGCGGGGCTCCCCGGCATTGTCATCGCGATCCTCGACCCGGGCCCCGTCACCCTGCTCGAACCCCGCCGCCTGCGCGTGGAATTCCTCGCCTCGGTGATTGATCGCCTTGCGCTCGCCAACGTTACGCTCGTCCAGGGCAAGACCACCGTCCTGACCACCAAATATCGCCACATCACTGCCCGCGCGGTTGCCTCCGCCAGCGAGCTCCTCACCATGTCACGCCATTTGTCCCGTCCCGAGACCGTCTGGGTGCTTCCCAAGGGTCGCAATGCGCAGAAGGAACTGGATGAAGTGCGCGGCGCATGGCAGGGTAGCATCCGGCTGGAGCCGAGCCTGACCGACCCTGATGCGTCGATCCTGCTCGCCAGCGGCATCAGGCCGAGGGGAAGACGGTGATCCGGATTGCAATCGCCAATCAAAAAGGTGGGGTCGGCAAGACCACGACCGCGATCAACCTTGCCACCGCGCTCGCCGCGATCGGCTGGAAAGTGCTGCTCGCCGACCTTGATCCGCAGGGCAATGCCTCGACTGGGCTCGGCGTCCCGCAATCGGCGCGCGAGTGGTCGAGTTACGATGTGCTGATGGGAGAGGCGAGCATCGTCGATTCGGTCATCGCGACCAAGGTTCCGCGGTTAGATCTCCTCCCCGCGACGGTCGACCTGTCAGGTGCCGAGGTCGAGATGGTCGGGATGGCGGAACGGACTCACCTCCTCGCCAAGGCGTTCGACGCCGTCCCGCTGGGGCGATGGGATATCTGCCTGATGGACTGTCCGCCGTCCCTCGGGCTGCTCACGGTCAACGCGCTGGTGGCGGCGCAGCAGTTGCTCGTCCCATTGCAGTGTGAGTTTTTTGCGCTCGAAGGCTTGTCGCAACTGTTGCAGACGGTCGAGCGAATTCGCGTCGCCTTCAATCCCGGGCTCGCCATCCTCGGGGTCGCGCTGACCATGTTCGACCGTCGCAACAACCTTAGCCAGGCCGTCTCCGAAGACGTTCGCGCCTGCCTTGGTGTGGCGGTGTTCGACACCGTCGTGCCGCGCAACGTGCGGCTGTCAGAAGCCCCCAGTCACGGGCTTCCCGCCCTCATCTACGACCTCAAATGCCCAGGATCCGAAGCCTATGTTCGATTGGCACGCGAAGTGATCGGCCGCCTCAACCGCACCCCCGCGGTGGCGGCATGAGCCGCCGTCCGGGGCTTGGCCGCGGGCTGTCGGCGCTGATGGGGGAGGCTGCCCGGCCCGAGCCCGAAGAGCCGGCAATTCCCCCGGCTGGCGTCGTCCGCGAGATCTCGATCGGGCTCATATATCCAAACCCGAACCAACCCCGATCACATTTTGATGTGACGTCAATCGACGAACTGGCCGAGAGTATTCGCGAACGCGGGGTCATCTCGCCGATCCTCGTCCGCCCGGTTGACGGCGGCTATCAATTGATCGCCGGCGAGCGTCGCTGGCGCGCGGCGCAGCAGGCCCAGCTCCATTCGATCCCGGCGATGATCAAGGCGATCGACGATGCCTCGTCGGCCGAAATCGCGCTGATCGAGAATATCCAGCGTGAGGACCTCAACGCGATCGAGGAGGCCGAGGGCTACAAGAAGCTGATCGATCGCCACGGCCATACCCAGGACCAGCTCGGCAAGCTCGTTTCCAAGTCGCGCAGCCACGTCGCCAACCTCTTGCGATTGCTGGACCTTCCGAGCGATGTCCGTGACTTGCTGGTCTCCGGCGACATCAGCATGGGCCACGCCCGCGCGATCATCGGGGCGCCCGATGCCTCGGGCCTTGCGCGCGAGATCGTGGCCAACGGGCTGACCGTCCGCCAGGTCGAAGAGCGCGCGCGGGCGTCGAAACCTTCGACGGGCAAGGCCTCATCGGGAAAGCCGCGATCGCCCAAGCCGGTCGACGCCGACCTCGCCGCGCTTGAACGCCAGCTCGGCGACCTGCTCGGGCTCAAGGTCAAGGTTGCGCACAACGGGGCAGGCGGGACGCTCAGCCTGGCCTATTCGACCCTCGACCAGCTCGACATGATTTGCCAGCGGCTCTCAGGCGAAAAGATCTAGGTTAGCCGGTCGTCGGACGAGGGTGCGCACCGCTCGGCGTCGCCCGGCGTGAACCAGCTGCCAAACAAAAAACCTACCTCCGCGCCGCCCGTGCGATCGCGATCAGCTCCTCACCCAGCGCCGCATCCCCCGGCACGCTCGAAAACATCAGCCGCCGCTCGAGCTTGCTGACCCGTTCGGACAAGTGCGCCAGCCGCGCCGCGCTCCATTGCGACAGCAGTCGGTGGAGGATCGCTTTATCCTTCCAGAACAATGCCTTGCCCATTGACGCCAAGACGCCATCGACCCGCTCGCCTTGCTCGACCCGCGCTCGCAGCGGCGCCAGCTGGAGCACCCGCCGCTGCAACGACCGGACGATCGGCACCACTTCGGACGCACCCGGGGACAGCCGCTGCAGCGCATCGCCAAGCTCGCTGATTCGCCCGTCGAGCGCCAGGTCGCCGATCCGCATCCAGTCGCTCTCGGCACTGCCGGCGCCAAGCCGGTCGAGCGTCGCGCCATCCAGCTCGCACATCGTGTCGGGCGTCGCTCCCAGATAGAGCGCATATTTGGCGAGTTCCGAGGCGATGATCGCTTGATTGGCGCCCGCCGCGACCGCCACCCGGGTCGCAATCTCGCCGCTCATCCGCAAGCCCTCCGCGCGCGCCAGTTCGAGCACGATCCGGTCGGCGTCGCGCCCCTCGGGCAGATAGGACGCATGCGCCAGCGCTCGCGGATGGGCTTCGGCCAGCTTCAACAGCGCCGAACTCTTCTTGAGTGCCCCCGAAATCGCGATCGCGACGCTCTCGACAGCGGTCGCCGACAACAGCCCCGCGACTCCTTCGGCAATCTCGTCCCCGGCGGGCTCAATCCACAACAGTCGGGTGTCGCCGAACAGCCCCATCGCCGCCGCCTCGTCGGCGAGCAGTCCGGGGTCGCCGCGTAGCGATCCCGCCGTCACCAGAAACCGCTCGGCGCCGAGCGACTTCAGCAGCCGCTGCGCCAGCGCGTTCGACCCGGCATCGTCGGGGCCATGAAATAGATAGAATCGAATCGCCGGGTCGGGCCGGTCGAGCGCGCCGGGGAAACTTCCCTTGGCGACCTTCATCGCGCGGTCACGGGCGCGGCGGCGTGACGGTCATGATGCGCGCGATTCGCCCGACGATCTGGTCGGCGACGATCTGGCTCAGCCGTTCGGCGGCGCTTTGCTCGGCGGCAACGGTGGCATATTCGGAGGAGACGACGTCGATCCCCTCGTCCGATCCGGCAGTGGCGTCGACCAGCACCGCGCCACTTGCCCGATCGACCAGCCGATAGCGCGCGCGCAGGGTCCGCCGTTCGCGAGTGGTCGCCGCATCGCCGCGAATACCAAAACCGGTCAGCGTATCGTCGAGCTCGACCTCGAGCCGGTAGGTCGCGCCGGGATGCTCGCCGCCTAGCCGGTCGACCAGCGCATTGCGGGTCAGCCAGCCCGACCGTTGCGGAATCGGCGCCACCTCGATCGAGCGAAGTCCGGTCGCCGCGGGACCGCTTTCGCCCCCTGCGTAGAGGGGGTGCAAGCCACAGCCGCCGAGCGGCAGCGAAAGGGCGGCCAACAAAAACGCGCCGAGCGAGGCGGACATTTTATGGGCAACGGGAAGGGGGCGGTCCTTCATCATGCGACGATATTGACCAGCCGGTCGGGAACGACAATCACTTTGCGCGGGGCCGCGCCGTCCATCGCGCGGATGACCTTGTCCGACGCCAGCGCCAGCGCCTCGACCGCATCCCGGTCCATCCCGCGCGCGATCGTGATCGTGTCGCGCAGCTTGCCGTTGACCTGGACCGCGATGGTCACTTCGTCGTCGACCAGCAGCGCCGGATTGAAGGTCGGCCACGCCGCGTCGGACACCAGCCCGCCGTGCCCCAGCAGCGCCCAGCTTTCCTCGGCCAGATGCGGCGCCATCGGCGAGATGAGGCGAACGAGCTTGGCGATCGCGTCATCGCGGCTGGCCGAAGGCTTGGCCTTCTCGAGCGCCCCGACCAGCTCGTAAACCGCCGCAATCGCCTTGTTGAACGCCAACCCGTCGATCGCCGCACCCACGGCCGAAATGGTGCGCGCGAGACGTTTGTCGATCGCCGGGTCCGATCCCTCGTTCGTCCCGACCGACCCGACCAGCCGCCAGACCCGCTGCACGAACCGCGCCGCGCCCTCGATGCTCGCTTCGGACCATTCCAGGTCGCGCTCGGGGGGCGAATCGGACAGCATGAACCAGCGCACCGCGTCGGCGCCATAACGGTCGACGATCGGCTCGGGGTCGACGACATTCTTCTTCGACTTGGACATTTTCTCGATCCGGCCGCGGATCGCTGCCGTCCCCGTCGCAAGCTCGGTCATCGTCCCGCCCGCGCCATCGGCCACCTCGTCCGGGCCCAGCCAGCGCCCGTCGAGCGACTTGTATGTCTCGTGAGTCACCATCCCTTGGGTGAACAGTCCCTTGAACGGTTCGGTCATGCCGATCTTGCCGATCCGGTTGAGCGCCCGCGTCCAGAATCGCGCATAGAGCAGGTGCAGGATCGCATGTTCCACCCCACCGATATATTGCGCGACGGGCAACCATTGCTCGGCCTCGGCGCGGTCGAACGGCTGGTCCTTGGGCTGGCTGGCGAAGCGGATGAAATACCAGGACGAATTGACGAACGTGTCGAGCGTGTCGGTCTCGCGCCGCGCTGCCGCACCGCACGACGGGCAGGGGACATCGCGCCACGTCGGGTGACGGTCGAGCGGGTTGCCGGGAACGTCGAAACTGACATCCTCGGGCAGGATGATCGGCAACTGGTCGCGCGGAACGCCGACCGGCCCGCACCCGGCGCAATGGACCACCGGGATCGGCGTTCCCCAGTAGCGCTGCCGCGACACGCCCCAGTCGCGCAGCCGATACTGGATCGTGCCCGTGCCCCAGCCGCCAGCCTCGGCGCGGCGGATCACTTCGTCAATCGCCTCCTCGCTCGACAGGCCGTCGAGGAAGTCCGAGTGGACGGCGACTCCATAACCGCTCTCGGGCTCGTCGACCGACGCCTCGGGGTCGCCCCCCTGGGGGATGACGACGCGGCGGATCGGCAGGTCATACTTGGTCGCGAATTCGAAATCGCGGGCGTCGTGCGCGGGCACCCCGAACAGCGCCCCGGTGCCATAATCCATGAGGACAAAATTGGCGATCCAGACGGGCAGGCGGCGCGTCGGGTCGAGCGGATGGATCACTTCCAGCCCGGTGTCAAAGCCGCGCTTTTCCGCCGTTTCTATCTCGGCCGCGGTCGTCCCGCCGGTGCGGCATTCGTCGATGAACTTGCGCGCACCACCGTGTCCGAGCGCCACGCCTTGGGCGATCGGATGACCCGCCGAGACCGCCACGAAACTCGCCCCGAAGATTGTGTCGGGCCGCGTCGTGAACACATCGATCTGGCTCATGCCCGCGGCGGCAGGATCGGCCAGCGCGAAGCTGAACTTCAGCCCCTGGCTCCGCCCGATCCAATTCTCCTGCATCAGCCGGACCTTGTCGGGCCACTGGTCGAGCGTCCCCAGCCCGTCGATCAATTCCTCGGCGAAGTCGGTGATCTTGAGGAACCACTGGTTTAGCTTGCGCCGCTCGACCAGCGCCCCCGATCGCCAGCCGCGCCCGTCGATGACCTGCTCATTGGCCAGCACGGTCGCGTCGACCGGGTCCCAGTTGACCTCGCTCTCCTTGCGATAGACCAGCCCGGCTTCCATCAGGTCGAGGAACAGCGCCTGCTCATGCCCGTAATAATCGGGCTCGCACGTCGCCAGCTCGCGGCTCCAGTCGAGAGCAAAGCCCAGCCGTTTCAACTGATCGCGCATCGTCGCGATATTCGCGCGCGTCCAGCCGCCGGGGTGAACCCCCTTTTCCATCGCGGCATTTTCGGCCGGCATGCCGAACGCGTCCCAGCCCATCGGATGGAGGACTTCGAACCCCTGCATCCGCCGGAACCGCGCCAGCACGTCGCCCATCGTGTAGTTGCGAACATGCCCCATGTGGATTCGCCCCGAAGGGTAGGGAAACATTTCGAGGACGAAAGTCTTGGGCTTGGACGAAGCCGAATCGGCAGTGAAGCTCCCCGCCTCGGCCCAGCGCGCCTGCCAGCGCGCGTCGGCCGCCGCAGGGTCGAAGCGGTCAATCATGATCGATCTTTTAGCCGCCGACGGCGGAGCGGCGCAGGTCGCGGGCGCGGGTCAGGATGATGTCTTCCAGCTTCTGCACGGTGGCGGCCGAAACCGGGGCGTCGACCCAGGCGCCGTTCTGATTGACTTGGCGCGAGGCGGCGACGCGCAGCGCATCGGCGCGCAAATCCTGGTCGAGGATCGAGGCGGTGATCTTGACCCGCTCGCCGGGGGCCTTGGCGGTCGAATACCAGTCGGTGACGATCACCCCGCCGTTCGAATCGGCCTGGGTCAGCGGGGCGAACGACAGCGTGTCGACCGCGGCGCGCCACAGATAGGCGTTGACCCCGATGGTCGTCATCCGTGACGGCGCCAGCGTCGTCGGCAGGCGGCGATCACGCGCGCACCCGCCGAGCGCAAGGCCAGCCAGGAGAAGAAGGGTCAGCGGAGCGAAACGGCGCATGGAAAAGTCCTCAACGGGGCGGCGAAAGGCCGCGGACGACAGGCGGCGCGGCCGTGGGGCCGCAGATCAATATCATGCCGTGTAGCAGAGGGGTCGGCAGCCGCAAGCACGCTCGTATCGTCCCATAGCGGAGCAGCTTTGTGCCTAATGCGCCACAGCGCCCGCCGAAACGGACTCAGCGGTAGAAGAATTTGGATCCCAAGCCTATATCTGGGAATTGGAGGATCATGGTGCACCCGAAGGCCGAGTCGAAAACGCTTCGCAATGCTGCCGTTGCAGCCGCGCTGGCGCTCGCCTTGACCCCGGCGGCGCTTCTGGCGCGTGGCGATTCGGCCCGGCGCGCGCCGCCCGCAATTGCGTTCAGCATCGATCGCCTGACCAACTTCACCCCCGCTGGCGCCGATCCCCGGCTGGCCGCAGCCTTCGCCAGCCGCGCGCCCGCAGCAAGCGATTTCAACTTCACTCCGGCCGCTGCGCATGGCCGCCCGGCCCAGCTGCGCGTTGCCATCCGCGCCCGCGCCAGTGGCGCGACCTCGATCCGCGCCAGTGACAGCGTTGGCCGCTCGATGAGCGACTCGCCGATTGCGCTGGTCCCGGCGACGTACAACCTCGGGGTCGCCGTCGGCTGGCGTCGCTTTGCCGTGTCGGGTGACCTGGCCAAGGTTGCCGGTGCGGGTTCGCCCGTCGGTGGCCGTGAAAGCGCCGCGCTGGCGCTGTCCTATAATCTGAAGCGCTTTACCGGCCGCGTCGCGGTCGATGCCGATCGTGGTGACAACAGCCAGGTCCCGGCGCTGACCCGCAAGGATAATGTCGCGCTCGACCTCGGCGGGGCCTACTCGCTGACCCGCAACCTCGCGGTCACCGGCGGGGTCCGCTATAAAGTCGAGCGTGACCGCGTTGCCGCGCTCGCCGACCAGCGGCGTGACAGCCAGGCGGTCTATGTCGGAACCGCGCTCAAATTCTGATCGCCGCTGGCTGTAACTGAAAGTGCCGATGTGATGAGTATGGCGACCGATCGGCGCTCGACCATTCTCGACTCGATCGCGGCCGCCGCGCGGCTGGCGAAGCGCGATCCGGCCGACGTCCAGCTGATCGCCGTTACCAAGACGCATCCGGCCAGCGAGATCGAACCGCTGATCGCCGCCGGGCAGCGCGATTTCGGCGAAAGCCGGGTCCAGGAAGCGCAGGACAAATGGCCCGCCCTTCGTGCCGCGCATGCCGACCTTCGCCTCCACTGCATCGGCCGCTTGCAATCGAACAAGGCTGCCGACGCGGTCGCGCTGTTCGACACGATCCATTCGCTCGACCGCGTCTCGCTGCTCGACGCGCTGGTTGCCGCCGCCACTGCCTCGGGTCGCGTCCCGTCCGTCTATGTCCAGGTGAATATCGGCGACGAACCGCAAAAGGGCGGGGTCCCGCTCGACAACCTCCCGGCGTTTCTCGATCGCGTTCGCGCCTCGCCCTTGCCACTCATCGGCCTGATGGCGATCCCGCCACTCGGCCCCCAGCCCGGCCCCTATTTCGCCCTCCTCGCCAAGCTCGCCAAACGCCATGACGTCACTGGCCTCAGCATGGGCATGTCGAGCGATTACCCGACTGCGATCATGCTCGGCGCCACCGCAGTTCGGGTCGGGACAGCATTTTTCGACTGACGGGCCGGCGCACTTCTCACTAAAGATGCCCGCTGCGGTCCTGCTTGGTCGAAATATAATCGGCGTTGTGGGGGTTGGTCGGCAAATGATGCGCGACGCGCTCGACGACCTTGATCCCGGCCGCCTCGAGCCCGGCAATCTTTTTCGGATTATTGGTCAGCAGCCGCACCGCGTCGATCCCCAGTGCGCGCAGCATCGCCGCCGCCATGCCATAGTCGCGCGCATCGTCGGCAAAGCCCAGCCGGCGGTTGGCGTCGACCGTGTCGAGCCCGCGATCCTGAAGCTGGTAGGCGCGGATCTTGTTGGCCAGGCCGATCCCGCGCCCCTCCTGCCGCAGATAGAGCAATACCCCGCCGCCCTCGGCCTCGATCAGCCGCAGCGCCTCATGCAACTGCGGGCCGCAATCGCATTTGAGGCTGCCGAACACATCTCCCGTCAGGCATTCGCTGTGCAGCCGGACCAGCGGCGGCTTGCCCCCGAACGCACCGATGATCAGCGCGACATGCTCGTCGCCATTGGCGGCGTCGCGAAAGGCAACGATCTGGCTGTCGCTGATCCCCGCCAGCGGCAACTTCGCGCGCGCCAGCACCACCGCATCCTGGGTCGTCGCCAGCGCATCCTGGGTCGTGATTTGCACATCCTGGGTCGTGTTTCCGCCCCCGCTGTCAGGCAACCACCACAACGCCGGAAGCAGCCCCGATCTTCCCGATATGGCAATTGCGGCGCGGCCGATCTCCGCTTCTTCGCGGGTCATCGCGACGGGCTCGAGCGGACCGATCGGGCCGCGCGAATAGTCGTTGGCAGGGTCGGCCAGCGCCATCGCGCTCGTCCGGTCGAGCCACGCACTTCGTGCCAGCAGGACCGGCCGCGCGGCGTCAGCGGCGTTGGCCTGGTTCGCGAGGCCAAGCGCGGCGGCGCGGGCCCCGCTGATCAGCAGCCGTGCCTCGCCGCGCGGGTCGACAAGCTCGATCATCGCCGACGAGCCGGTCTCCAATGACAGGAAACCAGCGTTTTCAATCCCGATCGGACGCCCGCCCCGAAGCGCGGCGATCGCCCGGGCAACGCTCAAAGCGCCAGCTCGACGACCAGCGGGACATGGTCCGACGGCTTCTCCCACCCGCGCACTGGTTCGAGCACGCTATGCCCTGTCGCCTGCCCGGCAAGCTGCGGCGAGACCCACATATGGTCGAGCCGCCGCCCGCGATCGCTCGCCGCCCAGTCGCTCGCGCGATAGCTCCACCAGGTGAAATTGCGCGCCGGCGCGGGGATGAATTGGCGCCCCAAATCGACCCAGCCATGCGCCGCTTGAAGCCGTCCCAGCGCCTCGATCTCGATCGGCGTATGACTGACCACATCGACCAGTGCCTTGTGACTCCACACATCGCAGTCGAGCGGCGCAATGTTGAAATCACCCACTATCAAAGTCGGCTCAGCCAACTTCTCGGACCATTTTGTCATCCGCTCGAGAAAGTCGAGCTTCTGACCGAACTTGGGATTGAGCGTCCGGTCGGGGATGTCGCCGCCGGCCGGAATATAGACATTTTCGATCCGCAGCCCGCAGTCCAGCCGCGCCCCGACATGCCGCGCTTCGCCATTGTCCTGCCAGTCGTGGCGCAGGTCGTCATGCAGCGGCAACTTCGACACGATCGCCACGCCATGATGCATTTTCTGCCCGTTGAGCAGTTGGTGGCGATAGCCAAGGCGATGGAACAGCTCGGCTGGGAAAACCGAATCCATCGCCTTGGTTTCCTGCAGGCACAAGATGTCGGGCGCTTCCTCGCACAGCAGCCGCTCGACGATCCCGGCGCGGGCACGAACCGAATTAATGTTCCACGAGGCGATCTTAAGCTTGGTCACGGGTGTCCGTTATCTGTTTGCGAAGAACGGCACTACCACAAATAAAAGGCCCCCGCTCCGGGGGCATGGAGCGAGGGCCGACCAAGCGTATTTCGTCACGCAAGGCGATCGCTGGCACCGGGAGTAACAGGGGGAAACCCCTGGCCGCTCAGCGATCTTGTTAACCTTTAGGCGCGCGTCCCTGTCGGAGCGATGAACGAGTAGTCAGAAAAGACGCTTTTTCGCCCGATCCATTACTTGCGGCGCTTCTGCGGCTCGGCGAAGGTGAAGGCGGCGTCCGCCACGGGGACGTTATAGCGCTGCTGGTCAAGCTTGATCGTGGTCTTCTTGTTCTGCGCGTCGATCGCCGTCCAGCCTTCCAGCTGGAGCCCGCCGGGCGCGCCCGGGGATTTTACGAACGCCATGATCATCGTCCCGAATTCAGGGCGGCGAGCATCGCGCAGGCGGACCAGCACGACCCGCGGATCCTGCGTCGGCATCGAATGGGCGATGCGGCCAAGGTCGGGATTGCTCGACAGCAGCGGCGCCAGCGGCGACTTGGCAATTGGCCAGCGGTTCTTCTGGCCGACGTCATAATCAATGAAATAAAGGCTCGCCCCGTCAGCGACCATCAGCATGTTGGCGCCCGCACCATAATCGAACCGCGCCTTGCCCGGGCGCTTGAGGACCAGCTTGCCGCTCAGCTGCTGGCCCTTGCCATTGGTCTGGACGAAGGTCGCGGTCATGGAACCGGTCGCAGCCAGGCTGCGCTGGACCTGGTCGACCCCGGCATCGGCCGCAACGGCGGGCGCGGCGACCGCGATCAGGGCGATCGGCGCGGCGAGGCGCGCAAAGTGGCTCGAAAAGGACATGTCGGTCTCCGAAAGAAGGATTTGGCCGGACACTGGCCTCGACCCATTGAATGCCCGCTGAACCCGCGCGTTCCGATCCGTTCAGCTCCGGCCAAACTGCAGGAGGCATCGGTGGTCACGCGTCATCCTAAGGTCGCACTGGCGCAGGATGTCCATTCCAATCAGGATCTGGAATTGAAAGGCATTGCGCAGCTCGAAGCCTACGACTTCTTCAAAGACAAACGGAAAAGCTGGCGCGCTGTCCGTGCTGTCGGGCTGGAGGGCCACTCGAAACCAGTAATGCTCTACCTGGCTTTCACTGTGCGCTGAGGCGATAGGCCGCTTTCCACGACCAACCAAACCCAACGATTCCGCTAGTTGCCGAGTGATCCCACTGGACGTTGATCCCGTATCTAGAAGCGCAACATCAGTTACGCCTGTAAGGTCGGTCGTTGGCGCCGGAGGGAGGATTGTTACCCTGAAAAGCGGCTGACGCCCGTTGTGCCGCCAGCTAACCTCCGACATGTGACCAGAAACCGAGATCAATCGGTTCGTCCGTCACTTCCTGAATTGAGAAAATCTCGTCATCGAAGCGTTCCATCCCGGCGCGATGTGCGTCGCCCGGCTCATCGAAGTAAGCGACAACCTTGCCATCGCGCATCAGTGCTAGCTGGTTCCGATGCTCGGGTAGAATATTGCCGAGCATGCGGACAAACGCATCATAGTTACGGTCGACTTCGACGTTTTGGCGCTCACGATCCATCATCGCCTCCCTTCGGGCAGTAACGTTCGTAACACATCAGGATTCAGTCGTGAATCCCCCTCACAACTGGTGCCCGTCGGTGTCCATCAACACTTCGCGGCGGCCGACATGGTCGGGCTGCCCGACCCGACCGTCCTTTTCCATCCGCTCGATCAGCCGCGCCGCGCTGTTATAGCCGATCCGCAATTGCCGTTGGAGGTAACTCGTTGACGCCTTCTGACTCTCGGCCACGACCTGGATCGCTTTCCGGTACATCGCCGTCTCGGCATCATCCTCGCCGACCGGCTGGCCATCGAACAGATAACCGCCGTCCTCGGGCTCCTCGGTCACCGCCTGGATATAGTCGGGGAAGCCCTGCTTGCGCCAATGGTCGGCGACAGCGCGGACCTCGTCGTCGCTGACGAACGGGCCATGGACGCGCATGATCTGCTTGCCGCCCGGCATGTAGAGCATGTCGCCCTTGCCCAGCAGCTGTTCGGCGCCCTGCTCGCCAAGGATGGTGCGGCTGTCGATCTTGCTTGTCACCTGGAAGCTGATGCGGGTCGGCAGGTTCGCCTTGATCACCCCGGTTATGACGTCGACCGACGGGCGCTGGGTCGCCATGATCAGGTGGATCCCCGCCGCACGCGCTTTTTGCGCCAGCCGCTGGATCAAAAACTCGACCTCCTTGCCCGCGGTCATCATCAGGTCGGCTAGCTCGTCGACGATCACCACGATCTGCGGCAGGACGTCATATTCCAGCTCTTCGGTCTCGTAGATCGGCTGGCCCGTCTCGGCATTATAGCCGGTCTGCACCCGCCGCCCGAGCTGGGTGCCCTTGGCTTTGGCATCGCGCACCTTGGCGTTGAAGCTGGCGAGTGCGCGCACCCCCAGGCTGGCCATCATCCGATAGCGTTCCTCCATTTGCTCGACGGTCCATTTGAGCGCGCGGATCGCTTTGCCCGGCTCGGTCACTACCGGCGCCAGCAAGTGCGGAATATCCTCGTACATCGACAGCTCGAGCATCTTGGGATCGATCATGATCATCCGGCATTCGTCGGGCCCCATGCGATAGAGCAGCGACAGGATCATGCAGTTCAGGCCGACCGACTTGCCCGACCCGGTGGTGCCGGCGACAAGCAGATGCGGCATCGGTGCCAGGTCGGCGATGACCGGATCGCCGGCGATATTCTTGCCCAGGATCAGCGGCAGCGACATATTCTGGTCTTCGAACGCCTGGCTCCCGATCAGCTCGCGCAGGGCAACCGATTCGCGTTTCACATTGGGCAGTTCGATGCCGATCACGCTTCGCCCGGGGATAGTTGCGACCCGCGCCGACAGCGCCGACATGTTGCGCGCAATGTCGTCGGCCAACTGGATCACCCGGCTCGCCTTGATCCCGCTGACGGGCTCGAGCTCGTACATCGTGACGACCGGCCCGGGGCGTACCTCGACGATGTCGCCGCGAACGTGGAAATCCTCGAGCACGCTTTCGAGCAGCCGCGCATTGCGCTCCAGCCCGGCGCGATCGATCGGCACTTTGCCGCTTTCGGGCGGATGGGACAGCAGCTCGATCGGCGGCAGCGCATAATTGTCGCCCAACGCAAGGCTTGCCTGGCCCGGCGCGCGGCCCTTGCGCCCGCTATCGCGGCGCTGTGCGGGGGCAATCGCGCTCGATGATTCGGTAACGGCGACCGCGGGGCGCGATCGCGGCGGGGCTGGGGCGGCGTCGCGCTGTTCCTCCTCGCGCTGACGAGTTTTGCGCGGCGGCTTGGCGCGAACCACGGCATCGGGATCGCGGCGGAAGATTCCACCGACCCACGCTCGCTCACCCTCGTCGATCGCGCAGGCAATCCAGAACAGTGCGAGCCCGCCGATCGCCAACAGGGCCAGCAGGCTGAGCTTCGCCGGGCCGGCGATCGCGCTGTTGCCGATCATCGCCAGCCCAGTCTCGATCGCATGAGCCCCGCCCAGCCCGATCGCCCCGCCCCACCCGGCGGGGAGCCCCGACACGGTCGATCCGCGCAGCAGCCCGAGTGCGATCCCGATCAGGATGACCGCGGCAATCGCCACGGTCAGCGCGCGCCCGAAGCGACTGCCAGGAACGTCACGCACCATCCTCAGCCCGCCCAGCGCCACGATCGGCAGCAACAGCACCGCGCCAAGCCCGAACAGCAGCATCAGCAAGTCGCTGGCATAGGCGCCGAACCCGCCGAGCCAGTTGACCGGAGGCCCTCCGGCGGCGGTCGTGAAACTGGGATCGGTCGTACTGTGCGTCGCCAGCGCGATCGCCAGCGCAATCGCCAGCGCAACCAGCAGCGCTCCGACCGTACGCCTGGCAAAGCGCCGTACCGATGCGGCGAGCGTGTCGCGCCAGTCGGGTCCCAGGTCGCGCTTCTGCGCGCGTTGTGCAACGCTTGCCATGTCTTCCCCCGCCGTCGTGGCGTCACTTGTCACGCGCGCACAATGCCTTGTCGGGGACTCCCGGCGCAAGGCTTTCCTCGCCGGGCCCAAATGCGTAGAGGAAAGCCATGCAGCAAAGCGACGTCATCATCCTTGGCGGAGGGCTGGTCGGACTGGCGCTCGCCGCCGCGCTCGACTCGAGCGGCCTGTCGGCCACCGTCATCGATCCCGCCGATCCCGACCTTCGCCTCGACGCCGCGTTCGACGGACGGACCAGCGCGGTGTCGTCCTCCTCGGCGCGAATGTTCGACGCGATCGGGATCAGCGCACACTTCCCCGCTCCCGGCGGCCCGATTCGCCAGATCCGCACCTCGGACGGCCTCGCTCCGGGCAGCCTGACGTTCGACGCAGGCGAGGAAGGCGAGCCGCTCGGCTGGATGCACGAGAATCGTAATTTGCGCGCCGCACTCCGCGCCCGGGCCGAGGCGGGCACGGCGATCACCCTTCACTACCAGACGTCGGCTACGCACATCGATCGCGGCGAGCATGGCGTGACTGTCACCCTCGACAGTGGCGAGATGCTCCGCGCGCCGCTGCTGGTTTCGGCCGAGGGCCGCAATTCGGCGACTCGCGCGACCGCCGGAATTCGCCTCGCCAAATGGTCCTATGATCATCGCGCGATCGTCTCGATCCTCCGCCACGCGATCCCCCACGACGGCATCGCCTACGAGATTTTCTATCCCGGCGGCCCGTTCGCCCTGCTACCGATGACCGACGACGAGACGGGGCCGCGCTCGGCGATCGTCTGGTCGATCACCGAGGCCGATGCCCCCGGCCTCCTCGCCCTGACCGACGATCAGTTCGCGTCCGAGGCCCAGGCGGCGATGGGCGGCTTCCTCGGACCGTTGGCGATGCTTGCCCCGCGCTCCTCCTACCCGCTCGGCTTCCACCATGCCGCGCGAATCACCGACCAGCGACTCGCGCTCGTCGGGGATGCCGCCCACGCGGTTCACCCGATTGCGGGGCAGGGGCTCAACCTGGGCTTCCGGGATTCCGCCGCGCTGGCGCAGGTCCTCGTCGAAGGCGCCCGGCTCGGGCTCGACCTTGGCGACCGGCAATTGCTCGACCGCTACCAGCGCTGGCGCAGCCTCGACACGCTGATGGTGGCGATGTCGACCGATGGCCTCAACCGCCTCTACTCGGTCCCCGGCAAGACCGCTGCGGCGGTGCGTCGCTTCGGCATGGGGATGGTCGACCGGATCGCGCCGCTCAAGGCACGGCTGATGGCCGAAGCGCGCGGGACGAGCGGCGAATTGCCGCTGCTCCTGCGCGGGTTGCCGATCTGACTCAAGGCGCCCAAGTGACGCGACCCCGCCACAGCTGGACTGAAATCGGCGTGGTCGCCCTTCACAATTCGCCCGCGAACGACTAGCTGGCGCCAGACATTAACTTTGGAGATTGCGCTATACCCCCGCCCTATCCGCGCCGATCGCAGGCGCCGCCGCAGTTTACCGGCCCTCGCTACAACGAGTTTATCCAGGCGCAGAAAGTCCGGGTGATCGACGAAAATGGCGAGAATTTGGGCGTCATGTATACGCGCGAGGCGTTTGAACAGGCGCAGGGCGTCGGCCTCGACCTGGTTGAGATCAGCCCGAATGCCGATCCGCCCGTCGCCAAGTTCCTCGACATCGGCCGCTTCAAATATGAAGCCCAGAAAAAGGCCAATGAACAGCGCAAGCGCCAGAAGACGCAGGAGATCAAAGAGATCAAGATGCGCCCCAACATCGACGATCATGATTATGATACGAAGATGAAGAAGGTGGTCGAATTCATCGAGGATGGCGACAAGGTCAAGGTGACGATGCGCTTCCGCGGTCGCGAGATGGCGCACGGCCAGCTCGGCATGGCGGTGCTTCAGCGAGTCCAGGCCGAAACCGCCGAAATCGCCAAGGTCGAAGCCCATCCGCGCATGGAAGGTCGCCAGATGTTGATGGTGCTGTCGCCCAAATAGGCTGAAATCGCCGGAATTTCGGGAAATAACCAAGCCCGGTTGCCCTTACGGCAGCCGGGCTTTCCTGTGTCTGCATGACATCGATTGTTGCAACTATGCCGCAGAGGCGCGCGAAAGCGGCAGAAATGCGGCGACCATGTTCCCATCAGCGCGCGAGCAGATTAGTCTTAGCCCAAGAATGATAACGAAAAAATCTCCCAGGGAGGACATAATGAACAAGTCGCTTTTGCTCGCGTCGGTGAGCGCCGTCACCCTGCTGGCCAGTCCCGCCTTTGCGCAGACCGCCGGGCAAGTCGATCCCACCACGCAGAACAGCCCCACCGCCAAGTCAGGCAAGGTCGCCAACACCGCCACCGCCGATACGCCGATCGACACCGGCGACATCGTCGTGACCGCGACTCGTCGTAACGAAGCCTTGTCCGACGTGCCGCTGGCGGTCAGCGCGGTCACCGCGCAGAGCCTTGAAAATTCGGGCGCGACCGATATCCGCCAGCTGACCCAGCTGTCCCCCTCGCTGCTGGTCTCGTCGACCTCGTCCGAAGCTGGCGGCGGCGCGGCGCGTATCCGCGGCGTCGGCACCGTCGGCGACAACCCTGGCCTCGAAAGCTCGGTCGCCGTGTTCATCGACGGCGTCTATCGTTCGCGCACCGGCGTCGGCCTGACCGAACTCGGCGCGATCGATCGCATCGAAGTCCTTCGTGGCCCGCAGGGCACCCTGTTCGGGCGCAATGCCTCGGCCGGCCTGATCTCGATCATTACTGCCAAACCCAAGTTTCAGTTCGGCGCCAACGCCCAGGCCGATGTCGGCAACTATAACTACCGCCGCCTCGAACTTGGCGTGACGGGGCCGATCAGCTCCACCCTCGCCGCGCGCATCGACGGCGTCTACATGAAGCGCGATGGCTTCCTGAAGGATGTCGTGTCGGGCCGCGACGTCAATGACCGCGATCGCTACCTCGTTCGTGGCCAATTGCTGTTCGAGCCCTCGTCCGACCTCTCGTTCCGCCTCATCGCCGACTATGCCAAGCGCAAGGAAGAATGCTGCGCCGCGGTCTATTTCCCGGTGCGCGACTTTACCGCCACCGGTCCCAAGCCGTCGACCGTCGCCGGCTATGAAAACGCCCTCGGTGCCCGCATCCAGGACAATGCCAAGGCGCGCCGCGTGTCGATCACGCCGGGCCGCGACTATACCTCAAACGTCGAGGATTACGGCCTCTCGGGCGAAATCAATTACAAGCTTGGCGGCGGCATCCAGATGACGTCGATCACCGCCTATCGCTCGAATGAATTTATCCGCGGCCAGGACGCCGACTTCAACGCGCTCGACATCCTCTACCGCAAGGCTGACGGCGGAGCGGCCAACCGCTTCCGCACCTTCACTCAGGAAGTCCGCTTCCAGGGCTCGACGCTGGGTGACAAGCTCGACTGGCTGATCGGTGGCTATTATTCGAACGAGAAGCTGCGGGTGAAGGACAACCTCGCTTACGGCAAGGACTATGAAGCCTTCGCCAATTGCCTCGTGGCGACCAAGATCCAGACGCTGACCGGGGTTCCCCTGGTTTCGCCGACCGCCGCCAACGGCAGCTGCTTTAACCGCCAGGTGGCCATTGCGGCGCAGTCGATCACCGCCATTCCGGCGGCAACGCGCGGCGTCATCGGCTTGTTCGCCGGGATTGCCCCGGGCTTTCCGCAGGGTGGCTTCGACGCCGTCTCGGCCCGCATCGGCCAGCCGCAACTGCAGATCGGCCAGAACGGCATCAACGATCTCTACAATCAAAAGAGCAATAATTACGCGATCTTCACCCACAACATCTTCTCGATCACCGACAAGCTGAAGTTCACCGTCGGGCTTCGCTACACCCACGAGAAGAAGACGCTCGATGCGTCACTGCGCGACTCCAACCCCGGCAATAACTTCTGCGGCATTCTCAACGCGACCCCGCTGGCTGCGCTGGTGACCCTGCCGTGCGTCCTCGCGACGGTTCCGGGTGGCGCGCTCAACGACAGCGCGTCAAAGACCGAAAGCAAGATCTCGGGAACGGCGGTGCTCAGCTACAAGCTCAGCCCCGAACTGCTGACCTACGCCAGCTTCTCGCGCGGCTATAAGGCGGGCGGCTTCAACCTCGATCGTTCGGCCCTGCCGCGTTCGTTCAACGGCGCGATCACCGATCCCAATACCGGCCCGGTGTGCGGATCGTCGACGCAGGCGGGTTGCACCGGCTTGGCGCGGGTCAGCTCGCTGGCCTTCGCGCCCGAGATCAACAATGCGTTCGAACTGGGCGTAAAGTATAACGGCCGCGGCATCGACATCAACGTCGCCGCCTTCCATCAGCTGTTCCGCGACTTCCAGTTGAACGCCTTCAACGGCATCAACTTCCAGGTCGAGAACATCAACAGCTGCTCGACCGACCTCAACGGCACCGACAGCGACATCTTCAGCAACACCGGCGCCTGCACCGGCAAGCTCAAGTCGGGTGTACGCTCGATCGGCATGGAGTTTGAGCTCTTCACGCGTCCCTTCCGTGACGTGTCGTTCAACCTCGGCGCGGTCTATGCCGCCACCGAATATCGTCGCAATCTGGTCGGCTCCGCTGGCCGTCCGCTGTCGCCCAACTTCTTCCAGTTGCCGGGCCGCGCGCTGTCGAACTCGGCCGAGTTCACCGCCACCGCGTCCTTGAGCTGGATGCCTCAAATCGCTTCGAACGGCACCAAGGCCCTGTTCTACGTCGACGGTCGTCACATGAGCACCTTCAACACCGGCTCGGATCTGGACATCGAAAAGATCCAGCGCAGCTTTAACGTCGTCAACGGTCGCGTCGGCATCCACGGCCCCAACGGCATGTGGGCGCTCGAAGTGTGGGGCCAGAATTTGTTCAACAAGACCTATGCCCAGGTCGGCTTCGACGCTCCGCTTCAGGGCACCGGCACTGGCGCCTACTCGAACACCGCCCGCGGCGTTCAGGAAGGCCGCTATGCCCGCGCCAACCAGCTGTTCGGCCTGTTCCTGGCCGAACCGCGCACCTACGGCCTGACGCTTCGTGCCAAGCTCGCGGCGAGCCCGCGTTCGGTGCCCGAATATGTCGCCCCGCCGGCCCCGCCGCCGCCGCCGCCTCCTGCGACGCAGACCTGCGCCGATGGCAGCGTTATTGACGCGACGGCAGCCTGCCCCGTCATCGCACCGCCGCCGCCGCCGCCTGCTCCCGCCCCGTCGCAGGGCGAGCGCGGCTAAGCCTCGGCTACGTCACGAAAAAGTAAAAGGGCCTCGCAGGAAACTGCGGGGCCTTTTGCTGTCCCGGCCCACCGATCCGTCAGAGGGAGAGTGCGAACTTCGTGAACTTCCAGCTCAGGCCGCCCGCGCCGTCCCGGGCTGGGCGACCGTCTCGAGCAGCGCCGCCCGAAGCGCGGCCACCTCGTCGGGGACCAGCTTCTTGCCGGCGCCGTTAGTGACATAGAAAACGTCGACCGCCCGTTCGCCATAAGTGGCGATATGCGCCGAATGGAGTTGATGGCCGTGGGCAAAGATCGTCCCCGCCAGCCGCGCCAGCAGCGCCGGTCGGTCGAGCGCGTTGACCTCGACCACGGTCGTCCGGCTCGACGCCTTGTCGGCGATCAGCACGCGCGGCGCCACGCGGAACGTGTCGACGCCGCGGGTGTCGATGGCCCGCAGCACGGGCGGCTCGCCGGCAATGGCATCGGCCACCGCACTCGCCAGCCGCTTGCGCAGCTTGGCATCGGCATAGGCGCGGCCTTGCCGGTCGTGGACCAGCAAATTGTCGAGCGCCATGCCGTCACGCGTGGTGTGGATCCTGGCATCGACAATGCTCGCCCCGACATCGGCCAGCGCTGCCGAGATACGGTAGAACAGCCCCGGGCGATCGGGGGCGAACACGCTGATCCGAGTCGCCCCCGAATTGCGGTCATCTTCGGCGACGACGCTCGGCGTTCCGGGCGGACTATTGTCTTCAACGTCGGCAATCTGGCGGGCATTGGCGAGCAGCCACTCGGGGGGCTCGGCCACCCAATAGCTATCGGGCAGCCGCCGGTGATGCGCCATCGTCGTCGCCGCGCTCCACTGCAGTGCGCGCGCTAATTCCTCCTGCCGGTCGGCGACCCGCTCGCTCCGCCCATGCTCGACATGGCCCAGCCGCAGCCGCTCCTCGCCAGCGTCGAACAGGCTCTGCAACAGGCTTCGTTTCCAGTCGTTCCACGTCCCCGGCCCGACAGCGCGAATGTCGACCACGGTGAGGATCAAGAGCAACCGCAGCCGCTCGGGGCTTTGCACGATATGCGCGAAGTCCTCGATCGTCTTGGGGTCGGCCAGGTCACGGCGGAAGGCGGTGTTCGACATCAGCAGATGGTGCCGCACCAGCCACGCCACCGTCTCGGTCTCGCCGGCATCCAGCCCGAAGCGCGGGCACAGCTGGAGCGCGATCTTGGCCCCCAATTCGCTGTGATCCCCGCCGCGCCCCTTGGCGATGTCGTGCAGCAGCACCGCTACATAAAGCGTGCGACGCGAAGCGATCTGGTCGAACAGGCGCGTCGACAGCGGGTGGTCTTTTTCCAACTCGCCGCGCTCGATTTGCGCCAGCAGACCGATCGCGCGGATGCTATGCTCGTCGACCGTGTAATGATGGTACATATCGAATTGCATCTGCGCGACGACCCGGCCGAAGTCGGGAATGAAGCGCCCGAACACCCCCGCCTCGTTCATCCAGCGAAGCACCGTGTCGGGCCCGTCGCGGTTAGTGAGCACATCGAGGAACAGGGCATTGGCGCGGGGGTCAGTCCGCACGCTGTCAGCCAGCCGCGCATCGCGCGACGCGGCCCGCATCGCGGCGGGGTGGATCTCCAGCCGCTCGCGCGCGGCGACCGCGAACAGCTCGATCAGGCGCACCGGATCGCCAGCGAAATAGTCGTCGCTCGGGATCGAAATTCGCCCGCGATCGAGAATGAACCCGCCAAGCCGTGCCGGGCGACGCGATCGCAGCGTGGGCAAGGCAAAACGCCGCCCGCTGCGCGCCATCTGCTCGTCGACCTGCGCCAGGAACAGTCCGGTCAAATCGCCGACGGTCTTGGCGTTGAGGAAGTAGAATTGCATGAAGCGCTCGACCGCGCTTTTGCCGGGGCGATCCGAATAGCGCATCGCCGCGGCAATCTCGCGCTGCTTGTCGAACCCCAACCGCTCCTCGGCGCGCCCGGCGGCGAGGTGCAAATGGCACCGCACCGACCAGAAGAAGCGCTCGGCACGCTCGAACCTGCGATATTCATCGGCGGTCAGCAAGCCCGCCCCGACGAGTGCGGCCGGCTGCTGCACGCCATGGATATATTTGCCGATCCAGTAGAGCGTATGGAGATCGCGAAGCCCGCCCTTGCCGTCCTTGACGTTGGGCTCGACGACATAGCGGCTGTCCCCCATCCGCGCATGGCGCTCGTCGCGCTCGGCGAGCTTGGCGGTGACGAACTCGCGCGCGGTCCCGGCGACGACGTCGCGGCGGAAGCGAAGCCGGGTCTCCTCCGACAGGCTCTCGTCGCCCCACAGGAAGCGCGCCTCGAGCAGCGCCGTGCGCACCGTCATGTCGGACTTGGCCAGGGCAATGGCCTCTTGCGGGGTGCGCAGCGACTGGCCGACCTTCAGCTTCAAATCCCACAGCAGATAGAGCAGCGCTTCGGCCACCTGCTCGCACCACGGCGCTCGGCCCTGCGGCACCAGCATCATCAGGTCGATGTCGGAGAACAGCGCCATCTCGCCGCGCCCGGTGCCGCCCAGCCCGACCAGCGCGATCCGCTCGGATGCCGTCGGATTGGCGTTGGGGTAGAGCCGCTGGGTCACGAAATCATAGGCCAGTCGGACGATCTGGTCGGCAAGGAAGGCGTAAGCGGCGGCATGGGCGCGGCCTCGGCCCGGCTGGGCGACGACCCGCGCGGCAATCTCGGCGCGGCCCTGGTCAAGCGCGTCACGCAATATTCGGGTGGCGGCGGGCTGGAGGTCGCTGCCTTTCGGGAGTGACGCCAGAGCGTCGCCGACCGCGCGGCGGTCGATGATCTGGCGGCGCTGTTCGACGTCGATCATGTGGCCTCCGCGGCAAGGCGTTTGAGGGCGTAGAGCGCATCGAGCGCCTCGCGCGGGGTGAGCGCATCAGGATCCGTTGCGGCGAGCGCGGCGAGCAGCGGATCGGGTGTGGGTTCGGCCTGGACCAGCACGGCAAACAGCGGCAAATCGTCGAGCCCGGCGGCAATCCCGCCGGTCGCATCGCGCCCCGCCTCGAGCTTGGCCAGCACCGACTTGGCGCGCGCCAGCACCGGGCCGGGCACCCCAGCCAGCCGCGCAACGGCAATGCCATAGCTGCGGTCGGCCGGCCCGGCGGCGACTTCATGGAGCAGGACAAGATCGCCCTTCCACTCGCGCGCCCGGACATGGTGGAGCGACAGCGCATCGAGCCGGTCGGCCAGTCGCGTCAGCTCGTGATAATGGGTCGCGAACAGGGTTCGCGCGCGGACCGTGTCGTGCATCGCCTCGACCACCGCCCAGGCAATGGCGAGACCGTCATAGGTCGATGTCCCGCGCCCGATCTCATCGAGGATGACCAGGCTCGAGGGCGTCGCCTGCGCCAGGATCGCGGCGGTCTCGACCATCTCGACCATGAAGGTCGATCGGCCGCGCGCCAGATTGTCGGCCGCCCCGACGCGGCTGAACAAACGGTCGACGATGCCGATCTTCGCGCGGGCGGCGGGGACGAAGCTTCCTGCCTGGGCAAGCAGCGCGGCAAGCGCGACCTGGCGGAGGAAGGTCGACTTGCCGCCCATGTTAGGCCCCGTGATCAGCCATAGCCGGTCGTGCGGGCCAATTGCGACATCATTGGCGATGAAGCGGTCACCCGATGCTGCGAGCGCCGCTTCGACCACCGGATGGCGCCCGGCATCAATCTCGAGGCACGGCTGGTCGACGAGGCTCGGCGCGCACCATCCGCCCTCGGCGGCGCGTGCCGCATTGCTTGCGCCGACGTCGATCCGGGCGATGGCGTCGGCGGTTGCGGCGATGGCGGCGGCGGTGGCGACGGCAAGGGCGGTGAGATCGGCGAAATGGCGATGCTCGGCGGCGATGGCATGGCCTCCCGCCTCGACCACGCGGCTGGCCTCGGCATGAAGGTCGGGCGAGTTGAACCGCACCACCCCGGCCAGCGTCTGGCGATGGGTGAAACCGCTGTCGGCCACCATCAGCGCATCGGCGTGGCGCGCGCCGACCTCGACATGATAGCCGAGCACGGCATTGTGGCGGATCTTGAGCGACGCGACGCCGGTGGCGTCACGATAGCGCGCTTCCAGCTGGGCAATGGCGCGGCGCCCGTCAGACGCGGCCACGCGAAGCGCGTCGAGCGCGGCGTCATATCCCTCCGCGATGAACCCGCCTTTGGCGCTGTCGAGCGGCGGAGACTCAATCAGCGCGAGGCCAAGCCGGTCGACCAGCGCGGCATGCCCGCCAAGGTCGGGCATCGTCGCCTCGAGCAGGGGCGGCCGCTCGGGCTCCTCGTCAAGCTCGGCCCGAAGCCGTGCCGCTGCCGTCAGCCCATCGCGCAACGATGCCAGATCGCGCGGGCTGCCCCGGCCCGCGACGAGCCGCCCCAATGCTCGCCCAAGATCAGGCATTGCCTTGAGCGCCCCGCGCACCCGGTCGCGCCGAAGGCTCGCGCCATGGAACCATGCCACCAGCGCCAGCCGCGCCTCGATCGCGCGCCGATCGGTCAGTGGGGCCGACAGGTCGGCGGCGAGCAGCCTTTTGCCGCACGCCGTCACGCAGCGATCGATCGTCGCAAACAGGCTGGTCCCATAAGGACTTCGCAAAATCTCGAGGCTTTCGCGAGTCGCCGGGTCGATCGCCATATGCGCCGATCGCGCGATCCGGCGCGGTGCGGCAAGGAAGGGCACCGCGTCTTTCTGCGTGGCGTCGAGATAGGCGAGCAACCCTCCCGCCGCGGCCAGCTCGGCCCGTCCCGGCGACCCGAACCCGTCGAGAGTCGCCACCCCGAACCGCGCGTGAAGCGCCCGCTCGCCGGCGATACTGTCGAACCCGCCCTTGCCGCGTACCGTCGTTATCCCGGGCACCTTCTCGTCGGCGATGATCTCGGCCGGCCCGATCTGCGCCAGTTCGGCAGCCAACTCGCCCGGCCCGCACGCGACGAGCTCGAACCGCCCGGTCGAGATATCCGCCGCGGCAATGGCCCACTCGCCTGCCCCGGGCGCCGATCCGGGGTCGCCGACCTTCGCCACCGCCGCCAGCCAGTTGGCCGCCGCGCTGTCGAGCAATACCTCCTCGGTCAGCGTGCCCGGCGTCACCAGCCGCACGATCGCGCGATCGACCAATGCTTTTGCCCCGCGTGCTTTGCGTGCCTCAGCCGGGCTTTCGATCTGCTCGGCGATGGCAACCCGGTGACCGCCGCGGATCAACCGCGCGAGATAGGCGTCGGCCGAATGGACCGGCACCCCGCACATCGGGATTGGTTCGCCCCCCGATTCCCCGCGTTTTGTGAGCGCGATGTCGAGGCACGCTGCCGCAGCCTTGGCGTCATCGAAAAACAGTTCGAAGAAATCGCCCATCCGGTAGAATAGCAGCGCGTCCGCCGCCTCGGCCTTGAGGCGATGATATTGCGCCATCATCGGAGTGAGCGCGGCAGGGGGAGTAGCGTCGGCGCGGGCCATGGCGGCAGGGGTAGCAGGCGGCGTGCGCCAAGGGGAGGGGTGACTTCCGCTACGTCAGGCGCCAAAGACGGCGCATGTCCGAAAGCAATGTCACCTTCTCCGAAGCCGAAGCCCTCGACTTCCATTCGCGCGGCCGCCCCGGCAAGATCGAGATCATTGCGTCAAAGCCGATGGCGACCCAGCGCGACCTCAGCCTAGCCTACTCGCCCGGCGTCGCCGTCCCGGTGCTCGCCATCGCCGAAGATCCCGACAAGGCCTATGACTATACCGCCAAGGGCAATCTCGTTGCGGTCATTTCCAACGGCACCGCGATCCTCGGTCTCGGCAATCTGGGTGCGCTGGCGTCGAAGCCGGTGATGGAAGGCAAGGCGGTGCTGTTCAAGCGCTTCGCCGACGTCGATTCGATCGACATCGAACTCGCCACCGAAGACGTCGACCGCTTCGTCGACGCGGTCGAGCTGATGGAGCCGAGTTTCGGTGGCATCAACTTGGAAGACATCGCCGCCCCCGACTGTTTCATCATCGAACAGCGGTTGAAAGAGCGGATGAACATTCCGGTGTTTCATGACGACCAGCATGGTACCGCGATCATCACCGCCGCGGGGCTGATCAACGCCTGCCTGCTGACGGGACGCGACTTCAAGACGATCAAGGTGGTCGTCAACGGCGCCGGCGCGGCGGCGATCGCCTGCACCGAGCTGATCAAGGCGATGGGGGTGCGCGGCGACCATGTCATCATGTGCGACCGCAAGGGCACGATCCGCAAGGACCGCACCGACCTCGACCAGTTCAAGTCGGCCCATGCGGTCGAGACCACGGCGCAGAACCTCCACGAGGCGCTGGTCGGCGCCGACGTCTTCCTCGGCCTTTCGGCGGCAGGGGCGTTGAAGCCCGAAATGGTGATGGCGATGGCGCCGTCGCCGATCATCTTCGCGATGGCCAATCCGGACCCCGAGATTACCCCGCCCGAAGCCAAGATGGCGCGCCCCGATGCGATCGTCGCGACCGGCCGCTCGGACTACCCCAACCAGGTCAACAATGTGCTCGGCTTCCCGTTCATCTTTCGCGGCGCGCTCGATGTCCGCGCGACCGGGATCAATGACGAGATGAAGATCGCTGCCGCCAATGCGCTCGCCGAACTGGCGCGCGAGCCGGTGCCCGAGGAAGTCGCGCTCGCCTATGGCGGAATCGACCAGCATTTCGGCCCCGACTATATCATCCCCGCACCGTTCGACCCGCGCTTGATCGAAATCGTCCCCGTCGCGGTTGCCGAGGCGGCGATGCGCACCGGCGTCGCGCGCAAGCCGATCGCCGACATGGCCGCCTATCGCAAACAGCTTCGCGCCCGGCTCGACCCGACCGCGTCGGTGATGAGCCTGGCATTCGAAGCCGCGCGATCGAACCCCAAGCGCGTGCTGTTCGCCGAGGGCGAGGAGCCCAATGTCCAGCGCGCCGCGATTGCGTTCCGCGAAGGTGGCTATGGCACTCCCGTGTTGGTCGGACGCGAGGGCGTTCGTGACCAGCTCGCCGAGCTTGGCGTCAACCCGGACGACTACGAGATCCTCAACAGCCGCAATTCGCCGCTGGTCGGGCGCGCGGTCGACTACATCTACGCCAAGCACCAGCGCCACGGCATGCTCCGCCGCGAGGTCGAGCGACTGGTCAACCAGGATCGCAACACGTTCACGGCGGCTATGCTTGCGCTGGGCGAGGGTGATGCGATGATCACCGGGACGACGCGGCCGTTCAGCCAGAGCCTGGCGCAGGTCCGCAGCGTGATCGACGAAGAGCAGGGGACCACCCCGTTCGGGATTACCATCATTCCCGGCAAGCGCGGGACGGTGATGATCGCCGATACCGCGGTCAACGAGCGCCCGACCGAGGGACAGCTCGCCGCGATGGCGATCCGCGCAGCAGCATTCGCCCGGCGGATGGGGCAGGAACCGCGCGTCGCATTCGTCAGCTACACGACTTTCGGCAACCCCCCGGGGCGCTACATCGCCGAGCTTCGCGACGCGGTGAAACTGCTCGACACGCTTCAGACTGATTTCGAATATGAAGGCGAAATGGGCCCCGACCTGGCGCTTAATATCGACGCGCAGCGCAAATATTATCCGTTCAGCCGGCTCACCGGCCCGGCCAACATCCTGATCATGCCGGGGCTCCAGTCGGCCAATATCGCATCGAAACTGCTTCGCGCGCTGGGCGGGGAGAATATCCTCGGGCCCTATCTGATGGGCATGGCGCTCCCGGTCCAGATCGCCCCGATGACCGCGAGTTCGGCCGACTTGCTGACGCTGGCGGTGCTTGCCGGGGGCGGCACCGACGCGGTTCGCAAGGCCAGATAGCCTAGAGGCTAGACTCTTTTTCAGCCAAGCTGAATCGGTACCGGCCCGCACCCCCACCCGGCCAACCCACTCAGTGTATCTTATGGGTTGGCCGGGTGGGGGTGCGGGCCGGCACAGTTCAACTGAAACAGACTCTAAAGCCGCTCGACTTTCGACACGCCGTCGGTGTCGCGCAGCGCCGCCATGATCGTGTGGAGATGCGCGAGGTCGTGGACTTCGACGTCGAGGTGGAAGGTGTGGAAGCTGCCGTCGCGGTGGACCAGGTTCAAATTGACGATGTTGGCACCCTTGGTCCCCAGCATTGCCGCCACCGCCCCCAGCGCACCGGGCACATCGCGCACGATGACACTCAGCCGCGCCGTTCCGCCGTCCGACCCGTCACCCCAGGCAAGGTCGAGCCAGTCGGCATCGGTGCCGTTGGCCAGCGTGTCGCAGCCGATGGCATGGACCTCGATGCTTTCGTCCTCGCGCCGCAGCCCGACGATACGGTCGCCCGGGATTGGATGGCAGCACACCGCCAGCGTGTAGGCGACCCCGGCGGTCAGCCCCTTGATCGAGATCGCGGTCTGCTGCGCCGGCGGGCGTGGGGCAATGTCGCCTCCGGTCGATCCGGGCATTAGCGCCTCCATCAGCGCTTCGTCCGAAAAGCGCCGCTTGGCGATCGCAACCATCAACTCGTCCCTGCTCTCGACCTTCAGCTTCTTGATCGCGCGGGTCACCGCTTCGGGGGCGACCGGCGCCGGCAACCGGTCGACCAGCTCGTCATAGATTTTGCGCCCGAGCAGGATCATCTCGTCGCGCTCCTTGTGGCGGACGAAGCGCCGCACTCCGGCGCGCGCCTTGCCCGTCGCGACGAAGCGCAGCCAAGACGGTTGTGGATTTTGCGCTGCCGAGGCGAGAATCTCGACCTGGTCGCCATTTTCCAGCAGCGTGCGCAGTGGCACCACCCGGCTGTTGACCTTCGCGCCCACCGTCTGGTCGCCAAGATCAGTGTGGACCGCATAAGCGAAATCTACCGGGGTCGCGCCCTTGGGCAGCTGGATCAGCTCGCCCTTCGGCGTGAACGCAAAGATGCGATCCTGGTACATCGCCATGCGCGTATGTTCGAGCAGCTCCTCCGGGCTTTCGGCATGATCGAGGATCTCGACCAGGTCCGAAATCCACGGCACCTTGACCTCGGCGGCGGGCTTGCCCTCCTTGTAGGCCCAGTGCGCCGCCAGACCGCGTTCGGCCTGCAGATGCATTTCGCGGGTACGGATCTGGATCTCGATCCGCATCTTGCTGTCGTGGATCACCGACGTGTGGAGCGACCGATAGCCGTTGCGCTTCGGGGTCGAGATGAAATCCTTGAACCGCCCCGGCACCATCGGCCAGCGCTGCTGGATCAGCCCCAGCGCGCGGTAGCAATCATCGACTTGGTCTACGATCACCCGAAACGCCATGACGTCGGACAATTGTTCGAAGCTGATGTGGCGCTCGGCCATCTTCTTCCAGATCGAATAGGGATGCTTCTCGCGCCCCATCACCTCGGCCTCAAGGCCATGGTCGGCCAAGTGGAGCTGTAGCCCCAGCCCGATGCGGTTGACGAGGTCGCCGCCGGCCGCATGCAATTGTGACAGCCGCCGCGCGATCGACGAATAGGCGTCGGGTTCGAGCTGCTTGAACGCGAGCGTCTGCATCTCGTTCATGATCTCGTACATGCCAATCCGCTCGGCCAGCGGGGCATAGATATCCATCGTTTCCTTGGCGATCCGGCGGCGCTTGTCCTCCGATTTCACATGATGCAGCGTGCGCATATTGTGCAACCGGTCGGCCAGCTTGACGAGCAGCACGCGAATGTCGTCGCTCAGTGCCAGCAGGAATTTGCGCAAATTCTCGGCAGCGCGCTCATTCTCCGACTGGGCCTCGATCTTGCTGAGCTTGGTCACTCCGTCGACCAGCCGGGCGACCGACGCCCCGAACAATTTCTCGATCTGCTCGTGCGTCGCGACCGTGTCCTCGATCGTGTCGTGGAGGATCGCGGTGACGATCGTCTCGTCGTCGAGCTTCAGGTCGGTGAGGATGCCCGCGACCTCGATCGGATGGCTGAAATAGGGGTCGCCCGAGGCCCGCACCTGCGTGCCATGCGCCTTCATCGAGAAGACGTAGGCGCGGTTGAGCATGTCCTCGTTAGCATCGGGATCATAAGCCCGAACCTTCTCGACGAGTTCATATTGACGAAGCATGACACCAGTGTGGGGGTTCGCGCCGATGTTGCAAGCGCGAAAAAGGCCAGCCGTCATCTGCAACTGTGCTGGATGACGGCTGGGTAGCGCCTAGTTGGCGCGGGCGAGCGGTGCGGGGCCGCGTGCGCGGCTGTTGCAGCGGTCGAGTTCGGTCGGACTGAAAGCACGACCGTCGGCCAGGAAGGAAGCGAGCCGGCCGGTGCGTGCGGCAAGGCCTTGGCACAGCACCAGCGGTCGGCTTTCCTCGCTGCTGCCCTGGCAGGCGTCGCTACCGCAGTACCAGCTGATGTCACTGGCCATGATCCGCCCCAGGGGCGCGTGGGTGATCGGAACGGCGGCGTAGATGGTCGCAGAGGCGGCGGTTGGTACGACGATAAACGCAAGAGCAGCGAGTGGTGCTAAGAAGCGGTGCATGACAATCCCCTTTGATTATCCGTAGCGGATTGCAACTGGATATTCTTGCCAGTTTTGTTTTGCAACTGTTATTTCTCGACGGATTGTGATTATGTTGCCTCGAGAGAGAGGAGCTTCACCCAGGCATGAGCGACCGCGCCGCCCACATGAACGCGTTCAAGGCTGCCGCCTTGCGCTGTCCCTTGCCCTCTGCGGTAGAATTGATCGGCGAAAAATGGGCCTTCCTGATTCTTCGCGGGGCACTCAACGGGCTGGTTCATTTTGAAGAGTTTCAGGCCGGGCTTGGCATTGCGCGCAACATATTGTCGGATCGGCTTGGCAAGCTGGTGGCGGGCGGGATTCTCGCCCGGACGCTCGATCCCGGCGACCGACGCAAGGTGATCTATTCGATGACAAGCAAGGGCGAGGGACTGTTGCCTGTGGTTCTGGCGCTTCGTCAGTGGGGCGAAGATTGGGGCCATGGCGAGCAGCACCTGATCCTCGTCGACCGGGTCGGCGATCGGCCGATCAGACGGATCTGCGTGCTCGGCGAAGATGGGCGCCAACTTGGTCTGCGCGATCTGAAATGGGTCGAGCGTCTGTCCGCGAGCGATGTCCAAAGGGCGTTGTGAAAACCGGCCGACGCCTGAAAGCGAAAGGGCGGCTCCTCACCGGAACCGCCCCTTGCGAACATTGCTGCGTAAACGCTTATTCGTAATCGCCGCCTGACGGGCTCGGGCGCGGCGGCGCCGCTGCGGTGAGGCGGAGCGCTTCGGCCGAATCGGCGAGGCTCGCCAGTTCGTCGGTCTCGTCTTCTTCGTCGATCCGCACGCGCTGCAGGCTCGAGATGATCGCTTCCTCCAGATGCTTGGGACGAACGGTCGTCTCCGCGATTTCGCGCAGCGCCACGACCGGGTTCTTGTCGCGATCGCGGTCGATCGTGAGGTCGGCCCCGCCCGAAATCTGGCGGGCGCGCTGGGCAGCCATCAGCACCAGGTCGAAACGGTTGGGGATCTTGTCGACGCAATCTTCGACGGTAACGCGCGCCATGGTGGTTCGCCTTGGGACAGGGGTACGGCAGGGCCGGGAAGGGGCTGGACCTAGTGACGGCCCCCGCGAAAGTCAATGAAAGGCGCCGCGCTTGCCTTGGCGCGGTCGCGGCCCCAAGGCAAAGCAATGCCGCTTCCTACCCCACAAGACTGCAGCCTGACCGTCGACGGCAACCAGTTGACCCTGCTGACCGAAGGCCCGGCGCGGCTCGCGGCACTCCTCGCGCTGATCGACGAGGCCGAACATAGCCTCCGCGTCCTCTATTACATCTTCATGGGCGACGAGGCTGGCGAACGAGTGCGCGACGCACTCATGCGCGCGGTCGATCGCGGGGTCGCAGTGTCGCTGTTGATCGACGGATTCGGCAGCAGCAAGACCCCCGACACCTATTTCAAGGAACTCCACAACCGGGGCGCCCGCTTCTGCCGCTTCAACCCCAGCTATGGCCGCCGCTACCTGCTGCGCAATCACCAGAAGCTAGCGCTGGCCGACGGCAGGATTGCTTTGATCGGCGGTTTCAACGTCGAAAATGACTATTTTGGCACCGCCGAGGATGGCGCATGGCGCGACATCGGGCTGATTGTCGAGGGTCCGGCGGCCGAGCGGCTTGGTCATTATTTCGACGCGCTGATGGGCTGGGCGCTGCACAAGGGCGCGCGGCTGAAGGCGTTGCGCGCGGTTGTCCGTCATTTCTCCGAACATGAGGGCAAGTTGCAGTGGCAATATGGCGGCCCGATGCAGCGCAAGTCGCCATGGGCGCTATCGACCGCGCAAGACCTCGCCAATGCGAAAAACCTCGAGATGATCGCGGCCTATTTCGCGCCGATGACCAGCATGCTCGTGCGAATTTCGCGGGTTGCCAGCACCGGTGGCCGCGTGCGCGTCATCACCGCATCCAAATCGGACAATCGCGCGACGATCGATGCCGCGCGCTACACGTATCGCAAGCTGCTCCGCCGCAAGGTCGAAATGTACGAATATCTGCCGACCAAGCTTCATTCAAAGCTGCTGGTGATGGACGACATCGTCCACATCGGCTCGTCGAATTTCGACATTCGTTCGCTATATCTCAACATGGAAATGATGCTTCGCGTCGACGATCCGAAATTCGCGATGATGATGCGCGGCTATTTCGAACATGAAATCGGCGACAGCGAGGAGATTACCAAACAGCTCCACAAACAACGCGGCACGCTGTGGGAGCGGATCCGCTGGCGGGTCGGTTTTTTCCTGGTGAACAGTCTCGACTTCACCGTGACGCGCAATTTGGCGCGGAGAGAGCGCTAGGCTTCAATCACCTCTTCGCGCCACGCCCAGAACAGCGTCGCCGGGGGCACGTTCCACCATTCGAACCCTCGGTCCAGCCGCTCGAAGTGTGGTGCAATGAAGTCGCGCACCTTGGGGCTGAACTGATAGACCAGGAACGCCCCGCCCGTGCGGATTACGCGCGCCGTCGCCGCGCCGATCGCGTCGCCGACCCCGGTCGGAAGCGTCGAAAAGGGCAGCCCCGACAGGACATAGTCGGCTTTTTCAAAGCCGTGCGCAGCGATGATCTTTTCGACGTCGGCCGCCGACCCGGTGACCGCGACCAGCCGCTCATCCTGAATATCGGCCTTCAGATAGGCGGTGAAATCGGCATTGGTGTCGATCGTCAGAAGCGTTGCATCGGGTGCCATCCGCTCCAGGATCGGGCGGGTGAAGGTGCCGACCCCAGGGCCATATTCGACGAATAGACTGGTGCTCGCCCAGTCGACCGGGCCAAGCATCTTCTCGATCAGCCGGTCGCTCGACGGAATGATCGACCCGACCATCACCGGATGCTTGATGAATTCCTTGAGGAACTGGAGCTTGGGGCTCGCCAGGCGCCGCTGCGCAAAGCTGCGCGGACCTTTGAGCGCTCGGGCAGTCGACGGATTCATGAAAGCTCCAGACGGGGGCAGGTCGGCTTCGTTCGCAAATGCCGGGCCGATTAGCAAGTTCCAACGCCCGGCTCTGCGCTTCGCTCCGTCGCGGTAACGAGCCTGATCGTCGGAGAAGGAAGCGCGATGCGCTTCCGCCGATGGCGTGAATCAGGCTCGCATCAAAGGCTAGACCGTGATTCATGCTTCAGATTATTTCAATCTGAAGCGATCACGGTCTAGGGGCAAGTGATGCGCAAGACTGCCAATCATCCCGCAACGAAGCGCTCGGCCATCGGCACCACTGCGCTCACCAACCTTCAATTCCTGCTGTTGTTTGCCGCGATGCTCGTCGCCGCTGCGGGCAATACCGCGCTCCAGTCGGTCATGCCCGCGATCGGGCGCGAGATCGGTATCGGCGATTTTTGGGTCGCGGTCGCCTATACCTGGTCGGCCGTCATCTGGGTGCTATTGGCCTCATTCTGGGCGCAGAAAAGCGACACCCATGGCCGCAAGCGCCTCATGCTGATGGGGGTCGGCGGGTTCATCGTCTCAATGACCTTGTGCGGCTTCGTCCTTCGCGCCGGCCTGTCGCGGATGATCCCCGGCGTGACGACGTTCGTCCTGTTTGCGATTGCCCGCGCGATTTACGGCACGCTGGGCTGCGCAACACCCAGCGCGACGCAGGCCTATCTCGCGTCGCGCACCCGCCGTTCGGGGCGAGTCGCGGCTTTGTCGTCGCTGTCCTCGTCGTTCGGGCTCGGCACCATTTTGGGCCCCGCGCTCGCGCCCTTGTTCGTGCTCCCGTTCGTTGGCTTGCCCGGACCCTTGTTTGCCTTTGCGCTCATCGCGCTGGGCGTCTTCCTCGCTATCTGGCGCTGGCTCCCTGACGACAGTCGCGACCTTGTCCGCGAAGGGCAGGGCGCGGCGATGTCCTATCCCTCGCTGGCGACCAGTCCGACCGGCGCCAGCGTCGTTGCCGCAACCCAGCCGCGCGGCCGCCGGATGAAATGGCGCGATCCCCGCATTGCCCGCTGGATCACCGCCGGGATCGTCTCGGGCCATGCCCAGGCGGCGACGCTGACCTGCCTCGGCTTCTTCATCATCGACCGGCTGGCGCTTCCTCCCAGCGGGTCGGAAATGCCGATCTCGATCGTCATGATGGCGGGCGCCTCGGCCACGCTCGCGGCACAATGGGGGATCATCCCGCGCCTGGGCCTGACCCCGCGCACGATGATCGTCGCCGGCGCGATTGTCGCTGCGGCGGGCTGCGCGGCGATGGTCGTTGCGCACAATCTTTACGGCCTCGTCGTCGCCTTCGGGCTCGCCAGCCTCGGGTTCGGCTTCACCCGCCCGGGCTTCACTGGCGGCGCCAGCCTCGCCGTCCCACTCTCCGAACAGGGCGGGGTCGCGGGCGCGATTACCGGCGCCAACGGCATCAGCTATGTCGCCGCCCCATCAATCGGCATGGCGCTCTACGGCCTCAACCCCGACCTGCCGTTTCTCGTGTCAGCGGCACTGCTGATCGGGCTGGCGGTATGGGGCCGGACCAGCCTCCACGCTTAATCCCCTTTTTCTGCATTCTTGGACCGCAGCATCCCCGGAAGCACGAAGCCGATCCCGCCCAACGGCCGCACCGCGTCGGACTTCAGCGTGTCCTGGATCCGCTCATAATCGGTCAGCATCTCGTCGGTCACCGACGCTCGCGTCTCGGTCAGCGCAAATTCGAAATCGGCCATCGTCACTTCAGCCGACTCCAGCCCGCGCCGCAACGCCGCCAGCCCCGCACGCCGGGTCAGGTCCTCCAGATCCGCGCCGGTAAAACGCATGGTCCGCTCAGCGAGCGCCTTCAAATTGACATCGGCGGCCAGCGGCATCCCCTTGGCATGGATCGCAAGGATCCGTTCGCGCCCGGCGGCATCGGGCACGCCCACGTAAATCAGCTCATCGAATCGTCCCGGGCGAAGCAAAGCCGGGTCGATCAGGTTCGGCCGATTGGTCGCTCCGATCACCACGACATTGTTGAGCTCCTCGAGCCCATCCATTTCGGCGAGGATCGTGTTGACCACTCGCTCGGTGACTTGCGGCTCCCCCATTCCGGCTCCGCGCGCAGGAACCAGCGAATCGAGCTCGTCGATGAAGATCACCGTCGGCGCGACCTGCCGTGCCCGGGCGAACAGGCGCGCAATCTGCTGCTCGCTCTCGCCATACCATTTGGACAACAGGTCCGACGATTTGACCGAGATGAAATTGGCCTGGCTCTCGCGCGCCGTCGCCTTGGCCAGAAGCGTCTTGCCCGTCCCCGGTGGCCCGTACAGCAGGAAGCCCTTGGCCGGGCGGATGCCGAGCCGCTTGAACGCCTCGGGATGCTTGAGCGGCAGCTCGACCCCTTCGCGCAACTTGTCACGCGACTCGTCGAGCCCGCCGACATCCTCCCAGCGAAGCGTCGGCACTTGGACCATCACTTCTCGCATCGCCGATGGCGAGACGCGCTTCAGGGCATTTTCGAAATCATTCGAATCGACCGAGAGCGAATCGAGGATTTCGGGCGGAATCGTCGCGTCGTCGAGGTTGATCCGCGGCAGGATCCGCCGCACCGCTTCCAGCGCCGCCTCGCGCACCAGCGCCGCAAGATCCGCGCCGACAAATCCATAGGTCCGCCGTGCCAGGTCATCGAGGTCGATTCCGTCGGCCAGCGGCATCCCGCGCGTGTGGATCCCCAATATCTCGCGCCGCCCCGCTTCGTCGGGCACGCCGACGACGATCTCGCGATCAAACCGACCCGGCCGGCGCAGCGCCTCGTCAATCGCCTCGGGCCTGTTGGTTGCGGCGATCACCACCAGATTCTGGCGAGCCTCGATCCCGTCCATCAGCGTCAGCAATTGCGCGACCAGCCGCTTCTCTGCCTCGCCCGACACCTGCCCGCGCTTGGGCGCGATCGAATCAATCTCGTCGATGAAGATGATCGACGGCGCCGCCTTGGCCGCTTCCTCGAACACTTCGCGGAGTCGCTTTTCGCTCTCGCCATAGGCCGATCCCATGATCTCGGGACCGTTGATAGTGAAGAATTGCGCATCGCTCTCGTTGGCCACCGCGCGCGCCAGCCGGGTCTTGCCGGTCCCGGGCGGGCCATGCAGCAACACCCCCTTCGGCGGGTCGACGCCTAGCCGCTGGAATAGTTCGGGATGGCGCAGCGGAAGCTCGACCATCTCGCGCAAGGCGTCGATCGTCGATTTCATTCCACCAAGGTCGTCGTAGGTCACATCGGCGCGGCGTTCGCCGGCCTTTTTGGTAAATTCGGGCAACAGCTCGACCACTGTCGAAGCCTCGATGTGGACGATCCCGCGCGGCACGGTCGACACCACCCGCAACCGCACTTCCTGCAACGCGAACGCCGGCGCGTTGAGCAATTGGCGGACATGTTCGGGCATGTCGGCGTTGACCCGCTGGTGGCCCGCGGTTGCCACCGTATCGCCCTCGGTCAGCGGTCGCCCTTCGAAACTGCGCTTCAGTGCCTCGGCCGATCCGGTCAGCCGGACCTGCTCGGCGGCGGGCGCGAACACCACGCGTGTCGCCGCCTTCGACTCGACCTTGCGAACCTCGACATAGTCGCCTGAGCCAACTTCGGCATTGGCGCGCTGCAACCCGTCGAGCCGGATGATCTCCAGCCCTTCGTCGTCGCCATAAGGACGGATCGCGCGCGCCGCCGTGCTGCGCTTGCCGACGATCTCGATCACGTCGCCTTCGGCCAGCCCCAATTGCTGCATCCATTTGGCGGGCAGCCGGGCAACCCCGCGGCCGCTGTCGGCGGGGGGCAGATTTGCCACTTGCAGGCGGCGCACCTGCGCATCGACATCGGCCATGGGGGTCATTCTCCTGGGGGACAAGAAACAGGGCGCGCTTCGGGAACGATGGCCGCGCCGGTTGGCTCCAATGTAGGCAATATGCGGTGATGATAAAGGGGGCCGGTTTCGCTCGCCCGCGCGGCCGCCGCTGGCTATGCGTTTGTCATGGCCGACAGCTCAACCCAGGATCGCCGCGCCGGGCAATTGCTCATTGCCAGCGCAACGATTGCCCTGCTGCTCGCCAATTCGCCACTGGCTCAGGCGTTTCACGGCCTCGTCCATTTGCGCCTCGGCCCGGTCTTTCCGCGGGTTGGCCAATTCTCGCTCCATGGCGCAATCGCCGACGGCGCGATGGCCTTGTTCTTCCTGCTCGTCGGCCTGGAAGTGAAGCGCGAATGGCTGGAAGGCCGCCTCGGCACGCCCGAAGCCCGCCGCCTGCCGATCGTCGCCGCTGCGCTCGGCATGGCGGTCCCGGCCCTGGTCTATCTCTTCGTCACCCGCGCCGCGCCCGAATACCGCAGCGGCTGGGCGATCCCCGCCGCGACCGACATTGCCTTCGCCGTCGGCATCCTCGCCCTCCTCGGGCCCCGCGCGCCGCCCTCGCTCAAGCTGCTGCTCGTGACCATCGCTATCGTCGACGACATTGGCGCGGTGATCGTCATTGCCTTGGGCTACACCCGCAATCTTGACGTCATGGCGTTGGGCGCCGCAGGCGTCCTGTTCGGCGCCATGGCCGGCATGAGCCTGTTCGGGGTCCGTCGCCTCTTGCCCTATCTCATTGGTTTCGCGCTGTTATGGCTGGCGATGCTGGCCAGCGGAGTCCACGCCACCGTCGCTGGAGTCCTCGCCGCGCTAACCATTCCCATGCGCGACGACCGCGGCAAGTCCCCGCTCCGCCGGCTCGAACGCCGGATCCATCCGTGGGTGATGTTCGGGGTTGTGCCCTTGTTCGGCCTAGTCAGCGCGGGCGTATCGCTCGCCGGCCTGTCGTCGATCGCCCCTGAATTGCCGCTAGCGGTCGCGCTTGGCTTGTTCGTCGGCAAGCAACTCGGCGTCGCCGGCGCGATCTGGCTCGCGGTCCGCTCGGGCCTCGCCCCCCGTCCCGCCGGCACCAGTAGCACCCAGCTCTATGGGGCCGCCCTGCTGTGCGGGATCGGCTTCACCATGAGCCTGTTCATCGGCGCGCTTGCCTTCCCCGAAAACCCGCAAGCCGTCGAAGCCGCCAAGCTCGGCACGCTTGCCGGATCGCTGCTGTCAGGCCTCGCTGGCTACCTTGTCCTGCGCCGCGCCGCGGTCGAGATATGCCCCCCCGACGACGAACTCGAAGCCGCGAAAATCTTCGCCGGCAACGAACCCCGCGACACCATCGAAGACCGCTTCCCCGCCCCAAGAAACCTGCGCGAGGATGCCTAAAGCTTCTCGGTCAGTTCCGGCACGATCTTGAACAGGTCGCCGACCAGGCCGATGTCGGCGACCTGGAAGATCGGGGCATCCTCGTCCTTGTTGATGGCGATGATGACCTTGCTGTCCTTCATCCCCGCAAGGTGCTGGATCGCGCCCGAAATGCCGATCGCCATATAGACTTCCGGCGCCACGATCTTGCCCGTCTGGCCGACCTGGTAGTCGTTGGGCGCATAGCCCGCGTCGACCGCCGCGCGGCTTGCGCCGACGCCCGCGCCAAGCTTGTCGGCAAGCGGATCGATCAGCGCGTGGAACTGCTCGGACGATCCCAGCGCGCGGCCACCCGAGACGATGATCTTGGCGCTGGTCAGCTCGGGCCGCTCGGACTTGGCGAGCTCGGCGGAGACAAATTTCGACTTACCTGAATCGCCCGATCCGTCGACCGCCTCGACCGTCCCCGAACCACCCTCACGCGACGCCTTCTCGAACGCTGTCCCGCGCACCGTGACGACCAGCTTGGCATCCTTCGACTTGACCGTCGCGATGGCGTTGCCGGCATAGATTGGCCGCGTGAACGTGTTGTCGCCCTCGACCGAGGTAATATCGCTCAGCTGCATCACATCGAGCATTGCCGCAACTCGCGGGGCAACGTTGCGCCCGGTTGTCGTCGACGGCACCACGAACGCATCATGGTCGGCCATCAGCCGCACCGCGATCGGCGCCAGCGCCTCGGCCAGTGGGTGCTCAAGCCCGGGCGCATCGGCGACATGGACCTTGCCGACACCGGCGATCTTCGCCGCCTCGGCCGCCACCGCGCCAACGTTCGACCCAATCACCAGCAGGTGGACTTCGCCCATCTGCGCCGCTGCGGTCACCGCGGGCAGAGTCGGGTCCTTGACGGTCGAACCGTCATGCTCGACCAGCACCAGCGTCTTCATGCCACCACTCCCAGGTTCTTCAACTTGCCGACCAGTTCGTCGACCGAGGCGACCTTGATCCCGGCCTGGCGCTTCGACGGTTCGACCACTTTCAGCGTCTCCAGCCGGGGCGAGATATCGACCCCGTAATCGGCGGCGGTCTTCTGCGCCATCGGCTTTGATTTCGCCTTCATGATGTTGGGTAACGAAGCATAGCGAGGCTCGTTCAACCGCAAATCGGTCGTTACGATCGCCGGTCCGCTAAGCGCCACCGTCTCCAGCCCGCCATCGACTTCGCGCGTCACGTTGATCGTGTCGCCGGCGACCTCGACCTTGCTCGCGAACGTCCCTTGCGGCCACCCGAGCAGCGCGCCGAGCATCTGCCCGACTTGGTTCGAATCATCGTCAATCGCCTGCTTGCCAAGGATGATCATCCCCGGGGCTTCCTCCTCGGCGACCTTGGCGAGCAGTTTCGCCACGCCGAGCGGCTCGACCTCGTCTTCGCAGATGATATGGATTGCGCGATCGGCGCCCATCGCCAGCGCGGTGCGGAGCGTCTCCTGCGCTTTGGCCGGTCCGACCGAGACCGCGACAACCTCGGTCGCCGCGCCCTTTTCGCGCAGGCGAATGGCTTCCTCGACGGCGATTTCGTCGAACGGGTTCATCGACATTTTGACGTTGGCAAGGTCGATCCCCGAGCCGTCCATCTTGACGCGGGGTTTCACATTATAATCGATCACCCGCTTGACCGCGACGAGCAGCTTCATGCGTCTCTCCAACACCAATGGTTAAGGTGCCTATGTTGCCGATATGCAGGAAGGTCAAATCGGACGCATTCCGTAAGGTCGTGCGATGGACTTTGCGGCGTGCCCATGGTGAACATCGCCGATCGTGTCGGAGAGTAAGCCATGATGATGCTGTTCGTGATTGCGCTCGCCGCCGCACCGCCCCCGGCGAAGGTTGATCCCTGCAATGGCTCGGACACCCGCTCGATGGCGCAATGCATGGACGGCAAGATCGGGCGGGCGACCGCGCGGCTCAAACACTATCGCGCAGTGGCGTTCAATCGCTTCCACGGCGAGGGTGCGGGCCAGGACGCGGCTACCGCCAAGGCGCTGGAGAATTCGGCGGTCAGCGCCGACGCCTATCGGACCACCTATTGCGACGCTGTCTATCAGCAATGGATCGAAGGCTCGATTCGCTACGCCATGCATCAGGGATGTACGTTGCGGCTGATCGACCGGGAAACCCACGACATCTGGAGCGACTTCCTCAGCTACATCGACTCGACGCCGCCGCTGCTCCCCGAACCCAAGCCGACGCCTTAGGGTCTCAAGCCGCCTTCCTCACTTCCGCCACAATCTTGCGCGCCGCATCGCCAAGGTCGTTCGCGGCCACGATCGGCAGCCCCGAATTGGCGAGAATATCCTTGCCCTGCTGCACGTTCGTACCCTCGAGCCGAACCACCAGCGGCACCGACAGATTGACCTCCTTGGCCGCCGCGACGATCCCGTCGGCGATGATGTCGCACTTCATGATCCCGCCGAAGATGTTGACGAGGATGCCCTTAACCGCCGGGTCGCTCAGGATGATCTTGAACGCCGCCGTGACCTTCTCTGTGGTCGCCCCGCCCCCGACGTCGAGGAAGTTGGCCGGAAAGGCGCCGTTCAATTTGATGATGTCCATCGTCGCCATCGCCAAGCCCGCGCCATTGACCATGCAGCCGATGTCCCCGTCCAGCTTGATGTAAGCCAGGTCGTACTTCGATGCCTCGATCTCGGCCGGATCCTCTTCGGTCAAATCACGAAGTTCGGCCAGGTCCTTGTGGCGGAACATGGCGTTGCCGTCGAACGCCACCTTGGCGTCGAGCACCAGCAGCTTGCCATCGGCCGACACCGCCAGCGGGTTGATCTCGATCTGCTCGGCATCGGTGCCGATGAAGGCGTCGTACAGCTTCGACGCGACGTTCGCCGCCTGCTTGGCGAGGTCACCGGTCAGTTCGAGCGCCGCCGCCACCGCGCGGCCATGATGCGGCATGAAACCGGTCGCCGGGTCGATGGTGATGGTATGGAGCTTCTCGGGCGTGTCGTGCGCCACCGCCTCGATATCCATCCCACCCTCGGTCGACGCGACCATCGCGATCCGCCCACTGTCGCGATCGACCAGCAGCGCGAGGTAGAATTCCTTGGCGATGTCCACGCCATCGGTGATGTACAGCCGCTGGACCTGCTTGCCCGCATCCCCGGTCTGGATCGTCACCAGCGTCTTGCCGAGCATTTCCTCGGCGTGCGCGCGAACCTCGTCGATCGATTTCGCCAGACGGACGCCGCCCTTGGCATCGGGGCCGAGCTCGACGAACTTGCCCTTGCCGCGCCCGCCGGCGTGGATCTGCGCCTTCACCACCCACAGCGGTCCGGGCAGCTGCTTGGCGGCGGCAACGGCTTCGTCGGCGGTCATTGCGGCATGGCCGGCGGGGACGGGGACGCCGTACTTCGCGAGCAGTTCCTTGGCCTGATACTCATGAATGTTCATGGCGCGTCCCGTCTGATGATCGATGTTGCAATTGCGCGCCCTAAAGCATGACTCGGCGGGCAAGGAAAGCTTCTCCCCATTGGCGCGAGGATTTGATAGAACGGGGCGTGAACGACGTTCCCCGCAAGATCATCCACATCGACATGGATGCCTTCTACGCCTCGGTCGAACAGCGCGACGACCCGGCGTTGCGAGGGCGCCCGGTTGCGGTCGGCGGCGGGCATCGCGGAGTGGTCGCCGCCGCCTCTTATGAAGCCCGCGTCTTTGGCGTCCGTTCGGCGATGCCCTCGGTCACCGCCAGCCGCAGATGCCCCGACCTTATTTTCGTCAAGCCGCGCTTCGACGTCTATCGTGCGGTGTCGCACCAGATCCGCGCGATCTTCGAACACTATACCCCCCACGTCGAACCGCTCAGCCTCGATGAGGCCTATCTTGACGTCAGCGAAGACCGCCACGGCCTCGGCAGCGCGCGCGCCATCGCGCAGCAGATCCGCGCCCGGATCAAGGCCGACACCGGGCTTACCGCTTCGGCCGGC
This sequence comes from Sphingomonas sp. RB1R13, assembly GCF_036663775.1. NCBI lineage: Bacteria > Pseudomonadati > Pseudomonadota > Alphaproteobacteria > Sphingomonadales > Sphingomonadaceae > Sphingomonas > Sphingomonas sp. RB1R13. Next base: position 1,035,849 of record NZ_JAXOJM010000001.1, read on the forward strand.
GTGTCCTATTGCAAGTTCATCGCCAAGCTCGCCTCGGACCATAACAAGCCCGACGGCATTTGCGTCATCCCGCCCGACCGCGGCGCAGCCTTCGTCGCGACTCTGCCGGTCAAGCGCTTTCACGGCGTCGGCCCGGTCACCGCCGCCCGGATGGAGCGGCTCGGGATCCACACCGGCGCCGACCTCGCCGCCTGGTCGCTACCCGAACTTGAAGCCCATTTCGGTTCGTCGGGCGGCTGGTATTGGCGGATCGCGCGCGGCATCGACGATCGCGAGGTCCGCGCCCATCGCGAATCGAAATCGGTCAGCGCCGAACGGACCTTCGACGACGACCTGTCCGATCCCGCCGCGCTGGCCGATCAGCTCGATCGCGTCGCCGGGTTCGCCTGGGACCGCATCCAGCGCGGCGGGGTCGCCGGGCGGACGGTGACGCTGAAGGTCAAATATGGCGACTTCACCCTCATAACCCGTTCGAAAAGCTTTGCGGCGCCGATCCGTGATCCCGCCACCTTCACCGCCGCCGGGCAAGCCCTGCTCGTCGCGCTCTTCCCGATCCCGCGCGGGATCCGCCTGCTCGGGCTTGGCCTCCATGCACTCGTCACCGATTCGGATATCGAACCCATCCAGCTTGGACTGGCGATTTGATAAAAAACATGTTACAAGAGTGTCACAGGCCGCCGCATTCCTTGCGGGGGGTAACAGTCGAACGACGACAAGACGGGATCGCTACGACCGGGGGTCGTCTCGAATGCATCGCCAATTGGGGGGCATGGTGCACTTGAGGCGCGTCGGCGGGCTCGCAAAGCATAGGAAGGCGAACGAATGGCTGCGAAGGCGCTTAGCTTCGATGTTGGCGATTATGTTGTTTACCCCAAGCACGGTGTTGGCAAGGTCACCGAAATTCAGAACACCGAGATCGCGGGCACCAGCCTCGACCTCTATGTCCTTCGCTTTGAAAAAGAGCGGATGACGCTCCGCGTTCCGGTCGGCAAGGCCGATGCCGTCGGCATGCGCAAGCTGTCGAGCGACAAGACGATGAAGGACGCGCTCGAGACGCTCAAGGGCAAGCCCAAGGTAAAGCGCACCATGTGGTCGCGCCGTGCCCAGGAATATGAGGCCAAGATCAACTCGGGCGACCTCACCTCGATCGCCGAAGTCACCCGCGACCTGTTCCGGGCCGACGACCAGCCCGAGCAGAGCTATTCCGAACGGCAGATCTTCGAAGCTGCCTCGTCGCGTCTCGCTCGCGAGCTGGCCGCGATGGAGCAGGTCGACGAGCCGACTGCGCTGAAGCAGATTCTCGAAATCCTCAACGCCGCCGCGACGATCCACAACAAGGCGAAAGAGCTCGCCGCCTAACGGGCGCGATCCTCAAACCCACGACAAGGGGCGCGGCGGTCACACGCCGCGCCTTTTTTGTGTCTTGCGCAACCCTCCGCCTCACTGTATTAACCTAGCAACACACAGGAGGGCTTCATGCGCGTCACCCATATTCTCGTTGCCGGCACTGCGATCGTCGCCCTGAGCGGTTGCAACCGATCGGATAGCGCCGACTCCGGCCCCAAGGTCGATCGCGCCTTCACCGTCGCGGGCTTCACTGGGATCGAGGTCGCGGGCCCCTATGACGTCACTGTCCGAACCGGCCCCGCCGCAAGCGTTCACGCCACCGGCAGCGAAAAGGCGCTCGACCGACTGCGCGTCGAAGTCGAAGATGGCACGCTCGAAATTGGCACGGCCAAGCGCCACGGGTGGAACTGGAGCTGGGGCTGGAGCAGCCATAAGGCCGACGCCGTCACCTTTGTCGTGACCGTCCCAAGCCTCGACCATGCCGCCATCGCCGGCTCGGGCGGGATCAGCATCGACAAGCTCAGCGGTCCGCGCTTCAAGGGCGAAGTCGCCGGCTCGGGCGATCTCAAACTCGCCGCGGTCGACGTCGCCGACGTCTCGTTCGAAATTGCCGGGTCGGGCAGCGTCATGGCAACCGGCAAGGCCAAGACCGTCAATTACGAAATTGCCGGTTCGGGCGGAATTGACGCCGCCGCGCTGACCGCCGAAATCGCCAAGCTGAGCATTGCCGGCTCGGGTGACATCAAGGGCCACTCCACGGGCACCGCCGACATTGAAATCCTCGGTTCGGGCGACGTCACCCTCACCGGCGGCGCGAAATGCACCATTGAAAAGCATGGCTCGGGCAACGTCGCCTGCTCGTGAACATCATTCGTTAACCATGTGCGGCGAGGATGGCGCATGACCAAAGCCATCCTCGCTGCCGCCTTGCTGTTCGCGACCGTCGCCACCCCGGCGACTGCTGCGACCCGCACCTTTGCCATCACCTCGTTCGACCGGGTTCGCGTCGAGGGCCCCTACAAGGTCACTCTCGCCACCGGGGTCGCCCCCTACGCCACCGCCACCGGCAGCCAGGCCGCGCTCGATGCGATCGCGCTCGATGTCCAGGGCAACACCCTCGTCGTCCACGTCAACCGCTCGAGCTGGGGCGGCTTTACCGGCACATCGCCCGGCCCCGCGACGATCGCGCTTGGCACTCACGACCTTGCCGCCGCCTGGCTCAATGGCTCGGGCAGCCTCGCGATCGACCGGGTCAAGGGGCTCGGCTTCGACCTGTCGATCAATGGCTCGGGGCTTGCCGACATCGGCCAGGTCGCTGTCGATCAACTACGAATCACCATTGGCGGCGCGGCCTCGGCCCGGCTCAGTGGCGCATCACTGCGCATGACCGCCTTCGTTCGTGGCGCGTCCAGCCTTGATGCCTCGGCACTAAGCCTGAAAGACGCCACCATCACCGCCGAAGGCCCCGCCGTCGTCAAAGCCGCGGTCAGCGACACCGCAAAGGTCGAAGCCTACGGCGTGGCGCTAGTCAGCCTGACGGGCGCCCCCGCCTGCATCATCCGCACGACCGGATCGTCTGCCGTCGAAGGCTGCAAGTCGGGGAATTAAGTCCGCTTGGCAAACACGATCAGCGCCAGCCCGACCACGGCCAATATCGCCCCGCGCGTTGCCCACGGCCGCTGGTCGAGCATGAAGCTCGACGCCGGCCAGTGGATTATGCCCAGCCCCTGTCCGACCCACAGCAGGCCCATCAGCAGCGCAAACACTCCGATGATCAGCAACATCGTCTTCATCGACCCATCCCCTTTCTGCCGACGCTAGGCCCGGCCAAACCCTGCGCCAACCCTAAACCAGCCTACCGCTAGACCAGCCATCCGCTAGACCAGCCATCCGCTAGACCAGATTGAGCTTCGCCAGCTTGCCGTACAGCGACGGCGGCAACTGCCCCAGCCCGCTGTCGTCCCCGCCCTCGGGGTCGGGCGCAGCCTCTTCCTCCAGGTATCGCCAGCCCTGGTGCGCGCGCTTGGGCGCGGCGGGCAGGATGACCAGCTGGTCGCTGCACACAATGTCGATCCGCCCGTCGCTGCGGTCGTCGATCCGGATGATCTCGTTGCACGCGACGATGCGGTGCTTGACGATCCAGTGGAGCGATCCGCCGATCAGCTCGGTGGCGCGCTTTGGCCGCATCCGCGTCGGCACTCGGACCATCCCGCCAGAGGCGCGCCGCGCCAGGCGATTGCCCAGCGCCTCGATGCTCGCACAGCCAACGGCAGTCTTGGTCAGGTGAAGCGGCACGCTGATGACATAGGCGACCCCGGGGACCGATCAATCCCTATCCGGCCAGCCCCGCCATCTGAGCCAGCCCAAGGAAACTGAAAAAGCCCATCACGTCGGTCGCCATCGTCACGAATACCGCCGACGACACCGCCGGATCGATCCGCATCTTCTCCAGGCCGATCGGCACAAGGATGCCCGACAGCCCAGCCACGATATTGTTGATGATCATCGCCGCGCCCATCACCAGTCCGAGCGGGACATTGTGATAGATCAGGATCGTCCCCCCACCGGTAATGAGTGCCAGCACCACGCCGTTGGTGATTGCAATCAGCAATTCGCGCCGGATCATTCGCACGGTGTTGGAACTGGTCAGCTGGTTGGTCGCCAACGCCCGCACCACCACCGCCAGCGTTTGCGTCCCGGCGTTGCCGCCCATTCCCGAGATGATGCCCATCAGCACCGCCAGCACCGCAAGTTTCGCAATTTCGGCCTCGAACCCGCCGACTACCGCTGCTGCCAGGATCGCCGTGCCAAGATTGACGACCAGCCACCACAGCCGCGTGCGAATGGTCAGGTGGATCGGCTCGTTGATATCGCCATCGCCCGCGCCCGATAGCAGCAGCGTGTCCTCGCCAGCTTCCTCCTGGATGATGTGGACGATGTCATCGACCGTGATCATGCCGACCAGCCGCCCGGCCGGATCGACCACCGCCGCCGAAATCAGTGCATATTTCTGGAAGCGCAGCGCAACCTCTTCCTGGTCCATGCCGACCGGGATCAGCATTTGCTCTTCGGCCATCACGCTTACCACCGCAACCGCCCGGTCCGACCGCAGGATGGCCGACAGCTTGCACGTCCCCACCGGGTGGTGCGTCGGCGAGACCACGAACACTTCCCAGAAATCGGTCGCCAGATCGTCGCCCGACCGCAGATAATCGATCACCTGGCCGACGGTCCAATGTTCGGGCACCGCGATCAGGTCGCGCTGCATCATCCGCCCGGCCGATTCCTCGGGATAGCTCAGCGCTTCCTCGATCGCGGCACGATCGTCGGGTTCCATCGCGCGCAGCACCGCGCGCTGTTCGTCGTCCTCCAGATCCTCGATCAGCGCGACCGCGTCGTCGGTGTCGAGCTGCCCGACCAGGTCGGCGACCTGCTGCGGCTCCATCTCGTCGATCAGCAGCTCGCGGACGTGGTCATTGAGTTCGGCGATCACGTCGGCGTCGACGATCCCCGCCAGCGCCGCGACCAGCCCTTCGCGCTCGTCGGCCTGCGCCAGTTCGATCAAGTCGGCGATGTCGGCCGGGTGGAGCGGTTCGACTAGCGCGCGCGCGGTCTCGTTATCCCCCGCCTCGACCGCGTCGAGCACCTTGTCGACGAAGGCCGGCTTCAACCGGTCCTCGCGATCCATGATCGTTTCACGCGGTTCGGGAACCCGCGTTTCGACCGCGTCGGCTGTCCGCTCGACGATGGGCAGTTCGCTCTCGCTCATGGCCCTCCCTCTCGCTTGGCGTCGCCGGGGTTGCTCTATGGCGCGCTTACGGCTGGCGCAACCCGGGTCGCGTCCCTACATGGCCGCATAATCTTTCCAACCGGAGACTCCCCATGGCCGACGCCAACACGCTGACCTTCACCCTTTCGAGCGGCGGCGACGTCGTCATCAAGCTGCTTCCAGACGTCGCCCCGGGCCATGTCGAGCGGATCACCAAGCTGGCCGGCGAAGGTTTTTACGATGGGGTGAAGTTCCACCGCGTCATCCCCGGCTTCATGGCGCAGGGTGGCGATCCCACCGGCACCGGCATGAGCGGCTCGTCGCTGCCCGACCTGAAGGCGGAGTTCAATGCCACTAAGCATGTCCGTGGCACCTGCTCGATGGCGCGCACCGCTGCCCCGAACAGCGCCAACAGTCAGTTCTTCATCTGTTTCGACGACGCCAGCTTCCTCGACAAGCAATATACCGTGTGGGGCCAGGTCGAAAGCGGCATGGAGCATGTCGACGCCCTGCCCAAGGGCGAGCCGCCGCGGGAGCCGGGCTTCATCGTCAAGGCGACCGTCGCCTAACGCACTCGCACTTCAGGGAAACGTCATGGCCGCGCCCGTTGCGCTCATTACCGGCGCCTCGGCCGGCCTCGGCGTCGAATTCGCCCGCCAGCTGAGCGCGCGCGGGCATCGGTTGGTGCTCGTCGCCCGCCGCAAGGACCGGCTCGATGCGCTTGCCGCCGAACTCGGCAATGCCCGCGTTATGGCCTGCGACCTGGGCGAGGCCGGCGCCGTGGCGGGGTTGATGGCCGACATTCTCGCGCACGGCGAAACCGTCAGCCTGCTGGTCAACAATGCCGGCTTCGGGCTCGGCGGTCGCTTTGCCAGTCTCGACGGCCCCCGCCAGCGGTCGATGATCGACCTCAACTGCGGCGCGCTGACGCAGCTTGCCCACGCCGTCCTGCCCGACATGATGGCGCGCAAGCAGGGCCGCATCCTCAACGTCGCCTCGACCGCGGCTTTCCAGCCCGGTCCCGGCATGGCGGTCTATTTTGCGACCAAGGCGTTCGTGCTGTCGTTCACCGAAGCCCTCCATGAGGAACTTCGGACCACCGGGATCACCGTCTCGGCACTGTGCCCCGGCCCGACCGCGACCGAATTCGGAACGGCGGCGGGCTTCGCCCCGAGTAGCGCCATCAACCGGCTGGCAGCCAACGCCGAAGACGTCGTCCGCGCCGGGCTTGACGGTATCGACGCCGGGCGCGCGGTGGTTATTCCCGGGCTGCTCAACAAGGCAGGTGCGCAGGGCCATCGGCTGCTGCCGCGCGCCTTGCTCCGCCGACTCGCCGGCATGGTGAAATTGTAGCAACGGACCGGTGAACTATTCGCACTTGCAACATCTTTGCTGCAGTGCGATGTAAGTCATGCCTTTCGAGGCATCCTCTCCTGAACCTTATCCAGCCGGGCAGCAGTGCCCGGCCTTTTTTTCGGCCACTTAGCGTCCGGTGATACCGTGTCCAACCGTGTCTCCACCCACCGCACATCCTGCTCGAACGCCACGGAAAAACGCCCGCCGGGATGGTCCCGACGGGCGTCATTTGGTGGCCGATGTGGCGATCGCTAGAAGGTCACGCCGACTGTTCCGACGACCCCGGCCTTGCTCTCGTTGCGACCGTTGAATGGGTTGATGAAGTCCTTGCTGGCGTCGACATATTGCACGCCAACCGAGAAGTTCTTGACCGCGACACTCGCCCCCACGCCCCAGTCGGTATAGCCCTTGCCGATCGACAGATAGCTCGGCCCATAGGTGTGACCGAGGTGCGCCGTCAGGCTTACCGGGGTCTTGGGAATGGCGGCGCTGAGGTCGCCGGCGAGGTAGAGGTTGTCCTCTTTCGGGCTGACCTGGTTGAGCGCCAGCGCCCGTTGCTTGAAGCCATAATTGGCGGTCGCCTTGGCGGTCACCGGCCCGAAGGTTTGCGACACCGAGATGTAAGGCTCGAAGAAGTCCGAGTTGATCCCGCCCGACCCCGGGTAATAATAATAGAGCACGCCGCCATCGAGCTTGGTCGCGCCGAAGGTCTTGGAATAGCCCGCGATCAGGTCAATTTCCTGGTCCGATCCATTCTCGACATAATCATCGATCGAGCTCCCCCAGACGGTGGCATAAAAGCCCGACGAATGGCCGATCGTGAAGGTGCCCTGCACTGCGGCGCGGCGGTCGGTCTGCGAAATCCCCCGGAATCGATAGTCGGAAACCAGGGTCGCCCCGCCCGATGCGGAAAATCCCCCACCCAGGTCGGCAGCGGCGGCTGGCGCGGCAATGGCGCCTGACAGGCCGATCAACAATGCGGCGGCGATCGATAGTTTGTTCATAACGGGGTCCCCTATTTGGTTGACCCTCTCCCCGCCGGAGTCCCGCTTCATTCGACGAGCGGATACTCAGGCAATCCCGACCTTGTGCGTCACTTTGCTGCAGCGCACAACGGGATCCCGTATGTTATGACGTTTTTGTTGCAGTCAAATGTTCACCAACGGCCTTGGCACACTCGCGTCCTTCGCGAATGGCCCACACCACGAGCGACTGTCCGCGCCGCATGTCACCGCACGCGAACACGCTGGCGCGGCTGGTGGCATAGGAGTTGCGGTCGATCTCGGCCCCCGCCTTGCCGACCACCCCATCGGCTGGGGATCCCAAAAACCCCATCGCCAGCAGCACCAGGTCGGCGGGTATCTCGATCTGCTCGCCATCGCGCTCGACCAGCAGCGACCGGACCTGCCCGCCTTCGGCAATCGCATCGCGGGTCGCCACCGAGAACATCCGCTCGACCCCTTCTTCCTGCGATGTCGAAGTGCGCAGCTTCAGCGGCCAGTGCGGCCACACCAACGGCTTGTTCTCGCGCAGCGGCGGCTCGGGCATGATCTCCAGCTGGGTGACCGATGCCGCGCCCTGGCGGTTGGACGTGCCGATGCAGTCCGACCCGGTGTCGCCCCCGCCGATGACGACGACATGCTTGCCCGTCGCCAGCAACTCCTCGCCCTCGATCGGCAATCCTGCCTGGCGGCGGTTCGACTGGGTCAGGAAATCCATCGCATAATGAATATTGCTTGCCCCGCGATTGGGGATGTCGAGGTCGCGCGGCCATTCCGCCCCCCCGGCGAGCACCATCACGTCATAATCGTCGAGGATCCGGTCGACTGAAACGGTCACGCCAATTTCCATATTGGGGCGGAAGATCACCCCCTCGGCTTCCATCTGGACAATCCGCCGGTCGATCAGCGCGCGGTCCATCTTGAAGTCGGGGATGCCATAACGGAGCAGTCCGCCAATCCGGTCATTCTTCTCGAATACCGTCGGGGCATGTCCCATCCGCGCCAGCTGCTGCGCGCAGGCGAGGCCCGCCGGTCCCGATCCCACGACCGCGATCCGCTTGCCGGTACCCCGCGCCGCGACCTGCGGGCGGATCCAGCCCTGCTGCCACGCCTTGTCGACGATCGCGCATTCGATCGTCTTGATCGTCACCGGCACGTCGTCGAGGTTGAGGGTGCACGCCGCCTCGCACGGCGCCGGGCAGACGCGACCGGTAAATTCGGGGAAATTATTGGTGCGGTGAAGCCGCTCACTCGCCGTTTGCCAGTCTTCCTCGCTGACCAGGCTGTTCCAGTCGGGGATCAGATTCCCGACCGGGCACGCCGTGTGGCAAAAGGGCACGCCGCAATCCATGCAGCGCGTTGCCTGCACCGCGACGTCCTGATCGCCCAGCGGCAAGACATATTCGCGAAAATCGGTCAGGCGGTCGGCGATCGGGCGCGCGGTGCGGTCCTTGCGCTCTATCGTCAGGAAGCCGGTCGGATCGGTCATGCGGCAAGATCCTGCTTGGCCGACAACGCGTCCAGCGCGCGGCGATAATCGGTCGGCATGACCAGCTTGAACTGGCCAATCGATCGGTCCCAGTCGGCAAGGATGTCGCCCGCGCGGGCGCTTCCGGTGCGAGCATGATGCGCCTCGATCAGCGCTTTCAACTGCCCCGCATCCTCGATCGGGCCGAGCTCGACGCTGGCCATGTTGCAGCGCTGTCCGAAGCTGCCATCGGGATCATAGACCAGCGCGATCCCGCCAGACATGCCTGCCGCGAAATTGCGCCCGACCTTGCCCAGCACGACAACGATCCCGCCGGTCATATATTCGCAGCCGTGGTCGCCGATCCCCTCGACGACCGCAGTCGCGCCCGAATTACGCACCGCGAACCGCTCGCCGGCGACACCATTGAAATAGGCTTCGCCCGCAGTCGCGCCATACAGGCAGGTGTTGCCGACGATGATGTTGTCGGCCGCGATGCGCGGCGCGCCCTCGGGCTGGCGAACCACGATCCGCCCCCCCGACAAGCCCTTGCCGGCATAGTCATTGGCGTCGCCACTGACCTCGATGGTAATTCCCTCGACCAGGAACGCGCCGAGGCTTTGCCCCGCCGACCCGGTCAGTTTCACGGTGATGCTGTCGTCGGCCGGGCGTCTTGCCCCCATCCGTCGTACCAGCTCGCCCGATGCCGCCGCGCCGACGGTGCGGTCGTTATTGCCGACGCGAAGCTCGATGGTCTGCTTGCCCTCCTTGCCGAGCGCCTCGATGATCGCCGCGTCGATCCGCTTGGGGGTCCGCGCCTCGAGCGGTTCACGCTCGGGCAATCCCCCCGGTGGCTGGAACAGCAGCGCATCGAGGATGACCCCGTGCGCCTTCCAGTGATCGCTGTGCGCGGCACTGATCAGGTCGGCGCGCCCGACCGCTTCACCAATTGAGCGCAGCCCAAGCGAGGCCAGCAGTTCGCGCAATTCCTCGGCGACGAAGAACAGATAGTTGACGACATGCTCGGGCGCTCCGGTGAAGCGCGCGCGAAGCACCGGATCCTGCGTCGCAATCCCCACCGGGCAGGTGTTCAAATGGCATTTGCGCATCATGATGCAGCCAGCCGCAATCAACGGCGCGGTCGCAAAGCCATATTCATCGGCGCCCAGCAGCGCCGCGATCAGCACGTCGCGCCCGGTCCTCAGTCCGCCATCGGCCTGCACCGTGATCCGTCCGCGCAGTCCGTTGAGCAGCAGCGTCTGGTGGGTTTCGGCCAGCCCCACTTCCCATGGCAGCCCGGCATGGGTCAGCGATGTCAGCGGCGACGCCCCAGTCCCGCCTTCATAGCCCGAGATGGTAATGTGGTTGGCGCTGCACTTGGCAACCCCCGCCGCGACCGTCCCGACCCCGGTTTCGGACACCAGCTTGACCGAAATCCGCGCCGTCGGGTTGACCGAACCCAGGTCGTGGATCAGCTGCGCCAGATCCTCGATCGAGTAAATGTCGTGATGCGGCGGGGGCGAGATCAGCCCTACGCCGGGCGTCGAGTGGCGCACTGCGGCGATGGCGGCATCGACCTTGTGCCCCGGAAGCTGGCCACCCTCGCCGGGCTTGGCTCCTTGCGCGATCTTGATCTGCAATTCGTCGGCCTCGACCAGATAGTCGGTCGTCACCCCGAAACGACCCGAGGCGATCTGCTTGATCGACGATCGCTCGCTGTCGCCATCGGCCAGCCGGATGGCGCGCGCCGCTTCCTCGCCGCCCTCGCCGGTATTCGACTTCCCGCCGATGCGGTTCATCGCCTTGGCCAGCGTGGTATGCGCCTCGCGGCTGATCGACCCAAAGCTCATCGCCCCGGTGGCGAAGCGACGCACGATCGACGCCGCTGCCTCGACCTCGGACACGTCGATCGCCGGGCCCGCCGGCTTCAGCGTGAACAGGCTGCGGATCGTCGGCAGGCGCGGGTCGCCGGCGTCGATTTCGGCCGAAAAGGCACGGAATTTCGCGGGCACATTGCCGCGCACCGCATGCTGCAGGTTGGCGATGCTCGACAAGGTCCAGGCATGCGCTTCGCCGCCCTCGCGCTGGGCATAGATTCCGCCTAGGTCGAGTTCCTCGTCGGGGCCGGTCGCAAAGCGATGGCGCCGCGCCGATTCCTCGGCAAGCTCGGCCAGTTCAATCCCGCCGATCGGTGATTTGGTCCCGGTGAAATAGCGGTCGATGACCTTCTGCCCGATCCCGATCGCGTCGAAAATCTGCGCCCCGCAATAGGATTGGAAGGTCGAAATGCCCATCTTGGACATCACCTTGAGCATCCCTTTGCCCAGGCTCTTGATGTATTTTTCCTGTCCCTTGCCCGATTGATCCAGCGCATCGATCGTATCGAACGCCAGCCACGGATTGATCGCCTCGGCGCCATAGCCGCCAAGCACGCACATGTGATGGACTTCGCGCGCTTCGCCGGTCTCAACCACTAGCCCGGCTTGCATCCTCAGGCCCTGACGGATCAGCTGGTGATGAACCGCCCCAACCGCCAGCGCGGCCGGGATCGGCGCCCGCTCGACGCTCGCCGCGCGGTCCGAAATGATGATGAGATTGACGTCGGCCAGCACGGCCTCGGTCGCTTCCCAGCAAAGCCGCTGCAACGCCGCCTCAAGCCCTTCGCCATTGCCCCCGGCCGGCCAGGTCGCATCGAGCGTGACCGTGCTGAACGCCCCGTCGAGGCTGTCCCTGATCGACCGGATCTTCTCGACTTCGACGTTGGTCAGGATCGGCTGGCTCACTTCCAGCCGTTTGTGATTGCCCGCTTCCAGCCCGAGCAGATTGGGCCTTGGCCCGACCATCGACACCAGGCTCATCACCAGGCTTTCGCGGATCGGGTCGATCGGCGGATTGGTCACCTGCGCGAAGTTCTGCTTGAAATAATCATACAGCATCCGCGGCCGGTCCGACAGTACCGCCAGCGGCGTATCGGTCCCCATCGACCCCAGCGGATCGTCGCCATCGCGCGCCATCGGCGCCAGGAAGAATTTCAGATCCTCGGCGGTGTAGCCGAAGATCTTCTGCAGCTGGGTCAGTTCGGCCCGCGGCGTAACCTGCGGCTCGGCGCCGGCGGGCAATTCCTCGACCCGGAATTGGGTTTCGCGAAGCCACTCGGCATAAGGCTGGGCGGCCGCCAGCTGGGCCTTGATTTCTTCATCCTCGATGATCCGTCCCTGCTCCAGGTCGATCAGCAGCATCCGTCCCGGCTGGAGCCGGTGCTTCTTGACGATTTTTTCTTCGGCAATCGGCAGGACGCCGCTTTCCGAGGCCATGATCACCCGGTCGTCGTCGGTCACCAGATAGCGCGCCGGACGAAGCCCGTTGCGATCGAGCGTGCCGCCGATCTGCCGCCCGTCGGTGAAGGCCACCGCCGCCGGTCCGTCCCACGGCTCCATCAGCGCGGCATGATATTCGTAAAATGCCCGTCGCGCCGGATCCATCGCGGCATTGCCGGCCCATGCCTCGGGGATCAGCAGCATCATTGCATGCGCCAGCGAATATCCGCCCGCGATCAGCAGCTCGAGCGCATTGTCGAGGCACGCCGTGTCCGACTGGCCATGCGGAATGATCGGCCACATCTTGTCGAGGTCGGCGCCGAGCAGGGCCGATTCCATCGTCCGGCGGCGCGCGTTCATCCAGTTGACGTTGCCGCGCACCGTGTTGATCTCGCCATTGTGCGCGATCAGCCGATAGGGGTGCGCCAGCCGCCATGACGGGAAGGTGTTCGTCGAAAAACGCTGATGGACCAGCGCCAGTGCCGACACCGTCAGCGGGTTCAACAGATCCTTGTAGAAATGCGCGATCTGCGCCGGCTGGAGCATTCCCTTGTAGACCAGGGTGCGGCTCGACATCGACGCGATGTAGAAATCCCTCAGCGCGGGCAGCGCCTTGCGCTGGGCAAGGTCGGCCAGCGGATTCTGGGTCTGCTTGCGGATCGACAGCAATTTGCGCTCGAACGCGTCCTGGTCGCGGACCGACGGCCCGCGCGCGATCACCGCCTGGCGGATCACCGGCATCGACGCCTTGGCCGAAGTGCCGATCGCATCGAGGTCGACCGGCACCTCGCGCCAGCCGACGATGCGCTGGCCTTCCAGCTGGATGAAATGCTCGAGCCGGTCCATCGCCACGGCCGACGCCGCTTCGTCGCGCGGCAAAAAGCACATCGCGACGGCATAATCGCCGGGCTCGGGCAGGTTGAGCGAAGCCCCCGCCGCCCAGTCGCGGAACAGGGCATCGGGCAGCTGGATGAGGATCCCCGCGCCGTCGCCGACCTCGGGATCGGCCGCCACCCCGCCGCGATGGACCAGCGCGCCCAGGATCTTGAGCCCGTCAGCCACGATGTCCGCCGACTTGACGCCTTTGACATGAGCGATGAAGCCCATGCCGCAGGCGTCCCGCTCGTTGGCGGGGTCGTACAGTCCTTGGGCAGGCGGCAAGCCGTGCATGATCGTCCCGTCTCCCGCGAATCGCGCGCATGTGTGAAGGCGGCGTCCATGGGACCCCGCATCTGGTTGCAGATGCAGCAATTTGCTCCATTTACGCAAGCAAAAATGCGATACGGGATCCCGTTTAGCGGCGGATCGACGCGCGACCGCGACCATTAGTTAGCCGCTGTTCAACCTGTGCAATCATCGCCAGCTTCCACAATCGCCGCCGGAACTGCCACCATCCGAGCGCAGTGGACGTCAGGGCAACGCGCAGCGGGAGGGCGAAAACAAAACGCGCCCTGACCCGCGGCTGGTCACCGAAGTTCGCCATCCCCGCCGGCATTCATCGGCATCATGTTCGCATCGAGATGGTACATAATCCACAGCGACCCGGAGATCGTGATCAACAAAATGACTGCAGTAAAAAGCAGGGCAATCATCGTCCAGCCGCCTTCGGCGCGGCGATTGACATGCAGGAAGCAGGTGGTGTGGACCAGAATCTGCGCGACTGCGAGGGCGATGACCGCGAAGCCCGTCGCCTGCGCACTCAGGGCGCCGGTCATCACCAGCCAGAATGGAACCGCAGTCAGGATTGCCGACAGCGCGAAACCGATCAAATAGGTCTTGCGCGAGCCGTGACTATGCGCGGGTGCGGTGCCATGGGTAACGTCTGGCGAGCTCATCGGATCATCCCCAGCAGGTATACAAAGGTGAAGACACCGATCCAGATGACGTCGAGGAAATGCCAGAACAGGCTGAGGCACATCAGTCGGCGCTTGTTTTCGCCGGTCAGCCCGCGCTTCCCGACCTGAACGAGCATCACTGCGATCCACACCAGCCCAACGGTGACGTGAGCGCCGTGGGTGCCGACCAAAGTGAAGAAGGCTGACAGAAATGCCGACCGCTGCGGCGTCGCGCCTTCGGCGATAAGGTGGCCGAACTCATATAGCTCGATTGCGACGAAGCTGGCACCGAACAGCGCGGTGACGACCAGCCAAGCCTGGGTCGCGCGGACCTTGTTCTGGTCCATCGCCAGCATCGAGAAGCCGAAGGTGATCGACGAGATCAGCAGCAGCGCGGTATTAAGCGCCACAAGCGACAGGTCGAATATATCCCTTGGCGCAGGGCCACCGGCATAGTTTTGCCTCAGCACCCCGAACGTTGCGAACAGCGAAGCGAAGATGAGCGCATCACTCATCAGGTAGATCCAGAATCCAAGCAGCGTTGCTTCGCCGGGTTCGTGAACATGCTCCGCGCCCGGGGCGTGGTGGAAATGCCGCGCGGGCAGCGGCACGGTCACGGGGCCGGTTGCGGTGACGTCGCTCATGCCCCCGCTCCCGTAAGCCGCGTGGTTCGTGCCGTCTCGATCCGCTCGACCTCATCGGCCGGGATGAAATAGTCTCGATCCCGGTTGAAGCTGTGACCGATCGTAAGCACCACGATCCCCGCGAAACCGAGCGCGGCGAGCCACCACATGTACCACACCATGCCGAACCCCATGACGAGCGCGAGGAAACTGATGATCACTCCCGCGCCGGTGTTGCGCGGCATGTGGATCGGGCGATAGCCATCCGCCGGCCGCTCGTAGCCGCGGCGTTTCATGTCGTACCAGCTGTCGAGTTCGTGGACCACGGGCGTGAAGGCGAAGTTGTAGGCCGGCGGCGGCGAGCTGGTCGACCACTCGAGCGTCCGACCGTTCCACGGATCGCCGGTGGTGTCGCGCAATTGGTCGCGGCGAATGATGCCGACGACGATCGACATCACGAAGCCGAGGATCCCGACAAGGATGATGACCGCGCCAATCGCGGCAATGATGAAAAAGGGCTGCATTGCCGGATCGTCGAAGTGATGGACGCGACGGGTCGCCCCCATCAAGCCGACGATATAGATTGGCGTCCACGCGACCCAGTAACCGACCGTCCAGCCCCAGAAATGGACATTGCCCCAAAAGCGGTCGAGCTTGAATCCGAACGCCTTGGGGAACCAGTAATCGATCCCGGCGAACAAGCCGAACACCACCCCGCCAATGATCACATTGTGGAAGTGGGCGACTAGGAACAGCGAGTTGTGGAGCACGAAATCCGCCGGCGGGACTGCCAACAGCACTCCGGTCATCCCGCCGACCGTGAATGTCAGCAGGAACGCGACGACCCAGCGCATCGGCAATTCGAAGCGGATTTTCCCGCGGTACATCGTGAACAGCCAGTTGAAAATCTTGGCCCCGGTCGGGATCGCGATGACCATCGTTGCGATTCCGAAAAAGCTGTTGACGCTGGCCCCCGACCCCATCGTGAAGAAATGGTGGAGCCAGACGAGATAGGACAGGATCGTGATGACGACGGTCGCGTAGACCATCGATGAATAGCCAAACAACCGTTTACCCGAGAACGTCGAGGTCACCTCGGAATATATTCCGAACACCGGCAGGACCAGCACATAGACCTCCGGATGGCCCCAAACCCAGACCAGGTTCCAGTACATCATCGGGTTGCCACCAAGGTCGTTGGTGAAGAAATTCGTGCCGATGTAACGGTCGAGGAGGAGCATCAGGAAGGCGCCGGTCAGCGCTGGAAAGATCGCGATGGCCAGGACGTTGCTGCACAGTGCGGTCCAGCAGAACACCGGCATCTTCATCATCGTCATGCCCGGAGCGCGCATCTTGATGATGGTGGTGACCATGTTGATCGCCGACAGCGTCGTTCCCACACCGGCGATTTCGAGCGCCCAGAGGTAATAATCGACCCCGGTATCGGGACTGTTCTGAAGATTGCCGACGGGGACGTAGCCCAGCCAGCCGGTGCGCGCGAACTCGCCGACGAACAGCGACACCATCACCAACAGCGCCCCGGCCACGGTCAGCCAGAAGCTCAGATTATTAAGATAGGGGAAAGCCACGTCGCGCGCGCCGATTTGAAGCGGCATGACAAAATTGACCAAGCCAACGATCAGCGGGATCGCCACGAAGAAGATCATGATCGTTCCGTGGGCGGTGAACAACTGGTCGTAATGGTGGGCGTTGAGATAACCCTCGTTGGCGCCGAACGCCATCGCCTGCTGCGCGCGCATCATCAGCGCGTCGGCAAATCCTCGCACCAGCATGATGACGCCAAGAATGATGTACATGATGCCGATCTTCTTGTGATCGACAGTCGTGAACCACTCTCGCCACAGCCAGCCCCACAGCTTGTAGCGGGTCACGGCGGCGACGACTCCACCGCCGAGCAGCACCACCACCGCGAAGGTGATCGCCAGGATCGGCTCGTGAACCGGAAACGACTCGAAGGTGAGTCGGCCGAAGATCGTCTTGAGAAGGGCGGGATCGAACATTGGGGCTCCGGCGGCTCTAGCCGCGCGCCGTGTCGGGATCGCCCGGCACGGCAAGGGGATTGATCATCGACATGTCGCGGTTGCGCTTGTCGCCCGGTGCGTTCTGTCCAGGCGGCGGGCCGCCAGGTTTGGTAACATTGGGACCCGTACCTTTCTCCTCGGGCGACTTGAAGATCGCGCCCTTGGCTTTGCCATTTTGGGGCATCGAGCCATGTCCCCGAAGCATACTACCTGGCGCGCCTGCGGCTTGGTCGTGACGCATGACGTCGCTCATGCACGATGTTCCTGGCTCGACACATCGTTCGAGGATGCGGCGGAACAAGTCGGGGTCGACCGTGCCAAAATGAATCGGCGCGACCTTTTCGCTAGGGCGGACAAGGATGCGGTAATTTGACGTATTGAGCGGCACTCTGCCGCTCTTGACCCCCGCCGCCCAGCGCTCGAAGTCAGCTGCCGGCAAGCCACGCAGGCGGAAGCGCATGTCCGAAAAGCCGGCACCACTATAATTGCCTGAGAACCCCTCGTAATTTCCGGGCTTGTTGAGGACCGCGTGCATGGTGCTGCGCATGCCGGGCATCGTGTAAATCATTCCCGCAAGCGTCGGCGCGTAAAAGGTGTTCATCATGTTGGTCGAGGTAAGGTCAAAGCGCACCGGGCGATCGACCGGAAGCGCCAGCTCGTTGACCGTGGCGATTCCCTGCTCGGGATAGATGAACAGCCATTTCCAATCGAGCGATACGACCTGGATATGGAGCGGCTTGACCGTAGGATCGACCGGACGTCCGGCTGAAATCCGTTCGAGCGGGCGAAATGGATCGAGCTTGTGGGTGCTCCACCAGGTCAGCCCGCCAAGCGCAATGATGATCAAGAGCGGCGCTGACCAGATGACCAGCTCGAGGCTGGTCGAATGATCGAACTCGGGATCGTAGGTGGCGTCGTTGCCGCTTCGATACCGCCATGCGAACAAAATGATCAGCACCAGCACCGGGATAACGATCACCAGCATCAGCGCGGTCGAAATATAGATGATGTTGCGCTGCTGCAGCGCGATATCGCCGGCAGGGTTCAGCACAACCATATTGCATCCCGCCAGCATGGGGACGGCAAACAGTGGCAATACCCTGGCGAGCTTGCGATGGACGGGCACTAGTCGGTTCATTTCGACGTCCCTTTTGCGCCCGCGGATGGGGATTCCCATTGGACATTTTGTCCTCTGTGCTTAGCGCGTGAATGGGTCCATAGGGTCCACGGAGCATTAGCGGAACCCCGGCTTTATGACCAATGCGGCCAATTCCACCGAACTTGAGCGCGATGCGCGGCTGGTCAGCGCACGTGATCACGAGATCCGTCCCGGCGACATCGCAATTGGCGTGATCGTCGGGCGGACGAGCGAATTCTTCGACTTCTTTGTCTACGCGCTCGCCTCGGTGCTGGTTTTCCCGAAGCTGATGTTCCCGTTCACCGATCCGCTGACCGGCACCTTATACTCATTCGGCCTGTTCGCGCTGGCCTTCATCGCGCGGCCGTTCGGGACCCTGCTGTTCATGTGGATGGACCGCGAGCATGGCCGCGGGGTCAAGCTGACCATCGCGCTCTTTCTGCTTGGCGGATCGACCATGGCGCTCGCCTTCTTGCCTGGCTATGCCGAAATTGGCGCTGCCTCGATCTGGTTGCTGGCGCTGTTCCGCATCGGTCAGGGGGTCGCGCTCGGCGGTGCCTGGGACGGGCTGCCGACGCTTTTGTCCCTGAACGCTCCGCCCGAAAGGCGCGGCTGGTATTCGATGATACCCCAACTCGGTGCGCCGCTGGGACTGATGGTGGCGCTTGCGCTGTTCGCTTTCTTCGTCGCGATGCTGTCACCAGAGGATTTCCTGTCGTGGGGCTGGCGCTATCCTTTCTTCGTTGCCTTCGCGATCAATGTCGTCGCGCTGTTTGCCCGTCTGCGCCTTGTCGCCACGCCCGAATTCGAGCGCTTGTTCGAAAGCCGCGAGCTGCAGCCGGCGCCGGCATTCGAGACACTGCGAGTCGAATGGCGCACGATCCTGCTCGGCGCCTTCGCCCCGCTGGCCAGCTTCGCGCTATTCCACCTCGTCACCGTGTTCCCGCTGTCGTGGGTAACGCTGTTGAGTGGGGAGCCACCGCTGCGCTTTCTGATCATCGAACTGGTCGGGTCGGTGGTGTTCATCATCGCGATCCTCGTCTCAGGGCTGATTGCCGACCGCGTCGGGCGCCGCTCGGTGCTCGGCGTGTCGGCGGCACTGATCGCGGTTTATAGCGGATTCGCGCCGCAACTGCTGGGCGCCGGCGGCATCGGCGAAACAATCTATATGATCGCTGGCTTCGCCCTGCTTGGGCTCGCCTTTGGACAGTCGTCGGGCGCGGTCAACGGCAATTTCCCGACCTATCGCCGCTATACTGGCGCGGCGATCGTCGCGAATTCGGCATGGTTCCTTGGTGCCGGGTTCGCACCCTTGGTGGCGCTATTTCTCGCAAGCCGGTTTGGCCTGTGGTCGGTCGGTGCCTACCTTTTATCGGGAGCGCTGTGCACGCTCGCCGCCCTGGCAATTAACAAAGATTGGGCCGCCGCGTTGCGACCGGTACCAGTACGTGCGGACCAATCGCTCGCGTCGCGCTAGCTTTTCTTCCCATCGCAGACCTTTGCCTGTCGCTCGTAAACGCCTAACAAGATTGACGTGGTTAAGCTGCTGCCGTCATGATGCGCTTGCGCGGCGGGTGCTCGGGAAGCGCTCGCGCGATGAACGGTCAGGGAAATCGGCCTCCCGAATGCAGGTTAAATTTTACGACTACTTACCCGATCTGTAATTGAGCCGCTTCGAGTGCGGGATATACGAGAGAGGCGCCTTCCGTGTGCGCCGCTATGTTCATCTTAGCGACGTCGACCCGCGCGGCTCCCATCAAGTGGAAGACATCCCTTCCATCATGAAGGAGGTAATCGGCGACGAACCGCCGATGGCAGCGCCACCAGACCGCTTCCGAACACATGATTGCGCACCGCCGCCCAAGGCTCAATTCGGTCAAGCGCGAGAGGCCGAAACGAAACTCGTCGGACAGCGCGTAATCCGCGTAGTTGTGGAAGCTCTGGTTGATCCAAAAGCCGTTGACCTCGGGTGGTACGGTCTTCGATTTGTTTCGCCGCCCCCCGAGTTCCTCGATCCGCGTATGGCTGACCTGCCCGCCGGCGAGAGCTTCGGGCAAAGCATCGAGGTTGAACTGAGGATTAGTCCGCGATCGCGGCGTGCTGCGGATATCGACGACGATTTCCACCCTCCCCACCTTCAAAAGCGCAACGAACTCGCCGATGCTCCGCGTCGAATGGCCAACCGTGTAGACCGGAAGGCGCGCGCTCGGCCTCATGCGAGCGCCCGCCGAACCGCGTCGCGCAGTACCGGCAACACGTCCGCGCCGAACCACGGATTCCTTGCGGCCCAATGTCGCGAGCGCCACGATGGATGCGGCAGTGGAAAAATCGCTGGCAGATAATCGCGAAAGCCCATCACCCGCTCGGTCATCTTGCCCGGCCCAAGCGCGTCGGCCTGAGCATAGCTACCGACCAGCAACGTCAACCGCACGTCGGGCACGTGCGCCAGCAGCCGGTCGCGCCAGAGCGGCGCACATTCGGGACGAGGGGGCGCGTCGCCGCTGCCTGGCAGGCGTCCGGGATAGCACAACCCCATCGGCACAATCGCGATCCTGCGCTCATCGTAGAATTCTTCCGCTGACACCCGCATCCACTCGCGCAGGCGATCTCCCGATGCATCGGAAAAAGGGATGCCGCTATCATGGACTTTGGTCCCCGGCGCTTGGCTCGCGATCAAGATGCGCGCCGTCGGCGATAGCTGGACAATCGGCCGCGGGCCGAGCGGGAGCACGTCGGCACAAGCTCGGCACACGCGAATCTCTGTCAGCAGGGAATCGAGTGACTTCATGCGTTATAGATGGGGTGTTTGGTTCCGCTTGAACATGACCGGCAGACAACGCCCATTGGGAGAACGCAAATGTCTGAGCGTTTCAAGGTCGGCCAACGGGTCGGGTGGAACTCCGAGGCCGGGCACGTCAGCGGCACGATCATCAAGATTCATACCAGCGACTTCGACTATAAAGGCCACACTCACCGCGCGAAGCCAGAGTCGCCGCAATATGAGATAAAGAGCAGCAAAACCGACCATATCGCCGCCCACAAAGGCTCGGCGCTTACGAAGCTGAGCGACTGACGGACCCGACAGATCCCGAACAGCCGAGGAGCGAGAGCCCCACGCTGCCAGCGTTTGAGCCGCTTGAAGCAGCGCTGACGATCACGCGCCTCCGCGATTCCCTGCTGGGTTTGGTCATGGTTCGCCCCCGCTGCCCCATGGTGGCGACCTCCTGCGCGTCGCGCGAGCAACAGGTATGACGAATGGGCGTCAACGGTGTGACGGCGCGCCGAAGGATTTCGATCCTCCGGCGCGCGAAGCCTAGAAGCCAAGCTTGAGCGAGGCCATGACCTGGGTCGGCGCGCCAGCCAGCAGGGTCTGGTTATCTCCCTTGTTGCCGAACCCGTTCGAGCCAATCGTGGATATATATTTCTTGTCGAATAAATTGCTGGCGTTGAGCTGGATCTCGGCCTTGCGCAGCCCGGCGAAGATGAAGCGATAGCCGACCGCCGCATCGACCAGTGCCCTCCCTGGCACCGACTGGTCGTTGGTGTAGGTGAAGAAACGCCTGCTCAGATAGTCGACTCCGACCCGGCCGAAGAACGCGCCCCGGTCATAGCCGATTTCAGCCTTGGCGAGATGCCTCGGCGCGTCGACCGCGGTCTTGCCCCGAAGCGGGACCACGGTCGCAAGGCCGCCGACGACGGCGGGCGGAATGATGACATCGTCCCGATAGGTAGCGTCGTTGTAGCTGTAGGACGCATAGGCGTTGAAGCCATTGCCCAAGCGATAGCTCGCTGCCGCTTCGATACCCTTCGATCGCACCCCGCCGACGTTCTGGAGCACAACCGGATTGCCGACGATCCCGGCGCCGGTGGTGATGCCGAGCAGCCGATTGCGGAAGTCGACGCGATAAGCGCCGAGCGACGCGCTCAGCCCGCCACTCTTGAACCGCACACCAATTTCATAGGTGTCGGATGCCTCGGGGCGAAGCTTGCCCTTGATCGCGTCGAAGCCGGCCTGTGTTGTCGAAAAGGGGCCGGCAGTGAAAGCGGCGACGAAGGCTTCGGTCGACTGGCTGAAGCTGGCGTAGACTTCCGCTTCGGGGGTCACTTTGTAGTTGACCCCGACGCTCGGCTGGAACCAGTCGGTTGCCTTGATCGAGCCCGCGGCACGCCCGGCCTGAATGACCGGATCAGCCTTATTCTTGACCTCGAATCCCTTCCAGCCAAGGTCGATGGTCAGGTCGCCTGCCTTGATCCGGTCTTGGACATAATATTGCAGGATGTCGGTGGTGTATTGGAATTCCCACTGGGTGAAGAAGGGATCCTTCTGGAAATCGAGCGCCGAACGGCTGGCGACCGTGCGATTGGTGAGTGCGTAGAAGCGCCGCGCCTGATGGAAATCGTTGCGCTCGTACCACGCGCCGACGGTCAGGTCGCTCCAGCCGAGTTCGGCCTTGATGTCGCCGAACACGCCCTTGCGCTTAATATCATATTCAGTGGTCCGGACTGAGATCGGCACGCCGGTCGGCGATGGGACGTACGGGGTAAACCATGTCCCCTGGCCATGATTGTCGTGGTAATAGCCCTTGATCTCGGCTTTCACATGCTCGCCGAGCGGCGCCTCGACGCCAAGCGAGCCGAGATAGTCCCGGCGCAGTCCGGACGCATCATAATAAGAATCGTCGACCGTGCCGCCCGCACCATAGGGCGCGGGATAGACCGTGCCCGCTGCCGGATTGAGCATGGGCGCGCCCGTCTCCCCGCGATTGGCGCCAATGTCTGCGAGCAGCACGGCAAGCGGGAAGTTGTTTGCGACATTGTCGAGCCGACGGCCGAGCCGGCGGATCTGGTCGAGGCTGAGATCCTGGTAATCCTGCTCGTGCCGATCGGAGAAGTTGAAGAAGCCGGTCAGCTTGGCCGCGCCGACGTCGACGACGCCTTTGGCATTGACCTGGTGCTGATACTGGCGGCCGAAGCCCTTCCATTTGTCGAGGTCAAGATAGCCGTACGAGAGATAGGCGCGCGCGGTGTTGCCGCCAGTATCGACTCGCACGAAGCCGCGCTTGGTCGAATGATTGCCGTAGGAGCCGTCGGCTTCGACCCCGAAGCTGGTCGACGGATCACGCGAGAAGACCTCGATGGTGCCGCCGAGATTGTTGGTTGCTTGCGTCCCGAGCGCACCCGCGCCCTGGGTCAGGCGGGTGATCGAGACATTCTCGGGACTCAGCGCGCGGCTCAAGTGAAGACCGTTGTTGTTGCCGTAATTCTGATTGCCCAGGGGGATGCCGTCGAGCGTGAAGCCCAGTCGGCTTTGGTCGAATCCGCGCACCGTGATCCGCTCGGACCATTCATAGGCACCGAACGGATCGGCCGATTGAAAGTTGACACTCGGCAGCTTTGACAATGCCTTGAGCGCGCTCGTGCCGGGGGCGAGAATGGCGATGTCCCGCTGCGAGATCTCCTGCACCTGGCGGGTCGCGCCGCGGCCGGTGACGATGATGTCGGCGGACACCGCCGGAGCGTTCGTCGTGCTGTCGGCGGCCGGAACCGCGGTGATGACGGGCGCCGCAGCAGCGGTCGCGACCGGTTGCGCGGCGAAGGCAGTCGTTGTCGACAGCAAGGTGCCGCCCAGCAGAAAGGCTTTCAGTGTCCCAAGCATGGTTTCCCCCAAAAGAATATCGATGACGCCGAAACGACTCCGGCTACGTCGCGGCGAGCGCTACTGTCCTTGCGCGTCAAACCGGCGTCGGATTTATGACCGTTTTATGCGACGGTTGGCGGCGGCCACGACCGTCACGGCGCTGTCACGCGCCGCGCATAGCGCTTGTGCGCGAACGAAGCGGGGACCGATGATGCATTCGACGACAATGACGATTGCGCTTGTAGCGCTGATGGCAGGCTCGGCGTTGGGCGCAGAGACCCGGCTTCCGACCGGCCAGTTATTGACCCCGCTTGGCGTCCCCGGAGCCCGCTTCTCGCCACTGACGACGCGCGTTGGGCCGCTTCCCTCGACGATTGCCGACGGCGCGGCGTCGATCGTGACGAGCCCCGACGGGGCCAGGCTGGCAATCCTCACCAGCGGCTATAATCGGACCAACGGCCCCGACGGTAAGCTCGTCGCGGCTCAGTCGGGACAATATGTCTTCCTGTATGACATCATCGCCGGGCGCGCGCGGTGGGCGCAGACGCTAAGCCTGCCCAACAGTTTTTCCGGGTTGGCCTGGCTACCGTTGGGCGACGGGCTTGTCGTGACCGGCGGGGTCGACGACAATGTCCACCTGTTTAGGCGAGCGCGTGGCGGGGTGTTCGTCGAAACGGCGCCGCCGATCGCGCTCGGCCACAGTGCCGGAATCGGATCCGCAGTCAAACCGCAGGCGGCCGGGATCGCGGTCAGTGGAAACGGCCGGCGCGCGCTCATCGCCAACTATTACAACGACTCGGTCAGCCTGGTCGATCTGGTCGCGGGGCGGGTGATCGCAGAGCGTGACCTGCGACCCGGTCGCAATGACCCGGCGAAGCACGGCGTTCCCGGCGGCGAGTTTCCCTTTGCGATCGCTTGGGACAGCGGCGGCCATGCGTTCGTATCGTCGCCGCGCGACCGCGAGATCATCGCCCTCGACATCGGCGCCGCCAGCGTGACGCTCGGGCCGCGCATAGCGGTCAAGGCCGAACCGACCGCCCTGCTGCTCGACCCGGCCGCGCACCGACTTTATGCTACCGGGGACAACGACGATCGGCTGGCGATCGTCGACACGACACGCTTGACGCTCGTTGGCGAACCGCGACTGTCACTCCCCCCGCGCTTCGGCGACGCAGCGCTCGGCAAGGGGCTCAACCCGAACGCATTGGCCCTGGCCAAAAACGGCAAATTGTTTATCACTCTCGGGGGCATCAACGCGGTGGCACAAGTCTCGGTGTCGGGTGCCGAGGCGCGCATAGAAGGGCTTATGCCGACGGGCTGGTATCCAAGTGGCGTGGCAGAATCGCCGCGGGACGGCCGCTTGTTCGTGATCAACCGCAAGAGTCCCGCCGGTGCTAATCCGCTTGGCTGCCCACCGAAGCTGGCAACGGTCAAGGCACAGCCGACCGCGTGCGGATCGGCGAACCAATATATCTTTCAGCTCGAGAAAGCCGGGCTGCTCGAACTGCCCCGCCCCACGCCGACGTTGCTAAGCGCGGCAACTGCGCAGGTCTTGCGCAATATCGGTCTGGCCGACCCGGGGCGCACTGCCGCCGATGCGACCATGGCGCAGCTTCGCTCGAAAATTCGTCACGTCGTCTATATCGTCAAGGAGAACCGGACCTACGATCAGGTGCTCGGCGACCTTCCCGTGGGCAATGGCGATCCGCACCTGGCAATCCTCGGCCAGCGCCTGTCCCCCAACCACCACAAGATGGCCAGCGAGTTCGTCACGCTCGACAATTTCTATGACAGTGGCGAGCAGTCGAGCACCGGCTGGACCTGGACGACTGCGGCGCGAGTCCCCGACCTCCTCGAGAAGACCGCGCCGGTCAATTACGCCGATCGCGGGCTCGCCTACGAAGCCGAGCAGCTCGATCGCAATATCGCGACCGCGCTCAACAAGGACGAACGGCGGCGGGTCAACCCCGCGGCACCCGACGACGACGACGTGCTGCCCGGACCCGCGCTGCTGACTGCCCCCGACGGCGATGGCGACGACGAGGCGGGGCGCGGTTTCCTGTGGAACGCGGCGCTCAAGGCCGGGCTGACCGTACGTAATTACGGTTTCGCCGACGCCTCGGTCTACGATAGTGGCCTGCCCGGCGAAGTGCCGCAGATTCGCGAGCCGCACCGGGAGGGAAAGGCGGTTCACGTCACTGCCGACCGCGCACTGGTGGGTCTCAGCGACCCCTATTTCCGCGGCTTCGATCAGAAGATGCCCGACTATTGGCGCGAGCGCGAATGGGAGCGCGAGTTCGCCGAGCAGGAGCGCGCTGGCGTCATGCCCAACCTCACCCTTTTGCGCCTCAGCCATGATCATTTTGGCGATTTCGACAAAGCGATCGACGGAGTCGATACGGTCGAGACGCAGATGGCCGACAATGACTATGCCGTTGGCCTCGTCCTGGAACGGATCGCGCACAGCCGATTCAAGGACGATACGCTGGTCTTCGTCATTGAGGATGATGCGCAAAATGGGGCGGATCATGTCGACGCGCGGCGCAGCATCGCCTTCGTCGTCGGCCCATTTGTCAGGCACAATGCGCTGGTCTCGACACACTATACGACAGTGTCGATGGTCCGCACGATTGGCGCAGTGCTCGGCCTGCCGGCGCTTGGCCTCAACGACGGCCTGGCAGCGCCGATGGCCGACGTGTTCGATCTTGCTCAGACCAGCTGGGATTTCACCGCAGTCGCGTCCGACGTGCTACGCTCGACCCAGCTACCGATCCCCGCCACCCGCTTTGCCGCCACTTCCCCGGCAGCGCGCGCCGACCATGATGCAGGCTACTGGGCCAATGCCATGAAAGGCCAGGACTTTCGATCCGAGGATCGTCTCGACAGCGCCGCATTCAACGCGGCGCTGTGGCGCGGGCTGGCGAGCGAGAGCCAGAGCGGACCGCATCCAGCCATCGGCGCTACCCCGAACGCCGCAGCCGCCAGGAGAAGTTGCGGGCGGCCATGAGCCATTGTTCCGGCGAACGGCCAACAGCTTTGGGGTCCACTAGCTATCGGGACGCTTTCAGCGCGACGACGCGATCGTGCATCAGGCGAAGTTGTTCCTCGAGCTGTTTCGAAGAATAAGGCTTCGTCAGCCTCTTCTCCCCGACCAGATGGCGCGGAATCGACCAGTCGCTGTAGCCCGTCGCCAAGATGAACGGACACCCGCGAGAAAGCAGCAGATCCGCAACGTCATAGCTGTTCCCACCGCAAATATTGACGTCCAATATCGCACAATCGAAACCACCAGCGGCAGCGACGGCCAGCGCTTCATCATGCTGGGCGACGGGGCCGATCACTTCATAGCCAAGCATTTCGATCGAATCCTCGACGACCATGGCGATCAGGGGCTCGTCCTCCACGACAAGCACCCTGAAAGCCGGTGTCGGTTCCATCAGGCGTCAGGCCCGATTGGCGCACTTTCGGTACGAATGATGCCAACATCGGCCACCAAAGGCAGCGAGATTGCGCAGCGGACGCCCGTTTCCTCAAAACTCCTGTCGACAGTCGCCTTCAAGCCGCGGACCAGACTGGCCTCGATCAATTTGGTTCCGAAACCGCGCCGCTTTGGCGCGGTAACCGGAGGCCCGCCGGACTCGCGCCAGACAATCTCAAGTTGCTGAGGGGTGCCGTCACCGACGACCCGCCACGAGACATCGAGCTTTCCGGCCGAATTCGACAGGCTGCCATATTTGGCAGCATTGGTCGCCAATTCATGGATGGCGAGCGCAATCGTGAGGCTGGCCCTTGAGGTCAGGACGACATTGGGGCCCGAAAAGCTGATGTTCTCATGCTGTTCGTAGGGATGCACTTCGGTCGCGATGAGGTCGCGCAGCGAGCCCTCTGTGCCACCTTGATCGGACAGAAGATTATGGGCCCGCGCGATCGCCATGATGCGACCTTCGATTTCCGGAATGAAAGACTCCTGCGGCCCACCGGAACGCAAGGTCTGGGATACGACGGACGAGACCACGGCGAGAATGTTCTTCACCCGATGATCGAGCTCGGCCATCAGCAGCGATGCGCGCTTCTCGGCCGCTTTGCGCTCCGCGATATCCCGCGCGACCGCCGACGCGCCGACAATCTTGCCTTTCTCGTCGCGGATCGGCGAGATCATCAGGGACAAATGGATTTCCCGATCATCCTTTGTCGTCCGGCTGATATCGAAATTCGTGATCGGTATGCCCCTACGGAGCTTGGCGAGGTTCGCCGGCCATTCGTCGATCTGGTCGTCAGCCAACAGCGTCGACATCGGCTCGCCGATGATCTCGCTGGCCGTGTAGCCGTAAATTTTCTGCGCGCCGGCGTTCCAGCTGGTGATCATCCCGTCGAGGTCATGACCGATGATTGCATCCTCCGACGATTCGACAATCGCCGCCAGGCGCGCACGGGCGCGGTCGAGGTTACGCCGTTCGGTGATGTCGACCAGGGTGATCGAAACCCCGTCGATGACATTATTCAGCGATCGATAAGGCCGCACGCGCAACAGGAAAGTGGAGATTCCGTCCTCGGAATCAACTTCGCGCTCGATTGATTTGAGGTCGCGCAGGACGAGCTTTGCGTCGTCCGTCAGGGCATCGTACGCGAGCCGCGATGCAAAGTCCGCAATCGGTCGCCCCTCGTCGCCTTCCCGCACATTGAATATATCCGAGATCGCTGGAGTGAACCGCCGGATGCAGAAATCATTGTCGAGAAACAGTGTCGCGATCGACGTGCTGTCGAACAGGTTGGCAAGATCGCTGTTCGAGCGCACCAGACTGTCGGCGCGGTTGTTCAGTTCGGCGTTGACCGTCTGAAGTTCCTCGTTGATCGACTGCAATTCTTCCTTTGAGGTTTCGAGCTCCTCCACCGTCGAATGCAGTTCCTCGTTGACCGACTGAAACTCCTCGTTCGAACTTTGCAGTTCCTCATTCGCGGTTTCGAGCTCCTCCGTCACGGTTTGAAGCTTTTCACGTGCGGCGATCAGTTCGGCATGATCGGGGGCACTGGCTGAGCCGTCAGCGGAAACGGCAACGCCGTGCACTGGCTGGACGACTTCCTGGAAAGCGAGCAGCAGGCTGCGCTGGCCATTGCTCGTCTCGGCCATTGGTTCGATGATCAGGTTGATCGTCTCGGGGCGGCCCTCGACCTTGAAGCTGACCTGTTCCTGCACGGCCAGGCCGCGTTCGTCGGCCTTCTTGACCAGCGACCGCGCGGGGGCCCGCAGGTCGGCATGAAGCAGGCGGAAGAGGTTGAAGCTGGCGCCGCCACTGACCGGTTCGAGAAATTTGGCGATCGGCCCCGAATAGCGTTGAACCTCGTTCTGGCCATCAACGATGATATAGGCCGGCGCGTAGCGAGCGAGGATCTTTCCGGCCTGGGCATCGACCTCGGTGCTCGGTGCGGACGAACTCTTGACGTCGACGGACTGACGCTTGCGGTTCGATACGGGCCGGGGAACATGCGCTGTCGTGTCGATCCGCTCGTAGATCCGGCTTCGCTTGTCGACCGGCTTGAATAATTTCGTACTGCTCGCGATCGTTTCGGAGGGACCGAGCCACAGCGTGCCGTGAGGCTTGAGGCCATAGTGGAAAGTCGTCAGCACGCGTTGCTGAAGACCGACTTCGAAATAGATCAGCAGGTTGCGGCACGAAATAAGGTCGATCTTGGAAAAGGGTGGATCCTTGACCAGATCGTG
This sequence comes from Sphingomonas sp. RB1R13, assembly GCF_036663775.1. Taxonomy (NCBI): domain Bacteria; kingdom Pseudomonadati; phylum Pseudomonadota; class Alphaproteobacteria; order Sphingomonadales; family Sphingomonadaceae; genus Sphingomonas; species Sphingomonas sp. RB1R13. The sequence goes on from NZ_JAXOJM010000001.1 coordinate 1,065,102, forward strand.
GGTCGAAAACACGCATATGTCGCGGATGTGCTTGGCGACCCGGTAGCGATTCCCTTCCTTGACGAAATGATGTTCGAGCCGTTCTTTGGAAATATCCGCCTCGATCACGTCGCTGAACAATCCGGCACGTGCAAAGGCAATTGCGCGGTCGTCGACATCGGTGGCGAACAGCGTCAGGACGCGCGTACATTCGGCGCGCAGGCAGGCTTCCTTGAACAGGATGGCGAGGGAATAGGCTTCCTCTCCGGTCGCGCAGCCGGCCACCCAGAGCCGGATCGGCGCATCGCTGTCGCCCTCGGCGATCAGGGCGGGGATGACCGTAGCGGCAATGGCCTCGAAACAGGCCGGGTCGCGAAAGAAGCGGGTGACGCCGATCAATATCTCGCGGAACAGCAACTGCGGCTCCTCTGGCAATACCCGCAGCTGCTCGGCGTATTGCGCCGGATCCTCGATCCTGAGGACCTGCATCCGGCGCCTGATCCGCCGCATCATCGTACTGGTTTTATATTGCCCGAAATCGCGACCAAGCCGACTGTGAAGGATCGAGCAGATCGTCACCAGTTGCGAAGCAAGGTCCACGCCCCCGCTGTCCGGATCAAGCCGACTGCCGACCCGATTTTGGTAGTCGCGATATTCGATGAGCGCCGCCGGCATTCCCTCGACCGGCAGGATATTGTCGACGAAGCCACCCGAGACGGCACTTTGCGGCATGCCCATCTTGGCATGGTGGTCGAACGCCGCTTCGCTTAGCGTCAGGCCGCCGTTCTCCTTGATGGCGGCAATGCCGATCGTGCCGTCGCTGCCGTATCCGGCCAGGATGATCCCCACGGCCTTCTCGTGCTGGTCGTCCGCCAGCGAGACCAGAAAGGTATCCACCGACGATCGTCGCGCGGTCGGTGTCTCGGGCCTGGCAACGCGCAGCACGCCATCGACGATCTTCAAAATGGCGTTGGGTGGGATGACCGATACGGTGTTGGGCGCCGCAACGGTGCCATCGACCGCCTTGGTTACCGGCATGGCAGTGCATTCGCCGAGGATGGCAGCAAGCGCGCTGTCGTAGTTTGGATCGAGATGCTGGACCAGCACGAAGGCCATTCCGCTATCGTCGGGCATCGCCTTGAAAAAGGCCTGGTAGGCCGCCAGCCCTCCCGCAGAGGCTCCGATGCCGACGACGAGATGTCCGCCGTGAGGAGCGTCGGCCACGCTCGACTCATCCCGGGCCGGCGCGGTCATCCCGTCTCGGCCCTGCGGAAATTCGTCCGGTTCGGTCACAAAGCGGTCATCTAGCGGAGCCCCCAGTTCTCGTATGACAGATATCGCATCCTACACGTTTATTGATCAGCAGTCGTGTCGCTCTCTCGAAGATGTTTCGGCGGGATGAAGCCACGGCCTGGTCAGTAGTGCGCGTAGCGGTTCGGTCTGGTCCAGCGCTTCGTCCTTGGCTGCGGCCCAATGCTTGTATGCCGCCTCGCCGTCGGGATCATCGGCCAGCTTGACCGACATTTCCCGACAAAGCTCTGCTCGTTCGCCCAACGAACGCAGCGCTGTCTCCAACGCCCGTTCCATGGTCAGAAACTGCACCGACATCATTACCTCGGCAGTATAAACATGGCCGATGTGACAGCTATACTGGGTCAATTTGCCAAGCTCGCTGCGCCGCAGGGCACCGCCGCAATCCGGACAGGTCACGGCGACTGGTCGATTGAGCGTGAACTCGGCCGTCATGCCCTTCTCCTGCGCGTCTCCCGTTGGATGAACAATACGGGGACGAGTCGACTTCTGATCATCAACCAGGCCGGTGAGCAGGGCGGCCATTTGAGCGAGCTTGACGATATGATCGACGGCGACATTGTCAATCACGCTCTGCGGCATGTTGGGCGTCACGGCTTCGGCGGGGTCCTGGACCACGGCTGTCCCGCCTCTGGCTTTGACCTCGTACATGCCGGCGGTGCCGTCATTCAGCCCGCCGGTTTGGATGACGCCGATGACATTGGCCCCGTACGCCCGTGCAGCGCTTCGGAATAGAGGATCAATCGCCGGGCGAGCCCAGTTCTCGCGCGGGCCCTTGGTCAGGCGGACAAGACCCGCTTCGACCAGCATGTGATGATCTGGCGGCGCCACGTAGATATGGCCGGCACGGATCGCTTCGCCATCGACCGGGTGGGTGGCCGGCAGGAGGCCGGCACGGCTCAGCAGCCAGGGCAGGTCGCTCCGGTGAGCGCCGATATGAAGCGTGACGAAGACGGCGGCGTTAAGGTCGGCCGGCAATCCGGCCACAACCTCGCGAAGAGCGTCGACCCCTCCCGCTGACGCCCCAATGGCGATTATGGCCATCGGCTTAGGCATCGCTGAAATGAATGTTTCGCGAAGTCAGAAGGTTCCGAACCACGCTTCCGCTCATTGACGAACCTGGCTTCGCATGGCGACTGCAAGCCCTGCGCTACCCACGGCGCTCTGGAGATAGGAGAGAAGTGGTGCCCAGGGACGGGGTCGAACCGCCGACACTGCGATTTTCAGCTGCAATGTGCATGTAATAACTCTCTGTAATACAACAAAATCTGGTGGGCACGTGCTAGAACCGTGCTAGTCTTGGGCAGCAGGCGGATGTCCTCATTGGAAGCTGATGCCCAAATGTTTCGCATCAAACCTAAGGCTTAGCGCCACCCACAGCGAGACTGGCCCCGGCGGAGCAGTCTTCAGCGTTCGCGTCGAGTTGGCAGACCGAAGCGACTCTCTCGATAGCCAGCGTCAACATTACCGCGTCCTCAATGCCATAGATGCCTTCTGCCATTCTTTCCTAGACGGCAGCGCTGACGTGGAGGACGGCCTAGAAGGCGAGGGCATGGACCAGTTCGACGGTTGGCCCTGCGGCGACTACGGGATCATGCCCTTCAAATACCGGGACCTAGGTGTTCATCGAGGCGAGGTTGTGATCATAATCGCTGACCGATGGCTGGCTGCACGTTTTAATCGAGCCTTCTGCGCGCGGCCTGGGCAGGACCGAGGGGAAGGATGAAGTTAGCCCCGGAGCCGCCGCCTAATCGTCACGCCTCGCCAGCAACGGCAAGCATATCCATCAGGTTTCGTGCCGCATCCCGATCGCCTTCTTCCTTAAAGGCTACATTGAGCTCCGGAGCCTGTCCGAGCATATACAGGAGCGACCACAGCGCAAATCGCCGCGCACGGTCGGTTTCAAGACCGAAATCGACGCGAAGCCGGTCTATGCCGGCCGCTTGTACCGCTGGCGAAGCCGCCGACAGGTTTGATGTGCCGAAATAGCGCTGGAGCAGATCGTCTAAATCCATTCATAGCTGCTAGCTCGGATTTCGGTCCGTGCAAGGGCGCAACCGCAATTCATCGAGGGTAGCTGAAGGTAAGCGCGCGTCCGGCGCCAGTGTTGTAGCGCGTGGCGCCTGTAGGCCCTTCACAAGCCCTACCAGGGCTCTAAAGCGCCCTAAATCTGCAATTCTGCAACAGGCGCTTTCGGTTCGCCGCGTAACAGTGAGCCCGCGCGGTAGGGCAGGCTAATGGTCAAAATCTGACACTTGGTACCCTTCTCGATTGTTAGCCGAATGACCGGGATTGGGTGGAAACCCGTCGGGCCGGTATCGGGACGTATGAACGCTGAAGCGGACGGCAGTCGAGATGTGTTATGGTTAAGCTGTTGCGTCAAGTGATCGGAGAATTGCGTGCCCCCATCGACAAAATCGCGTCGGTTGACCTCGCGCCAGTTCCATCGCTGGCTGGGGATCGGCGCGGCGGTGCTGTTCCTGCTCGTGTCGGGCACCGGCGTTGCGCTTCAGTATCAGCAGATTTTCGGGTCCGAGGAAGCAGCGAAGGAGGCCGCAGCTTCCATCGTCTCGCCGTTGACGCTCGCCAAGCCCACCGGCCTTGACCCAGCCGCGCTCGACCGTGCGCGCACCACGCTTCTCGCTCGCTACGGCAACCGTCCGGTTGCAGGGATAGACTGGCTGATCAAAGCACCGACACCGGCGTTTGTGTTCCACCTCGACGGGGCTGACCCGCGCAAGGTGGCGGTCGGCGTGGCGAGCGGCGCGATCCTTTCCGACCAGCCCGACGGTGAGGATTGGCTGATCCGGCTCCATTCGGGCGAGATCATCGGTGACGGCGGCAAGTTCCTCGGCCTGCTATGGGGACTTGGGCTAGTGGCAATGACGCTGACCGGCGTGTGGATTTACATCAAAATGTATCGCGCTCGGCAGAAGGGTTCGGCATCACAGTTGACCGGCTGGCGACGGTATTTCTGGTGAAGGCCTTTCCGCTAGCCGTCCTCGCAGCGCTGATTGCTGCAACACCAGGGCACGCGCAGACCACCGGCACTGCGGGTGATGCTACCCCGCAGCCCAAGGTTCCTGCGCCGACGCGACAGGGTCTCTATTTCAAACTCGATGCGGGGATCGTCTATCAGTCGGGTGAATTCCGCCTGACCGCGTGGGGCTTTGCCGAACGGCTGATCGATCCCGACGGACCCGACACTTTCCGGCGCGTGCGGCAGGGCGCGGAGATCGACTTGCCGCGCATTGGCGATCATCTGCGCATTGCCGGCGTCTATGAGATCGACCTGACCGACACGAACGCCTTTGGCATCAATCCCGGACCTGCCGGCCCCCTCAACAGCCACGATTTCGAAAACCTGTTCGTCGCCGTGCAGGATGCCGACGATCCGGCGAGGTTCCGCCTTTTGTTCGGCCACAACACGAGCATCCTGTCGCGCGATGATAATCTGTCGTCAGGCAATCTGCCGACCATCAACCGCTCGCTGATCCTCGAGGAACACGGCTCGACGAATACGTTCGGCGCTCAGCTTGGCGTTCAAGTGCAAAAGATGCTGTCGCCCAAGGTGACGCTGCTCGGCTCGATCGGGGACAACCGGGGCGGCCTCAACGCCCAACAGGTCAAATTCTCGTTCGGTCGCGCCATCGCCGCAAAGCTCGTGCTGACGGTGATCAGCGACGACAAGGGCGGGCGCAAGCTCACGGCAGGCTTTGCCGTCGATCGCACGACCGGCATTCGTGATCGCAGCTTCAATCTAGCAACGGCCGTTGCACTCGCCCCAATCGGCGGCGTGGCTGCGACCGGTACCAAGACGAGCGGCGAGGCCGACATAGCCTATACCTTTCCGATCGCTGGCCATGAGGCGACCATCGAGGCCGAGGGCATAGTCTCGCGCTTTTCGGAAAGTCGCAGTGATGTCTATGGCGGGTATGTCATGGGGCAGATGTCATTGTTCGACGGTCCCGAGACGGGAGATCTCGATCTGTTTGTTCGCTACGATATAGTTAGCCTTGGGGCTGACCAGATTGCTCGGCGCGCGACGCAACAGGCCATTCGAACCGGCTTCAATTACAACCTGCCTTACGCGAACAAGCTTGCCAGCCTACACGTCGAATATGGTCACAGCATGATCGCGGGACCTGACGCCATCGTTACCGACCGCCGCAGTGTCGATGAGGGTCGCATCGGAATCAGGGTAAGCTTGCAGCAGTATGTCCGGCACTGACCTGCGATCGATCGTTCGTTCGCAAGCGGGCTTTTGCTGACTTCCACGCACGGCATGGCTGGGCTGTCCGCTTCAAGTAAGGCCAGCGAAAGACATTTGACGACGTCATTTGGGGCGCTAGCCGACTGCCAAATTCCGCCAGCGCGTCGAAGACGTTGGAAGACCGGATTTGGTGTAAACTTGCCTGAGGCCTCGGGCCGTCTGACTGGATTCGCTCGGGTTTTGCGCTACGGGCTTGAAATGATCTCGCAGAAGACCCGCTATGCGCTCCGCGCACTATTGTTCCTCGCAGAGCAGACCGGCGGCGCCCCGGTCCAGCTTGCGCGTATCGCCTCGACCCAGAACGTCCCATCCAAATATCTCGAACTGATCATGCTCGACCTGAAGAAGGCCGGGCTTATCACCAGTCAACGCGGGCCCAAGGGCGGTTATGTGCTAAATCGTCCCGCTACGGACATAAGCTTTGGCCAGATCGTCCGCGCCATGGAGGGACCAATCGCGCTGATCCCCTGCGCGAGCGTCAATTTCTACGCGCCGTGCGGCGATTGTCATGACGAGGCGACTTGCGCCATCCGCCGCGCCTTCGCCGAGTTGCGTGACCGGAGCACAGAGATTCTCGACGGCATCTCGCTTGCCGAAGGAGCAGTGTTCGAACAGCGCATGCCCGCGACGAATGGCATCGAACAAGCGCCAGTCTGAGCCGTATCCCTATTGTCGACTATAGTACTAGAGATTATTGAGGGGTCCGTTCAGACAGGGGTTCTTATATGCGATTCTCTCGCCGCCTAGTACTTGCCATCTCGCTTGCTGCAAGCATCGCCATGCCCGCATTCGCGGCGCCTCTGCCGGCGGAGTTGCTGAACGTGTCCTACGACCCGACGCGCGAACTCTACCAGGCGATCAACGCCAGCTTCGCTCGCAAGTGGCAGGCCCAGACCGGGCAGGCGGTGACTATCCGCCAAAGCCACGGCGGCTCGGGCAAACAGGCGCGTTCGGTCATAGACGGCCTCAGAGCCGATGTGGTCACGCTGGCGCTCGCCTATGACATCGACGCGATTGCCTCGAAGGCGAAGCTGCTGCCGGCCAATTGGCAATCGCGCCTGCCGAACAACAGCACGCCCTATTATTCGACGATCGTATTCCTCGTCCGCAAGGGCAACCCCAAGCACATCCGCGACTGGGACGATCTGGTGAGGCCGGGCGTCCAGGTGATCACGCCGAACCCCAAGACGAGCGGTGGCGCTCGCTGGAATTACCTGGCTGCTTGGGGTTACGCAACGCGGCGCGACCACAGCGCGGTGAAGGCGCGTGAGTTCGTAACGAAGCTTTATGCCAACGTGCCGGTGCTCGACAGCGGGGCACGCGCGGCCACGACCACCTTCGTCGAGCGCGGACAGGGCGATGTCCTGATCGCGTGGGAGAATGAGGCCTATCTCGCGGTCAACAAGCTTGGCCGGGGCCAATATGAAATCGTCTCGCCGTCGGTCTCGATCCTCGCCGAGCCGCCCGTGGCCGTGGTCGACAAGGTCGTCGACAAGAAGGGCACCCGAAAGGTCGCCGAAGCCTATCTGAACTATCTCTACACGCCCGAGGCGCAGGAGATCATCGCGCAGAATTATTATCGTCCGCGCAATCCTGCCGTCGCCGCAAAATACGCCGGCCGCTTCGCGCATTTACCGCTGTTCACCATCGACCGGAATTTCGGCGGCTGGGCAAAGGCGCAGGCGGCCTACTTCAACGACGGCGGCGTGTTCGACCAGATCATGGAATCGATCCACCGCTAGGCTCGATGTTTATTCAATAAAGGGGACACCAAATGCGAAACCTGCTGCTCGCGGGGGCGTCACTGCTTGCCTTCGCCGCTCCGCTCCATGCCCAGAATACGCCTCCTTCGACACCGGTCGAGGAGACGCCGATCGACACTCGGGTGCCGGATGACAGCGCGCCGCTGATCGCGGCCGTTCCGGCGCCAACGGGTGATCCGGTGCTCGACCGGCTCAATGCGCTCGACGCGCGGGTGCGGCAGCTCGAGGCGCGCAACGCCCAGCTCGAGGAACAGGCGGCGCTCAACCAGACGCGTCTCCAGTCGGTCGAGGTCCGATCGTCGAAGGCGGTCCAGTTCGGTTGGGTCCCGACCATCTCCGAGCCAACCGGGGCCTTCACGTTCAAGCCGCGCGGCGTGGTCGACGTCGATGCGGCCGCCTTCCATGAGCGCCGCGGCGGCTATGACTATAATAATGGCACGGCATTCCGACGCGCCCGTCTCGGGGTCGAGGGCACTGCCTTCAATGCGTTCAACTACCGCTTCGAGATCGACTTTGCCGGGAATGTCGTCGGCATTACCGACGCCTATCTTCAGTACACGAAGCTGCACAAGTTCCTGATCACGCTTGGCCAGCACAAGGCGCCGTTCGGGCTCGAGTCTAACAACAGCGACAATTACAATGTGTTCCTGGAACGCGGCATGTTCACCAACGCCTTCGGCAATGCCGGCGCCGAGCGCCGTATCGGTCTGTCCGCCACCTGGACGCCGCGAGAGACGATCAACGTCTCCGCCGGCGTGTTCGGTGACAATGAAAGCGTCACCCGCTCGACCGGCACCGTCGTCACCAACACGCCAAGCGAAAGTCGCGGCATCAATGCTCGCGCGACGTGGGAGCCAATCTTCGACACTGGCAAAGTCGTCCACCTCGGCCTTGCAGGATATTATCGCACCAACCTCAAGGTCGGCGACGTTGCCGAGGCGGTCCGTCTGACCGACCGCCCCAACGTTCGCGTGGACAACGGCAATATCTCGGACAGCGGGGTCATCACGGGCGTTCATTCGCTGCGCTATGCTGGCGCCGAAGCGGCGGTAGTGCATGGCCCGCTGACCCTAGCGGGCGAAGTGGGTCGTCTGTGGCTCGACCGGCCACTCGGCGATCGGCACTTCACCGGCTTCTACGGTTATGCCGCTTATGCCCTGACCGGCGAGACGCGGGGCTTCAAGGGCGGTAACTTCGACCGCCTGCGTCCGTTCCACGAGCTCGGCAAGGACGGCCTGGGAGCATTCGAAGTGGCGTTGCGCTACGACCAGCTCGATCTCGGCTCCACCCCGATCCTCGCTCGCGCTGGTAACGAGGCAAAGAGCGTCACGCTGGGTCTCAACTGGTATTTCAACCCGTTCGCCAAACTAATGGTCAACCTGATCCACTTTAGCGGCGACAACACGCCGCTCGACCCGATTGGCGCTAAGACGAAGGGGGATGCACTCGCGACGCGGCTTCACCTCGACTTCTAGGTAAGTTGCTATTGCTTCCTGGGTGCTTGCGGCGTCCGCAGCCGGTGGTGATCCGACGAAAATGACAAAAACGCTTTGATCGCTGTTGGTGGACAATGGAAAGGTCTGGTGACTCTGTTTTAATAGGGCGGCTCTTCAACATTAGGGACTAGTCAATTTAAAAACGCGCGTTGAGCGTCACGCGCGCCGACCGAGATTCGATAGGATGGAAATGAATGTCATTTTGTCCGTCGGGCCCTTCGTTCGGTAAGCGCGACTGGTAATAATAATCGATCGCCGAGCTTTTCGAATTGAGCAAGTTGAATGCCTCCAGCTCGACCGTGAGGTCAGGCTGGATTTTGTAGCCCATGCGACCGTTGAGCGTCGTCGTCGACTTCGATCGAACGCTATTATCCTCGATCAGCGGGCGCGGGCCGAAATATCGAAATTGCAAGGCGCCGAAATAGGGCCCGAGATTATCAACCGCTGCGGCCAGTGACGCGACCCCTTCCACGGCGCCGGGAATACGACGACCCGCCGGGTCGATGTCGCGGAACCGCGCCCTGGCGTAAGCAATGTCGGCATCGATCGTCAGCCAGTCCGTTGGCTTGTAATAGTTCGAGACTTCAAATCCCACGCGCCTGCTCGGGCGACCTGCGGACGTGGTGCCAGCATCGCCTTCGAAGATGAGCTCGGAGTCAAAGTCGAGCCCATAGACGGACAGCGTGCTTTGCAGCCGAGAAAGGATTTCCGTCCGGATGCCGGCTTCTGCGCCCTTTGCGCGGACCAGACCCGGCACGCGGTCGGCCGGGTCGCCCGACTTTGGGTCGATCGCAATCACCGTTCCGCGCGCGTCATTGCTGTGAAAGCCGGTGCCGGCGTTCAGGTAAAATTCGGTCTTGGCCCAGGGACCGAAGATCAGGCTTAGCTTGGGACTCACGAGCGAGGCATGCGTTTTGCCGGAGTTCGCGTCGAGGGAGCTGTGGACGTTGAACTTATAATAGTCCTCGCGGAGCCCGACCACGGTCCGAAATTTTTCAGCCCAGCGGGTCGTGTTCTCGACGTAGATGCCGACACTGGTTTCCTTGATCCGGTCTCGGCGCGTTTCGGAAATTTCCTGCCTTGCCTTTGTATTGAGCAAGCCGTTGCGAATGGCGTCACGCTGGACCTGGATGCCGACGGTGGTTTCGGACGGGCGTCCGAACAGGCTCCCCTTCCACGCGTGACTGGCGTTGACCGTCATGTCGGTGCGATTGTCGGGCTGCGCGAACTGATCGCCGTTGACCGGATCATCAAGGAAGTAGGTGAAATTCGAGTAGATGCGGAGCCGGTTGTTGATGATGTAGGCGTTGACTTTGGTTGTCGTGCTCTCGGTGTTTTGATGCCACGCAGCCGACAGGCTGTAGCGATGGACCTTGCCGCCGTCGGTCGGATCGATTGAGCTGAACCGGTTGAGCGTCCCGTCGTCGACCGCTCGTTTGGGGATCTGATCGGTCGCATTGTAGGTCGCGTTATAGGCCATGGCGGTGAGGTTGAAGCCCGCCGCATCGGTCCCCCGCGAATAGCGCAGGACGCCGTTGATCTTGCGAAAATTATCGCCCCTGGTGAAGGGCCCATCGTTGTGGAACAGTTCAAGGGCGTAGAGCAGCTTGCCGCCCGGCACGGTCGTCGAGCCGGCCACCAGTCCGCGGCGATAGCCATTTTCGCCGACCCCCAGGCTGACCAGCGTCTTGGGCAAGGTGTCGACGTAATGGACGCTGACCGAGCCCGCGGCCGCAAAGTCCCCGTCTTCGGCTGAATAGGGTCCTTTGCGATAGTCCAGGGTGCCGGCGAGTTCGGGAATGAGCCAATTGACGTCGGACCAGCCCTGGCCGTGACTATGGCTTCGCTGATTGACCAGCATTCCGTCGATCGTGGTGCGCAGGTCGGTGCCATGATCGAGGTTGAAGCCACGCAGGTAAAACTGGTTGGCCTTGCCCTCACCGCTGTGCTGGCTGACGATCAAGCCGGGGGTGACCTCCAGCAGCTCACCGGGTCGATAGACGGTTCTTGCGGCCAGCTGCTTGCCCGTGACAACGCCCGCGTTCGCACTGTCGGCGATGCCGAGCTGGCTGATGCGTGACCCGGTGACGATGATCGCCGCCGGCTGGCCAGAGGTCGAGCGCTCGGCCAGCTCGACATTGGGTGGTGGGGGTGGGGTCGTCCGAGACAGGGCAGGAGCCGTCACAGCGGTAAGCGACAAGAGCCAGGCATGGTTGGTCATCGACGTCCCCTTTGATGCGGCCGCCGCACGATGCCGTTACCACGAACGCCCTACGCGCCAGATCCAGTCATGGACGCGTCAATGCGTAACTTTCTTATAGATGTTATGAAATTGAAACGATGGTGCCGCCCGCACGCGTGGCAGGTTCGCTACGCCCGGTTTGCTGTAGCCCACGGGTGGCGGGGCAAGTATGAAATGGCGAATATATCTTGTTCGCCAGTGAGGTTTCGAAGGACATGCAACGCATCACCATATCGCTCGACGATCCCCTGGCCGGGGCGCTTGATGGTTTTCTGGAGGCAACGGGTTATCGCAGCCGCTCCGAAGGCGTGCGGGACATTGTTCGCGACGCGATGGGGCGACACAATAATGACGTGGTTGCGCACCAGCACAGCGTCGCCAGCCTGTCGTACATTTACGACCGCCGGGTGCGCCGGTTAGCGAGCCGCCTGTCCGAAATGCAGCATGCCCATCATGATCTCATCGCTTCGGCCACATCGTTCCCGCTAGATCATAGCAGCAGCCTGGAAAGCGTGATGCTCAAGGGCCCGACCAAGGCGCTGCGAGAGTTTGCCGATAGCGTGCAGGCCGAACGGGGCGTTCGATCATTGCTGCTCAACTTGATCGGAGTCGATCCCGGCGACCGGCACGAGCATGTTCATGATCACGAACATACGGGCCATGCGCATCTTTCGCCGACTATCTCGTAAGCGGCGGCAAATTCCAGTATTACAATGGAACTTCCTCGTTTTTCGGCCTGAGGCAAAAGAGTGCTATTGGGGCGACAGCAGAAGTTAACTTTATCACACCGAAAACGACACGCGCGCACTTATGGCGTGTCGCAACAACCTCCCGGGTGCTTTCCTTCGTTCTTGGCCCTGCACGACGCTCATTGACGCCCGGGCGGGCGGGCCAAGCGCGACCGTGCGAGAGGCGTGTGCACCTATCATCATCGGCGCTAAATATCCGAAACAGGAGGTAACATGAGATATCAAGAAGTACTCGAAGCTGCCGCAGCGCTGCGCCAGGATAGGATCGATCAGACTAGCGCCCTAATGCCCGCCAAAACCACCGCCGTGGCGCGGCAATCATCTTCGTTGTAATCGAGAATCCGCTGCTTAATGGCATCATCGCCGGTTTCCAGCCATCGTTGATACCACTCGATCGACGCCGCCCCGCTCGGATCGGTGTCGCGCCAGGCAAAGCCGAGATATTTGGCCAGCGTCTTGATCGAATGATCGTATGTCGGCCATTCCGTCGCGCGGAAAACGACATCGTAATATAGGTCGGTTGACCTCGGCGGGGTGAAGAGCGCCTCAATCACGCCGGCATCGCATACGCCGGGATGTTTCTGGCATAGTTTGCGATACATCGTGCGCTCGTATTTCGAATAAAAATACACGGCGGCGTCCGGCCGGTCCCCAAGCCAATTCACGGCCCCGGCAAATGCCTCCCTCTCCGCCTCCATCGAGGTGCCGTCAGCGAAAAAGGCCGTAAAGTTGTCCGTGGCGGGATTTCCGCCGTGCCGCTCGACGAAGCCATGGAGATAAACGATGTCGTTCATCGGATCCGCTTCGATGTCGAAGAAGACCTCAGTTTCGGTTGAAGGCAGCACGACTACCTCGCGCAAAAAAGGCTTTGCATCGGGGTCCGATAGGAGTCGGGCGCGTTGATGAAATAGCCGCATCCGGTCGATGCCCAGCTTCGGAAAGATCGTCTTTTTGCCGCTGACATATCCCTCAGGATTGCACCCGGCGAAATCCGCAACACACGAGATCTCATCAACCATCCCGTCGCGGATTGCGCGGCCCAACTGCGGGATTAATGACAAGTCGCCGGCGGCAATCATCTCGCCCCGGCAATGGCTGTGCCAATGACATAGTTTGCAAATCGAGGCGAGGGCGCCACGGGTTACATGCGCACCGTCGCATGTCGTACGAACCTTCGCCAACGCATCAAGGTAGAAGTCCCACCATGTCTCCTCGGTCCGGGTGTGCCGTGGGCGATCAAGGTCGTAGGTAACATGGCGGCCCTTGACGTCCCAGATTTCCGCGACATGCCCGGCTCCGAAGCCCAGTCTGTTTAGGACGTCCGCGTAAAGTGCGACCTGGACGGCGTAATGCGGCTTTAACTTGCCATCGTCCTCATCTTCATCACCGCCGGTTTCGCCACGACCCGACTTGATGTCGGCGGCGATGTAATGGCCATCGCGCCTGATGAGCAGATCGGGTTCGCCGAGTAAGTCATCAGCGGTGATGCGGCCCCCGTATATAAGCGTGGCCCCCTCACGCATTGCCGCAAGCGTTCGGTCGATGCGCTCACTCGGCGAGAGATCACGAAGTGCGACGACGCCTTCACCGAGGTCACCGATCACCTGCTGTTCGTACGACGAGCCACGATCCCATAGCAGCTGAACGAACGGATTGACTTCGTCCCGCTTCGACGGATCGCCGAACCGATCTAGGTGTACTCGATGCGGACATGCGACGTGGGCGTATAATTCCGCCGCTGTGATCATGTTCGTCCCCATGGACCGATACTAGCGCGCCAACCCGGCGTGGCCAGTGGCTTCAGCGGACTTAAGAATGCGTGCGGGCACTGATTTGTCGGCCGCGCTCATCGTAAGTGTAGATATACCGGCCACGCCGGACGCTTAGGGTTGTACCTGTGTATCCGTGGAGTTCACCGGATCTAACGAAGATCGGTGAACCCCGCTCGTTGTAAACCTGCACCATGCTGCCTCGGTTTACGGCTGTCGAAATTGCCATGCGCACCCCCTGTGATCACCGCTAGTTCGGGACCTAGCGCTCCCGATAGGCCGACCGTACACCCGATGACGGGACTGTCATCCGCGCAGGCGCCGTGCGGATCGGTGGTTTCAAGCTCATTGCCAAACGACCTGTCCACCGAATCTGTTGACGGGCAACCAGTTGGCATCATGTTACGGTTCTTAATACCAGCATCCTTACCAATCATGGGGGAAGCCACAGCTGATTGGGTAAGTGGACCCAGCGGACCGATTGAGAAGCGAAGAGCTTGAAAGCCACCTCGTCTCCGAGAAAGCCACACCCCGTAGGTGCTGATGTCTTCCTTCGACCACCACTTGCGGCCTTCGGACCGAACCTCCTTATACTGACGTTCGACCCGAAACTTGAGCGAATAGCGAACCACATCCTTGATATTTCGAGTGACATGGCGATTGGGATCGAACGGCTTGAGGTCGACCTGGTAAGGCGCGTCGAATGCCTTGCCCCGCAAGGCCTGTTTGATCTCGTCAAGCGAGACTGCCCCTGTCGCGACAATCGCGTGGAAGTGGGGCTGCCAGACTGTTCGACCTGTGCCGAAGAGCGGCCAGTTAAGTTCATCAAATGCGAGCTTTCGATTACGGCCAAACTCCTCTCGGTCGGTATCTGTCGAACAATCCATTTCCCACCAGCCTGTAAGCTGAACGTCGTTCCAGCGGGGGTCATGCCGTCGATAGCGCGCCACGATGTTGTTGAGCCTTGTTTTGGCGGCGCGGATTATACTGCTTACGTCATCGATGTCGGTAGTTACCGGCAGCAGGAGTGTTAGGAAGGCCAGGCCTTTGTTTGGAATTTCTGCGAATGTTTTCTGGATACTCTGAGCAGTCTCACGCGATCGGCGACGCAGAAAGCAGCGGGGGCATAGCGGCACGGCGCAGTAGCGCACGTTCTGCCATTCATCGAGCATGCCGCAGTCCAACATCCGGCTGTAGGGTGTCGACCCTGTCGGCAACGAATCCAGCACCTTCTGCCGCTGCTCTTCCATACCAAATGATAGCCACCGGATTTGCCGGCGTTCGGTAGCTGACATCTGCCGAACAATTGCGGCCCTAAGCTTCTGCATCTCGTTCATATCGCACCTCCAAATACGAGTTTTCTCGTATTTATGCCGCCGCCGTTGGGCCGCTCGGCACGCTAAATACTGGACCTAATGCGGAGGGCGACGATCGTGCTGAATGGATTATATGACGAGCTAAAGGAAATAGGCTGTGTTCGCAGCCACGGTGAATTTTCAACGCGGTTCCTGGGGCGCGGCCAGCGGCACTATGACTATCTGCGATGCACCAGATCGCCCGCAAGCATGGAGACCCTGACGTACCTGGCGGCAAGGCTCCGCGCTGTAGCAGTCGCGATGGACAGTGCAGGCACCTGGGACGCAGAAGCTAAATTGATTCAGGGGCTATGTGAGGCCGTTTGGCGAGAGGTCGCGCGACGTAATGCGGTAGTTCGCCTCCCTTCCGTGAACCCTTTACGGGCTCCTACGAAGCTATTTTAGAGCTAACGGAATTTTCCGACTTACGGGGCTCCGCAAAAAATACGACACAACAAATACAATGAGATAAAATAGCGGAATGTTCAGTCGCGCAGAATTGCATCCCAAGCGCGGTGGCATTGAGGGAATTATTTAAGGCGACCACCTAAAAGAAGGTGGTCGCCTAGTGCGCGTTAATCGGGCTTGGCCGCACCCTTCTTCGTCCGGCTAGCAAAGGCTGCTCGTCTTGCCTCAGAAGCAACGCGCAGTTGGTTATCAAGCTCGCCAGCGCTGACGGCATTGATAAGAGCTTCTGCAGCCGCCGGAACTTCAGCAATGCTTTGAAGGACAACAGCGTTAACGCCCTTGCCTAACTCCAGAGGCTTAGAACCGTACTTAATCTGGAAATACAAATTACCGTCTACGCCACGATACCAACCCCTTTTTACGTGCCGGGGAGCTTCGACTTCGATCGTGTCACCCGCTTCGTTTTTACGCCGCACAAAACGGGTCGGGGTGTACTGACCCCCGTCAGATTTTGCGGCTGCGAGCTGCTTCTGATCTTCCAGATAAGCGATAAGCTTGTCACGACCACGCTGTTGCGGATCTATCCCCACCGCCGGCGCGGCAGCGGCAAGCTTCAAAGATTTGAGCGACATTGACGATCTCCATTCCGGAGAATTCCGGTCACGGATCGATATGCTTGCCACATCAAAGAGCGACCGATGATTTTTAGTGTCGAGCTATTCACGCTCTGTGTTCAGCTCATTGTTTTCGGACTGAGCTTGAATCGAAATCAGAGCAGTCGCATGCTTCGGCTCTTCCAAAATCCGTTTGCAGTATCCTTTTGATGCGGCTTTCTCCAGAGCAACGCAGGAAGTATGCACTTCCGCGCTAAGCAGCCGCTGCGCATCCGCCCAAGCCATTTCCGAAGCCGCATTCGCCATATCGATGCCGATAAGGAGCATATTTAAGTTGTGATGGATCATTAGCGCGTACGACAGGCTGTCAAACGCGCTCTGAGCTGTATTCCCGTGTCCCTTTAAAACGTTTAGATCGCCCAGGGTCATACTGCGCCCAACGCCGCTGATGCTAATGGGCCAGCGAGTGTTCAAGCGCTTAGGATCGTACTGAAAAGGCGGTTGGAACACAGACATGGTCGGATTTTTGCCGGGCCTGAGCTCTGGGGCTCCAAAGGCACGCCCGTTCTTAACCATGAAAAATGGGGTACTGGTGTCGAAGCTGATCAAGAAATGCGAGTCGTTTAAGAACTTTCTCATTCCGCGCTGAATTGCCGACAAGGCGACGGCGGTAGTTAAGTCCGATTTACCTAAAATGTGGACACGATTTTGGCTGGGACCTAACAGATTCAGCTTCGCCATTTGCCGCAGGCGGACCACGAGATACTGGAAATCGCCCCGCATGGCTCCGCCAAAAGCCCAGCCGCCGCCTGGGAAATCCTTGACGGCGTCAAACCATTCGTTCGCTTCCTGCGCCGTGCGGCCCTGCAATGCATTCAAATATCGAACTTTTGAACCCGAGGGCCTATTTCGTGCGCAGTAGTCCAGATTGTCACGCGTGTCTTGAAGGGCGGCGGCGAAGTCCGGCCACGGACTGTGGGGACGGATTGCAGCAGTCGGGATATCGAGGGTAATCGCTTCGTCACAGTAGTTTTCGTGAAAGCGAAGCACCCACTCGCGCGTTTTATCTGCTCGCCATTTTTTGGCATCCCCGATGAATTGAAAGCCACCGCTGTCCGCCAAGACTGTAACCCCGGGGCGCTTACAGAAGGGGCCGAGCGGTGGGACAGCTCGATGGAGAAAGCTGCCAGGCGAAATCAAAAAGCGATCGACAAGAAAAAAAGGATTCGACGGATCCAAGAAATCAAGGTCGGTTGATTTGGAAAGCCATGGTAATGCGCGTGGAAGTCTAGCGATTATCCGATCGAAATGGCCCAGCTGGACAGCGCAAACGTAAACTGCGCGGGCTAAGTTTCCTTGGCCGGTGAAATCATAAAATGGCATATTTTGTCCGAACATTGAGGCCCGGCGGCTTGCGGGCCGCCGGGAACTTCACTTCAAGCCTGACGAACTTCCTCAAGAAGTTTGCGTTCGCGCGCGCCTTCAAAAAGTGTCGGAACTAGAACCGTTACTGTTGCAAAGGGCGTAGCAAGCTGCAGGCTCAGCAATCCGTTGGGATCAATTCCGATGACGCAGTTCTGCGAGCCTACCGACCCGGCAAATCTAATCGCCTTAGCAAAATCGTTTTGATGTACCTCTGTCGAAATTGTGCCTGTTCCTACTGCCGCAAAGTTTGTTGCAACCGAGGAACCGACCGACAGAGTTACCGCGCTGTGGCTCAGGGAGACCTTCACGGCCTTGCGTTTAATTCCGGCCGAGCCGGCCCATTTAATCAATTCGGCAGGCAAGCCTTCCGGGGTCCCTTCGAACTTGGCCGTAACGGCCGCCTGAAAACCCTTCTCCCTGAGCACCCAATAATCGCGGCCTGCCTTAGCGGGAATTCCGCCCCTTCGGTCCAGCCGGACACTAAAAGGCTTTTTGCCGCTCAGCTTACGAAATCGAAATGTTAGCTTCCCATCTCCACTCAACATTGGGGCCTCAACCAATTCTCGGTCTTCTTGGTTGGCCAGATTTTTGATAAGCCTTGTCGTCCCCGTGCCGTCCACGAAAAACATTGAGTCGTGCCACCCGTCCAAGCGGTATTCTTGCGCAAGCTCCACTTTTATTATGATGCTGACAGGCGTGCGCGAAGGGGCGATCGACATCGATCGGCCCGAGGCAAACAGGATCGTAGGGCAACTTTCCAGCATAGCTTGCCCGTCGTACGGCTCGTCAGATGGATCGACAGGCAGTGAGCTATCAGTACAGCCGAAAAACTCGATTGCTGTGCATATGATGCCCCACGCTTTTGCGTGCCCGTTGACGGGCTCTCCCGGGAGAAAAGGGATCAACTTGGCAAGAAGATCGTCTGACACCGCTAGTGGCAGAATTAGCAATTGACCGTTATCGCGGCTGCAGATGAGGCTAACTTGCGGCTCAGTCGCGGAAATAACGGTTTTGGTTGTAACGGGAATTCCTACGGAAAGAATTCGCGAGCGGAAAAGTGCCGAGTCTAAAACAGTCAGCGCCGGCCCGCCCGCTGAGGAAACGTTATTTGATGGCTTCGTTTCACCAGATTGGGCAACGTAGCCAACGCCGGTCAAATCATTCGAACGGTCATCACCGCAGCCGATGTCAACATTAGCACCGACTTTATTTTGGTCGTCGTAGTCTTTGTCATCGGGATCATCATCCTCGCCGTCGTCGCGGTTGAGGTCAGCGCCGTCGTCATCCACCTTGGGATCATTTGCCGGTTCGGCGCTGTGAGGGTCGTTTGACCCAACCCCTTCTTCATCGTCGTCGTCCGGTTCGTCCGCGGCACCAACGTTCAGGAATATGTCGGCATATTTTACCCACCCACCTTCAGACTCGATGAACTCTGCGATGTCTTCGGCAGTCGTCTCTCCCAACTCGAAAGAACAATCTTCGAAGTCGTTATCGATTGCTTCCAGAACTCGACCAACCGTCTTGACACGGCCGTAGGCAGTATTTCGCTCGGCACCGTCCGCAAGGTTCCTAGGATTCAAGTCGAGGAAGAGAATCGCCGCCTTCCGCCAGTCGTTCATCCGGCTTTTAATCCCGGCAGCACTGTACTCCTCCACGAGAGCAGCCCCTGAGGCGCCTCCGTGCGCCGTCACCATGAAAAAGAAGGCAATAATTGTTAGAAGTCGTTCCCGCCGGCTTATGCTCACGGCCCTGTCGGCCGAAAAATACTGTGCCCGCAGTCGCACAAGTTGCGCCCGCTCTCTTTCGGAGAAGAGTTGTTCGGTCGAAGCAGGGGAGTTCTTTGTGTGATCATCACACAAAACTGAAGCGATAATGGGAGTCGACATGATTTAACGCCTTGGTACAAAGGCGATAAGGGTGGCCCAGGCACGAGAGAGCACCACCGCTTTCGCAGTTGGCGCCCGATCCAGACGGGACGATAGAGCGGAGAGCTGACTAGCCTCCTCCGCAGGGGGCGCTAAACGCCTCAGGACCAAACGTGCCGCGCAATAGGTCGCTAGGCGACCGGCGGCAAAATAGGGCCTGCTCCCTAACGTGCGTTCCAACGTCGACGCGCGCTTCTGGATTTTTGCGCAATAGTCGGGGCTTTGCATCGTCGCAAGTGATTCGTCGCTCGCGTCGATTTCGGTGCGTCGCTACCTTCGCAGCGGCCATATGCAGCTAATTATTGCGGCGGTGGGCCGGCTCAGTGCGGCGCTGCGCAAGGACGTTCGGAAGACGAACAGCTGCCGTCGCTTTAAGGTATACTTGCATAAGATGGGCACGGCAGACGCTTTGCGCGTCTCCTTTAGGTTGACGCAGGGTCAATAAGACACATCGTAGCCATGGTCTCGAGGCAAATAAGACAGGAGGCCAAGTGATCGTAGGTTACGCCAGGGTTAGCAGCTTAGGCCAAAGCTTGGAGGTTCAAGAGGAGCTGCTCAGGGCAGCGGGTTGCAACAAGCTTTTTTCAGAGAAGCAGAGTGGCGCGTCCACCCGAGGCCGTGCAGCATTGGCTGCGGCAATGGATTTCGTCCGTGAGGGCGACACGTTGGTGGTAACGCGGTTGGATCGGCTGGCCCGATCTGTTGTGGACCTTCATCAGCTTATCGAGCGGCTAGCGGAAAAAGGCTGCGGCCTGCGGGTTACGCAGCAGGCGGGCATCGACACTACCACGAGTACTGGCAAGCTCACCCTGGCAGTACTTGCGGCCGTTGCCGAGTTCGAAACAGAGATACGCAAGGAACGCCAGCGCGACGGGATTGCTAAGGCCAAGGAGAAAGGGATCTACAAAGGCCGGAGGCCCGAGATCGATGCGACGCGAGTAAGGGAGTTGCACGCCTCAGGAGCGCGCCCCGTTGATATCGCGCGGCAGCTGAACATCGGCCGCGCGAGCGTTTACCGTTATCTTCAAGTCAGCGGCCAAAATTGACTGGTATGCCATCGTCGGCACTTCTATCGGCCCGCGTTCGCGCTTGATCGAACGATGATCCACCACGCAGTTTGACCGAACACTTGACAGCGGCCCATATATGATTCACGTTTTGTTCACCGTCCATCGATAGTTAGTGACGATGCCCCCATGAGCCGTAACTCGCCCAACCTGACGCTAAGCCTGCCCCGATGTGGCAACTGCGGTCGTTACTGGCGACCGAAGCAGGGCGTGGTCGCGTCAAGAAGCTGCTGCTCAAAGTGCGCAAAGCAACGTCGTGCTGCCGCCACCGAAAGGTTCGATCTAACTCCCATCCCAGCTGGCGGCCTCGGTGGAGCCTATTTGCTACCTCGCGCCCTCCGGGACCACTAAGCCCCGAGGAACCTCTCTAAACCGGCGATGGCCTCTTTAGCGGAAACGGCGCCACCAGATCCGCCCAGCGTCTTCTTGCGTCCGCTTGCACCGCAAAGTGGCTCGCTCCAGGCAATCCACTCGTTTTTACGGGGTACGCGTTTCCACTCGACTACGTTCAACCGCTTACCCGAATTTGCTTCCCAGCGTACCTGATCGGGAGCGACCGTCGCCAGCCAGGCAGGAGCTATCGGCAAGCTGCTGATCGCGCCGAGCGCCTGATCGGCCGTTTGATAGCGCTTGCTCGTGTCATCTTCCATCAGTTGCCGGATCACGCGCCGCCACCGCTTCGGCACATGAGGCAGCCAGTTAAGTCCGTCGGCGAACCCGCCATAAGGGATGAGGTCCTTTGGGCTTGGTGCCTCTTCGTACCATTGTTTGCCGTGCAGGAGACGGTAGAGCGTGGCGCCGATCGCCCAAATGTCGGTTTTCACGCTCGTCCCGCGGCCATGCCAAAACTCATAAGCAAGGTGATCGTAGTATCCGGCACCGGAGGCGTACCCAAACGCAAGGTCGTCGGTAACGAGGCCGAAGTCGCCAATCAGGGCATTGCCACGAGCGTCCAGAAGGATGTTGGCGGGTTTGATGTCTCGGTGGATCATTCCGCGAGCGTGGAGAGCAGACAGGCCAATCAAGATATCCGTGCCGATCTTCCGCACCGCTGGTGTTGGCAGGGGGGCTCGCTCGTATGGTCCCTGTAAGGAGCCGCCAGGGCAAAATGCCATGCAGATCAGAACGCTCTCATTGTCTTCGGCCGCAACGATGTGGTGGACCTTCACAACGTGGTCGTGCGCCGCCCGGGATAGGTTCTGCGCTTCCGCTAGAAACGCCGCCTTCCACGCGTCCCACTTGCCGTCGGTCCACTCGACCTTGCGGCTTAGCTTCTTGACGGCGACTTGTCCGTGCGCATCGTCTTGTCCGAGGTAAACCTCCCCGAAGGCGCCTCCGCCCAGCTTCTTGCCGACTTGCAGACCAGAGAGGAGGTTAGTCATCAGCCGTTTCTCGCGGCGATCAGGATCATAGCCGCCTCACGGCTATTCTTTCGCAGCCGCCCGCCCGTGGTCTTTTCGTCCCAAAAGTCGTCGTCTTGGAGGTACTCGTCCATCTTTCGGTCACCGTAAGTCCGGCTAATGAGCGCCTTGGCAATCGTTCGGACAGACGCCACAGAAGCAGAGGCGGCGATGATGACACCCCGGAGCTCCGCGCTGGTCATGTGGCCGAGTTTGGTCGAACCCATGGTAAGGGCGCTGGCCTTCACCACGACCTTCGCCACCCCATTCTCCTTAAGGAAGTTGGTGCACCGCCGGTACATGACATCATAAGCTTCTGCTCGGTCACCCTTTTGAAGCTTCCAAGTGTCGTCGGCGATAACAGTCACTGGCGCGTCGGCATCGCCCGGCACTTCGGCATCAACAACCGTTACCGCGTCGCCAACAACGACGAAGCCCACGCAACGCTCAGGCATTCGGAACCCCTTTTTTTGAGTGACCTTGTTACACGGACGCTTCCGGCGGGGAAAGCGTCGTCGACCGTCGACAACTAAAGGGGAGAATGCGTGCCCTCTAAGCCCTGCGCCACGCCCAACGGCATCGCAAGTGTGGCGGCCTGCATCTCGGTGTGGTAAGCGCCTGACAGCCGTCAGGCAGCTATCGGCTAACTCGCGCCAGTATCACTTTCCCCACCGTGGTCGAAGCTGATCCCGAAGCTGCTCCACCGAAACCTGACCATAGAATTTGTCGATCATGTCCGGCGAGGTGCCGCAGTTCCGCGCAAGCGCGAACACGTCAACGCCTGCGATAAGCTGCTGACTGATGTAAAAATGCCGAAAGCTGTAGCTGTCTCGCGCTCGGCCGCGGTGATCAACTTTCAACTTCGCGGCATCGAGCAACGTCGTCAGGCTCTTGTTGAGCGAAGTTAGCCGCTTGCCGCTATGCGCAGCGAACACCGGGTGGTCATCATTGGGCTCAGCATCCTCATGCCCAGCTTTCCACATGCGCCAGAGCCGATCGAACTCCGGAAGAGCGCCCTCAAGTGGAATAAACTCGCGAAACTTGCCTTTGCCGCGGGCTCGAATGCGTATGTCGCGGTCACCAACGCGCTCGCCCAGGCCGTCCCGATAGCGAAGCACGTCGCCCCAGTTGAGATTCCGCATCTCCGTCGGCCTCATTCCGGTCGTCGCGGCGATCGTGATGTACGCGAAGAGCACCTGACGATCACGGCGAATTTCCGCATTGACTGTTTTGTCGTCCATCCGCTTTTGGGCCAGCTTCAGCAGCTTATTCATCTCGCTGATGGAAAAGCTAGGGCGAGGTGAGGGTGGCACGCGGGGCGTCATGACGTCGGGGATTTGGGCGTGGTTGATATAGCCCCATTTTGCCGCTTGCCGAAAAACTTGGCGCAGAACGACGGCCTCCCCGCGCTGACTGCTTAAGCTGTTGGCTCGACGCATGTCGGTTGCTGGCCGGCGAAGCTTCTTCCCGCCACGCTCGTACTCGATGTGGGTCTGCTCGACGCCCGGTCCCTCGGTCCAATACGTTTTTCGCCATTCCTGGTATCGGCCGATGTCGGCATCTCCGACCGCATCGATGGGCTTCTTGCCGAAGAAAGGGATGAAGAACCGGCGAACTAACGACCCGATCCGCCGATCGAGGCCGATCCGACGCTCGCCACGCGCAACTTCGCGAACCTGCTGCTCGATAAACTCCTCGGCCACTTGCTCAAACGTGCGCTGAACGGCGCGTAAGCCATGCTCAGAGCGGTAAGTGGCATCACGCCACAGCTTGTCCGCTTTTCGTCGCGCATCAGCTTCGTCGGCGGTCCCGAGGCTTTTCCGGACCTGGCCTTCGCCGCGGATGCTGAAGCGCACGGACCAATTTGATGATCCTAAACGCTGGAAAAGCTGAAATTTATTTTCGTCCGAGTCGGGCAATCGTCCTCCCTTGCCGATCATAGCGCGCAGCGATGCGCGGAGTGCGCTAGCTGTGCTAGGTCTGTGCTAGATTGTCCCTTCGGCGACACGCCCGTTTTGCGCAGGTCATTGAGATCCTTGGAAGCACAAATTTGACTGTGCTAGCACTGTGCTAACGTACGCTAGCGCAATGCTCTTCGCAACCAGCGCTTTAAGTGCATGGTTTACTTAGGAAAAATGGTGCCCAGGGACGGGGTCGAACCGCCGACACTGCGATTTTCAGTCGCATGCTCTACCAACTGAGCTACCTGGGCACGGCCTGATGCGAACGGGTCCGCGCGGGCGAAGCGGCTCCCTAAACGGCGACCTCGCCACTGTCCAGCCTAGTCCATCGCTTCATCGTTGGGATCGGACGGCGGTCCGGGGATATGATAGCCGTCACCAAACCACTGCAGCAGGTCGCGATCCTTGCACCCGCGCGAGCAGAAAGGGGTGAACTCCGCCTGCGCCGGTTTCTTGCACATCGGGCATTTCTTGGTTCTAGGCGGGTTCGACATGGCCCCCCGCCATGCCCAGCGCCGCGTCGCCGCGCAAGCTTGCCGTCCCGCCGACGGCTCGGGACAGGCGTTCGGTCCACTCGGGCCGGATCGCCGCGATCACTGCCGGATGCGCGACCAGCCTGATCGCCCCGACAGCTCGCCCCGCCACCCGCATCAGCGCGCGCGCTTCAAACCCCGCCCGATCCTGCGCCAGCTCGACCAGCGACGGCCCCCGCCGCGGCCGCACGATCTGGACGAATCCAAAACCATTGACCCCGGTCCGCTCAAACGGCCGCGGCAGGACGGTATCGATCGCCGCATCCTGCGCCGCCCGCGCCGCCTTGCTCCGCACCGTCGGCAAGTCGATCCCGATCGACCCCGAAATCCCCATCCGCCGGATCGCCTGCGCCGCCGCCGTCACCCCCCGCAAGGCCAGCTCCTCGGGCGGCAAGGACCCGTCGACATCGATCAGCGTCATCGCCGGCGTCGGCGAAATCCTGAGGGCTCCACCAGCGAAGTTGACCGTGTCCGAGCGTGTGTCCTCGATCAGGTCCAGCCAGCCCGCTTGCGCCAGTTCATCGCCCCCGCCAATCACTGGCAAACGTGCGCCGAGCCGTTTGGCGAGACTGGGCAAGGTTGCAGGGACCATCGCCGTCACGCGCGCCAGCGGACGCTTCCACGGCTCGCTTCCGGGGAAGGCCGATCGCGTCACTTCGATCGCCAGCGTCGCGCCTTCACTGACCCCCGGCGCACCTGCGGGAAGCAGAAATTCCTGCCCGCTCTCGTCGCGCGCCACCGCATTGCGCCCTGCCGTGCCGACATTCGCCAACCGCGCCCGGATCACGCTGCCCGCCGGGACCACGTCCTCCAGCTCGACCAGCGCCTCGACGATATGGCCATCCTCGACCAGCACCGCGCGCGTCTCGCCGATACCGACCTCGATGATCCACTCAGCCAAGCCGATAACCCGCGCTCTTGAGCAGCGCCCGCGTCTCGGCCAGCGGCAGCCCGACCACTGCCGAATGGCTCCCGCTCATCGTCTTCACAAACACTTCGCCAAAGCCCTGCAGCGCATAGCCCCCGGCCTTGCCGCGCCACTCGCCGTTGGCGACGTACAGCTCGATCTCGTCATGGCTCAGCCGCTTGAGCGCGATCATCGTCTCGACGACTCTCGTTCTCGTCGCCTCGCCCGGGATTGCCAGCGCAATCGCCGTGAACACCCGGTGCCGCCGTCCCGACAGCAGCGCCAGGCACGCGCGCTCGGTCGCTTCATCCTCGACCTTGGGCAATATCCGCCGCCCGACCGCGACCACCGTATCGGCGCCAAGCACGAGTGCGCCCGGATGCCGCGCCGCCACCGCCGCCGCCTTCTCGCACGCCAGCCGCAAGGCATGCGGCCGCGGCAATTCGCCCTTCAGCACATCTTCGTTGAGGTCAGCAGGATCGATCGCGTCGGGAATGACCCCGATGCGGGCCAGCAAGTCGAGACGGCGCGGGCTCGCCGAAGCGAGAACCAGCTGCAAGCCCGCGGGCTTCATCAATAGCCCGGCGGGCGCTCGCGGCCAGGCATGAAGCGATAGGTGATTCGGCCCTTGGTCAAATCATAGGGGGTCAGTTCGACCAGTACTTCGTCGCCGGTTAGCACGCGAATACGGTTCTTGCGCATCTTGCCGGCGGTGTGGCCGAGCACCTCATGGCCATTCTCGAGCGTGACGCGGAACATCGCGTTGGGCAGCAGCTCGGCAATCTTGCCGCGCATTTCGAGAAGTTCTTCCTTGGCCATGCAATTCCTGATGTTTGAATGAAGTCGCGCGCTCCTTAGCGAGAGAGAGGCGAAAATGGAAGGCGGGGCCTTATCGCGCCTCGACCGTCAGCACGGTCGACCCTGTCGTCCGCCGCGCCTCGAGGTCGCGATGCGCCGTTGCGGCGTCGGCCAGCTTGTACCGCTGGCCGATCTCGACCTTGACCTTGCCGCTGTCGATCATCGCGAACAGCGCAGCTGCGGATTGGCTATATTCCTCGCGTTTGGCGATATAGTCGAACAGCGTCGGGCGGGTCAGGAACAACGATCCCTTGGCCGCCAGCACGCCCGGCGCAAACGGCTCGACCCCGCCCGACGACTGGCCGAAACTGACCAGCATCCCGCGTTTCGCCAGGCAATCCATCGATGCCATGAACGTGTCGCGTCCGACCGAATCATAGACCACCGGCAGCTTCGCGCCCCCGCTCAGCCGCGCCACCTCGGCGACGAAATCCGCCTCGCTCGTGACGATCGGATGGTGACAGCCATTGGCCGCGGCGAGCTCGGCTTTCTCGCGTGTCGACACCGTCCCGATCACCGTCGCGCCCAGCGCCGCCGCCCATTGGCACAGCAACAGCCCGACCCCGCCCGCCGCCGCATGGACCAAAATCATGTCCCCCGCCTCGACCTGTTTGACCTGGCACAGCAGCATGTGCGCGGTCAGCCCCTTGAGCATCGCCGCCGCCGCCACGTCGAAACTGATCGCATCGGGCAGCGCGACCAGCCGCTCGGCCGCGATCAGCCGCCGCTCGGCATAGCCACCGATCGGCCCGCAATAGGCCACCCGATCCCCGACCGCGACGCCGTCCACCCCCGGTCCGACCGCTTCGACCACGCCCGCACCCTCCAGCCCCGGCACGAACGGCAGCGGCACCGGGTACATCCCCGTGCGATGATAGACGTCGATATAGTTGAGCCCCACCGCATGCTGGGCCAGGAGCACCTCGCCCGCTCCCGGCGCGCCGACCTCGACCGGGCCCCACTCCATCACCTCGGGCCCGCCGACACGGGAAATACGGATCGCGTTGGTCATCGGTTCAATCCTCCGGTTCGCCCCGGACAACTCCTTAGGCGGGATTATAGCGATCGAGGAACGACTTCATCGTTTTCAGGAACTGGAGCCGGTCAGCCTCGCGGGTGAAGTGGTGATCGCCGAGCGGCTGCTCGATATAGTCGACTTGTTTGCCCGCCTTCTTCAATTCCTCGGCCATCCAGCGCGACTGGGCCACCGGCACGCGCTTGTCCTTGTTGCCGTGGACCAGCAGAATCGGCGCAGCGAAGTCGGCAGCATGGAAGCGTGGCGAGACGGCGGTGAAATCGGGCGCCTGCTTCTTCCAATAATCCTTGGCCGATTTCTCGCTCGACAGGAATTTGCGATCGTAGCGCATCATCGCCGACAGGTCGGATACCCCGGCGAACGACACCGCACAGCGATACCGGTTGCCGTCGCGCTGCGCCCCGCGCATCGCCGCATAGCCGCCGTAGGAGGCGCCGATGATGCACACCCGCTTGGGATCGGCGATCCCTTCCCTCGCGAGATAGTCCAACGCATCGTTGAGGTCGTCCTGCATGCCCGTGCCCCACTGCCCCTCGCCGAGCGTCTCGAAGGCCGTGCCATATCCGGTTGATCCGCGATAATTGGGCTGGATCACAGCGTAGCCTTGCGCTGCGAGATACTGCACCCACCAGTCATATTGCTCGCTGTCGCGGGCATAGGGTCCGCCGTGCGGCATGACGATCAGCGGCAGACTTTTCGGTGCAATCCCGTCGGGCAGGGTCAGGATCGCCTCGATGCTCTGCCCGTCATGTGCCTTGTAGTGAATGCTCCTGACCGACGACAGCTGGCGGTTCTTGAGTACCGGATTGTTGAAGCCGATCAGCTGCATCTTGGCGCCGCCGGTATCCCAAAAATAATTTCCTCCGGCCTGTCCCGCATTGCCGACTTCGACCAGCAGCTGGTGGCGGTCGCGGCTCAAGCTGACGATCCGGGAATTGCCGAGCCCCAGCGTATGATCGAGCCCGTCCTGCAATTCCTTCAGCTCAGGATCGAGCCATGCCACCTTCTCGGTCTGGTCAGTGAAGCCAACTCCGATCAGCCCATCTTCCAGTGGCGTCGGGATGATCGATGACACGTCATAGCCCGGGACATTATAAAGCCGCTCGCCGATCGCGAAGCTCGGCAGTGCCATGGTGTGGACCGCGCTGAAACCGCTCGAATTGTCGATCACGATCGCACTTCCATCGGGGCGATAGGCCCATGGGATCGGCGGACCATGCTCGGCAGTGTATGTGTTGCGCACCGGGCTGAAGCCGGCCTTGTTGTCGGCCCGATAGACAAGCGTCCACTTGCGGTCGCTATGCCCGGTGCCAAGCCGGACATTGCCCTGCCCGTCGGCATACCATTCGCTGATGTCGTCGCGCCCGTTGATGATCCGGTGGATCCGCCCGGTCGATACATCGGCTTCGAATACCGCCGGGTTCCATTCTTCGCTGCGCTCGATCCCGGTTTCTTTCTGGAACAGGATTTTTGGTGAGCCGTCGCGTGCGGTCCACAGCAGGCCATCGGCCGACAATCCCGAATTTCCCCAGTCAATCGGGACCGTCTTGGTCATGTCCGCCTTCAACCCGACCAGCCGGGTGATATAGACATCGGTGCCGTAAATGCTGGTCTGTGCCCCAACTCCGGCGATCAGCCAGTCGTCATTGACCCAGCGCCACCAGTTGAGTTCACTGTCGCCGGTCAGGTTGACCCGCGCCGGTTTTGCATTGGCGAGCAACGGATAGACCACCAACGTCTGCTCGCCCCTGATCAGCATCTTGGCGGCAATCTTGGTGCCGTCGGGCGATAGCCTCGGGCCGTCGAGCAGCGGCGGCGCGGCGAACACTTCGACCGAAGGTGCATTGGCGACCGGACCCGCGCTCCCCGGGCCCGCCAAAAACAACACGGCAACGCTCGCCGCGATTACGCGAAACACGCCCATCTCATCCCCCATTTGTCCGAGCGATTGCAAGAGTAGCTCGATTTTGATCAAAGAAAAGCCCGCCCGAGCATAACCTCGGACGGGCCTTCCAAACCATCAACGCGTCCCTTGGGTTACATTCCCGGCGCCGCGCCCCCCGCCAGCGCTGCCAGCAGCAGCAGCGCGACGATGTTGGTGATCTTGATCATTGGGTTGACCGCCGGGCCCGCCGTATCCTTGTACGGGTCGCCGACGGTGTCGCCGGTCACCGCGGCCTTGTGCGCCTCGCTGCCCTTGCCGCCGTAATTGCCGTCCTCAATATATTTCTTGGCATTGTCCCACGCGCCGCCGCCCGAGGTCATCGAGATGGCGACGAACAGGCCCGACACGATCACGCCCAGCAGCAATGCGCCCAGCGCCGCAAAGCCATTGTCGCGTCCGCCGACCGCACCGATCACGAAGAACACCACGATCGGCGCGAGCACCGGCAGCAGCGACGGAATGATCATTTCCTTGATCGCCGCCTTGGTTACCAGGTCGACGGTGCGGGCATAGTCGGGCCGCGAAGTACCATCCATGATGCCCGGATTGTTGCGGAACTGCTCGCGCACTTCCTCGACCACTGCGCCGGCCGCACGCCCGACCGCGGTCATCCCCATTGCCCCGAACAGATAGGGCAGCAGCGCGCCGAGCAGCAGCCCGACGATGACATAGGGGTTGGACAGGCTGAACATCTTGTCGGCGTCGGTGGTAATGCCGAGCGGCCCGGCAAACTCCTTCAAGTCGGCGGTATAGGCCCCGAACAAGACCAGCGCGGCGAGGCCGGCCGATCCGATTGCGTAGCCCTTGGTCACCGCCTTGGTGGTGTTGCCGACCGCGTCGAGCGCATCGGTACGAACCCGCACGCCTTCTTCCAGTCCCGACATTTCGGCGATCCCGCCGGCATTGTCGGTGACCGGTCCATAAGCGTCGAGCGCAACGACCATGCCCGCCAGCGCGAGCATCGCCGAGGCCGCGAAGGCAACTCCCAGCGGCCCCGCCAGCTTGAAGCTGACGATCACCCCGGTGACGATGACGAGGGTCGGCAGCGCGGTCGACTCAAGGCTGATTGCCAACCCCTGGATGACGTTGGTGCCATGCCCCGCCTGGGATGCGGCGGCGATCGACTTCACCGGTCGATAGTTGGTGCCGGTGTAATATTCGGTGATCCACACGATCAGCGCGGTCACGACCAGCCCGACCATGCTGGCCCAGAACAGGTTCATCGACGAAAAGGTTAACCCGGCCCCGGTCGTGATCGGGGTATCGAGTTGGCCATTGAGCGTGAACCAGAAGGCCCCCAGGATGGCGGGAACGGCGAGCAAGGTGGTCGTCCAGAAGCCCTTGTAGAGGGCTCCCATGATCGATTCTTTCTTGCCCAGTTTCACCATGTAGGTGCCGATGATCGACGTGATGATGCACACCCCACCGATCAGCAGCGGCAGGATCATCATCGGCAGCAGCAGCGCGTTGCCCTTCAGCGCCAGCGCGATGGTGACCATCGTGATGCCGACGGTGACGACATAGGTTTCAAACAGGTCGGCCGCCATGCCGGCGCAGTCGCCGACATTGTCCCCGACGTTGTCGGCGATGACTGCGGGGTTGCGGGGGTCGTCCTCGGGGATTCCGGCCTCGACCTTGCCGACCAGGTCGGCGCCGACGTCGGCGGCCTTGGTGAAGATGCCCCCGCCCAGCCTGGCGAAGATCGACACCAGGCTCGCACCCAGCGCCAGTGCGGTCAGCGCATTGACCACTTCGCGCGATTCGGGCGCCATCTGGCGCACCTCGACGAGATACCAGAAGAGTCCGGCGATCGCGAGCAGGGCCAGCCCGGCGACGAGCATCCCGGTGATCGCGCCCGAACGGAAGGCGACGGTCAGCCCCTTCTGCAACGATGTCCGCGCCGCTTCGGCGGTACGGACATTGGCGCGGACCGAGATGTTCATCCCGATGAACCCGGCCACGCCCGACAGCACTGCGCCAATCACGAAAGCGATCGCGGGCAGGGTGTGGAGGAAGACGAAGACCAGGATAGCGACGACGACGCCGACGACCGCGATGGCGGTGTACTGGCGGCGAAGATAGGCCGATGCGCCTTCCTGGATGGCGGCGGCGACTTCGCGCATGCGCTCGTTGCCGGCGGGTTCGCGAAGGACTTGCTGGCTGGTCAGCAGGCCATAAAGCAGGGCCAGCAGGCCACAGCCGATGGCGACGTAGAGCAGGTTCATGACGCTTATATTCCCCCTGAGGATCCTCCGGCCAGCGAACGCGACCGTCTCATTCTGGGGGCGGACACTAGCGGGCTAGGCGCTCGCCGCAAGGGGGGTTGTGAGGCGGCTCGCTCAGCGCAGCAGGTAGAGTGCCGACGCCATCCCGCACAACAGTCCACCCAGCGCAATGGTGAGGCGGCGAAGGTCAGTGACGATGCTCATGGCCAAGGTGCTCCGGCAATATGACCGGTTGCCCCGCTTCGTGAAGGCTTATCCCTTCGCCCGCGACCAGGCTGCCGATCCGCACCAGATGCGCACCGCCTGGTAAAGACTTCGTTACTACCGCCTCCACTCCCGGCGGGAGCGCGGCCAGCAGGGCATAGTCATCGCCCCCCGTCGCGGCGAACAGCCGGGCCGCTTGACCGTGTCCGAGCGTGTCGCCAAAGGCCCCCGAAACGGGCAGCGCGGCAAGGTCGATCTCGATCGCCACGCCGCTCGCCCGGGCCATCCGGTCGGCGTCGATCAGCAGCCCGTCGGACACGTCCATCATCGCGCTCGCATGGGCGGCAAGGGCGCGGCCCTCCGCGATCAGCGCCCGGGGCCGCCGGTACGCCTCGACCAGCGGGCCCTCCGCTTGCGGGTCAGCCAGCAACTGCCGGAGCCCCGCCGCACTGTCGCCAAGCGCCCCGACCAGCCACAGTCCGTCGCCCGCCTTGCCCCCCGACCGGCTCGGCACCCGCACCCCCGCGCGGCCGATCGCGGTCAGCCCGAGCACCCGCGGCGCGCCTCCAGGAAGCGCAATCGTGTCCCCCCCAATCAAGGCGCAGTCATAGCTCGCCAACGCTTCGCCCAGTCCGGCCAGGAACGCCCGGTCCCAATTCCCGTCGCCAAGGCAATAGCCCATCAGCACCGCCACCGGTGTCGCCCCCTTGGCAGCAAGATCGGACAGCGTCACCGCCACCAGCTTCGCTGCCACACTCGCGGCCGGGTCATGGGCAAGGTAGTGCACCCCCTCGGCGATCATGTCGTGGGTGATCACCAGCTCGTCGAGCAGCGCAGCATCATCCTCCAGCCCGCGCGCCTCGGGGCCGACCGCAATCGCCCGAAGCGCCGCAATGAATTCCAGTTCGCTCGTCATCGTCCCCTCATCCTAGCGCTTGCACCCGAGCGCAACCCGCGGCACGCTCACGCCCATGCTGCGCTTCCTCGCCCTGCTTCTGATCCTGCTCGCCACGCCGTCGCTGGCTACCACCGACGACCCGACCCGGATGATCCCCCATGTCAGCGCCGGCCGCGTCGTCGCCTGGCCCTCGCTCGACGGCGGCGCGGCCGGGCGGATGAGCGTCTGGGTTTGGCTCCCGCCCGGCTATGACGCGGCAAAGCGCCAACGCTTCCCTGTGCTCTACATGCACGACGGCCAGAACCTCTTCGATCGCGCGCTCACCAAGTTCGATCAGGAATGGGGCCTCGACGAAGCCATCCCGCGCATGGTCGCCCAGCGCGAAATTCGCGAATGGATCGTCGTCGGAGTGCAGTCCCCACGATCGCGCTACCAGACCCTGTTCCCGGCGAAGATGCTGCCGCTGCTCGGTCCCGCCTTCCAGAACCGGGTCCGCACCCTCGACAGCGGCGATCCCAAAGGCAGCTTCGCCAGCGCCGCCTACCTCGATTTCCTCGTCCACCAGGTGAAGCGGCGCGTCGACAGGAGTTTCCGCACGCTCCCCGGCCGCACCGACACCGCCGTCATGGGGTCGTCAATGGGCGGGCTTATGGCCTTCTATGCGATGGCCGAATATCCCGACGTCTTTGGCCAGGCGGCGTGCGTGTCGATGCACATCGCCCTGGCCAGCCCGACCGAGAAGGGCGCCGATCATGCGGCGCTCGGCGCCGAAGTCGCGACCGCTTTCGACCGCTACCTCGCGACCTCGGCGATGCGCCCTGGCCATAACCGGCTTTACATCGACCATGGCAGCAAGACGCTCGATGGCAGCTATGCCCCCTACAGCGACGCGCTGGTCCCGATGCTCCACCGCCGCGGCTGGACTGACGGGCCCAATTTCATGTTCCGCACCTTCACCGGTGCCGAGCATAACGAGACGGCCTGGCGTGAGCGCATCGACATCCCGCTCGCCTTCCTCGACGCGAAGGCTCCCTGAACCTCAGTTCTGGATCAAGCGCAGCAAGCTGCCCTCGGGATCGATCAGATAGGCAATCGTCAGCCCGCTGGCCTCCTGTTTCGGCGGGCTGATGCGCGGCTGACCGGTGGTGGTCTCGGGCAAGCCGGCGCTGCGGCACTGGGCGTAGAATGAGGCGAGATCGTCCAGCCGCAGGCACGAGCCGAACGAATTGTTGAGCGAGTCGAGTTCAGGGAAAGGGAAGAATTCGAGCGTGAGGTCGCCGCGCTTGAGGATCATCCACCCCGTGTCGCGCCACCCTTCGACGAACCCCAATGCCGCGTAGAAGCGCGATGTTTCAGCAAAGTCTCGCGACGGCAGGTTCGGGGTGGCATGATCCATCGGCTAGCTCCGCGCATCTTTGGCGACCGCATCGAGCAACCCGTTGACGAAGCCGCTTTCCTTCTTGTCGTAAAAGGCTTTGGCGACGTCGACATATTCGCTGATCACGCTCGCCATCGGGACATCGGGGCGGGCGATGAGTTCGTAAGTCCCGGCGCGCAGGATCGCGCGCATCGGCCGGTCGAGCCGCTCGAGCGCCCAGCCTTCGGCCAGCTTGCCGACGATCAACGTGTCGATCTCGCCGCGACGCGCGTCGACGCCCTTGACCACATCGTCGAAGAAGCCCTGCTCGGCCTCGACATAGGTCGCCCCCTCGATCGTCGCGCCGAGCCGATGTTGGTGGAACTGGTGGAGCAGGGGCGCCACCGCGCTGCCTTCCATCTCGAGCTGATAGAGCGCCTGCACGGCGGCGAGCCGGGCGGCGGAGCGAGACTGGGAGCGGCTGGTCATGGTCGCGCCGCTTAGCCGCTCAGCTTGCCGCGAGGAAGGGGGCGCCAAGAAACTCGCCGAGCGCATCGGCGACCTGATCGGGCGCCTCCCACGGCGCGAAATGGCCGGCCCCCGGCAGGCGGACGATCTCGACCTCGTCGATCAACGCCTCGAGTCCGTCGAGCTGCATCGGCAGCAACGCCACGTCGTTCATTCCCCAGATCACCCGCACGGGGATATGTATCCTGGGGAAGGCGCCGGACAGCCAGTCGGGCAGGGGGGCGTCCACCCCCTGGGGCGGGACGAGGATCGGCGAGGCGCGATACCAGTTGAGCATTCCCGTCAGCGTCCCCGGGCGGCTCCACTCGGCGATGTAGCGGTCACGTTCCTCGGCCGGGATATCGCGAGGATCGACATGACGGCG
The DNA here is from genome assembly GCF_036663775.1 of Sphingomonas sp. RB1R13. NCBI lineage: Bacteria > Pseudomonadati > Pseudomonadota > Alphaproteobacteria > Sphingomonadales > Sphingomonadaceae > Sphingomonas > Sphingomonas sp. RB1R13. The sequence goes on from NZ_JAXOJM010000001.1 coordinate 1,099,694, forward strand.
GAAGCTTTTGTCGAAGAAGGTGCCGAACCCCATCGCCTGGACCGTCGCCTCGAACTCCGGCGCGCGGAAGGCGTTGATATATTGCGAGGCGGCGCGCTGGTCGGCGTTCTCGATCAGGCTTTTCTGGAAGATCACCGGGTGCGGCGCGTTGATGATCGCGAGGCGCGTAATCCGCGAATTCCCCCTGATCGCCGCCGCCCATGCCGCCGCCCCGCCCCAGTCATGCCCGACGAGCGCAAACTCGCCGATGCCCAGTGCGTCGGCCAGCGCGAACAGGTCGGCCAGAATCTTGTCGATGCGATAATCGGCAGGGTCGGCCGGCGCATCGGATCCGCCGAAGCCGCGCTGGTCGGGCATCACCAGCCGAAAGCGATCCTCGAGCAGCGGCACGACACCGCGCCACGTACGATGCGATTCGGGGAAGCCGTGGAGCAGGATCACGGGCGGCGCGTCCGCTGGCCCGGCCAGCGCGACCTTGAGCGTGATGCCGGTGGACAGCCTGATCTGGCGCAGCTCGGTCATGGATAGCTTACGGTCTTGGGCACTTCCGGAATGGGGATATACTCCTTGTCGTCGCCGGGGATGGTCGGGAATTTGCCCCCCCGCCAATCCTCCTTGGCCTGGTTGATCCGGTCGCGCGAGGAGCTGACGAAGTTCCAGAATACATGGCGCGGAGTCGCGAAAGCGCCGCCGCCAAGCAGCATCGCCCGCGCCGGACTGGTCGCCTTGAGCAGCGCGCGATGCCCCGGCGCGAGGATGACGAGGTCGAATTGGGAGAGCGGCTGGCCGTCCAGCGTCGCCGCCCCTTCGGTCACCAGCACCGCCCGCTCGTCGGCCTCGGCGTCGATCGCTACGCTTGCGCCCTCGGCCAGCACAAGGTCGGCATAGATGGTCGGCGAGTGACACGTCGTCGGCGCGGTGACCCCCCATAGTTCGCCCATCAGCACCGTCGCGCGCACGCCCTCGCCCTCGACCACCGGCAGCGTCCCCGCCGCGACATGCTCGAACGCCGGGTCGATCTCCTCCTTGCCGTCGGGTAGCGCCAGCCACGTCTGCATCCCGTAAAACCCCGGCCCCGCGGCGCGCGTGTCGCCCGGCGATCGCTCCGAGTGGACGATGCCGTGCCCCGCCGTCATCAGGTTGATCGCCCCCGGATCGATCCGCTGGAAAGTGCCAAGGCTGTCGCGATGGTCGATCGCCCCGTCGAACAAATAGGTTACCGTGGCCAAGTTGATATGCGGGTGCGGCCGCACGTCCATCCCCTCGCCGGGGGCCAGCCGCGCCGGGCCGAACTGGTCGACAAAGATGAACGGCCCGACCATCGTCCGCGCCTTCGCCGGCAGCGAGCGACGCACCTTGAATGCGCCAAGGTCATGCGTGACCGGGGTGATGATCGTTTCAATCGGCGACGACATCCTGGCTCTCCATCGACTTGCCCTTCCACCAGCGTGACAGCCGGCGGAACGGGGGCAGCCGCCACACCAGCACCAGCAATCCCAGCAGCAACAGCCACGGCAGCACATAGGCAAGCAGCTGCAGCACGACTGTGATCATCGCGACCATGCTTTCGACAAAGCTTTGCCCCGCATCGACCAGCGGGTTGCGGCCGGCAAAGCCACTGATCCCGCCCTTGCCATAGTAGTTGAAGCTCATCGGGGTCGAGGCGAGCGCGGCGCGATTGTCGGCCAGCTGGGCCTTGGCGCCGCTGACCGTCTGGCGAAGCTGGGCCAGTTCGGCCTGCAATTGCGCGCGCTCGGCATCCTTGGGGTTGGCGGAAAGGCGCTGCTCGATTTCGGCGATCCGCGCCTGGGCCTCGCCCTGGGCGCTGATCGCATTGCCGGTTGACGGCGCGGTATCTGTTCCGGTGAATTCAGTGTGGCTCAGCCTTCCGCCGGCCTGAATCACCGCGCCGCTCGCCTCGCGGCCAAAGCTTCGCGCGATGTCCGGCGCGAGCTTAACCTCGAGCGTCGCCGAGACCGTGTCGTGCGCGCCAATCGTGTAGTTGAGCCCGGTGATCCGGCAGCGCGCGACGCCCAGCGCCTCGCACCGCGCGGCATGGGCTTCCTGCACCGCGCTGATCTTCTCGTCGGCCAGCTGGAAGTCATATTTATAGTTGAATGCGACCCCAGGTGCGGCGGTTGGCCCGATCGATGGCGGGACCATTCCTGACGGCTCTGCCCTCGCGTCGCCAGATCCGCTCGCCGCGGCCGAGTCCCTACTTTCGCTCACGTCGAACGACTTGAGATCGGGGGAGCGCGGCTCCTCGGCCCGCTTCGAACAACCCGATGTCAGCAACAATGCTGTCGCGGCGACCATCACCAGATATCGCATATACCCTCCCCGTTCGGCGAGCGCAGCCTATCGCGCCGCAACCGGACTGGCGAGCGCTATTCCCCCGGCGCCGAGGCGCGGATGGTCAGGGCATGGACCCGTTCGGTCATCAGGTCGCCGAGCGCGGCATAGACCAGCCGCTGGCGCGCAACCCGCGTCTGGCCGGCGAAAGCCGCGCTTTCGATGGTCAGCGCAAAGTGCGATTCGCCGCGCCCGTCATGCCCGGCATGGCCGCGGTGATGGTCGCTTTCATCGACCAGCGACAAGACGGTCGGTACAAGCGCCGCGTCGAGCCGGGCCAGCATTTCGGTCGCGACGGGTCCGGTGGTACGTTCGGTAGAAGTCTGGGTCATCGCGCCTATATAGGGCGGCTTGGGCAACGCAGATAGAGACGGAAACGAGCGGCGGTGGCGTCACGGAGCCAGAAATTTCACGGACGGGTCGAAGGGGTCGATGACCCGTGCGGAATCGCCGGCTGCCGCGAACCGGGCGAGTTTCGCGCGCCCGTCACTCCGGGCGATTTCGACGGGCCGGGCCAGTGGCGCTATTTGTGCCTCGACCATGTCCGCGCGCACAATTCGTCCTACAATTATTTCAACGGGATGAGTCCCGACGAGATCCAGGAAGCGCAGTCGCCGATAGCGGCATGGGAGCGAACCTCACGCCCGTTCGCGCATGTCGGCGACCCTCCCCCGGCGTGGAGCGATTTCCATGATCCGCTCGATGCAATCGCGACGCGGTTCAGGCCCGGCGCGCGGGCCAGTTCCGCCGGCCCCGACCGTTTCACCCCGGGCGAACGCAAGGCGCTCAAACTGCTCCAGCTGGGCGACGATGCCGACCGCCTGACGTTGCGCAAACGCTATTCCGAGCTTGTCCGCCGCTATCACCCCGACCGCAATGGCGGTGACCGCAGCCACGAACGTGCGCTGGGTGCGGTGATCGAGGCTTATACATTGCTCAAATCCTCGCGCGCCTTCGCGTGAGCGGGCCGCTGCTCAACCCAGACCGCACGGTCCGCGTCGAGGCGATCGGGGCCGAGCGCCAGCCGCTGCTGATCATCGACGACTGCCTCGCCGATCCGCAAGCCTGGCGAGCGGCGGCGGCGGGCGAAACCTTCGCCCCGATCGGTCGCCATTACCCCGGGGTCCGCGCCCATGTCGCGGCCGACTGGGCAGCGCGGCTCCGTGCCGAACTCGCCCCGGCGATTGCCGACGCCTTCGGACTCGACCCGGTCCCGGCGCTCCACGAATGCTTCTACTCGATCGTGACGACCCCGCCCGCCGCGCTCGCCCCGATCCAGCGCCTTCCCCATGTCGACGGGCTCGAGCCCGACCGGCTGGCGGTCCTGCTCTACCTCTCGGGCGAGGAGCAGGGCGGCACCGCCTTCTTCCGCCAGCGTGCGACGGGCTATGAGACGGTCGATACCGAACGCTTTCCTGCGTTCGAGCGCGCGCTTCACGCCGGGGTCGCCGAGCATGGGCTTCCAGGCGCCAACTATATCGCGGGCAGCACCGCGCTCTACGAACAGGTCGGCGAAGTGACGGCGCGGCCCAATCGCGCGGTCGTCTACCGAAGTCACTTGCTCCATTGCGCGCGGATCCCGACGGGGCTCGATTTCTCCCCCGACCCGGGGCGCGGGAGACTGACGATCAACGCTTTCCTGTTCGGCTGATCTGCGCCGAAAACACTCCCCTTGGGTCGCGAATGTTCACACATCTTCCCACTCGTGACGATGTTTTTCGTGTCGCGCTTTTCGCGGTCATGTCGCAAGCGGCGGTTGAAAGAGCGGCGCAACGAATCGCGCGCCGCAGCCATGACAGCAACGCCGCCCTGTAGGACAGGAAAATCGGCAATCCCGCTTGTCGCGCCTATCTGGCCAGCGCGTAATCGACCGTCACGCTCGCGTCGCTACGGTTCATGCCGGGGCTGAACGGCGGCGGCGGGGGAGGGGCCGAGACCGGCGCGGCCTGGGCCATCATCCGCGTCTCGGCGACGTCGATGATCGATTGCTGCCCGCCGTCGCGGATGGCGAGGACCCGTTCGACCCGAAGCCCCGCCGCGGCTGCATAGGCATCGGCCCGCGCCCGCGCCGCCTTGTACGCCGCAGCGGTCGAGGCCGCCCCGGCGCGCGCCGGGTCCGATACGGTCAGCGTCGGCCCCGACAGCAGGTTTGCCCCCGCCTGGGTCGCGGCGACGACCACTTCGCCGACCTTCCCGCTGGCCTTCATGGTTGCCGAAACGCTGTTGTTGGCGCGAAACTTGCCGCGATCGGCACCATAGTCGATCCGCTCGAGCGTCAGCGTCCGCGTCTGGATCTTGTCCTGCGCGACGCCGAGGCCTCGCAGCGAGGCCATCACCTTTTGCATCTTCTCATTGTCGAGCCGGCTCGCCTCGGCGGCATTGGCGCCGATCGCGGTGACCCCGATGACGAACGCCGCCTCGTCGGGCGCGGCGTCGGCATGGCCGCTGCCGACGACGGTCAGCAATGTCTCGCCTCGCCCAAGCCGGTGATCGTCGCGGCCCCCGCCGCCGCACGCGGTCAACGCAAATGTCGCAAGGGCAAGTAGGGCAAGGGGCAGGCAGCGGGGCGGGCGGGTCATCGGCAATCTCCTGGCGTGACTCTCGAGTGTTGATGATACATTGTATCAAAGGCGCGTCAACGCCTCACGTCCCCGTCGTCCTGCATCAGCCCTTGATCGCCGCGTCGATCGGCTGCGCAATCGCCTGGCTCAGCGGCTTCAATCCCTTGCCATATTTCTTCGACCGCTTGACCGCGCTCGAGTAGATCGGCCGACGGACCTGCGCGACGCTGGCGGTCTTCACCGCGCGCTTGGAATTGTGGAAGTCGAGGCAGGCCGGGTCCCAGTCGAGCCCGATGAACTCGATCAGCCTTCTGGCCTCGCCCTCGGTGTCGGCAACGACCTGTTCATAGTCGACCGTGGTCATCACACCCGCCGGAAGCACCGCCCCCCAATGCGCCATCAGCGCCTGATATTGCGCATAATAGCGCCCCAGTTCGCCCAGATCATAACTGTGCGGCATGTCGTCCTTGAACAACTTGGTGAAGGCCGACAGGCAGGTGTCGACCGGGTCGCGCCGCGTGTGGATGATCCGCGCATTGGGCAGGATCAGGTGGATCAGCCCGACAAAGAAGAAGTTGGTCAGCAGCTTGTCGCTGATCCGCGCGATGGTCGCCCCCGCCGCCGCCTGCGGCCCGCTGCCCGCCGCCATGCCGGTGGTCACGTGGCCGAGGTAATTGTCGGCGATCATCATCAATTGCGCGGGTAGCGCCTTGTCGAGCATCGCCGGGAATTTGGGCAGCATCGGGAATCGATCGCGCAAGCTGCCCATCGCCCGGCTGAGATATTTGACCTCCCCCGCGCCATGGACCGCGGCATGGCTCGAGAGGATTTGCTCGACAAGCGTCGATCCCGACCGCGGCATGCCGACAATGAACAAGGGCCGGTCGTCGGGATTACCCGCCAATCCGCGCGCGCGCCACGCGTCGAAGATGCCGACCGGGAATGCGTCCTTGATCGCGCTGAAGAAGGCCCGATTCTCGCCCTCGTCATAGCTCAGCGTGGCGCGCTTCATCCGCCCGCCGACGATATAATGGTCGAGCGCGGCGGCATGTTGCCCACGATCCTCGAGCACCTTGGCATAGGCGTAATGGAGCGGGAGATATTTATCGTGCCCCGGATCCTCGGCTGCGGTCAAGATCGCCTCGATCCGCTCGCCCAGCGCGGGCTCCTTGGCAAAATCGACGAGGTCGTTCAGGTTGGCATAGGCGCCGTACATCTTGTCGTTCAAATCGAGCGCGGCGAGGATGTGGCCGCGGGCCTCTTCGAGCCGCCCGGTCGACTTCAAGGCAATGCCGAGGAAGTTGCGCGCATCGGCATGGTCGGGCTTGCGCGCGACGGCGGCCTCTAGGCAGGTCACCGCTTCGTCGAAGCGATCGGTTTCGTGGAGCAACTGGCCAAGCGCGACATAGGCGTCGGCGTTGTCGCGGTCGTCGGCAATGACCATCCGTGCGGCCTGTTCGGCGGCGTCGTAGCTGCCGCGCTTGCACTGGATGCGCGACGTGATCAGCAACGTCTGGGCATGGCGCGGGGCAAAGGCGAGCGCCTCGCCAAGCACGCGCAATGCATCGACCTCGCGCCCTTGCGAGAAGAGCAGGTTGGCGAGATTGTCATGCGCCTCGACATAGCGCGGGTGCAGCGCAATCGCCTTCTTGAGGGCGTGTTCGGCCTCGTCGGGCTTGCCGTCCTGGTGGAGCAAGGTGCCGAGGTTGTTATAGGCCTCGGCATAATCCTCGCGCGCCATCAGCGCATCCTGATAAGCCGCCGACGCGCCGTCATTGTCGCCCGCCAGGCGGAGCGCATTGCCGAGATTGTTGAGCGCCTCGGCCATTGCCGGGCTGGCGTCGAGCGCGCGGCGGTAGAGCGCGATCGCGGCGTCATAATCCTTGCGCTCATAATGGACGATGCCGAGGTTGTTGAGCGCCTGGGCATTGGCCGGGTCGCGCGACACGGCGGCGGTCAGTGCAGCCTCGGCTTCCTCGAGCTGCTCGCGCTGGCGGAGGATTTCGCCGAGATTGGCGAGGTAGGACGCCGCGTTGGGCGCCAGCCGCACGGCGCGCTTGATCGCCGCGACGGCTTCCTTCGATCGGCCCAGCGCATGGAGCGTGACGCCGAGGATGTTGTGCCCGTCGGCGTGATTGGGGCGCGCCGCGATCAGCTGGCGGCAGACGCGCTCGGCCTGGTCGAAGCGACCGAGCGAATAAAGCCGTCCGGCCATGTCGATCGCCTTGGCGGGAGGCACGCTGACCTGGCCGTCCTGCGCCTTGGCGATGGCGCCATCGATGCTGTTGCCCGCGCCCGCGACGAGAGCGCCCGCGCTGGCCCCGGGGGCGGGGCGAAGCTGGCGCGAGGCAGCGGGCATTGCGCCCGGCGCGGCGCTGGTTGCGGTGCGCGCGTCGCGGGTCGGCAGGCTGGCGGTCGGCGGCGCAGGATCCCCGGTATCGGAAACGGCCGGTGCCGCGGGGCGCGGATCCATCGTGGAAGGGGTGATCATGGCCTGTGTCGCCGACGCAGCAGGGTCCGCGGCAAGCATCGCGCCGGCATCCGCCGATGGGGACGAGCCCGGGCCGCGCTCAAGGCCGCCATCGGCAGTGAAGGCGCCCGCCCGATCACTGATTGCCCGATCGCTGGGTGCCCGATCAGCGTTACAATCGATGGTCATGGTCGCGCCATGATCGGTCGCGGCGGACCGGCGGGCGGCGGGAGCAAGTGTGTCGGTAGAATTGCGCTTGGTCATGACGAGAACCTTTCCCCTTCAGGTTGGCGTCGACGGGAGGCGTGGGTCTCGCCCCCCGTCGAACCTCGTCAATCTGTTCCTATCGGCGCCCTCCGCCCAGCGGCAGAACGATCCGGAATGAACCGACATGATCGGTCTGGCGGCCCGCGAAGACTCCTTCGTATCCGATCCGGACATCGACCGCGCCGACCCGCCCACCAAGGCTCAGGCCAACCAGCGCCGCGTCGCGCTTTTCTTCCTGGCTGACGATGCGGAAGCTGGTCGCATCGCCAAGGAAGGCGGCGTCGATCGCCGATCGCGTCGCGCCGAAGCGATGCCGCCAGCCCAGCGTGAGCTCGGGGACGAACCCGCCGCCAAGCTGGGTCGCGAACTTGAGCCCGCCGGTCAGCGTCTTGCGATGTTCCTTGCCCGACACGGTCAGGTTCGCCGCGGGCATCCCGGTCTCGGTGAACGCCTTGAGCCTGGTCTCGGTCCAGTCGAGATCGGCATAAGGCGTCAGCACCGACGATCCCATCCCGAAGCGCGCGCCGGCGTGGATCCCGAAGCTGGTCATGGTCGCATCGGGGCTGCCCGTCACCATGCCATGGATCGTCCCGCCGAGCGGGCGGAAGTCGATCGTCCGATCGGACTTGCCGTCGAGCTTGGCCCAGGTCCCCAGCGCCTTGATGTAGAAGGGCCCTGGATCATAGACGAGGGTGCCCCCGACCTGCAGCCCGTCGCCCTTCACATGGCTGCCGTCGTGGCCGCCCAGCCGGTTCGTGATCTTGCCGATGCTCGCCCCGATCAGTGCCGATCCGCCGATCAGCGCGTCGACCCCGACGGTCCCGCTCCACTGGTCTGCATCATAGGTCGACGCCAGCGTGTCGCCCTTCGACGCATGGTTGCCATAGGACGCCTGGCCCCACAGCCTGACGCCTTCGCGGCGGCAGGTCAGTGCGCTGTCGCGGCCGATCCAGCCGGGGCAGTCGCTGGCCTGGGCCAGCAGCCGGTTGCTGCGCTCGCCGAGTGATCGGAACGACTGGAGATAGGAGGCGTAGGTCGCTCCCGTCAGCTGGTCGAGCGCGGCGGCATAATTGCCGGTCGGGATGGCGAACAGGTCGGTGAACAGCGCGATTTGGGCCGGGCTGGCATTGGGCCCGTAGAGTTGCTCGAGCCCGCCACCCGCCGCGGCCTGGTTGACCGTCAGCCCCGGGACCGCGCCGAACGCGACCCGGGCGATCGAGAGGTCGACGTTGTTGGCATTGTCGTACAGGCACTGGAGATTGAGCAGCGCGGTGTTGGCGACCCCTTCAATGCGGCAGGTGTTGAACGTCCCCGTGCGGGTCGTCGCATCGATCACATTGTCGAAGAAATAATTGTTCGCATAGAGGCCGTTCTGGCTGTTCGGGCGGACCACCAATGCCCCCGCCAGCGTCGCCGTGTTGGCAGTGATATGCGGGTAGGCGGACTGCGCCTGCGCCGCGATCGACCAGCTCGGCAACTGGACTGCCAGCGTTCCCGTCGGGGTGACGGTGAAGCTGTCGACATTGACCACCGCGGGGCCGTCGTAGCTCGGGTTGTTATGCGGTTGGTCGACGAGGAACAGCGTGCCCCCTGCATCGATCGCCAGCGACCCGTTGAGCAGGCCGTCGGCATTGATCTTGCCGTCGAATGTCGTCTGGCTGCCCGCGACGCTGCCCGGGCCGACAGTGATCGTATCCCCCGCCGCCACATTGATGTCGCCATAGATTGACCCATTGCCCAGCAGGTTGATCACCGCGGCATTGGGCGTATCACGGGTCGAGATCGCGGTGCCATGTTGCCACGTCGCGCCATTGTCCTGGCTTTGCCTCACCCGGATCGCCCCGCCATTGTTGATGATCGTGACGAGGTCGGCGGGGTTGGTCGAGGTGCCCGAGCTGTAGATCATGATGCCATTGGCCGAGACATCCCCGCCATTGGCGGTGACTGCGTCGACGTTGAGCGTGCCGCTGTTGGTCAGCGTCATATTGTTCGACGCCGAGACCGCGAACACCCCGGTCGCGCTCGCCGAACTGGCCGTCCCGCCATTTGCTTTGGCCGAGACATTGATCGTCCCGCTGTTGCTGAACGTCCCGCCAAGCGCCTGCTGAGAGCCATAGATGCCGAGGATCCCCAACCCCGAGGCATAGGCCGTCGCACTATTGTCGGCGACGGCAGTCGCCGCGACGGTGATACGGTTGCTGTTGCTGATCGCGACGTCAAAGGCATCGCCGCGGGCGAAATAGCCGCCGGCATAGGCCGAGGCATCGGCCATTCCGCTGCCGGTGATGTGCGCCGTCGCATTGGCGACGACATCGACCGTACCCGAGTTGGTGAAGGTTGCTACCGGCACCGTCCCATACACCGTCTGGACGATCCCCGTCGCCGAGGCATTGGCATTGGCGGCGGTCGCGCCATTGGCAACGGCGGTGTCGGTGACGACGATCGCTCCGTTGTTGACCAGCGTTGCCGATGATCCGCTGGAATATTGGCGGATCGCCGGGTCGACATAGGCGTAGGCGTTCGCGGCCCCGGTCGACACTGCATTGGCGCTGGCGATGAAGGTCAGCGACCCCGAATTGGCGATGCTGACCGAGGCCTCGCCAGTCCCGCCGGTAATCTGCGCATATTGAGAAATGCCGGTCGAAACGCTGGCATAGGCACTGGCCAGGGTGGCACCGTTGGCGTTGGCCATCGCCGAGACGCGGATCGCGCCGGCATTGGTCAGGCTGGCGGTGGCATCGCCGTCACCGGCATAGACCCCTTGGCGCAGGGCATCACTGAGATAGGCGTAAGCGTCGGCCGCCCCGCTGGTCGCAGCGGCATCGGCCAGCGCGGCAACGCTGATCGTTCCAGTCGAGCTGTTGCTGAGCGACGCGCTGGCCGCTCCCGCCGGACTGTTGGCATATTGCGCAATCCCGCTTTCGATTGTCGCCGACGCCGACGCGGCGGTCCCGCTCGCCAGTGCCGCCGCGCGGATCGTCAGCGCAGCCGAGTTGGTCAGCATGTCCGACGCCACCCCATTGGCGGCATAGGTCGACTGGGAAATGCCTTCGTAAACCGATGCCGAGGCGCTCGCCGGACCATCGCTGGCCTTGGCCGAGGCATCGGCAATCATCGACAACGCCGCCGAGTTGGTGACGCTCGCGGTGGCATTGCCCGCGTCCGAATAGGCATATTGCGAGATGGCATATTCGACGCTGGCCTGCGCATTTGCCGCAGTGCCGGTCGCCGCCGCCAGCGCCTGGACCGTCAAGGGCCCGTTGTTGGTGACCGACACCGAGGCGTCGCCCACCGCCGCGTAGGCATATTGATAGAGGGCGTCGTAATTGGTGGCATAGGCCGTGGCAGCGCCGCCGACCGCGACCGCATTCGCCGAGGCGTCGAACAACATCGTTCCGCTGTTGGTCAGCAGGGCGCTCGCCGTGCCGTCATAGGCCGTGGCACGCTGATCGATCCCGCTCTCGATCGACGCGCTGGCCGAGGCGGCCCCGGCTGTGGCCTGGGCCGTGGCAAGGGCGGCCATGGTGAGGCTGCCGCTCGAGGTGAGGGCAACGCTGGCATCGCCGACATTGCTCTGGGCATCTTGGGAGACCCCCGAATAGATTGTCGCCGAGGCACTGGCCGCAGCCCCGGTGGCAACCGCCATCGCGCGGATCAGCATCGTCCCGCTATTGGTCAGGTCGACGCTCGCATTGCCGACATCGGCGAACGCAGATTGAGCGATCGCGCTCGACAGCGAGCCGCTCGCGCTGGCGAAGGTGCCGCCCTTGGCATGAGCGTCGGCGGCGATCGTCAGCGTCCCGGCATTGGTCAGCGAGACGGTGGCATTGCCGCCATTCGCACTGGCCGACTGGCTGATCCCCGTGTCGATTTCGGCACTGGCGTCGGCCCGGCCCATCGTGGCCGTCGCGGCTGCTAGCGCGGCAATCGTCATCACCCCGCTCGACGCGTTGGTCAGGCTAGCGCTGGCGTCGTTGCCTGCGCCCGCGGCATGCGCCTGTTGCGAAATTCCTGTCGACACGCTGGCGCTGGCATAGGCATTGTTGCCCGCCGCACTGGCATTGGCAACGATCGACAAGGGACCGCTGTTGGTCAGCGACACGCTCGCCGGCCCTGCCGTCGCATCGGCGCTCTGCACCACCGCCTGGCTGATCGATGCATAGGCATTGGCATTGCCGCCGGGTGCCGCGCTCGACTGGCCACCCGCTAGCGCCCGGGCCGAGGCGTCGGTGCGGACCACCAGCGTTCCGGCATTGGCTAACGCCACGCTCGCCGCGCCCCCCGAACTGCGCGCGCCCTGGTCGATGCCGCTCTCCATCAAGGCGTCGGCATAGGCACAGTTGGCGCCCGTTGCCGAGGCGTCGGCGGTCAGCCGGATCACCCCGGTCGAGGCGTTGGCGATGCTGGCCGATGCATCCCCGCTCGGGATCGTCACCGGGGTCGACCCGCCGACCACCACCGAGCTTGCGACCGCATGCTGCTCGACCAGGTTATAGAGATAGGCACGGGCATAGCCCGACGTGCCATCCCCCGAGCTGCGCGACTGAACGATCAGCGAGCCACTATTGTCGAGGCTGGCCGTCGCATCGCCGCCGAAGCGGGCGCTGGCCTGCTGCGACACCGCCGTATCGACGACGGCATAGCCTTGGCCGGCAGCGTTGGTCGCAAAGCCCATGGCATAGGCGTCGATCAGGATCGACCCGGCATTGGACATCAGCGTAGCGGCATCGCCCCGGGCCCGCGCCGACTGAACCAGCGCGTCCGAGATATAGGCGTTGGCCGGGCCATGGCTCGACTGGCCGCGCGCGTCGGCGCTTGCGCTCAGCACGATTGCCCCGGTCGAGGCATTGGCCAGGTGGGCAGTCGCGGCCCCGCTGGTCGCGCTGGTCGTCGTCCCCTGGCCCGACGCATGCTGGTCGATCCCGCCATAAATATCGGCATAGGCATGGGCGTGGGTGCCGTCGGCAATCCCCACCGCCAAGAGCGTCAGCGTGGCGCTGTTGGTCAGGTCGGCCAGCGCATCGCCACCGGCGACGGCCACCGCCTGCTGATCAATCGCGTCGTTGATTTGGCCCCGCCCGTTGGCATAGCCGTCACCCGTCGCCGAACCCATCGCCGACACCAGCAGCGATCCGCTGTTGGCGATCGTCGCGCTCGCATCGCTCCCGCCATTGCCCGTTGCAATCTGGCGGACGGCCTGGTCGACCTGGGCATATCCGTAGGCGCCCGAAGAACTGGCTGCATAGCCCGCGGCATGCGCCATGATGTCCAGTTCACCGCTATTGCTCAGCATTGCCGCGGCCGTGCCGCCGGTCGCGATCGCGCTCTGGTACACGCCGCGATAGACGGTCGCATCGGCGTTGGCCGATCCCGAGGTCGCGATGGCATTCGCCTGCGCCGCAATCATCAGCGTCCCGCCGTTGGTCAGCGTCGCGCTGGCCGGACCGTCGCCCGCTTCCGCCGTTTGAGTGACGGCATAATTGTTGGTCGCCCGCGCGTCTGCCGCCGATCCCTCGGCGGTTGCGTCGGCAAGGATCGTCAGCGTCCCCGCATTGCTTAGCGACGCTTCGGCCGCGCCGGTCGTTGCCGTCGCGGTCTGGGATACTGCCGAGCCAACCAGGGCACTTGCCTGCGCCCGCCCGTTAGCGGTTGCCTCGGCCAGCGCGCGGATCGTGAGCATCCCGCCGTTGCTGATGTCCGCGGCCGCGTCGCCACCCAGTGTCGCATAAGCCAACTGGTACAGCCCATAAGAAAGGTTCGCATCGGCATTGGCATTGCCGTTGCCGGCATCGGCCGCAGCGCTCGCGGTAATGGTCAAGGCGGCGGCGTTGGTCAGCGCGGCCGTGGCGGCGTTGCCGACCGCAGTCGCCGTCTGGTCGACCCCGTCCGACAATGTTGCGATAGCGTTGGCATTGCCGGAGTGCGCCACTGCGTCGGCCTGCGCCGCCAGGCTCAGCGTGCCCGCGCTGTTGGTCAGCGTGGCCAGGGCCACTCCCGACGGACCCTCGCCCGTGCCAAAAGCACTCGCAATCTGCTCGATCCCAAATTCAAGCACCGCTGTCGCATCGGCGATAGCGCCCTCGGCGGAGGCCGACGACAATGCCGCCAGCGTGCCTGAATTGGCCAGCGACACCGTGACGTCGCCGCCATGGCTGCTCGCCGATTGCGAGACCGCGACATGCAGCAGCGCCGAGGCCGCCGCGTTCATATCCGCCAGCGCCACTGCGCGCGCATCCATCGTCATCGTGCCGCTGTTCACAAGCGTGATCGTCGCGTCGCCCGCGCCGTTGGTCGAAGCGCTTTGGTCGATGCCATATTTCATCGTCGCGGTCGCCGCCGCGTTCCCGGCGGTGTCGACGCTGTTGTGCGCCGTGGCGAGCGCGTCGGCGAGGACCGACAGCGTCGCGGCATTGGTCAGCGAAATGCTTGCCGTGCCATTGTCTGAATAGGCCGATTGCGAGACGGCGTAATTGTTGAGCGCATGGGCATTGGCATCATACAGGATCGCGTCGGCGCTGGCCTGCGCAGTGACGTCGAGGGTGCCGGCACTGTTGGTCAGCACGACGGCGGCATTGCCCGACGGGATGATCCCCGAGCCATAGGCATATGCGCTTTGCGCGATTCCGGTGTCGACCGTCGCGGTGGCATTGGCGCTGTTGCCAGTGGCCGAGGACAGCGCCTCGACGGTCAGCGTGCCCGAATTGGCCAGCGTCGCCGCGGCGTCGCCAGTCCCATAGACGACCGCGCTCTGGCTGATCGCGCTCTGCACCCGGGCGATCGCCTCGGCGAAATCGAGTGCATCCGCCTGGGCACTCGCAACCGCGATCATGCCCCCGCTGTTATCGATCGCGACGGTCGCCCCGACCCCGCTGGCATATTGATCGATCGCGTCGGTCAGATGGGCGCCGGCATGCGCATTGCCCGTTTCGGCGCGCCCGACGCTCGAAGCCGTGGCTTCGGCAACGGTGACCAATGTCCCGCCATTGACGAGCGATGCCGACGCCGTGTCGCTGGCGCTGTAGGCATTTTGCGCGACCAGATTGCTGGCGTCGGCATTGCCTGTCGCTGTGCCCTGGTCGGCAACGGCATTGCCAAACGCGCCGATGCCAAGGAATCCGGTCGAGTTGGTCAGCAACGCGCTGGCCAGCCCCGACGGTACTTCACTGGTATAGGCGTTGACCGTCTGGCTGATCGCGCTCACCGCCGAGGCGGCGGCATAGGCGCCGGCCCCGCGCGCGGTCGCGTCGGCGCTGATGAACAAGCCCGCGCTGTTGGTCAGCGAGGCGCTGGCATCACCCCCGCCAGAGGCTGTCGCCGACTCATAGACTCCGCCCGATACGGTCGCGACCGCATTGGCGAAATGATCGCTTTCGGCGAGCGCGCTGGCCCGGATGGTGAAGGTCCCGCTGTTGGCAATGACCGCCGAAGCCGCGCCGCCGCGATCGGCAAAGGCATCCTGCGAGACGCCATATTCGACCGAGGCCGCGGCATTGGCAGCGCCGCCGTTGAGGCCCTCGCTGCGCGCATCGGCGTGGGCATCGGCGCTTAGGGTGAGGTTGCCGGCATTGGTGATCGACGCCAGCGCCGCGCCGCCATCGGACGTGGCATATTGCGAAATGGCTTCATACACCGACGCCGTGGCAGCGGCCGCCTGCCCCGAGGCGATTGCTTCGGCGGTCGCGCCGATGCCGATCGATCCGGTTGAGGTGAGGTCAATAGCCGCAGTCGCATTCTGCGCCGCGCCTGCACTGGTCCGCGAGGCCGTCGCATTCTGGTCGATGCCATAATCATTGTCGGCACTGGCAACCGCCGTAAGCCCCGTCGCCTGCGCCATCGCGTCGATCGTCAGCGCGCCGCTGGTCGTCAGCGAGGCCAGCGCATTGCCGTTCTGCGCATTGGCGTTCTGCGAGAGTCCGCCCGAAACGCTGGCGGTCGCGGCGGCACGGCCATTGTTGGCCAGCGCCGATGCGGTTGCGGTCAGCGACAGGGCCGCACTGTTGGCGATCAGCGCCGACGCATCGCCGCCGCCATAGGCGCTTGCTGATTGGCCGATCGCATCGCTCAGCGAGGCGCTGGCTGTTGCATTGCCGACGTCGGCCCGCGCGACGGCGAGAAGCCCGACCGACAAGGGCCCGCTATTGGTCAGCGCGGCGACGGCGTTGCCGCCATGAGCTGTCGCTTCCTGCGAGATGGCATAGGATCCGCTGGCATAGGCCCGGGCATTGCCGGCCAGTGCGTGCGCGTTCGCGCCAAGCGCCATCGTCAGCGACCCGCTGTTGACGATCGCGGCCGTGGCGTCGCCACCTACGCCCGCGACGGCATTCGCGCTGGCGGTCTGGCTGATGCCCGTTTCCATCGATGCCGACGCGTAGGCGCCCGTCCCGCCGGTCGCATTGGCCTGTGCGCTCCATGCCATCGTCCCGCCGTTGGTCAGCGTGGCCGACGCATTTCCACCGGTGGCATAGGCTTCCTGGTTAAAAATGTCGGAGAGCGAGGCCGAGGCGCTGGCGTAACCTGCAGCATTGGCCGTCGCCAGCCCCGCCAGCGTCACCATTCCGCTGTTGGTGAAGGTCGCGACCGCATCCCCGGCCGAAGCACTGGCATATTGGTCGAACGCCGAATCGATAGCGGCCTCGGCGCGCGCCCCGCCAAGCGAGTTGGTCGCGGTGGCGATTGCACTGCTAGTCAGCGTGGCGCTGTTGCTGATCGTCGCCGAAGCGCCGGCAGCGCCACTGTCATTCTGGTCGATCAGGTCCGATGCCAGCGCATAGGCCACTGCCGACGGGCCTTCGCCAAGCCCCGCCGCGATTGCCGTCGCGGCCGCATCGAAGGTCAGCGTGCCGCTGTTGTTGACCGACGAATCGGCCCGTCCGCTGCCACTGGCGAAGGCGCTCTGGTCAATCGCCGTGTCGATCGATCCGACCGCATTGGCATAGGACCCGCTGGCGATTGCGGCGGCGTCGAACGCCAGCGTGCCGGCGTTGGTGAGCGTGTTGGCGGCATCACCCGCACCGCTGGCGGTCGCGGTTTGCGAGATGCCCGTGTAGACAATCGCATTGGCAATCGCCGACAGCGGGCCGCTCGCAGTGGCCGACACGTCGATCGACAGGTCGCCGCTGTTCGACAGGGCGGTCAGCGCGTCGCCATCGATGGCGTCGGCGATCTGGTATAGCCCCTCGAACCGCGCGCTGGCATTGGCAAAGCCACTGGTCGCGGCCGCCCCGGCATGGACGGCAAAATCCATGGACCCGGCGTTGGTGACCGTCGCGGTCGCGCCTCCGGTGCCGCCGTTGACGTCCTGGATGATCGCTGACCGGATCATCGCGTCGGCGCTGGCCCCCTGGCCGTCGGCACTGGCGCTCGCGCTCGCGCTCAGTGCAAGCGCGGCATTGGCAGCATTGGCAACGGTAGCGCTGGCGGTGGTTGCCCCCGTCGCCGACTGGTTGATCGAGCGGATGAGCGTCGCCGCGGCGACGCCAGACAGGCCAGCATTGGAATCGGCGGTCGCCCGGATCGAGGCATCGCCGCTGTTGAGGATATCGTCGGTCGCGGTCGTGCCACTGGCCTGCTGGTCGATAGCGTTGAACAGGCCGGACAAAGCGTTGGCATTGCCCCCGCCATCGGCGAGCGTGATCGATACGAGGTCGAGGCTGCCCGAGTTGGACAACATAGTGCCCGCAGTCGTGCCGCTGGCCTGCTGGAGGATCAGCTGGCTCGCCGAGGCATGAGCATTGGCCGTCCCGCTGGCCCCCGCCTGGGCCCCGGCGCCGCTGGTCAGCGATCCGGCATTGGCCAGGGTGACGCCGCCGCTCATCCCGCCCAGCGCCTGTTGATCAAGCACCTGCGCGACATTGGCATTGGCGGTCGCATTGCCGCTGCCAAATGCTTGCGCGACGCCGGTGACGGCGAGGTCGCCGGGGTTGGCGATCGCCGCGCTGATCACGCCCGCGCCCGATGCATATTGATAGAGGCCGTCGAACAGGGTGGCGTTGGCTACGGCCGATCCCGCCGTCGCGCTTCCAATCGGGGTGGCGACTGCCAGCGCATGGGCTTCGACCATGTCGCTGCCCAGATTGACCATCGCCAGGTCGGCATTACCGTTGGGCAGGATCCCCGTGGCGATCCCGACCTGGATATTCTGGCCGGTCGGGACTGAATTGACCGTGGCGTTGACCGTGCCTGTACCGACCTGGTTATCCCCGCTCGCCGACGTGCCCGCAATGTTGCTGATCAGGACGACGTCGGTGACATTGGGCGCGATCATGACGCTGGCCGTTCCCGGCACCGTTTGCGCCTCGAGCGGAGCCGACATCCCGACCGCGACCAGCGACACGCCCGTCATGAACAAGGCAGTGCGACCATGACGCCCCCGACCGGTGACGATGTCACTGCCGGACGACATGCGGTTGCTCTGGACGTCGGTGCGGATGCTGTTGGTCATGTCGAACCCCTGTGTTCTCGCGGCCGGTAAGCACCGCGCTGTGGACGCTCGCGACGCCTCCCGTCCGGGCACGACTGTTCGTTCGCCCAGACCAGTGGTCACGGACGTCGGACATTCGGCACCCAGCCCGGTTCGGGCGGTGTCACTTGATGCGTGCTGGTTATGGGGGTCGGGTTACGAACACAATCGGACCGGGTCCGGAACTTGCTCCAGTTTAACAGGCAATTTCAGCAAGAGCCGACTGCAATACCCGCGCGCTGTCTTGAGGCGGTACAGGCAAGGCTGGACCACCAAAACGGTTCCATCTTCTCCCCCATCTGGATCGCAAGAGGGCATGAAGGGGCGAAGGGCACTCCGCCGCAGCGGTGGCCTCGCCCGGCTTGCTCGGCCTCGCGCTGTTCCAGCGACCTTCGACAGGAGTATATTGATGACCAACCTGACCCTCGCGCTTGGCGCACTTGCCCTCGTCACTGCGCCCTCGATCCCGGCCAGCCCGGCGCGCACCGCCCCGGCAGCGGTCACCCGTGCCGCCTTTGTCGCGCGGATCGACAACAGCTATCGCGCGCTCGACACCAACCATGACGGGGTCGTCACCGCCGACGAGATTGCCGCCGGCGAAACCCGCGCCCGCGCCGCCACCGAAGCCGCCTTGCTCGCCCGCCGCCGCGAGGCATTCGCCCGGCTCGACGCCAACCATGACGGCAAGCTCAGCCAGGCCGAGTTCGACGCCGCAGTGGCCGCGATGCCGCGCCCCGCCGCCGCCGATCCTGCCGCGATCGTCGCCGGGCTCGACAGCGACCATGACCGCAAGCTCAGCCTCGCCGAGTTTCGCGCCCGCGCCCTCACCCGCTTTGACCGCGCCGACAGGAATCGCGACGGGGTGGTCACCCCCGACGAGGAACGCGCGCGCTAGGGCGACGTTGGCGTGGGACAGGTTAGGCTGTCCCCGCTGGTTCGCGCTGGACCGACTCCGCGCGACCGCCTATCACACGCTCATCCCCGGGGAGCCGTGCTTGCCTGAATTTTGTAGGCAAGCATCAAAAACGGCTGAGAGGGGCGGTGCAAATCCGCCCGACCCGCTGAACCTGATCCCGTTAGCGCGGGCGTAGGAAGTGGGCGAGCAAGCGGTCCGTCGCGACCCGAATGCGCTCCATCCTCCGTCCGGTGGCGGGACGACTGGAGCGTGACGACATGGCCGACCTCGACCCCAAGATCAGCCGCAGCGGCGGTGCCCTCCCCGAAACAAATGCTGGCGCGCCCGTCGTCACCACCGGCCCGATCCGCGGCAGCCGCAAGCATCATGTCAGTCCGCCCAATAACCCGGACATGCGCGTCGCCATGCGCCAGGTCGTGCTCGAAGCCTCGTCGGGCGAGCCCCCCGTCACCCTCTACGACACGTCGGGCCCCTACACCGACCCCGCCGTCACGATCGACATCAACGCCGGCCTCGCCGAGCTTCGTCGCGACTGGATCCGCGCGCGGGGGGACGTGGAAGAAGTCGTCGCCCGCGAGACTCGCCCCGAGGATAATGGCCAGCTCGGCCCCGATCGCTCGGGCGGGGTCGCGCCCTTCCCGAATGTCCGCCGCCGCGTCCTCCGCGCCAAGGCCGGCCACAACGTCAGCCAGATGGCCTATGCCCGTCGCGGGATAATCACCGCCGAAATGGAGTATGTCGCCCACCGCGAGAATCTCGGCCGCGACGCCGCGATGAAGACCATCCGCGACGGCGAGAGCTTCGGCGCCGCCATCCCCGATTTCGTCACCCCCGAATTCGTCCGCGACGAGGTCGCCCGCGGCCGCGCGATCATCCCCAACAACATCAACCACCCTGAATCCGAACCAATGGCGATCGGCCGCAACTTCCTCGTCAAGATCAACGCCAACATCGGCAACTCGGCGGTCGCGTCAGACGTCGCGGCCGAAGTCGACAAGATGGTGTGGTCGATCCGCTGGGGCGCCGACACCGTCATGGACCTGTCGACCGGGCGCAACATCCACGACACGCGCGAGTGGATCATCCGCAACTCGCCCGTGCCGATCGGCACCGTCCCCATCTACCAGGCGCTCGAAAAGGTCGGCGGGGTCGCCGAAGACCTCAACTGGGAAATCTTCCGCGACACGCTGATCGAGCAGGCCGAGCAGGGGGTCGACTATTTCACCATCCACGCCGGGGTCCGCCTGCCGTTCGTGCCGATGGCCGCCAAGCGGGTCACCGGCATCGTCAGCCGCGGCGGATCGATCATGGCCAAATGGTGCCTCGCTCACCACCGCGAGAGCTTCCTCTACGAGCGGTTCGACGAGATCACCGAGATCATGAAGGCCTATGACGTCGCCTACAGCCTCGGCGACGGGCTTCGCCCCGGAAGCATCGCCGACGCCAATGACGAGGCGCAGTTTGCCGAGCTCTACACACTGGGCGAGCTGACCAAGCGCGCCTGGGCGCAGGACGTCCAGGTCATGATCGAGGGCCCCGGCCATGTCCCGATGCACAAGATCAAGGAGAATATGGACAAGCAGCTCGAGGTCTGCGGCGAAGCGCCCTTCTATACGCTCGGGCCGCTGACGACCGACATCGCGCCCGGCTATGACCATATCACCAGCGGCATCGGCGCGGCGATGATCGGCTGGTACGGCACCGCGATGCTTTGCTACGTCACCCCCAAGGAACATCTCGGCCTGCCCGACCGCGACGACGTCAAGGTCGGGGTCGTGACCTACAAGCTCGCCGCCCACGCCGCCGACCTCGCCAAGGGCCACCCCGCCGCCCGCCTGCGCGACGACGCCTTGTCCCGCGCTCGCTTCGAATTCCGCTGGCGTGACCAGTTCCACCTGTCGCTCGATCCCGACACCGCCGAGAACTACCACGACCAGACCTTGCCGGCGGAAGGCGCGAAAACCGCCCACTTCTGCTCGATGTGCGGCCCCAAATTCTGCTCGATGAAGATCAGCCAGGAAGTCCGCGACTTCGCCGCCAAGCAGAACGCCCCCCTTGAGCAGAGCATCGCGGTCGAGGAAGCTGAAGCCGGCATGGCCCGGATGAGCGAAGTCTTCCGCGAGACCGGCAGCGAACTCTACATGGGCGCAGGCGACCGCGAGCACGACTGAACCCTTCCCCTTCAGGCGCGGGGACGACAACTGCCCCGCGCCCCTTCCCCCGCCGCCGCTTCCGGCGCAGAGTCGCCCGGCGCACCCGTCGGCTAGCGCGTCAACGCACCGAAGATCCACACCGCCGACAACAGGCCAACCGCCAGCGTCAGTGAAATCCCCAGCACCCAGCGCACGATATGCGGCCGCTCACCGCCACTCGCTTCCTGCTCGCTCAGATGAACCTCGTCGCCAATGCGTTCCATGGCCAGTCCTCTCGTGTGGGATGGGGAGGATAGGCTCCTTCGGAGGAGTTGGCCATCAGGGGTCGAAGCGGCGGATACCGGGCGGGCAGGATCCCGGCGGACGCAAACACGCCCCCCTCACCCCCTTGCAGCCTGCACCAGCGCCTCATCCAGCGCCTGCAAAAACCGCGACCGGTCCGCCTTCCCGAACGGCGTCGCCCCGCCGATCACATCGCCGCCAACCCGCAAATCCGCCATGATTGCCCGCATCGCCACGGCGCTGCCGATCGACCCTGCGGTGAACGGCTTGCCATGGTGACCGATGACCTGCGCCCCCGCCGTCAGGCAGCGTTCGGCGAGCAAAATATCCCCCGTCACCACCACGTCGCCCGGCCCCGCCGTCTCGGCGATCCAGTCGTCCGCCGCGTCGAAGGCGTCCGAC
This sequence comes from Sphingomonas sp. RB1R13, assembly GCF_036663775.1. NCBI lineage: Bacteria > Pseudomonadati > Pseudomonadota > Alphaproteobacteria > Sphingomonadales > Sphingomonadaceae > Sphingomonas > Sphingomonas sp. RB1R13. The sequence continues at coordinate 1,121,556 of NZ_JAXOJM010000001.1, forward strand.
ACCACCACCCGTTCGACCAGCGCATGATCGGGCACCCGCAGCCGCGCATTGCTGACCACCTTGACCGCCACGCCGCGCCGATACGCCACCCGATACACTTCGTCCTTGACCGGGCAGGCATCGGCATCGACCAGGATCCGGCTCACCCGACGACGACGCCCTTCCAGAAGGCGATCCGCCCCTTGATCTGGGCGGCGGCGTCCTTGGGCTCGGGGTAATACCACGCCGCGTCGCGGTTCTCCTGCCCGTCGACGATCAGCGAATGATAATGAGCGGTTCCCTTCCACGGGCAGCCGCTGGTCGTCGCGCTCGGGCGCAGCAGCGCGGCGTCGACCGAGTCCGCCGGGAAATAATGATTGCCCTCGACCACCACTGTCGCGTCACTGTCGGCAATCACTCGCCCGTTCCATCGTGCCTGAACCATGTCGCTCTCCTTCGTGCCCAATCGGCCTACCGCCAATCGCCCTAACTCAAGGAACGGCCCCCGCGCACCCCGCGTTCCGCCGTCACCCAATAGAAAGCACAGCCATGCTCCGCTCGACCAACCCCGCCACTGGCGAGATCATTGCCGATCACCCCGCGCTGACCACCCCCGGCCTCGAGGCCAAGGTCGCCAAGGCCGCCGCCACCTGGGCGCAATGGCGCTCCTCCCCGGTCGAAACTCGCACCGCCTTGCTGTCCGCCATCGCCGACCAGTTCGACGCCCATGCCGAGCGCCTCGCCGCCATGGCCACCGCCGAAATGGGCAAGACCCTCGTCGCCGCCCGCGCCGAAGTCGCCAAATGCGCCGCCGCTTTCCGCTATTATGCGCAGGAAGGCCCCGCCCTCCTCGCCCCGCGCCCCATCGAAGGCACCAAGGCCACCGTCCACTACCGCCCGCTCGGCCCCATTCTCGCCGTCATGCCGTGGAACTTCCCTTATTGGCAGGTCGTCCGCTTCATGGCGCCGACCATCCTCGCGGGCAATGTCGGGCTGCTCAAGCACGCCAGCCTCGTCCAGGGCTGCGGCCAGCTGCTCGAGGAAATGGCGATCTCCGCCGGCGCCCCCGACGGCCTGTTCCAGAACCTCGCGATCAAGTCCGACGCCGTCGCCGGTCTTATCGCCGACCCGCGCATCGCCGCCGTCACCCTCACCGGCAGCGAGGGCGCTGGCCGCTCGGTCGCCACCGCAGCAGGCGCCGCGCTCAAGAAGGTCGTGCTCGAACTTGGCGGATCGGACCCGTTCATCGTCATGCCCTCGGCCGATCTCGACGCCGCCGTCGCTGCGGCCGTCACGGGCCGGGTCCAGAACAATGGCCAGTCGTGCGTCTGCGCCAAGCGGATGATCGTCCACGCCGACATCTACGACGCCTTCGCCGACCGCTTCACCGCCGCAATGCTCGCCGTCACGCTGGGCGACCCGACCGACCCGGCCAACGTCATGGGCCCGCTGTCGAGCATCGAGCAGCGCGACACGCTGATGGCGCAATTGGCCGAGGCCAGGGCGGCGGGCGCGACCCTCGTCGGCGGCGAACTCGTCGGAGGGAAAGGAGCCTACGTTACCGCCGGAGTCATCACCGACCTTCCGCGCGACAGCGCGCTGGCGAGGGAAGAATTGTTCGGCCCCGTCGCCATGCTGTTCCGCGCCGCCGACCTCGACGACGCCATCGCCATCGCCAACGACATCCCGTTCGGCCTCGGCTCGTCGGTGTGGACCACCGACCCCGCCGACCAGGCCCGCTTCATCGCCGACCTTGAAGCCGGCATGATCGCCGTCAACCAGGTGCTCGCCTCCACCCCCCAAGCCCCCTTCGGCGGCATCAAGACATCGGGCCACGGGCGCGAGCTCGGCGAGTGGGGGCTGCGGGAGTTCATGAACGTGAAGGCAGTGATGGGGTAGGGGGGCGCTTGTCTACTGAGTTCAACCAGTAACCGAGCTGAAGACTTTGTTTAAGCCAATATGCCCGAGCGAGGAAGGCGCTAGGTCTTGAGAGAGGGCTTAACTTTTAAAGTGGCGCCCTTCTTTGCGGCAACTCCCTCAAAGAGCTTCATTCGGAAACGATCCACGGCGGCGTCAATTTCGCGATAACGCACTCGCTGTTCGCGCTCTTCTTCAACGGCGAGCAGGTCGGCGAGCAGCGCTTTTTCGACGAGCGGCTGACCATGTTCCTGCTGCGCACGCGCGATCCGGCGCGGTTCGGCGAAGGGCCCGAGCGCGATCAGCCCGCCGTCCACCGCGACTCCATCGGCATTTCGCTCGGCCGTTCGCTCCACGCCGTCGTCGCGGCGGCGCATGATTTCGATCCCGATCCGCCTCAGGCCACCCCTCCGCCGCCCTCGCGCAGCACGAGAGAGAAGTAGTGCGAACTTCGTGAACTTCCGATCTTCGCCACCACCGCAATCACGGCCATTGTCGCGCCGGCCTGCCTCCGCCATGTTCGCGACATGACCAGCCTTTCGATCGTCGACTATGATCCCGCCCTCGCGGCCCATTTCCACGACATCAACATCGAGTGGATCGAGGAGATGTTCGTCGTCGAGCCACATGACCGCGCGGTGCTGACCGATCCGCAGGGCCACATCATCGACCCCGGCGGGCTCATCCTGTTCGTCGCCCATGACGGCGCGATCATCGGCACCGCGGCGCTGATGAAGGCCGAACCGGGGGTCTATGAACTGACCAAGATGGGGGTTCGCCCGGCGGTGCGCGGGCTGAAGGCGGGCGAGTTTCTGCTGCGTCAGATGATCGCCCGGGCCGAAGCCAAGCCCGACCTCGACACGCTGTTTCTGCTGACCCACTCGGCGGCCGAGGCGGCGATCCACCTCTACGAGAAGGTCGGTTTCACCCATGATGCCGACATCATCGCCCGCTATGGCGCCACCTATGATCGCTGCAATGTCGCGATGCGCTACCCGCTGGAAAAGGCCGAGCGGGCCTAATTCTTCAGATTATCCAAGCCTTTGACGACCCCGGTCTTGGTCGACGGATTGGCGGCGATGGTCTTCTTCTTCTCCGCCTTGGGCTTGCGGGTTTCCTTGTTCGACTTTGCCTGTCCCTTGGCCATGCTCGCTCTCCCTGAAGTGGTGAATTAAGCGCATCCTACCCGCAACTTCGCGCTTCGCCACTCGCTTTCTTCGACGGGAGAAACATCATGCCGTTCGCACCCTGGACCGATTATGTCGACGTCCCCCTGCTCCGCGACACGGGCTCGGGCGCCTACACCTACACCACCGACCATATGGCGCTCGACGCCGACGGCTCGCTCTTCGCCTATCACCCCGACAACAGGGGCCGCGACGATCTGGGGTTCGCCAGCTGGCCGTCGGGGGATGAGGACTGGCGCTGGATCCTGGTCGCCGATCCCGCCGATCCGTTGCGCCCCTGGATCCAGCGCCACGGCCCCGCGGCGGGCTATTTCCTCTCGATGACCACGCTGCGCAATCCGTTCGGGGACGCGACCGATCCCGCCAGTTACGTCGACAGCGAGGCGATCCCCTACCTCGTCTTCCCCGCCAACTTCCTGGCGATCGAGGGCGTCGGCGGGTTCGGCGATGTTGCGATGGCGCGCAGCCTGGCGACCGGCAAACAGGCCTGGGCGGTGGTCGCCGACCAAGGCCCCGCGCCGCATCCGCTCGGCGAAGTCTCGCTGGCATTGTGCGAGGCGCTTGGCGGCGTTCACCCCAACCCGCGCGATGGCCAGGGCATTCCGCCCGGCCCCTTTCAATATATAGTCTTTCCGAATTCGCGGCTCGATCCGCCCTGGCCCCAGTGCGCCACCGCGCTAGAGGCCAAAGCGAGGACCCTGTTCGCTCAGGCCGGTGGCTGGCCGTGAAGCCCGCTGCCATCGGGGAACAGCACCCGCTCGGGATGTCTGGGCCTGAGCGTCTTGAAGAAGGCCCAGGCGGGTTTCATGTCGGCCTCATAATCTCCGGTAGGCACAATCGTCGGCCCGAAGATCCCGACCTTGCGCTCATAATCCGGCCCGGCACAGACGATCGGCACCCCCGCCGCCTGCGCAATCCGATAGTAACCGGTCCGCCACCGCGTGGTCGGATCGCGCGTTCCTTCGGCCGCGATGATCAGCGCAAACTCGTCATTCACGGCAAATTGCGCCGCCATCTGATCGACCATGTCGCCCGGCGCAGACCGGTCGACTGGCACCCCGCCCAGCCCGCGCATGAAGCCGCCCATCGGCCAGCGGAACAGGCTGTCCTTGCCAATGAAGCGCGGCCGCACCCCTGCCGCCTCGACCGTGCCGAGGAATACCAGGAAATCCCAGTTGCTGGTATGCGGCGCGCCCATCAGGACGAACTTGCGCGCCGGCGGGAGGCTACCCTCGATCGTCCAGCCGGCACGCCGGTACCAGCCGAGCATCGCGGCGCGGACCGCCCGGGCGACGGGCGAGAGGCGGGGCGATGCGTCGGGCATAGGCGACTAGCGCTTGAGCGCCTGCACCGCCGCCAGCGACTTCGCGACATGATCCTTCCAGCTCATGTCCGAATGAACCATCATGATCTGGCCATCCTTGGCGATGACATAGCTGGTGCGGTTGGTCATGCTGACCATCGGCAGCTTGACGTCATAGGCCTTGATCGTCGCCTTGCTGGCGCTCGCCACGGGGAAGCTGTTGCGGCACTCGGTGACCGAGAATTTCTGCAAGGTGGGAAGGTCGTCGGCGCTCATCCCGATGACTTGCGCGCCGGCCTTCTTGAATGCCGCGCTGGCGTCGCTGAAGGCATGCGCCTCGGCGGTGCAGCCCGACGTGAACGCCTTGGGGAAGAAGTAAAGCACCACTGGCCCCTTCTTGAGCTGGTCGGCCAGGTGGAGCTTGAACGGCTTGCCGGCAATTGCGCCAGTCGTCTCGAAATCGGGCGCCTTGGCCCCGACCTTGAGCGCGGCGGTGGCGGGGGCGGCGAGCCCGATCGTGGCGGCAAGGGTGCAGGCAAGCAGGATCGGGCGCATCGTCGGTCTCCAAATGGTCGAAGGCCGACGCTAGGCCGATGCGGGATGAAGCGAAAGCCGCTTCCTGCAACCAGCCTCGTGCTCGCGGGCGTTTGCTGCCGACGACCGCTAGCGCTCGCGGACGTTTGTTGCCGACGACCGCTAGCGCTCGCGGACGTTTGTTGCCGACGACCGCTAGCGCTCGTCGGTCGCCAACCATCCGGTCAATATGTAGAGCAGGATGGCGACCGGGCCGGTCACCAGCGTCGCGATGATGAAGCCCAGGCGGACGGCCAGGACATCGATCCCGGTCCAGTCGGCAAGACCTGCGGCGACACCCATCACCTTAGCCTTGGCGCGGTTGAGGGCAAAACGTCCGTTCATGTTTTTTATCCTCGAAAAGGAAGGACGGGGCAGCGCGAAATTAGGCGAAGCTGATGTGTGCGGCGGGGCCGACGGCGGAGGCGACGAAGATCATCGCGGTCACAAAGGCAGCGGCAAGGCTGGCGGCGGTCTGGCGGAAGCTGTTGCTGGTCATGGTCATTTCCCTTTTTTGGCGACCCGCGGCGGGTCATGCCATCCATATTGCAGGAGGCGTGCCAATTGAGAAAAACCGTTGTTTATCAGTGCGGCAAATAATTTATCAGGGCAAAGCTGGCGTAAATTTCCAACAACTGTTGGGAAATTTCACCAACAGACTATCCCTGATTACGGACCGGGCGTGCCTTCTGGGCGGATCCGGGAGTGGCGACCGCGCGGCACTCGGCCTGCACTTCCGAATAGTCGTAGCGGGTCGCATTCATCAGAGCACTGCCCGTCGCCGCCGCACAGCTCGTCCGACTCTCGTAGCGCGTCGGCAGCATTGCGACCTGCTGGCACTGCGCACTGCCGTCGGCGCAGCCGAGGATCGCGATGACAAACATACCCGGCCCCATGACACTGCTCCACGCTACACACTGTCAACTAAACGGCGAATTAATCGCGCAAGTTCCCACCGTTTCGCGTCCGCCGCTTGGTGATGCCCCGGCGCCACACTATCTAGGAGCCGATGCGCGACGCCCCCCCGACCGACCAGCCCCAGAAGGGCAGCCTGAAGACGCTCCTCCGCTTCCTTCCGATGCTGTGGCCCCGGGGCGAGCACGAGATCCAGGCGCGGGTCGTGGTCGCGGTGATCCTCGTCCTGATCGGCAAGGCGACGACCCTGCTGATGCCGTTCGCCTACAAGGCGATCGTCGACCGGATGGCATCGCATCAGGCGTTCGCACTCGTTATCGGACTGGTCCTCGCCTATGCCGGTGCGCGCTTCGGCGGGGTGCTCGCCGACAATCTTCGCAATGCCCTGTTCGAAAAGGTCGGCCAGCGCGCCGCGCTCGCCTTGTCGAGCCGCGTCTTCCGCCACGTCCACTCGCTGTCGCTCCGCTTCCACCTCGAACGCCGCACCGGAAGCCTGACCAAGATCGTCGAGCGCGGAACCAAGAGCATCGACATGATGCTCTACTTTCTCCTCTTCAACATCGCCCCGACGGTGATCGAGCTGGGCGCGATCTGCATCATCTTCTTCGTCAAGTTCGGCGGCGGGCTAGTCGCCGGAACGCTCGCCGTGGTTGCCATTTACATCGGCTTCACCCGCTGGGTGACCGACTGGCGCGCGGGCATCCAGCGCCAGATGAACGAGGTCGACAACAAGGCCATCGGCCGCGCCGTCGACAGCCTGCTCAATTACGAAACCGTCAAATATTTCGGCGCCGAGGAACGCGAGGCGCGTCGCTATGACGAGGCGGTCGGCGCCTTCACCCGCGCTGCGGTGCGTAACGAAGTGTCGCTCGCCTGGCTCAACATCGGCCAGTCGCTGATCACCAACCTGATGATGGCCGGCGCGATGGGCTTTACCGTGTGGGGCTGGTCGACGGGTCGCTTCACGCCGGGCGATGTGGTCCTGGTCAATGCCCTGCTCATGCAGCTGTTCCGCCCGCTCGACATGCTCGGCTGGGTCTATCGATCGATCAAGCAGGGGCTGATCGACATGGAGATGATGTTCGAACTGCTCGATACATCGCAGGAAATCGTCGACGCGCCCAACGCCCCGGCGCTCGCCGTCACCCGCGGCGCGGTGCGCTTCGACGATGTCCATTTCCAGTATGAGGATGGCCGCGAGATATTGAAGGGCGTCAGCTTCGACGTGCCCCCGGGGACCAGCCTGGCCGTGGTCGGATCCTCGGGCGCGGGCAAGTCGACCCTCGCGCGGCTGCTCTACCGTTTCTACGATCCCTCGGGCGGGAGCATATTGATCGACGGCCAGCCGATCGCCGGGGTGACGCAGGCAAGCCTCCGCTCGGCGATCGGCATCGTCCCTCAGGACACCGTCCTGTTCAACGATACCATCGCCTACAACATCGCCTACGGCCGCGAGAATGCCGGCCAGCCCGAGGTCGAGAAGGCCGCCGCCGGGGCCGCGATCGACACCTTCATCGCCTCGCTTCCCAACGGCTACGGCTCGATGGTCGGCGAACGCGGACTGAAACTCTCGGGCGGCGAGAAACAGCGCGTCGCCATTGCGCGCACCCTGCTCAAGAACCCGCCGATCCTGATCCTCGACGAGGCGACTTCGGCGCTCGACAGCCGCACCGAGGAAGCGATCCAGGCCACGCTTCAGGGCGCGATGCGCGACCGCACGACGATCGTCATCGCCCACCGCCTGTCGACCATCGCCGAGGCCGACCGCATCATCGTGCTCGACCAGGGCCGCGTTGCGGAGAGCGGGACTCACGCCGCTTTGCTCGCGTCAAACGGTCTCTACGCCGATCTGTGGAACCGCCAGCAAGCCGAACGCGAGCTAGAGGCAGCGGCGCAAGCAGCGGAATAATCGAGATAATTCAGGCTTGCGAAAGGCGCGCTGGCGTTGGACAGGGACGAGATATCGTTTCTGGAGTAACCACATGTTGCGTATTCGCGTATCGGCCCTGTTGGCCGCCACGACGGTCATGGCCATCGCCTCACCGACGTCCGCCGCCACTCCCAAGCACCGGACGTCGAATATGACGAGCGTCGTCCTGCCCGCGTCCAACCCCTTCGCCAAGCCGTCGACGCTGCCGTTCCAGGCGCCCGATTATGCCCGCATCAAGGATGGCGACTACCTCCCCGCCTTCCTCGCCGGCATGGCCCAGCAGAAGGCCGAGATCGGTGTCATCGCGGACAACCCCGCCAAGCCGACCTTCGACAATAGCATCGCCGCGATGGAGCGTTCGGGAACCTTGCTCGAACGCACCCAGCTGGCGTTCAGCGCGGTCAACGGCGCCAACACCAACGACACGCTGCAGGCGGTCGATACCAAGACCGCCCCGCTGCTCGCCGCGCACAACGACTATATCTTCCTCAACGCCAAGCAGTTTGCGCGGGTGAAGGCGCTCCACGACCAGCAGGCCAGCCTCGGCCTCGATCCCGAGCAGGCCAAGCTGCTGACCGTCCAGTATGACCGGTTCGTCCACTCGGGCGCCCAGCTGTCCCCGGCGAAGCAGGCGGAGCTAAAAATGCTCAACCTGCGCCTCGGCACGCTCCAGTCGTCCTACACCCAGAAATTGCTCGCCGCTGCCAAGGCCGGTGCGCTGCATGTCGACGACAAGGCGGCGCTTGCCGGCCTGTCCGACGATGCCATCGCCGCCGCCGCCGAGGCCGCCAAGACGCGCAAGCTGTCAGGTTTTGTCCTGCCGCTCCAGAACACCACCCAGCAGCCGGCGATGGCGTCGCTGACCGTTCGCGCGACCCGCGAGGCATTGTTCAAGGCGAGCATCAATCGCGCCAGCCGCGGCGACGCCAATGACACCCGCGGCATCATCGCCGAACTTGCCCAGTTGCGCGCCAAACAGGCCGCACTGCTCGGCTATCCCAACTTCGCCGCCTACACATTATACGACCAGATGGCGAAGACCCCCGAGGCCGCGATTGGCTTCATCGATCGGCTGGCGCCCGCCATCTCAGCCCGCCAGCGCCAGGAATATGCCGACATCCAGGCGCTGATCGACGCCCAGGCAAAGGCTGCCGGGCGGCCTTCGTTCAAGGCAATGCCGTGGGACTGGCAGTTTTACTCGGAGCAGATCCGCAAGCAGCGCTACGACCTCGATGGTGATGCGCTCAAGCCCTATTTTGAAGTCAACAAGGTGCTCACCGACGGCGTATTCTATGCCGCACACCAACTCTACGGGCTCAATTTTTCCGAGCGCAAGGACATCCCGACCTGGAACGCCGACATGCGCGTGTTTGAGGTGACCGAGGAGAGCGGCAAGCACCTTGGGCTGATGTATTTCGATTATTGGAAGCGCGACAACAAGTCGGGCGGGGCGTGGATGTCGAACCTCGTCAACCAGTCGTATCTGCGCGGCACGACCCCCGTCATCTACAACGTCGGCAACTTCCAGAAACCCGCTCCGGGCAAGCCCGCCCTGGTCAGCTTCGACGATGTGACGACCATGTTCCACGAATTCGGCCATGCCCTCCACGGCCTGTTCGCGGCGCAGACCTATCCCACTTTGTCGGGCACCAACACCGCGCGCGACTGGGTCGAATTTCCGTCGCAGTTCAACGAGAACTGGGCGCTCGAGCCGAGCGTGCTGCGCCATTATGCGGTCGATTATCGCACCGGCTCGCCAATCCCGCAGGCGCTGGTCGACAAGCTCATGAAAGCCGAGACCTTCAACCAGGGCTTCGATTTTGGCGAGACGGTCGAGGCCGCCAAGCTCGATCTCGACTGGCACTCGCTGCCCGTCACTGCCCCGCGCCAGGACGCCGACGCATTCGAGGCCAAGGCATTGGCGGCGGGCGGGTTCGACGCCGCCGACGTGCCGCCGCGCTACAAGTCGCCCTACTTCCTCCACATCTGGAGCAACGGCTATTCGGCCGGCTATTATGCCTACATCTGGACCCAGATGCTCGACCATGACGCCTATGACTGGTTCCGGACCCACGGCGGGCTGACCCGCGCCAACGGCCAGCGCTTCCGCGACATGGTGCTGTCGCGCGGCAACACGATCGAGCTCAACACCATGTACCGCAACTTCACCGGCCGAGCGCCCGATGTGATGCCGATGCTTCGCTTTCACGGCTTGACGCCGGTGGGCGCCGCCGCGACGGGAGTGCGGTGACTGGTTCCCCCCTCGACATCCTCCACTCGGTCTTTGGCCACGCGGGCTTTCGCGGGGTCCAGGACCAGGTGATCAGCCGCGTGATGGCGGGGCAGCATTGCCTCGCCGTCATGCCGACCGGGGCGGGCAAGTCGCTCTGCTACCAGGTCCCCGCGCTCGCCCGCGCCGGGACCGCAGTGGTCATCTCGCCATTGATCGCGCTGATGCAAGACCAGATCCGATCGGCCGAGGCGCACGGCCTTCGCGCCGCCGCGCTGACCAGCGTCAGCGAGGATCCGGGGGCCATCCGCGACGCCCTGGCGCGGGGCAATCTCGACCTGCTCTACGCCGCCCCGGAGCGCGCGTCGGGCGAGGGTTTCGCGCGGATGCTGGCCGAGGTCCCGCTGGCGCTGTTCGCGATCGACGAGGCGCATTGCGTGTCGGAGTGGGGCCACGACTTCCGCCCCGACTATCGCCTGCTCCGTCCCTTGCTCGACCGTTTCCCCGACGTCCCCCGGCTGGCACTCACCGCAACCGCCGACGCCCGCACCCGCGCCGACATCCTTGCCCAGCTCGGCATCGGCGACGACGGGCTGATCATTGCCGGCTTCGACCGCCCCAACATCCGCTACCATGTCCGCCCGCGCGACGGGCTGGGCGCGCAGCTCAAGACCGTCCTCGCCGCCCAGCCCGGCCCCGGCATCGTCTATGCCCCCAGTCGCAACGGGACCGAGAAGATCGCCGAGCAACTGTCCTCCGGCGGCCGTCAGGCCCTCGCCTATCACGCCGGGCTCGAACCCCCCGTCCGCCGCCGCAACCAGGCCGCCTTCGTCGCGTCGGAAGAGATGGTGATGGCCGCGACGGTCGCCTTCGGCATGGGGATCGACAAGCCCGACGTCCGCTTTGTCGCCCATGCCGGAATCCCCAAGTCGATCGAGGCCTATTACCAGGAGACCGGCCGCGCCGGGCGTGACGGCGACCCCGCCGAGGCGTGGCTGTTCTGGGGCGCCGAGGATTTCGCCCGCGCCCGCCGCCGCATCGAAAGCGAGGTCGAGGAAGCGCGACGCCCTGCCGAGCGCGACCGGCTTAACACGCTCGCCGCCTTCGTCGAGGCCGCGACCTGTCGCCGCGCGATATTGCTCCGCCACTTCGGCGAGGAGCCCCCCGAAACCTGCGGCAATTGCGACAATTGCCTCGATCCGCCGAAGACCGTCGACGTTACCGACGTCGCGCGAAAGCTGCTTTCGGCGGTGTTCCGCACCGACATGCGCTTCGGGGTCGCGCACCTGGCGGCAGTGCTCGGGGGTGACGATAATGAGAAAGTCCGCCAGTTCGGCCATGACAAGCTCAGCGTGTTCGGGATCGCGACGGCCGACGAACTCGCGATGGTCCGACCCGTCGCCCGCGCGCTTCAAGCCCGCGATGCCCTGCGCGCTGACGATTATGGCGGGCTGTCGTTCGGCCCAGCCGCCAAACCGATCCTCAAGGGCGAGCGGGCAGTCGTCATCGCCGTCCCGCCGCCCAGGACCCGCAAGACCCGCCGCGGGCGCGCGGAAGTCGGTCCGCACGATCCGCTGTTCGAGGCATTGCGCGTCTGGCGGCGCGAGGCGGCGAAGGAAGCCGGGGTTCCACCCTATGTTATCTTCCACGATTCGACCCTGCGCGCGGTCGCCGCCGACCGCCCGTCATCGCTCAGCGCGCTTGCGCATATCGAAGGCGTGGGCGAAACCAAGCTGGCCCGCTATGGCGAGGGGCTGCTGGAAGCCCTCCATGCGGCGCAGGAGGCCGACCATGCCACGCCAGCTTGATGCCCAGACGATGGTTGCGGGGCAGATCGACCCCGCGACCCTGCCCGATTTGAAGGCACAGGGGGTGACGATGATCATCAACAACCGTCCCGATCACGAGGATCCCGGCCAGCCGACCAGCGCCGAAATGGAAATCGCCGCCGAAGCGTGCGGGCTCCATTATGCCCATGTCCCGATCGCGCGCGGCATGGGGCCGAGCGATATTGAGGCGATGCGGGGGGCGCTCCACGAAGCGGGCGACGGCAAGGTTCTGGCCTACTGCCGCTCGGGCGGGCGATCGGTGCTGGCGTGGGCAGTGGCGAAATCGGCCGACGGCGTACCGCGCGCCGAGCTTGAGGCATCCGCCGACCGCGCCGGGTTCAATCTCGAGCCGGTCGCTCACTTGCTTTAGCGTCGGCGATGAGGAGCGCGAACGCCTCGTCATAATCCTCGTCGAGCACCATGAGCCGCACCGGGATCAGGCCGAAACCGCCGTAGAAGCTGTGCGCCTGTCCGTCGAACACGACCGCGCCGATCCCCTCGTCCTCGAGCATCAGGCGCGCGAGATCGGCGTCGAGCTGCGATCCATATCGGGCCAGCTCGACCAGACTCACCCCGTCCCGCCAACCGTAATCCCGTCGACCAGCAACGTCGGCTGCCCGACCCCGGCGGGGACCGACTGCCCGCCCTTGCCGCACACGCCGATGCCCTCGTCGAGCGCCATGTCGTTGCCGATTCCCGATACCCGGGTCAGTACCGTCGGCCCGTCGCCGATCAGCGTCGCGCCCTTGATCGGGGCGCCGATCCGGCCATTCTCGATCCGGTACGCCTCGGTGCATGAGAAGACGAACTTGCCGCTGGTAATATCCACCTGCCCGCCGCCGAAGCTCTTGGCGAAAATCCCGTTCTTGACCCGCGTCACCAGTTCGGCCGGTTCGTCCTTGCCGCCCAGCATGAACGTGTTGGTCATCCGCGGCATCGGCGCATGGGCAAAGCTTTCGCGGCGACCATTGCCGGTCGGCTGCATCCCCATCAGCCGCGCATTTAGCCGGTCCTGGAGATAACCCTTGAGGATCCCGTCCTCGATCAGCGTCGTGCGCTGGGTCGGCGTTCCCTCGTCGTCGATGGTCAGCGACCCGCGCCGCCCGTCGATCGCGCCTTCGTCGATCACCGTCACGCCGGGCGCCGCAACCCGTTCGCCCAGTCGCCCCGAAAAAGCCGAGGTCTTCTTGCGGTTGAAATCTCCCTCCAGCCCGTGGCCGATCGCTTCGTGGAGCAAGATCCCCGGCCAGCCCGGCCCGAGCAGCACCTGCATCTCGCCTGCCGGCGCAGCGACCGATTCGAGGTTGACCAGCGCCTGCGCCAGTGCCTCGTCGATCGCGCGGTTCCACGTCGCCGGTTCGAACAGATGGTCGTACAGATAGCGCCCGCCCATGCCGAAACTGCCGGTTTCACGGCGCTCAGACCCATTGGCACCGGACTTGGCGACGATCGACACGTTGAGGCGCACCAATGGTCTCACATCGGTTGCGACGAAGCCGTCGGCACGGATGATCTCGACCACCGTCCAGCTGCCCGACAGGCTGACGCTGACTTGCTCGACGCGGGGATCGCGTGCCCGCGCGGCGGCATCAATCTCCTGGCACAGCGCGACCTTTTTCGCGAACGGGATCAGCGCGAGCGGATCATCGGCGGCATACATGGCGCGATTGGTCCGTGGCGGCGGCGCACTCGGCCCCGTCTTCGAGACGTCGAGCAATTTGAGCGTCTGCGCCGCGCGATCGATCGCCGCGACGCTGAGCTCATTGGCGTGCGAAAAAGCCGTCATCTCACCCGACACGCCGCGCAGGCCGAACCCCGATCCGCTGTGATAATCGGCGGTCTTCAGCCGTCCGTCGTCGAACCCGAAGCTTTCGGACAGGCTGTACTGAAGGTATAGCTCGCCATCGTCATGCGCCGCCAAGTGCCGTGCGGCGAGCCGCCTGGCGTCATCGGGATCGAGCTCGCCCGAATAGAGGAAGCGTCGCGGATCGGCCGCGCTCATGCCGGCCCAACCGAATCCTGCGGGCCGCCGAGCCCATGGTCATCGGGATAGCCCGCGCGCTTGTCCGCAGTATCGCCGCCCATGCCGCCCGCCATCGGTATTTCGTCGGCCGGCCCGCCCTCGAGCACGAACCTGCGGTCACAATAGCCGCACTCCACATAGCCGTGCTCATCCTCGATATGGAGGAACACGCGCGGGTGGCCGAGCGCGGCGGGCACCGCACCCGATCCATCGCACGCCACGCGGGTCGAGGTGGTGCGGACGATTTCGGGCGGGGGAATGTTCATCCCCCTTAACTAGCGGCGCGCCGGCCACTCTTCAATGCGGCCCACTCTTCAATGACGCGCGCCGACTTGAGCAGTGGTCAGGGATATTGGATCTGGACGTCGAACGTTCCCAGATACGTCCCCTCGACCTGGTTCGCGGCGATATTCAGCGTCCCGCCGACGCGGAAGCTGAAGCTCTCCATCGCCGCCAGCGCGCGCTTATTCTGTCCCTGCAGCGTCAGGCTCGTCACGGTCATCGTCTCGGTCCCGCCGGTGCGGGTCAGCACCACCGCCTGGTTCGTCAACTTGATCAGCACGACGACAGACGATCCGCCCGCCGCCCCGACAAACCCCGCCGCATGCCACAGGCTGCCCAACTGGGTTACGCCGCCGGTCGCCACGATGCTGTTGGCATTGGGGTCGATCACCATCGTCCCTGCGGTCGTCACGCTAAGTAGTCCGAAATCGAGATCGGCAGTCTTCACGATGCTGACCGGGGCGGTAATAATTCCCCGCGCGGTCGCCGGCACGATCGCGCCAACCGGCACGGCGCCCGCAGGCGCGGCGATCCCAAGCATGGCGGCAGCAATGAAAATGGGCAGGAACAGCGAACGCATGCCCGTTGCCTAGACGGTTAATGCGAAGATCACTTTGCCGATTAAGGTTAATGCGCTCTTTACCCTGGATCGGTCGCGCCCGCTTTCGCGCGCTCGATCGCCCCGCTATGTCCACCCCCATGACCACTCCCAGCGCCGCCATCGCCATCGACTCGCTCTCGAAAACGTACCAGGGCGGCAAGGTTGCGCTCGACAATGTGAGCTTTGACGTTCCGCGCGGCCAGATCTTTGGGCTGCTCGGCCCCAATGGCGCGGGCAAATCGACCCTCATCAATATCCTTGCCGGGCTGGTCGTGAAGACCGCCGGCACCGCGACCGTGTGGGGCTTCGACATCGACAGGCACCCGCGCAACGCCAAGCGATCGATCGGCATCGTCCCCCAGGAAATATTGTTCGACCCCTTTTTCACCCCGCGTGAAGCGCTCGAGATCCAGGCTGGCATGTATGGCGTCCCCCCCGCCGAGCGCCGCTCCGACGCGCTGCTCGCGGCGATGCATCTGACTGAGAAGGCCAATGCCTATGCCCGCACCCTGTCGGGCGGCATGAAACGCCGCCTGCTGGTGGCCAAGGCGATGGTCCACTCGCCCCCGATCCTCGTCCTCGACGAGCCGACCGCCGGGGTCGATATCGAGCTTCGGATGCAGCTGTGGGCCTATGTGAAATCGCTCAATGCGCAGGGCGTCACCGTCGTCCTCACCACCCATTATCTCGAGGAAGCCGAGCAATTGTGCGACCGCATCGCCATCATCAATCATGGCAGACTCATCGCCAATGAACCGACCCGCGAGCTCATCGCCAAGGCGCAGGACAAGGCCGTCGTCGTCACTGTCGACCGCGACCTGACCGTCGCCCCCACCGCGTCCTGCTTCGACAAGATCGAAATCACCGGCGACCGCCAGCTGGCGATCACCTACCGCAAGGACCGGGTCAACGCCGGCCAGGTCCTCGCCGCGCTCGCCGCCGACGGGCTCGGCATTGTCGACGTCACGACCAGGGACCCCGACCTGGAAGACGTCTTCTTGAGCCTGACCCGCGAAAGCAATGCCGCGTGAGCCACGATTATGACGTCCTCATCGTCGGTTCGGGCGCCGCCGGGCTGACCGCCGCGCTCAACCTCGCCACAGCCAAGCGGGTCGCGGTCATTGCCAAGGGTCGGCTCGACGAGGGTGCGACCGGCTGGGCCCAAGGCGGGATCGCCGCGGTGCTCGAGGAGGGCGACAGTTTCGACGCCCACGTCCGCGACACGATGATCGCCGGCGCCGGGCTCAACGACCTCGCCGTGGTCGAGCATGTCGTCGAGGGCGCCCCGCGTGCGATCGAGCGACTGGCCGAACTCGGCGTGCCCTTCAACACCGGCGACGGCGAGGATCGCTGGCATTTGACCCGCGAGGGCGGGCACAGCCACCGCCGCATCGTCCATGTCGCCGACGCCACCGGCTGGGCGGTCCAGCAGGCGCTCGAAAAGGCCGCCGTCGCCCACCCCAATATTACTCTCATCCCCGACATGGTCGCGATCGACCTCGTCACCGGGCGCCACGCGATTGAATTCAGCACGTCGGGCGCGGTCCACGGGCTCTATGCGCTTAATCGCGCCACCGACCGGGTCGAGACGATCACCGCCCGCGCCACCGTCCTCGCCACTGGCGGGGCGGGGCGCACCTACCTCTATTCCACCGCCCCGCGCGGCGCGACCGGGGACGGTATCGCCATGGCGTGGCGCGCCGGCTGCCGCATCTCCAACATGGAGTTCATGCAGTTCCACCCGACCTGCCTCTACAATCTCGAGGTCAAGAATTTCCTGATCACCGAGGCGGTGCGCGGCGAGGGCGGACGGCTGCTCATCCCCACCACCGGCGAGCGCTTCATGCCGCGCTTCGACGAGCGCGGCGAGCTTGCCCCGCGCGATATCGTCGCCCGCGCCATCGACCATGAGATCAAGCGGCTTGGGCTCGATTTTGTCCATCTCGACATTTCGCACCGCGAGCCCGAGTTCGTCCGCGAGCATTTCCCCAACATCTACGAGAAATTGCTCGGGCTCGGCATCGACATCACCACTGACCCGATCCCGGTCGTGCCCGCCCAGCACTACACCTGCGGCGGGGTGGTCGTGGACATGGACGGCAAGACCGATGCGCCTGGGCTCTACGCGGCGGGCGAAGTTACCCAGTCGGGGCTCCATGGCGCCAATCGTCTCGCCTCCAACTCGCTCCTCGAATGCCTCGTTTTCGGCGAGGCCGCCGCGCACCATATCGACGCGCACTGGGACAGCCTCGGCCCGCCCCCCGCAATCCGCCCGTGGGATGAAAGCCGAGTCACCGACCTCGACGAAGAGGTCGTCATCCAGCAGAGCTGGGGCGAGATCCGTCGCTTCATGTGGAATTTCGTCGGCATCGTCCGCACGACCAAGCGGCTCGAGCGCGCCGCCAACCGCATCGACCTGCTCAAACGCGAAGTGAACGGCTACTACCGCGACTTCCGCGTGACGCCCAACCTGATCGAGCTCCGCAACCTGGTCGAGGTCGCCGACCTCATCATCCGCAGCGCGCTTTCAAGACACGAAAGCCGCGGCCTCCACTACACGCTCGACTATCCCGAGCTGGCGGCGGAAGCGGTCGACACGGTGCTGGTGCCATAAGGGCCTACCGCCCAACCCCCGCCGGCACCGTCACTCCATATTCCGCGAATCTAGCCTCGATCTCGGGCGAAATCCTCCTCGCTTCGGCAAGATCGGCCTTGGCCCCGGCCATATTCCCCTTCTTTGCCCGCGCAACCGCCCGCCCGAACAGCGACGCGGCCATCGTCGGCGCCTTCTTCAGAACCGCGTCATAATCGGCGATCGCCTCGTCGATCGCGCCAGTGCGCAACTTCACGAAGGCGCGGCTGTCGAGGATGGCCGGCGCATCGGGCGACAGCGCCAGTCCCTTGTTGCAATCGGCCAGCGCGGTGTCGATCGACAGGTCCAGCGTCGCCTTGCTCCAGCACAGCTCGTTATAGGCCATCGCGTCATGATATTTGACGACCATCGCCTGCCCGACCTTGATTGCCTCGCCGCCCTTGCCCTCTTTGGCGAGCAGCCGCATTCGCACCCCCGCTGCCCCGCGATTGCCCGGATCGATCTTGTCGATCGCCGCCAGATCGGCCTCGGCCCGCTGGTTCGCTCCGGCGTCGGTCGCCGCGGCGTCGATCGCCACATTAGCCCGGGTTATCAGCGCCTGGACCGATCGCGGGTCGAGTTTGACCGCCGCCTCGATATCGTTCACGCGCGCCGCGCCGTTATTCAGCGCAGCCCGGTCGAGCAACAGCCCCACCGACGGCTTCTCGGCGATCAGTGCGTCATAATCCTTTAGCGCCTCGGCGCTTTTGCCGGTGGCTGAGCGGCCGAGTGCGCGCATCCGGCGCAACTCGAAATTGGCTGGGTCCTTGGCCAGCGCCAGATTGATCGCGACCAGCCCCTCGTCGACCCGCCCGAGCGCCATCAGCGCGCTCCCCCGCGCACCCTGGAGCGGGATCGTCGGTTCGATCGCCAGCGCGGCATCGATGTCGATCAGTCCTTCGGCGATCTTGCCCTTCATCATCCGCAATCCACCGCGCGCCGCGAGCGAGCGGAAGAATTTGGGCTCGATCTCGATCGACTTGCTGAAATAGGTCTCGGCCTCGTCGAACCGCTTGGTCTGGAACGCCTGCATACCCTTGGCATAAAGCGCCATCCACGACTTGGGATCGATCGCCAGCGCACGGTCGGCGGCGGCATCGGCTCGCACATCGCCCTTGGCGGCGAGCAGCATTGCGCGGATCGCGTGCGCCGTCCCGACCTTGTCATCGATCGCCAGCGCGGCATCGATATCGGCCAGGCTTGCCACCCCCTCGCCCGCGTCGAAGCGATGAGCCCCGCGCGCCAGCAGCGCCTTGGCCAGCGCCGGGCGGTCGTCCTTCAACGCGATGATGTCGGCATCGGTCGCGCGATAATTGTCGGGCGCGCGAACGAACACCCCGACCCCGCCAAGCTCGGCCATCCGCGCCCGCGCCGAGGCGGCCTTGGCGGCGGGCAGTTCGTCGGCCAGTGCGCGAGTGCTGGCCTCCATCGTCATGACCCCGCCGTCGATTTTGACCGACCGGTGAAAGGCGTAAATCCCGCCGACCTGCTCGTCGACATTGCCCCCCTGGAGCCTGAAATCCCTGGCTCCATAAGGCAGCTTGATCGTCTCGCGCTTGGCCCAATAGTCGGGATAGTCGATCGCGAACGGCGCGTCGGGGTTGAGCTGGTTGTCGCGGACGATATCGAACCGCCACCCGACCCGCGCCCCGTCGACCTCATACCACCGTGTCCCCGCCTCGCCGGTCCAGTCCATCTTGGCCTTGCCGGTCATCGCCAGCAGATAGTCGCCGGTCGCCGGATCGTCCTTCACGGTTACGCTGTCGGGAGTGATGAAGTCGTAATTCTTGCGCCATAATTTGCGCAAGGCCTCGTCCCGGTCGCGCGCCGACAGGGTCGAATATTCCAGTCTTTTGTTGATCGCCCCGTCGCCGCGGAAGCGCATCGACGCGGTCACCGCGGCCGGGGCATCGAGCCCGCCGCTGGCGTCGATCGCCACGTCGATCGTCTCGGTCGGCTCCCTGGGCAGGTCGGGGACCAGCGGCACCGGCCGCGCGTTGCTCGCGATGATCGGCAGGCCATAGCGGAAATTGGGCACCTTGATTTGGGCCAGGCTGCGGTCGCCAAGCCTGGTCCCGTCGAGCCAATAGCTTTTGCCGGCGATACTTGCCTCGGCGATGACATGGTCGAACGCGCCCATCGACGGCAGCGTCACTGCGACCGAATCGCCCATCGTCGTGCTGACCAGCACCGGCCGCGCCGCCACGCCCAGCTCGCGCAGCAGCGCGATCAGCAGCACCGTCTTGGCCTTGCAGTCGCCATAGCGCCGCGACCAGGTGACGTCGGCATTGGTTGGCCGATAGCCCCCGCCATTCATCTCGATCAACAGGTAGCGGACCTTCTCCTGGACCAGCGCCAGTGCCATTTCGGCGCGCACCCTGGGGTCCTTCGACGCCGCCGCGATCCGCGCGACTTCGGCTTTCAGCGGGCTGTCGGGGGCCAGCGTGGAAGCCTTGGCATATAGCGGCTCCAGATTGCTCGACACCGCTGCCCAGTCGGCAAAGTCGCTCACCTGAACCGAATTAACCGCTCGAAAGCGCGACGGCGCGCCTTGCGGCGGATCCTTGGTGGTGGCGTTGCTGACGTCCGACAACAGCTCGGTCTCGTCGCCGATCTTGCGGAAGGTCGGCTGGACCACGCCCGGCAGCGCGCGCCATTTGACGGCGCGGCTGGTCGGCCACAGCATCCGGATCCGGCTGCGGCCAAAGCTCGCTCCATCGCGCGGGCCGATGAAAAATTCCGAATGACCGCCCATCGCCGGGTCGCGGCGGGTGCGGGTGAAACTATAGTCGATGATGTCGCCGACGCGCAGGTCGTCGGGCTGGAGCAGCAGCGTCAGCCGCCCGTCGATTGCCGCCTTCTCCAGATTCTTCTCGCGCCGGACCACGGTCAGCTTCGATCCGTCGCCCAGCAGGTCGGTCGCCTTGCCGTCGCGGATCAGGCGAATGTGGTGGACCACCAGCTTCTCGAGCGCCGGATCCCACCCGACCTGGATCGCGCCATCGTCGAGTCCCTGTGCATTTTCAATGCTGTAGACCGCATTCGAGTAGGTGACATCGCCCTCGGGCGCAAAGCGCACCTGCGAATCCACCAGCAGGTCGATCGTCGCCGCTCCGCGCGCATCGGCCGGGGTCGGGGGAATGGTTGCGGGGAGCACCCACGCCGGCGGCGGCGCAATGTCATATTTAGACGCGACCGGCACCTCGATCCGCGGATTCATATCGGTCTTGCCCTGGGCCCACAAAGGGCCGCCAAGACCGCTCGCCAAAGCGAACCAGCAAGCCCCGGTCGAAGTACGCCACCGCATCGAAATTCCCCCTCGATATGATCAGCTTATAAGCAGCCCGGCCCATCGTCCATACCGTGTCCGACCGTGTCGCCTTCAGCGCAGTTTGGATACCTTCAGCCCGTCGGTCTTGGCCCGCGCCTGGATCGATTCCTCGCTCCGAGTCATCGCCTTGGCGATTCCCCTCAGACTCATCCCCTTTGCCGCCAGCCGGTGGAGTTTCTGGATCTCGTCGCTGGTCCACGGCTGGCGGTGTCGCTCGAACTTTTCGCCCATCGTCGAGATCCTTCTCCAAGGGTGGCATCGCTGCCCATCCCTGCTAAACCGCCACGCTCATGCCAGACGCCCAGCCCCATCTCTATCTCGTCGACGGATCGAGCTACATCTTTCGCGCTTATCACCGGCTGCCGCCGCTGACCAATCGTCACGGCCAGCCGGCGGGCGCAGTCTATGGCTATACCGCGATGCTGTGGAAACTCGCTGACGGCCTAAATAAGGCCGACGGCCCGACCCATATGGCGGTCATCCTCGACGCCTCGTCGCACACGTTCCGCAACGAGATGTACGCCGACTACAAGGCGCACCGCCCGCCTCCCCCCGCCGACCTAGTCCCCCAATTCCCGCTGATCCGCACCGCGACGCGCGCCTTCTCGATCCCGTGCATCGAAACCGAGGGGCTCGAGGCCGACGACATCATCGCCTGCTATTGCGGGGCTGCGGTCGCGGCCGGGTGGAAGGTAACCATCGTCAGCTCCGACAAGGATTTGATGCAGCTGATCGAAGACGACAAGATCGACATGCTCGACACGATGAACGACCGTCGCATCGACCGCGCCTATGTCACCGAGAAATTTGGCGTCGGGCCGGAATTGCTCGGCGACGTTCTGGCACTGATGGGCGACAGCGTCGACAATGTCCCCGGCGTACCCGGTATCGGGCCCAAGACCGCGGCGCAGCTGATCCAGCAGTTCGGCAATCTGGAGGCGGTGCTGGCGGGCACCGACGAGATCACCAAGCCCAAGCTGAAGCAGTCGCTGATCGACCATGCCGACAACGCCCGCCTGTCGCGCGAGCTGGTCCGGCTGAGTTGCGACAATCCGCTGCCCGAACCGTTGGACGCACTCGTGCTGACCGGTATCCCGCCCGAACCGTTGCTCGCCTTTCTCGAGGACCAGGGGTTCAAGACGCTCGCTAACCGGATGACCGGGGGAGGGAGCTCGTCGGGAGGGCCGCGGATCAGTGCCGCCATGACGTCGGCCCCAGCGGCTCCCGTCGTCCCGGACAAAATCGAAATCGACCGCACCAATTATGAGACGGTGCAAAGTGTCGAGGCGCTCCAGCGCTGGATCGATCGCGCTCGCGAAGTCGGTCATGTCGCGGTCGATACCGAGACCGACTGCATCGATTGCGTCGTCGCCCGCCTTGTCGGGATCAGCCTCGCGGTCGCCCCCGGGGAGGCCTGCTATATCCCCGTCGGCCACGGCGGCGGCGACCTGCTCAGCGAGGCCCCTGACCAGTTGAGGCCCGAGGTCGCGCTCGGCCTGCTCAAGCCGCTGCTCGAAGACCCCGCCGTCCTCAAGATTGGCCATAATTTCAAATATGACGCGACCATGTTCGCCAAGGGCGACATCGACCCCGCGCCGGTCGACGACACGATGGTCATGTCGTTTAACCTCGACGCCGGGCGCAACGGCCATGGCATGGACGAGCTGGCGAAGCTCCACTTCGACCATGAATGCCTGACCTTAAAATCGCTGTGCGGGGTCGGCAGGAACCAGATTACGTTTGACAAGGTGCCGCTCGCGCAGGCCACCGAATATGCCGCCGAGGATGCCGACATCACGCTTCGCCTGTGGCAGCGGTTGAAGCCGCGCCTCGCCGCCGAGCAAGTCACCCGCGTCTATGAAATGGTTGACCGCCCGCTGGTCGCCACCGTTGGCCGGATGGAGCGCCGCGGGATCAAGGTCGACCGCGACTATCTGGCGAAACTCTCGGGCGATTTCGCGGTCGAGATCACCGCGCTCGAAGCCCGTGTCTACGAAGCCGCACAAGGCCCGTTCACGATCGGATCGCCGCAGCAACTGGGGGCGGTCCTCTATGATCGCCTTGGCCTCAAGGGTGGCCGCAAGGGCAAGAACGGCAATTATTCGACCGACGTCAACGAGCTCGAACGACTCGCGGCCGAGGACGTCCCGGTCGCGCGGCTCGTCCTCGACTGGCGCCAGCTGACCAAGCTGAAGACCACTTATACCGACGCGCTTCAGGCCCAGATCAACCCCGCCACCGGCCGGGTCCACACCAGTTTCAGCCTCGCCGTGGCGCAGACTGGGCGACTATCCTCGACCGACCCAAACTTGCAGAACATCCCGATCCGCACCGAGCTTGGCCGCAAGATTCGCGATGCCTTCGTCGCCGAGCCCGGCCATGTCCTGATGTCCGCCGATTACTCGCAGATCGAGCTTCGCCTTGCCGCATACATGGCCGACGTTCCCCAGCTGAAGGACGCTTTTGCCAACGGCCACGACATCCACTCGATGACCGCCGAGGAATTGTTCGGCGCGTCGGACCGCGAGGCGCGCAACAAGGCCAAGACAATCAATTTCGCCATCCTCTACGGCATCTCATCATGGGGCCTCGCCGGCCGCCTCGGGGTGGCGCGCGACGAGGGTCAGTTCATTATCGACCGCTATTTCGAGCGTTTCCCCGGCATCCGCAATTACATCGGCGAGACCACCGCCTTCGTCCGCGAACATGGTTTCACCCAGACATTGTTCGGGCGAAAGACCCATTTTCCGAACATCCGCTCGCCCCAGCAAAACCTTCGCCAGGGCAGCGAGCGTGCTGCGATCAACGCCCCGATCCAGGGCACCAGCGCAGACCTCATCAAGCGCGCGATGAACCGCATGGACGAGGCGCTGGCCGACGCCGGGCTGGCCGCACGGATGCTCCTCCAGGTCCACGACGAACTCGTGTTCGAAGTCCCTGAAAGCGAGGTCGAGGTGACTGCTGCTGTCGTCCGCGACGTCATGGCGACCGCTGCTGAACCCGCGCTTCGCCTCGACGTCCCGCTCGATGTCGAAGTCGGATCGGGCGCGCATTGGGGCGCGGCACATTGACCGCCGCCGTGTTTGATCCAGGCCCGGACCCGGACCGCGCCCCCGACGCCGATATGGCGACGCTCGCCCGCGGCGGCCGGCTCAACGCGTTCGGCTTCATTCTCCGCCTCGCCGCGCGCCTGCCGTTCCTGTTCATCGCGGGCCGGGTCTATGGCGCCGAAGCACTCGGCCGCTTCGCCTATGCCGTGCTGATCGTCGAATTTGCTGCCCAGCTCGCCACCTTCGGGCTGCGCCGCGGTCTCGCCCAGCTGCTTGCCAACGCGAAAAAGCCCCACGCCTGCGTCGTCGCCGATGCGCTCCTACTGGCGCTGCTCGGCTCGGCGCTGTGCATGGCGATCCTGATGAGCTTCCCGCGTGCAATGTTCCCCAACAGCCAGATTCACGGGCTCGACTGGCTTCTCCCGATCACCGTTCTTGCGGTCAGCTGGACCGATATTGCGCTTGCAGCCCTGGCCTATCGCAACGACGTCGGCGCGACCGTCCGCGCGCGCTCGCTGGTCGAGCCGTGGACAATCAGCATCGTCGCCTTCGCGTGGCAATGGATCTCGCTAGAGGACGGGCTGATCATCGCCTATGTCATCTCGATGGTCGCCGCGCTGATCGCCGCGCTGGTCCCGCTGGCGCGCAGCTATGGCGTCCCCCACGGCTGGGCCCCCGATCTCGTCGGGTCGTGGCGCACTGCGCGCAAGAACGCCCCGCTTGCCGCCGCCGACGCGGTTGAGTGGGCCTCGCGCCGGATCGACCTCGCCGTCCTCGGGCTGTTCCTCAGCCCGGCGTTCGTGGGCATCTATTACGTCGCCCAGCAGGTCGCGACCCTTCCCGCCAAATTGAAGACCAGCTTCGAACCCGTGCTCGGCCCGGTCATCGCGCGCAACATTGCGGAAGGGGACAAGGCTGCAGTTGCCAAGCAGGTCCGTCAGGTCAGCTATTGGATCATCGCCGCGCAGGCCGGAATCGCGCTCGCGCTCGCCATGCCCGGGCGCGCCGTCATGGGACTGGTCGGGGCGCATTTCACCGGCGGCACCGCGACGCTCGGTTTCCTCCTCGCCGCCGAAGTCATTGCCGCCTCCGCCGTCGTCAGCGAGGCCGCGCTGATCTATGTCGATCGCCACCGCAACATGGCGATCTCGCTGGTCATGCTTGCCCTCGAGGCGGGGCTCGCTGTCGGGCTGATCCTGGGGATGCGGAACATCGGCTGGGATCTGGCGCATCAAGCGACCGGCCCGGCGATTGCGCTGTGCCTCGCGCTCGGCTTCGCTTCAATCACCAAGTCGCGGCTGCTGGCGCGCAACCTCGGCGCTCGGGTTTCGGGCTGGCGGATGGATATCCTCTACGCGACCGCCGCCGGCCTCATCGTCGGCATCCCGATTCGGCTTTACCTGCCTGAGCTTTGGCAGCTGATCATCGGCATCCCGCTGATCCTCGCGGCATTCGGCGTGGTCGTGTGGACCAAGGGATTCGGCCCCGATGACCGGGAGCTCTTCCGCCTCAGGAAGAAGGACATTGACGAGCTTCACGAGAATGAGGCCAAGGCCCAGCTCGCGGATGATGTGGTATAATATTTGTGAAAAGGCCGGCGCCGGCTTTCATGCATCAGTGCCGAAAATGCCGCATCCCGGTAAACACCATTGCCAGCCCAGCATCGTCCGCCGCCGCGACCACCTCGGCGTCGCGCATCGACCCGCCCGGCTGGATGACCGAAGTCGCCCCCGCCTCGATCGCTGACAGCAACCCGTCGGCAAAGGGGAAAAACGCATCGGAGGCCACCGCCGACCCGATTGTCCGCGCCGCGCCGAACCCGAACGTCTCGGCCGCCTCGCGCGCTTTCGCCGCCGCGATCCGCGCCGAATCGCGGCGGTTCATCTGCCCCGCTCCGATGCCAGCGGTCGCCCCATCCTTGGCATAGACAATTGCGTTGGATTTCACATGCTTGGCCACCGTCCACGCAAACAGCAGGTCGCGCACTTCCTGCTCGCTCGGCGCGCGCTTGGTCACCACCTTTAAGTCCGCTTCGCCAACGTGCCCATTGTCGCGCGACTGGAGCAACCAGCCCCCCGCAATCGACTTGGCCATCAACCCCGCCCGCGCCGGATCGGGCAGGTCGCCGGTCAGCAGCAGGCGCAAATTCTTCTTCGCCGCGAACAGCGCCAGCGCTTCCTCGTCAGCATCGGGCGCGACGACGACTTCGGTGAAGATTCCTACGATTTGCTCGGCTGTCGCACGGTCGAGCGGCCGGTTTACCGCGACGATCCCACCGAACGCCGAGACGCTGTCGCACTTGTATGCTGCCTCATAGGCCTCGGCCAACGTCGCCCCCGACGCCACCCCGCAAGGATTGGCGTGTTTGACGATGACGCACGTCGGCGCCCCGCCGCGAAATTCGGAAATCAGGTCAAGCGCGGCGTCGGCGTCATTGTAATTATTGTAACTGAGCGCTTTACCCTGAAGCTTGCGCGCCTGGCCAATGCCCCGCGCCGTCGGCCCGGTCGCCGCATAGAAAGCCGCCTGCTGGTGCGGATTCTCGCCATAACGAAGCGCCTCCTCCTTGGTCATCGCGAACGACAGCGCCGCCGGGAATTGCTCGCCCTGGTCGGCAAAGGCGAACCAGTTTGAAATCATCGAATCATAGGCCGCCGTCGCTGCATAGGCCTTGGCTGCAAGCCGCTTGCGCAGGCCAAGCGTCGTCCCCCCGGCCTCGACCGCAGCAATCACCTCGGCATAGTCGCCCGGATCGGTGACGATCGCGACGAACGCGTGATTCTTTGCTGCCGAGCGCACCATCGATGGCCCGCCGATATCGATATTCTCGATAATCTCGTCACGGCTCGCACCCTTCGCCACGGTTGCCGCGAACGGGTAGAGGTTGACCACCACCAGGTCGATCGCGCCAATCCCGTGCGCCTCCATCGCCTCGACATGGTCGGCGTTGTCGCGCACGCCAAGCAGCCCGCCATGGACCATCGGGTGGAGCGTCTTGACCCGCCCGTCCATCATCTCGGGAAAGCCCGTAAGCTCAGCGACGTCGCGCACGGCATGACCCAAGTCGCGAAGCGCCTTGGCGGTCCCCCCGGTCGAGACCATCTCGACCCCCGCCGCGACCAGTGCGACGGCAAGCGGCTCCAGCCCGCTCTTGTCGGACAGCGACAGCAACGCGCGGCGCACGGGTACGAGATCGGTCATCATCTAATCCTAGCTTGAACGGCGCAGCTGCCAGGCGATTTCTCCACCCAGCCCCGAGATCTCTCCGACGATGACGATCTGCATCGATCCGCGCATCGTCCCCTGGCCGTCGATATGGATGCTTTCCTCGGTCGTCAGCATCGCGCCTCGACAGCGGAAATTCCACGGCGGCGCCCCCGGCGAACGCAGGATCGCGCCCATGCCATCGGCCGTGATCACCGGCTCGACTCCCGGCGCCAGGTGAAAGCGCACCGCATAGGGCGCAGCCTCCTTGATCTTGCGTCGTCCCTTCGAGACGAGCTTGTCGAGCCCGCGCAATTCCTTGCCATCGTTACCCAGGATCAAGGTCCGGCTGTGGACGAGGCCAAAGCCCTTCACATAGCCGTCGTGGCTCGCCTCGATCCGGGTCGAATCATTATCCTCGGACCGTAGCACCGGGACCTCCTCGACCCCCTTGCCAAGCGCCCCATCGACCAGGATCGCGGTCGAATTCGTGTCGTCGAGCACCAGCGTCGAATGCGCCGCGGTTGATCTGAGCGCGACCACCAGGTCGTCAGCCAGCACCGTTGGCAGCGCGCCGGGCCCGCCGCAATTGACGATCAGTCGCTGGACCCCGTCGCTGACTTCGATCGCCAGCGTCGATGCGCAGCCGCGCGCCGCGACCTTGGCCGACGGCGGCGGCGCACCGTCCATCACCACGATCGTGCCCAGTGCCGACAATCGCTGGTAACCCCACCCGCGTGCCTGCCGCAGCGGCCGTGCCCTCAATCCGCAGCCATCGACCAGCGCCGCCAGCCGCGCCGCATCCCCGGGATTGCCGCCTTGCCAGCTCGACAGGCCACCGTCCCCCATCGTCACCCCATGCAGCGCCGCCAGCGCCGCCGCCGCTGCCGATTCCAGCGCATCCGGAAGACTGTGCTTGGCCGCGAAATACCCCGCGCGCAGCAGGCTCATCCGGTCAACGAACAATGCCTGTTCGGCGGGCGACCGGCTCAGCAGCCCGCCATCCTCGCCCTGCGCCGCTGCCAGCGCGCGCGCCAGCCCGGCTTCGCCCCGCGCCACCCGGCTCATTCCGCCCTGGACCAGCAGTCCGGCGACGATCACCCCGATCCACGCAGTCACCCGCGGCAGGCCGACCGGCGCCTTTTCGGCGGTCGAATCGAGATGCCGCGCGCCCCTCGCCAATGTGTTCAGCAACGCCGAGCGATAGCCCGCGTCGCGGCTCGACAATATATATGGCGCATAGGCCGTCCAGAACAGGATCCGCTCGCCCCACAGCGCAGGGCGCCACGCCTCGTCGACCTTGGTGCCGTGCGCCAGCAACCACCGCCCGACGAGCGCCTCGGCCAGCTTCGCGCCCTTGTCGCGCCCGGTCGAGGCGGCAAGGTCGCGCAGCCATGAAAAGCCCTGCAGCCCTTCGGCCACCGCCGAATCTGCGCCCACCGCAGCAAAGTCGAAATCGGTCAGGTCGATCGTCTCGGCACCGACCTCGAAGCGTCCGGCGAGCAACGCGTCACCGCGTGCCCGATCCCCCGCGACATGGTCGCGCGGCACCGCGGTCAGCCGGAGCGGCTCCTTTTTCGACGTGAACAATCGCGATACCAGCGATCCGCGCGCCAGCTTGCCGATGACCTCGCCGGCGTCATCGGCCATCAACGGCCTCGAAGCGCGGCGATGTTGGCGGCATAGGCATCGGGCCCGCCCTTGAACGCCGCCGTCCCGGCAACGATCGCGGTGGCGCCGGCGTCGATCACGCTCTGGCAATTGCCGGCATCGACCCCGCCATCAACCTCGATGATCACGTCGAGCCCCTTCATCTGGACCTGTTTGGCGATCGCTTCGATCTTGCGCAGCTGGCTGGGGATGAACTTCTGCCCGCCAAATCCGGGATTGACGCTCATCACCAGCACCAGGTCGATTTCCTCGAGCACATAGTCGAGCGTCTTGGCCGGGGTCCCCGGGTTCAGCGACACCCCCGCTTTCTTCCCTAGCGCCTTGATTCGCTGGATCGTGCGGTGAAGATGCGGCCCCGCTTCTTGATGGACGGTGATGATGTCCGCCCCCGCCTCGGCAAAGGCGTCCAGGAAATGATCGACCGGCGCGATCATCAAATGAACGTCGAAGACCTTGGCCGAATGCGGGCGCAGCGCCTTCACCACCATCGGCCCGATCGTCAAATTGGGGACGAAGTGTCCATCCATCACATCGACATGGATCCAGTCGGCCCCGGCTGCGTCGATCGCGCGGACCTCCTCGCCAAGGCGGGCGAAATCGGCAGACAGGATCGAAGGGGCGATGAGGGTCATGCTGCCGATTAGACGCAATCAGGCAGGGGCGACAAGCCGCGCGATGAAGAAGCCGTCGAGCCCGCCCTGTTCCTCGATCAGCCCGGGCAGGATCCGCACATATCCGGCCTTGGTCGGCTTTACGAAGTCAGGCAGCTCGCCGGGCCTGGGTGGGTCGACCGCAAACCCCGGGTGCGCGGCGAGGAACGCCTCGACGATTGCCTCGCCCTCTTCTGGCTCAAGGCTGCACGTCGCGAAGATGATGGCGCCGCCGGGTGCAACAAGGCTCGCCGATTGCGCCAGCAGCAGGCCCTGCAACTCCGCCGTCTCGACCATGATCTGCGGTCGCGCGCGGTAAATCACCTCGGGATGGCGGCGAAGCGTCCCCGTTGCCGAGCAGGGCGCATCGACCAGTACCGCATCGAACGTCCGTCCCGGCGCCCACGTCAGCGCATCCGCTGCGACCAGTTCGGCGGCGAGCCCCGTCCGGTCGAGATTCTGCTGCAATCGCGCGATCCGGCTCGGCTTGCGGTCGAGCGCGGTGACCGCATGCCCTGCCGCGCTGAGCTGCATCGTCTTTCCGCCGGGCGCCGCGCACAGGTCGAGCACGGTGTTCGCCCCCGCCGGGATCAGTCGCGCGGGTAAGGATGCGGCCAGGTCCTGGACCCACCATCCGCCCTCGTCGAAGCCCGGCAATTCGGCGACATTCGACGATATGTCGAGCCGCGCATGCCTCGCCGCCAGCGAAGTCGCGCCTGCGAACGCCTTCGCTGCCGCATCGTCCTTGAAACTCAGGTCAAGCGGCGGTCGCTGGGCAATGGCGCGCCGCGCCGCCTCGACCACTTGCGTTCCCCACGCCAGGCGCCAGCGCTCAGCGACGATCGACGGCAGCCGCGGCCGGTCGGGCTTGCTCACCCCTTGCCGCAACAACGTCCCCAATACGCCATGGACCAGCCGCCGCGGCCCGCCATCGACCAGCGGCAGCGCAGTCGTGACCAGCGCATGGTCGGGTGTTCCGAGCGATATTTTCTGCGCCAGCGCCATCCGCAGCACCATCCGAGCCTTGCTATCCTCGGCCAGCGGCAAGCGCGTCGCGCTGTCGATCATCAGGTCGAGATCCGGCAGCCAGCGCAGCGTCTCGCCGGCAATCGCCAGCGCCAGTCCCTGGTCGGGCGGCGACAGATGCGGCCCGCCCTGCGCCGCCGCCTCCAGCGTCTGCCCCCGGCGAAGCACGCCATCGAGCATTCGCAATGCGGCGGCGCGAGCGGGAAGACCCTCGGGGTCGTTACGGGCCGGATCGGCGACGATGGTCGTGGGACTTGGCATGCGCGCCTTTACGCACCATTTCACACTTTATGAAACGTCCTGCCGATCTCGTCCCGCCAAAGACGCTCGCCCCCTCGCCGCCAGTGCCCGCGCCTGAAGCGGTCGAACCGCCCCCGCCCTTGGGCGAAGAGGATAAGCCCGACCCGACTCGCTATGGCGACTGGGTCAAAAAGGGCATCGCGATCGACTTCTAATGATGCTCGGGCCGGGTCGGTCGCGACAAAAGTTGTTCGAGCACGTCGTCCACCCCCGCGCTCCCCGACAATAGCGCCGCCACCGCCGCGACGATCGGCATGTCGATACCCTTGGCCCGCGCCAGCCGGTCCAGCACCGGCGCGGTGAACGCCCCTTCGGCCACTGTATGACGGTCGGCCATCAGTTCGCCCGCCGCGCGTCCTTCGCCTAGCCCCTTGCCCAGCGAGTAATTGCGCGAACTGGTCGACGAGCAAGTCAGCACCAAATCGCCGAACCCCGACAGCCCGGCCAGCGTCTCGCGCCGCGCTCCCATCGCCAGTCCGAACCGCGTCATCTCGGCAAAACCCCGCGCGATCAGCGCCGCGCGCGCATTCTGGCCAAGCCCGCGCCCCTCGACCACGCCGCACGCGATCGCCAGCACATTCTTGACTGCCCCGCCGACCTCGGCCCCGGCAACATCGTCGGTCGCATAGGTCCGAAACGCGGGCAGGCTGATCCGCTTGCGGATTGCCGCGCCCAGTGCCTCGTCCTCGCACGCCAACGTGACTGCGGTCGGCAATCCCGCCGCCACTTCATGCGCAAAGGTCGGCCCCGACAGCACCGCGATCCCGGCCTCCGGGCAAACCTTTTTCGCCACGGTGTGGAGCAGTTCGCCCGAGCCCTCCTCAATCCCCTTGGCGCACAAGATCAGCGGCCGGCCACATTGCGGCGCCCCGGCCAGCACGCCGCGCATATGCTGCGCTGGGGTGACCACCAGCCACGCATCGCATCCTTCCAGCTCGCCCAGCTCCCCCGTCGCGCGGATCGCCGTCGAGAGCGGGATGCCAGGCAGGAACAGCTTGTTTTCATGGGTCGTGTTGACCGACTCCACCACATCTTTCTCGCGCGCCCACAGCAATGTCTCGCGCCCGCCGCTTGCACAGACCTGCGCCAGTGCGGTCCCCCACGCGCCTCCGCCGATCACTCCAAGGCGTTCGATCGTCATGCCTTCACTCCCGCCCCGCGAACCTTGTCCGCCGCCTCGTCGAGCGGCCACCGCGCCCGCGCTGGCGCCTCGAGCCCGTCGGTCAGCCCGGAGGCAAACCGCTCGGCCCCGGCCCAGCCGATCATCGCGGCATTGTCGGTGCACAGCCACATCGGCGGCACCGAAAACTTCCGTCCGTGCTTGTGCGCCAAATCGGCCAAGGCCGACCTGACGGCCTGGTTCGCGGCCACCCCGCCCGCCACCACTAGCGTTGGCGCTTCACTCACCGTCAACGCCCGCGCCGTCCGGTCTACCAGGCAATCGACCACTGCCTGCTGGAAACTCGCCGCGATATCCGCCTTGGCATAGATCCCCGCCACCGCCGCTCGCTGCACCGCGCTCTTTAGGCCGGCGAACGAGAAATGCGGCTCAGCCGTCCCGACCAGCGGGCGCGGCAGGGGCACCGCCCTTGCATCCCCCTCGCGCGCTAGTCGCTCGATCGCCGGCCCGCCGGGATACCCCAGCCCCAGCAGCTTGGCGGACTTGTCAAACGCTTCCCCCGCAGCATCGTCGATCGTCGTCGCCAACCGCCGATAGTCACCAACCCCGCGCACTTCGAGCAGCTGACAATGCCCCCCCGACGCCAGCAGCAGCAGGTACGGAAAGTCCAGCCCCGGGTCCGCGAGACGAGGCGATAGCGCATGCCCTTCCAAATGATTGACCGCAATCAGCGGCTTGCCTGCGCTGAGCGCAAGCCCCTTGCCTGCCAGCAGCGCGACCATCACCCCGCCGATCAGTCCCGGCCCGGCCGTCGCCGCCACTGCGTCGAGGTCGGCCGGCCGCACCCCGGCCTCGTCCATCACCCGCCGGATCAGCCCCGGCAATTGCTCGACATGCGCCCGCGCTGCAATCTCGGGGACCACTCCGCCAAACGGCCGATGCGCCTCGTCCTGCCCGACGACCGCCTGCGCCAGCACCACGCGATCACTGGTGACCAGCGCCGCGGCACTATCGTCGCACGAGGATTCAAGGCCAAGGATCAACGCCATCGCTTGGCCTTTGCCCTAGGTGGCCGATTGGGGCTAGTGTGGCCGCTCCATGAAGCGTCCAATCATTCTTGGCACTCGCGGCTCCCCGCTCGCCCTCGCTCAGGCGTCGCAGGTCGCGGCGCGACTCGAGGTCGCCCATGAATGGCCCGCCGGCGCGGTCGAAATCCGCGTCGTGAAGACCACCGGCGACCGCGTCCAGGACCGCCCGCTGGCCGATATTGGCGGCAAGGCGTTATGGACCAAGGAACTCGACGCCGCGCTGCTTGCCGGCGACACCGACATTTCGGTTCACTCGATGAAGGATGTCGAAAGCGACCGCCCCCCAGAGATGTGCATCGCCGCCATGCTGCGCCGCGCCGACACCCGCGACCGGCTGATCGGCGCCGCCTCGATCGCCGATCTAAAGCAGGGCGCGATCGTCGGCACCTCGTCCCCGCGCCGCGCCGCGCAACTGCTCAGCGTCCGCCCCGACCTCAACATCATCCCCATTCGCGGCAATGTCGACACACGGCTGGCCAAGCTCGCGGCGGGCGAATGCGACGCCACCTTGCTTGCCGCCGCCGGGCTCGACCGGCTCCATCATGGCGAGATCGGCTTTCCGCTCGACGAGCTTCTCCCCGCCCCGGCGCAGGGCGCGATCGGGATCGAATGCCGCACCGCCGACCAGGAAACCCGCCGGATGATCGCTCCGATCAACCATCCGGCAACCTTCGCCGCAGTCACCGCCGAGCGCATCTTTACCCGCACGCTCGGTGGCACCTGTCACACGCCGATCGCCGCACTCGCGACGCTTGCGCATGACGGCACGCTGCACCTGCGCGCCGAGCTTTACAGCGAGGACGGCCGCCATGGCCTCGCCGACGAAGCCCGCTTTGCCAAGACCGACCACAAAGCCCCCGCTGCGCTCGCCCGCGCCATGCTGAAGCGAGCGCCCCCCGAAATTGC
The DNA here is from genome assembly GCF_036663775.1 of Sphingomonas sp. RB1R13. Taxonomy (NCBI): domain Bacteria; kingdom Pseudomonadati; phylum Pseudomonadota; class Alphaproteobacteria; order Sphingomonadales; family Sphingomonadaceae; genus Sphingomonas; species Sphingomonas sp. RB1R13. Next base: position 1,155,303 of record NZ_JAXOJM010000001.1, read on the forward strand.
CCGATTGTTTGCGGGGGGATGAAGCGACTCGTCCTGACGCGTCCTGAGCCCGGGGCGAGCGACAGCGCGATTAAGGCCGCCGCGCTCGGGATCGAGACGCTCATCATGCCGCTGTTCGAGATAGAACGCGTCAGTTGGCACGCGCCAGACGAGAACGCCTTCGACGCGCTCCTCATGACCAGCGCCAACACGGTGCGACACGGCGGCCCCGATCTTCACCGCCTCCGCCGCCTTGCCGTCCACGTGGTCGGCGCCACCACGGCTGAGGCCGCACGCCTCGCCGGGTTCAGCGTCGCGAGCGTCGGCGGGGCAGGGGTCGATGTGCTCCTCGCCGGGCTTCCCCGCGGCATCCGCCTGCTCCACCCTGGCGGCGAAGATCGCACGCCGCCGCAGGCCCATGGCGCGCATATCACCCCAATCATCGTCTACCGCGCTGCCCCGCTCGCCCCCGATCCCGCTGCGCTCGCCAGCCTGGCGGGCACCGTCATCGCCCTCCACTCGCGCCGCGCCGGTCAGCGTCTCGCCTCTCTCGTCGCCGATCGCGCGACCATCAGCCTCGTCGCGCTCAGTCCAGACGCCGCCGCTGATACCGGCCCCGGCTGGCACCATCTCGCCATCGCCGCGCGCCCGACCGACACCGCCTTGCTGGCCCTCGCCGCCGAGCTGTGCTTAGAGAGCGACCAATGACGCCCTCTTCCAATTGGACCGCCCGCATCGCCGCAGCGTTGCTGCTGCTGGTCGCCGGCGCCGCGCTCGCCACCTGGGCGCTTGCCCGCTCGGCCCCCGCCGCCCAATTGTTCGGGGTTGCGCCAGCCGCGACACCGCTCGCGCTCGCCGCGCCTGAGCCCGCCGCCGACGCGACCATCGTCGAAGCTCCGCAGGAGGCCGCGCGTCTCGCCGCTGTCGAGGGCCGCCTTGCTGCGGTGGAGAACGCCGCTCAGCGGGCACAGGGCTCCGCCGGCCGCGCCGATGCCTTGCTCGTTGCCTTCGCCGCCCGCCGCGCGGTCGATCGCGGGCTGGCGCTCGGCTATCTCGAACCTCTGCTGGTCGAACGCTTCGGCGCGGGCCACGAACAGGCCGTCGCGACCATCGTCACGGCGGCGCGCCAGCCGATCCGCCTCGACGCCCTCATCGACCAATATGACCAGCTCGGCGATACGCTGCGCCGCCCGGGACCTGAGGAAAGCTGGTGGACTGGGGTTCGCCGCGAGCTCGGCGCGCTCGTCAGCATCCGGCGCGCCGACATGCCGTCGGTCCGCCCCCAGGCCCGCTTCGACCGCGCCGAGGAACGCTTGCGCCGCGGCGAAGTCGATGGCGCGCTGGCCGAAACCATGCGCCTCCCCGGGGTTGCCCGCGCCGAACCATGGGTCACATCGGCGCGCCGCTTCGTCGCCGTCCACCGCGCCCTCGACGAGATTGAGAGCGCCGCGCTGCTCCCGACTGCCGTGCCGGCTCAGGTTCAGGCACCGCCGCCGCCCGCACCGATCCCGGCCGCGACCCTCAAACAGTGACTTGAACCCGCGCCTGCGCTTTGGCACGGGTCATCTGGCGGTCAGCTTGGGCGGGCTAGACCCGCGATCGACATTGCAGAGGTAGCGTAGGGCATGACGGCAAAAGTGACTCTCGGACTGGTCGGCGCGCTGCTCGCCGGTCCCGCGGCAATGGCCCGGCTGCCCTATCAGCAACCCAATATTCAGCAGTCTCCGCCACTCGCTTCGCCCGTCGCCTACGCCCCCCAGACCCCGGCCTATCTGCGCGATCGGATCCAGGCTCTCGGTGCCGGGTTCAACGGCCGCATCGGCATCGCCGTCCGTTCGGTCGACGACGGCTGGCAGACCGGCTGGCATTCCGAAGAACTTTATCCCCAGCAAAGCGTCAGCAAGCTGTGGGTCGCGATCACCGCGATGGATGCGATCGATCGTGGCGCGGTCCGGCTCAGCGACCCCGTTACCCTGACCCGCAGCGACCTGACCCTGTTCCATCAGCCAATCGCCGCGCAGGTGCTTCGCAACGGCGCAGTCACGACCACGCTCGGCCGCCTCCTCCACGACGCCATCACGATGAGCGACAATACTTGCAACGACCGCCTCATGCGCGCGGTCGGCGGCGACGGCGCGGTGCGCGAAATGATTGCGAAGAAGGGCCTCGGCTCGATCCGCTTCGATCATGGCGAGCGCTTGTTCCAGTCCAGGGTCGCGGGGGTCACCTGGCACCAGTCGATGGCGGTCGGCGACGGCTTCAACCGCGCCCGTAACGCGCTCCCGCTGGCGACCCGTCGCTCGCTGCTCAACCATTATATCGAAGACCCGTATGACGGCGCCGCCCCCGCGTCGGTGGTGAAGGCGCTCGCCCGGCTCAAGAAGGGCCAATTGCTCTCCCCCTCCTCGACCGCGCATTTGCTTAACACGATGGGCAATACCAAAACCGGCCGCAACCGTCTCCATGGCGGGCTCGCCCCGGGGTGGAGTCTCAGCCACAAGACCGGCACCGGCCAAGTCCTCGGCGCGCTTCAGGCGGGGTATAACGATATCGGCTTGATCACCGCCCCCGACGGGCGCAGCTACGCCATTGCCGTGATGATCAAGTCGACCACCACCCCGCTGCCGGTACGGATGCGGCTGATGAACGAGGTCGTCCGCTCGGTCATCCACCAGCACGACATGGAAGAGCGGCCTTATTGACGCCGATCCCGACCAACAACTTGGCCCGTTCTGGTTGATCCCCGTCATTGTCGCTTAACGAAGCCAACGATAAACCTGCCCGATGGAACACGTCGGCGACGCCTATCCGATCAAGCATGATGAGCGCCGCTACGCCGACGACGGCCACCGCTTCGATGAGAAATTGCGAACTAGCGAATCGCGCTTTGCCGCCGCGGTCGCTGCGGTCGGGGTGCTGTGGACCAATGACGCCAGCGGGCAAATGTCGGGGGATCAGCCCGGCTGGGCGTCGCTGACCGGCCAGTCCTTCGCCGATTACCAGGGCTATGGCTGGGCCGCCGCGGTCCATCCCGACGATGCCCAGCCGACAATCGACGCGTGGAACCTCGCCGTCGCCGAACGCCGCCCGTTCATCTTCGAGCATCGTGTCCTGACCCGCGACGGCGACTATGCCCATTTCGCAATCCGCGCCGTGCCCGTGATGGATGCGGGTGGCGACATCGTCGAATGGGTCGGGGTCCACCGCGACATCACTTACCAGCGGCTCGCCGAGGAAGCGCTGCGCGATTTCAATACCGATCTCGAGCGACTGGTGGCCGAGCGCACGGCTGAGCGCGACCGCGCCTGGGACCAGAGCCTCGACCTTCAGCACGTCATCACCCCCGACGGCATCATCCGCGCCGCCAACCGCGCCTGGACCCGCGTGCTTGGCTGGGAAAATGATGAGATCGTCGGCGAGCATCACCTCAAATTTCACTTCGAGGAGGATTTCGAAGCCAACGAGATCGCCCTCGCCACCGCGACCGACGATCCGCTGGCCGGCTTCGAAACTCGAATGCGTCACAAGGACGGCTCGGCGCACTGGGTCAATTGGGTCGCCAACCCTCAGGGCGACAAGATCTACGCCAATGGCCGCGACGTTACCGAACGCCGCGCTGCCGAGGAACAGCTTCGCCAGGCGCAGAAGATGGAGGCGATTGGCCAGCTGACCGGTGGGGTCGCGCACGACTTCAACAATTTGCTCACCGTCATTTCGGGGGGCTTGCAGATGCTCGAGCGAAGCACGGACCCCGCCCGCACGCAGCGGCTGATGGACGGTATGCGCCAGGCGGTCGAACGCGGCGCCGGGCTCACCCGCCAGCTGCTTGCCTTCTCGCGCCGCCAGTCGCTTCGCCCCGAGCCCATCGCGCTCGCCCCGATGGTCGAAAAAATGCGCGACCTGCTCGACCGCAGCCTGCGCGGCGACATTCGCGTCGAGACCGGCTTCCCCAGCGAGCTTTGGCCGGTCGAGGCCGATCCCGGCGAACTCCAGCTGGCGCTGCTCAACCTGTGCGTCAACGCCCGCGACGCCATGCCGATCGGTGGCCGGATCCGAATTCGTGCCGCCAATCGACCGGGAGGAAACGGCGCCGCCGACGCGGTTGACCTCACGGTCTGCGACGAAGGCACCGGTATCGCTGCCGAGATTGCCGCGCGCGTGTTCGAACCCTTTTTCACGACCAAGGAAATCGGCCACGGCTCGGGCCTCGGCTTGGCTCAGGTCCATGGCTTCGCGACTCAGTCGGGGGGCGCTGTCGCGGTCGACAGCGTGCCCGGGCGGGGCGCCACATTCACCATCACCCTGCCGCGCTCGTCGGGCACGCCCGCTACTGCTGGGCAAGACCCCCGTTTGCACGAACAGCGCGGCAGCGGCCGTGTCCTCCTGATCGAGGATGACGCCCAGGTGGCGATGCTCGTCTCCGACATGATTCGCGAGCTTGGCTATGAGGTCGATCATCTCGCCGACGCCGCCACCGCGCTCGAACGGATCGGCGCGGCAAAAGGCGTCGACGTCATCCTGTCGGACGTGATGATGCCCGGCGGGGTCAGCGGGATCGACCTCGTCAATGCGCTGCGCAGCCGCGGCATAGAGGTACCGTTCGTGCTTGCCTCGGGCCGCGCCGACGCCGTCGCCGACGATGCCGCCAGCGTCGGGGTTGAATTGCTCGCCAAACCCTTCACCATTGCCGACGTCGCGGGAGCACTCGCACGCGCCTTGAGCTGAAGGGAAACGGGATTGATCATCGACGACGGCGCATCGCTTGCAGCGCCCGTTCCCTGGTACCGCCACCTTTACGTCCAGGTCCTCGCCGCGATTGCGCTCGGAGTTGCGCTCGGCATATTCGCCCCCGCCACGGCCGAGGCGATGAAGCCGATCGGCGATGCCTTCATCAAGCTGGTCAAGATGATCATCGCCCCGGTCATCTTCCTGACCATCGTCACCGGTATCGCCGGGATGCGCGACCTCGGCGCAGTGGGGCGCGTCGCCGCCAAGGCGTTTGCTTATTTCCTCCTCATGTCGACCTTCGCGCTCGTCCTCGGGCTGATCGTCGGCAATCTCGTCCGCCCCGGCGTCGGGCTCAATATCGACCCCGCCAGCCTCGATGCCGCCAAGGTCGCGGACTATGCCACCAAGGCCCACGCCTCGACCGTCACCGGCTTTGTCATGGAGGTCATTCCCGACACCTTCGTCTCGGCGCTGACGGCGGGCAACATTCTCCAGACCTTGCTCGTCGCGATCCTCTTCGGGGTCGCGCTTGCGCTGGTCGGTGACCGCGCCGCCAAAGTGCAATCCGCGCTCGAGCAAATCTCGATCGTGATGTTCAAGCTGGTCGCGATCATCATGAAGCTCGCTCCCCTGGGCGCGTTCGGCGCGATGGCCTTCACCATCGGCAAATATGGCATCGCCACGCTCGCCAATCTCGCCTTGCTCGTCGGCACTTTCTACGCGACTTCGCTGTTGTTCGTGCTCGTCATCCTCGGCGCAGTCGCGCGGCTGGCGGGCTTCTCGATCCTGCGCCTCATTTCCTATCTCAAGGCCGAGCTCCTGCTCGTGCTCGGCACTTCGTCGAGCGAAAGCGCACTGCCCAGCCTGATCGAGAAGATGGAGCGCGCCGGCTGTCCCAAGACGATCGTCGGGCTCGTCGTCCCGACCGGCTATTCGTTCAACCTCGACGGCACCAACATCTACATGACGCTCGCCGCCCTGTTCATCGCGCAGGCGCTCAACGTCGATCTCAGCGTCGGCCAGCAACTCCTCCTCCTCGGCGTCGCGATGCTCAGTTCCAAGGGGGCCGCCGGGGTCACCGGGGCGGGTTTCATCACCCTCGCCGCAACCCTTTCCATCATCCCCGACCTGCCCGTCGCGGGCATGGCGCTGATCCTCGGCGTCGACCGCTTCATGAGCGAGTGCCGCAGCCTGACCAACTTCATCGGCAACGCCGTCGCCACGGTCGTTGTCACCCGCTGGGAAGGCCGCCTCGACCGCACCATGTTCGACGCTGCGCTGGGCGGGACCGAGCCCCCCGTCGGCGACCTTCCGCAGGGCGCAGTGGCCAATTAGGCGCGATCATGAACCGGTTTCGCGCCCTGCTCGATCCGTTCATGCTCGCGCTCGTCGCGACCGCCCTGCTCGCGTCGCTGCTTCCGCCTCGCGGCGCGTTCGCACCGGTCGTCGGCGCTGTCGCCAACATTGCGATCTTCGCCCTGTTCTTCCTCCATGGCGCCAAGCTGTCGCGCGAGGCGATCATCGCCGGGGCCGCCAATCTTCGCCTCCACGCCGCGGTATTCGCCGCCACCTTCCTCGTCTTCCCGCTGCTCGGCCTGGCGATATCGAGCCTGCCCTTCCTCATCGCTCCCGTTGCCACCGGCCTCCTGTTCCTCACTTTGCTCCCCTCGACCGTCCAGTCGTCGATCGCCTTCACCGCCATCGCGCGCGGCAATGTCGCCGCCGCCGTGTGCAGTGCCTCCTCTTCCAACCTGATCGGGATCGTCGTTACTCCACTGCTCGTCGCGCTGCTGATCGGGGCCAGCGGGCAGGGATCGATTTCGTGGCACTCGGTCGAGGCGATCCTCGTTCAGCTGCTGCTCCCGTTCGTCGCCGGGCACCTCATCCGGCCGTGGATCGGCGCATGGGTCGCGCGGCACAAGCCGCTGATGACCATGGTCGATCGCGGCGCGATTCTTCTGGTCGTCTATTCGGCGTTCGGCGCGGCGGTTCGCGAAGGGCTGTGGTGTCAGCTCTCGCCCGCCTCGCTCGGGCTGATCGCGCTGTGCTGCATCATCCTGCTCGCGGCGATCCTGCTGCTCACCGGGCTCGCCGGTCGCCTCCTCCACTTCTCGCGCGAAGACCGCATCGTGCTGCTGTTTTGCGGCTCGAAGAAAAGCCTCGCCTCGGGGGTGCCGATGGCCGGCGTGCTGTTCGCTCCGTCGCAGATCGGCATGGTAATCCTCCCGCTGATGCTGTTCCATCAGCTCCAGCTCCTCGCCTGCGCGGTGATCGCCCGCCATTACGCGGCGCAAGGGGAAGAACTAGAAAGCTAGCAGCGAAGGGATTCGAACCACGCTACGCCGCTCGCGGCGAAGCTCACAAAAGACTCAGAGGGTTCGCCCATTGATTCGTGCCGAATGAAGGCGAGGCGCAAACCGCACTCAGCCCTTCTGCAGTCCTGCCGAAGGCAGGCCGCAACTGGAGCGGGCGAAGGGATTCGAACCCTCGACCCCAACCTTGGCAAGGTTGTGCTCTACCCCTGAGCTACGCCCGCTCGAATTGGCGGACCGAAAGGGCAAGCCTCTCGGTCGGGTGGCGGGCGCTTAGCATCGGGGTTTGGGCGCTGCAACCCTTAGTGGCCCAGTCGCTCGCCATTGCGGCGCGTATCGCTGCCAAACCGCCATCCCCTTGCCGCTCCGTCGTCGAACGCACATATGGCAATCAGGACAAACGGAGACGAGTAAGCGTGGCAACCCTTGGCATCAGCGAAGCCGACCGCGCCGCGCTCGCTCGATTCGAAACCGATGTCATCACCCCGTCGATGGATGCACTGGTCATCCTCGATTTCTGGGCAGAGTGGTGTGGCCCGTGCAAGGCGCTGTCGCCCACGCTCGAGAAGATTGCCGCCGATTATGCCGACCGCGGCGTGATCCTGAAAAAGATCGACGTCGACGCTGACAAGTTCATCGCCGCCCAGTTCCGCGTCCAGTCGATCCCCACCGTCTACGCGCTCCACGGCGGCCAGCCGGTCGCCGACCTCACCCAATATCGCACCGAGGCGCAGCTCACGGCGGCGATCGACCAATTGCTCGCCCAGCTCCCGGTCAAGGGCCCCGCACAGGACCTCGCGGCCGAGATGGCACCCCTCATCGCCGCCGCCGAACAATTGCTCGCCGACGGTGACCCGGCGCAGGCGATCCCGCTCTTTGCGCAGCTTCACGAAATGGCCCCCACTGACGCTGCGGTCATCGGCGGCCTGGTTCGCGCGCTCGTCGCCAATCGCGAATTTGCCGAGGCGCGAACGATTCTCGACGCCGCCTCGCCCGACGCCGCGAAGGACCCCGCGATCCAGCGCGCCCGCGCCGCACTCGACGTCGCCGATGTCCCCCTGCCCGCCGCCGACACCGGCGAGATCGAGGCGCGGATCGACGCCGATCCTGACGATCACGCCGCCCGGCTCGACCTTGCCAATGCCCGCATGGCGTCGGGCGACCGTGACGGTGCCGCCGACGCGCTGCTCGATTCGATCGGCCGCGATCCCGCCGCCAATGACGGCGCCGCGCGCGCTCGCCTGCTGCAACTGCTCGAAGCAGCCGGGTTCGCCGACCCGTGGGGCAAGGCGCAACGCCGGCGCCTCTCGGCCCTGCTTTTCACATGAGCAAGCCCGCCCCCGTCCGCCTGCCGATCTTCCCGCTTGCCGGGGCGATCCTTTTCCCGCGCGCGCAACTGCCCCTCCACATTTTCGAGGAACGCTATCGCGAAATGATTCGCGACGCGCTCGCCGGCAAGGCCCAGATCGGCATGATCCAGCCGACCGAGCACAGCGACCACCCCTCGCTTTATCGCATCGGCTGCATCGGCGAGATCGTCGGGGTCGAGGAACTCGACGATGGCCGCTTTAACGTTGTTCTCCAGGGTTCGTCGCGCTTCCGCCTGATCGCCGAACCCGACGTCGGCACCAGCTACCGCCAGGCCGATGTGGATCTCGCCGGCTTCAATGACGAAGATCCCGCGCCGCTCGCCTCCGTCGTCCGAGCCGATGTCGAGCGCGAGGCGCGGCGCTTTGGCGATGCGCTTGGGCTGATGGTCGACTGGGAAGCCGTCGGCCGGCTCGACGACGAAATGCTCGTCAACGCTATCGCCCAGGTCGCCCCGTTCGATCCCGGTGCGAAACAGGCACTGCTCGAAGCCCTGACCCTCGCTGACCGCGCCGACCTCGTCGTACAGCTCATGCAGTTCCAGCGGCTCTCCCCCGGCGGCGCAGATGCGGGCCAGACGCTGCAATAACTACCTCAAATCCGGTGGCACTGCTTCCCCCGCCATCATCGCGATTGCCTCGTCCAGCCCCATTACCTTCTGATGCTCGTCAGACCCCAGTCGGCGGATCGCGACCGTTCCCTCCTCGGCCTCGCGCTTGCCCACCACCAGCAGCAACGGCACCTTGGCCAGGCTATGCTCGCGCACCTTGTAGTTGATCTTCTCGTTGCGCAGGTCGCCCTCGACCCGAAGCCCCGCCGCCTTCAGCTTCGCCACCACGTCATGGGCATAGTCGTCGGCATCCGACACGATCGTCGCAACCACCGCCTGGACCGGCGACAGCCACAGCGGGAAGCGCCCGGCGTGATGCTCGATCAAAATGCCGATAAACCGCTCAAACGTCCCCAATATGGCCCGGTGCAACATCACCGGCCGATGCCGCGCGCCATCCTCGCCGATGTAGCTAGCGTCCAGCCGCTCGGGCAGCACCGTGTCGGTCTGGATCGTCCCCACCTGCCACGTCCGCCCGATCGCGTCGGTCAGGTGGAACTCAAGCTTGGGCGCATAGAACGCCCCCTCGCCGGGCAATTCCTCCCAGCCATACGCCTCGGTGTCGCGCCCGCTCGCCTTCACCGCGTCGCGCAGCGATTGCTCGGACCAGTCCCACATCGCGTCCGACCCGAACCTCTTGTCGGGCCGCAGCGCCAGCTTGATCGCATAGCTGTCGAACCCCAAGTCCTGGTATACGCTGTCGAGCAGATCACAGAAATCGCGCACTTCGTCGATCAGCTGGTCCTCGCGCACGAAAATATGCGCATCGTCCTGCGTGAACTGCCGCACCCGCATGATTCCATGCAGCGCGCCATGCGGCTCGTTGCGGTGGCAGCAGCCGAACTCGGCCATGCGGATCGGCAGGTCGCGATACGAAGTGATGCCCTGCTTGAAGATCAGCACATGCGCCGGGCAATTCATCGGCTTCAGGGCCATCAGGTCGCCCGTGCCGCTCAGCACCTGCGCGTCATCGTCGATGTTAGGAATCTCGTCGGGCACCACGAACATATTCTCGCGATACTTGCCCCAGTGGCCCGATTTCTCCCACTGGCGCGCATCCATCAGCTGGGGCGTCTTGACCTCGTCATAGCCCGCCGCATCCAGCCGCCGCCGCATATAGGCCTCCAGCGCGCGCCACAGGATGAACCCCTTGGGGTGCCAGAAGACCGACCCATGCGCTTCGGCCTGCAAATGGAACAGGTCCATCTCCTGCCCGATCCGCCGATGGTCGCGCTTGGCCGCTTCCTCCAGCCGCACGAGGTGCGCCTCGAGCTGCTTCTTGTTGAGCCACGCCGTACCGTAAATCCGGCTCAGCATCGTATTCGCCTGGTCGCCGCGCCAATAGGCCCCCGACACGCGCGTCAACTTGAACGCCGCCGGATCCAGCTTGCCGGTCGACGGCAGATGCGGCCCGCGGCACAGGTCCATCCACTTGCCGTCGCCCTGTCCCGACCGGTACATGGTGATCGCCTCGCCCTCGGGCAGCTCCATCACCCAGTCGGCCTTGTACGTCTCGCCCTGCTTGACGAAGAACGCCCGCACATCCTCGCGGGCCCATTCCTCGCGCACCAGCGGCTCGTCGCGCGCGATCACCCGACGCATCTCGGCCTCGATCAGCGGCAGCTCTTCCTCGGTGAACATCCCCCGCCCCGGCGCGGGAGCGAAGTCATAATAGAAACCGTCATCGGTCGCCGGCCCGAAGGTGATCTGCGTCCCCGGGAACAGATTTTGCGCAGCCTCGGCCAGCACATGCGCATAATCATGGCGGAACAGCTCAAGCGCGTCCTTCTCGTCGCGCGCGGTAATCAGCGCCAGGCTGGCATCGCCGTCAAACGGCCGATTGAGATCGCGCAATTCGCCATCTACCCGCGCCGCCAGCGCCGCTTTCGCCAACCCCGGCCCGATCGCGGCGGCGACATCCCCCGGGGTCGACCCTTCGGGCATTTCGCGAACTGAGCCGTCGGGAAGGGCGATCTTGTACATTTTGGACATGGGGAAAGCCTCTAGCGGGAGGAGGCGTCCCCCTCAACCCGCCCCTGACCCTCCCATTATCGGGGCGTGAGCGAGCATCCTTGTCATAATGTAAATGATACTTGACATTACGGGCGACTCAAATGTAAAGCCTCATATACAAACTGAAAAGGAACATTGTCATGTCGATCCGTTTCCGCTCCCCCGCTCAGCGCGCCTACACATGGCGCGTCGGCCTCGCGATGGGGGTCTATCTTGTTTCTCTCCCCGCCGCCGTCCAATTCGTCGGCAAGGGTCACGTCCCCCACGATAGCCCGCTCGCCTGGTTGCTCGCATTGATCCCGGGCATCGCGGTTTCCGGGGTGTTCTGGGCCTATGGCAAGATGTTGCTTGAAGAAAGCGACGAATATCAGCGGATGCTCCACGTCCGCCAATCGCTCATTGCCACCGGCTTCACGCTCGCCATCGTCACCATCTACGGCTTCCTCGAAAATTTCGGACTCGTCGGTCATATCGATGCCTTCTACGTCGCGGTACTGTGGTTCATCGGCCTTGGCGTAGGCGGCCTCGTCAACCGCCTGACGCTGGGCACGACCGGGTGGGATTGTCGATGAACAACCGCCTCAAGGTGCTCCGCGCCGAACGCGACTGGAGCCAGTCCGACCTTGCCGACCGCCTCGCCGTCTCGCGCCAGAGCGTCAACGCGATCGAGACCGGCAAATACGACCCCTCGCTTCCGCTCGCCTTCCGCATCGCCGAACTGTTCGATCTCTCTATCGAAGCCATCTTCCACTCGCCGTCGAAGGAATCCGCGAAATGATCCGTATCCCTTGCGTCATCGGCGCCCTCATCGCCGCGCTGGCGACCGCGACCCCCGTGCTGGCCAGGCCAGCCACCGAAACCCGCCTCGCCCACATCTCGATCGTCTCGCTGGGCAAGGGCAGCCCCGTCGTCCTCGTCCCCGGCCTCGCCAGCCCGCGCGGCGTCTGGGACGGGGTTGCCACCAACCTCTCCCGCTCGCACCGGGTCTACCTCGTCCAGGTCAACGGCTTCGGCGGCGACGCCCCCGGCGCCAACCTCGCTCCCGGCCTGCTCGACGGCATCGTCGCCGACCTGTCTGCCGCGCTGGCGAAGGATCATGCCAAACCCGTCCGTTTCGTCGGCCACTCGATGGGCGGGCTGCTCGGGCTCAAGTTCGCGAAAGCCCACCCGGCCCAGCTTGCGCGGCTGATGATCGTCGACGCGCTGCCCGATTTCGCGGTGCTCCTCGCGCGCGGCGGGGCCATGCCGACCCCCGCCCAGGTCGAGGGCGCGGCCGCAATGATGCGCACCGCCACCGCCGCCCGCTATGGCAAGCCGATGACTCCCGAAGCCATCGCCGCCGGGGTCGACAGCCTCGCCCTGACCGAGCCCGCCCGCGTGAAGATGCGCGGCTGGGCGACCGCCGCCGACGCCCGCGTTGCCGGCCAGGCTATCTACGAAGACATGACCACCGACCTTCGCCCCGACCTCGCGCGCATTGCCACCCCGATCACTGTCGTTGTCCCGTGGAGCGATACCGGCTTTGGCAAGGACCGCACGCTGGCCTTCTACAAGACCCAATATGCTGGCACCCCGACCGTCACCTTCGTCCCGATCGCCAACGCCGGCCACTTCGCCATGCTCGACCAGCCCGCCGCCTTCGCCGCCGCGCTTGATGCGTTCGTGGCGCCCTAGCGGCTAGTCAGCCGCTCAGCGAACACGGATAGCCGGGGCAGGCGGCAGGTCGATCCCGACCAGCTTCCATCCCAGCCCGTGACGCCGAAAGACCATCGTTCCCGTGCCCTGCTCCTGCCAGCGCACCCGGAACTGGTCGATCCCGTCGCGCTCGATCGCCGGGTGGTCGTTGGCCGCGGGCAACCTCGGCAAGACGCCTTCCCCGGTCGCGGGCGCGGCGCCACCCTGCTTGGATACGTCCCTGACCTCGAACATCGCCTGTACCCCCTGCGGGGTGATCGCGGCGTCGACGATCGGCCCGGCGATTACCGCGACCACCGTCGCAAGCGTGCCATCCGTTTCGCCGCCGCCCGAACCCGCCATCTGCTTTGCGATTTCGCTCTTCACGCTGGCCCTCAGGGCGGGATAGTCGACATGCGCCGACAATGCCTTCTCGTCGTGAGCCGCCGCCGCTTCGCGCATCGCCTTCAGCGTCCACCAAGGCGATGCGAACCACCAGCCGCCGATGGCTAGCAAGACCGCGATCGCCGCTACAAAGCCGAGTAGTTTCAGTCGCATGCCTGCTCTTCCCCATCGTGCCTGTCGAATTTCCTGTCCTACAGCGTCCCTGCGGGTGCATGAACCCCCTCGTCAGTTCCGAATCAACCCGATCGAGAGGATGAGCAGGACAACAAAAACATGCTCATCACCGTGAACATGTGTGAACATTCGCCGCCCGCGAGCGAGCGGTAGCGACAGGCGAGCGCACAGAGACTCCGAGCGCACAAAGACTCCCCCGCCTATCGTCGATCGGCTAAAGCCAGGACATGCTCCTGCCCGACCTCGCCTATTTCGACCCCGGCGATGGCCGCCGCATCGCCATCTGCCACCGCCTGCCGGCTGATCCCGCCCGCCCGACGCTCGTCTTCCTGCCCGGCTATGCCTCGGACATGACCGGCTCGAAAGCGGTCGCGGTCGATGCCTTTGCCGGGGCTACCGGCTGCGGCTGCCTGCGCCTCGACTATTCGGGCACCGGCGCCTCGGGCGGGGAGTTTGCCGACGGCACGCTTGCCCGCTGGCTGGAGGAAGTCCTCGCCGCGATCGACCGGCTGGTAGACGGGCGGGTCATCCTCATCGGCTCGTCGATGGGCGGGTGGATCGCCCTGCTCGCCGCGCTCCGTCTCGGGAACCGGGTCTCGGCGCTCGTCGGAATCGCCGCCGCGCCCGACTTTACAGACTGGGGCTTCTCTCCCGAGGACAAGATCAGGCTGCTCCAGGACGGCAGACTGGAGCGCCCCGATCCCGATTCTAACACGCCCTTCGTCACCCACCGCGGCTTCTGGCAGTCGGGCGAGGCCTTGCGCATCCTCGGCGGCCCGATCGCAATCGACTGCCCCGTTCGTCTGCTTCACGGCGAGCATGACCAGGTCGTCCCGGTCGGCGTCCCGTTGAAGCTCCTCGCCCAGCTGCGTTCAGCCGATGTCCAGCTGACCCTCGTCAAAGGTGGTGGCCACCGCCTGTCGGAACCGCGCGAACTCGACGCTCTCTTCCGCAGCCTCGCCCCCCTTGTGGAGTTGCCATGATCCTCGCTTTGCTCTTCGCCGCCGCCACCACGAATGCCGCCACGCCCGTTACCCCGCCGACCGCCGACCTTGCTGAGGCCCGCGCTGCCGCTACTCACTCGCGCTCTTTATGGACACTTGGCGGCAACCTCCGCCTCAAGGCCGGCGACGCCGCTACCGCAGCGAAGGACTTTGACCAGGGCCTCGCCATCCCGGGCGGTTCCCCGCTCGAGCGCGGCGAGCTGCTCCTCGACCGCGCCCGCGCAGCCCACGCACTGGGCGACCTCGCCACTGCCGAAAGCCGCAGCGCAGAGGCCGCGCGGCTCGTTCCCGCCGACCCCTATCTATGGTATTTCCGGACCGTCATCGCGGTCGCCGGCGGCGATGTCCCGCGCGCCAAGATCGCCATTGCCCGCGCGCTAACCCTCGCCCCCAACGACGCCACCCTGCTGTTCGAACAGGGCCATGTCGCCAGCCTGGCGGGCGAGGACAGCGCCGCGCGCACCGCCTGGACAAAGGCCATCGCCGCTGACCCCAACGGCCCCGTCGGCGGCGCCGCCCGCGAAGCCCTCGGCCTTGCCGGCGTCCCGCTGACGGTCCGCTAGGGCCGCCCGGCGACGCCGGTTACCATTTCGGGCTAGCCCAGATCATAGTCGATCGTCGTCACGACGCGAACCTTCTGGAACGGCGATCCGCTGCCGCCCGAGCCGCCTTCCTCACCGTCGCTTGCCCCGTCGCGTGGCCCGACGGAAAAATAGCCTTGGCTGGCGGTCTTGATCCCCCCGACCGCAGCCCCGCTGTCTTTGGCGAATTGTTCGGCGCTGGTACGGGCGTTGAGGTTCGCTTCGGCGATCATCTGCGGCTTGATCGAACTCAGCCCGGTGAAGCTGTAATTGACGTCCGACCCGCTCAGCGGCACCCCCGCGCTGATCAGCTCGGCCTGCCGTTCGAATGCCGACCGCACCTTCATCACGTCAACGGTGCGCAGCTGTATCGAGCGAGTCACTGACACTCGATCTTCCTTGCGATCCTTGTTGAAGTCGCTGCGCACACTGACTCCCGAATCGCTCACTTCCTCCGGCCTGAACCCGGCCCGGCGGAAGAAGTCTCGCACTGCCCGGCTGCGCTGCTCCACCGCTCCGTCGACCGCGCCAAGTGAATTGCCTTCCTCGGCGAAGCTGATGTTCCAAGTGGCGAGATTGGCGACCACATCGCGTTCCGATACGCCGCGAACGGTCACCGATCGCTCGGCCATCTTGGCGCGACGCAGTCCATCGCCGAGCAAATAGCCGCTGGCGACCAATCCGAACGAAAAAATGGCGACCGCACCGAGCAGGACGACGCGATTGTCTGCAAGCTTCTGGATCATGGCGTAGTTTCCGTCATTCGTCGTATGGATGACCACCGGACGGAAGCGCCGGTCACGGTCATCGACGAACCGTGCAATTATAGCGACGAGTTGAGCGAGGTAAAATGAAATTCATGCATTCGATGCTCCGCGTGAGCGATCCCGGCGCCACTGTTGCATTTTTTCGACACCTCGGGCTTGAGGAGCGCCGCCGGATGGAGGTGCCTGCGGGCAAGTTCACGCTGATCTTCCTCGGCGCACCGGGAGACGAAGGGGGCGAAGTCGAGCTGACCTACAACTGGGGCGAAACTGGCTATGCCGGGGGCCGCAACTTCGGCCATCTCGCCTATGCCGTCGACGACATTTACGCGACCTGCCAGCGGTTGATGGACGCTGGCGTGCCGATCAACCGCCCGCCGCGCGACGGCCATATGGCGTTCGTCCGCTCGCCAGACGGGATTTCGGTCGAACTGCTCCAGGCCGGCGACCGCCTCGCTCCGGCCGAACCTTGGGCGTCGATGCCCAATGTGGGCGAATGGTGATGGCAGGATCACTCGAAGTCGTCGCAGTCCCGGCATTCAGTGACAATTACCTCTGGCTCGTCCGCGACAGTGCCAACGGCGACACCGCCGTGATCGACCCGGGCGATGCCGAACCCGTGCTGGCCGAGGCCGACCGCCGCGGCTGGCGCATCGGGCAGGTCCTCAACACCCACTGGCACCCCGATCACACCGGCGGAAATCTCGCGGTCAAGGCGACTGGCGCGCGCGTCTCGGGACCCGCCGCCGAAGCCGACCGCATCCCCGGGATAGACGTTGCGTTGAAGGAAGGTGATACGGTCTCGATCGGCGGCCATGTCGGCGAAGTGTGGGAGGTGCCCGGCCACACGCTCGGCCACATTGCCTTCATTTTCCGCTCGGCCGGAATCGCCTTCGTCGGCGACACGCTGTTCGCGATGGGCTGCGGCCGATTGTTCGAAGGCACCCCCGACCAGATGTTCGGCAGCTTGACCCGCCTCGCCGCGCTGCCGGGCGAGACGCTGGCCTATTGCGCCCATGAATATACGCTCGCCAACGCGAAGTTTGCTGCCTACGCCGAGCCCGACAACGCCGCCATCGCGCACCGGCTGGCCGAGGTCGAACGGCTTCGCGCGAGCGGCCAGATGACCGTCCCCACCACCATTGCGCTCGAACGCGCGACCAATCCCTTTATCCGCGCCGCCTCGGTCGCTGACTTCGCCGATCGCCGCGCCGCAAAAGACAGCTTCCGTTAAGCCGGACCGACGTCTGGTGCGTTACTATCCCGACGACCCCAACAGGAGTGATCGCCATGCGCCGACTTGCCACCATCGCTTTCGCTGCCTCGGGCCTTGCCGCCTGCACTGCCGACATGGGCCAGCCCGTCCAGCGCGGCGCCCGCCAGGAAGCTGAACTTCGCCAAGCGCTCGCGGGCAAAATCGCGGGCAAGCCGATCGACTGCCTCCAGTCGCACAACTCGTCCAACATGCAGGTCATCGACGACAATGTGATCCTGTTCAACGAAGGCCGCCGGACCTATGTCCAGGCTCCGCGCGGCGGTTGTTCGCCGCTCGGCTCGGGCCACTATACACTCATCACAAAAAGCTTCGGCGGCATGGGCCTGTGCCGCGGCGACATTGCGCAAGTGGTCGACCTGCAAAGCGGAATAACGGTCGGTAGCTGCTCGCTCGACGCCTTCGTGCCGTACGAAAAACCGCGCGGGTAGATATTATCGTTTGGCGGTCGCGTAGAGCCCCGCCAGCCGCTCGCCATAGGCCGCGCCGATGACGTGCCGCCGGATCTTCATCGACGGGGTCAGCTGTTCGTTATCGACTGTGAACGGCCCGTCGGCGATGACGAAGCGCCGCACCTTTTCGACTACGCTCAATTCGGCATTGACCCGGTCGACCGCCTTTGACAGTCGCGCCGCCAGATCGGGCTCGCCCGCAAATTCGGGTTCGGGCACCAGCAGCGCGACAAGGTGCGGGCGGCGGTCGCCATAGACCATCGCCTGGGCGATCTCGGGCTGGAGCGTCAGCATTCCCTCGACCCGCTGAGGTGCGACATTGTCGCCCTTGTCGTTGACGATCAGGTCCTTCTTGCGGTCGGTGATGACGATCCGCCCGGACTTGTCGATATGCCCGACGTCGCCCGTCGCCAGCCAGCCATCTTGCAACACCTTCGCGCTGCCCTCGGGGTCGCGCCAATAGCCGTGCATGACCAGCTCGCCGCGCACCATGATCTCGCCATCCCCGGCAATCCTCACTTCGGTATTGCGCATCGGCGGCCCGACCGTGTCCATCGCGATCCCGGCGGCCGGACGGTTGCAGCTGATCACCGGCCCCGATTCGGTCTGGCCATAGCCCTGGAGCACCATCAGCCCGGTTGCAGCGAAGAAATTGCCGACTTCGGGATTGAGCGGCGCCCCGCCCGAGACCATCGCCTTGATCCGCCCGCCGAACTTGGCCTGAACTTTCTTGCGCAGCGTGAAGTCGAGCAACTTGTCCATCGGCACGTCGATGATCCGCTTGGTCCCCGCCGCGCGCCGCGCCTCGATCCCAACCGCCCTGCCGAGCAGGTAGGCCGGAAGCCCGCCATCCTTTTCGATCGTCTTGAGGATCCGCGCGCGCAGCATCTCGAACAGGCGCGGGACGACGACCATCAGCGTCGGGCGGACTTCCTCGATATTGGCGGCGAGCTTCTCAAGGCTTTCGGCGAAGTAGATCTGCCCGCCCAGCGCGATCGGGAAATGCTGCCCGCCGCTATGCTCATAAGCGTGGCTCGCGGGCAGGAACGACAGGAACACTTCGTCATCCCAGCCGAAATCATTGGCGATGATGTCGATGCAACCTTCGACATTGTGCAGGATCGCGCCATGATGCTGGCGCACACCGCGCGGCGCACCACCGGTGCCGCTGGTGTAGATCAGGCAGGCGAGGTCGCCGCGCCCGACTTCCGCGATCGCTTCCTCGGCGGCGGGAACATTCGCTTCACCCGCCGCCAAGTCGGCCCAGCGGTGGAATTGCGCGACGTCGGGCGATTGCTGAACCGCCAGCGCATCGAACGAGATGATGTGATTGCATTCGGACGAAAACAGCACCGCCGGAATCAGCGACTTGGCCAGTTTCTGGGACGAGACGATCACCGCCCGCGCCCCGGAATTGCCAAGGATATGTTGGTGATCGCGCACCGTATTCGTCGTGTAGGTCGGCACGGTGACACAGCGAGCGGCCATGATCGCCAGGTCTGAAATCAGCCATTCAGGGCGGTTCTCGCTGACCAGCATCACGCGGTCGCCGGGTTTCAGCCCAAGCCTGCTTAGGCTAGCCGACAAGGCCGCGACCTGCCGCGCCGCCTCGGCCCAGCTGGTCGGCGCCCACTCGCCCTCGCGTTTGGCCCACATGAACGGCGCGTCACCCTTGGCCGCCGCCCGCGCGAAGAACATCGCGACGAGGTTGGGGAAATGCTCGAGCTGGCGGACGGGCCTCACTGCGAAACCGCCACGCCCTCGCTGCGCGGATCGGCGCCCCCGGCCCAGCGCCCCCGTCCGTCACTGCCAGCGACCCATTCGATGGCGTTGGCCTTGAACGTGCCGTGCGGCCGGACCTTGATGTCGCGATGGCCAAGCGCGGTCAGCGCCGGGATCATTGCCTCCAGCGGAGTGTCGCCCTCGACATAGACGGTGGGGCCGCTCGGCGCGAAAATCACCGGCTGGGCGATCGCCTCCTGCGCGCTCAGCTGCCAGTCGATCACGCCGATGATCGCCTTGAGCACCTGCGCCGGGATCGTCGGCCCCCCGGCCGCCCCGACCGCGAGCCGAACGCGCCCGTCGGGACCGGTCACGATCATCGGCGACATGGAGCTTCGCGGACGCTTGCCGCCCTCGACGCGATTGGCCACCGCCACCCCGTCGACGCTCGGCGCGAAGCTGAAATCGGTCAGCTCGTTGTTGAGATAATAGCCGTTGACCATCAGCCCCGACCCGAATCCGCTTTCGATCGTCGAGGTGATCGACGCGACATTGCCCATCGTGTCGGCCGCAGCGAAGGACGAAGTACCATGCTCGACCGCCTCGACCCCGAGCGCGGTCTTTGGCGCACCCGCCGGATTGCCCGCGACGACGATGGCGTTGGTCGTGGTCGGCGAGATCAGCTTCGATCGTTCGGCGAGATAGGCCGGGTCGAGCAGCCCCGCGACGGGCACCGATACAAAGTCGGGGTCGGCGAGATATTTGTCGCGGTCGGCATAGGCCAGCCGCATCGATTCCGTGATGAGGTGCCACGCCACCGGCGACCGGGGTCCAAGCGCGCGCAAGTCGAATCGCTCGAGCATCGCCAGCGTCTGGATCACGGCGACCCCGCCTGACGACGATGGTCCCATCCCGCAAAGTGAATAGCCGCGATACGATCCGCACACCGGCGCGCGCTTCTTGGCGCTGTAGCTGGCGAGGTCGCCGGCATCCATCGGCGAGGGATTATGCGACGCGCCGCGAACTGCGGCGACGATTCCGTTGGCATTGGGGCCGACATAGAAAGCATCCGGGCCTCGATCCGCGAGCTCGGTCAGGAAAGCCGCCAGCGCAGGGTTAAAGACCCGCGTCCCGACGCCAAGCGGCTGGCCGTCGGCGCCATAGAAAAGCGCCCTCCCGCCCGCTGAAAAACCTGCCGTCGATCGTTCCTCGGCCAGCGCACCATGCAATCGCGGCGTCACGACATAGCCATCACGGGCAAGCGCGATCGCCGGCTGGAACAGGGCCTTCCACTCCAACCTGCCATGATCGTGGCTGGCCCGCGCCGCCATCCGCATATTGCCCGGAACGCCGACGCTGGTCCCGCCGGGAACGACATCCTCAAAGGCGCGGGGCTTGCCGTCGGGACCCAGGAACCAACTGCCGGTCGCGGCGTGCGGCGCAACCTCGCGGCTGTCATAAGTTTCGATCACGCCTTTCGCGTCACGAAAGACCAAGTAGCTTCCCCCGCCAATGCCACTGCTTTGCGGTTCGACCACGGTCAGCGCCAGCATGGTGGCGATTGCGGCGTCGGCCGCGCTTCCGCCCTGGCGGAGGATCGACGCCCCCGCCTCGGCCGCGCGCGGATCGGCCGCGCTGACCATTCCCGGCACGGCAATGGTCGAGGCGACGGTGCGCTGCGGCATGGTGATCGCCATTGGCGGGAGGGTGGCGCAACCCGTCAGGGCGAACGCGGCGGCGAGGATTGATTTGAAGCGCATTGCCACTGGCTACTCGCTTCCCACGGCCCCCGCAATATTGGCGAAACCGCCGTGCCGAAGCCGCTCGGCCAGCCCGTCGGCGATCCGCCGCGCCAGCCCCGGTCCTTCATAGACCAGCGCTGAATACAGCTGGACCAGGCACGCCCCCGCTGCGACCCGCGCAAAGGCGTCGTCGGCATCCTCGATTCCGCCCGCCGAGATCAGCGGCAAAGCGCCCCCGCTCGCGCTTCGAAACCGGCGCAACTGATCGAGCGCGAGCGATTTCAGCGGACGTCCCGACAGCCCGCCCGTCTCGCCCCTGTGGCTCGACGAGAGGGCAGGGCGCGAGACGGTCGTATTCGCGACGATCAGCGCATCGACCCCGTGATCGATCGCTGCCCGGACGATCCGCTCATGGTCCCCCGCCTCCAGGTCGGGCGCGACCTTCAAAAACAGCGGCACCCCGCCTGGGCCTTGAGCCTCGGCTACCGCGCTCAGCAACTCGCCAAGCTCGCCGCCAGCCTGCAATGCCCTTAGCCCCGGTGTGTTGGGCGACGAAATGTTGACCGTCAGATAGTCCGCCACCCGCGCCATGGTCCGCACCCCCATGGCATAATCGGCGATGCGGTCGGCGCTGTCCTTGTTCGCCCCGATATTGACCCCGACGATCCCGCGCCTCGGCCGCCCCGCCAGCCGCTCGAGCAGCGCTGCCTGCCCGCGATTGTTGAACCCCATGCGATTGATCACTGCGCGATCCTCGGCCAGCCGGAACAAGCGCGGTCTGGCATTGCCGGTCTGCGGCAAGGGCGTGACCGTCCCCACCTCGACGAACCCAAAGCCCAGCGTCAGCATCGCATCGGGCACCTCGCCGTCCTTGTCGAACCCCGCCGCCAGCCCGAGCGGTGAGGGGAAAGTCATTCCAAACAGCGTCTGCTCCAGCAGCGCATCGAACTTCGACGGCCGATAGGGCAGGGCCTTCAGCCCGGCGATGGTCAGCCGATGCGCTCGCTCGGCATCCATGGCGAAGATCAGGGGGCGAAGCGCGCGATACATGGAACCGCCCTGTCATTGCGAGCGAAGCGAAGCAACCCAGTCGCGCCGCAGTGGATTGCGTTGTTCCGCTCGCAGGGACGTTGCAATTTCCCCGCCTTCACCCTAATTCGGACGAGAAAGATCCGAATAGACATGCGCCTCACCCACCTTGCCGATTATGCGGTCGTGATTCTCTCCGCCGCCGCGCGCCGCCCGCAAGGGGAGCGGCTGTCGACTTGTGCGCTCGCCGCCGAGACCGGGGTTCCGCTGCCGACCGCGCAGAAATTAATGGGCCGCCTCGCCTTGGCCGGCCTCCTGACCAGCACACGCGGTCAGCAGGGTGGCTTCACGCTGGCCCGCTGCCCGACCGCGATCAGCCTTGCCGAGATTGTCGAGGCGGTCGAGGGCCCGATCGCCCTGACCCAGTGCGGCGGCAGCGAGGAAGCCTCCGACTGCGCGCTCGACGCACATTGCCGGGTGAAACCGCACATGGGCCTCGTCGGCAACGCCGTCCGCGGCGCGCTCGATGCCGTCACCCTTCAACAATTGGCCCGATGATGGACGAACAGCTCGACAACGCCCAGGCGCGTGAGGCGATCGCCAAGGATTATGAGTGGGGCTTCTCATCGGACATCGAGCAGGAGTTCGCGCCCAAGGGCCTGTCCGAAGACACGGTCCGCTTCATCTCGGCCAAGAAGAACGAGCCCGAATGGATGCTCGAATGGCGCCTCAAGGCGTATCGCGCGTGGCTGACCATGGAAGAAGTCGACTGGGCCAAGCTCGACATCCCCGCGATCGATTATCAGGACAGCTATTATTACGCCGCGCCCAAGGCTAAACCGAAGCTCGGCAGCCTCGACGAGGTCGATCCCGAAATCCTGCGCATTTACGCCAAGCTTGGCATCCCGATCGAGGAACAGAAAGTCCTCGCCGGGGTCGAGGGCGCGCGCAAGATCGCGGTTGACGCGGTGTTCGACAGCGTCTCGGTCGCCACCACCTTCCGCGAGGAATTGAAGCGCGCCGGGGTCATCTTCCTGTCGATCAGCGAAGCGATCCGCGAGTACCCCGAGCTGATCAAGAAATACCTCGGCTCGGTCGTCCCGCAGCGCGACAATGTTTTCGCCTGCCTCAACGCCGCGGTCTTCTCCGACGGCACCTTCGTCCTCGTCCCCGAGGGCGTCCGCTGCCCGATGGAACTCTCGACCTATTTCCGCATCAACGCCGAAAACACCGGCCAGTTCGAGCGTACCCTGATCGTCGCCGAAAAGGGCAGCTACGTCTCCTACCTCGAAGGCTGCACCGCGCCGATGCGCGACGAGAACCAGCTTCACGCGGCAGTCGTCGAAATCTACGCGCATGAAGATGCCGAGGTAAAATACTCGACCGTCCAGAACTGGTATCCCGGCGACGCCGACGGCAAGGGCGGCATCTTCAACTTCGTCACGAAGCGGGCCCTGTGCGCGGGCGCGCGGTCGAAGGTCAGCTGGACCCAGGTCGAGACCGGATCGGCGATCACCTGGAAATATCCGTCGTGCATCCTCAAGGGCGAAGGCAGCGTCGGCGAATTCTACTCGGTCGCGCTGACCAACCATCGCCAGCAGGCCGACACCGGCACCAAGATGATCCACATCGGCAAGAATACCCGCTCGACGATTATCTCGAAGGGCATCAGCGCCGGCCGCTCGAACAACACCTACCGCGGCCTGGTCCGCGTCCTCCCCGGCGCCGAGAATGTCCGCAATTTCACCCAGTGCGACAGCCTGCTGCTGGGCAGCGAAAGCGGCGCCCACACCGTCCCCTACATCGAGGTCAAGAACCCCACCGCGACGATCGAGCATGAAGCGACGACGTCGAAAATTAGCGAAGACCAGCTCTTCTACGCGACGTCTCGCGGCCTCGATGCGGAGGCGGCGGTGGCGCTGATCGTCAACGGCTTCGCGCGCGAAGTGCTGAAGCAACTCCCGATGGAGTTCGCTGTGGAGGCGCAGAAGCTGCTGGGAATTTCGCTTGAGGGGAGCGTCGGATGAGCTTCTTTAAAAAACATCCGAGAATCTGGATCGCTTTCTGGGGAGTCTTTGGCTTCGGTGGCCTTGCGATGATTGCTGAAGCTGCTCTCGGTCCGGGCATGAATTTAGCGCTCATTTTTAAGGGCCTGGTCGGCGTTGCCGTGGCCGGCATGATGATCCGCTACCTTGTGCCGGAATTGCGGAAACAAAATGCTCAAAATTGAAAACCTCCACGCCACGGTCGCCGGCAAGCCGATCCTCAACGGCTTGTCCCTCACCGTCCCGGCGGGCGAAATCCATGCGATCATGGGGCCCAATGGCGCGGGCAAGTCGACGCTCGCCTATGTGCTCGGCGGGCGACCGGGGTATGACGTGACGGGGGGAAGTGTGATGTTCATCCCCGCTCGTCATTGCGAGGAGCAAAGCGACGAAGCAACCCAGCGGCAAGAGGCTGGCTTGCTTCGCTCCGCTCGCAATGACGATGAGGCGATCGACCTCCTCGCCCTCGCCCCCCACGAGCGGGCCGCCGCGGGCCTGTTCCTCGGCTTTCAATACCCGGTCGAGATCCCCGGCGTTTCCTCGTTCCAGTTCCTCCGCGAAGCCCTCAATTCGCAGCGCCGCTCGCGCGGCGAAGCCGACCTCTCGGGCGCCGAGTTCATCAAGCTCGCCAAGGCCCAGGCCGCAGCCCTCGGCATGGATGCCGACATGCTCAAGCGCCCGGTCAACGTCGGCTTCTCTGGCGGCGAGAAGAAGCGCGCCGAGATGGTCCAGATGGGCATCATGAACCCGCGCCTCGCGATCCTTGACGAGACCGACAGCGGGCTCGACATCGATGCGCTCAAGGCCGTCGGCGCGGGCATCAACCGCATCATGCGCGCCCCCGACAAGTCGGTGCTGCTGATCACCCATTATCAACGCCTGCTCGACTACGTGACGCCCGACCGAGTCCACGTCCTGCGCGCGGGCCGGATCGAGCGCTCGGGCGGCCCCGAACTCGCCCTCGAACTCGAGCGCGAAGGCTATGTCGAGGCCGCATGACCGCGCTCCCCACCCGCAAGCTGGAAGCCTATCGCTACGCCGACATCGCCGCGTTGGGCGACGTGTGGGACACGCTCGCCGTGCCTGAAACGACGCGAATTGCTGCGCAGCAAAAGCTGCAGCAAATCTGGCTCCCGAGCGACGATGACGTGCAAGTCCGTCGCGCTGAAATCACCTTGGCGGAGGGCGCATCGGCGCATATTTTCGCGTTGAACACTGCCTCTCGGTACGGCCGCTACGAAATCGACGTGACCCTCTCTGACGGCGCCCATTTCGAGCTCAACGCGGCGATCATCGGCAGCGGTTCGACCACGCTCGAAATCGTCACCACCGTCCGCCATATCGGTATCGGCGGAACGTCGAAGCAAATCATCCGCAACATTCTTGGTGGGACCGCCACTGGCTCCTACCTCGGCAAGGTCGCCGTTGCGCGCGGCGCCCAGCAGACCGATAGCGAGCAGTCGGTGAAAGCCATGCTCCTCTCGCGCGGCGCCACCGCCAACGCCAAGCCCGAACTCGAAATCTACGCCGACGACGTGAAATGCGCCCACGGCGCCACCGTCGGCGAACTCGACCGCGAGCAACTCTTTTACGCCGCTGCGCGCGGCCTCAACCCCGCCACCGCCCGCGCGCTCCTGCTTGAAGGATTTGTCGGCGGCCTGTGGGATGACCTCGACGACGACGCCATCCGCACCGCCGCGAGCGCCGCGCTGAGAGCCATCGCATGACCATGTTCGAGCGCCTCTCCACGCCCCTCGATGTGCGCGACCAATTCCCGGCGATCCCCGCGGGTTGGCACTATCTCGACACCGCCGCGACCGCGCAGAAGCCGCAGGCGGTGATCGACGCGATTACCAACGGTTATGCCCGCGATTATGCGACCGTCCATCGCGGGGTCTATCAGCGATCGTCGAACATGACGCTGGCTTATGAAGCCGCCCGCGCCGCAACCGCGACGTTCGTCGGCGCCGCTTCGCCCGACGAAATCGTCTTCACCAAGGGCGCGACCGAGGCGATCAACCTCGTCGCCTACGCCCTCCCCCGCGAAGGCCGCGACCGCGTTCTCCTCTCGGCGCTGGAGCATCACAGCAATATCGTGCCGTGGCAGCTGGCGGGGTACGCGATCGACGTCTGCCCGCTGACAGCAGACGGCCAGATCGACCTCGACGCGGCCGAAGCCCTTGTCACCGACCGCACGCGCCTCGTCTCCTTCGCTCATGTCTCGAACGTGCTCGGCTCGATCCTCGATGCCCCCCGCGCCGCCGCCATCGCGCATGCCAAGGGCGCACTCCTGCTGCTCGACGGTTGCCAGGCCGCGCCCCGCCTCAACGTCGACGTCACCGCGCTCGACTGCGATTTCTACGCTTTCTCGGGGCACAAGCTCTACGGCCCGACCGGCATCGGCGTGCTCTACGGCCGAGCGTCCCTGCTCGACGCCATGACCCCGTGGCAGGGCGGCGGCGCAATGATCGACCGAGTGAGCTTCGAAGGCACGACCTTCGCTCCACCTCCGGGCCGGTTCGAGGCGGGCACCCCGCATATCGTCGGCGCGCTCGGCCTCCACACCGCAATCGACTGGGTCGAGGGCATCGGCCGTGACACCATCCACGCGCATGAAATGGCGCTGACCCGGTCGGCGCGCGAGGCGCTTCGCCGGATCAACAGTGTCCGCCTGTTCGGCCCCGATGCATCGGCCGGAATTGTCAGTTTCGCCTATGAAGGGGTGCATCCGCACGACGTCGCCACCATCTTGGACGATGCGGGGGTTGCGATCCGCGCCGGGCACCATTGCGCACAGCCATTGATGGAGTGGCTCGGGGTTCCCGCGACCGCCCGCGCCTCGTTCGCGGCGCACAGCGGGGCTGACGATGTCGAGGCGCTGGTGGACGGATTGACGCGAGTGAAACGGATTTTCGGATGATGGACGAAGCGATCAAGATCGAACCGGTGGATAGCGTCGAGCCGCCCGCGCGCGCCCGCGTCGAGCCCGAAGCGGCGCTTGAGTCCCAGGCCGAAGGATTTGCCCGCAAGCGCGATTATCTGGCCGGCTTCCTCGCCGAGGAAAAACCCGCCGCGCCGGTCGGCGGGGCAGGGGGCGCGCTTCAGTCGTCCGTGATCGATGCGCTCAAGACGATCTACGATCCCGAAATACCGGTCGACATTTACGAACTGGGTCTGATTTACGACGTTGCCGCCACCGAGGACGGCGATGTCGTCGTCACCATGACGCTGACCACGCCCCATTGCCCGGTCGCCGAGTCGATGCCGGGCGAAGTCGAGATGCGCGTTCTTTCGGTCCCGGGCGTGCGCGACGCCGAGGTCAAGCTGGTGTGGGAACCGGCATGGGACCCTTCGAAGATGAGCGACGAGGCCCGCCTCGAACTGGGAATGCTGTAGCCATGAATGTCCAGACCCGCCGCCCGCGCCCCGCCGCAATCACCCTCACGCCCGCCGCTGAGGCGCGCATCGCCGACCTCATGGCCAAGGCGCCCGCCGACGCGATCGGGGTCAAGCTGTCGACCCCGCGCCGTGGGTGCTCGGGCCTCGCCTATTCGGTCGATTACGTCACCGACGCGGTCGCGTTCGACGAGAAGATCGAGACCCCGGGCGGGATATTCTTCGTCGACGGCGGGTCGATTCTCTACCTGATCGGATCGACCATGGACTGGGTCGAGGATGACTTCGCCGCGGGCTTCACCTTCGATAACCCCAACGCCAAGGGCGCTTGTGGCTGCGGCGAAAGCTTTACGGTCTAAAAGCCGAGCGAAAAGCGGAACGCTGCGCCAACGTCATTTGGTGCGCTCGCGACATGTCCCGGTTGCCGACGCATGAACAAATTGCCGCCGACCCAACCGCTGCCGATTACCGGCCGACCATAGGACAGCTCGGCGTCCATCTCGCGCCCGCTGGGGCTGAGCGAAAAACGCTCCAGGCTGTTGGTCGCCTCGCCGGTGGTGTAATTATAGGCAGTCGGCAACATCGTCGCAAAGCCGCCGGTGGCGATGCGTAGCGGTTGCGACAGACGCAGGCCGATCCGGTCGCTGCCATTGAACAACCCGGTCCTGGCAAGATCGAAGGCATAGGCCTCGCTCTGGAACTTGCCCGCGCCGAAGCTCGTCCACCCGCGCCGTCCGGCCAGGCTTGCGCTCCATCCCGATCCAAGCTCGCGCCGGGCCTCGACATCCAGGAACAGGGTCGATGACCCACCCCCGCCGAGCGCGCCGCCGATCCGTCCGCCAAGCAGCGTCTGCTGCTCGTCGAGCCGGCTCATCCCCGCCGACAGGAAGCTGTGGCCGAAGCTCTTGTCGACCGACATTGCCATCAGCCGGTAGGGCGATCCGGTGGCGGTCGTCCTGACGTCCTGCCACACATGGCCGTTTTCGGCCGACAAGGTGACGCCGACCGGGCCGACCTGCCGACGAAGAGCCATGCTGCCCCCGCGCCGTGACGCAAAGCCATTGTCGCTCGACGCGTCCTTCGCAATCAGGAAAGCGCCGGCCGCCGCGCCCGACAGGCTGCGCTCCATTGCCTTGGCACCCTCGGCAAAGCCGAACGCGGCGGCGGTCTTGCTGTCGAGCCGGGCAATCGCCGATCCCGCGATCAGCCGCGCGCGGCGGGCGTCGTTGGGGCCGATGCCGAGCTGCGACAATTCGACTTCGCGCTGGCGACTGTGGCTTAGCGAGACGGTCATGGCGATGCTGAACTTGCCCGCGGCGGCGCCCGCAACTTGGGTAGACCCCGACAATGCGCGTTCAAGCGGGCGCGACTGGTCGGCCTGGCGAAGCGTCTTGGCGAGGTCGATCGCAAAGGCACGGGAATAGCCGTCCAGGATCACCGCGCCATAGCCTTGCCCCGATGCTGCGTCACCGGCCGCGGCGGGAAGATTGCCATTCATCCCGGTCGAGACCGCAACCTGGCTTCCCGCCAGGCTGGTCGCCCCGATCGGCTGGAAGGCGCGCGCGATGTTAAGTGCGCCACGACCGAAAATCGCATCGGTCCCGGCCGCGCCGAGGTCGTCGGCGCTCTTGAACAATATGTCGACGATCTGCTTGCCGGTCAGGTTGGGGAAGGCCTGCGCCATCAGCGCCACCGCCCCGCTGATGGTCGGCGCCGAGAAGCTGGTCCCGGACCAGTAATATTCGAGGCCGTCATTGCTGATCGCGCGGTCACGATAGCCGACCGCGGCAAGATAATAGGCGGCGCCCGTTCCGGCGCGGTTTGAAAAGGTCGAAAGCTGGGTCGCGTCGGTACCGGCGCCCGGGTTTGCGGGGTCGGTCGGGACGCCGATCGATCCGGCGATGATTACCGATCCGGGCGAGGATTCCGCCGGGGTCAGTGCGAACGGGTCGGGGTTGATGCCCTCGGGCTTGGCGCCGTCGTTCCCGGCGGAAATGACCAGCACGATGCCGGCAGTGGTCGCTCGGGTCATGGCCGCCAGAAGAACCGTGCCAGGCGCAGATCCGCCAAGGCTCAAGTTGATGACTCGTGCGCCGGCGACTCGCGCCGCGTCGATGCCGCTGGCGATCGCACTATCGAAAAAGTCGCAGCCACCCCCGGTATCGGTCTTGGGCGTGGCGCAGGTGCCGGGTTCGTCGGCGCGAAGCGAGATGATCGTGGCGTTGAAGGCCACACCCTGGATCCCGCTGTTATCCTTGGCCCCCGCAGCAACATCGGCAACTGCGGTTCCATGACCGTTTTCGTCGCTAACCCCGCGCGATCCGGCGACATCGGCGCTTGCTGCATCGATCCTTCCGGTGAATTCGGACAGCGCGGGATTAATGCCGCTGTCGACGATTCCGATCTTGATTCCCGCGCCGGTCCCACCGGCATTATAGGCTGCAATCGCCCCCGCTGCGGCCGCTGCATTGCTTCGACGATATTCCTGCGTGTCATAGTTGACCGCAGTCGGCGTCGGCGTCGGGGTCGGGGTCGGGGTCGGGGTCGGTGTGGGGGTTGGCGGCGGCGTCGGCGTCGGGATAGGAGCGGGTGTCGAGCCGACTCCACCGCCACCGCCACAGGCGGACACGGCCAGCACCAGCGCAAGCGCGCAACTGGCCGAGCTCAATAGCCGAGTCCTCATCCTTAACTCCCGCCCAAGACGCTGATTGATAACAGCTTTCCAAGATTGTCCATAATCTTGAAATGCTTTCATTTTGCTGAAGACCCAAAAACGTCTAGGCGCCCGGACAGATATGGAATTTTCGCTCGCCCCGCCCTTCGCCGGCATCACCGACTGGGTCTTCGACCTTGATAATACACTCTATCCTGCCTCGACGCGATTGTTCGACCTGATCGACGAGCGGATGAGCGCCTATGTCCAGCGGCTGCTCGGCTGCGACCCGGTCGAGGCCAAACGGGTCCAGAAGACATATTTTCGCGACCATGGCACGACGCTCGCGGGGCTGATGAAGCACCACGACGTCGATCCGCACCATTTCCTGAACGACGTTCACGACATCGCGCTCGACCGGGTTGCGCCCGACCTGCGACTGGCTGAAGCCCTCCGCCGCCTGCCCGGGCGCCGCTTCGTCTTCACCAATGGCAATGACGCCTACGCCGATCGGGTGCTGGCGGCGATCGGCATCGACGACCAGTTTCACGGGCTGATCGACATTCACGCCTGCGCCTATCGACCCAAGCCCGATCCGACCGGCTACCAGTTGTTGATCGACCGCTTCGCCATCGACCCGACCCGCGCCGTGCTGGTCGAGGACATGGCCAAGAACCTCAAGCCCGCCAAGGCGATGGGGATGACCACCGTGTGGGTCGACAATGGCTCGGACCATGGCAATCATCTCCACGACCCCGCCGATATCGACCTGACCATCACCGACGTCGCCGACTGGCTGACCGACCTACTGGAGCCTCCCCATGTCTACTGACCTGCAAGCGATCATCGATGCCGCGTGGGATGCTCGCGACGGGGTCAGCGCCGCCACCACCGGCGAGGTTCGCAACGCGGTCGAGCAGGCGTTGCTCAGCCTCGACAGCGGCCAGGCGCGGATCGCGACCCGCAACGGGGTCGGCGACTGGACCGTCCACCAATGGCTTAAAAAGGCCGTCCTCCTGTCGTTCCGCCTGAACCCGATGGAGCCGATTTCGGGCGGTCCGGGTGGTTCGACCTGGTGGGACAAGGTGCCGAGCAAGTTCGACGGCTGGGATGGCGACGCGTTCACCGCCGCCGCCTTCCGCGCCGTCCCCGGCGCGATCGTCCGCCGCGGCGCCTACATCGCGCCCGGCGCGGTGCTGATGCCCAGCTTCGTCAACCTTGGCGCCTACGTCGGCGAAGGCACGATGATCGACACCTGGGCGACCGTCGGCAGCTGCGCGCAGATCGGCAGGAACGTCCATATCTCGGGCGGCACCGGGATCGGCGGCGTGCTCGAGCCGCTCCAGGCCGGCCCGGTGATCATCGAGGACAATTGCTTCGTCGGCGCCCGCTCCGAAGTCGCGGAAGGTGTCATCGTCGAGGAAGGCGCGGTCATCTCGATGGGCGTGTTCCTCGGCGTCAGCACCAAGATTGTCGACCGTGCCACCGGCGAAGTCATCTACGGTCGCGTCCCCGCCTACTCGGTCGTCGTCCCCGGCACGCTGCCCGACGCCAAAGGTGGCCCCAGCCTCGCCTGCGCCGTCATCGTCAAGCGCGTCGACGAAAAAACCCGCAGCAAGACCAGCATCAACGAGTTGTTGCGGGACTAAGTGATACCAAGCTCGGTCGTTCGTATCGCTTACTCTTCGAAAAAACTAAGCGCGTTGGCTGTGTATTTCGGCAAAGCCACGGAATTCTGCCTGGAGACCTGGATCACTCAGCTTTTCGGTGACTCCAAAAATGATTTCGCTGAGGGTCCCGTCTGAGGCTCGGGGCCCCTCCTTGAACGCCATCGACCACTCGCCAAAGGCTCGGGCCGACACGCTTCGCGATGTCAAAACAACTGTGGCGAAGTGACGCTGATCCTGCTGGATTCGCTCGTAAGTGTCGCAGACCGCCGCGACCGGACCCTCAAGGACCTGGAGAAAGCGATTACCTCCGCAAACCAGAAGCCCGGTAACGCCAACACGCGCGTTATTTCTCTGTGATACAGCGAGTATCTCGCGCAACAAGTCTGGCGAAATTTCCGAGCGAGATGTGCTGATATAGACGAGCTGATGCATCTGATCGAGTTCTCCTGCAGAACTCCTATCTCACCGTATATGAAGATACCGTTTCCACGGCGCGTTTCGGTCGCTCGTGGTGAGGTCGGGGCGGCACATATCGCTATTTCGCCGCCGCCAGATCCTTCGCCGCCTCGGCACTCGTCCAGTCGCGATCCCCGACGAACCGCCAAACCTCACGCCCCTCGCTGTCGTAAAGAATACTCGTCGGCAGCACTGGCGCTCCCGCCTTGTCGCTCATCGCCATCTCGCTATCCTGCCACACGTCGAGGTTCTTGATGCCATGTTCGGCGAGGAAGGCGGCGACCGAGGCGAGCGGGGCCATGTCCTGCGACAAAGCGACGATCTTGACCGGGCCATTGGCGGCGGCGAGCTTGTCCAGCGTCGGTAATTCCTTGACGCACGGTACGCACCAGCTCGCCCACAGATTGATCAGCACCGGATGACCCTTGAACTCGGACAAGGCCGTATCCTCACCCTCGCCGTCCTTGATGACGATGTCGGGCGCGGGCTGGCCGGCGTGGCTCGTGTCGAGGCCCTTCTTCGGGCCTTGATCGGCGGCGGCGCTCGCGACGTTGGCTTGCTGCTCCGGCGGCTTTTGCCTATCGCAGCCGCCAAGCGCCACCAGCCCCATGAGGAGCGATATTATCAGCCGCAGGGATAGCGACACGGGCAACTCCAATTCAATGTGGGGCGGACGCTTTGCGGGCGGCCCGGCCGCGGTGATGCGCGAGATAAATGCCTCGATCGCAATCGACAAGCGATTGTGGCGCGAGGACATCGCCGCCAGCCGCGCCCATGCCGCGATGCTGGCGAAGCAGGGGATCCTCTCATCCGACGATGCCGCCGCGATCGACGCCGGGCTTCAGACCGTCGGGCAGGAGATTGCAGCCGGCAAGCTGGTCGAGGATCCCGCGCTCGAGGATATCCACATGCATGTCGAGCATCGCCTGTCGCAGCTGATTGGCCCGGTGGCAGGTCGGCTCCACACCGCGCGGTCGCGCAACGACCAGGTCGCGACCGACTTCAAGCTGTGGGTGCGCGGCGCCATCGACGAGGCGCTGGGCGGGATCGACGCGCTCGAAGAGGCACTGCTCGTGCGGGCCGAGGAGCATGCCGCGACGGTCATGCCGGGCTTCACTCATTTGCAGTCGGGGCAGCCGGTGACGCTTGGCCATCACCTGCTCGCCTATCGCGAGATGCTGGTCCGCGACCGCAGCCGCTTTGCCGACGCGCGCCGCCGGATGAACGAAAGCCCGCTGGGATCGGCGGCACTGGCGGGGACGGGCTTTCCGCTCGACCGCGAGTCGACCGCCGCCGCGCTCGGCTTCGACCGGGCGACCGCCAACAGCCTCGACGCCGTGTCCGATCGTGATTTCGCGGTCGACTATCTCCACGCCGCCGCGCTGACCGCCGTCCATCTGTCGCGGCTGGCGGAGGAGATCATCCTGTGGGCATCGCAGCCGTTCGGCTTCGTCAAGCTGCCCGACGGCTGGTCGACCGGTTCGTCGATCATGCCGAACAAGCGCAATCCCGATGCCGCCGAGCTGGTGCGCGGCCATTCGGCGCGGATCATCGGCGACCTGATCGCGATGCTGGTGCTCCTGAAAGGGCTCCCGCTGGCCTATGCGAAAGACCTTCAGGACGACAAGCCGCCGGTGTTCGACGCGGCCGACCTCCTTTCGCTCAGCCTGGCCGCGATGGCCGGGATGATCGCCGACCTGGAATTCGTGCCGGCGAGGATGCGCGCCGCCGCTGCCGCCGGACACGCCACCGCGACCGATCTTGCCGACTGGCTGGTGCGCGAGGCCGATGTCCCGTTCCGCGAGGCGCATCATGTCGCCGGTCGCGCAGTGGCGGTGGCCGAGGCGGCGGGCATACCGCTCGACGGGCTCTCCCTCGAACAGCTTCAGGCGGTCGACCCGCGCATCACCGATGGCGCCCTGGCGTGTCTTTCGGTCGAATCATCGGTGGCGTCGCGCACCTCGGCTGGCGGGACCGCGCCCGACCGGGTACGAGAAGCCATCGCCGCCGCGAGGAGCAGCAAGTGAAGCGTTTTTGGGGCCTCGCCGGTGTCTTTTTGCTGGTTGGATGTGGCAAGATCGTTCCGCTCGAGCCCGCGCCGGGCCATGCGTTGTCGGTCAAGCCGGCGATGGCGCCGCGCCAACTGACCGCCGAGGAACTGCTCCAGCCGCGCACCGATGCCGCGCCACAGCGGGTCGACGAGCTGATGCGCAAGTCGATGCCGCGCCGCACCGACCGGTTCGACCTGCCGCCCCCCGACGGCGGCGCCCCGACGCTTTCTGCGGGAACCGATCCCGCCGCCGCGCGCTCGGACACGACAGGAACCGAATTGCCCAAATGAGTCTTATCCGCCCCGTCAGAAAAGCCGTCTTCCCCGTCGCCGGGCTCGGCACCCGCCTGCTCCCCGCGACCAAGACGATGCCCAAGGAAATGCTGACGGTGGTCGACCGGCCGCTGATCCAGTACGCCGTCGACGAGGCACGCGACGCAGGGATCGAGCAGCTGATCTTCGTCACCGGGCGCGGCAAGTCGAGCCTGGTCGATTATTTCGACCTCGGCTTCGAGCTTGAGGCGACGATGGAGAAAGCGGGCAAGAGCAGGGCTGCGCTCGACGGATCGCGGACCACCCCGGGCGAGCTGATCTCGGTCCGCCAGCAGCAGCCGCTCGGGCTCGGCCACGCGGTGTGGTGCGCGCGGCATATCGTCGGGGACGAGCCGTTCGCGGTGATCCTGCCCGACGACCTGATGGTCGGTGGCGCTCTCCGCCAGATGGTCGAAGCGTATAACCGGGTCGGCGGCAACATCGTCTGCGCTGCTGAGGTCGAAGCCGACAAGACCGCGAGCTATGGTATCGTCACCCCGGGCAAGAGCGAAGGCAATCTCACGCAAGTGCTCGGCATGGTCGAGAAGCCGAAACCCGCCGACGCGCCGTCCCGTCTGGGGATCATCGGCCGCTATATCCTCCAGCCCGAGGTCATGGATATCCTCGACGCCAAGGAGTCCGGGGCGGGGGGCGAAATCCAGCTGACCGACGCCATGGCCAAGCTGATCGGCAAGCAGCCGTTCCACGCAGTCGAAGTCGACGCGGTGCGGCACGATTGCGGCGACAAGGCCGGGTTCGTGCTGGCCAATCTGGCAATCGCGATGGACGATCCGGTCCTGGGGCCCCGAGTCGCCGAATATCTGGCGAGCCGCGGGCATGTCTAGCATTAGGGAATGACGACCTGGCGGACGGCATGTCCGGACGCCAGGATGTCGAACAGGGCATTTATCTCTGCGATCGGCGAGACCGAGGTAAGCAGTCGCTCGACCGGCAACCGCCCCGCGCGCCAAAGCGCGATGTAGCGCGGGATGTCGCGCGCCGGGATGGAACTGCCGAGGTAACTGCCGATGATCGTCTTGCCGTCGGCGACGAGGCTCACGGCCGGAATCGAAAAAGTCTCGGCCGGATTGGGCAGCCCGACGGTCACGACCCGCCCGCCGCGCCGCGCCAGTGCATAGGCGCGCTGGAGGACGACCGCCTTGCCGACGGTTTCGATCACGACGTCGGGCGGGGCGACGCCGTCTTCCTCGCCCGGCGCAAAGGCTTCCGCCGCACCGAGTTCGAGGGCGAGCGCGCGTTTCCCCGCGACCGGGTCGATTACACTGATCGGGTTACCGCCGCCCGCGACCGCGCCGAGTAACGCTGCAAGCCCGACCCCGCCCAACCCGTAGATGGCGACGCTCTCGCCGGGGCGAAGCCCTGCGCTGTTGAGCACCGCCCCGACCCCGGTCAGCACCGCGCAGCCGAACAGGGCGGCAATCTCTGGCGGGACGTCGCCCTCGATCTTGACCGCCGATCGTCGGTCAATCACGGCATGGTCGGCAAAGGCCGAGACACCGAGATGATGGTGCACATCGGCCCCCGCGTCATGAAGCCGGAACCCGCCGCGCAGCAATTCGCCCTTGCCATTGGCCGCCGCTCCCTTGGGGCAGAGATAGCCTTCGCCCGACAGGCAGCGCACGCACGCTCCGCACGCCGGCAGGAACGCGAGCGACACCCGGTCACCAACGGCGAACTGTGGATCGTCGGGATCGCCGACCTCGACCACCGTGGCGCATGCCTCATGACCGAGCACCATGGGCATTGGTCGGGGTCGATCACCATTGATCACCGAAAGGTCAGAGTGGCAAAGTCCTGCCGCTTCGATTTTGACAAGCAGTTCGCCAACGCGCGGTGGATCGAGCGTAAGCCCCGCCAGGCGCAGCGGCCGGTCATCTTTGAACGGACCCGAATGCCCGATTGTGGCCAGTGTTGCGGCAACAATCTTCATATGGGGACCCTTTTCCGCATGCTTGGCCTTAGCAGAGTTGCCGAATGCCGATCTTCACTAGATTTGAGAAGGCATGTTTCAAAGCCCAGAAAGTGATCGCTGGCATCGCCAATGGGTCGAGAGCGGTCAATCGCACGCATCGCATACTGTCAGTTCGCGACCAGCCCGGCCAACCGTATCCGCTCGCCTTCGCTCGCCGCCAGCGCGACGCGCATTTCGCCTAGCTCGATCGCGCGAGTGACGACGCGGGCGTCGAGGACGGCATTGTCGGCGCGCAGCTGTTTGGTCGCCCGTGCGCGGTTCAACTGGCGGGCGATGCGGGCGAGGAGGAGGTCGTGGTCGAACGGCTTGACGACGATATCGTCGGCCCCGGCCTGAAACCCCAGGACCGCACCCGAGCGGTTGCTTCGCCCGGCGATGAGGATGATCGCTACGTCGCGAAGCGCGGTGTCGTCGCGGATCAGGCGGGCAAGATCAATCCCAGTCATCACCGGCATGGCGAGTTCGGCGAGCACGAGATCAACCGGCAACCGATAAAGTTCGGCGACCGCAACCTCAGCGCTGTCGGCGGCGACGATGCGGTAGCCGGCTTCGCCCAGCCGCCGCGCGAGGACGCCGAGCGCTGCGCGATTAGGCTCGACGATGAGGATTCGTGGAGCATGGGCCAAAGGGGACGGCGCTGTCATTCCACCCCAATTAAACGGTAATGGTTAAGAGGGGCTTAGTCCGCGCGCCATTATGCCTCCAATTCCCATCACGCTTCCAGTTCAATGTCCCAATAGAGATAATCGCGCCAGCTCTGGTGGAGGTAGTTGGGCGGGAAGCTCTTGCCATGGTCCTGCAACTGCCAGCTGGTCGGGCGGATCGGCTCGCGGTGGATCGGCATCTGCGCCTGGCGCGGGGTGCGGCCGCCCTTCCTGAGGTTGCACGGGGCGCAGGCGGTGGCGACATTCTCCCACGTCGTCCGGCCGCCCTGGGCGCGGGGGATGACATGGTCGAAGGTCAGCTCCTTGTGGCTGCCGCAATAGACGCAGTTGAAGCGGTCGCGCAGGAACAGGTTGAAGCGGGTGAAGGCGGGATATTCATTGGGCCGAACGAACTGGCGAAGCGCGATCACCGAGGGCAATTTGAGCGAGCGCGTCGGCGAATGAACCTCGCGGTCGTAAAGGGCGACGACATCGACCCGTTCGAGGAACATCGCCTTGACCGCAGTCTGCCACGGCCACAGGCTGAGCGGATAATAAGACAAGGGTGTATAGTCGGCGTTGAGGACCAGCGCTGGGCAGCCATCGGGATGTCGCATGAGGTCGGGGTGATACACGAGCGCGCATAGCCTTTCGTTCGGTTGACCCGAACCCCAGCTCTCCGGCCCCGTCGCACGCAAGGAGGAGAGGGCGTCCGAGCCCGCTTCCCTTGTGACGCGCCGGATGCCAAACCGACGTGACATGGTGATGACAGCACGCCGCATGATTCCCCGTCAAGAGTCCTTGTGATCACAACGTGAAAACAACCTCCCGCTTCGCACCATCCCCGACCGGACTGCTCCACCTCGGCCACGCCTATTCGGCCGCGCTCGCGGCCGAGGCAGCGCGGTTCCTGGTGCGGATCGAGGATCTGGACCCGGGGCGGAGCCGGGGGGAATTTGTCGGCGCGATCGGCGCGGATCTCGCGTGGCTCGGGCTGGACCCCGCCGAAGCGCCGCTGGTCCAGTCGGCGCGCGGCGCGGTGTATGAGGCGGCGCTGGAGCAGTTGCGTGGGCAAGGGCTGGCCTATCCCTGCTTCTGCACGCGCGCGGATATTGCCGCTGCGCTGAGCGCTCCGCATGGCGCAGGCGCGCACTATCCCGGGACCTGCCGCGGGCTGGCCGACGATCCGGGGCGGCGGGCGGTCGCGGCGCATAGCTGGCGGCTCGATGCCGCGCGGGCGGTGGCGCGGGTCGGATTGCCGGGATGGCGCGAGCATGACGGCACGGCGCATACCGCCACTCGCGCCGACCTCGACGACGTGATCCTGGCGCGCAAGGATGCCCCCGCCGCCTATCACCTCGCCTGCGTGGTCGACGATGCGGCGTCGGGGGTGACGCTGGTCACGCGCGGCGCGGATTTGCGCAGTTCGACCCCTGTGCAGCGACTGTTGCAGATGCTGCTCGACCTGCCCGAGCCCGCGTATCGCCATCACCCGCTCGTCACCCATGCCGACGGGCGGCGGCTGGCCAAGCGCGACCAGGCACCGACGCTGGCAGCGATGCGGGCGGCAGGGGTCGACGGGCGGGCGCTGGTGGGCGCGCTCAGGGAGGACCGCCTGCCCCTAGGATTCGCCCTGTCGAGCGCCTAGATAGGGCATATGACAATCCTCCTGATCATCGCCCTCGTCGCTGCCATGGGCGCGACTGCCTATGTCCTCGTGCGCGGAGTCATCGCCATGGCTTCGGGCAAGGACAATGGCGCGAAACAACAGGAATGGATGCGCAAACGCGTATTTTACCAGGGGATTGCGATCGCCATCGTCGCGGTCATCCTGCTGTTCGCCAAGGGCGCGCAGAGCTAGCCTGCAAGCGAAGCGGGGCGCTCGACGATGGTCAAGCTCAACAAGATCTACACCCGCACCGGGGACGACGGATCGTCGGGCCTGGTCGACGGCTCGCGCGTGTCGAAGGCCAGCGCCCGGATGAACGCGATCGGCGATGTCGACGAGGCCAACAGCGCCTTGGGCCTCGCGATTGCCGAGCTTGGCGAGCATTGGATGTGCGAGTCCTTGCTGAGGGTACAGAATGAATTGTTCGACCTTGGCGCCGACCTTGCGACCCCGGTGACCGACGCGGCCGACCCCGAGTGGGCGCTCAGGATCATCCCCGCGCAAGCGACCCGGCTAGAGCGCGAGATCGACGCGATGAACGAGGAGCTGTCGCCGCTGGCAAGCTTCATCCTCCCCGGTGGATCGAAAGGGGTGGCGGCGCTTCACTTGGCCCGCGCGATCGTCCGCCGGGCCGAGCGGGCGGCGGTCGCGTTGTCGGCGGAAGACCGCATCAATCCACCCGCGCTGACGTACCTCAACCGACTGTCGGACCATTTGTTCGTCGCCGCGCGTTCGGTCGCGGCAGGTGAGGGAGGCGATGTGCTGTGGCGACCCGGCGCGACCAGGGACGATTGAGTGACGATCTGGGGCCGCGCTTTGCCGCGACCCGCCAACTGACGTTCGACCTTGCCGCACCGCTTAGCGATGCCGATGCCAGCATCCAGCCCAACCCCGACGCCTCTCCGGCGAAATGGCATCTCGCGCATACGACCTGGTTTCTCGAGACCTTCGTGCTTCGCGACCTGGGGGTAGCGCCTTATGACGAGCGCTTCGCCTACCTGTTCAACAGCTATTATGACGGCGAGGGCGAGCGCCATGCCCGCGACCGCCGGGGCATGCTCTCGCGGCCCAGCCTCGACGAGATTCGCGACTGGCGGGGGCATGTCGACGAGGCGGTCGAGCGGGCGTTCCCGCTGCTGTCGCCTGACGCACTCACGCTGGTCGAGCTTGGCATCCAGCATGAGCAACAGCACCAGGAACTGTTGCTGACCGACATATTGGCGACCTTCGCTGCCAATCCGATCGAGCCTGCCTACATGCCCGGCGAGCAGCAGCTGAAGATGGTCGCGGCGGCTCCGAGATGGACCGAGCATGGCGGCGGAATGGCCCACATCGGCGCCGGCCCTGACGGTTTCTCGTTCGATTGCGAGGGCCCCCGCCATCAGGTGCTGATCCGGCCCCACGCCATTGCCACCGCCCCCGTCACCAACGCCGAGTGGGACACCTTCATCGCCGATGCAGGCTACGCCACCCCCTCGTTATGGCTCGCCGAAGGCTGGGACTGGGTCCGCCGCGAGGGCATCGCCGCCCCACTCTACTGGCACGACGACGGCACTGCCTTCACGCTTGCCGGGCGGCGGGTGCGTGATCCTTCGGCACCGGTGTCGCACATCAGTTTTTTCGAGGCCGACGCCTATGCCCGCTGGGCCGGGGTCCGCCTGCCACGTGAGGAAGAATGGGAGGTCGCCGCCGCGCCCGCCGACCCCGCGCAAGGCCAGCAACTCGATGCCGCTGCCCCCGCCATCCCGGCGCCCAAGTCAAGCTGGTTCGGCTCGGTCTGGGAATGGACCGCCTCGGCCTATCTCGCCCACCCCGGCTTCACGCCCGCCCAAGGCACCGTCGGCGAATATAATGGCAAGTTCATGAGCGGCCAGTTCGTCCTGAAAGGGGCAAGCTGCGCCACGCCGCGCGGGCACAGCCGCGCCAGCTATCGTAATTTCTTCCCGCCCGCCGCGCGCTGGCAGTTCACCGGAGTCCGTCTTGCTCGCGACCTTTGAAGCGCCTGACCTTCAGGCCGACGCCATCGACCCCGCCTTTCGCGACGACGTACTGCGCGGGCTGGCCGATCCGATCCCGTCGATCCCGGCGCGCTGGTTGTACGACCGGCGCGGATCGGAATTGTTCGACGACATCACCCGGCTGGACGAATATTATCCGACGCGGACCGAGACCGCGCTGCTGACCCGGATCATGCCCGAGATCGTCGCGGCGCTGCGCCCGGGCATGGCGGTGGTCGAGTTTGGCGCAGGGTCGGCGACCAAGACCCCGCTGCTGCTCGGCGCGATCCACCCCGCCGCCTATGTCCCGATCGATATCAGCGGCGATTACCTCCACGAGAGCGCCGCCGGGGTCGACAAGGCATTCCGTTTCCCGGTGCTTCCGGTGGTCGCCGATTTCACCAAGCCGATCAGGCTCCCCGCCGCGATCGAGGCGATGCCCAGGCTGGGTTTCTTCCCCGGATCGACCATCGGCAACTTCGTGCCGCGCAGTGCCACCGACCTGCTGCGGCACTTCAGGGCAACGCTGGGGACGGGCGCCAAGCTGCTGATCGGGATGGACCGGGTCAAACCGGTCGACCGGCTGATCGCGGCCTATGACGATGCGGCGGGCGTCACCGCGGCGTTCAACCTCAACCTGATCGAGCGGATCAACCGTGAACTGTCCGGCACCATCCCCGACGGGGCGTTCGTCCATGAAGCACGATGGAACGACATGCTCGGGCGGATCGAGATGCACCTCGTTGCCACCCGCAATGTCGCATTCACCGTCGAGGGGACGCCGTTCCACTTTGCTCAAGGCAGTTCGATCCACACCGAGAACAGCCATAAATATGGCCAGCGCGGGAGCCGCCTGCTCCTGCTCGCGGGCGGCTGGACCCCTCTCGCCGAATGGAGTGACCCGGCAGGAGATTTCGCCCTGATCCTGGCCGAAGCCCAGCCCAACCGCTTCGCGCCCTGATCGCCCTATCCCAAATCGTGATGCGGAGGCGATCGCGATTGCCCGCCTGTGGCGCGGCGGCTAGACGCTGCCCATGAATATCATCCTCTCGCTATTCTCGATCGCCATCCTGCTGCTCAACGTGCTGTGGTGGATTATCATCATCCAGGCGATTTTGAGCTGGCTGCTGGCGTTCAACGTGCTCAACCTCCAGTCGCCGGTGGTGCGCCAGATCGCGCTGGCGCTCGAGAAGCTGACGGCGCCGCTGTATCGCCCGATCCGGCGAATCCTGCCCGATTTTGGCGGCATCGACTTTTCGCCGATGGTCGTGCTGCTGATCATCCTCATCCTGCAGAAACTGCTGGCGGCAGCGGCGATGGATATTGCCACCAGTGCCGCCAGCGCCACCGGCGTGACCGCCTGACCATGACCGCGACGATCATCGACGGAAAGGCCGCCGCCGCCACGCTGCGCGCCGACATCGCGGTCGAGGTCGCGCGCTTTGCCGCTGCCACCGGGCGGTCGCCGGGACTGGCGGTGGTGCTGGTCGGGGAAGATCCGGCCAGCGCGGTCTATGTCCGCTCGAAGGGCAAGGCCACGGTCGAGGCGGGAATGGAGAGTTTCGAGCACCGCCTTCCCGCCGACACCAGCGAGGCCGAACTGCTGGCGCTGGTCGATACGCTCAATGGCGACCCCGCGGTCGACGGGATATTGGTCCAGCTGCCGCTGCCGCCGCAGATCGACGCCGACAAGGTCATCACCCGGATCGATCCCGACAAGGATGTCGACGGCTTCCACCCGGTCAATGCCGGGCGGCTGGCGACGGGGCTGCCCGGCTTCGTCCCGTGCACGCCCTACGGCTGCCTGATGCTGCTTCGTAGCCAACTGGGCAGCCTGTCCGGCAAGTCGGCGGTGGTCATCGGGCGGTCGAACATCGTCGGCAAGCCGATGGCGCTGCTGCTGCTCGGCGACAGCTGCACCGTGACGATCGCACATAGCCGGACGGTCGACCTGCCCGCCATCGTGCGGCAGGCCGATATCGTGGTCGCGGCGGTGGGGCGCGCCGAGATGGTCAAGGGCGACTGGCTGAAGCCCGGCGCCTGCGTGATCGACGTCGGGATCAACCGGGTGGAGGGAAGCGAGCGGGGCAAGACGAAACTGGTGGGGGATGTCGACTTCGCCTCGGCAAGTGGGGTCGCGGGGGCGATTACGCCGGTGCCGGGCGGGGTCGGGCCGATGACGATTGCCTGTCTTATCCGCAACACCCTGGTCTCGGCCGCGCGCCGCGACGGGTTTACCCTGGAGTCTGCCTCATGATTGCCTTGTTGCTTGCCGCGGCCGCCGCGACCGCCGCTCCTTCGACTGCCCCTCCTTCGACCGCCATCGACGCCGAACGCGCCTTTGCCCGCGATGCCCAGCGGATCGGCCAGTGGACCGCTTTTCGCAAATATGCCGCGCGCGACGCGATCATGTTCAATCCGCAGGCGGTGTGGGCGCGCGACTATCTCGCCGGGCGCAAAAATCCCAGGCGCGCGATCAGCTGGACGCCCGCAGCGTCGGTCATGTCGTGTGATCGCACCGTTGCGGTCAACGGCGGGCCTTACTCGACCCCCGATGGCCATCATGGCCGCTTCACCACCGTGTGGATGAAAGCCCGCAATGGCTGGCACTGGATCTATGACGGCGGCGAGGGCACGGCGAAGCCGGTTCCGTCGGGGCCGGTGCCGCTGGTCAGCGTCGCGTCCTGCGCCGGGCATCCCAAGGGCGCCCCGATTGCGGGACCGCCGGCGCTGTCGCCGCCAGGCACGGGCAAACCCAATGACTATGGTCGCGGCGAATCCGCCGACCGCACGCTTGGCTGGGACTGGAAAGTCGAAAAGGACGGCACGCGAACGTTCCGCGTCTATCAGTGGACCGGGCGCGGCTATGCCCAGCGTGTCTATCAGCGCGTCGCGCCGTAAGTGCTTGCCCTGTTCACCTCGGCACTGGTCAGCTTCCTTGTCATTGTCGACCCGCCGGGGTGCGCCCCGATCTTCGCCTCGCTGACTGCCGGGACCAGCGCCGACCATCGCCGCAAGATGGCGGTCCGATCGGCGCTGATCGCGTGGGTGATCTTGATCTTCTTCGCGATGCTCGGGCGGCCGTTGCTCCACACGTTGGGGATCACGCTGGCCAGTTTTCGGCTCGCCGGGGGCATCATGCTGTTCATCATCGCGCTCGAAATGGTGTTCGAACGGCGTACCGCGAAGCGAGAGGAGCGCGCGACCCTGGTAGAGGCCGAGGGCGCAGAGGATATTTCGGTCTTCCCGATGGCGATCCCGATGATCGCCGGCCCGGGATCGATCGCGACCGCCATGCTGCTCACCGCGCGCGCCGATGGCGTGACCGAGACGGCGATCGTGCTTGGCGCGATGAGCCTGGTCATCCTGCTGACAATGCTGGCTTTATTAGCAGCAGGGCCGATCATGCGGCTGATCGGCGCCAAGCTCGAGGCAATGATCACCCGGCTCTTGGGGGTCATCCTGGCAGCGCTCGCAGCGCAGTTTGTGATCGACGGAATCCGCCAAAGTTTCCCGGGGCTTAGTTAACCCCGATACCGTGTCCGAGCGTGTCGCCTTCAGCCGACGATCTTCCACATCCTGAGCGGATTGTCCTTGGGCAGCGGGATCGGCTGGAGCCACGCCGGGACCTCACCGCGTGACAGCTGGCCATAGAAGCCCTTGGGCGCTTCCGACATGAAGATCGTCGTCTGGCTCATCATCGGGCAGGTCAGCAGATAGTCGGCGTGGTGGGCGGTCATGATCGCATGGGCCTGATCCGCCGTTCCCCGGAAGGCATGCATGACATCGGCAATCGCATCGCCATTGCGGTGGTAGGGGCCGGCGATCGACGTGTGCGGGGTGATGGTAATCAGTCGCGGCGCCAGGTCGACGAAGGTGAAGACGGTGCCCGCCGGTTGCTGCGCGACGGGCTTCATCGCCCACATCGTCGGGCACAAATTGTTAGCACGGTTGATCGCCTGCTCGGTCTTGGTCAGGGGGGTGCCGGGGACAAAGCTGATCAATGTCGGG
This sequence comes from Sphingomonas sp. RB1R13, assembly GCF_036663775.1. Classification (NCBI taxonomy): domain Bacteria; kingdom Pseudomonadati; phylum Pseudomonadota; class Alphaproteobacteria; order Sphingomonadales; family Sphingomonadaceae; genus Sphingomonas; species Sphingomonas sp. RB1R13. The sequence goes on from NZ_JAXOJM010000001.1 coordinate 1,200,029, forward strand.
ACCAGCGCGCCGAAGCCGACCAGCGCGACGGCGGTGGTGCCGAGCACGCGCACGATGCTGCTGGTCGAGGCGAACATCTTGCGCGCGACGATCCAGATCCACACCGTGCCGCCGGTCACGCCGAGCATCTGCGCGGCCGGACCGGTACGGGTCTGCCAGGCGAGGAGCGCGGTCGCGGCGACGGCGGGGGCGGCGATCGAGAGCAGGGCGCGCAGGCGCGGACGGTCGTGGCGAAGCGTCCAGCCGAGGATCGCATAGCCGAAGATTCCCGCAATCGGCAGCGCCAGGATCAGCGACGAGACCTTCCAGCCATTGGACCACACGGGGCGTGCTTCGCGGACATGGCTGAGCCACAGCTGCGAGACTTCGGGCGAGACGCCTTCAAGGCGCTGCAGGCAGTGCGGCCACATCAGCGCATGAAAGGCGGCGACGATTGCGCCCGCGACGAGCGCGAGGATGAGGCGCAGCGGCCAGCGTTCGATCCGCAGCATGGCGAGGCCGAGCAGCAGCGCGCTGGCGAGGAGCGCATCGGACAGCCAAACAGGGGACAGGGCATCGCACACGGCGAGGCGGTTGGCGTAGGAGGCGAAGCCGGCGAAGCCGAGCGCACAGCCGCCGCCGATGCTGACCGCGAACGCCGCCAGCCGGCGCCGCTCGTCGCGATCGTCGACCCATGACAGCACTGAGGCCACGCCCGACAGCGCGATGTAGATGATCATCTCCAGCCCGATGGTCAGCGAGAGGGCGCCGGCAAGCCCGGTGGTGACCCCGCCACGAGCCCGGCGCGGATCAGTCATGCCGCTGACCCCGATGGCAAGCAGGGCAAGCTGCCAGCCATGATGATCGATGCGCAGCGGCAGGAACATGCCGATCGTCGCGCCGGCAAAGAACAGCGCGACGATCGCCAATGGCCATGCCGGGCGTGCGATCATCCGGCGGACGGTCAGCGCGATGGCGAACATCGCGGGCAGCAGCGGTAGCAGCGGTGCAACCGCGACCGCCACCTGTTCTGCGTCGCGCCCGCCGATGAACGGGCGAAGTGCCAGAATGATGCCGGCAAGGGGTAGGTCAACCAGCCGCGACCAGTGGATGTTGGCGCCGAACGGGGGGTTCATCTTATATTGGCGAAGGTCGAACCAGTCCTGCCCGGCGAGCAGTGCCCGAACCTGGCTCATGCGCATATTATCGTCGGTATCGCCAAGCCCAAAACCGCGGATCTGCCGCCAACTGGCGAAGATGAACCAGGCCGCCATCACCAGCCAGGTAGCGACGATGATCCAGCGCCAGCGGCGTTCGATTAGGTCGAGCGCGAACAATCTGCTCCGCTCGAGGCGCGCTGCGTAATCACTCATCCCCGATGCAACCCCAACTATGTCGACGAGCGCGCGCATAATCTCTATCGCGGCGGCTGCATAGCGCGCCCATCACTTGCCCCACTGGACCCGACCCATGGCCGATCACGTCTACAACAGTGATTTCTACAACTATATCGACGACGGGTCGCGCGCGTCGGCGCGGACTGTGGCGCCGCTGTTGCTGGGCGAGATGAAGATCGACAGCCTGCTTGACGTCGGGGCGGGTCATGGTGCGTGGGCCGCCGAATGGGCTGCTGCCGGGGTCGGCGACGTGCTGGCCATCGACGGCGATTATATGAAGACCGACCAGCTAGTCATTCCGGCCGAGCGTTTCCGGGCGCACGACCTGGCCACCCCGCTCGACCTGGGGCGCAAATATGACCTCGTTCAGAGTCTGGAAGTCGCCGAACATCTGACTGCTGACAAGGCAGCGATGTTTGTCGAGACGCTGACCCGCCACGGCGACGTCGTGCTGTTCTCGGCGGCGGTCCCGCACCAGGGCGGCGAACATCATGTCAACGAGCAGCCCCCCGAATATTGGCGCCAGCTGTTCGCCGCCCAAGGCTTTGCGGCGTTCGACTGGTTGCGACCCAGGCTTGCCGGGCAGGCCCATGTCAAAGGCTGGTACCGCTTCAACAGCATCATCTACGCCAATGCAGCGGGGCAGGAGCAATTGTCGCCGTCGATCCGCGCGGCGCGGGTGGCCGATGGCAAGCCGATTGCGATCGGCGGCGACTTCGCCTGGGCAGCGCGCCGGGCGATGGTCCGCCTGATCCCGACCGGGCTGGTCAAGCCGATGGCGATGATCAAGGCCAAGGTTGAGGTAGCGCTGCGCAAGCGCGCCTTCTCCTGAGAATGATGCAGCGCTGGCTTCCCGGCGACGAGGCCGCGCGCGCCGCGCTGTGGCAGCTTGTCCGCTATGCCATCGTCGGCGGGCTGATTACTGCGGGCGGCCAGGCGATCTATTATCTAGGGGTCGAATGGCTTGGGCTCGACCCCAATGTGTCGATCGGGATCGCCTTCTTGGTAGGGATCATCGTCGGCTATTTCGCCCATGGCGCGATTAGCTTTGCCGGGCATGGCAGCCGCGACAATCATCGCGAGACCGGGATGCGGTTCGTGGTCGTCAACTTGCTTGGCTTTGCGATGAACTCGCTGTTCGTGTGGCTGCTAGTCAAGCATTTCGGCGGGCCGACGTGGTGGCCGATCGTGCCCAATATCGCGCTGACCCCGCTGGCGACCTTCTGGCTCCACCGCCACTGGACCTTTGGCCACTGACGCGTGGATGCCGAGCGTCGCGCGGACCTGGCGCATGCGTATATTGCCGCCGGTATCGCCAACCCCAAAAACCCACGCTGGTTTGCATCGTCACTCCCGCCCTATTACGCGGGTTTCAGCCGGTCAGCCGCTCCCGGCAAAGCCATGTTCAAGGTGCGCTGCTTGTCCATCATTGATCGCCTGACCCACGGCCTGAGCGAGCAGCGCGTCGTTGCGCGGCAATTGCTTCGCTTTCTCGTGATTGGCTATATCCTCCACCGCCGATTGAGCTTCCTCGCCTGCGGCCGGCGCGACACACTCAAGCGCAAATGGGTATTCGCCTGATGGAACGGATCATTTACGACCGCATGGCCGAGCTGGACCAGCTGCATTGGTGGTATACCGCGCGGCGGCGGATATTGAGCGCGCTGATCGGGCGCGAGATCAAGCTGCCGGACAATGCCCGGATTCTAGAGATCGGCTGCGGCACGGGCCATAATGTGCCGATGCTGCGCCGTTTCGGAGCGGTCGATGCAGTCGAGCTCGACGACGATGCGCGCAGCGTTGCGAGCGACCGGCTGGGGATGAAGGTGATTGGGGCGTCGTTACCCGAATTGGCCGGGGTCGAGGAGGGGCGTTATGACCTGGTCGCACTGCTCGACGTGATCGAGCATGTCGAGGATGATCATGCCGGGCTGGCGAGCATCGTGCGGCGACTGGCGCCGGGCGGGCGAGTGCTCATTACCGTGCCAGCGCACCAGTGGATGTGGAGCGCGCACGACCAGCTAAACCATCATCACCGTCGCTATTCGAAAAAGAGGTTCGAGGCGCTGATTGTCGGCGCGGGGTTGAAGATCGACCGGATCAGCTATTTCAATAGCCTGCTGTTTCCGGTCGCGATCGCGGCTCGACTGGCGGGCAAGGTGACCGGGCGCGACGCCGCCGACGACAAGCTTCCGCCGGGGCCGATCAACCGCCTGTTCGACACCTTATTCGGGGCCGAGGCCTATCTGCTGGGCAGGGTGCCGCTTCCGCCCGGATTGTCGCTGTTAGCAATCGCGTCGGCGCGCTGACCGAGGCGAGGGGTGGGGCGCTCTAGGCCGCCGGTGACCGCTTGGACGATATAGAGCGGGCGCTGCTTGGCCTGGCTGTAGAGTCGGCCGATATATTCGCCCATCAGACCGAGCACGAACATCTGCACTGCGCCGAGCACGACGACGACCAGCATGACCGAGGTCCAGCCGGGGGCCGATCGGCCCGTCGCCCAGCCGTAGAGGATGTAAGCGACGATCAGGAGCGAACCGAATGACAAGGCGAGGCCGGCGTGGCTGGCGAGCTTGAGCGGGACCGACGAGAAACTAGTCAGCGCATCGAATGCGAAGCGGACCATCTTGCCGATCGGATATTTGCTATTACCGGCGAAGCGCTCGTCGCGGTCATAGGGGAGCGGGACCTGCTTGAAACCGATCCAGGCGACCATTCCGCGGATGAAGCGCGCCTGTTCGGGCATCGCCAGCAGGACGTTGAGCGCGCGGCGGGTCATCAGCCTGAAATCGCCGGTGTCGAGCGGGATGTCGACGTCTGTCGCGCTGGCGAGCAGGCGGTAGAAACCATGGGCGGTGGCGCGCTTGAAGGCGGAATCGCCGGCGCGACTGCGGCGCAGGCCATAGACGACGTCTGCGCCCTCGCGGCGCATCATCTCGAGCATCGCGCCGAGCAGTTCAGGCGGGTCCTGGAGATCGGCGTCGATGATCAGGATAAGATCGCCACGGCACAGGTCGAGCCCGGCGGTCAGCGCCAGCTGATGGCCGTGATTGCGCGACAGGTTGACCGCGACGAGGTGCGGATCCTCGGCCGCCAGCGCCTCCATCATCGCCCAGCTATCGTCGCGCGAACCGTCGTTGACGAACAATATCTCATAGCCGTCGCTGGCGACCGAGCGGCCGACCGCGGTCAGCCGGGCGTGGAGCGTCGCGAGACATTCCGCCTCGTTGAAGCAGGGGACGACGATCGAAACGAGCGGGCTGGTCATGGCGCGATTGAGTAGTGGAGGGGTGGCGCCTCCGCAAGCTGGCCTAGCCGGCCGAGTTGGCGCTCTTCCCTGCCGGGGCGACCTTGCTTGCCGGGGCGCCTTTGCCTGCAGGGGCGACACGATAGAGCGCGCTGGCGCCCGCGCCCCACACCCGAGTCATGCCGGCCAGCCCGCGGGGATTGTGCGCGGGGGGCTCGATCAACCACAAATAGTCGAACGAGGCGCGCGGGAAGGCCGCGATCACCCCGTCGATCCCGTGATACTCGCGGCGCTGGCAGCTCATGGACACAACTATTTGTGATGGGTCCGCCGCGAAGCCGCCATATTGCCCCGGGTTGCGGACCTGAAGGAGGTTGGCGCCAGCGATGTTCCACTGGTCATTTTCGAAAGTGTTGCGGCGGGCGATCGCGATCCCGCCGAGATGGCTCATGCGGGAAAGCGCCCAATCCTCGCCGCACGGGGTGCCGACCAGGCTGAGCACCCGCGCGCCGACGGGGAGATGGTCAATTGCACCGAGGGCCCGCTGCTGCTGGTTGGCGGCGAGGGCGAGGCTGATGCTGGTCGCGGCGATGCGGGCGACATAGAAAACGAGGCCGATCGCGGCGAGCATTCGCGCGAACCGTAGCGGAGTCTGGCCGCGAAAACGGATCGCGATCAGCGCCACCGCAAAGATGAACGGTGCAAGCCGCATGTCGGCATAGGCTGATCCGAAAAGGATGCGCGGCAAGCAGACGAAGCACAGGCAAAGGACGAAGGCCGAAAAGCCCAGGTTGCGCGAAAAGCCGAGCTCGCGCCGTGCGAAGGTAACGACGAGCATCATGAAAACGACTGCAATCGACGAGCGGTCAAACAGGTCCCAGCGGTCGCGAAGGGCGCTTTCGATATAGAAAAACTTAGATGAAAAATCGAACCAGTCGTGCGCTGAGCTGCCCGCACTGCCGGTGCGCCACAACAGCATCAGGAGGATCGGCAGAGCCATCACCGAAGCCTGCGCGGCGGCGTGGAGTCCGGAGCGCCACCAGCTAATCCCGCGATCATGCTGGCGAACGGCTTCGGCCGAGAAGCAAAGCATGCCGAGAGCGCCCCAGCCGAAAGCGTGGGCCACGAAAATGACGAACGAAATCGGCACGAACAGCCAGCCGCGAAGCCGGGTGCGGTCAAGCCGGGCAAGCCTGAGCCACAATCCAAAAGCGAGAAAGGCGAGCGCCATCGACAGCGAAAAATTGACGAAGCCGAACATGAACGGGTGGCTGAGCGCGAACGGCAGGGCAAAGAGGGCGGTTGGCGGGATGCGGTTATGTACCTCGCGGGCAACCCACAGAAAGCCCGCCACGGTTAGCGGCGGGATGGTCATCACGATCAATTTGATGCCCAGCTCGAGCCCGAAGATCTTGGCCATGGGCAAGATCAGCAGGTCGACCCCAAGATTGCCGATCAGCGCCCATTTGAAGGTGTAATAGCGTTGCAGGTCAGGCGAATGAGCAAGGTCAAGCTCGACCCGGAAACGGCCCATGTGACCGGGCAGGTCGACCAGCGGGGGGATCGCCGGATAGAGCAGCGGCACGAACGCAAGGCAGATCATCGCCGCAACGAACCACCGCGTTTCCCACCAGTTGTGGGGTTCATTCGAGGAACGCGGGGCGGCGGCGGTGATCAACCCTGGTCGCGCCGTCCGAGCAGTCGCAGGCGCAGCGCATTGAGTTTGATGAAGCCCTCGGCGTCGCGCTGATCGTAGGCGCCGGCGTCATCCTCAAAGGTCACGACCTTCTCGCTGTAGAGGCTGTTGGGCGAGCGGCGTCCGGTGATGTGCGTTCCGCCCTTGTAAAGCTTCATGCGGACCTCGCCGTCAACCTTGGCCTGACTATGGTCGATGGCCGCCTGGAGCATCTCGCGCTCGGGGCTGAACCATAAGCCGTTGTACAGCAGCTCCGCATAGCGCGGCATCAGCTCGTCCTTGAGGTGGGCAGCGCCGCGATCGAGGGTCAGCTGCTCGATCGCACGATGGGCGGCATGGAGAATGGTCCCGCCGGGGGTCTCGTACATACCGCGCGACTTCATCCCGACGAAGCGATTCTCGACCAGGTCGAGACGGCCGATGCCGTGACGCTTGCCCAGTGTGTTGAGTTTCGCGAGCAAATTGGCGGGGGACAAGGCTTCGCCATTGACCGCGACTGCGTCGCCCTGGCGGAACTCGACAGTGATTTCCTCGGGGGTATCGGGGGCAGAGACGAGGTCGTCGGTGCGTGAGTAGACATAATCGGGAACCTCGATCCACGGATCCTCGAGCACCTTGCCCTCGGACGAGGTGTGGAGGAGGTTGGCGTCGGTCGAAAAGGGGCTTTCGCCGCGCTTGTCCTTCGGCACCGGAATCTGGTTCTTCTCGGCGAACTCGATCAGTGCGGTGCGGCTGGTCAGGTCCCACTCGCGCCACGGGGCGATGACCCTAATGTCGGGGGCGAGGGCGTAATAGCCAAGCTCGAAGCGGACCTGATCATTGCCCTTGCCGGTCGCGCCGTGGCTGACCGCGTCGGCACCGACCATCCGCGCGATCTCGATCTGGCGCTTGGCGATCAGCGGACGGGCGATCGAAGTACCGAGCAGGTAGAGGCCCTCGTAGAGCGCGTTGGCGCGCATCATGGGGAAGACATAGTCGCCGACGAACTCCTCCTTGAGGTCGTCGATGAAGATATGTTCCGGCTTGACCCCCATCAGCGCGGCCTTGGCGCGCGCCGGCTCGAGCTCCTCGCCCTGCCCCAGGTCGGCGGTGAAGGTCACGACCTCGCACTTGTATGTCGTCTGAAGCCACTTCAGGATAACGCTGGTGTCGAGCCCGCCGGAGTAGGCGAGCACCACGCGGCGCAGGCGATCGGCCATGTATAAAACCCTATTGTTGGTCGCCCGCGCGCCCTGCCATCGAGGCGCGTCCTATTCAAGCGGCATACATTGTAGGCGGGGTAATCGCGCGTCATCTTTTGTCGGAGTGAAACGATCATGAACAAGCTTCTCCTCGCCGCCACCGCGCTGCTCGTCGCGGCGCCGGTCCTCGCCCAGACGATGCCTGCCGGGCAGCCCGATCGGATGGGGCAGGGTATGGGACACGGGAATGTCCAGGGGATGGGAATGAAGGACAAGGTTCAGACTCGCGCCGAAGTGATCGCCCGCACCCAGCGCGCCTTTGCGATGCTCGACACCAACCATGACGGGGTGCTCGACCAAGCTGAACTCACCGCTGCGGGGCGCAATTGGGACGGAGCTGCAGGCGGATCGCCGAACAGCAACGCCGATCGGCCGATGCCGATGGACCGCAACGCGATGTTCGACATGATCGACACCAACCATGACGGCATTATCAGTCGCGATGAGTTCGCCCGCGCGCCGATGAACCATGGAATGGGTAGCGGCATGGGTGGCGGCAAGATGAGAGGCGGCGATCACGGCGGCATGGGAGGCGGCGGCATGGCGCGGATGTGGAGCATGGCCGATGCTAATCACGACGGCCGCGTGACGCTGAAGGAAGCTACCGACATGGCGCTGATGCGGTTCGACCGGATGGATGCTAATCACGACGGGCAGGTCACGCCGGAAGAACGCGCCGCCGAGCGGGAGCTGCGCGGCAAGTAAGGCGCTCGCCAACCGTTCGTCGAACAGGGAGGGTCCGGTGCTTGCGCCGGGCCCTTTTTGCTGCTGGGATGTGAATCAATCACAACCAATCCGGAGCCCTCCGATGCGCCTTACGACTCGCTTTGCCTTGCTCGGCACGATGCTCTCGATCCCGCTTGCCGCCGCGCGCGCCGACGAGGGGATGTGGACATTTGATGCCTTCCCCGCAGCCAAGATGCGCGCCGACTATGGCTTTGCCCCCGACCAGGCGTGGCTCGACCGAGTGCGCGGGTCGGCGGTGCGGTTGACGGGTGGCTGCTCGGCAAGCTTTGTTTCGGCGAGCGGGCTTATCCTGACCAACCACCATTGCGTTGCCGGCTGCCTGCAGGACCTGTCCGAAGGCGGCGCCGACCTGCTCAAGAACGGGTATGTCGCGCGTGCTCGGACCGAGGAGAAATTATGCCCGGGGCAGCAAGCCGAAGTGGTGACGTCGATCAGTGACGTGACGCCGCAGATGAAGGCGGCGGTCGGATCGCTGACGGGACTTGCCGCGGTCAAGGCGCGCACGGCGGCAGGGGCGCAGATCGAGGGCGCCGGTTGCCCTGACCGCAAGACGACGCGATGCCAGGTAGTAACGCTCTACGGCGGCGGTCAGTTCAAGCTCTACACCTATCGCAAATATTCGGACGTGCGGATCGTGTGGGCGCCCGAATCGCGCGCCGAGCAGTTCGGCGGTGATCCCGACAATTTCAATTTCCCGCGCTATGCCTTGGATGGCAGTTTCCTGCGCGCTTATGAAAATAGCAAGCCGGTGATGACGCCGCAGCATCTGACCTGGACCGCCCGCGCCCCGGCCGATGGCGAGGCGACCTTCGTCGTCGGCAATCCGGGGACGACCGAACGCTTGCTGACTCAGTCGCAGCTGGCCTTTTCGCGCGAAGTCAGTGCGCCGATGGATGCGCTGCTGTTCAGCGAGCTTCGCGGCCGCTTCATCGCGGCGATGGCGCAAAGCCCGCAGCGAGCGCGCGAGGGCAAGGAAGATCTCGACGGAATCGAGAATAGCCTTAAAGTCTACATCGGCCGGGTGAAGGCGCTCAACGACCCCGCGCTGTCGGCCAAGATGGCGGCGGCCGAAGCCGATCTTCGCTCGCGCTCGGTCGGCAAGCCCGGGATCGGCGATCCATGGGCCGATTCGGAAAAGGCGGTTGCGGCCTATCGCAACATCTACCTGACGCGGCGCTTCCTGCGCCCGCGCAGCGACTTGTTCGGCTATGCGGCGGCGCTGGTGCGGTCGGCAGCCGAGCGGACCAAGCCTGATGGCGAGCGGCTTCCCGGCTATAGTGACAGCGCGCTGCCGTTGCTCGAGAAGCAGCTGCTCGACCCGACCCCGGTGACGCCGTGGGTCGACCAGCTGAAGCTGGAGTTTTACCTGTCGAAGGCGCGCGAATATCTGGGGCCGGACGATGCCGATGTGAAGCTGCTGCTGGGCCGCGAATCGCCCGAGGCAATGGCCGCCAGGCTCATCGCCGGGACCAAGCTTCGCGACCCGGTCTATCGCCGGGCGCTGTGGAATGGCGGGCAAGCCGCGATCAACGCCTCGACCGACCCGATGATCCGGTTGGCCCGCCGGCTCGATGCGCGCGACCGCCAGATGATTGCGCTCACCGACGAGCAATATACCGGGCCGATCACTGCGGCGCGGGGCAAGATCGCCGATGCGCGCTTCGCCGCCTATGGCGATACGCTGTATCCCGACGCAACGTTCACGCTGCGCATCAGCTATGGCAAGGTCGCGGGCTGGATGGAGCGCGGCAAGATGGTGCCGACGCGCACCCTGATGGGCGGGATTTACGACCGCGCGACGGGGGCGGCGCCGTTCGACCTGCCGAGTGCGTTCGTCACCAATAAGGCGAAGCTCAACCCCAATGTTACCTATGACTATATCACCACCAACGACATTATCGGCGGCAATTCGGGATCGCCGGTGATCGACCGCGAGGCCAATGTCATCGGCGCGGCATTCGACGGCAATATCCATAGCCTAGCAGGCGACTATGCCTATGACGGCAGCAACAATCGCACCGTCGCGGTGTCGACCGCGGCACTCGAGGAAGGACTGCGCGTGCTGTATCCAGCGCCGGCGCTGCTGGCCGAACTGCACGCCAAGTGAGAGACCGGCCTACCGGGCGAGTTCGCTTGCCCGGTAGCGCGCTTCCGCTTCTGCCATATAGTCGCGAGTGATCGGCAGGGCGTAGCGGTCGCGGATATACTGCACTTGGAAATTGCACGCCGAGCCGTTCTCGAACATCACGATTCCGCCGGCGAGGTAAAACTCCCACATCCGGTAAAAGCGTTCGTCATACATGGCGACGATATCGGCTCTGCGTGCGTCGCATCGCTCAAGCCAGGCGCGCAGCGTATAGGCATAGTGCACGCGCAGCATCTCGGTATCGCTGGCGATGAGGCGGACCTTTTCGCTCGAGGCATTCATCTGGCTGAGCGAGGGCAAGTGATAGCCGGGGAAGATCCATTTGTTGGTGAACGGATCGGGCGACCCGGCCGATCCAAGCTTGCCGATGGTGTGGAGCAACATAACGCCGTCCTGCGCGAGCAACCGATGGCAGGTGGCGAAAAACTCGTCGTAATGCGCCGCGCCGACATGTTCGAACATGCCGACCGAAACGATCCGGTCGAAACTGCCGGTGAGGCTGCGATAGTCGATGAGTTCAAACTTCACATGGTCGGCGACACCCGCCGCTTCGGCCCGCTCGCGCGCGACCTTGAGCTGTTCCTTCGACAAAGTGATGCCGAGCACGTCGACCCCGGCGACGCGGTTGAGATAAAGCGCCATCCCGCCCCAGCCGCAGCCGATGTCGAGCACTCGCTGTCCGGGCTTCAGGTCGAGCTTGGCGGCGATATGCGCCTTCTTGTCGGCCTGCGCCTCTTCCAGGCTGTTGGCGGGGTCGGTGTAATAGGCGCAGCTGTACTGGCGGTCGGGATCGAGGAAGAGGTCGTAGAGGTCGTCGCTGAGGTCGTAGTGGTGAGCGACGTTTTTCTTCGATTTGGCGGCGGGGTTGCGGCGGAACAGTGCGGCGACTTCGCTCATCCTGCCCTTCGACATGAGTTTGCGACCCCTGCCGCCAAACTCCCAGCGATTGGCGCCGACGATCAGCTCGAGCAGGTCAAGGATGCTGCCTTCCTCGACGATCAGCCGACCATCCATATAGGCCTCGCCGAACGCGAGCCGCGGGTTGCGGACGATTTCGAAGGCGAGCTTGCGATCGGTGAAGCGAATGGTGATCGGCTTGGCGTCGGCATCGGGACCAAAGCTCTCGCGCTTGCCGTCGGCGGTGATCAGCGTCATCCGCCCCTTCTTGACGAGCGTGCCAAGCAATTTCCCGATCAGTGACATTCGTCTCTCCCCGCCCCGTGGCGCTGTTTGCCGAGGACACGCGCGGCGCGCAAGTCTAGCGAACCCCGCCGCCGAACGCCCAGCGCAGCGTGCCTGCCATGCCCCGCGTCGCGCCCCGAACGGCGGGTCGCATGAGCAGCGGCGCGCGGAGCGAGTGCATCGACCGCGCCCAGTCGGGCATAAGGTCGACCGCAGCGGCCATCAGCAGCCGCTGGAGCGGGGCTTCGGCCAGCGACGGGGCAGGCGCGTCGAGGATGAGTCGGCGGAAGGCGGCGGTGCGATCGTCGGCGACAAGTTCTGGCCGGAAGCGGGCGACGAGTGCCTCGGCATGGGCCCGCGTTTCAGGGACAGGATCGGCGCCGAGCAGCCGCGCGATTTGGGCGACTTCGGCGAAATAACGGTCCTGGTCGGCGAGGCTAAGATCGGGTTCGCCGTAGCGGATCCAGCCGTCGAGGAAGCTGAGCGATCCCGCGACATGGATCCATGCGAGCAACGCGGGGTCGTCGGCGCGGTAAGCACGGCCATCGGGAAGCGTGCCCTGGACTTGCTTATGGATCGAAGCGACTCGGGCGATCGCGGCCGTGGCGGCGCTGCGCTCGCCGAACGTGGTCAGCGCAATAAAGCGCGCGGTGCGGCGCAGGCGGCCGGGCATGTCGGCGGCGACATTGCTATGGTCCCACACCCCGCCGAGCGCGAGCGGGTGAAGCATCTCGACCAGCAGCGCAGCGATCCCGCCGACCATCATCGACGTGACGTCGCCATGCACTCGCCACGCCACGCTGTCGGGGGCGAACAGGGCATTCGTCGAGCGGTCGACCGGGCGCTCGCCGCGATCGAGATCGTTGAACCGCGCGCGCACGCGCTGGACGAGAGCCTTGCGGACAAGCCCGGCCGGGTTCATTCGGCTTCGAGCGCCGCCTGTTTTTCGTCGGCCAGCCGGTCGAGCTCGGCGCGGCTTTTCTTCTCCGACGCGGTCTTGAGCTGACCGCAGGCAGCGTCGATGTCGCGGCCGCGCGGGGTCCGCACCGGGGCCGAAATGCCGCCTTGGAAAATAATGTTCGAGAAGCTCCTGATCCGTTCGGGCGTCGAACACTCATAGGTCGCGCCGGGCCATGGATTGAACGGGATCAGGTTCACCTTGGCGGGAAGGTCGTAATGGCGGATCAGGCGGACCAGCTCGCGCGCCTCGGCGTCGCTGTCATTCTTGTCCTTCAGCATGACATATTCGAAGGTGATTCGCCGCGCATTATTGGCACCGGGGTACGCGGCGCAGGCGGCGAGCAATTCGTCGATGCCATATTTGCGGTTGATCGGGACGATCTCGTCGCGCACTTCCTTGGTTACGGCGTGAAGCGAGACCGCGAGATTTACCCCGATTTCTTCGCCCGCGCGCGCCATCATCGGCACCACTCCTGAGGTCGACAGGGTGATCCGGCGCTTCGACAGGCCAAGCCCGTCACCATCCATCACGATCTTGAGCGCGTCGCGGACATGGTCGAAATTATAGAGCGGCTCTCCCATCCCCATCATGACGATATTGGTCAGCATCCGGCCCTCGGGCGCCGACGGCCATTCGCCAAGCGCATCACGGGCAAGCATCACTTGGCCGACGATCTCGGCGGGTTCGAGGTTGCGGACGAGGCGCATTGTGCCGGTGTGGCAGAAGCGGCAATTGAGCGTGCAACCAACCTGACTCGACACGCACAACGTCCCGCGATCGGCGTCGGGAATGAACACCATCTCGTAATCGTGGCCGTCGTGGGTGCGCAACAGCCACTTGCGCGTGCCGTCGGTCGAGACCTGCGCCTCAACCACTTCGGGGCGGGTGATGACGAACCGCTCGGCCATCCATGGCTGCTGCGCCTTGGCGATGTCGGTCATCAGCGCAAAGTCGGTGACACCGCGATTATAGACCCAGTGAAAGATCTGCTTGGCGCGAAGCTTGGCAACGCGAGGGTCGAGCCCGGCGTCTTCGAGCGCCGCGCGGATTGCTTCGCGGGGGCGCCCGATCAGCTCGATCCGGCCGTCGTCGCGGACCGTCGTCGGGCGCGCCACGGGCACGGGGTCGATCTGGCCGGGAATCGGCATCAAGTTGGTGTCGGCGCTCATGGATGAGGCCATCTAGCGATGTTCGCGCGATTTTTCTAGGTGCGAGCAGCGCAAGCCGCCGCAGCATCGATCGCGCCTGCCGCGCCGTCGAGCGCGTATCGATCGACGAAGCGGCCGCCGGCGCCTCCCGCCTCGACCCGCATCGCCCCGCCCTGGCGAATTGCGGCGATGATCGCGGCTTCCTGCGCAGGGCCGCTGCTCCACGCGAAGGGCGGCCGCGCGACGAGCAGGAAGGGGATGTCGCGGATCGTCAGCATGACGGTACCTCCGGGGCGCATCGGCTTGCCGAGGCGCACGGCAAGCTGACCGCGGGCGTGGGACGCCCGATCGAACAGGATGGCGACGCTGGCCTGCTCGGCACGGTCGGTGGTCACTCGAGCGGCGCGGCTGACCGCCTCGCACCGCCCGCCGCGATCGAACGCCGCCCACGCCCCGTCGGCAAAGACAATGCGCGGTGCCGCCGCAGTCAACAGCAGGACGAGACCCGCGCCTCCACAAGCTCTCCATATCGTCATCGGCTTACCCTAGCCAATCCGCCGCGGACGCGCACCCTTTTCCCCGTAGTTCCCGCCTGCTTGCCCTACGGTCGCAGATGTGGCAGTCTTACGCTGCTCGGCACATCGCAGCCCATGGGGGGTCATGCGCCGGGTATCGTCTGACTGAAATGGGGCCGACGTCCCTTCACTCGCGCCGATCATGGTCGCGATCGCCGAAGAGCTTGCGCTGTTCGCCGGCGTCGGCTTTGCGTTGTTCGCGGTCGACGATTTGATCGTCGACTTTCTGTATGGTGTGCGGCGGCTGTGGCGCGGAGCGGCGGTCTATTCGCGTTTCCCGCGCGCCTTTGCAACCACGCTCGATCCGCCTGCGGGCCCGGGTTGGATGGCGGTATTCATTCCGGCCTGGGACGAGAGCGCGGTCATCGCGCCGATGCTGCGCGAGACGCTGCTTCGCTTCGGGGCGGGGGAGTATCGGCTGTTCGTCGGCCATTATCCCAATGATCCGGCGACCGCGCTGGCGATTTCGAGCGTGGCCGATCCGCGTGTCGTCACGGTGGCGGTGCCGCATTCCGGTCCGACGACCAAGGCCGATTGCCTCAACGCGCTTTATGTCGCCCTGATCGCCGAGGAAGGGCGGCGTGGCCCGGCGCGCGCGGTCGTGCTTCATGACGCCGAGGATGTGGTCCATGCCAGCGAGCTTGGCCTGTTCGCCGCGCTGATCGGGCGAGCGGCGGCGATCCAGTTGCCGGTCGTGCCGCTGCCCGATCCGACGAGCCCGTGGATCGCGGGCCATTATTGCGACGAGTTCGCCGAAAACCATGGCAAGGAGCTGGTCGTTCGCGAGGCCGTCGGGGCGGCGATCCCGCTTGCCGGGGTGGCATGCGCGATCGAGCGGGGCGCGCTGGCGCGGCTCGCCGCGGTTCATGGCGGACGCCCGTTCGCAACCGACAGCATGACCGAGGATTATGAGATCGGGCTCCGGCTCGGGGCGCTCGGGCTCAAGACAATGTTCGTCCGCATTCCCGCCGCCCCCGGGGACCGTGCCGCGATCGCCTCGCGAAGCCATTTTCCCGCGACCCTCGATGCGGCGGTGCGGCAGAAGGCGCGGTGGATCGGGGGAATCGCCTTTGCCGGCTGGGACCGGCTCGGCTGGGGCGCGGGCCTGGGCGAGCGGTGGATGCGGATGCGCGATCGGCGCGGGCCGCTCGCCGCGCTGCTGATGGTCGCGGGCTATGGCGCGTCGATCCTGTGGGCGCAGCTGTCGCTGGCGCAGGCGCTCGGCGCCCCGATCGAAGCGAACATCGGCCCGAAACTGATGCTGCTGCTCAAGCTCAACTTTGTCCTGCTGCTGTGGCGGATGCTGGTGCGCGCGCTGTTCACGACCGCCTCTTACGGCCTGTGGCAGGGGTTGCTGTCGATCCCGCGGCTGTTTGTCGCCAATTTGATCGCGATTCTGGCGGTGCGCCGCGCGCTGGCGCTGCACGATCCTGCCGCTCCCCCCAAATGGGACAAGACCCAGCATATTTTCCCCAAGGAGCTTGGCGCATGACCGCTTCGACCCGCTTCCTCGGCATGGCCGTCCTCGCCTGGGCAGGGGTGCGTGCCGTCAGCCTGACCGGGGTTGCACCCGGAACCGGGGTGGCGGCGAGCAGCGTGCCGGCCCACCCCGTGGAAACCCCCGCGCCGACCCTGTTCGCGCCGCTCGACCCGGTCAGCAGTTCTCCCCAGCCCTATCCTTATGCGACCGGGGCAGGTGCGCCCTATCCGCAATATGCCTATCCGCCCCAAAATCCCTATCCCCAATATGGGCCTCCGCCACGGGCTTATCCCCAGCAGGCCTACGTCCAGCCGATCTATTTGCCGCCCATTTATTATCCTGCGTCGTTGCGCCAATCGCGGGCGCGGGCCTCTCGCGAGGAGGGACGGTCCGATGTCGCCGATACACTAATGCCCGAACCGCGGCGCTTGCCCTTCTCGGGCGAACCGGCCGTGCCCGAGGCGCCGCCAGTCCAGCTTGCTTCGGCGGCGCTGCCCGGGTCGCACCCGCCGACCTTCGAGGACCCCAGTGCGCCGCCGCTGATGCGAAAATCGCGCAAGCTCGAGCTTAGCAGCTGGGCGATGATGCGCGGCAAGCCCGGCGACCTTCTCGGGCCCAACAGCCTATCGGCCAGCGGGGGTTCGCTCGGGGGAAGCCAGGCTGGGGCGCGAATGACCTATTGGGTGACACCTAATCTGGGCGCGAGCCTGCGCGCGTCGAGCCCGATTGGCGGCGCGCGGGGCGGCGAAGCGGCGCTGGGGCTGCGCTATCGGCCGCGGCAATCGGTGCCCTTCGCGATTACCGCCGAACGCCGCCAGCGTTTCGGCCGCGCCGGGGGCCGCAATGACTTTGCGATGTTCGTCGAGGGCGGGCTGTGGGACCAGCCGATGCCGATGGGCTTCCGGCTTGACGGCTATGCCCAGGCCGGAGTGGTCGGAATCAAGTCGCACGACCTGTTCGGTGATGGAGCCTTCACCCTGACACGGCCCTTGTGGCGCAACATTTCGGGCGGGTTCGGGGTGTGGGGCGGAGCGCAGCCGCATCTCTACCGCCTCGACGCCGGTCCGCGGCTGAGCATCAGGATGAAGAAGGGGATCAGAGTCCACCTCGATTACCGCCAGCGCTTGCGGGGCACGGCCTTCCCCAGTTCAGGTCCGGCAGTCACGATCGCGGGGGATTTCTAACCTTCCCGCCATTGCGACCTTCGCCCCCGCGCCGTAGCGTCGCCCCCGGCCATGCACATCTACCTCCCCATCGCCGGTCAGTCGGTTAATGCGCTTTTGATTATTGCGCTTGGTGCGCTGGTCGGTCTCCTATCCGGTCTGTTTGGGGTCGGTGGAGGCTTTTTGACGACACCGCTTTTGATCTTTTACGGTATCCCGCCGACCGTTGCAGTGGCATCGGCGACGACCCAGATTACCGGGGCGAGCGTGTCGGGGGCGCTGGCCCACTGGCGACGCGGCGGGGTCGATCTCAAGATGGGGCTGGTGATGATCGGCGGCGGGCTGTTCGGCAGCCTGGCCGGGGCGGCGCTGTTCACCATCCTTCAGGCGACGGGGCAAGTCGACCTGGTCGTCGGCTTTCTCTACGTCGTGCTGCTCGGATCGATCGGCGTGCTGATGCTCAAGGACGCGCTGTTCGCGCTCGGCTGGCTGAAACGTGCCGAACCCAAGGTCACTCCGCGCCACAACCGCTGGGTCGCGAGCCTGCCCCTGCGCACGCGCTTCTATGCCTCGGGACTGTATATCTCCCCGCTCGCCCCGGCGATGCTCGGCTTTGCCGCGGGCACGCTGACGGTGCTGCTGGGGGTCGGCGGCGGCTTCATCCTGGTCCCGGCGATGATCTATTTGCTCGGCATGGCGGCGCGGGTGGTGATCGGCACCAGCCTGGTCATGATTTTGGCGGTGAGCGCGGCGACGACGATGATCCAGGCGTTGACCAGTGGCGCGGTCGACATCGTGCTGGCGGGTCTGTTGTTGATCGGCGGCGTGATCGGAGCGCAATATGGCGCGATCCTGGCGACGCGGATGAAGCCCGACCTGCTGCGGCTGGCGCTGGCGGTGATCATTTTGCTGGTCGCCCTGCGCATGGCGCTGGGGCTGGCATGGCGCCCCGACGAGATTTTCACGATCGAGCTGCTGTGAAGCAGATCGACAGCAAAAATCGAGCTGGTGTGAAGCGAGGCCCCTTACTTCTTCTCGTCGCGCTGCCCCTGCTGGGCGCCGCGACCAAGCCCGAGCTGGTCCCCGACGTATCGGCGCGCGAGGTCGAGATCCGCTACAGCTTCACCGGGGCGCAGCTTTTGCTGTTCGGCGCGGTGCTTTACCCCGGCGGGCGGGTGCCCGAGAAGCCGGCCGATGTCGTGGTCGTGCTGCGCGGCCCCGACCAGCCGATCCTGATCCGCGAGAAGCAGAAGGTCGCGGGGATCTGGATGAACACCGACCAGAGCCGCTTCCGATCGGCGCCGAGCTTTTACTCGGTCGCCTCGTCGCGCCCGCTGCGCGAGCTGGTCGATGATCGAACGGCGTCGATTTACGAGCTTGGCCTGCGCAACCTCCAGCTGTCCCCCGGGGGAGGCGCACTGCCCGGGCGCGAGCGTCATTTCGAGGCGGGGCTGCTCGACCTGCGTACGCGGCAGGGCCTCTACGCCGAGAATCCGCACGGGATCGAGGTCAATAATGGTGTGCTGTACCGCGCGGTGATCACCATTCCGAGCCAGGTCCCGGTCGGGACCTACACCGCCGAGACCTTCCTGATCGAGGATGGCCGGGTGCTGGCGGCGGCGACCCGCGACGTGAAGATCGGCAAGTCGGGCTTCGAGCGCTACGTGGCGCTCGTCGCGCGGCGGCACGCCTTTTTCTATGGACTGGCGGCAGTGCTGCTGTCGCTCGGGCTGGGCTGGGCGGCGGCGGCTGCATTCCGGCGGCGGGGGTAACTCTAACCCTATCTTAACCGCGCTCGCCTACCCCGTTCGTTCGTAAACGAATGAGTGGATCCGCGCGCCATGGACGATAACAGCAGCCTCAAGCAGTTTCTCGACGACATCGGGAGCTATGGCGATGGCGAAAGCGTGCCCGGTCGCGCCGCTGCTGCGCCGTCGGGTCCGGTCGAGGCGATCGGGCGCGTGATCGAAATTGCCGGGTCAGGGTCGAGCGTGGTGATGGACGCCGCCGCGCTTCATGTGCTGGCGGGCCATGCGGACCTCAGCCTGGCGATGTCGGGCCAGGTCGGCAGCCAGATCAAGATGCTGGCCAACGGAACCTGGCTGATCGCCAACGTCCGCACACTGCGCGCCGGCGACGAGCCCGGAACGGTCTGCGCGCATGTCGACTTTCTGGGCGAGGGCCAGCAGACCGCCGACGGTTCGCTGACCAGTTTCCGTCGCGGCGTCACGCGCTATCCGATCCCCGGGGACAAGGTTTACCCGGTGTCGACCCATGACATGCAGGGCATCTTCGCCGCCGACGACAGCCCGCATATCGAGATTGGAACGGTCTATCCGACCGAGGATATTCGCGGCACGCTGTATGTCGATCCGATGCTGTCGAAGCATTTTGCAATCCTTGGGTCGACCGGTACGGGCAAGTCGACCTCGGTCGCGTTGATCCTCCACCGAATCTCACAATTGTCGCCCGAGGGGCACATTGTGATGATCGATCCGCACGGCGAATATTCCGCTGCGTTCAAGGATTGCGGCGAGCTGTTCAACGCCGACAACCTCCAGCTCCCCTACTGGCTGCTCAACTTTGAGGAGCATTGCGAGGTTCTGCTGACGACCGACGGCGGCGAACGCCAGCGCGATGCCGACATCCTGGCCAAATGCCTGCTGGGCGCTCGGTCAAAGGGCAAGACGGCTGAAAATTACGGGCGCATCACGGTCGATTCGCCGATTCCCTATCTGTTGTCCGACCTCAACACGATCCTGGTCAACGAGATGGGCAAGCTCGACCGCGCCGGGGACACGCTGCCGTATCAGCGGCTGAAGTCCAAGCTCGACGAGCTAAAGGCCGATCCGCGTTATTCGTTCATGTTCTCAGGCATGCTGGTGTCGGATTCGATGGGATCGTTTCTGGCGAAGCTGTTCCGCCTGCCGAGCCATGGCCGGCCGATCTCGATCGTCGACGTGTCTGGGATCCCGTCCGAAGTCACGTCAGTGGTGGTGTCGGTGCTGGCGCGGATGGTGTTCGATTATGCCATCTGGTCGCGGACCGAGGCGCAGCGGCCGATCCTGCTCGTGTGCGAGGAAGCCCATCGCTATGTTCCCAAGGACGACACCGCCAAGGGGCAGGCCGTACGCAAGATCCTCGAGCGGATCGCCAAGGAAGGGCGAAAATATGGCGTGTCGCTCGGCCTGATTACCCAGCGGCCGTCGGATCTGGCCGAAGGCGTGTTGTCGCAGTGCGGCACGATCGTCGCCATGCGACTGAACAACGAGCGTGATCAGGCGTGCGTGCGGGCCGCGATGCCCGAAGGCGCGCGCGGGTTTCTCGACGCGATCCCGGCGCTTCGCAACCGCGAGTGCATCGTCTGCGGCGAGGGCGTGGCCATCCCGATCCGGGTGCGGTTCGACGACCTCGAGCCCGAAAAGCGCCCGGCGTCGAGCGACCCCAGCTTCGCCGCGCTGTGGCGCGAAACCGGGGGCGAGGAAGGGATTATCCAGCGCACGATCAAGCGCTGGCGCGGGCATGGAAGGTAAAACCCGCAGCTGGCGGCGGGGGCGGTAAACCGGGCTTAACTTATGCGAAGGACATGCGCAGAAAAGCGCCATAATTTCTGCGTGTGGAAACCTATCATCTTCACCTGATCAACACCCGCGTCGATGCCGATGACCGCGAAGGTCATCTGCTTGCGTCGCTCGATGAAGCGCGGGCCATGGCGATCGACGGAATTCGCGGTTACCTCAGCCACGAAGTGCGTGGCGGTCAACTGGACCTGCGCGGGCGGATCGATATCGAAGACGATGACGGCGCGGTGCTGGCGTCGGTGCGGTTCGAGGAGGCGATCGAGATCACGCGCGCCTAGCGTCTCGGTCTGCCTTCCCTAGCCCTTTTCTCCGACGCCGAGCAGACTTGCGAGCCGCGCCTTGAAGGCGGTGAGGGACGGGCCGTCGAGGGTGGCGTGGGCAATGAAGCGGACCGACATCGGGTTGATCGCCTGCCCGCTGCGCATGACTTCATAATGGAGGTGAGGACCGGTCGACAGGCCGCTGTTGCCCGAATAGCCGATCAGCTGGCCCTGGCGGATGACGCTCCCCGGGGCGACGACTATCCGGCTCATGTGGCTGTAGCTGGTCTCGATCCCGCCGGCGTGGGCGAGGCGGACCTGCTCGCCATAGCCGCCAGCCCAGCCGACGCGCTCGACCGTGCCATCGGCGGCGGCGACGATCGGGGTGCCGAAATGGGCGCCGAAATCAATCCCGTTGTGCATCCGCATGAAGTGGAGAATCGGGTGATAGCGTTCGCCGAAGCCCGACGTGATCGGCGCGGAGACGGGCCAGATCATGCCGCTGACCTGGCGCCCGACGCCCGAGGCTTCATACCATAGCGAAGAGCTGCCGACGGTCCATTTGACGAGCTGGAGCGGAGCGCCCGAGGCGCGGTCGAGGCCGGCGTAGAGCAGGGCGCCGGGCTCATTTTCGCCCGTCGCGGCGCGGCGATTGGCGATGACCAGGTCGAAGCGGTCGTTGGCGGCAATATCGGTGCCGAGGTCGAGCTGGCCGCCCAGCGCTTTGAGATAATCGGAGGCGATGTCGGGGGCAATCCCGGCAGCGCGGAGCGACCAGTAAAGGCCGTCGCCGACTCGCCCGCGGATGCGCAATGGGGTGGCATCGACCGCGATCGACTGGCGATCGAGGCGAAGCCCGGCGGGGGAGCCGGTGATGATGACCTCGGCATCGAGCCCCGAGCGGAAGGACAGGCGCTCTACCGGACGGACCCCGCCCTCGTTGCGGCCAAGGGTGATGGCGATGCTGGTGCCCGGCGCGATCGAGGTTTCGCCGAGGAGGAGTTGGGCTTGCCCCGCGTCGCCGACCCGGGCGCCGAGGCGGACGAGCATGCGGGCGAGGTTTTCACGCGGAGCAAGGCGGGCGAACAGGTCGATCCGCGGGCGTTCGGGGGCGGCGGAGAGAGTCTCGACCGCGCGGGTTGGAGCCATCGCCATGCCGGCCGTGCTGCCCTCGACCAGCGTGCCAATCCCGGCGGCGGCAAATTGGGCTTCTTCGGCTTCGTTGACTGCAGCGGGATGGCCGCCGGGCAATGGCACGAATGGCGGGGTCATCAGCGCGGTGGCGACTGTCAGCGCAGTCAGGGTGGCAAAACCGCGCCACCAGCGGCGCGATCCGAAATCCTCGGCCAGGTCGATGGCGAGTTCCACGTCGCGCCAGCTCTTCCTGCGGGCGCCGAAGCTGGGCGTTGCGGCCGGCGCTGCGCGAGCGAAAGCCGGGCGATATGCCCCCGCTTCCTGCCCTATGCTTCGTGCCAGCACGCTTCGCTCCCGGAGTGAGCCTTCCTCCTGCCCGCATATGGTTAATGTCGATTTAAGCCGATGTAGACAAATGGCCCGCTTGCACTTCGCGGTGGGCGTGCCACATTCGCATCATGGCGTTGCGTGACGACGGGATTGTTCGGGCGATTCTGGGGCCCACCAACACAGGCAAGACCCATCTCGCCATCGAACGGATGTGCGCGCATTCGAGCGGCGTGATCGGCTTTCCGCTGCGGCTGCTGGCGCGCGAGGTTTACGACCGGGTCGTGCGGATGAAGGGCGCCAATTCGGTCGCACTGCTGACCGGGGAGGAGCGGATCGTTCCGCCCCAGGCGCGATATTGGTTGTGCACGGCCGAATCGATGCCTGTGCGCCAGGAAGACGAACAACGCGACTTCGCCTTTGCCGCGATCGACGAGGCGCAGCTGGGGATCGATCCCGAGCGCGGGCATGTGTTCACCGACCGGATGCTGCGTGCGAGGGGGCGCGAAGAGACGCTGATCCTGGGGTCGGAGAGTTTGAAGCCGCTGGTGCGCAAACTGTTGCCGAGCGCCGAGATCATCACGCGGCCGCGCTTTTCGACGCTGCGCTATGCCGGGTCGACTAAGCTGACGCGGCTGCCGCCGCGCTCCGCCATCGTCGCCTTCTCGGCCGAGCAAGTTTACGGGCTGGCGGAGATGCTGCGCCGCTTCAAGGGCGGGGCGGCGGTAGTAATGGGGTCGCTGTCGCCCGCCACCCGCAACGCCCAGGTGGCGATGTTCCAGCGCGGCGAGGTTGATTATCTCGTGGCGACCGACGCCATCGGCATGGGGCTTAACATGGATGTTACCCATGTCGCCTTCGCCGGCCTGGAGAAATTCGACGGCAAGCGCGACCGGCGGCTCACGATCGCCGAAATGGCGCAGATCGCGGGACGCGCGGGACGGCACCAGAAGGACGGGACGTTCGGGACGCTGGGGCTTGGCGGGGAGAAGGGGGCGGCGTTCGATGAGGCGGAAATAGAGGCGATCGAGGAGCATCGGTTTCGGCCACTCGAGCATCTTTACTGGCGCAATCCCGAGCTTGATTTCACCGATGTGCGGACGCTGATCCGCAGCCTGGAGATGCCCAGCGGGGATCCGCTGTTGCGCTCGGCCCCGGTCGCGCTCGACCTGACGGTGCTGAAGTCGATCGCCGAGGATCCGGCGGTGGCGGCGCAGCGCGGGCGACAGGCGCGGGCATTGTGGGCGGCGTGCGGGCTGCCCGATTTCCGCAAGGTCGGACCGATGCACCATGGGCGGATGGTGCGCCGAATCTTTTCCTATGTCGGTGAGGGCGGGCATATCCCGCACGAATGGTTCGCGGCCGAAGTCACGCGGCTGGATAATGTCGCGGGAGATATCGAGGCGATTGCCGACCGGCTCGCGGGGATCCGCAGCTGGGCCTATATTGCGCAGCGCGCCGACTGGCTGAAGGAGCCGGCGAAGTGGGCCGAGCGGACACGGCAGGTCGAGGGGCGACTGTCCGACGCGCTTCACGCCGCCCTGACCCAGCGGTTCGTCGACCGGCGGACGGCGGTGCTGGTGCGCGATATCGGTGCGCGCGGAGCCGATGCCTTGCCGGTGACGGTCGCGGCGGACGGCGAGGTCAGTGTTGGCCCCGAGCCGATCGGGCATCTGGCGGGGTTCAGCTTCACGGTCGATCCGGCGGCGCGGCTGGCGGACAAGAGGTTGCTGCTGGCGGCGGCCGAACGGCGGTTGGGAGATGAGCTCGACCGGCGGGCGCGGGCGCTGTGCGAGGCGGGCGACGAGGTGTTCGCATTGACGGTGGCGAGCGGATCGATCGGGATTATGTGGGAGGGCCACCTCCTCGCGCGGCTGGCGCCGGGGCGGTCGCTGATGGAGCCCGCAGTGCGAACCGCGCGGGCGCTCGACCGGTTGAGTGCGGCGCGGCGCGCGGCATTGCGGGCGCGGCTGGAGGCGTGGGTTGAGGCGCTGCTGGCGCGCGAGCTGGTGCCGTTGAAGGCATTGGGCAAGGCGGCGGCGGACAAGTCGGTGACGCCGGGGGTGCGCGCGGTGGCGGCGATGCTGGCCGATGCCGGCGGCGTGATGCCGCGCAAGCTGCTGGTCGCGGCGATCGGTGCGCTCGACAAGGTCGATCGGCATATGCTGCAGCGGTTAAAGGTGCGGCTTGGCGCGCTCGACGTGTTCGTGCCGGGGCTGCTCAAGCCGGGGGCGCAGCATTTGCGCGCGGCGCTGATGAGTGTTCGGTCGGGGCAGGCGATGCCGTTGCTGCCTGCGGCGGGGGCGGCCACGGTGCAGGGCAGCGCCGACCCGCGCGGGGCGATGCTTGCCTATCGGCGGTTCGGAGCGACGTGGCTGCGGATCGACCTCGCCGACCGGATTGCGACTCACGCCCATGCGGCGCGCGCGGCGGGCAAGTCCGAGCCGATCGATCCGGCGTTGATCGTGTCGCTCGGGCTCGACGCCGAGGGGTTGCGCAAGCTGATGGCCGAGATTGGGTTTGTTCCTGCTGGCCAGAACTGGCGGTGGCGGGGGCGGCGCCCGGACCGCGCTCCAATCGCGCCGCCGCGCCCGGGCAACGCCTTCGCCGCGTTGGCGGGCCTCAAGCCGAGGGGCGGCTGAGCTTGCGGATCGACCGCTATCTCCACTGCATTCGGCTGGTTAAGAGCCGCACGCTGGCGCAGGCAGTGATCGGGCAGGGGATGACGCGGGTCGACGGCAAGCGCGTGGTCAAGCCGAGCGAGGCGGTACGGGTCGGAAGCGTCATCGCGCTTCCCCTCCACGACCGGGTGCGGGTGTTTCGGGTGATGGCGTTGCCTGAACGGCGCGGGCCGGCAAGCGAGGTGAGGTGTGCTTATCAGGAGATTTCGCAAGAGCTGAGTGTCTGACTCAGGCGTCAAGCTATGCCTAAGAGGATGAACCCCGTTTAAAGGTTGTTAGAGATAGCGATTGGGTCAAAGCCTGCAAACGATAACTGGCGTCGCCGAGGGCTCAGCACGCATTTGCCAGGCCAACCTATGCCCCCACCCCGTTGACGCCGCCGCCCTCGCTCCTTAGCGCTACCCCCACCACGTGAGGGAGCTTTCGACCCATGACCTACGTCGTCACCGACGCCTGCATCCGCTGCAAATATATGGACTGTGTCGAGGTTTGCCCGGTCGACTGTTTCTATGAAGGCGACAATATGCTCGTCATCAATCCCAATGAATGCATCGACTGCGGCGTGTGCGAGCCCGAGTGCCCGGCCGAGGCGATCCTGCCCGATACCGAAAGCGGGCAGGAGAAGTGGCTCGAGCTCAACACGACCTATTCGGCCGAATGGCCCAACATCACCCGCAAGCGCGAAAGCCCGGCGGATGCCGACGAGTTCAAAGGCAAAGAGGGCAAGTTTGAGGAATATTTCTCGGCCGAGCCCGGCCAGGGGGATTGATCTAACCTCGTCATGATCGTCATCCCGGGCTTGACCCGGACCTGAACTTCCGTGCCAGAAGAAAGCGCCCCGGGTCCAGCCCGGGGTGACGCAAGTGATTGCGCCAGCGGAACTATCGCGTCGCGCGCGCGTCCCTTGATGCACGTCATCGAACAGGGAAATCCAATGTTGCGTCTTGCGTTTATCACCGTCGCGCTGGCGAGTGCCGCCGTGCCGGCGCTTGCCCAGAGTAGCGATGCGGCCCCCGCTGCAGCGAGTACGCTGCCCGATCCCAACGACAGCAGCGACCAGCTCACCATCGGGGTCGGCGGGGCTTACGTGCCCGACTATACCGGGTCGAGCCATTATCGGCTGACCCCGGCGGCGGTGATCCGGGGCCGGGTCAGCGGGATCAGCTTTACAACCCGCGGGCCGGCGATCGAGTTCAATTTGATCCCCCGATCGAAGGAGAAATTCTCGTTCAGCGCGGGGCCGATTGTCGCGCTCGGGCTGAACCGCACGGGCAAGATCAAGGATCCGCTGGTCGCGTTGTTGCCCCGGCGCAAGAAGGCAATCGAGCTTGGCGGGTTCGTCGGCGGGTCGATCCATGGTCTCACCAATCCCTATGACTCGCTCGGCGCCAAGGTCGCGGTGATGCATGACGTCGGCCACGCGCACCGCTCGACGAGCGTCAGCCCGTCGGTCGATTTCTCGACGCCACTTTCGCGGAGCACCTATGTCGGGCTGTCGGCCGGGCTCGACTTTGTTTCGACCCGCTATGCAGGCTATTATTTTGGGGTGACCCCGGCGGATGCGGCGCTGAGCGGGCTGCCGGCATTCGCGCCGAAGGGCGGGCTCAAGGACTGGAAGGTCAATCTGCTTGCGGTCCAGTCGCTCAGCGGTAATTTGCTCAAGGGGCTGTCGCTCGGTGGGACGCTCGGCTACTCGCGGCTGCAGGGCGATTTCAAGCGATCGCCGCTGGTGGCGCAGCGCGGCAAGGCCGGGCAATGGCTCGGTGCCCTCGGGCTGGGCTATAGCTTTTAATCGCGATCTGGCGCGCCGAGCGGAAAATAGGCGCGATAGGGCCGGGCTTCCTCGATTGCCCGCGCCATCTGGGGATGGGCCAGCAGGCGCGCGCGATACGCCGCCAACCGTGGCCGGGCCGGACCAATTTCCTCGACCCAATCGGCATAGAAGAGCGAGGGTGCAGCGGCGCAGTCGGCCAGGGTGAACGCATCACCGACCGCCCATGGGCCCTCGCCGAGATTGGCTTCGAGCCAGTCATAGGCAGTGAGCAGGCGTTCGCGCGCCCGGGTCACGGCGAACGGGTCGCGCTGATCGTCGGGGCGCATCGCGTTAAACACCGGGACCGTCATCTGGTTCATGACATATTGATCGAAAAAACGATCGAGGAAGCGAACACGCCGCCCCGTCTCGCCATCGGGGATCCAGCGGTTGGGGCCGGGGTAGAGTGATTGGAGGTGTTCGATGATCGGTGTCGACTCGGCCACCACGACACCGTCGTCGAGGAGCAGGGGGAATTGCCCGAACGGCCAGTGGCGCCTGAGCTCGACCATGTTTTCGGGATGCTGCTCATCGAGCGCTCGATAAGTGAAATGCGTGTCGTCGGCCCACAGCGCGATCAGCACCTTCATGCAGTAGGAGGAGAATGGGTGGGCGAACAGTTCCAGTCCCATCAGCTTGCCTCCGCCAGTGCGGCGAGCTGGTGGGCGACGGCGGTCCAGCCGTCGGTGAAGCCCATTGCGCTGTGCTGTTCCATCGCTTCGACGGTCCAGTGGCGGGCGGTGGCGCGATAGCGGGTGCCGTCGCCGTCGGGGGTCAGTTCAAACACCCCGACCATGGCCATGGTCGGCGTTTGCGGCATCCAGTGGGCGGTGAGCGCGTTAGTGAAGACGAAGCGGCGCCCGGGCACGACCTCGAGTACGACGCCGTCAATTTCGCTGACCTCGCCCGCGTTCGGGCCACGCATGGTCATTTCGGCGGGGCCGCCGGGGCGCCATTCGAGGCGGCGGATCTGGGTCGTCCACGGCTTTGGGCACCACCATTCGGTGATCCGCTCGGTCATGATTTGCCACACGCGGGGCGGCGGGGCGGCGATGTGGCGCTCGACCGACAGTTCGAACGGCGCGCTCATGCGTCGGCTGCCGCGACCGCGACCTCGAGCGCGGCGATGTCGATCTTTTTCATCGTCATCATCGCCGCGAACGCCCGCTTCGCGTCGGCGTTATTGGCCGAGGTGGTCAGTTCGAGCAGGCGCCGGGGGGTGACCTGCCAAGAATATCCCCAGCGGTCCCTGCACCACCCGCAAGCGCTTTCGGCGCCGCCATTGCCGACGACCGCATTCCAGTATCGGTCGGTTTCGGCCTGGTCGTCGGTCAGCACCATGAAGCTGACCGATTCGTTGGGCTTGAACATGGGGCCGCCGTTGAGGCCGATGAATGAGCGACCCAGCAAGGTGAACTCGACCGTCAGGACGTCGCCGGCCTTGCCCGCGGGATAATCCAGCGGGGCGCGATTGACATTGCCGACGCGGCTGTCGGGGAAGGTCGCGGCATAGAAATTGGCGGCCTCCTCGGCAGCACCGTCGAACCACAGGCATGTCGTCATCTTGTTGTTGGTCATCTGTGCCTCCTTCACGCGCGGCGCGGGCCGACGAGGCCGAACATTGCCCGTTGCGGATCGATAGCGTTGAGCGAATATTCGCCGCCGGGAATTTCGACCGGGCCGTGGACGATGGTCCCGCCGCCGTCGGTCACGGCTTTCGCCGCACGATCAATGTCGTCGACGCCGATGTAGTAACTCCACATGCTCGCGGGCATCTGGGGCGGCTTGGCCATCACCGCGCCGATGCCGACTCCGCCGTGCTGGAGGAAGCGGTATTTGCCCATCGGGCCCATATCCATGTCGCCCTGCTGGTGCCAGCCGAAGTGACGCTGGTAGAAGTGGATCGCGGCATCGGGATCCGAGGTCGCTAGCTCGTTCCAGCGGACATGCATCGGCTGGTCGACCGAGAAGGCGTTGCTTGCGGCATCTTCCTGCCCGGGGGGCGGGGTCGGGGCCATGATATAAAGAGGCGCGCCTTGCGGATCGACGATCATCGCGAAGCGGCCGACGCCGGGCAGGTCGTGGGCCGGCATCAGCGTCTTCCCACCGACATGCTCGACCGATGCGACCATCGCGTCGACGTCATTGACGCCGAGATAGCCGAGCCAAATGGGGCGGGCGCCGATCTTCGCCATCTCGGGCGATAGGCGCATCACTCCGCCGACGTTGCCTGCCTTGGGGATGGTAATCATGCGATAGTCCATGTCGCCGCTCGGGGCGGGCTCGATGTCCCAGCCGACGACCGCGTCGTAAAATCGCTTTGCGGCATCCGGGTCGGGGGTGAGCAGTTCGTACCAGATGAAGTTACCGTGGGAATTGGTCATGCCATTTCGCCCATGCTGTCAAAGATCGGCTGGAAACCCGAATAGATCATGCGCTTGCCGTCGAAGGGCGGTTCGCCCATGTCCTTCATGCGCGGATCCGCCATCATCTGCGCCCAGCCCGCATCACGCGCGGCCTTGTCGGGCCATATGATCCACGACAGGACGACGGTCTCGCCGTCCTGCGCCGCGACCGAGCGGTAGAAGTCGGTCTGCTGCCCACGCATGAGATCGTCGCCCCAGCATTCGACCATTCGCGTGATGCCGAACTCGCGCATCAACGGGGTCATGGCGCGAGCGTGGGCGAGGTATTTGTCCTTGCGATCCTCGCGGACCGGGGTCACGAAACCGTCGATATAGGCCATCATGCGTCTCCTTCCTTCTTGCTGCCCTTGAGCAGGGCGACGATCGCCATCGCGTGACCATGACCCAGATCATAATCCTTCTTGAGCCAGTCGACGATGGGGCCAGCCTTGATTCCCGGGGCCAGCCCGGCGTCGGTCGCGAAGCCACGCTGTTCGGCGTGGCGGCGGAAGTCGGCCGGGGACTGGCCGGTTTTGGCCTGGATATTGTCAAGGTAGGACTGGAACGACATCGGGGCCTCCGCGGTAAGGGGAGCGTTTTCGAAAGCTCTCCTGCGACTCGATTATGCTTGTTAGATATCCGATTAGGTCATATATAACAACTGTGAAGTTAGAAAACATAACCACTTTGACCGACATGCCACGCGCGAGGGACGACAAGCGGCGCTATGATGATGCCTGCGGCACGGCTCACGCGCTGGAATTGATTGGCGAGCGCTGGACGCTGCTGGTCCTGCGCGAGCTGATGCTCGGGCCGCGGCGCTTTTCCGAGCTTCGCGTTGACCTTCCCGGGATCAGCGCCAATGTCCTGACCCAGCGGCTGGCCGAACTCGAGCAACGCGGGCTGGTCCGTCGCCGCAAGCTTGCCCCGCCGGCGTCGGTTCAGGTTTATGAAGCAACGGCATGGGGGATCGAGGCTGAGCCGATCGTCCAGGCGCTCGGGCGGTGGGCAGCAAGATCTCCGGGGCATGACCCGACCCTGCCGATCAGCGGGGTATCGATTCTGCTGTCCTTCCGCACGATGATCTCGGCGAAGCGCGCCAAGGGGGTCGATGCGCGGATCGGCTTCCGCTTTGGCGCCGACGATTATGTCGCGCGGATCAAGAAAGGGGTGATCAAGGTCGCGCGGGGCGATATCGGCCAGTGCGGTGTGGTCTTCTCGGGCCCGCCCGCCGCGCTCGCCGCCGTGGTCTATGGCGGCCAGCCGATCGACCTGATCGGGGTCTCGGGCGACCGCGGGCTTGCCGAAAAATTCACCACCCTGTTCGTGCTGCCCCCGAAAGTCGGCGCAGGTGGTTGAGGGGCGCGCGCCATCCGCCTAAAGCCGACATTATGACCGACCTCCCCAACATCGCCCCCGACAGCCGTTCGGACACGATTCTCGCTACCCCCGACAAGATGGTGAAGGTGCGCGACGCATTCGGCGTCGACAGCGACATGGAAGTGCCCGCGTTCAGCGAGCCCGACGAACGGGTTCCCGACCTCGACCCCGCCTATGTGTTCGATCCCGATACGACGCTGGCGATCTGCGCCGGCTTTGCGCGCAACCGGCGGGTGATGGTCCAGGGCTATCACGGCACCGGCAAGTCGACCCATATCGAACAGGTCGCAGCCCGGCTCAACTGGCCGACAGTGCGGATCAATCTCGATGCGCATATCAGCCGGATCGATCTGGTCGGGCGCGACGCGATCGTGCTTAAGGACGGTCAGCAGGTCACCGAGTTCCGCGAGGGGCTGTTGCCATGGGCATTGCAGCATCCCGTCGCGCTGGTGTTCGACGAATATGACGCGGGGCGCCCCGACGTGATGTTCGTGATCCAGCGCGTGCTGGAAGTCGAAGGCAAGCTGACCCTGCTCGACCAGAACCGCGTGATCCGGCCCAACCCCTGGTTCCGGCTGTTCGCGACGACCAATACCATCGGGCTGGGCGACACGACCGGGCTTTATCATGGCACGCAGGCGATCAACCAGGGCCAGATGGACCGCTGGAACATCGTCGCGACGCTGAATTACCTGCCCGCCGCGACCGAGGCGCAGATCGTGCTCGCCAAATCGGGCGAATATGACAATCCCGACGGCAAGGCGGCGGTGGTCAAGATGGTAAAGGTCGCCGACCTGTCACGGCAGGGCTTCATCAATGGCGACATTTCGACCGTGATGAGCCCGCGAACGGTGATCAGCTGGGCGCAGAATGCGATGATCTTCGGCGACGTCGGCTTCGCCTTCCGGTTGAGCTTCCTCAACAAGTGCGACGAAAGCGAGCGCCCGCTGATCGCCGAATATTACCAGCGCGTGTTCGGCAAGGACCTTCCCGAGAGCGTCGTCGGCAAGGCGTGAGCGAGCCCGACTCCCTCGATAAATTCCGCCGGGTCCTGTCGGGCGCGGCGCGGGCGATCGCGCGCGACGTCGAGGCGGAGGTGACGTTCGGCAGCGAGTCGTCGAGCGCGGCATTGGGCAAGGTCGCGCGGGTGCCATCGCCGGGACCCGGGCTCGACCCGCGAATGGTTGCCGAGGCGCGTGGGGCGGCCGACGCGATGGCGCTAAGGCTGCGCTATTCGGATGCGGCGCTTCATGCGCGGCGAGCGCCGCCGGCGGGTGACGCGCGCGACGTGTTCGATGCACTGGAAGGCGCGCGGGTCGAGGCGCTGGGCAGCCGGGCGATGGCCGGGGTCGAAGGCAATCTGGCCGAGCTGGCCATCGCGCGGGTGCGGGGAGACGCGATCACGCGGGCACGAACCGCCGAGGAAGTACCGCTGGCGACCGCGATCGGGCTGCTCGCGCGGCAGCGGCTGACGGGTACGCAGCCGCCTGAGGCGGCGCGAACGGGGCTGGCGATGATTGCGCCGTGGATCGAGGAGCGCGGGGGCGCCGAGCTCGATGCGCTGGCGCTGACGATCGACGACCAGGCCAATTTTGCAACCCTGGCGCGGCGGTTGCTCGAGGATCTCGAACTCGCCGAGCCCGAGGAGCCCACTGAGGACCAGCCCGACGAGGGCGGCGACGAGGATCCGGGCGATGACGATGGCGCCGACGAGCCCGATGACGCGGGAGACGAGGGGGCGTCATCGGGCGGCGATGTCGAGATGCGCGCCGAAGAGGACAGCGCCGAGAGCGATCAGGACGACGGTTCCGACCATGACGATGATGGCGACGAATCGAGCAGCGGCGAGGACGGCGACGAGCAGGCCCAGCCGCGCCCCGGCCGGCGCAATTGGGACGAAGCGCCGTCGACCGACTATCATGCCTATACCGAGCGGTTCGACGAGCAGATCGCCGCCGCCGACCTGTGCGATGCCGACGAGCTGGCGCGATTGCGGGCGACGCTCGACCTGCAGATGGCGGCATTCCAGGGGGTGGTAACGCGGCTGGCCAACCGGTTGCAGCGGCGGCTGATGGCGCAGCAGGCGCGCAGCTGGGACTTCGACCAAGAGGAAGGGCTGCTCGATGCCGCACGGCTGGCGCGGGTAATCGTCCAGCCGGGGCATGCGCTCAGCTACAAGATCGAGCGCGAGACCGAGTTTCGCGACACGGTGGTCAGCCTGTTGATCGACAATAGCGGATCAATGCGCGGACGACCGATCTCGATCGCGGCGATGAGCGCGGATATTTTGGCGCGGACACTCGAGCGGTGCGGGGTGGCGACCGAGATCCTCGGCTTCACCACCCGTGCGTGGAAAGGCGGTCAGAGCCGCGAGGCGTGGCTGGCGGAAGGGCGACCCGCGACGCCGGGGCGGCTCAACGACCTTCGCCATATCCTCTACAAGCGCGCCGACGAGCCCTATCGCCATGCGCGCGGCAACCTTGGGCTGATGATGCGCGAGGGGCTGCTGAAGGAGAATATCGACGGCGAGGCGCTACTGTGGGCGCATAACCGGTTGATGGCGCGTCGCGAGGAGCGGCGCATATTGATGGTGATTTCGGATGGGGCGCCGGTCGACGATTCGACGGCTTCGGCCAATAGCGGGTCGTACCTCGACGCGCATTTGCGGACCGTAATCGGGTGGATCGAGCAGCGGTCGAGTGTCGAGCTGGCGGCGATCGGTATCGGCCATGACGTCACGCGTTACTACAAGCGCGCGGTGACGATCATGGACGCCGAGCAATTGGGCGGGGCGCTGGTCGAGCAGCTGGCGGGATTGTTCGAGTTGCGCTGAGCGAGTTGGGCCGACCCGTTTCCGGGCCGACCCTCCCTCAATACGCGACACGAGGAATTTTTTGCCGATACGCAGGCTACAGATCGACTCGAAAAAGGGGGAAAATCGCGTCGATGGAAAGAGTTATGCCTGAGGACGGGTTGAACCAAGCTGAACGCCGCATGCAGTCGCGGTTCAGCTTTGCGGTGGCGGTGGGGTGCGCGGCAATCGTCGCGCTGGTGCTGGCGCTGGCGGCGGAGTGGCGAGGCGATCCCAATCGCTTCCCCTTGCCGCCGGCAAGCGTCCCGATTCATTTCGAGCGGATCGCGATCGCCGCCGACGCGGCATCGCCCCTGCGAATCGCGGGGGCGTGGCGGCTGACGGCGGATGACCCGCGCTTTGGTGGGCTCTCGGCGCTGGCGATCGATCATGGCGAGTTGCTCGCACTTAGCGACAGCGGCGTGCTGGCGCGCTTTGCGAGCCTGAGTGCTGGCCCGGCGATCGTTCGAATGTCCGAACTCCCCGGGGGTCCGGGCTCGCCGCGCTTCAAAATGAATCGTGACAGCGAATCGCTGGTCCGCGATGCGGCGGGGCGCGGCTGGTGGGTGGGTTTCGAAACCCGCAACCAACTGCGGCTGTTCGACCCCGGCTTCACGCGCACGCTTCGCACGATCGATTTCGGCGAGGATCGCTGGCCCGAGAATCTGGGTATCGAGGCGATGATGACCGGAACGGGCGATCGGCTGATGCTGGTCCCCGAGCTGGCGCATGAAGTGGTGACCGTGGCGAACGGGCAGGCGCGGAGCGAGCCGCTAACGGGCGTCGGAAACAAGATTTCGGACATGGTACGGCTGCCCGATGGCGAGGTGCTGCTGCTGCTGCGCGACATCGGTCCGACCGGGTTTCGGACGTCGCTCGGCGCTCTGGTCAAGCGAGCCGACGGCTGGCGGGTCGAGCGGCGGATGCCGCTTCTTTTCGGCATGTTCGCCAATTTCGAGGGGATTGCGGTTGAGCGGCGGGGCGATGGCGGCACCCGGCTGTGGCTGATCACCGACGATAATTTCCAGCCGCCGATGAAGACGATGCTGGTCGCACTCGATGTGCCCCCAGGGAGGTGGACGGGCGCCGATTTAACGCCAACGGCCCGCTCTCCGGGTGGAGAACGGGCCGTCGGATAGCCTTTTAGCAGAAGCTTAGGCGGCGGCTTCGCCGGCCTTCTTCTTGAGCTCGCGCTTTAGCTTGGCAGCGCGCGGGCTGAGCTTCTCGGCGCGGGTCTTGGTCAGCCAATTGTCGAGGCCGCCGACATGCTCGACCGAGCGAAGCCCGTGGGTCGAAACGCGAAGCTTGACGCTTTTGGAAAGCGAATCGCTGATCAGCGTGACATTCTGCAGGTTGGGCAGGAAGGTCCGCTTGGTCTTGTTGTTGGCGTGAGAAACATTGTTACCCACCTGACGGCCCTTGCCGGTCAGCTCGCAAACGCGCGACATGATAAATTCCTGAGTTGAGCGGACGACAAGCGCCCGGAAAGACCGGCCCGATAGCGGGAGGAGCGTTAAGCGTCAACCGCGACTAGAGTGAACCCGAGCAACGCAACCAGCGGCGTCGAGTCGCGTTGACGACCTAACCGGGAAGGACCAATTTGTCATGCGCGCCATTATTTTGCTGCTGATCGTCATCGTCGTCGGGGCGATTATCGCCTTTTCGAGTGGCTTTCTCCACCTCAACCAGACCCAGAGCGCGCAGGTGCCAGGCCTGTCGGTCGGCAATGGCGCGGTGACGGCGCATGGCGGGCGGGCGCCGTCGTTCGAGGTCGAGACCGGATCGGTCGCGGTCGGCACTCAGCAGCGCGAAGTGACGCTGCCCAAGGTGGCGCTGCCGCTGCCATCGGTGCAGGTCAATCGTCCGGGGAGCGATGCGCAGAAGGCGGCTCAAGCCACTTCCGCCGCCGCTAACGGGGCTGCTCCCGTCAAGTGAATGCGGCCAAGTGACGCTGGCCGCGCGATCGGCTAGGTCGCTGGCGATGGCCGGCTTCCCGCTCCCCGCCGCAATGGCGCGCGCGCTTGCGCTGGCCGACGAAGCGGCGGCGGCGGGCGAAGTACCAGTCGGCGCGGTGGTCACCAAAGGCGGCGAGATCCTTGGCGAGGCACGCAACGCGATGCGCGGGACGTTCGACCCGACAGCGCATGCCGAGATCGTCGCCATTCGCCATGCCGCGACCCGGTTGGGACAGGCGCGGCTCGATGGCTGCACCCTGTGGGTGACGCTTGAGCCATGCGCGATGTGCGCCGCCGCGATCGGGCTGGCGCGGATCGAGAAGCTGGTGTTCGCCGCCGAAGATCCCAAGGGTGGCGCAGTGGTCAGCGGGCCCCGGCTCTACGCCCAGCCGACCTGCCACCACCGTCCCGAGGTGCTCGGCGGGATTGGCGAGGAAGCTGCTGCGGCGCAATTGCGCGACTTTTTCGTGGCGCGGCGATATTGACGCGCCCTTGTTAAGGCGGGCGATTGGCGGTTAGACGCCACTTACCCCATGAGCGCACCCCTTCTTCCTTTCCCGTGGTTCAGCCTGCTGCTGATCCTGGCGCTGATCGCCCTCAACGGCCTGCTGTCGATGAGCGAACTGGCGATTGTGTCGGCGCGCGAGGCGCGATTGAAGGGGCTTGCCAAGGGTGGCAGCAGGGGAGCGCAATGCGCGCTCGACCTGGCGTCGGACCCGGGCAAGTTCCTGTCGTCGGTGCAAAGTGGGATCACGCTGATCGGAGTGCTCAACGGCGCCTTTTCGGGGTCGCGACTGGGCGATCCGGTGGCGCAGCGGCTAGAGCTGATCGGCATGGCGCACGAAACCTCCCAGCAGCTGGGCTTTGGGCTGGTGATCGTCCTGACGACGTTCGTCAGCCTGGTCATCGGCGAGCTGGTCCCCAAGCAGTTCGCGCTCCGCAATCCCGAGCCGATCGCGGTGGCGATGGCGGTGCCGATGCGCTGGCTGGCGAAAGCGACCGCGCCGTTCGTGTGGCTGCTCGACCGCACGAGCGCGGGGATCTTCGCGCTGATCGGGATTACCCGCGAGTCGGAAAATCATGTCACCGCCGAGGAATTGCACCTGGTTGTCGCCGAGGCACACAGCTCGGGTGTGCTCGAGGAAAGCGAGCGGGCGATCATTTCGGGGGTTGTCCGGCTGGCCGACCGGCCGGTGCGCGAAGTCATGACCCCGCGAACCGAGATCGACTGGCTCGATGCCGATGCCGATGCCGAACAGATCCGCGCGACGCTGGCCGATACGCCGCACAGCCGACTGCCGATTGCAGAAGGATCGGTCGAGGAGATTATAGGCGTGGTGTCCGCGCGGGATTTGCTGCTGGCCCAGCTCGATGGACGTCCGCTCGACCTGCGCGCGCTGGCCCGGGTGCCGCAGGTAATCCCCGACTTGATGGACGCGATGGACGCGCTGGCGGTGCTTCGCCAGGCCGAGGTTCCGCTGGCGCTGGTCCATGACGAATATGGCCACCTTGACGGGATCGTAACCCCCGGATCGATCCTGGCGGCGCTGAGCGGGGTATTCGCGAGCGACGCCGACGCTGACGACGACCCGCCGATCGTCGAGCGCGAGGATGGCAGCTATCTGCTCTCAGGCGCGGCCAACGCCGACATATTGTCCGACCGACTGGGCATGAACATGCCCGAGGAGCGCGACTTCGCCACGGTCGCCGGGTTCGCCCTGTCGGTACTCAAGCGGCTGCCCGAGACCGGTGAAACGTTCGTCCATCAGGACTGGAAATTCGAGGTTGTCGACATGGACGGCCGCAAGATCGACAAGCTGATCGCCAGCCGCCTGCCCCGGAAAAGGGCAACCGACCCGGAATAGTTTTTGTTGCGCTTCGCTGGTTCGGTGCCGTTCTTCGCAACAAAGACCCTCCTAAAGCTTCCCGAACATTTGTTCGTAGCCGTCCTGGTCGCCGCGCGCGAGATAGTCGGCTTGCTCGACGATCCGGTCGCGGGTGAAGCGGCCGCGGAAGGCACCCATCGCGGCGTCGATCCGATCGACCTCGTTGGGGGTCAGCCGCGCGATCTGGTCGAAGCGGAAGATGCCCTGGCTGTGGAGCAGGGTGACGAACTTGGGGCCGACGCCCTTCAATCGCTGGAGATCGTCGGCAGCGTCGTCGAGCGCGCCATGGACGTTGGTGCCAAGGATTGCGCCCGAGACATCGCTGACCGCGGCGGCGGCTTCGTCCGAAAGTCCCCTGCCGGGATCGCGCTGGGAATCGCGAAGGATCGTCGCCACCGGGCGCATCGCCTCGACCGCGTCCTTCTTCGCCGGCTCGCCGGTCATGTGCGGCCGGCGCGGCGCCTGATCGCTCAACCGCACCCGCTGGCGCGGCCGAAAGACCAGAAAGCCGACGATCGCGCCGATCACCACGCCCAGCAGGATTACCGGCCAATACAGGTCGAACACGTCGGCCATTCCTATCCTTCCCTCATTACCAGCGTCGGTTCCGGCGCCTGATTTCGACCAGATAG
Source organism: Sphingomonas sp. RB1R13 (assembly GCF_036663775.1). Classification (NCBI taxonomy): domain Bacteria; kingdom Pseudomonadati; phylum Pseudomonadota; class Alphaproteobacteria; order Sphingomonadales; family Sphingomonadaceae; genus Sphingomonas; species Sphingomonas sp. RB1R13. Next base: position 1,237,896 of record NZ_JAXOJM010000001.1, read on the forward strand.
CCCAGCAGCAGCCCGACCGCGAAGGCGGCGAGCGTCATAATTTCAGCCTCGACGATGACCGGGATCATCGGCGCTGCTCCATCGGTAGCGACCCTGCGTCCCATCGCGCCTCGCCGACCCCCGGCAAGGCCTGCATCCGCCGCACGATTTCGCCGCGCTGGAAATTGTCCGCCGGGCCCGACAGGTGGACGATGCGGGTCAGCGGATCGCGTTCGATTTTCGCCTGGACCTGGGTCATTTCGTCAAAATCGAGCTGGGCGCGGGTGTTGGTTTCGATCTGGGTCGCAAGCTTCTCGCCAGTGCCGAGCGGGCCATGCCACAGCGCGGTCGCGGCCATCGCCAGCACCAGCCCGCCGAAGAAGATCGCGGCCCGGTTCACGACACCCGCTCCAGCTCGCGCCAACCAATGTCGCGGCGGTGGAAACCGTCGGCAAAGTCGATCGCCGCCACCCCGGCGTAAGCGCGCGCATGGGCGTCGGCGAGGCTCGATCCCTTGGCGGTGACGGCCAGTACCCGGCCTCCACTGGCGACCAGTCGATGCTCGTCAAGCCGGGTCCCTGCATGGAAGACGGACACGCCGCCAAGCTGTTCGGCGCTGTCGATCCCGCGAATCGTGCCGCCCGCAATCGGGGTGCCGGGATAGCCGCTGGCGGCGATGACGACGGTCATGGTGGTGTCGTCGGACAGGACTGGCGCAGACAAAGCGCCGGTCGCGGCGCCGTACAGCAGCGCGGCGAAATCGCCCTCGACCCGGGGCATGATCGCCTCGCATTCGGGGTCGCCAAAGCGAACATTATATTCGATCAGGCTGGGCCCGTCCCTGGTCAGCATCAGCCCGGCGAACAGCACCCCCGAAAAGGGTGTCCCCGCCGCCGCCATCGCGCGCGCGGTTGGCAGGATAATCTCGTCCATCGCGCGGCGTTCGAGCGCGGCGGTTAGCACCGGGGCGGGGGAGTAGGCGCCCATGCCGCCGGTGTTGGGCCCGGTGTCGCCCTCGCCGACGCGCTTGTGATCCTGCGCAGAGGCGAAGGCGACCGCGTGGGGACCATCGACCAGCGCGAACAGGCTCGCTTCCTCGCCCTCCATAAACTGCTCGATGACCATCGCTCCGTCGCCGGCGCGAGTGATGGCGTCGACCGCTTCGTTGCGGGTCATGGCGACAGTTACACCCTTGCCTGCGGCGAGTCCGTCGGCCTTGATGACGACCGGGATCGAGAAAGTGTCCAGTGCCGCCATTGCCTCTGCGACGGTCGCGACGCGGACATAGCCAGCGGTTGGAATGGCGTTGGCGGCGCAGAGGTCCTTGGTGAAGCCCTTCGACCCCTCAAGCTGTGCGGCGTCGGCATTGGGCCCGAACACCGCGATCCCGGCAGCGCGCAGAGCATCGCCGACCCCTGCGACCAACGGCGCTTCGGGTCCGACGACGACGAAATCGACCGCCTCGGCCCTGGCCAGCGCCACAACGCCCACGACATCGCACGGATCGAGCGCGACACATTGCGCCCAGCGCGCTATGCCGGGGTTACCGGGTGCGGCGATCAGGCGCTGGCAGCTTGGCGATTGCGCCAGCCGCCACGCCAGCGCATCTTCGCGCCCGCCCGAACCCAGCAGCAGGATGGTCATGTTGGAAGATGTCACGCCAAACTTGTTAGCGCAGCAAAAGCCGGGCGACAACGCGGCGCCGTTCACCGTGTCCGATCTTTCGGCCTCGCTGAAACGCACCGTCGAGGGCGCCTATGGCCATGTCCGCGTGCGCGGCGAGATTTCGGGGTGGAAGCGCCACGCCTCGGGCCATTGCTACATGAGCCTGAAGGACGAGAACGCGTGCATGGACGCGGTGCTGTGGCGCGGATCGGCGGCCAGCCTGGCCTTCCGCCCCGAGGACGGCGCCGAAGTCATCGCCTCGGGCAAGCTGACCACCTATCCCGGGCGTTCGAAATATCAGCTGGTGATCGACCGGATGGAGCTCGCCGGCGAAGGCGCGCTGATGGCGCTGCTCGACAAGCGCCGCCGTGCGCTCGCTGCGGAGGGCCTGTTCGACGACGCCCGCAAGCGTCCGCTGCCATTCCTGCCGCGGACCATCGGGGTCGTCACCTCGCCGACCGGGGCCGTGATTCGCGATATCCTGCACCGCCTCGCCGAACGCTGCCCGACGCGGGTCATCGTCTGGCCCGTCCCGGTTCAGGGCGAGGGCGCCGCTGCCAGGGTCGCCGCGGCGATTCGTGGCTTCGGCGCGATCGTAGGCCCCGACCGACCCGACCTGATCATCGTCGCGCGCGGGGGCGGCTCGATCGAAGATTTGTGGGCGTTCAACGAGGAGGAGGTCGTCCGCGCCGCCGCCACGTCGCCCATCCCGCTGATCTCGGCCGTTGGGCATGAGACCGACACCACGCTGATCGACCATGCCAGCGACCGCCGCGCGCCGACCCCGACCGCTGCCGCCGAAATCGCGGTGCCGGTCCGCGCCGACCTGCTTTCCGCGCTCGAAGAACTGGCGGCGCGGAGCCGGCGTTGCCTGACACGCGGGGCCGATCGTGCGCGAGAACGGCTGGCGCTTACGACCTGCCGCCTGCCCGATCCGCCCGCGCTGATCGCCGTCCCCCGCCAGCGGCTCGACGAGATTGGCGACCGGCTTCCCCGCGCCCTCGCCGCGCGCACCGGCCATGCCCGCGCCGACCTTGCCGGGGTCGCGCCCCGCCTCCGCCGCGAATTGATCGACCAGAAGATCGGGCGCGCGTCGGAAAGGCTCGGCGCGCTGTGGAAGATGGCGCAGCTGGTCCACCCCGATCGGCCGCTGTCGCGCGGCTTTGCCCGGATCACCGACCGCCATGGTCGCACGCTTATCACTGCCGCTGCCGCGCGCGAGGCGGCCGCACTCGAATTGCGCTTTGCCGATGGCGGGGTGGCGGCGACCGTCGATGGTGCCGCACCCGCTGCCGCTGCCCGCCTTGAGCGCAAGCGCCCGCGCCCCTATGTCGCAGGGCAAGGCGGCCTGTTCGACACCGAGGGATGACGCGATGCTGATGAATCAGGGCGGCCGTGAGGCGCGCATTCACTATATGGCCGGGACCTTCCGCCTGCTCTCGCCGGGCGACCATGTCCGCTGCGCCGTGACGGCCACGCGAATCCCGCTCGAGCAATTGCGCTACTGGAGTGTCGCGCGGCAGGAGCCTTATGCCGACGCCACCGCCAGCCTTGAAGGCGAACGCCGCGCGGGGGCGATCGGGCGCTAGGCGCAAGGGCATCTATTTTGCGCATCCTCGCTCTGCCACGCCACAGACGGGATCCCAAAAAGTCGAACATTGATCTTAGATTTGGGGCGCTTACCCTCTGTGTCCCAGTCGCCACAGTGAGGTCATAAAAGCGTCATTAGTTGACAGTGCAACTTTACAGCGAGCGCTTCTACCGATCAAAGCGGAGGCGTTGGGCACCCTTTGGGGCTCTGATTTTGTTCGGCGGCCCCGGGGGCCGTCTTCTCCGGGAGAATAGAATGTCGACTCGCTTCATCAAGGGTTCGTTGCTCGCGACGACCGTGATTGCCGGAATGGCCATCGCGACTCCGGCGTTTGCGCAGGCCACGGGTAACGCGACGACCGCGACCCTGCCGCCGACGGCCCCGGGCAATGTCGCCCCCGCCCAGGCTCAGCCGCAGACTGCTGCTGCTGCTGCCGAGACGGCCAAGGATGACGGCGAAGCGATCATCGTCACCGGCTCGATCACCCGCAATCCGGCCGCGGCAACCGCCTCGCCGGTCGTCTCGCTGACCTCGGACGATCTCAAGAACCGCGGCATCACCACGGTTGCCAGCGCGCTTCAGACGCTGGCGTCGAACAATGCCGGTACCGCTCCGCCGAGCTGGTCGGCGTTCGGCTTCGCCACTGGCGCCAGCGCACCCTCGCTGCGCGGCCTCAACGATGCCTACACGCTAACCCTGTTCAACGGCATGCGCTCGGCGCCTTACCCGCTGGGCGATGACGGCTATCGCAACTTTGTCGACATCAACTCGATTTCGGAATCGATCGTCGACCGCATCGACGTCCTCCAGGACGGCGCCTCGGCGACCTATGGTTCGGACGCGATCGCGGGCGTGGTCAACGTCCTGGTCAAGCGCGAAGTGTCCGGCGTGCACCTTAACGGTTCGCTCGGCATCTCGCAGCAGGGCGATGCCGCAGAGCGTCGCGCCAGTGCCACCGTCGGCTATGGCAAGCTCCGCACGCAGGGCTTCAACATTTTCGCCAACGTCGAATATCAGCACAATGACCAGCTTCGCCTCGGTCAGCGCGGCGCGCCGTTCAACACGGCCGACCAGAGCTCGATCTGCCAGGGTCCCGGCGACTGCCTGTTCAACGGCATCCGCAACGGCATCCAGGCCGACGGCACCTATGCCGGTTTCCAGACCACGACGACGACCTTCGTTCGTCCTTACACTCAGGGTCGCTCGTCGCTCGGTGGTTATCAGCTGGCCGATCCGGCCGCGGGTTGCCGCGACCTGACTGCAATCACGCTGACTCCGGCGCAGCGTGCTGGCACGATCACCCCGGCGACCGTCTGCCAGCAGGATCTGGTCAAGCAGTACCGCCTGTACAACTCGGAAACCGAGCGCAAGGGCGGCACGATCAAGGCAACGATGAAGCTCGGCGATAACGCCGAGGCTTATGTCATGGCCAACTATTACAATGTGCGGACCAACAATTCGTCGACGCCGAGCGGGTTCACCGGTTCGACGGCAGCGGGTGGCACGGTCGTCACCGTCAGCCGCGTCTTCCTGCCGACCTACGTCTGCGCAGCAGGCACCGGTTCGGTGACAGCCGGCGGCGACCTGATCTCGTCGGGCTGCACCGCGGCCAATGGCACGCTCAACCCGAACAACCCGTTCGCCGCGGCGGGCAACCTTGCTCGCCTCTCGGCGCTCTCGGTGCTTCCGCGGACGACCGTTGCTAGCAGCAAGACCTATCGCCTGTCGGGCGGGATCGACGGTACCTTTGGGAACGGCTTCAACTTCAATATCGGCGCCACCGCGTCGAAGGTGACTCTCGACCTGACCAACAAGGGTTATGTGCAGCTTCAGAGCCTGATCAACGCGATCGCGCGCGGCACCTATAACTTCGTTGATCAGAATGCGAATACTGCAGCCCAGATCCAGAGCGTCTTTCCCGACAACCACAATCGCTCGAGTTCGAAGCTGACGCAGATCCAGGCATCGCTGAACAAGGATTTGTTCAGCCTGCCGGGCGGCATGCTCAATGCCGCGGTTACGGGTCAGTATCGCTATGAAGCGATCCATAACCCCAGCGCCAACCCGGCCAACTTGGTCAACCCGAACGACCGCTACTATGGCGTCAATGCCGTCGGTGTGGACGGCAAGCGCAACGTCTGGTCAGCCGGTTATGAAATTACGGCGCCGATCCTGCCGATCCTGAAGGTGAAGGCACTGGGTGCATATGACCGTTACTCGACCGGTCAGTCGCGCTTCTCGCCGAAGTTCGAGGCCGAGCTCAAGCCGGTTAAGGAAGTGAAGCTTCGCGGCACCTACTCGAAGGGCTTCCGCATTCCGAGCTTCAGCGAATCGTTCGCCCTTCCAACCACCGGTTATGTATCGGCCTCGATCAACTGCAACTCGGCGACCTTCACTGCCTTCTGCGCCGCCCATGCCAGTAACCCGTCCTACTATCAGGGCAGCTACAGCTATGGCCTGACGTCGAGCGGCAACGCCAACCTGAAGCCGGAACTGTCGACGTCGATGACGGCGGGTATTGTGTTCACTCCGACTCGCCGGATCACGCTGACCGCCGATTACTGGTCGACCAAGATCACCAACGTGATCATCCCTGCGAGCGCCAATTCGGCCCTGATTGCTGCATATTACGCCAGCACGAACGGCGTTGCGACGCAGCCGGGTCTTGTGACCACCCCGGGTGTTGCTGATCCGAACAACCCGGCGGCACTGCCGTTGCTCGGCACGATCGAGGGTTCCTACAAGAACGCCGACTCGTTCCTTGCCAAGGGCATCGATCTGTCGGGCAGCATCGTCGTTCCGGTCGGCAATGGTGTTCAGTGGAAGTCGAGTGCCAATGCCTCGATGCTGATCCGCCTCCAGCAGACCAACGAAGACGGTTCGATCAGCCGGTATGATGGCTCGCTCGGCGCCTGCAACATCACGTCATGCTCGGGTGCTCCGAAGTGGCGCGCCAACTGGCAGAACACGCTGGACTTCAACCATCGCGGCAACATCAGCCTGACCGCCTACTACACCAGCGGCTACTCCGAAGTCGCGACCGACTCCGGGGGGGTCTATGGCGATTGCCAGGCCAGCACCGACAATGGCCAGATCGTCGCTTATAACGATGGCACGCCGGTTCAGTGCCGCGCCAAGTCGTCGTTCTACATGGACGGTCACGCCGAAGTTAAGATTGGCGATCGCTTCACCCTCTATGGTGACGTGCTCAACATCCTCAACACCAAGCCCCACTATGAGCCGAATGCGGCCTACGGCCTCTATCAGTTCAACCCGGCTTGGGAGGACTCGCAGTTCATCGGCCGTTACTTCCGTGCCGGTGTGAAGCTCGACCTCTGATCCGAGCGGACACGTAAAAATCGGGGGCGGTGCTTCGGCACTGCCCCCTTTTTTGTGTCCGATGGGCGCGGGGGGTGAGCTGGCGACCGGGCGTCAGGACGTTGCAGGATGAAGGCGCATGGCAAGGCAGGCTGGTCCGCAGACCGCCGGTTGCCCTGCCCTCCCGTCGATGGCTTGATGTTCTGCCAGCGTCGCACCCGACGCCAGCAGGGCTCAGTCGCTACCCGTGGTTGCCGATCCACTTGGCGACGTCTGCTGCAACGCGGTTGGCGGCGCGGTTGAGCGCAGGGCCGACGTCGTCCTTGGTTCCGGCCGAGGGCTCGCGCGCTTCGAACCGGCGGGTTTCAACGCGCGATCCCGCGGTCGCGGCGAGCGCGGCGTCATAGCGCACGATCACCGCTCCGGCCTGGGCGTCATAGCCGAACCGGTCGAGCGTCCCCGTCACCCTGAGGCCGGGGTCGAGCGTCGACTGGCGCGTGTCGAGGACGACGCGGTTGGTCGTGCGCTTCAATGTCTCGGTCAGCAGCTGGCGGAACAAATGGTCGGGCGTGTCGATCCACTGCGCATCCTTGATATAGGCGATCGCGGTGTCACCGACCTGCGCCGGCACCCGCAGCGATTTCAGCGCCTTGGGGGTCACGGGATCGTCGACCGTGACAGTCTCTCCGGCGCCCGCCGAACGCGCCATGTCGGCGCTGGCCGGGGCATCTGTGGCGAGCGACATCAGCACCGGGGGCACCTTGCCGCCGCCAAGGCAGGCCGACAGCAGCAGCGTCGCGCTAAGCGTCAGGGCGGTGAGCGGAAGGTTCGGCTTGGTGGCGCGCATCAGCGTTGCTTTCCAGGTTTATAATCAGGCAGCTTGGGCGCGCCGAGCACGCTGCCCACGCCGCCCTGGTTCAGTCGATCCGAAAAGCCTTGCATGCTGCTCGACAGATCGCGCAGATCGTGGACCAGGCGGTTGGCCTCGGGCAGGGTCGACTTGGTGAAATTATTCAGCCCCGGCTTGGCCTCGGACACCACTGAGTCGAGATTGTCGGCGGCGCGCTGGACCGAGGCGATCGCCTTGCGGAGATCTTCGGCGGCGGGCTTGCCCTGCTCGTTGACCAGCCGGTTGGTGCTGTCGGCGAGGATTCCGACGCGCTGGGCGGCAATCCCGGCATTCTGCGCCGCGACCTGCGCCTGGCCGATTGCCTTGGCGAGGTCGGGGGCACGGTCGGCCAGAACCTTGCTGGTCTTGTCAAAATTATCGAGGATATCGGCAATCGAATTCTGGTTCTTGTCGCTCAGCAATTCGGTCAGCCGCTCGGTCAGCCGCTGGATCCGGTCGAGCAATTCGGGGGCCGAGTTGAGCAAGGCGCCAAGCCCGCCCGATCCCGACGGAATGACGGGGCAGCCCTGCGGTCCGGCTTGGTCGATGGGCTTGCCGCCCTTGACCGCGCCGTCGAGGCTGATTTCGCTCGCGCCGGTAAAGCCGACGCCTTTGATCTGGGCAGTGGTGCCCTGGAGAATCGGCGCTTCGCCATCGACCTCGATCCGCACCCACACGAATTCGGGGCGGTTGGGCAATAGCGAAATCTTTTCGACCTTGCCCACCGGCACGCCCGAATAATTGACCGCGGTGCCCTTGGAAATGCCGCCGACGCCTTGGCTAAAATAGACGTCGAAGCAGTTGGTGGCCTTGGTCGACAGCCCGGCGAGCCAGACGGTGAACAGCAAGGTTCCGGCCAGCAACGCCAGCACGACCGTGCCGACCAGCACATGGTTGGAGCGCGTTTCCATCAGCTTTTTGTCCCGCTCACGCCGACTGTCCCCTCGTCCGCGCCCGCGTGGCGCTTGCCCTGTTGGGCGGCATTGTCATTGCCGCCGCCCTTGTGTGCAACGGCGGCCCGACCGCGTGGCCCGTTGAAATACTCCTGGATCCATGGATGGTCCAACGCCAATAATTCCGGGATCGTTCCGACCGCAATGACCTTGTGGTCGGCCAGCACCGCCACCCGGTCGCAGATCGCATAGAGCGTGTCGAGGTCATGGGTAATCAGGAACACCGTCAGGTTGAGCTGCTTCTGGAGGTTCTGGATCAGCTCGTCGAACGCGGCCGCGCCGATCGGGTCGAGCCCGGCGGTCGGTTCGTCAAGGAACAACAGCTCGGGATCGAGCGCCAGTGCCCGTGCGAGTCCTGCGCGCTTGCGCATGCCGCCCGACAGTTCGGACGGATATTTGGGCGCCGCGCTCTCGTCTAGACCAGACATGGCGATCTTGTACCCGGCGATCTCGTCGAGCAGTGGCGGCTTAATGAATGGGAAATATTCGCGGATGGGCACTTCGACATTCTCGGCCACTGTCAGGGTCGAGAAGAGCGCGCCATTCTGGAACAGGATTCCCCAGCGACGGCGGATATTCTTGGCCTCATCCTCGCTGCGCCCGATCATGTCCTCGCCGAGCACGTCAATTTCGCCCGCAGTCGGAATCTGCAGCCCGATGATCGACCGCATCAGCACTGATTTGCCAGTGCCCGACCCGCCGACGACTCCGAATATCTCGCCGCGACGGACTTCGAAATTGAGACCGTCATGGATGAGTTGCTCACCAAAGCTGTTCTTCAGCCCGGCTACGCGAATGACGGTTTCGGGCTCGCTCACAGCCAGCCGATCGAGCTGAAGAACACCGCGAACATCGCGTCGAGCACGATGACCATGAAGATTGACTGGACCACGGCATTGGTCGTGCGCCGCCCGACTTCCTCCGAATTGCCCTTGACCAGCATCCCTTGAAAACAGCCGCCCAGCGCGATGATGAAGCCGAACACCGGCGATTTGATCAGACCCACATACAGGTCGCGCACGGGGACCACTTCGCTGATCCGCATGGCATAGCTCGCCGGCGGGATTTTCAGGCTCAGCCAGCAGAAAATGCCGCCGCCGATGATCCCCGTGAGCATCGCGAAAAACGCCAGCAGCGGCATCATCAATACCGCCGCGAGCACGCGCGGCACGACCAGCGCCTCGATCGGCGACACTCCGATAGTCCGCATCGCGTCGATTTCTTCGGTGATTTTCATCGTCCCGATCTGTGCAGCAAAGGCCGATCCCGATCGTCCTGCGACCATGATCGCGGTCATCAGCGGACCAAGCTCGCGCACGGTGATCCGCCCGATCAGGTTGATGGTATAGCTTTCGGCGCCGAACTGGGCGAGCTGAACCGCGCCCTGCTGGCCGATCACCACACCGATCAGGAAGCTCATCAGCCCGATGATTGCCAGCGCGCGGACCCCTACGCTGTCGAACGCCTGGACGACCGCGTTGATGCGGAAGCGTTTGGGCCGCCGGATGACGTTGCCGAAGCCGATCAGCGTCGCGCCGAAAAAGCCGAGCAGCCCCATGAGCGTCCGCCCGATGTCATAGGTCGCTGCGCCCAGCTCCTCCAGCGCGCGGGTCGGCGCGGGGCGCTGGTCGGGGCGGACCAGCACCGGATGGTCGTTGGCCGCGACCTGGTCGAGCAGAGCCTGGACGTCGGGATTGGCGCCGACGACCTTGGCGTCACGGTCACGCTGCGTGCGGTGGATCAGCCACGCGCCGACGGTATCCATCCGCTCGACACCGCTGAGGTCGATCGTCCCGCCTTGTGACAACCCCTCGAGCTCGCGTGCGGTCGATCCGGCGCGGGCGATCGTCAGGGCGCCCGAGCAGCGCATGTCGGCAATGTCTTTGCCCGGGGGAAGATCGTTGCGGCTGGCCATGTGTCGGAGGATGTGCGCGAATTTGAGAGTGGCGGCAAGAGCGCAGGACTGTTCTAGCCGCGCCGCTCGCCTATAGCGCTCGTCATGGCCAACGACGCTTCCCGCTGGACTGCCCTGTTGCTCGCCGGATCGCGCCCCGGCGGCGACCCGTTCGCAGCGGCGAATGGAGTCGAGCTCAAACCGTTGATCCCGATTGCCGGAGAGCCGATGCTGCTCCGCCCGCTGCGCGCCCTGCTGGCGGTGGCGGCAATCGACGAGGTGCGGGTGTTGACCAACACCGTCGCCCAACTGACGCCCGTCATTCCGCCCGATCCCCGGGTCAATATCGCGGCCTCGGGGCGGACCATCGCGACCACGATCGAGGCGATCCTCACCGACCCCGCAACGTGCTACCCATTGCTCGTCACCACCGCCGACCACGCGCTGCTGACGCCCGCCATGATCGAGCAATTCCTGGCCACTGCGGCCGGAGCCGACCTCGCCATCGGCCTGGTCGAGCGCCGCGCTCTCGACGCACGCCTGCCTCAGACGAAACGCACCTGGTTAGGTTTCAAGGCTGGCAGCTACTCGGGCGCCAACCTCTTCGCTATCGGCTCGCCGCGTGCCGCCCCTGCCATTGCGCTGTGGGCGGCAGTCGAGCAGGACCGCAAGAAAGGCTGGCGGATGCTGCTCGCCTTCGGCCCGGCACTGCTGCTCGGCGCGGTGCTCAGGTTGCGCACCCTCGACCAGTCGCTCGCCGCCATCGGGCACAAGCTTGGCATCAGCCTGCGCGCGGTCGAACTGGCCGATCCGCTCGCCGCCGTCGACGTCGACAAGCCCGCCGACCTTGCTCTCGTCACCGCAATCATCGCCGGGGCCGCATGACCGACCTTGCCATTTACGATATGGACCGGACGATTACGCGCCGCGCCACCTACACCCCGTTCCTGATCCATTGCGCACGGCAAGCAGCCCCGTGGCGGCTCGCGCTCGCCCCCGCGGTCGCCGGGTCGATGGCCGGCTATGCGGCGGGACTGATCGACCGCGCGCGACTAAAGGAGATCAACCATCGCCTGCTCCTCGGCTACGCCCGCAGCGACGCCGAGATGAAGCCGCTGGTCGACAGCTTCGCCGAGGCGACCATGGCGAAGAACATTCAGCCAGGCGCGATCCGCGCCATCGCCCGCGACCGCGCGGAGGGCCGCCGCCTGGTCATGGCCACCGCCAGCTACGCACTTTACGTCGACGCCATCGCCGAGCGACTGGGCTTCGACGACGTCATCGCGACGCGCTCGGTGCGCGGGTCCGACGGGCGCCTCCTCGCCCGCATCGATGGCAATAATTGCTATGGCCCGGCCAAGCTCGCGATGATCAAGGAGTGGTTCGCCACTGCCCAAATCGAGCGCGGCCACGTCCGCTTCTATTCGGACCACGCGTCTGATGCGCCCGTGCTCGACTGGGCCGATGAGGCGGTTGCGGTAAATCCCAGCCGCGCGTTGCGGTTGCTCGCTCAAAAGCGCGGCTGGGAAATTGTTGACTGGAGATCTTAGTGCGCGAAGAACTGTGCCAGCCCGCACCCCCACCCGGCCAACCCACTCGAGTGTATTCTATGGGTTGGCCGGGTGGGGGTGCGGACTGGCACCGCGCTTCAAGACAAAGCTAGACCGCGTTCAGCGCATTTTGGAAATCGGCGATCAGATCGTCGGCATTTTCGACCCCGATTGATATCCGCACCAGATTGTCGGTAATCCCCATTTCCAGCTTGCGATCGTCGGGCACTGACAAGTGGGTCATCGCGGCAGGCGCGCTCGCCAGCGTTTCGGTCCCGCCAAGGCTGACCGCCAGATGCGCGATCTGCAGCGCGTCGAGGAAGGCGAACGCCTCCTTTTCTCCGCCCTTGAGATAGAGCGAGAAGGTCGATCCCGCTCCGGTGCAATGACGATTGTAAATATCCGCCTGGCGCGATCCGGGCTCGAGGAAGCCAAGGTAGCCAACGCTCTCGACCTTGGGGTGGTCGCGCAGGAAGGCACACACCTTCTCGGCATTCTCGCCCGCCCGAGTCATCCGCAATTCGAGCGTTTCGAGGCTGCGCAGCAACATCCACGCGGTGTTGGGATCGCAGATCGTGCCGATCGTGTTGCGCATCATCCGCACCTTGTCGAGCAGCGCCTTCGAGCCGGTGAGTCCGCCCGCGACGAGGTCGCTATGCCCGCCCGCATATTTGGTCAGCGAATAAACCGAAATATCGGCCCCCTGCGCCAGCGGCTTTGCCCACAGCGGCCCCAGGAACGTGTTGTCGATTGCGATTGGAGGCATTTCCTCACCTGCGAACGCCGCCGCCCGCGCCGCCGCCACCGCTTCGACATCGACCAGCGCATTGGTCGGGTTGGCCGGGCTTTCGAGATAGATCAGCGACACGCGGCCCATCGCCTTGGCCTTGGCGATCGCGGCATCGATCTCGGCCTGCTCGGCACCCGCCGGGAAATCGACGTATTTGATCCCGAACTGGCTCATGATCTTGGCGATCAGTCCCTCGGTTGCGGCATAGAGTGGGCCCGAATGGACGATCACGTCACCCGGGCGGACGAAGGTCATGAAGAGGGTGTGGATCGCCGACATGCCGCTCGAGAACGTCAGCGCGGTCTCGGCCTCTTCCCACAGGCGCAGCCGGTCTTCGAGTATCTCCTGGTTGGGGCCGTTGAAGCGCGAGTAGACCAGCCCTTCGGCGCCGCCCGGTCGCTTGCCGGTGATGCCTTCGAAGAAGCGTTTCCCCTCGGCAGCATTTTCGAACACGAAGGTCGAGGTGAGGAAGATCGGCGGCTTGAGCGATCCCTCCGACAGCACCGGATCGAAGCCATGCCCCATCATCAAGGTCGCGGGGCTCAGCTGGTGGTTGCCGATGCTGGTGCGCGCAGGTTTGGGGCGGCGGCTGGTCGGGCTCTTGCTGTCGGTCGACTGGTTGGGCACGTTGGTTTCTCCTGTAACTAACACCTACCCCGAAATCCGCCGCAGGGCTAGGGTGCGAGGCCGATCAGCGAAAACTGCCGACCGTAATCGCCCTGCCCAAGATGCGTCGCCCGGCGATAGCTGAAGAAGCGCTGCTCGTCGGCATATGTATCCAGCCCGACACCTTCAATTGCGCCAATCCCCGCCGCCTGAAGCCGCGCCAGCACATAAGCCTCAAGATCGAAATGCGGCGTCGGCAGTGCGCGGAAGAAGCGCGCATTGCTGGGGTCGGCGGCAAGGAACCGTTCGCGAAATCCCTCGTCGACTTCATAGCTCGCCTGGCCGATGCACGGCCCGACCGCCGCGACGATCCGCTCCCGCCGCGCGCCAAGTCCTTCCATCGCGACAATTGCCGCATCGGTCACCCCGTCCAGCGCCCCGCGCCACCCGGCATGCGCCGCGCCGATTACCCCCGCCTCGCGGTCGGCGAGCAACACCGGTGCGCAGTCGGCGGTGACGATGCCGAGCAACAGTCCCGGCCGGTCAGTGACCAGCGCATCGGCCCGCGGCCGCTCGTCCATCGCCCACTCCTCGGCCACCACCGCGACCTCCGAATGGACCTGGTAAACCCGCGCCATCGCCGCCCCGGGCAGCACCGCCGCGCACGCCAGCCGCACATTCTGCGCCACGGCGGCCGGATTATCCTCGCTTCCTGATCCCACGTTGAGCCCCGCCACGACCCCCGTCGACACGCCCCCGCGCCGTCCGAGAAAGCCGTGCGCTATCCCCGCCAGCCCCGCGGCGCGGATTACCTCAACGGTCACAGCTTCACCCGCATGATGACATCCTCATCGGCATGGTTGCCGACCATGAACTTGTACGGCCCGATCACCCTGAACCCGCGCTTTTCATAAAAGCGCCTGGCGCGCGCATTGTCGACATAGACGCTCAGCTGGAGGTGCCGTGCGCCCCACGCCTTGGCGTCGGCGATGACCCAGTCCATCAGCGCCGGCCCGACGCCCGCGCCCATGAATTGGTCGAGTACGTACAGCTGGCGAAGCTCGCGCGTGGCCGCAGGTGTGAAACCCGGAAGGCCCGGCGGCGCGACCTTGGCGAACCCCGCCGCCACGCCATCGACCTCAGCTAGCTGGAAGCGAAACTCGGGGTCGGCGATCTCTCGCATGAACGCATCGGGGGTCACCTGGCTCATGAACAGGGCAAGGTCTTCGGGCGCGTAAAGATGCGCGAAAGTCGCCTTGAAACCGGTCGTAAACACGGCGCAGACCAGCCGGGCATCATCGACCGTCACGTCGCGAAGCATGATCGTCATCCGCGAAACCCCGCCGGCTCGGGCCAGCCCGGCGCATATATCGCGATGACCTTGAACAATTCGCCCATCTCGGCACCGTCGCACAATCGCCGCCGGCCTGCGACCACCTCCTCGCCCCGCGCCGGATTCTTCGCCGCCAGCGCCATCGCCCGCGCGGCTATTCCGAGTCGCTCGAGGAAGGTGCCCTGGCTCACCACCGGACTAACCAGCGCGCCCGCTTCCACCGCCACCCGCGCCACCGCGCCAAAGTCGACGTGCGCTGTTAGGTCCTGCTCGCCGGGGTCGACCAACGGGTCGGAATATTTGTGCCCGCGCACCGCCTGGAAACTGTCCCCCGGCGCCCCGTCGCGATAGCCATAATCGACAATCAGCGCCGCCCCGCCATGGCGCACCAGATGCCCCGCCACCCGCCGCACCGCCTCGTCCCGCGCCGGCGCCGTCTCGCGGACTTCGCCAGCGATATCAAAGCCAAGGCCATCGCCCGTGATGACCACCCGCCGCTCGCGCCCGCCGACCGTCTGGCGGATCGGGAGCGCATCGAGAAACTCGTTGGCGACCAGCAGCAGGGGCGCCGCCGACAGCTCGCCAATTGCGCGATGGACCGTGTCCGGCAGTCTCTCCTTCTGTAACCCGCGAAGCACCGGCGATGCCTCGACCAGTTCGACCCCGCCAGCGAACCCGCCCGACCTCAGCACCCGCAGCGCATCGACCGCCAGCGTCCCCCGTCCCGGCCCGAGCTCGGCATAAATCGCCTCCCCCGGCGCCCCGGCTCGGAGCCACACATCGGCCAGCGCCGCCCCGATCAATTCGCCGAACATCTGCGAAATTTCGGGCGCGGTCGTGAAATCGCCCGCTGCGCCAAGCGGATCGCGGGTCGCATAATAACGGTCGTTGCATGCCGCCATATAGGCATCGAGCCCGATCGACCCCTCGGCCGAAATCCGCGCCCTCAACCGGTCCGAAAATTCGCTCACCCGACGCGGAGCTCAGGCAATGCTGGCAGGGCCCGCGATCGGCTCGACCCGGTGCCGCCGCCCGTTGGCCGTGGCCATCAGGTAAATCCCGCCCAGGATCATCGGCACGCACAGCCATTGCCCCATGTGCAAGCCCGTCGCCTCGGCAAAGCGCGACAGCTGGGCATCGGGCTCGCGGATATATTCCAGCCCGAAGCGGAAGATGCCGTAGAAAAAAATGAACGCGCCGACGAGTTTGCCCGGCTGGTAACGCGCCTGCGTCCGCCAGAACATGACTGCCAATATGATGAACAGCAGCAGCCCCTCGAGCAGCGCTTCGTACAATTGGCTCGGGTGCCGCGCCGGTCCGAGCCCCTGCATCCCGCCGATGATCTCTGGAAAGCGAACCCCCCACGGTACGGTGGTCGGTGCGCCCCACAGCTCGTGATTGACGAAATTGGCGAGCCGCCCAAAAAATAGCCCTGGCGGCACACAGCAAGCGACATAGTCATGCACGCGAAGCCAGTTGAGCCCGTTCTTGCGCGCCAGGTAGAGGATCCCGACGGTGACCCCCACGACTCCGCCGTGAAAACTCATTCCCCCGTCCCACAGCTTGACCATGTCGATCGGGTTTTGGAGATAGTAGCCTAGGTTGTAGAACAGCACATAGCCGACGCGCCCGCCGATGATCACGCCCAGGCTGGCATAGAATACCAAATCATCGGCATGGCGACGGGCGAGCGGCGATCCCGGCTGGTCAATCAGCTTCAGCAGATAATAATAAGCCGAGAAAATCCCCGCCAGATACGCGAGGCTGTACCATTTAAGTTGGAAGAAACCCAGGTTGACGGCGACGGGATCGAGGTGGAGCCGGGTCCAGTCGATCGACCCGATAATCATCGTCAACATGGGCTTCCCCCTCCGGCGTTGCCGCCTCATAAGGGCCTCAGCCATAAAGGCAAAGGAGGGATGATGCGTTCGCTGCTCGATGCCAAGTTTGATGAATCGCTGGCCGAAGTTTTGGGGCCTGGCGGGCGTGTCGTCGTCGGACAGGACGAGCAGGGGCTGCCCATCGCGACCAACCTGCCGGCGACCCTGCCGAGTTTCTTCGAAACCTTTTGCACCTTGAACGGCGCGGTCGAGGCGCTGGTCGCGGGCGACGAGCGGCTGACTTTTGCCCAGCTCAACGACTGGTCCGACCGGGTCGCGGGCGCACTCGTCGGGCGCGGGATCGTCAAGGGCGACCGGATCGCCATCGCCATGCGCAACTGCCCGTCGTGGCTGGTGGTCTACATGGCCGTGGTCAAGGCCGGCGCCATCGCGACCCTCGTCAACGGCTGGTGGCAGGCTAACGAAATGAGCCACGGCCTCACCCTGTCCGACCCGCGACTGATCGTTGCCGACATTCCCCGCGCCGCGCGGATCGAGGCATCCGGCAGCACCGCCGAGCTGGTCACGCTTCCGATCGAGTGTCCGCTGGCCGAAGCGCTTGCGCCGCTGATTGAGGGTGTCGCCCCCGCTCCGCTGCCGACCGTCCTGCCAACCGATGACGCCACCATCTTGTTCACCTCGGGATCGACCGGGGATGCCAAGGGCGCGGTCTCGACCCATCGCGCGGTCACCACCGCCGTCTATGCCTATGCCACGGGCCTCATGACCCTGCTCGGCATCCTCACGCGCGAGGGCCGCCCCCCGGTCAACCCGCCGCGCACCCTCGTCAGCGTGCCCTTCTTCCACGTCACCGGCGAAATCCCGCTGATGCTCAACAGCTTCGTCATCGGCCGCGGCATGGTCGTCATGGCAAAGTGGGACGTGGTCGAGGCGATGAAGTTGATCGAGGCGGAGAAGATCACCTATTTCGTCGGCGTCCCCACGATGAGCCTTGAGCTGATGAACCACCCCGATCACGGCAATTACGACCTGTCGACGCTGACCGACATCACCGCCGGCGGGGCGCCGCGCCCGGTCGCCCATGTCAAGCGGCTGGCTGAGGAATTTCCCAATGCCCAGCCCGCGCTTGGCTATGGACTGACCGAGACCAATGCCGTGGGCTGTTCCAACTATTGGAGCAATTACGCCGAAAAACCCGCCTCGACCGGCCGCGCCCAGCCGCCGTTCGTCGAGCTGGCGATCTTCGGTGACGGCGACGTGAAACTTGCCCCCAACCAGCGCGGGGAAGTCGCCATCCGCTCGGCTGCCAATATTCGCGGCTATTGGAAGAACCCCACCGCGACCGCTGCCGCCTTCACTGCCGACCATTGGTTCCGCACCGGCGACGTCGGCTACCTCGACGAGGAGGGCTATCTGTTCCTGGTCGACCGCAAGAAGGACATCATCATCCGCGGCGGCGAGAATATTGCCTGCGCCGAGGTCGAGGCCGCACTTTACACCTGCCCCGCGGTTGGTGAGGCGTGCGTCTTCGGCGCCCCCGACGACCGGCTTGGCGAAGTCCCCGTCGCGGTCGTCCACGTCACCGAAGGCCACACCCTCGACGAGGCCGAGCTTCGGGCCTTCCTCGAACCGCGCTTGGCCAGGTTCAAGATCCCCGCGCGCTTCACCTTCGACCCCGACCCGCTGCCCCGCCTCGGCACGGGCAAGATCGACCGCGTCACGCTCAAGGGAATGTACGGCCATTGAGCTTCGCTGACCTCGACCGCCGACAGCTGCTGGTGGGCGGCGGGGTCGGGGTCGGCCTGATCGTCGCCTACGCCGCCTGGCCGCGCCGCATCGGCAGCGGGCTCGCCGCGCGGAATGGCAAAGAAGCCGTCCTCGGCGCGTTCATCAAGATCGCCGAGAATGGCCGGGTCACCGTCGCCATGCCACAGGCCGAGACCGGGCAGGGGACATGGACCGGCCTCGCCCAGATCGTCGCCGACGAACTCGGCGCGAGCTGGGAGCAAATGGCGGTCGAGCCCGCGCCCTCGTCGCCGCTCTACGCCAATCGCCTGATCGACGTCCCCGGCCTGAAACCCTGGACCGTCCGCGAGACCCGCGCCCGCCTGCGGATCACCGCCGGATCGACCAGCATCCGCGCCTTCGAGGAGCCGCTCCGCGCCGCCGCCGCCGGAGCCCGCGCCTTGCTCATCACCGCCGCCGCGCGACACTGGAAGGTCCCCCCGGCCGAATGCGACACCGCCGAAGGGGCGGTCACCCATGAGGGGAAATCGCTTCCCTTCGCCAAACTTGCCGCCGACGCCGCCGATCGCGATCCCGCCGACGTCCCGCCGCGCGGACCCCAGAAGCTCGCCGGCCAGGAGCTCCCCCGCCTCGACCTTCCGCCGAAGATCGACGGCAGCCTGCGCTTCGCCGCCGACGTCCGCCTCCCCGGCATGGTCTTCGCCTCGCTCCGCATGGCGCCCCCGGCCGGCCGCCTTACCGGTTTCTCCAAACCCGCCGCGCGCCGTATCCCGGGGGTCCGCGACGTCGTCGTCACCGACGCCTGGCTCGCGGTCATCGCCGACACCTGGGATGCTGCCGATCGCGCCCTCATCGCCGCCGACCCGCGCTTCACCGGGCCGAGCAACGCCGACAGCCGCCACCTCGATGCCGCCATGACCGCCGCACTCGACGGCGACGGCGGCGACACCTTCTTCCAGCGCGGTGACTATGCCAAGGCCGTCGCCGGCACTCGCCCGCTGACCGCGACCTACCGCATCGCCCCCGCCCAGCATCTCGGGCTCGAACCGCTCTCAGCCACCGCCCGCTTCACCGGCGACCGGCTCGAAGTCTGGGCGCCCACGCAAGCCCCCGAATTCGCCCGCGCCGCCGCCGCGAAAGCCGCCGGCGCCCCGCTCGGCGCGATCACCCTCTACCCGATGCCCGTCGGAAGCGCCTCGGGTCGCGCGCTGGAAGCCGACGCCGTCCCCATCGCGGTGACCCTCGCCAAGCGGACCGGCCGCCCCGTCCAGCTGACCATCCCGCACAGCGTGGCCACCAACCACGAACCGCTCCGCCCACCACTCCTTGCCCGCCTCGCCGCGCTGCCTGCCCCCGGCGGGGGTCTGTCGGCGTGGAGCGCGCGGATCGTCACCGCCCCCGGGATCGAGGGCGCGCTCGCGACCCTCGCCGGCACCGCGCTCCCCGCACCAGACCTCGCCGCCGCGATCATTCCCTATGGCGTCCCGACGATCCGCATCGACCGCGTTCCCGTCACTCTGCCGATCCGCACCGGCTATCTGCGCGGCGGGTTCGACGGCGTGGCCAGCTTCCTCAGCGAAAGCTTTATCGACGAACTCGCCCGCGCGCAGGGCGCCGAGCCGCTGTCGTTCCGCATCGGCCTGCTCGGCGGCAATGTCCGGCTGGCCAAGGCGCTGATGGCGGCCTCGACCATCGGCGGTTGGGACGGCGGCGGCGGTGGCAGCAAGGGCCTCGCCTGCGCCAGCGCCTTCGGCTCGCACATCGGCCTGCTTGCCGAGGCGCACATCGGCCCTGATCAGCACGTCATCGTCGACCGGCTCGTCGCTGCGGTCGATTGCGGGCGCGCCATCAACCCGGCGCTGGTCCGCCAGCAGATTGAGGGTGGACTCCTCGCCGCGCTCGACACCGCCACCGCGCTCGCGCCGCAAATCGTTGCCGCCATGCCCCGCGCCCGCCCGCGCCGCGCCCTCGGCCTCGTCACCCTCGCCACTGCGCCGAAGATCGAGGTCGAACTCATCCCCAGCCACGAACCCCCCGGCGGCGTGTCGGGCCTCGCCTCGACCGTGCTCGCCGCCGCCGTCGCCAATGCCCTCGCCTCGGCCGGTCGCCGCTTGCGCCAACTGCCGTTCAATCTAAGTGCAACCGCATGATCGACGCCATGCCGCTCCCCGCCGACCACCCGGCCATCCCGCCCGCAAAAATCGGCGTCCTGCTGATCAACCTCGGCACCCCCGACGCCCCCGATGCCAAGGCCGTGCGCCGCTACCTCGCCGAGTTTCTCAGCGACCGCCGCGTGATCGAAATCCCCGCCATCGCGTGGAAACCGATTCTCCACGGCATCATCCTCCGCACCCGCCCCAAGAAATCCGCCCATGCCTATGCGCAGGTGTGGAGCGAGGACGGCTCCCCCCTTGCCGCGATCACCAAGCGCCAGGCACGCGCGCTCCAACAGCGCCTCGGCCCCGATGTCGTGGTCGATTACGCCATGCGCTACGGCAATCCCGCCATCCTCGCCGCGCTCGACGGGCTGTTCGCCCAGGGCTGCACCCGCATTCTCGCCGCCGCGCTCTACCCGCAATATAGCGGCGCAACGACGGCCAGTGCCAACGACGCCATCTTCGCCGCCATCGCCTCGAAGCGCTGGCAGCCCGCCCTTCGCACGCTCCCGCCCTATCATGACGACCCGCTTTACATCGACGCGCTGGCGTCCGACCTCGGTCGCCAGCTGGACGGGCTCGACTTCACCCCCGATCGCCTCCTCCTGAGCTTCCATGGCATGCCGCAGCGCACGCTTACTCTCGGTGATCCCTATCATTGCCATTGCCGCAAGACTGCGCGGCTGGTCGGCGAGAAGCTCTCGATCGCCACCGAAGTCAGCTTCCAGTCGCGCTTCGGCCGCGCCAAATGGCTCGAACCCGCGACCGATACCGTGCTTGCCGGGCTCCCGGGGAAGGGTGTCAAAAAGCTCGCCATCGCCGCGCCGGGCTTTTCGGCCGACTGCCTCGAGACGATCGAGGAGCTCGGCATTCGCGGTCGCGAGCAATTTATCGAAGCCGGGGGCACTCATTTCGCGCGGCTCGACTGTCTCAACGACGGCGAGGCCGGGATGGCAATGCTTGAGAAAATCACTCGCCGGGAACTGGGTGGATGGTGGCCGGGCAATTCGCTCGCGTAAAAGGCTTCCCCCACCGCCGATCAGCCTCTAGCCTTGGCAAAAATCAGGCCAGAAAATCAGGCCAGAAAAACAGGAGAGCATCATGGGCAGAGTCGCAGTCGTCACCGGGGGCACGCGCGGGATCGGCGAGGCAATCAGTCTTGCCCTCAAGGAAGCCGGAATGACCGTCGCCGCCACCTACGCGGGCAATGACGACCGGGCAAACGCCTTCAGCGTCGCCAACGGGATCAAAGTCTATCGCTGGGACGTCGCCGACCACGAAGCGTGCATGGCGGGTGTCCGGCAGGTCGAGGCCGATCTGGGCCCGGTCGATGTCCTCGTCAACAACGCCGGCATTACCCGCGACACGACGATGAAGCGGATGGACCACCAGAAGTGGCAGGACGTCATCGACACCAACCTTGGCGGTTGCTTCAACATGGCGAAAGCGGTGTTCGAGGGCATGCAGGCGCGCGGCTATGGCCGGATCGTCAACATCGGTTCGATCAACGGCCAGGCCGGACAATATGGCCAGGTCAACTACGCCGCCGCCAAGTCGGGCATCCACGGCTTTACCAAGGCGCTGGCGCAGGAAGGCGCACGCAATAACGTCACCGTCAACGCCATCGCGCCGGGCTATATCGACACCGACATGGTCTCGGCGGTGCCCGAGGAAGTGCTCGCCAAGATCGTCGCCAAAATCCCGGTCAACCGCCTCGGCAAGGCCAGCGAGATCGCCAAAGGCGTGGTCTTCCTGACCGGCGAGGATTCGGGGTTTGTGACTGGCTCGACACTCAGCATCAACGGCGGCCAGCATATGTACTGACGGGCGCCGCGTGCCGCGTCCCGACTATCACCCGCCGCTCAAGCGATCGATGACCATCGCCGGGCACCAGACCTCGATCAGCCTCGAGCCGGCTTTCTGGGCGGCGCTCGAGACAGAGGCGGCGCGGCAGGGCAGGGCGCTCGCGGCGGTGGTGGCGGAGGTCGATGCGGCGCGATTGTCGGCGACGCGCGTTCCGAACTTGACCTCAGCGCTTCGCCAATATCTCTTCGGCCTCGCGGCGGATCGCATCGCCGAAACGGGCAGCGCTGCCGGGGGCGAGCCCCAGCCATAAGGCAGGCTCGATCAGCTCCAGTTCGATCAGCTGCCACTGGCCCGCATCGTCGGCGATCAGGTCAATGCGGGCATAGATCGGGCGTGCCGGGGCCTTGGCCAGCGCCGCCTCGGCTACCGCAATCGCTTCCACTGGCGCGTCGCACAATTGCTCCGTTCCGCCGAGGTGCGGCTGGACGCGGTAATCCCCCGCCTTTGGCCGCTTGATCAGCGCGTGCGAATAGGTACCGCCGAACATCAAGATCGACAGCTCGCCGACGCTCCCGATCGATCGCTGGTAAGGTTGGACCAGCATCGCCTTTCCGTACACGTCAACCGGAATTTCATCCCCGATTCCAATCCGATAAGTCCCATCGGCCCCCGCGCTGACCGGCGGCTTGATGACCAGATCGTCGACCCCGAACCGGGCCCTGGCGGCGGCCAGGGTACCGTGTCCAAGCGTGTCGCTTCGCATCGTCGGAACGACCGCCACTCCGGCTTGCCCAAGTTCCTCCAGATAGGCCTTGTCACTGTTCCAGCGGAGCAGCGCGACGGGGTTGATCAGCGGCACCCGATCGGCCTCGAGCCGGTCGAGCAAGCGGTGCCATTCGGCGACCCGCTGATGATAGCCCCACGCCACCAGCGGCAGGACGATGTCGGCCCCCGCCTCGGGCGCCTCGTCGGTCCAGCGCCGCCCGACCACCTCAAACCCCGCCTGCTCCAACGCCGCGGCTTGGTTGTCATAGGCCCAGTCGAACGCCTCGGGATAATCGGGCGCGGGGCACAGCAGGACGGCCTTCATCATCGTGCCAGCAGGATCCGCGCCTGGGCCGCGACCTGGGCCAGCATCGGCACCGACACCGCTCCCGTCCCGCGCGCCCGGGCGACCAGCCGCCGGAACTGGTCGATCCGCGCCTGGTTGCGCTCAACCCAGCGATCGACCGCGGCATCGGGATCGTCGTTGCGGGTGCGGCCGAGGAAGTCGATCCTCAGCTGTTCGAAGTCGCGGTTGAGCCCGGCGACGAGCAACCGCTCCCAGGGGTCGGCGGGCATGATGCGCGCTGCCTGCTGCTGCGCCCAGTCGAGTCCGAGCGCTTCACCCAGCCTGGTGTAAGCTTTCGTCAGGGCAAGCTCGTCGACGTCGCGTCGGGCCCCGAGCGCGGCAATGGCGAAGACGCCGTCGAGCTCGAACAGGCGCACGAGCGTGTCGGTGATCACCTCACCCGCGCCCATGCCAAGCAATTGCTCACGTCGCGCGGCGGACTCGGCCTGCACCTCGCTGCGGATCAGCGTCGCGCGGCCCTTGGCGACCTTGGCAAAGCCCGGGGCAAGCAGTTCGATCAGCGTCGATACCCTGGTCTCGCTCCCACCTGATCTAAGCACGTCGGACAAATGGCTGCGGATGGCCTGGGCAGCCGTCGCGAACAGCTGGATTCGGGCCAGCTCGGAAATTCTGGCCTCCTCGATGCGGGTCCACAACATGTCGAGGTCGAGCAATCGCTCGGCAACGAGGAACGCCGCCACGACCTGGCCGAGCGACACACCCTCTTCCTCGGTCAGGTCGAGTGCCATGCTCGGTCCCAGGCGATTGACGAGGCGGTTGGCGACCTTGGTGCCGATGATCTCGTGCCGCAGGCGGTGGCGGCGGATCGCGTCGCCATGTTCCTTCTGCATCGGCTTGGGGAAGGCAGCAAACAGCTCGGGCTCGAGGATCGGATCGTCGGCGAGTAGCAGCCGCTCGGCCGCCGACTGAAGCGCCATCTTCGACATCGACAGCAGCACCGCGAGTTCGGGCCGGGTCAGGCCACGATTTTCCGACACCCGGCGAAGCAGCGCCTCACTCGTCTCGAGCCCCTCGACCCGTCGATCGAGCCGGCCCGATGCCTCCAGCATTTCGACGGTCCGCACGAAGCCGGGCAGGCCAGTCGCTCCGCGCGCCGCGGCGATCGACAAGGCAAGGCTTTGCAACCGGTTGTCCTCAAGCACCAGCTCGGCGACATCGTCGGTCATCTTGACCAGCAGCTTGTTGCGCTTGTCCTCGGTCAGCCGCCCTTCGCGCATTTCGCGGTTGAGCGGGATCTTGATGTTGACCTCGTTGTCCGAACAATCGACCCCGGCACTATTGTCGATGAAGTCGGTGTTGATCCGCCCGCCGCGTGCGGCAAACTCGATCCGCGCGGCCTGGGTGATGGCGAGGTTGGCACCTTCGCCGATGACCTTGGCGCGGAGTTCGGTAGCGTCAACCCGAAGCGCATCATTGGCCGGGTCGCCGACCGCACCATGGGGTTGGGTCGAGGCCTTGATGTAAGTGCCGATGCCGCCGAACCACATCAGGTCGACCGGCGCTTTAAGGACCGCGTTGATCAGCGCGGTCGGGTCGGTCTTGCGATCGGCAAGGCCGAGCACGGCGGCGGCCTGTTTGGTCAGGTCGATCGATTTCAGCGAGCGCGGAATGATCATCGCGCCTTTTGACAGCGCCTTGCGATCATAATCGTCCCAGCTCGAGCGGGGCTGGGCGAACATGCGCGTCCGCTCGGCAAAGCTCTTGGCCGCATCGGGATTGGGATCGATGAAAATGTGGCGATGGTCAAAGGCGGCGACCAGCTTGATCGATTGCGACAGCAGCATGCCGTTGCCGAACACGTCGCCCGACATGTCGCCGCAGCCCGCGACAAGTACCGGATCGACCTGAACGTCGACTCCGGCCTCGCGGAAGTGGCGCTGGACCGAGATCCACGCGCCCTTGGCGGTGATCCCCATCGCCTTGTGATCATAGCCGTTGGAGCCACCCGATGCGAACGCATCGCCGAGCCAGAAACCCCGATCCAGCGCGATCGCGTTGGCGACATCCGAGAAGGTCGCAGTGCCCTTGTCGGCGGCAACCACGAAATAGGGATCGTCGCCGTCAAGTACGGCAATCCCATCGGGATGGGTGACTTTGTCATCGACGATATTGTCGGTGATCGACAAGAGAGCGCGGATGAAGATGCGGTAGGTTTCGGTGCCTTCGGCCAGCCACGCGTCGCGGTTCGACGCGGGGGGCAGATGTTTGGGATAGAAACCGCCCTTGGCCCCGGTCGGCACGATCACCGCATTCTTGACCAGCTGGGCCTTCATCAGCCCGAGGATCTCGGTACGGAAGTCATCGCGCCGGTCGGACCAGCGAAGCCCTCCGCGGGCCACCGGGCCGCCGCGCAAGTGAATGCCTTCGACGCGCGGTGAATAAACCCAGATTTCACGCCACGGCACCGGCACGGGCAAGCCGGGGACAAGGCTGGAGTTGAATTTGAAGGCGATCGCCTCAGCTGCGGCGGGGGCGAAGGCGTTGGTCCGCAGCGTCGCTTCGACAACTGCGCGGAGCAGGCGCAGGATGCGGTCGTCGTCGATCCCGCGGACGGCCTGCAATGCGGCATCGAAGCCGGAGCGCTGGCGATCGGCGTCGCGGCCCTTTTTCGCCGGATCGTGAATCTCGCCGAACAGCGCGATCAGCGCTTCGGTCGCTTGCGGGGCACGACGAAGCGCGTCGACCACCGTGGCGAGGCCATAAGCGACCCCGGTCTGGCGCAGGTAGCGGAACCAGGCGCGCAGCCAGACTACTGGCTTGGGGTCGAGCCCGGCGAACAGCACTAGCTGGTTGAAGGCGTCATTCTCGGCGCCGCCACCGAGCACTTCGGCAATTGCATCTTCGATCAGTGTCGCACGCGCCATCAGCGCGTCAAGGTTGGTCTCGGGAGGGAGCTCAAGCAGGAAATCATGGATCGTGCCATGATTGCCGTCGCCGAGCGGGGTCGGTATTTCCTCAAGCACGCGGAAGCCAAAATTCTCGAGCACCGGCACGGCTTCGCTGAGCGCGATCAGCCCGTCGCGGCGGTAAGTCTTGAGGTGCAACTGGCCCTGGCCATCGCTCGCCATCCGCACCAGCCGCGCGCCGCGCTCGCTTTCGTGGAGGTCGGCCAGGCGGAGGATGTCGGTCGCGGCCTCTCGCGCCGGGGTGCGCTGGCGATAGTCGTCGGGAAGCTGGGACAAATAGGTCAGCGAGAGGCGGGTTGCGCGCGACGGTCCGGCGAGAGTGGCGAGCTCGGCCTCGACCGCCGGGGTCCAGCCGCGGACCATCTCGACCAGCTGGGCATCAAGCGCCTTGGCATCGGGGGTGGCGCTGCCGGGAGCGAGCGGCAGGGTATATCGGATCAGCGCAAGCTCACCGTCGCCAAGCTCGACCGACCAATTGGTCACGGTCGATCGTGCGGCATCGCCGATCATCTTGCCGATCGCGAGGCGGCGGCGGGTGGTCAGCTCGTCGCGGGGTAGCCACACGAAGGCAAACAAATGGCGGCGCAGCGAGCCCGGGAGAAGCAGTAGCGTCGGTCGCGGACGATCGGCGAGCGACATAGCGGTCAGCGCCGCTTCGCGCACTTCATTGGGACCGAGGGATATCAGCACGTCATGGGGCAGGGTCGAAATGGCGTGTGTCAGCGCCTTGGCGGCATGGCCGTTGGTGGCGAAGCCAAGGCTCGCGTCGAGTTCCTTGAGCCACTGGCGAAGGACCGGCACATCGCCTGCCGGACGGCGCAGCGCGGCGCTGGTCCACAGTCCGGCGAAAATCGACACGCTGTCCTTGCCATGTCTCACCAGCACGACATCGAGTGGCACGCGGCGGTGAACCGGTGAGATCCGGTCGGCCTTCAAAATCTGGACCGGCCATTTGGTCATTGCCAAATGGTCGATGACGGCATCGTCCTCGCCCTCCCACAAGGCGACGCTGCGCTTGAGCACGCCGAGCCGCCCTTCGACCTTGCCGTTGGCGCGGAGCAGGGCATGGCCGAGCAGCGTGAAATGATTGTCGGCGAGCCAGCGCAGGAGCGCCGCGCCCTCGGCATCGCTGCCATCGAGCGAGGCGGCATCCTCGACCATCGTCGCGGTCATCCGGGGCCAGTCGGCAACCGCCGCGCGTGTGTCGCCGAGCACGTCCTCCAGTTCATTCTCAAGTTCATGACGAGCACGGGCATCGGCGCGGTCAAGCTCGACATAGACGATTGATTCAGCATTGCCCTTGCCGATCGAAACCAGCTTGCCTTCTGCATCGCGGGTGACGTGAACGATCGGGTGAAGCAGGCGGTGAAGCGCCAGCCCCTTGGCCGAGATTGCGCCTGAAATACTGTCGACCAGGAACGGCATGTCGTCATTGACGATACCCAGCCGCATCCGCCGATGCCCCGCCTCCCCACCAATCGATTCGAGGCGAATCGCGATTTTTCCGGGGGGGCGGGTGGTAATCAACAAGGCGATGAACAGTGCCGCTTCGGTCTGCGCCGCTTTGTCGAAGCCGGCAATCTCGCCGGGAAGCGCATGCCCGACCAGTGCACGGCGAATCGCGTCGGCGATCGAGTCGTCGACGAGGGTTTCGGCGGTCATCGCGGCAAGCTCCAGCAAAGTCGTTGAGGGTCGTTGCTACTATAGACCCTGCCATGAACGCTAGCCAACCCCATGCAAAAACGCCCGGCCCGTTACGGTGCAGGCATAAGCTGGGCCATGGTCGCTAAACCATGTTAACGTAATGAGGGTAACGAGAAGCGGGCTTGGGTGGGAGAGTTGTGTGTCGCCTGGCGCTACTGGCACCTGTTACGTCGTTGACGACGACCCGTCGTTTCGGACGTCGATGGTCGCGCTGCTGGCATCGGTCGGCTATCACAGCAGCGGCTATGCCAGTGCCGTGGAATTCCTAAAGGTGGCGCCCACGGTTCCGCCGGGCGTGCTGCTGCTCGACCTGAGGATCCCGCACCTTAGCGGGCTCGACCTGCTCGAGGAGCATATGCTGTTGCTCCAGCGCTTTGCGGTGATCGTGATCAGCGGCCATGGCGACATTGGCCGAGCCGTCCGATCGATCAAGGCCGGCGCGCTCGACTTCATCGAAAAACCGTTCGCCAGCAGTGCGTTGCTTGACCTCGTCGGCTCCGCCCAGACGGCGCTTGCCAAGCGTATAGGCGCTACCGCCGACCGCCAGGACGCGCTTGACCGGACCGCCAGCCTGTCGCCGCGCGAAGGCGAGGTCTTGCGCATGCTGGTTGCCGGTGCGCCCAACAAAATCATCGCGCGGACGTTCGACCTGAGCGTGCGCACGGTCGAAATGCACCGCGCCAACATGCTTGCCAAATTGGGCGCGCGCAGCACCGCCGAAGCGATTCACCTGGCGATGCTCGGCGGCATCGTGCCATGGCCATTGCCGGCGGATCGACGCTACTGACGGCGCTCGCTGGCCAGCTAGAATCTGGCCGCAGCCCGTTTCTCGGCCTCCGTCACCAGTTGCTCCATCGTCAGATAATGGTCGGCAAGCTCGATATAAATCTCGCGCAGTCCGTGGTCACTTGTCTGGTCTGCCTTGGCCAGCGCGTCGCGATGGCGTTCAGCCCAGTAATGACCGGCGGAACCGCTTCCCACCTTGATCTCCTTGCCGCAACGCGAGCAAGCATCGTCACCGTGCGGCCCCTCATCGTTCGACGAGTGATGTCGAACCTCGGGAGTTTAACCGCTAGCTGTTGAAAATACGGGACGTCGGAAAAGTCAGCGGTGCCGGTCGACATCCGGGTGATGCGTCGCCCGATCAGCCAATCCGACGGACGGCACGCTCGACCATCTTGTCGTCATGGACCAAACCAATAATCTCAAGGACCCCCGACGGGCCGCGCCGCGTGAGCACAAGCGCGAATTCCTGGTTGGTGGCAAGGTCTTCGAGGCGCATCGACGCGACCGAGCGAAGTGCGTCGCGCGGGTCGACCGCGGCCTCCGTTGTGGCGGGGCGGCGCGCGATCCGTTCGGCCGCGACAAGGCCCTTGAGCCCGCCCGGGCGATGATCGATGAATGACTGAAAACCGCCGAAGTCGACCTCGCAGCGCTCGGCATTGCTTAGCGCAGCGGCAAATTCGGTCAGTCGGGTCTTGTCATAATCGATCCCGAAGACGAGCTTGACGATCGGGGTCATTGGCGCGCGGGCCTGCGCCTTGACCCCGGCATCGTCGAGGATCTCGGCATAATCGGCCGTCGCGCGGCGGGTGGCGACGGCAAAGTCATAGGCCATGGCCAGCGCACGATAGAGGGCGGCGCGGCTACGGCCATCCTGCGCCTTGCACACTTCGGCACTGGCGCGCGCAACACACAAGCGGTCGGCAAGTCCTGCTTCCGGGTCAAGGACAAGCGCGACGGCATTGCTGCCGTCCCCTTCGTCATGAAGCGGGCCATCGTTCCAGCTAAGGTGCGGCACCGTCGCGGCAGGCTCGGGGTCGACCGGGGCAAGCGAAGCAATCAGCGGCGCGCTCCCCTCCTTCGGCTCGTCGGCGGCTTCCTTCCAGTTGATCACGCCATAGATGAAGTCGATCGTTTCGCCATCGGACGAGAAGGGCATCAGGATACCGCGATAGCAGATCGATGCGCCGCGCTGATTGACGAACTCGGCCTCGAACCCGATCGGGGCGCGGTTAGCGATAATCTGAAGATAATGGTCGGTAAGCCGCGACAACAAAGATCGCGGGGGCACGCCGGCGATCGTCGCGACATCACCGTCGAGCCCGCACTCGGCGCGGATCGCGGCCCCGACATAGGGGGTCGCGGGATTGTCACGCCCGGCGGTGAAGTCGAGCAATACGCTATGCGCGCTGAAGTCGGCGACGCTGTCGGGATCGAGGTCCTCGATTGAGGGGAAATCGCGCTCCTCGAGCAAGCTTGCCCAGTAATTATAGGCGCGAACGTGCATCCGCCGTTCGTCATTGCCGATCACCAATGCCGCTTCAGGCTCGAGCGAGGGACCCGCCGCAACACCGGCGAGCGTGGCGTCGTCGAACGAGGCGCCGGTGGGGCTGAAGCTGTCCATCGTGTGTCGCGTCCGCCTTAGGTAAATCCAGATCGGAGATACCAATGCCCGCAAAGCCGTTGCGAAACCGTTAAGCATCTTGGGCGCGGACCCGATTGCGCCCCCACCGCCAAGCCGCTTGCCGCCTCACGCAACGCCTGATAGTGGGCGCAGCGCTGGTCCATACGCCGCCTTAGCTCAGTTGGTAGAGCATCGCATTCGTAATGCGGGGGTCACAGGTTCGAGTCCTGTAGGCGGCACCACCTAAAATCAATGACTTAGCAAGCTTGCGGGTGTGGCAAGGGATTCCTTTTTTCCGCGCTAGCAATCATATAGCAAGCACGGATCATTGTTTCGCTGCGGATCAAATGCTTCTGCGTCAGCGAATGAGCGCGTCAGACCTTTGGACAATAGATCACCATTAGACCTTCGCCGATCGGTGGGGCACTCTTTGCTGATCGGCGGCTGAGGCCGACCTAATCTCAGGCAAAACGGCTACATCACGTGACCTTGCAACTGGCGTATTCGAGGTCACCTCTAATTTTCGGCCAGTAGGGCGTGCTGACCATGTCAGCGTTTACAATTAAGGACGGAGGTGACGAAGGTGTAACAGGGTCAAAGTGCCACAGAACCGACAGGCCGGGAGCATCGATTATCAACGTGCTGTCCCAGAAGCGGCTGCCCGTCGCGTCAACAACGACATGACCTCTAACTAATCGTTTGCAAGTATCAACGTCGCTTGCCTCAGTTGGCTGAGAAAACTCAGTTACCCAGACATACCTGGGCAGTTGAGTCATCAGCAACTCTTTCTTCAGATGCTCTGACACGCCATTCCGCAAGGTGCGAGCTTTGTACTTCCACCCGAATGTCAGGTATGTCCGGGTCACGAGCGTTCCCGCCGCGACCGCCGCGTAGGTCCCCGGCTCAACATCCCACCCGCTTCCCGCACCCAATGCTTGGTCAGCAAGCACTTGGCGGCTAGCAGCAACCTGTCCCATCATGTCTTTTGCGATTAGCTCTGCCGTTTCGCCGGTCATGAAGACCTTCTCGGGTAGTGGGACGAGAATGAACTTGATGTCTGTTTCGAGGCAAAACGGGTCGTTGCCAGTCTTTTGGGTCGCTGAGATAGGTAGACGGTTGTAGGCGCCACGTTGATCGTCATTAACCAAAAAATGGGTCAGAAACTCTGCCGTCGTTGACCCGGCCGCGATCGTGCTTAAGTCCTTTGCGGCATCCCGCTCGCTGCCGACAGCTACCAGACCGTGACCGATCGCCGTTCCGGCGCTTTGCACCCCAAGCAAGACCGGGATGCCCGAGTCCACATAGCGAGCGACAATGTCCTTCGGCCGAACATTTTGCCACACCAAGGCGCCTGCTACGATCTCATCGGGGGCGTACATGACTGGGTGCCGCCCCATGGCGCGCAAAGCCCTAACCATATTGTCCTGCGTCAAATACTCAGATCCGGCCGGTAGTGACCGCGTTATCCCGCTGTCTGTCGGATTTAGCGCGATCTCAGTGATGTCTGGCATCGAGAACCAGGGTGCAGAGTGCCGGTTGTGAAAGTGGCGGCCCGCCATCCACATCGTGGCCTGAGCGCAGGCGCCGGTGCGCGTATCCTGCTGCGTGAGCGGCATCGCGTCGACCTTTAACTCCACTCCGAGCAAGTGGATTTTGAAAACCGACCGGACCGAGACTTCTTGGACGGGATCTCCGGCAAGCGCTACCGCCGCCAAGTGCGCCGAGCTGACTGGTGCATGTGCCAAGGGACGCAACACGATGTCCCCTAGGTAGGTTTTCGCTACAGCCTCAATCCCGGCTACGACCTCCGAAACGTTGGCCAGAGCAAGGATGGGAGCCACATCCGACGCGAAGAAATGGACGCGGCTGCAGAACTTCCGGTACGGGCGAAACAGCGTTGAGTAGAAAGCTGAATACGCGGCCGAGAAGTCGCGATCGATGTAAGCACCTTCCCAAAGCGCACTAATAGCTCCGGCTGCGCGGAGCCGATCAGCTAGGTTCTGGAGTAAGAGATTTGGCACGCCGTTCAGTGAAGAGACGAAAGCCGCCCACTGCGCATCGTCTTTCAAAGCGTGGACCGAAATGCCGGCTTTCATCGACCCCCAGCTTCCTGTCCTGAGGGGAGGTTTTTAGCCGACGCGGAACGTGCCGAGCCGTTGCTCCGCCGTCTGAATCGATTCCTCAAGCTGGCGGATCTGCTGTACCACCGCGTCCGTCAGACGAAGATTCAGGCGTTCAAAGATGGCAGGATCTGCAATCTCGACGCGTCCATGACGATTGTTTGCGAGGCCGCCGGGGGGCATGGTGTCAGTCTTCTCCATCTGATTTGCCTTTCGTCAGAGACACGGCAACTCGATTGCATTGCTCTATCAGCGTTCGAATCGGGACGCAATCGGCCCGGTTGTCAGATCCGATTGCCCGAAACTTCTTTGTGAACGGTGAATCCGTAACGCTACAATCCGTTCCACAATACCCGGCTAGCGATTGGAAGGCGTGCGATCCATCCGCGCCTTTAACACTAGAAAACATATATAATTCTATCGGCTGATGATGAATCCCGAAGGCAACGGCGGAATGCCCGAGGTCGGCGAGCTCCTAGCCGACCTCGATAGCCCTTGCCCCGGCAAACCATAGCCAGGCGGCAGAGGCGGTAGCGAGGCGGCCCGAAGTTCGGGATGATTTGCCAACAGCGTGTCACGTGCATCATGCCGTGCCGACTGGAACGCATCCTTGATGGCCTCGCCCTTGTCCGTGTCGGTCAGGGCTTTCCACTGTGGCGACGAGACCAACGGTCGCAGCGCTTGCGAGGCTAAGGACCCAGCCGTGCGCTGATATTCGTCGTACTGCTGCGCGTTGAGCGGCACTCGTTCGCCGTTCACCATTACATCGCGCTGCGGCATCGACACCGGCGCCCGAAGCCGGGCAATCTCCGCCCGCAGCGGATCAGAGGTGACGTTGGTCGCGTACAGCGGCGACACAATGTCAGGCCCGACCGAGTCCCCGCGCGTGATCGCCTCGCCCCACATGTCGCGACGGGGCATGACCGACTGAGACAAGCCGGGCGTGCGAGCCTTGATCGCATCCATCAGCGTCCGCGCATCGCGTAAGTTGGGATCGATCGCCTGAGCCGTCTGGTTGAGGATCGACGGCACCGCAGCAGTCGCAGCGAGATTGCGGAAGTAGCGATCACCGTAGCGATCGGGATCGTCGAGCATCTGGAAGAAGTCCGCAGCGCCCGAGAGCCACGTCTTGCTGGTCAGGTTCTTGGCAATGCCGAGCGTGAGGTGAACCGCAAGCTTGTCGGCCTCCTGCGGCTTGGCGGTGTGCCCAGCCTCGACAAAGTCCGCTGCAACGCCTGCCAGCATCGAGAGCGGGTCGAACCGGGAGTAAGACACCCAACGGTCGCCCACCTTGATGCTGTAGGGCTGCCAGCCCGCCTGCAGGAGTGATGCACGCTCACGGGGGTCAGAAGGCCCGCTGCCGCTCAGACGCCCGTGCATGGCCGCAAGGACCGCCGCTGTGGACAGACCGGAGCCAAGCGTGATCTTGGCTAGCGCTTCGTCCCGCGAGCGACCGCCAGCAGCCAGCGCAGCGCGGACCTCAGGCATCGCAACACCAAAGATGGACCGCTCGCCCGCAAATTTGACGATGTTGGCGGGAGTTCTGACAAACGGGATGACCAGTTTGAGGCCGGGCACCTTGTTCGAGAGGTTCTGGACAGCCTGGCCCGCAGTCCCGAGTTCGCGCTGGAACGTGTAATAGCGGGCGGCGTCCTCGGCAGCCTTTGCCATCTCGCCGGTCGGTGCCTTGACCAGGCTCTCGTACCGGACCTTGCGATCGGCCGCATCGACGCCCTCCTTGGTGGCTTTGCGATACGCCAAAGCATGCAGCTCGGCACTAGCGTTAATCGACTTCCAAAACTCATCCGCCGCAGTGAGGGCACGGGTCGGCAGGCGGACGATCTTGCCGAGTGTGCCCCCGATGGCTTCCTGCACATGGCTATCGACCTTCATCACGTCATCGGCAGCGTCGCCGGTCACGAATGCCTTCTTTGCCCGCGCCAGCCCCTCCACCGATGCATTGGCGAGGCCCGACACTCGCGCCCCGACTTCGCCAAGATACGAGCGGTCAGCCGAGCCCAGCGCTTTGCCGATGCCAGCGGTCAACGCCTGCTCGGGCAGCGAGTAGATCGAGGTGAGCGCATTGCCGACGAAGTTGACCACGTGCGTCTTGGGGCCGCTCAGCAACGAGTTGATCCATAGCTCGTTAAACTTGTCCTTCCACGTGGGCTTGAGACCTTCGCGCATGAAGTGATTGGCTTGTGCGGGATCCTCGATCAGATCGACAATCGCCCTTGCCGCATCCTCGATCGACTCCCGGCCACCAGCGCCCTTGAGGTATGACTTCACCGCCGCCCCACGAGCGTCACCTGCCTTGGCCAGCATCTTGAACTGCTGCAGCGCACGACCCGCCTCTGCAGTCGCGCCGGTCACCTGCTCCTCAAGTGCGACGTGGCGGACCCATGCCTTGCGGAAGCCAAGCACGTCTTCATCGGAGCCACCAACGGCCTTCTGTGCCAGCTTGCCGACCAACCCGCGCGACTTCTGAACCAGCGCGCGGGTTGCGTAGAGCTGCTCGGCATTGAGAGCCTGCCCTCCCTTGCGCTTGAGAAGCATCTCGGGGGACAGGCCAAGTTCGTCGGCCATCAGGCGGGTTTGTTCATTGGTTACCCGCCCGCGACTGGCAGCATCGAACCCGCCCACGCGCTTTTGCACCTGGTCGATCAACTGCGCCACGTCGCCGGGGTTCTCAAGTCGATCGAGGTTGATGTTGCCCAACTTGCCGACAAGGCGCGGCGTGTCTTCATAGGCGGACACCGGCGCGCGGTTGGCCTCCAGATCGTCGAGCGTGATATGCTGGCCAATGTTCTCAGTTAGCGGCGCGCCGTTGTGTTGCGCCTGCTCGACCGCGAACCGCTGCGATTGCGCATCCTCGAAGCGTGCGACTTCATCAAGGCTGTCAGGGTGGAAGAACCGGTTTGCGCCGCTTGCTTCTAGATGCAGCCTGTCAATCAGATCGTGCCCGGTGGGGCTTTCACGGAACTCGGGAAAATAGCCCTCTTCCCACAGCGCATGCGCCGCATCGTCGAGTGGCATCCCCTGATCATGGACCAGCTTGCCCAGAAACTGCTCGTTGCTGCCGAAGTCCATTCGACGGGGCGCATTGCCTATGCCGAGGTGCGCAAGCGTGCCGCCTTCATCGCGGACGCCGCCCTTGGCGCGAAGCGTTTGCGTAATGTCGAACGGTCCACGAACCCGAACGCCATTGCCGACCTTGCGAACGTCGAGCTGCGCATGTTCGTCGGGCGCTTGCAAGTCGCGGAAAGGACCGGGATTGGCGAGCGACGCTTCCTCCATCGTGTCCACCTGGCTTGCCGGGCGCGGTAGGACAGATGCCGGATCGACGCCCTCGGCAAGCTTGGCAATGTCACTGCTATCGAGTGGATCGCTGGTCTTGCGGGTAATGCCAAACTGGTTATCAAGAACATAACCCGGTGGCAGCGAGGGGAGTGGGGTCGCTGTCTCCGGGCCCACGTTGATGTAATCGCGTTGACGGACTTCGCCGGAGATCGAAGGCATTGGGTCCGATGCCATCGCAACCGCCTTGCCATCAGCCACTGCGAAGCGCCCGTCCTGAGGGAAATAAGCGGCGTCGTGCCCTTGGTCGCGCAGCCATCGACCGAACGCTTGGTTAAGGTCCGCGACGCTCATCGTCCCATCTGCGCGCTTTGCTTGCAGGATCGCATCTTGGGACCACGGGGCGGCGGGATCGTATTGCTTGGAAGTCACCCATCCATGCACGTCATCCGAAGCGCGAAGTAGGTTCTGCGGGTTCAGGTCCGTCGGGATCACGCGCGTCCCAAAACGCCCGGCGTCCGACGGATTCTTGGTGAACCAGCTGAGGCCCTCCCGACTCGCCGACGGATCGAAGCCGGAGAGGTCAGGGGCGTTGGTCCCGTGATAGGCTCGAATGGGCGTTGGCCCATTTAGGACGGGACGCGAATTGTTGCCTATCGCCGCCGCCGGTGCGGGACCTTCGATCGTATAGCCCGGCGGCGGCGCAGGAATATCGGAGGCGTCGCCGCTGGCCGTGCGCAAGCCGGGCACTGCAGCCTCATCGGCAAACCGACTGCGCATCCACCTAGCCCCACGCGCGGCACCGAGGCCGAGGCCACTAAGGACAACGCCACCTACAGCACCGACGCCTGCACCAAGCGCCGCGCCCGGCAGGCGCTGCGTTATGCCGCCCTCACCCGCGCCAAAGCCGGAGATACCGCCCTCGACTGCCCCGATCTTGGCAAGCTGAGCAACGGTCCTCGCTTCTCCCAGCACGGGCACGGTCAATCCGCCCGCCAGCTGACCGCCCAGCCGATAATAAGGATGGGTGTCTTCATCATGCGCGATAATCGCCCGGTTCTGATCAATGTTGTTCCACAGCATGTCGCCGAAGCGGCGGTCGCTGTTCCAGATATTCTCACGGCCGCCAGTCGCACCAAGCGAGTCGGCAACGCCGCCAAATTCGTCGATCATGTTGAATGGATCGGCAACGCCGCGCAGGGTCGTTCCGAACTTGCCGTCGCCGGGATCGATCGACGGCTGAGGGGGCGCGACATATTCGGGATGATCGCCGACCACCGCACCCTTGGCACGGGCCGCGACGAACTTCTCTGTGCCCTTACGGGGAACGACGAACCCATTGGCCTTGCCGAAGGCGATGATGTCCTCGACACCATGGGCAGGATTGCGGGAGAACTCGACATAGGCCTTGGCGATGTCGTCGCGCACGCCAAAGTTAGGACTGGCCTCATCGCCGAATACTGCCTGCGCACCTTCGCCGTAGGCGCCCGGTTGGGCCCCCTTCCACGGTCCGTCATGATGGCGATATTGCTCCGGCGTTTCGGCATTGGTGCCGTGGCCACCCAGACGGTTAAGTCGCGCCAGGCGCTCGGCCTCCATGTACGGCGCGAACCGGGGATCGCCGTTCAGATATTGCGGCTCAGCCAGTGCATTTCCAGAGCGAAGCAAGCCCTCCGCTGGATCATTGCCCGGACTGCCGAGCGTGACGATCGGCCGACCATAGGATTGCGCTCCCATGCCGGTGACGGGCATCGCTGACGTGACTTGCGAAGCCAGCGCGTCGCGGGCTTGCGTGCCCAGTGGGACCAGCGAGCCATCGGCGCGGCGACCCTGCTGATTGACCTCCCAAGCATCGATACCCAGCACGCGACCATTGCCGCCGCCCTTGAGGCTCAGCGTGTCACCATCATGCACCGCGCCCGACGCGACATAGTTGCCGCCGCTCAGTGAACCGCGTTGCTTGAGCGAGTAGCCAGAGGGGAGCGGAGGAAGCCCGGAGTTGGGCGTGCCAGGCGTTCCCGGTGCCATCCCCCAGCCCGGAAGCTGCAGATGGACGTGATCGCCTTCGTTCAGCGCCCTCCCGCCGGGCCAATGGGTTGCGATGGCTTGGGCGCGGGTTTGCACGTCGCCAAGCCTCATGCCCGACGAGCCCGGGGTCAGATCGACCGCATCGCCATTGAGGTGCAACGAGTTCGAGGCCGGATGATACCCTTGCGACCGCAGCCGTTGAATATCGGCCGGCGTGCGATAGCCGTTGGTCGGCACCACTCCCGCATCGAGCAGTGGCCTGATCAGGTTCGGATCGGCTTTCGGCGGACCATCGAGCGCATACCCGGGCGGCAACGGCGGAAGGTCGGCCATTATTGAACCGGGGCGCCAGTCTGCGCATCAACCCAGCGCCCGCCTTTCACGACTATGCGATGGCCGTTTGGCCCCACTGCAACAGCGGCGGCACCGCCTCCGCCACGTGCGTTACGTCCCTGATACCCAGCACTTCCACGGACACGGGCATCGGTCAGGTCCTGTCCGCGCTGGCGAGCAGCAGTCGTCCGCATGCTGTTCGCAGTCGAGCCTGCAATCCGCGCGTCGGTGTTGCGACGAGAGTTCGCAAGACGAGGCGCCTGTAGCTGACCAATGAACCCATAGCGCTCCGTCTGCAGCGCATCGCGTCCTTCGAATGCGGTCGGACCATTGGAGCGAAGCACATAATCCTTGATCGCACTGGAGTAGGCTGGACTTCCCGGTGTGAGCCCCAGCGTCGTCGCGTAGGCCTGGGGCGCGGTAGGGGCGTCATAGAGCGTCCGCGCCGTGCCGGTGCTTGGATCATAGGCAACACGGTCCTCGTTCCCGCTGAAATACTGGACCTTGTTCGCGTCCGCCGCGCGATCGGTAAGCTCGTCCGCACGGCGGCGCTGGTACTGCACCTCGCCACGCTCGAATGCCGTCTGGTCCTGCCGACGCGCTTCCATCGTCTTGGCATAGGTTCCCGGCTGTCCCGCCGCGCCTAGCAAGCCGTCGCCGATCATCCCGAGGATACGGTTACCCGTACCGGAGCCGTCAGCCATGAAAAACGAATGATGCGGCTTGGGCGTCGGCATCGTGATCTGCTCATTGCCGACAGTCATCGGCCCCATGTCGGGGAGTGACATCGCCCCGCCCGGTGCTGCCGATCGCATCGCGGCGGACAGTAGCGCAGCGTTCGGCGACCCCTGATCGTTGGCCGGGCCCATGTTCGCCATCGCGGGCTGATAGGGCGAAGGGATGTTGCCGCCCATGAGCGCAGGGGAAGCGTTCGAGGCGAACGAAAGGGAGGGACGGCTATCGACCGCACCACCCGCCACCGGTGCAGATGGGCCCGGCTGTACTGCCATCGGGACGATGCGCTTGGCGCCGATCATTGCCATCTTAACAACTCCCCATTTCATCAGCGCCAAGTGCGTCCACGACGCATTGCATTGCGGTGATGTCACCTTGCTTATCGTCATCTGAAAGCGGTGCGACCGCGAACTGTCTTTTCAGTTCGACCGCCTTGGCGATGACTGCCGGGGACAACCGGGAGGCCAGCGCGAAAGCAATGATCTCGGCGCGGCTGTGCCCAGCGTCGGCCACCGCGTCGGTAATCGCGAGGGCTGTCGCGAAGTAATCATCGAACACGCCAGAATCGTACGCCTCGACTGGCGCGCGGCTGACCTGCGCAAGAAGCAGGCCAGCATACCCAAGAAGGTGGGTCGCCTTGCCCGAGGTCGTCGCCATGTGGCTCCAGATCAGCGCCATCGTGATTGCGGCGTCGAGCGGGACATCACCGGCCAGCCCCTGCTCGATCATCAAGTTGGCCATCGCCGCCTGCGCATCATGGTCACCACGAGCGGCCCTGAAATAGGCGGAGGGCGCTTGCCCAAGTTGGCAGTGATTCACTTCCATGCCCGTCCCCAAAACAGCGATGACATGCCGCTAGCACAAATCCACAGAAAAAGCAAGTCTCATCCGCAAGTTTGTTCCCGAATCGTTCCGCCGAGCCTACGCTAGCGTGATGTCCACGAAGCACGTCCGCACAGTTGCTGATCTCGTCAGGTTCCGATGCGGTCTCAGGATCGACTGCGGGTCATGTGGTTCATCACGCACTGTGGACGGCTACGCTGCGGCGTCACTGGGCGGCAGCGGGCAGCTAAGCGCCCTGCAAGGGCGCTTGCGGTGTGCGCGCTGCGGTCAGCGCGAGGCCAGGCTGGCAGTGCTTCCCCCGCCCCCGCCTCGATGACTCGACTCCTCGCGCAATGCGGATAATTATTGGGCTTTGGTGAAGCGCTGGAGCGATCCAGTGGTTGCCGCCTAAGTGGGAGAGGTGAAATGGACGACTCAGACGTTGCCTATTATCGCCAAAGGGCGATTGACGAACGCTACCGTGCACTTGAGGCCAGCCGATCGAACGTAGCAGTGATCCACATGGAGCTCGCGAAGCAGTATCAGGCATTGGTCGATCAAGCGGAGCTACGGGGCCAACTTACGCGGATGCTTCCCTCATTTTTTCCGCATGATCTGACTCGGCGCTCGCCCGTCCGTGAGAATGACGCGGCGTCGTAACAATTGGCACGATCACATTTTAAAAGCGTTTTGGCATGAGAAGAGAGAGCTTGTCGTGCCGAAACAAATCGCTGCCTGCGCAGCAGTAACGCAAGAAGGGTCGGAGTTTCTGAGCCCGATATTTGCACGTGCGTACCCGGTTGATGAGACACACTGTTTCGGCGATTTACTTCGTGCGATGGACCAAGCTGACCAAGCGGCCGAGCAAAAGCAAGACTGGCGCTGGCCCATGATTCAGGAGGCTGATGCAGCGCATTCGGTCCCAATGGCCAGCCCGACTTTCCTTAGTGCGAATGACAACATATGCGAATGACACCGACCGACGCCGAGCTGGATCGCTTGTTGGCGGAAATGGACCACCTCCGCATAAAGCTGAGCATTGCACGCGACAGTGGTCGGCAGGATTTGAGTTTGATTAACCGGCTCGAACGAAGCGTGTCTAAATTGGAAGATGACGTGGCGCGCTTTGACGGGCCGATAAAGAAGCTGGTGAAGCATAAGCCGGTGGAGAAGCCTGAATGAGAGATGGGCTAATGCTGGTCATCCTCATTGTGGGCGTTCCGCTGATGGGGTGGTCGCTAATGCATGGCTTTCGAACGGGCACCATGGACGCGGCTGGGGTCCCTTACGCACGATACACCCGATCGAAGCAGCCAATCATGTTCTGGCTCGCGGCGGCATTCAACGCAGCCATTTGCGTCGGTGCAGCCGCATTTCTGATTGCGGGTTTGGCAAATACCTAATCCCCAATGCGAACGGAGCGGGCGCACAATGGCTAGGTTGATCGCTTCCGTAACGCGGGTGAAACTTTTGGCACCCGCCGGACGCGAGGACGTTTAAGCCTTGAGACCCAGCAGATGCCTCTCGCCATGCAAAGTATCGCCATGCTTCAATCCGACGTAAGCTATTATCGCAAACGTGCTGTCGAGGAGCGCGATCTAGCGCTTCAACCTGACGGCGAAGATGCCAAGACAGTCCATGCCGAACTCGCGCGGCGCTATCAGGAACTTGTGAATGACCCTGAGGTGGGTGAGTCAAGGAACACCCTCACTTGGGCGCTTTGACGCATGCGGTCGCGATGAGCCCCCCATCGTCCCAACGCGGCTTGTAGATCGCCTGAGCCCGCTGCAGCTGCCAGCATGACAAGTTCGCCCGCCCAGCCCACGCCATGACGACGTAACGCCCGAAGCGATCGGTCGTGACGATGCTGTAGCTTACCCGCCCATTGCGTAGCGCGTCGATTAGGCTGCCCTTCGAGGCGATGGCATCGCCTGGCGCGCACTGACGATTGCGGGCGCAGTGACCCGGCAGTTCAGGCGCGTCGATGCCAAGCAGACGCAAGCGGATTGATCCGCAACGCAGCGTGTCGCCGTCAACGACGTAGGCGGAGGGGCAGGGGATAGCATCGAGCGGCATCGCGTATTTTCCGGACTAAAAACGAATTGCCATTGTGTCGATTATGTCTGGGCTTTTAAAATTTCCGAAAGCTGCTTCTTGATAAGCGCGCCCGACAGGTGCGATTCAATGCTTTGATAGTTCTCGCGGTGAAGTTGGCGGCGAATGTCCACGAGACTTTGGCAAGATCCCTCGCGAGCAATTTCAAACGCTCGAACGATAGTGCCAACTTCAGGCATTACTCCGGTTCCCGCGTCGCAATTTTTCAATCCTATTTGTTCGTCTGCGATCGCTTGCCCTGATCACTCATTTGGAAAGCCCCTGCTCGACCAAGCGACGGATAGCTTCCGCTCGGGAAGGAATAGGCTTCTGCTTCGACCGCCACTCGTCGACGTGCTCCAGCCAGCCTTTCGTCGCTCGCATTTCAAACCGGATACCAAGGGGTTCAATATCAGCCATGAACTTACGTAACACCCCTTGACAGTGGGTGTCAACTTACGTAACTAACGGTACAGCCGACAGGAGGGCCACTAACCCTCCCGCCGGCCTAACCTCAACCGGAACCTAAGGAGTTCGGTCTTATGGCTGCCTCATTCAATACCACCCGTGCGC
The DNA here is from genome assembly GCF_036663775.1 of Sphingomonas sp. RB1R13. Classification (NCBI taxonomy): domain Bacteria; kingdom Pseudomonadati; phylum Pseudomonadota; class Alphaproteobacteria; order Sphingomonadales; family Sphingomonadaceae; genus Sphingomonas; species Sphingomonas sp. RB1R13. The sequence continues at coordinate 1,280,164 of NZ_JAXOJM010000001.1, forward strand.
CCCGTGCGCTATTCGCGATCATCACCGCCGCCGCGATCGGCTGCGCCCCGATTATCGCCGCCGTCCTCGCATCCGCGCAGGTCGCGAAATGAATAGGCGCGAGATGCTGACCGGCATGGCCGTTGCCGGTGCGACGGTGGCGCTGTCCACCCCAACAATCGCAATGAAGTTGCCCGTAAGCCGTGCGGCATGGGACGACGCAATGACCGCCCTTGCCCGAGTGCAGGCAATCCGCGCCGCCCATGAGCCGAGGCTGGAGGAACTCGGCGGGGCCATTCAGGCGGGCAACGAAAAGCATCGCGTTGAATGGGAAGCTGCCTTTCATCAGGCAGACAAAATGGACAGTGCCATCAGCGCTGCCGAAAAGGTGCTGCTCGACATGCCTGCCCCTGACCCGCAGGCCGTAGTGTGGAAGGTCGATCGGCTGTGGATGCCCGGTGAGGGCATCTGGAGCGAAGGTGTGGAAGATCAGGCCTATGCCGACCTTCGCCGCTTCCTGCTCGGCGGGAGGGCTTAAGCCGTGGCGGTCCACATCCATACCCAGCAGGCAAGCCGAGCCATCGGCACGCACTTGCCGCTCAACGTTGCGCTGGCCATCCTCCCGTCATTGCCTCGTCCATACTTAGCCCACCTTGTTGCCAACGCCATCGACCTGATGGACGAGCAGGACGGAGATGAGGACCGCGAGCCCGAGGTCACCGAGCAGGACGATGAGCCTGAGATCGACGACGAACCCGAACTGGACGACCATGGCGGCGGCAATGTCGAGGACGAGGGCGAGCCCGAGAGCGGGGAGGTGCATCCAGCTTACGGGATCGATCAATCGACTGGACCGTTATCGCTCAACGCCAACTGAGCACCTCTCCCGCTCTCGGCTAGCCCCGCCTGGCTTCGGCTCGGCGGGGCTTTTCTTGCTCAACTAGCGCCGCAAGTTGCCGCTGGACTACCGCGCTTGCCAAGTCGTGCCTGGCCTTCTTTTTTTTGCTCTCACGAACCTTGCCTGACGTACCATAAGAGATACTGGCAATTTGTCGGCGCGCCATGTGCTCACACATTTCCGCGAGGCGCAGATGATAGTCCTGCAGTGTCTCGCCTTTTCGTACCATCTGAGCGGCCCATGCATCTAATCTATGCTGCGAGCTAAACGGCTTCGGTGCTGGTTCGTTGCAAATGTGCCCGGTGGCTGCATCGGCCCGGCTCTTGCCGGTCTAGCGTACATAGCGACGCGAGCGGCCGGTCATCAATTGGCCGACCCTTTGCTATCAGTTCGCCATCTAGGGATCGTTTCCCCTTACGGCGCATTCTTCATCCGGTGACTGCGTATCGTCGCTGAGTTCAGGCCCGGCTGCCGCCCCCCCCCTCTTGTGCAGCAGACCGGGTCTTAGTTCCGCCGTCAGATCGACTTAAGACTTTCTCGCATGGCGCGCGCCATTGCTCTCATCGAAGCCATTTCTGCCGATCGCAGTCCATGCTTCCAGGCGTTTTTGTTGCCAGGGGCGCAAGTGCTTTTTGCACATGCTTGACGATCTGCTGGCCACATTGACGTAGCTTCGCCAGCGCCTCAGCGGACAGCGCTCAGCAATCGCGACACCTCACGGCGAAGCTCGACAGCCTCACTTGTCCATCCCCCATGCCGCCAAGAGCCGTTCGCCTCACCTTTCGGCGCCCCGCTTCGGCCTCCGTGCATTCGACAGACGCGCTTGCCCTTCAGCGCCGGAGAACGGCACGACTGACCCGAGCGAGCCTTTGCCTGGCATCGGGGTGCACTCGACAAAACTGTTGGTTGCATGGCTTTGGCCTCCCAAATTTCGGGCATCCCCGGCGGCATGGACGTGCTGGTGATGGTGGACATGACGTTCGTTCCTTACCGTGATTTTCTGCCGACTGACCTTTCGACCCTTAAGTTGCTGCATTGCTTCCAGTTGCTTGACGTAGGCCTTCGCGAGAGCGGCTAGGGATGCCAGCGTTCGGGCATCAGGGTTAGACCGGCCCGCTACATGATGAGCAAGCTTCATCGTGGCAAAATGGATAGCCACTGCCTGGGCAGCGAGCGCCGCTTCTGCCTCATTGCGAGGAGCAAGGCTTTGCACTAGTGCAATAGCGGTTTGCAGCTCGTTCTCGTTGGGGCGCCATGCTTGTGCAGTCTCGTCCCACTGCGTTGAACATAGGCGCGCCAGGTGATTGACGAACACGTTCGCTACGTCGCGTTGGCGAGTCCCGAACGCTTCGAACATCAAAGCGCACCAAGCCCGTTCATCCGCCGCCTGGTAAGGGTTGCCATAGGACCACTTGCCTTCATCGGCAGTGATTTGGACATCAGGCGCGATCGGGCGAGCCTGATGGCGCGCCGTTGCCACCTGCGCCTTCTGCCGAAGCTTTGCGGGCATGCGGCGCTTACTTGTCATCGCGGCGCCCCATCAAGGACGATCCAATATTGTGGTTTGAACCGAAGCGCCTTGCCCTTCATCGACAGCCACTCTCCTCCCTTGAACATCGCAGGTTGACGGTCGGTCCATCCACCTTCGTGACCGTCATCGGCAACGCCGACCGTGCCTTCGACCGGTGGCTCCGACACAGGTCTGCGAACGAAGGACAGGCCCATCACAGAGAACTCGTGCAGATAGGCCTTAGCACCCGATTGAGTTTGATCCGAGGTCATGCCGCCACCTTCATGCGCTCGTAACGACGCTTGCCCTCACCCCGTTTCCGACACGCCTCGTTGCAATACCGGCGACCCAATCGACCACCGATCAAAGGATCCCCGCACTGCTCGCAGCGAAATTCAGTCGGGCCCATTTTTTCAGGGGTCTGATTGATCGACCTACGAAGCTTGATCAGGTCGCAGAACAGCGGTTTGCCGGGCTCCGGTGATCGGACGAAGGGTGGCGTCCAGGCTTTACCCCGTATGCCGTGCATCATGTCGGTCAGAGACGTTCGCCCCCTACCCCCTTGGTAATATACATGTTGAGAGGATTCCTCCCACCTAGACGGCAACGCATTTCCGCCATTTTCGGCGTTTGCGTGCGAGGTTTCCTCCCCCGGCAAGACCCCCATGTCGGCCCGAATAGTGGCCCAATGAGAGGAATCCTCCCCCGCGAAAAATGCTCGAGTGTACGCAGAGATGACGTTCGAGCGATCCGAAACCCGCCGTCTTTGACGCGCATCGAGGTCGCCAAAGTTTAGCTTTGGAATGACATCGCCGCCGAGCGAAGAACCGCCCTTGCTCTTCCAATTCAGCCAGAACGCCGACGCACGGGCGAAGCCACCGGCTTTGATCCTAAAGTCACCCTTGACGGTACAGCGCAGGAATCCGAGGCCTTCGAGTTCGTCAAATGCAGACTTAACCGCCTTACGATCGCTCAGGCCTAGGCGGTGCGCGGCATCGACCTGTGACAGGAACAACTTTCCGTTGCACGCAGGCCCCGTGTACATCGCTGTCAACTCGACGAGGAGAGCCCGCGCCGTCACCGATAACGCGCTTACCTGTGGGGAAAGCCAGAACGACCGCCGCAGGATGATGACGGCCCCGTCGCTTCCCAGGCGCTTGCTATCGCGCCCGGTCGCGTCAGGCCTATTTGTCTTTGCCCGCTTCATGCCGCTTCACTCTGCTGAAACTCAGCCGCCACCCAAACCCTTGCAGCCTTGCCGGTGCAATTAGGTCGCCGCATTCCGCTATCGACGACCAGCCCCTTGAGCCTCAGTTCTGTGGTTCGGGGTTGAATAGTCCAGCGGGGGAGATCGACCTGCTCCGCAAGTTCGTCGGCGGTCAGACCAACGGGGCCAGCAGCGCGTATCGTTTCCTCGGCCAAGCGCTGAAGCCGCCCCAGCTTGGGGGCGATGTCGGCTGCCGCCGCGATCGAAGTATCAACGCCACGATGACCAGGCGCGTCGGGATATTCCGGCGCGGACATAAATCCGAACAAGTCCGGTCCGTCGTTCATGACCGGCCTCCCGTCATTAAAGGTGGAAGACCGGCACGATCGAGCAACGTCGCCAGCCAGTTCTCTTGCTTCTCGCTCATAGGAGTGTCGTCGAAGACGAGCTGGCCGAGGAAGCTTCCCGCTGCCCTGGTTTGCCGCTCGCTTCCGTTGAGCAGCGCCAGCGCCGCCGAGCGCACATTGGTGAAGGGATCAGCCATGACGCGATGCCTCCCACGCTAGCTGGGCGATCAGCATGCACCGCTCGCGCGTCATGCCATATCGACGTTGAAGCCATTGCCCCTGAAGGGCGGCTGAGGTATTGAGCAGATGTTCACCGACCAGATGAGCACCGGGGCCAGCGTTAGCGCTGGCCTCGCTTGTTTCGAAGCGCATCGCTTATGCGGCTTCCGACGTGCTACTGACAGCCCGAGCGGCCATCCATGCGTCGAGGTCGGATAGGCGGTACCGGACCGCCCGTCCAAGTTTGCAGTAGCGGGGACCCGAGCCAGTAACTCTCGCTTTTTCGAGCGTGCTTTCAGCAAGGCTCAAATAGTGAGCCGCCCCAGCTGTGTTAATAGCGAAGTTACTTTGCGCTCTGCAGGGAATTTCGTTGGTCAATGTCGCCTCCAATTGCTTTGGCGACAGACCATGTATCATCATGTTGCACGTAACGCGAAAGCCTTGGGGGGGGTGGCTAATTGGCGCTTTTTGAGAGCTGAACGAGAAGATGTTCGTACGCGCTTAGGGCGCGACGAACTTTTCGTTCCCACGTGTCGATCTCAGACAAATTTCTTTTCGCCCGGCCATTACGCTCGCGTGAGATCCAAGCGTCCACACCCTTGGTGAGCCATCCATCGGCTTCGAGCCATTCCCTGTCGTAGTCTGTGGTCGGGCGGTCATCGATCCCCGTCGCCAACTTCAGTGCCAGATTCCAGATAGCTGCGCCCGACGCGGCATCAGGGCACAGAACGGTTCGTGGCTGACCAGCACCCACACCCCGGTTCTTTCTAGCCTGGATGACGACTTCGCCTGACCGGAGATTACGAATTAGCTCAAGCCGAGCCTTAAGGGGCATCCCATTTTTCGCCCAAGTTGCAGTGTCTACATAGTCGCTAAGCGCTGACTTAAACCGTCCGCTCGGTAGCCGACGCACAATTTCAATGGAGCCTTGGCGACGCGTCGCGACCGACAGCAAGTGCTCCAGTTCGACTGAGCCAGCCGATCCTCCGCCGTTCGTAAGAGCGCGTGCAAGGCCTTGAGCATCAGGGTAAGCGGCGTCTAACGCCAACAGAAGCTCCATGTCCGACCGTAAAGCCGCGTTCGCACCTGCAATGTATTCGCTCATGCTCGCCTCTCGGCAAGCGCAATCACGTTAGTAACGTCCGCACCGTGCAGCACACGTTCGATGTGCGCAGCCCATGCGTCGAGAGCGTCGCGCTTCTCCTGTTTCCAGTCGTGCCGCTGGTAGACGCCAGCAACGCCCGCACGAGCCCCAGAGACGTGATTGAGGATTGCCTCGGTCACTTCGAACCGGACACCCAACCGCTGCATTCCTGTGGCGAACGTCCGTCGCAGGTCATGGGCGCGCCAGGGATCGATCGTGACGTGATCGGGATTCTCGCCAGCTTTCCCGGCTTCCTTCTTCGCGAGCGTCAGCATGGTCTTGTCGAGCCGGGACTTTGCACGGGAATAGCCCGAGACAGGCGTTTCACCGGTAGTCGTGAACACGAAGCCTTTGCGCGGCCACTTTTCGCCGGCAGCGAGATTGTCCAGTTCGGCGATCATCGCAGCCATGAGCGGCACCGTCGTCGCGTGACCGTTCTTCGCCCGAGCGGCGGGGATGATCCATTCCGAGGTTGACCGGTGCAGTTCCTTCCACCCGAGACCCGCGACTTCTTCGCGGCGTTGACCCGTGCCGATCAGTAAGCGGTAGACCGGACCGAACGGATAGCCGAGGTCGCCAGCAGCTAGCCATGCCAGCCGGAGTTCCTCGTCACTTAGCCAACGATCGCGGGAGCCGGGCGCTTGAGGGACTTCCGCCCCTTCCATTGGCGAGCGGTCGAGATCACCGCGCCCAACAGCCCAGCGAAACATGCGGCTCAGAACGGCGTGGGTTTTGCGCCTGAGTCCAGCCTTCTCGCGCGGGATGCTGTCGAACAGTGCCGCAATGTCCGACTTGCGAATGTCAGGAAGAGGCTTCGATCTGAGGATCGGCCGGACATGCAGGCGGAAGATGGCTTCGGCGTCGGCATGGGATGCCTTCCACTCCCGTTCGACATATTCCTTCATGAACAGCTCGGAGTAGGGGGTAAACGCAAGATTGCGAGCGATGCGGCTTCGTTCCGCCTTGCTAACCAACAGGCCTTTGCGGCCATCTACCAGCAGCCGTTCAGCCTCGGCCCGCGCGCCTGAGGGCGTCCAGGGATTGCCGTAGGTGCCGATCGTGTAGCGCTTTGTGCCCGACCCCCGACCGCCTTCCCGATATTGGATAAGGAAGACCTTGTTGCCGGCGGGCGTCGTCTTCACCCCGAACCCGCGCAACTCGTCGTCCCACAGGAACTCAGCCTTTGCCGAGGACCGCAGCGCATCCACCGTCCGCTTCGTGATCTTACCCGTCGCCATGGCCTACCTCTGGCAATCACCTAGCAATCACCGTAGATCAAAGCCGGGGCAACAGCAAGAAAGAACAGGCTAGGAACCGGGGCGGATTACTGGGATTCATAGCAACCCCAAACCTGCTCGCGGCAACGCCACGCAAGCAAGGCCTCCGCATTCGTAATGCGGGGGTCACAGGTTCGAGTCCTGTAGGCGGCACCACCCTGTTCCCCGTCTTTGGCAGTCACTCGCTCGGCCGGAGTATGGTGCCTCCTAAGTCGCGGCACCTTCGGCGTTTTTCTGTTGCTGTAGGCACGAGGTGGGAGTCGAGAGACTGCATCGAGCCTCGCTTTCGTGCGGTAGTTGCGCGGTAGTCTCGGACCGCGTGTTTGGGCCGCCACCCACGAACGTTTGGACCTAATGAATCAACTGAAGATCTCGCGCGCGAACGACTGAGATTGGGCCGGTAGCCGCCTGTCCGCTCTTGGCGAGGATCGTGCGATAGTGAACGTTCTAGACTTCTGGCTCGCATGTCCGAAATGAGCTGCTCGTCGCGTCAAAGCCGACTGTCGGCTATCGACCCAATTGCGGACCTTAGCAGACTGTGTAGTCTCCTCTCATGATTTCGCCGCACCCGAGCTTCGCGAGAACTCGCTTCGCGATCGATGGCGGAGATGGCGACCAGCAGCTTCTCGGAAGCTACATGCTACTCGAACGGGTCGTCGCGCCTTGGTTCGACAGCAACCCCAGCGCTTGGCTCATGCAGGTGATTGGTGGCAAACATAACGGGCTTGTATTCAGCCTGTCGCCGCGCACGCTGGGGACCATAGATGAAGGCGTCGCCAGTGAAGGATGCAAGAGCGTAATTGTAAAAGGGTTGCCAGAACAGCCCGGATGCGACGCCACGCTTTACCCGCAAGAGGCAATCGGCGGCATGACCTTCATAGACCGTGTTTGAACCCATCCGAACGTCGCTCTCCACTCAATTCTCGCATTTCGCCCCGCTGGTGGCGCTCGCCAGAACTGGAAGGTCGGCTCGCGACCGAATTGCGGACATTGGGTTGTGTCCATACGGTTTCTATCGAAGGGGAGCGGATGGCATGAGGGACCAGCTACAGAGGGCGGTGTTAGCTTTAGCGCAGCCCGCTGATGTGCAGCTTTCGCTATTTCCTGACTTTGTTTGCAAAGCGGACGAGCTTGCACTCGATTTTGAAGATGGTCTGTATGAGTTGGTCGGCCATGAAAAGGAAATTACCGTCGAGCAAAAGGCGGCGGTTGACGCGCTGGATGAGATAATCACGCGTATGAGTGGGAAACAAAACGCATCATTTTGGACCGAGGACGCTTTGCGCACTGATCCCACTTGGGAGGAAATACGGTCGGCAGCTAAGGCAACCGTTGCATCGTTCGGTTGGGAACTTCGACGCCCACCGCCGTCCGGCGCAATCTACGTTTCCGCTGGTCGCTAGTGTCCGCTTTCCACCCAGTTCGTGCCATTCGTACGTATCAGAGCCAATGCCAGTAGCGGTCGGTCGGCAAGCAATTCAATCCAGCCGGTCAACGCAGAATTTCGGATGCCCAAAACTCACTGTTCGCTGAGCAACCGCCTTCCGGCGAGATCTGGGCCGGCAGCCGACTATCCGCTCCTGGCTAGGAACGCGCGATAGGGACTTCCGGAATTCGGGGTCGAATATCCGGAAACAGCGTCTCGCCGCCTCAAAGCCGACCCTCGGCTATCGGCGCAAATACAGCTGTAACTTCACAGCAATTACGGAAACTGAACCTAAAGGTGTTCACCATCTGGACGGCGCCCAAGGCCCGTAAGAAATAGTCCCGGTCTCTTGGCGGCTGCGCCATAGGTCGCCACCGTGATGGCAGCGGCTCCGATCAGAACAACATGTCCAACGACGCTCACGGCGAATACGGTATAACTCCCGATCGCGATCGAAAACGCAATCGCCCACATCCATCCAAGAATTTGCAGGACCATATGGCGGGTGTTCAAATGAGGTATATGCCGAAGTGGGCTAGCCTCATGGTCAAACAAG
>NZ_JAXOJM010000002.1:0-685954 GCF_036663775.1 Sphingomonas sp. RB1R13
CACCTATGATCCGCTGGGTCGGCTGTGGCAGGTGGTCAAGGGAACCGCCAACACCCGGTTCCTCGTCGATGGCGATGCGCTGGTTGCCGAGTATGACGCCACCGGCACGCTGACCGCACGCTATGTCCACGGCTCCAATGCCGCAGCTGACGACCCGCTCGTCTGGTACAGTGGCACGAGCACGCGCTGGCTTCACGCCAATCACCAGGGCTCGATCGTCGCGGTTACCGACGGCAGCGGGGCGGGCACCACCCTCAACGCTTACGATGAGTATGGCATCCCGGGCAGCGCCAACCAAAGTCGGTTCCAGTACACCGGGCAGGCCTGGCTCGCCGAGCTCGGCATGTACTATTACAAGGCCCGCATCTACTCGCCTACCCTCGGCCGGTTCCTCCAGACAGATCCCATCGGCTACAAGGACCAGATCAACCTGTATGCTTACGTCGCAAACGATCCGGTGAACGAGGAAGACCCGAGTGGCTTAAGCCCACGTTGGCGAGAGGTGATGCGCCAGCAAGAAGCAGCGGGAAATCTTCCGCGCGGTTCTCTTGAAAAGGCCGAGCGCACTCACACCAACATGGTCAGGAGCATCATCCTTACGGTCACTGGAGCCCCGGCGGTGGTGCGAATGGCTTGGGACGCCCTCCGCGGTAACCCTGCGGCACAAAACACAATGAAAGCCGGGACGGAAGCAGCAGACACAGTGGCTGCTGAGCGTGGACTTAAGCCGCTGGAGCCTAGTGCGACGGGAGGTGAAAGGTGGGGCGACGGGACAGGCGGAAATGCATTGCGTGTCGAGCCTGGCCGCGCAAATGCCGAGTTCCCTTCCCAACGAGGCCCATATGTGAAGGAAACTGTCGGAGGCACAGTCCGTGACGTCAACGGTAATGTGGTTCAGCCTACGAAGGAGTTTCCAAAGCCTAGCGATAACCCCTCATCTCACATACCATTGCCTGAATGGATGAAAAGAAATGGCTTTTGATGTGCAACATCCAATTCCTATGCCGGATAGTTGGAAAGCCATAAGCGCGCCATATCTGCGATACGAGTTGATGTATCGCCTCTACGAAATATACAACTCCGACGAGAGTAAATATATAGAAAGACCATGGCTTGAACAGCATATGTCGTTCTTTCTCGATGATATGATTGTGTACGATGATAATCATATCGTTGGTGCAGTCTTTTTTGACGTCGAAGAATTAGACGACTTCAATAGACTCAAAGGGCAATTGTCTAACATAGAGTATAATAGCATTGGCAGTTTATCTCGCTCGCAACTAATTGAAATCAAAAACGTGGCGGGCAGTCTATTCGCGTTGATGCAGGAACACGGAGTTCCGCAAATCTCTCTGCCCAAACACAGATAGGCCCCAGCGATTCGAGGAACTGGTCGATTTGGGCAATAGCAAGATAAAGGGACTGGCTCCCCCTGCGGGTTAACCTTTTGTCTGCACATCGTTTTTTAGGGAGACAGGTGGCACCGTGGAGGAGACTCCCGGTGCCATTTTGGTGTCGGTTCGGCATCAAGCTGTTGAATCCGCGTCCCTAATCGCGAGACATGCGGGAGACTCCGCTGGTGCATGCGGGAAGTGCCCGGAACCTGTACGCCAGATTAACGAGTCTCAAATTTAAGACAAATCCGCATGGTTATTGGCCCTGCGAAGTTGGCCAGGCCGCGATCGGCGGTGCGGTCCTCGCGCGCTGGCGCTCGCTGCGGTCCGCTCCGCCGCCCGGCCCTGCACCGATGACGGCGGCCCGCCCCATGCATAATCTGCCCGTCAACCCGCCTGCAACGCTCTCCAGCTGATGGTCCCTCGATTCAATGGACACCTTTGCTAAGCCTGTAAGGGCATGGAGGTGTTCAATGCCGAAAATGAGAAGGGAGTTTTCTCCCGAGTTCAAACGGGAGGCGGTTGCCCTGCTGGAAAGCAGCGGTCGGCCGTTGATGCAGATAGCGACCGAGGTGGGTATCTCGCCATCGATGCTCCGGAACTGGCGAACGGTGGTTCGTGGCGGGATCGCAAGATCGAGACTGACGACGCCATCGGGTCTGTCGCCGATACCGTCGCCAGCGGACCAGGCGTCGCAAATTACGCGGTTGAAGCGAGAGCTCGATCGCACGCGCATGGAGCGTGACGTGCTAAAAAAACGATCGGCATCTTCACGGATGTGCCAAGATGAGCTTCAGATTCATCCGCGATCATGCCGACCGTTGGCCTCTCCGGCTGAAGTGTCGGGTCCTCGAAGTCTCGGCGAGCGGCTATTACGCATGGCGCAGTCGTCCGGAAAGCGCTCGGTCGGCTGCGAATCGCATGCTGCTCGCTGACGTGCGTCGCCTCCATGCCGAGCATCGCGGCCGATACGGCAGTCCCAGGATGCATGCTGCGCTTCGCGCGGAAGGCAGGACAGCAAGTCGTGGCCGCATCGCGCGGCTGATGCGGCGTCACGGTATCCGCGCGCTCGCCGGTCGTCGGTTCAGGCCATGCACGACCGACAGCCGCCACTATCTGCCGATCGCCCCGAACCTGTTGAAGCAGGAGTTCGTTGCCGCGACACCCAATTGCGTCTGGCTCGCCGACATCACCTATATCGCCGCCGGCGAAGGGTGGTTGTACATCGCGGCCGTGCTCGACTAGGCGACCCGCAAGATCGTCGGCTGGGCAATGCGCGACCATATGCGTACCGAGCTGCCGCTAGCCGCATTGATGATGGCCGCGCAGCGGCAACGACCGGCCGAAGGCCTCATTTGTCATTCCGATCGCGGCAGCCAGTACGCATCCGAGGCATACGGCAAGCAAATCATCACCATGAGGGCAACGCCGTCGATGAGCCGCACGGCTTGCTGTTACGATAATGCCCCGATGGAAAGCTTCTTCCACACCCTCAAGGTCGAACTCGCGCACCAAACGCGATGGCCGACCCGCGAAGATGCCAAGCGCGATTTGTTCGCGTATATCGAGGGCTACTATAACCTGCGGCGGATCCACTCCGCAGTTGGATATAGGACCCCGGAACAGGCCGAACGACAAATGGCCTAAACCCGTGTCCACGAAATCGGAGCACCATCAACTCTCAGCGACAATCAACAGGCGCAGCGGAAAGCCGCCCCCCAGGGGGTTCGCAAATGACCCCCGCCGAACAGATCCTTGATGGCAAATGCGAACACGTGGGCGATACCAAGAATCATTTACATTGGAGCTGGACTGGCATTCTCAAAGCAAAGGAAGTTGTATCCACTGTGAGGTTCAGCGCCTAGAAAATCATGTTCGTGCCGCTATTGTTGAATAGATCCAAACGTTGGACTGGACTGGCCCCTCTTACCGAGCAATGCTATTTTTGCGGCTGGCGAATTCTCGAGCCGCGGACCCGGCCGGGCTGACTGGCGGGGATGTCGGCGGTGGAAGCGGCGCTGATGCCGGCTTCCGCCGGAGAATATTATCATGCCTAGGATCCCTAAACTCACCAACATGCAATTTGCTTTGTTGGTTGCCGCCAATCAGCGTGACGAAGGAAGCCTCTTTCCACCGACGCAAGATGTCGAAAATCAAACTGCTCGTTTCCACAAATCAATTTCGGGTCTGATCAAGCTCAATTTGGCGACTGAGATTGAGGTGACGGACGCTGCTCAAGCATGGCGCGTAGCGGACGACCGCCATATCGGCGTGATTATTGCGGATGCCGGTCGGACGGTCGTTGCGGGCGCGGACAAGACGGCGGAGTTCCTGCCGGTAAAAAGCGTCGCCGTACTAGGAGACCCAGCTCGGGCAGCGCCTCAATTCGAGCCAGATCGCGTCCAATCGGTGGTCGCGGCTACTCCGAACATTTGCCCAGGAACCAAACAGTTCTTGGTGGTTGATCTGATGCGTTCCAACGCCGGAGCCTCCCTCGATCAGCTTTCCAGCGCAACGGGATGGCTACCGCACACTACCCGGGCGGCACTGACGGGCCTGCGCAAACGAGGCTTCTCCATTGCGACCGAGAAAGCGGAAGGGGTAACTCTGTATCGCATTGCTTCAGCTGACCTGCGATGAGCTTCGAGGAGCAGATCGCAAATCAGGTTCGCGGGCTAGCTAACCTCGACCTCATTCAATTGCGCAGGGAATGGCGCCGCCGCTACGGGACGCCTCCCACCACCCGGTCGGTCGACCTGATCGCCCGGTTGCTGGCGTGGCGGATTCAGGCCGAGGCACTCGGCGGCTTGGACGAGCCGACGATTAAACTGTTGTACAGTGCTCGATCCCCACCTCCGCCTCCGGTCGCGCTTGAATTAGGGACGAGGCTGGCGCGTGATTGGCGCGGGGTGCGCCATGAAGTGGAAGTAAGCGGGGAGGGCTTTCACCATCAAGGGACCCTGTACCGAAGCCTGTCCGAAGTCGCTCGATCGATAACCGGTACGCGGTGGAACGGTCTTCGCTTCTTTGGTCTTCGCGAAGCGAACAGGCGATGAAGCCGCGCAAATCGGCAGAAAGCAGCGCTGCCACGGCACGGCGCTGCGCGATCTATACGCGCAAGTCGAGCGAAGAGGGCCTGGAACAGAATTTCAATAGCCTCCATGCTCAGCGCGAGGCGTGCGAGGCCTACGTCTGTTCCCAAGCGGGGGAGGGGTGGATGCTTCTTCCGCAAGGCTATGATGATGGCGGCTTCTCGGGCGGCAATATGGAACGGCCAGCACTGCGGCAGTTGATGGCCGACCTCGAGGCCGGCAAGATCGACGTCATCGTTGTTTACAAAGTTGACCGGTTGACCCGCTCGCTGATGGATTTCGCACGCATTGTAGAGCGCCTTGATGAGAAGGGCGTCTCGTTCGTCAGCGTGACGCAGGCGTTCAATACAACCAGCAGCATGGGCCGGCTGACGCTCAACGTGCTACTCAGCTTCGCCCAGTTTGAGCGCGAAGTAACTGGTGAACGGATCCGCGACAAGATTGCGCAATCCAAGGCGCGAGGAATGTGGATGGGCGGGAACGTACCGCTCGGCTATGACCTCCACGAGCGCAAGCTCCAAGTGAACGACGCTGAAGCCGGTCAGGTTCGCGATATTTTCGCCCGCTATCTTAGGCTGGCTTCGGTTCCTGCGCTGGCCGGTGAGCTTCACCACGATGGGATCCGCTCCAAATTGCGAACCACCCAAGGCGGACGGCAGATTGGCGGGAGACGGATGGTGTGCGGAGCCCTTTATCACATGCTTCAGAACCGGCTCTACGTCGGCGAGATTGCCCATCGCGGCGAGTTTCACATCGGCGAGCATGAAGCGATTGTTGAGCGTGACCTATTCGATCTGGTCCAAGCGAAGCTCTCGAGCAATCGCCGCAGTCATTCCGCCCGGCCCGTGCGCGCGGCGAGTTGTCCGCTAACCGGGAAAATCCAGGACGCCGAGGGAGTGCCGATGTCCCCTAGTTTCGGCTACGGCCGCGGCAAGAAAATCTACCGCTATTATGTCTCTGCGTCGCTGCTTCCGGGACGAAACCTCTCTCCGGGGCGACGCGGTGTTGTTCGCCGGCTGCCGGCACCCGCGATCGAAGCGATGATTCTCCAACGCATCGCTCAGCTCCTCCAGAGCGGCGCTGCGGTAAGTTGGAATGAGGCAGCGCCAATTCTGAAGCGTGTCGAGATCCGTGAAAGCTCGGTCCATCTATTGCTCGACGTCACAACTTTGCTCGAACCCCACGAGCCCTTGGGCGTCGCGGTCGCCAGGCTGCAAGATCGCACGGAGATTGGCGGCGCGATCGTCATAGAGTCTGCGCACACGCTCCGTCTAATCTGTGACTGGAGTGTGGTCCTCCGCAGCGGGCGATGCTGGACTCGCAAGGCGGAAGGCGGATCAGTCACGGCTACGCCCTGCAGTGATCCGGTGCTGGTGGCCAGTCTGAAGACTGCGCACCTCGTGCTCAAGAAGCATAACGCGTCGCCCTTGCATCTCGAGCAGCATCCGAATGCGCAAGCTGCAGCCGATCAGCGCGGGCGGCGGATAATGAGTTTGGGTTTGCTCGCGCCTGATCTACAGCGCGCTATCCTCGCTAATCGGGGTCCGGTGGACGTCACCGCGAACAAAGTCCTTTCGGTCGATCTTCCCCTAGCGTGGGCAGATCAGCGTCAGGTCCTGGAGTCGCTGGCCAAAAGGTAGCGTCAAATCGCATGTGATCCCGGTCGGATTTGCAGAGCTGCGTAAGCTCATCGATCTGGCCGATCTCGCTGCTAGCGACTGTAGACCGCATCTTTCCAAACCATGTTGCTAAACAAGGGCCCGGAGACCCAGGCCAAATTCGCCGGAAAAAGCGGGGGTTAGTGACCCATACGGGGTCAACACCAACACGGAAATCTCGTGCTTTAGGCGCGGAACTCCGGGATTTTTGGCGTGCTTGTGTCGAGAGACCAATATCTTCAAGACGGTCTGGAGGCCCGACCGGGAATCGAACCCGGGTGCGAGGATTTGCAGTCCTCTACGTCACCACTCCGCCATCGGGCCGCGCATGGTGGCGCCCTCTTAGCGGCTGTTGGGGCGAGCGCAAGCGAGAGGGTGGGTCGCGGCGGTGGGCAGGAGGATGGGAGGCAACAAAAAGTCCGCCCGAACCGGAGTTCGAGCGGACCCTTTGAGAAGCGGATGTACGCGGGGTCTTAGCCGCGCTCGCCCTTCGACGGCTCAGGCGCCGGCGGCGGCGGCGGAGGCGGCGGGAGCGGGCACGATGCAGCCGCGTCAATCACCGATCCGTCGGCGCAGGTCTGCGTGGCAGGCGGCGGCGGCGGCGGCGGGGGAGCTTCGACGACAGGCGGCGGCGGCGGAGCGACCGCCGGGCTGCCTAGCGAAAGGCGGAAGCCGACCGACGCACCATGGCTGGTGTAGCTCTTGCGCAAGCGTCCTTCATAACCGGCAAAGAGTGCCGCCGTCGGGCTGACGTTGAAGTTCAATCCGGCGTCAATGTCGAATTCCGACCTGCTGCTATTCAGCGATGACACTGTGAAGCCCGATGCCGAGTTTCCGTTGAAGGACGCCGAGATCGGGTTGAGGCGACGCTTGAGATCATAACGATAGGCAACACGGCCGTAAGGCGAGACCGTCGCGGTCGGCGAACTCGACAGGTCGAGCCCGACGAGGGCATCGGTCCGGCGAGTGCTGATGCGATTGACCGAAAGGTTGAGCGCGCCAGCACCGGTTTCGGTGAAGCCGTTGATATGCCCGCTGCTGTAGTCAACGCCGACGAACGGACGGAGTTTAATACCGCCCAGATCGGCGTTGTAGCCGACCGTGCCGATAACCTTGACCAGATTGCCCGAGAAGCTGGCATTGGCGACACGATTGATCGACGTGACGTTGATCGTACGCGTGTTGCGATATTTGCCGTGGGCGTAAGCTGCAGTCAGATCGACATCGAGAGCACCGGCCGCATAATCGACATAGCCGCCCGCCTGCCAGCTGTTGCCACGACCATTGCTGGTTCCGCCCTCATAATCGAACTTGTCGTGGCTGTAGCCCCCGGCAAGACCGAAGGTCAGGCCATTGTTGCGGAAGTCGACACCCAGGGCCCCGCCATAGATTTTCTGGTCGGTGCCATATTCGAACCCGCGGTTCTTGCCATTGCCACGCTGGCCATAGGCCCGACCCCAAATGCTTGGTCCGTCGACGTGCGACGGAGTGCCGTGCATTTGCAGGGCAATCTGCCGGGTGAACAGCTCACCCTGATCCAGCATTCCGTTGGCGTACGCGCCATAGGGTTCCGGGCTGGTCTGGGTGAAGAAGGACAGGGCTTGCGCCGCAGTCATATTGTCGACCGCGGTGACAACCGTGGCTGCGTCGCCGGTGGCGCCCGTGACCAGGCCCTGGAAGCCATTGGCGACCGCGATCTGGTTGGGGTTGGCCGACGCGCCGATGCCGACCGAATAAGCGGTCCGCACGACGGTCAGGCGATAGACTTGGTTGGTGCCGGTGAGGGACACGATCCCGGTCGTCGCCAGGTTGATGAACGGCGAGATGGTGTTGCCGGTCACCGTCGTGAAGCCACCCGAGATGCCGCCCGATGCCTTGACGACGTCATAGGTGGTGCCGGCGACATAGAGGCCGGTCGGCTTGGTGATCGCGAGCGTCCCGGCCAGCATCGCCGTGCCGGGGGTCCCGGTGACCAGGACCTGGTCGTAGCCGGTGCCCGCCACCCCGCTGGTGGTCAGGTCAACCGCCAGCGTGCCCGTGCCCGTCTGGACGAAGGCGCCGTTGACGTTGAGGATCCCGATCCCGGCATTGCCCGGCGACACGGTGCCGCTGTTGGTCAGCGTGCCATTGACCGTCCCCGTGCCCGACAGCGCGCCGGCGTTGGCGACGTTGCCGGTGATCGAGCCGTTTACCTTGGTCATCGAGCCCGCCGCCGCAGTGACCGCACTGGTCAGCGCGCCGGTTGTTGCGACGTTTAGCGTTGCAGCGCTGGCGACAGTGGTCGTGGCAGAAGTGAGATCACCTGTCAGCGCCAGTGTGCCGCCGTTAACGCCAAGGTTGCCGGTCAGGGTATTGCCCGTGCCGCTGAGCGTCAGCGTACCCGTGCCGATCTTATTAACATCGGCGCTCGTTTCGGCGAAGAATCCACCCGACCCGATCACTCCCGAGAACGTCGTCGGTGTGTTGTCGGCGCCGATGTTGAGCAATCCACCACCAGTCACGACCAAGCCGGATCCGGCGAGACTGCCGATGGTGTTTGACACCACCCCATTCATGCCGAGTATGCCGTTGACGATGAATGCTGAGTTAGCGCTCAACGCCGTATCCGAGAAGCTGTACAGTTCACTGCCCGCATCGATCGTGGTCGAGCCGGAGTAGGTGTTGGTTCCACTGAACCCGATGATCGAGTTGTTGATCACCTTGACGCTGCCCGTGCCCGACATGTCGTCGATGTAGGTGTCGTAGAGCCCCGTGAAATCGACTTCGGCATTGTTGACGATGTCGCCCTGTAAGCCAAGTCCGGCGTCGCCCTGAAGGACGCCGGCTGAGACCGTCGTGCCGCCCGTATAGCTGTTGATGCCGCCCAGGATGAGGCGCGCAGCCCCGGTCTTGGTGAGGGCGCCAGCACCTGAGATAGTGCCCGAGAGCGTGGTGTCGGCACCGGTGTTGACCGTGCCGCCGCCCGCGCCGAGCGTGACCAGGTTGGCCAACGTCAGTGCGCCGGTGGTCTGGAGCGTGCCGCCGTCAAAGGCGAGTGTACCCGTGCCGATGTTGCCCGCCGCGCCGATGGCAAGTGTGCCACCGTTGAGGTTGGTGGTGCCGCTGAAGCCGCTGTTGGTGCCGCTGAGCGTCAGCGTGCCTGCGCCGGCCTTGGTCATCACGCCGGTGCCAGTAAGGGCGCCTGCATAAGTGCCGGCGGTGGGCTGCGTGAACAGCAACGTGCCCGCGGCATTGATCAGGACGCCGCCCTGGATCGAGGTCGAATTGCCCTCGAGCGTGCCGGCGTTGATGGTGGTACCGCCCGAATAGCTGTTGGCGCCGGTCACGGTGAAGATGCCTGCGCCCTGCTTGACGAGGCTGCCCGCGCCCGAGATTACGCCAGCATAGGCCGTGTTGGTTGCATCACCGGTGGTCAGCGCGACCCCCGCGCCGTTGAGGACGACCGAACCGCCATTGCCGGCGAGACTGCCGATCGTCTCCGAGGTGTCGACCTGGAGCGTGCCCGAGGTGGTCCCGGTGGAGTTGACGGTGACCGCGCCGGTGTCGGCGAGAGCCGCGCCGCCCGAGATGATCAGCGTGCCGTCGGTGACGGTGGTGCCACCGGTGAAGGTGTTGGCGCCCGAGAGAGTCTGGGTGCCGACGCCGATCTTGGCGAGCCCATTGGTCCCCGAGATGACCCCGCTGAAAGTACCACTGGTCGACGCCGTCGCCGTGTTGATCGTCAAATTGCCGCCCGAGAGGGTGACAGTACCGTTGCCATCCAGAGCGCCAATTGTCTCAGCCCCCGCCACGTCAAGCGTCGCACCGTTGGAGACATCGACCAGACCAGTGTCGGCCAACGCCGCTCCGCCGGTCAAGCTGAGCGTCGTTCCTACGCCGTTGAGGTAAGTACCGCCGGTGTACGTGTTGGTGCCGGAGAAGGTCGTAACAGCGGTCCCGCCGTTGTAACCGACATACACAATCCCGTCGCCGGACATGTTGCCCGAATAAGTCCCGGTCGCGTTGTTCTGGAACCAGACATAGCCATTGAACGACGGGTCAGTGTTGTTGACGATCGTGTTTGCGCCAAGGAATGACGCATTGGTCGTCACCAGATAGGAGGCATTGTTGTTGATGCCCGTGCTGAACGAGATCGGCGCGGTGACCTGCAGGGTGCTCTGATTATTGATGTTGAGGGTATCGAAATTGGTGACCGTCGCGCCTAGCGTCGAATATCCGCCGGTGTTGACGTTGAACGTGTTGTTTCCGGCGACGGCTGCGGTCAGCGTGCCGCTCGGAAGGCTACCGGCGTTCAAGTTGAACACGTTGGTGCCGGCGCCCATGTCGATATTGCCGGTGATCGTGCCGGTGTTCGTGATGGTGTCGTTGCCGGCCGCGAGCGTCGTGTCGCCCGTGATCGTGCCGGTGTTGGTGATGGTCGTGTCGCCGGTCGACGAAATGTTGCCGGTCAGCGTGCCGTCATTGTTGACCGCGAGCGCGCCCGCCGAAACGACATTGCCGTAGACACCGCTACCGAGGGTGGGGTTCAAAAGATTGTTGAGCGTGTTGACCTGCGTGCCGGTGGTCGCGCCGAACAGGATGTTGCCGGTGATCGCGCCCGTTGCCGCTGTCGCGTTGACGACGGTGCTTCCGCCGCCCACTGAAATCGCCGTATTGCCGGCGCCGACATTGATGTCGCCCGTGTTGTTGACGACACTGCCAGTGCCCGTCGAGAGCGCGCCGCCCGAAACGGTCGCGCTGTTGAAGACGTTGATGGTCAGACCGTTGATGGCCGAGCCGTTGTATCCGTCGGTATCGCTCAGGGTGCAGTTTACGACCGTGCCGCCGACGTTAGGCAGGCAGTCGGCCATGGCCGCTGTGGGGATGAGGAACATGCCGGCGCCGACCAGAGTTGTTCCAACCAAGAAACGATGACGCGATGAAAGAGCGCTAACCATTTGTAATTACCCCCTGATTTGGGCCCGGAACGATAAAGCCGCTTTTATAATCCACATTGCATATCGCGGCTAAGTTCCGGCGGCAAGGACCATTAATGATGCACCACGCGGTTTACCATTCTCAATGTCGTTTCTTAGCTGACATCAATGTAATCGCATTTTGGAATTTGCAGAAAAGTTAGATACTTGCGAGGCGCGCGCCGCGGGAGCGACCGCCACAATATATCTTGTGTTAGGCAATCACGAGCTAACAGAAAATAAACAGCAAGCTGCGCACGTGGCTGTGCCACGCTCGGCTCGGGCCTTCGGCTAGTCCGGTCGACTTCGACGGCAAGCGGCGCGATGCCGCCTGCCATCGGAAACGGGGTCTAGTAGCGGTAGTGGTCGGGCTTGAAGGGCCCTTGCTGCGACACGCCGATGTAGCTGGCCTGCGCATCGGTCAGCGTGGTCAGCTTCACGCCGAGCTTCGCCAGATGGAGCATCGCAACCTTTTCGTCGAGATGCTTGGGCAGGACGAAGACGTCATTCTTGTAGTGGCCGGGCTTGGTCCACAATTCGATTTGCGCCAGCACCTGGTTGGTGAAGCTTGAAGACATCACGAAGCTGGGGTGACCGGTGGCGCAGCCGAGGTTGACCAGGCGGCCCTTGGCGAGGACGATGATTTTCTTGCCGTCGGCGAATTCGACGAGGTCGACCTGCGGCTTGATTTCGGTCCACTTCATGTTGCCGAGCGCGGCGATCTGGATCTCGCTGTCGAAGTGGCCGATGTTGCAGACGATGCTCATCGGCTTCATCGCGCGCATGTGGTCGACGGTAATGACGTCGGCATTGCCGGTCGCGGTGCAGAAAATGTCGGCGCGGGTGACCGCTTCCTCCATCGTCACGACCTCGAAGCCCTCCATCGCCGCCTGGAGCGCGCAGATCGGGTCGATTTCAGTGACCAGGACGCGCGCGCCGCCGTTGCGTAGCGACTGCGCCGAGCCCTTGCCGACATCGCCGAAGCCGGCGACGACCGCGACCTTGCCGGCGAGCATGACGTCGGTGGCGCGGCGGATCGCGTCGACCAGCGATTCCTTGCAACCGTAGAGATTGTCGAACTTCGACTTGGTGACGCTGTCGTTGACGTTGATCGCGGGGAAGGGGAGCTTGCCCTGCTTTGACAGTTCATAGAGGCGGTGGACGCCGGTGGTGGTCTCTTCGGACACGCCCTTGATGGCGGCGACCGTCTTGGTGAGATAGCCCGGTCGATCCTTGAGGAAACGCGTCAGCGTCGCGGCAAACACTTCCTCTTCCTCGTTGGTCGGGGTGAACAGGGCCTCCCCGGCTTCGACCCGCGCGCCCCACAACGCGAACATCGTCGCGTCGCCGCCGTCGTCAAGGATCATGTTGCAGGTGATGTCCTGCCCCCAGTCGAAGATGCGGACGACATAGTCCCAATATTCCTCGAGGGTTTCGCCCTTGATCGCGAACACGGGCACGCCCGACGCGGCGATCGCGGCGGCGGCATGGTCCTGCGTCGAGTAGATGTTGCACGACGCCCAGCGAACGGTGGCGCCCAAGGCGGTCAGCGTCTCGATCAGCACGGCCGTCTGGATCGTCATGTGGAGCGAGCCGACGATGCGCGCGCCAGTAAGTGGCTTCGTCGTGCCGAATTCTTCGCGCAGCGCCATCAGGCCGGGCATTTCGGTCTCGGCGATGTTCATCTCGGCGCGGCCGAAGTCGGCAAGCGCGATATCGGCGATGACATAGTCACGCTCGAGGGTGGTGGTGGCCATGAGGATTTCCTTTGAGTTTGATTAGGCGGCGATCGCGCTGTTCAGCGCATCAACCAGGTCGGTCTTTTCCCACGGGAAAAAGTCGCCCTCGGGCTTGCGCCCGAAGTGACCGTAGGCCGCAGTCTTCGAATAGATCGGCTTGTTGAGGCCAAGGTGGGTGCGGATGCCGCGCGGGGTCAGTCGGCCGAGCGCATCGATCTTGCCGATCGCTGCCTCGAGCACATCGTCGCCGACGGTGCCCGTGCTGTGGGTGTCGACATACAGCGACAGCGGCTCGCTGACGCCGATGGCGTACGCGAGCTGGATCGTGCAACGCGTGGCATAGCCCGCCGCGACGATATTCTTGGCGAGATAGCGCGCCATGTACGCCGCTGAGCGATCGACCTTGGTCGGATCCTTGCCCGAAAATGCGCCGCCGCCGTGGGGGGCCGCGCCGCCGTAAGTGTCGACGATGATCTTGCGCCCGGTAACCCCGGCGTCACCGTCGGGGCCGCCAATCTCGAAGCTGCCGGTCGGGTTGATGTGATAGACGGTCTCGTCCGACAGCAGGTGTGCGGGGAGGATGTCGGCGATGACTTGGCGAACATAAGCGTGAAGTTCGGCTTCGCCCGCGCCCTCGTCATATCCCTTGCCATGCTGGGTCGAGACGACGATCGCGGTCGCCGCGACGGGCTTGCTCTCTTCGTAGCGGAGCGTGACCTGGCTTTTGGCGTCGGGCTCGAGGAACGGCGCCGCGCCCGAGTGACGGTCGGCGGCCATGCGCTCGAGAATCTTGTGGCTGTAGTAAAGGGTGGCCGGGAGGAGCTCGGGGGTCTCGTCGGAGGCATAGCCGAACATGATCCCCTGGTCGCCCGCGCCCTCATCCTTGTTGCCGCTGGCATCGACGCCCTGTGCGATCTGAGGGGACTGGCCGTGAAGGTTATTTTCAAAGCGGAAGCTTTCCCAATGGAAGCCCTTTTGCTCGTAGCCGATTTTCTTCACCGTCGCGCGAACCGTGGCTTCGATTTCGGCCTTAGCGCCAGGGGCCCAGAATTCATTACTAGCCCATTCGACGCGATCTTCTTCATAGACGCCTTTGCAGCGGATCTCTCCGGCAAGCACGACCAGTTGCGTGGTGCACAGCGTTTCGCACGCGATGCGGGCTTCGGGGTCCTTGGACAGGAACAGGTCGACGATGGCGTCGCTGATCTGGTCGGCGACCTTGTCGGGATGGCCTTCGGAAACCGATTCTGACGTGAAGAGATAGCTGTTGCGCATGGGCACCCAGTGATGTTGGAGCGGGAAATTTCAAATATAACAATGTCGTTATATAGGGGTGGTGGTGAAGTCAAATTTCAGTCGAGGTTCGGCCTGAGCCAGCGCCTCGTTTCGTCGATCGACATGCCTCGCCTCGCCGCATAATCGGCGACCTGGTCCTCGCCGATCCGCGCGACGCCGAAATAAGCGGCTTGCGGATGGCCGAAGTAGAAGCCCGAGACGGCGGCGGTCGGAAGCATGGCGAAGCTTTCAGTCAGGGTTATGCCGGTCCCGTCCACCCCGCCAAGCAGGTCGAACAGGATCGGCTTCAAACTATGGTCAGGGCAGGCGGGGTAACCAGGCGCGGGGCGGATCCCGAAATATTGCTCCTTGATCAGCGCCTCGTTGGTCAACTGCTCACCGGGGGAATAGCCCCACAGGGTGGTGCGGACATGTTGATGGAGACGCTCGGCGAACGCTTCGGCGAGCCGGTCGGCCAGCGCCTTCAGCAGGATGTCGGAATAATCGTCGGTGTCCGCCTTGAACCGCGCGATATGCGGGTTGATGCCGTGGATGCCGACTGCGAAGCCGCCGATCCAGTCGCCGTCATGGCTGACGAAATCGGCCAGGCACATGTTGGCGCGCCCGGCGCGCTTGGCGATCTGCTGGCGCAGAAAGGGGAGGCGAACGTGGCTCTCGTCTTCGAGATGGAGGATGACATCGTCGCCCTCTCGGCGGCACGGCCACAGGCCGACCGTCCCTTGAGCGGTCAGCCATTTTTCGGCGATGATCGTGTCGAGCATGACGTTGGCGTCGGCGAACAGGCTGGTCGCACTTTCGCCCACCACTTCATCGGTCAGGATGGCGGGATAGTTGCCGGCCAATTCCCACGCGCGAAAGAAGGGCGTCCAGTCGATCAGCGAGCGCAGGTCGGCGAGATCCCAATCGGGGAAACGGTGGGTGCCGGGCTGGACCGGCGCTGGGGGGCGCAGGTGCATGTCGGCGGGGAAGGCGTTGGCGCGGGCGTCTTCAATCGTGGCGAGCGCATTCTGGCCCTTGCCCTCGCGAGCCTCGCGGACGTGGAGATAATCGGCCTTGATGTTGCCGACATAGTCGTCGAGCCCGGTGTCGCTGACCAGGCTGGTCGCGACCCCGACCGCGCGGCTGGCGTCGACGACGTGGATCACCGGTCCGTCATAGGCGACGTCAATGCGAAGCGCGGTGTGGACCTTGGAGGTCGTCGCCCCGCCGATGAGCAGGGGGAGCTTCATTCCCGAGCGCTTCATCTCCTCGGCGACGGTCACCATCTCGTCGAGCGAGGGCGTGATCAGCCCGGACAGGCCGATGATGTCGGCGTCCTCGGCGATCGCGGTTTCGAGAATTTTCGTCCACGGGACCATCACCCCCAGATCGACGATCTCGAACCCGTTGCACTGAAGGACGACGCCGACGATGTTCTTGCCGATGTCGTGAACGTCGCCCTTGACCGTTGCCATGATGATCTTGCCCTTGCCGCGCGCGCCGGGGTCTTTCGCGGCCTCGATAAAGGGGAGGAGGTGGGCGACCGCCTTTTTCATCACGCGCGCCGACTTCACCACCTGCGGCAGGAACATCTTGCCCGACCCGAACAGGTCGCCGACGACGTTCATGCCGTCCATCAACGGGCCCTCGATGACTTCGATCGGGCGAGGGGCGAGGAGGCGGGCTTCCTCGGTATCCTCGACGACAAACGCATCGATCCCCTTGACCAGCGCATGCTCGAGCCGCCGCGCGACGGGCCATGAGCGCCACTCCTCGGCCTGCTTTTCGGCAATTACATCGGTCCCGCGAAATCGCTCGGCGAGCGCGATCATCCGGTCGGTGGCATCGTCCCGGCGGTCCCAGATGACATCCTCGCACGCCTCGCGCAGCTCGGGGTCGATCGCGTCGTAAATGTCGAGCTGGCCGGCGTTGACGATGCCCATGTCCATCCCCGCCTGCACGGCGTGGTAGAGGAACACGCTGTGCATCGCGCGCCGTACGGGCTCGTTGCCGCGGAACGAGAAGGACAAGTTGGATACGCCGCCCGAGATATGAACGTGCGGGCAGCGCAGCTTGATCTCGCGGCACGCCTCGATGAAGTCGATCGCATAGCGGCGATGCTCGTCGATCCCCGTCGCAATGGCGAAGATGTTCGGATCGAACACGATGTCCTCGGGCGGGAAGCCGATCCCGGTGAGGAGTTTGTAGGCGCGCTCGCAGATTTCGACCTTGCGCTGGGCGGTGTCGGCCTGGCCGACCTCGTCGAACGCCATCACGACTGCCGCCGCGCCATAGGCCATGACCTTGCGCGCCTGGGCGAGGAATTGCTCTTCGCCTTCCTTCATGCTGATCGAATTGACGATCGGCTTGCCCGAGACGACTTTCAGCCCCGCCTCGATCACCGACCATTTCGACGAATCGATCATGATCGGCACGCGCGCGATGTCGGGCTCGGCGCCGATCAATTTGAGGAAGGTCGTCATGGCGAACTCGGCGTCGAGCAGCCCTTCGTCCATGTTGACGTCGACGATCTGCGCGCCATTCTCGACCTGCTGGCGAGCGACCTCGACCGCGCGTGTATAGTCGCCCGCCATGATCAGCTTCTTGAACGCGGCCGAACCGGTGACATTGGTGCGCTCGCCGATATTGACGAACTGGGCGACTTTCTGGGTCATGAGACTCTAATTCAGGCGGCGATGCGCATCGGGTCGATGCCCGCGAGCAATGTCTCGGAACGCGACGCGGCAAGCGCGCGGGGCGGGCGGCCCGCGACCGCCATCGCCATTTCGCGAATATGTGCCGGGGTCGTCCCGCAGCAGCCGCCGACGATGTTGACCAGCCCCTGGTCGGCCCATTCGCGCATGAAGCCGGCGGTGGTCACCGGCTGTTCGTCATATTCGCCAAGCTCGTTGGGCAGGCCGGCGTTGGGATAGGCCATCAGCAGCGTGTCGGCGACGCCCGAGAGGACTTGCACGTGCGGGCGCAGGTCGGGCGCGCCGAAAGAGCAGTTGACCCCGATGGTCAGTGGCCGGGCATGGCGCACCGAGGCCCAGAAACTCTCGATCGAATGGCCCGACAGGTTGCGTCCGGTGCGGTCGGTCATGGTGAAGCTGATCATCAGCGGAAGTTCGCGGCCAAGCTGCTCCTGCGCCTCGAGCGTCGCGAAAATGCCGGCCTTGGCGTTGAGCGTGTCGAAGATGGTTTCGATCAGGATGAAGTCGACCCCGCCTTCGGCAAGGGCCAGCACTTCTTCCAGGTAAACGTCCTTCAGCTCGTCGAAGGTGATCGCGCGATAGCCCGGATCATTGACGTCGGGCGACAGCGACAGCGTCTTGTTGGTCGGCCCCAATGCGCCTGCGACAAAGCGCGGTACACCGGTTGCCTTGAAAGCCGCATCCGCTGCGTCACGCGCAATCGTCGCCGAGGCGATGTTGAGGTCGCGGACAAAATGTTCCGCGCCATAGTCCGCCTGGCTGATGCGGTTGGCATTGAAGGTGTTGGTGCACACAATGTCCGACCCCGCGCCAAGATAGGCGTCGGTAATCTCGCGGACGATGTCGGGCCGGGTCAGCGAGAGCAGGTCGTTATTGCCCTTCTGGTCGTGCCCGGTGTCAATCGACCCGCGATAGGCGGCCTCGTCGAGGTTGTAGGCCTGGACCATCGTCCCGAAAGCGCCGTCGTTAATGAGAATGCGGTTGGCGGCTTCGGCGCGAAACAGCGCGGCGGCTTGCGACATGATCACGCGGCTTGCTCCTTGCTGTGGTCGGTCGGGCGGACACCCAGAAGGTGGCAGATGGCGTAGGCGAGCTCGGCGCGGTTGAGTGTGTAGAAATGGAAGTTGCGCTCGCCCCCGGCGTAGAGCTGGCGGCATAGCTCGGCCCCGATTGTCGCCGATACCAGCTGGCGCGCGGCGGGAAGTTCGTCGAGCCCTTCGAACAGGCGGTCCATCCAGCCCGGGATTTCGGCGCCGCACAGACCGGCAAACTTGCGCGTCTGCGCGACACTCGTGACTGGCAGGATCCCGGGGACGATCTCCGCCGTGATCCCGGCTGCCGCCGCCGCATCGCGGAAGCGGAAGAAACAATCGGGCGAAAAGAAGAACTGCGAAATCGCGCGGGTCGCCCCGGCGTCGATCTTGCGCCTCAGATTGTCGAGATCGGACTGGGCCGAGCCGGCCTCCGGGTGAACTTCGGGGTAGGCGGCGACGCTGATTTCGAACGGGTGCAATTTCTTGAGCCCGGTGACGAGGTCGGCGGCGCTGGCATAGCCTTGCGGATGAGGCGCGAAACGCTCGCCCATCACCGGCGGGTCCCCGCGCAGCGCGACGATGTGGCGCACGCCAGCCGCCCAATATTCCTCGGCAACGGCCTCGATCTCGGCCTTCGACGCCTCGACACAGGTCAAGTGCGCCGCGGCGGCGAGCGGGGTATCGCGCTCGATCCGCGCAACGGTGGCGTGGGTCCGCTCACGGGTCGATCCGCCCGCGCCATAGGTCACCGACACAAATCGCGGCCCGAGCGGTGCCAGGGTCTGGATCGCATCCCACAGCGCCGTCTCCATCTTCTCGGTCTTGGGCGGGAAAAATTCGAACGACACGCCAATGTCGCCGTGAAGATCGGCGAACTGGGGGTGGGTTGCGGTCATGCTGCTTTCACCTTCGAACGCTTCAGACACGGCTGGGCGAGCCATAATTTGATCGTCAGCTCGCCGCCCTCAAGGGTGCGGGTATCGACGAGGTCGAGCCCGGACGCGCCGAGCCAGCCGCGGATCTGTCCGTCCGAAAAGCCAAGCCGGGCGTGGGCATGCTCGACCCGCAATTCCTCGCGCTCATGCGGGCCGAAATCGACGATCAGCAACTGTCCGCCGTCAGCCAGCAGCCGCGCGCATTCGGCGATCGCGCTGGCTGGGGCGGGGAGGAAGTGGAGCACCTGGTGGAGGGTGATGGTGTCAGCGCTGGCGTCAGGCAATTGCAGCGCGTTGATGTCGCCCTGGCGGAGCTCGACCGGCTGCTCGCCCAGCTTCTGACCATCGAGTTTCGTCCGCGCGAGGCGGAGCATCTCGGGGCTGCGGTCGATGCCGATCGCCTGGTGGGCGGCGGGGGCGAGCAGTTCCAGGATCCGCCCGGTGCCGGTACCGATATCGACTAGCCGCCCGAGATCGCGTCCGAGCAGCTCGGCCATCACTGCCTCGACCTCGGCCTCCGGAACGTGGAGCGAGCGGATCTTGTCCCACTCAGTGGCGTGCGCTGCAAACCAGCGTTCGGCTGCGGCGGAACGGTCGGCGCGGACTGCGGCGAGCCGGGCGCGGTCAGCGCGGGTCCAGTGATCGCCCTCGGCCCCGGCGCTGGCGTCAAGCAGGTTGAACAGGGGCACCGCGAGCAGCGACGGCGCGCAGGTGAGGAAGATCGAGCTGCCTTCGCGACGTTTCAGCGCAAGGCCCGCGTCGACCAGAACCTTGATATGGCGCGACACGCGCGGCTGGCTCTGGCCGAGAACTTGCGCAATCTCGCCAACCGACAACTCCATTTCGCGCAGCAAATGCACGATACGAAGGCGCGACGGGTCGGCAAGCGCGCGGAAGACGTCCAGCAAGGCCATGTGACGATATAAGGATATCTTTATATGTAGGTCAAGAAGCGATGCGTGCGGATGGATGATCGCGCGTTGGTCGATGCGAATATTCGACCGAGGGCGGCCGCCGCGCTTGGCGCTTTCCGCCCAGCGCTTTATGGCGACACTTGAAGATCGACTGTATTACTCTTATAAAACAGCCGTGATTGAGCGAGGACGACCGATGACCAATCCCGCGACCGACTTTGCGCAGGCCCGCCGCGCGATGGTCGACAGCCAGCTCCGCCCGCAAGGCGTGACCGACGTCGCCGTGCTCGGTGCAATGGCCGCCGTGCCACGCGAAGCGTTCGTTCCCGAGGGCGCTGTAAGCTTTGCCTATTCCGACCGCTCGATTTCGATCGGCGAAAAAGGCGCGATGATGCCGCCAACTCCGCTCGCTCGATTGCTCACCGCCGCCGCGCCGATGCCTGGCGATCACGCGCTCGTGGTCGGCGCGGCCCCGGCCTATTCAGCCGAGCTCCTGCGCCACATCGGGCTGACTGTCAGCGATGATGCCGCCGCCGGGCCGTTCGACTTCATCCTGGTCGAAGGCGCGGTCGAAGTCGTGCCCGACGTGCTGATTGCTGCACTGGCCGAGGGTGGCCGCATTGCCACCGCGTTAGTCGAGGGCGGGACCACCCGCCTCGCGGTCGGCCACAAGCTTGCCGGCCTTGTCAGCTGGAACCGATTTGCCGACGCCGAGATTATTCCCCTGCCGGGCTATGGCCGCGCCCCTGTATTCACCTTCTGATCCGAGTTTTATCCCCATGACCCGCTCTATCGCCACCGCCCTTGCGCTGCTCGCGCTCGCCGCCGCGCCCGCTGCCGCCGACACGCTGCGTGAGGCCTTGCTGTCGACCTACAGCGCCAATCCGACCATCACCGCGCAGCGCCAGGCGCTGCGTTCGACCGACGCCAACGTCGCCATCGCCCGCGCCGCCGGGCGGCCGCAGGTCAGCGCTACCGCCGGGGTCAACCAGGACCTGACCCAGACCGGGGGTGGCAATGGTCGCAACCTGTCGGCCGGGATCGACGTGTCCTACCCTTTGTTCAACGGCGGCAGCGTGAGGAATAATGTCCGCGCGGCCGAAACCCGGGTGGATGCGGGGCGATATACGCTGAAGGCAGTCGAGGGGGACACGTTCGTGGACGCCGTCACCGCCTATATGGACGTCATCCGCGACCGGGCGATCGTCGCCTTGAACGCGAACAATGTCGATGTCCTCGGCACCAACCTGCGTGCCACCAGCGACCGCTTCAAGATTGGCGACCTGACCCGCACCGACGTCGCCCAGTCGCAGGCGCGGCTTGACCTTGGCCGGTCGCAGCTCGTGACCGCTCAGGGGCGGCTGACCGGGAGCGAAGAGAATTATCGGCGCGTGATCGGCCATGAGCCGGGCATGCTGTCTCCCCCGCCGCCGCTGCCGCCATTGCCCGCAACCGCCGATGAAGCGGTCCAGATCTCGTTGGTGTCGAACCCGGACTTGGTCGCGATTACCCGCTCGGCGCGTGCCGCCGGATACGATATCCGCATTGCGCGGGCCGGGCGCCTGCCAACGATCAGCGCGGTCGGATCGGGACGCTACACCAATTATCTCGGCACCGCCGACAATCAGTTCGGGCCGTTTGCTCCCAACACCCAGACATCGACCGGGGTCGGGGTCCAGGCGCGCCTCCCGCTTTACCAGGGCGGACTCCCCGCCGCGCGGATTCGCCAGGCGCAGGCGATCGAGGGCCAGATCCTGGAACAGGCAGTCGGCACCGAACGCGCGGTGGTCGCCACCACCCGCTCGTCGTTCGCGACCTATCAGGCCGCACAGCGCGCGATTTCCGCCAACCAGTCGGCAGTCGATGCCAATACACTTGCGCTGCAGGGCGCCCGGGCCGAGCGGACCGTCGGCACGCGCACCGTGCTCGACGTGCTTAATGCCGAGCAGGAGTTGCTCAATTCGCAGGTCCTGCTCGTGACCGCACGGCACGATACTTATGTGGCAGGCTTCCAGCTGCTCAACGCGATGGGGCAGGCGCAGGCCGATACGCTCGGGCTCGACGGTGGACCGCTCTACGATCCGCTCGGCAATTATCGCCGGGTCGCGGGCAACAAGAATGACTGGGCCAATGACCGCGATCCGGTTGCGGTGGCAACGCGAACGGTGCGCGCGAGCGAAATGCCGGTGAGCGGGCCACCCGCTCAAGTGCAACCGGGCGTGACAGGGCCGACGCGTTAGGCAATACAGGCCGTATGCAAGGCGCCCGCGAACCATCGATGGAAGACATCCTCGCCTCGATCAAGAAAGTGATCGCGGAGGAGAAGGAGCTTCGCGCCGCCGCGCCGCCGCCGCTCGCTGTCGGGGTGGATGACGGTGACGACGCCGACGATGTGCTTGAACTCGACGACCCAGTGGTCGCCGCGGCGCCTGAAAAAGTCCGCGTGCCGGTCGACCTTGGCCCGCCGCTGACGTCGGAAGAAGCGGTCGGCAGCAGCCGCCAGGCTCTTGCCGAATTGCAGGAAGTCGCCGCCGCCGCCCCGCCGCCGCCCCAGGTCAACGCGTTCGAAACGATGGTCCGCGAGATGATCCGGCCGATGATGAAGGAATGGCTCGACGCCCATCTGTCGGACATCGTCGACGACCATGTCCGTCGCGAAATCGGGCGGATTACGGGCACTCCGCTAAACTAGAAGCGGACGTCTTGCCGAGCGGTGGACCCCCCGCTAACCTCCCGGCCATGAACAAGATCCTGCTCGGCGCCACTGCGCTCGCCGCCTTCCTTCCCACCGCCGTCGCCGCCCGGCCGATGACCGCCGCCGACATGCACGCGATGCACCGTCTGGGCGACGCCACCGTCTCGCGCGACGGGCGCACCGCGCTCTATTCGCTCAGCACAACCGACATGGTGGCCGGCAAGCGCAGCACCGACCTCTACTCGCTTGACTTGACCCGTCCGGGCGCGATCCCGGTGCGCCTGACCACCACGCCGGGCGAAAACGAGGGCTCACCCGCCTTCGCCCCTGACGGACGGTCAATCTATTATTTGTCGAGCAAATCGGGGACGAGCCAGCTCTACCGCCTGTCGCCCGGCCGCAAGCCCGTGCAGGTGACCCATGCCAAGGTCGACTTGGGCGGCTTCATCGTCTCCCCCAACGGCGCCAAAATATTGACCTATGCCGATGTCGGCGCGGGGTGCGACCTTGCTGGCTGCCCGACGAAGGCCGCTGCCTCGGGCTCGGCACGGGTCTATGAAAATAGCGGCTTCGTCCGCCACTGGGATAGTTGGGCGACACCGGGCGAATATTCGCGCCTGTTCGCGATCGATCTCGCCACCGGCAAGACCATATCGCTGACGGCGACCCTGACCGGCCATTCCCCGGGCAAGCCATTCGGCGGCAATGAGGAATTGAGCTGGGCGGCCGACAGCCAGTCGGTGTTCTTTACGATGCGTCAGGCGGATGCGATGGAGCCACGGTCAACCAACCTCGACATCTGGCAGGTCCGGCTCGACGGATCGGCCCCGGTCAATCTGACGGCGGGCAATCTCGCCACCGATACGCTGCCCGCGGTTTCGCCCGACGGCCGGACGCTCGCCTATGTCGCGATGGACCGGCCGGGCTACGAAGCCGATCGGCAGGAGCTGCGCCTGCGCGACCTTGCCACTGGTCAGACTCGCCAGCTGGCCGACGGATGGGATCGCTCGGCGGGCGAGATCAGCTGGAGCCCCGATGGCCGCAGCCTGATCGTCGGCGCCGACGACACGCTCGAGCACCCCCTGTTCCGCGTCGAAGTCGCCAGCGGCGCGGTCACCCGCCTGACCGGCGAGGGCCACACCGGCAATGCCCGCGCACTGGCCGACGGATCGGTGGTCTACACCTCCAACTCCATCCTCGCGCCCGACGATTTGTTTCGCATCGACGCCGCCGGCCGCACGACCCAGCTGACCAACGTCAATCGCGAGCTGCTGGCCCAGCTCGACCCCGTCACCGTCGATCGCTTCAACTTCACCGGCGCCGCCAACGACCGCGTGTGGGGCATCAAGGTCAAGCCCGTCCGCAACTCCACCCTGCCAATTGCCTTTGTCGTTCATGGCGGGCCGCAGGGCAGCTTTGGCAATGGCTGGTCCTACCGCTGGAACCCACGCGTCATCGCCAGCGCTGGCTATGGCGTGGTCAGCGTCGATTTCCACGGGTCGACGGGGTACGGCCAGGCCTTCACCGATTCGATCCGCGACAATTGGGGCGGCTGGCCACTCGAGGATCTCAAGCGCGGCCTCGCCTTCGCGACCGGCAGCGATCCCCAGCTCCAGGCCGACAACGCCTGCGCGCTCGGTGCCTCTTACGGCGGCTACATGATGAAC
The DNA here is from genome assembly GCF_036663775.1 of Sphingomonas sp. RB1R13. Taxonomy (NCBI): domain Bacteria; kingdom Pseudomonadati; phylum Pseudomonadota; class Alphaproteobacteria; order Sphingomonadales; family Sphingomonadaceae; genus Sphingomonas; species Sphingomonas sp. RB1R13. The sequence continues at coordinate 24,073 of NZ_JAXOJM010000002.1, forward strand.
TGGATCGAGGGGAATTGGCCCGATCGCTTCCGTTGCATCGTCCAGCATGACGGCGTGTTCGACGCCCGCGCCATGGCCTATGAAACCGAGGAATTGTGGTTCGACGAGTGGGAACATGGCGGCCACGCCTATTATGAAGCCCCGCAGGCGTTCGAAAAGTGGAACCCGGTCAACTTCGTCAGCCGGTGGAGCACCCCGCAGTTGGTCATCACCGGCGAAAAGGACTTCCGCATTCCCTATACGCAAGGGATTGCCGCCTACACCGCACTCCAGCGCAAGGGCATCCCGTCGCGGCTGGTGGTCTTCCCCGACGAGAATCACTGGGTGTTGAAGCCCAAGAATTCGCAGCAATGGTATGGCGAAGTGCTCGGCTGGATGAGCCGCTGGACCAAGCCGGCACCACGCTAGGTTGAGAAAGGCGAGCGGGCCCGCTACCCGCTCGCAAATGACCGAGCTCGCCAAGACCTTCGACCCCGCCGAAATCGAATCGCGCTGGTATGCGCATTGGGAAGGGCAGGGGCTGTTTCGGCCCGCACGTGACGAGGCGGTGCCCTTCACCATCGTCATGCCGCCGCCCAACGTCACCGGCTCGCTCCACATCGGCCATGCGCTCGACGTCACGCTGCAGGATATTCTCGTTCGCCATGCGCGGTTGCAGGGCAAGGACGCGCTGTGGGTGGTCGGCACCGACCATGCCGGGATCGCGACCCAGATGGTGGTCGAACGCCGGCTCGACGCCGAGCAGAAGAAGCGCACCGACTTCACTCGGGAAGAATTCATCGAACGGGTGTGGGACTGGAAGCGCGAGAGCGGCGGGCAGATTACGCAGCAACTCCGCCGGCTGGGCGCGTCGTGTGACTGGGCCAATGAGCGCTTCACGATGGACGAAGGTTTCTCGAAAGCCGTCACCCACGTCTTCGTCGAATTGCACAAGCGCGGCCTGCTCTATCGCGACAAGCGGCTGGTCAACTGGGACCCCCATTTCCAGACTGCGATCAGCGACCTGGAGGTCGAAACGCGGGAGGTGCAGGGGAAATTCTGGACGTTGCGCTACCCGCTCGCCGATGGCGCTGCCGAGGACGGCATCACCCATATCGAGGTCGCGACCACCCGCCCCGAAACGATGCTCGCCGACATGGCGGTCGCGGTCCACCCGGACGACGAGCGTTACACCGCGCTGATCGGCCGAATGGTCGCGCTGCCGATCACCGGGCGCCAGGTCCCGATCGTCGCCGACGAACATGCCGACCCCGAACTCGGCTCGGGCGCGGTCAAGATCACGCCGGGACACGACTTCAACGATTATGAAGTCGGCAAGCGCGCCGGGTACAAGGCCGGCGAGATGCTTAACATGCTCGATGGGGCAGGGCGCATCGTCCAGTGTGGCGGCATTCCCGAGGAGTTGCTCGGCCTCGACCGCTTCGAGGCACGCAAGCGGGTGGTCGAATTGATCGAAGCTGAAGGCGCACTGGTCAAAGTCGAAGACCGCACCATCGCCACCCCCTATGGCGACCGCTCGGGCGTGGTCATCGAACCGTGGCTGACCGACCAATGGTATGTCGACGCGGCCACGCTGGCCAAACCTGCGATCGAAGCCGTCAAGTCGGGCGCGATCAGGATCGTGCCCGAGACCTGGGCCAAGACCTGGTTCAACTGGCTGGAGAATATCCAGCCATGGTGTGTGTCGAGGCAGTTATGGTGGGGCCACCGTATTCCGGCGTGGTTCGATACGGCGGGCGAAATCTATGTCGCCGAGACCGAGAAGGAAGCCAAGGCCCTTGCCCCGGGCAAGACGCTGCGCCGTGACGACGACGTCCTCGATACCTGGTTTTCCTCTGCCCTGTGGCCGTTCGCCACGCTTGGCTGGCCCGAGCAGAGCGCTGAACTCACCCGTCATTACCCCAATGACGTGCTCGTTTCGGGGTTCGACATCCTGTTCTTCTGGGACGCCCGGATGGCGATGCAGGGGATCGAGTTCATGGGCGAAGTTCCGTGGAAGACGCTCTATCTCCACGGCCTCGTCCGCGACGCCAACGGGCAGAAAATGTCCAAGTCGAAGGGCAATACGGTCGACCCGCTCGGCCTGATCGACCGCTTCGGTGCTGATGCGCTGCGCTTCACCATGGCGGCGATGGAGAGCCAGGGGCGCGACATCAAGCTCGATGAAAAGCGCGTCGAAGGATATCGCAACTTCGCCACGAAATTGTGGAACGCCGCGCGGTTCCTGCAGGGCAATGGGGTGGGGGCGAGTGGCTCGATCGCCGCTCCGCAGGCAACGCTCCCGGTCAACCGCTGGATCATCGGCGAAGTGGTCGAGACGCTGGCTAAACTCGACCGCGCGCTCGCCGACCTGCGCTTCGACGAGGCCGCCAACACCATCTACCAATTCGCCTGGGCCACCTTCTGCGACTGGTATGTCGAGCTGGTGAAGGGCGCATTCGATGATGAAACCCGCGCCGTCGCCGCCTGGGCATTCGACCAGATCCTCGTCATGCTCCACCCGCTGATGCCGTTCATCACCGAGGAATTGTGGCACGCGATGGGAGAGCGGCCGTATGATTTGATCGCCGCGCAATGGCCTGCGCCCGAAGCAGCGATCGACTCGCTCGCCAGCACCCGCGTGAAAAGCCTGATCGCAGTTGTCGATGGGGTTCGTACCCTTCGCGCGGAAATGAATATTCCTTGGACCGCTGAATTAAGTCCGCGCATTGTTCGCTCGTCGGCACCGTTGGAGCAAGTCGGGGATGTGATCGCGCTGATGGGGCTGTTCAATCCTCAACTTCAGCGGATGGCGAAACTTGGCAATCCGACAGAAGCGTCTGATGTGCCGTTAAACTCGGCGCAAATCGATGTGAATGGGGTGACCATTGCCTTCCCGCTCGGCGATGCAATCGACCTCGACGCCGAACGCTCGCGCCTCGAAAAGGCCATCTCTGCCGTCGAGAAAGACCGCGACTCCCTCGCTGCTCGTCTCGCCAACCCCGCCTTCGCCGAGCGCGCGAAACCGGAAGCCGTCGAGAAGGCCCGCGCCGACCATGACGCCCGCGCCGCCGAGGCCGAACGCCTGTCCGCTGCCCTGGCGCGGCTGGGATGAGCGCTCCTCGTCACCCCGGGCTTGACCCGGGGCCTGCCTCGCTTGTTTCGGTCCGCAGAAAAGGCGGGTCCCGGGTCAAGCCCGGGATGACGAGCTAGCAGATGGCCGACCTCGAACCCGACGGCATAACTGCCCAGACCACCGACGAAGGACTCGTCTCCGCAACCCGCCACGGCGCGCGCGACCTGACGCAGGGGCCGATCACGCGGACGCTGATCGCCTTCATGCTCCCCGCGCTCGGATCGTCGGTGCTCCAGGCGTTAAATGGGTCGATCAACACCATCTGGATCGGCCGCCTCCTCGGCGAGGATGCGCTTGCCGCGACCTCGAACGCAACGACGGTCATGTTCCTCATGCTGTCGTTCGTGTTCGGGTTCGGCATGGCCTCGACCATTCTCATCGGCCAGGCGTTCGGCCGCCGCGACATTGACGGCGCGCGGCGGACGATCGGTACCGCATTTGCCGCGTTCGGGGTGGTCGCGATTATCCTCAGCGCGATCGGCTGGTTGTTCGCGCCACAGATCCTCCACGCGCTCGCCACCCCGGCAAGCATTGTTCCGCTGGCCCTCGCCTACCTCCGCGTCATTTTCATCGGCTTGCCCGCCGCACTGATGCTGACGATGCTGATGATGGCGCTGCGCGGATCGGGGGACAGCCTGACACCGCTTTATTTCATGGCGCTGTCGGTCGTCCTCGACAGCGGACTCAACCCGTTTTTGATCAACGGCATCGGGCCCTTCCCCAGGATGGGCATCGCCGGATCGGCCACCGCCACGATGATTGCCAATTACGCCGCGCTGGCCGCGCTGATCGCGACCGTCTATCTGCGCGATCTTCCGCTGCGCTTGCGCCGGGGCGAACTCGCCTATCTTCGTCCCAGTCCTGCGATCCTGCGCACGATCGTCGGCAAGGGCCTGCCGATGGGGCTGCAGATGATCGCCGTCTCGGCCTCCGCGATGACCATGTTCAGCCTGGTCAACCGGCAGGGCGTGGCGACCACCGCCGCTTTCGGGGTCGCGTTGCAGCTGTGGACCTATGTCCAGATGCCGGCGATGGCGGTCGGCGCGGCGGTGTCGACCATGGTCGCGCAGAATATTGGTGCCAATCAATGGGACCGCGTCGGGCGGGTGACCCGCTCGGGCGTGCTGATCACGCTTTCGATCACCGGGGTGATGGTCGTCCTCCTCGCCCTCGCCGACCAAGCGGTGCTGGCGCTGTTCCTTGGCAGCGACAGTCCGGCGATGCCGATCGCCCGGCATATCCAGCTGCTCGGCACCTGGGGCTATTTGCTGTTCGGGGTAACGATGGTGCTGTTCGGCACGATGAGGGCCAATGGCGCGGTGGTCGTACCGCTGCTGATCCTCGCCTTCGGGCTGCTGCCGGTGCGGCTTGGTTTCGCTTCGATCATGCAGCATTATATCGGCGCCGACGCGTTGTGGCTCAGCCTGCCGGTGGCGTCGCTAAGCAACCTCGCGCTGGCCACGATCTACTACCTGCGCGGCACCTGGAAGCGGCAAAGCATGATCGCCTCCTGACCTATTGCTATTAGGAACCATTCGCATTAGTGGCGGGTCATGCAGATGACCTACCTTCTCGCCGTCGCCGCGCTACTCGTAACTTGGCCATCCTCTGCTCACGCCACTCCCGGACTTGGCGAAGAGGTTTACCCTGCGACGATCGAGCGGGAGGCCGAGTTCGAGGCCCGATACGGTCGCTTGTCGGGTCGCAGCGCGGAGGGCACCGATGCCCTTGTCCTTGAAGCAGCCAATGGCTTCTCGACAAAATTCCGCGCTGCGATCCTGGTGGAGCTTGAGCGCACACCGGACGGCGGTCGCCACGCTTCCGCCTTTGCCGTGGAGGCCATCCACACGCTCGGCCGGATTGGTGGGGTCGACACCGCTTTTTACGGCGAATATGCGGTTGCACGCGACGGCGCCGACAAAATCGAAACGAAGTTGCTCCTGCAAAAGTCAGCCAGCCGGTTCGACACCCGTCTCAACCTTATTGCGGAACGCGAAATGGTTGCGGGGGCCCCAGTTACCTTCGGCTATGCCATGTCGGCCGACACTGCGGTCGGTGGCGCATTCCGGCTGGGTGCGGCTGCATTCGGAGATTTGAGCGGTGACGAGGGCGGGCATCACTTTGCCGGGCCCATCGTCAAAGCCGACTTCGAACATTTCGGACCGGGCGACTTCGAGTTGGAAACCGGCTATTTGTTCGCCCTGGGGTCGGCACGGACCGAAGCGCGCGGTCAGTTCCGTCTCCTCGCCGCCTACGCCTTTCCCTTCTAGCGCTCCCGCGCTATCCAACGTGGCGATGTCCCCCTTCGCCGCCGCCGCACCCGCCTTCCCCGCCATCCGCATGCGCCGCGGCCGTTCCGCGCCGTGGATCCGCGCGATGCTTGCCGAGCATGTGCTGACCCCCGCCGATCTGATCTGGCCGCTATTTATCGCCGAAGGGCAGGGGGCTGAGGAGCCGATTGCGACGCTGCCCGGGGTCAGTCGCTGGACCGTCGCGCAACTCGCCGGCAAGGCGCGTGAGGCCCGCGATCTCGGCATCCCGTGCATCGCCCTGTTCCCCAACACGCCAGCCAATTTGCGCAGCGAACGCGGCGAGGAAGCGCTCAATCCCGACAATTTGATGTGCCGCGCGATCCGCACCATCAAGGACGCCGTGCCAGAGGTCGGCATCTTAACCGACGTGGCTCTCGATCCCTACACCGCGCACGGCCACGACGGGCTAACCGATGCGGTGGGCTATGTTCTCAACGACGAAACCAGCGAGCAACTTGTCGGCCAGGCGCTTGTCCAGGCCGAAGCCGGCGCCGACATCGTCGCCCCGTCGGACATGATGGACGGCCGCGTTGGCGCCATTCGTTCTGCACTCGAACAACATGGCCACTACAATGTCGCGATCATGGCCTACGCCGCGAAGTACGCCAGCGCCTTCTATGGCCCGTTCCGCGACGCGGTCGGCTCGCGCGGACTGCTCAAGGGCGACAAGCGCGGTTATCAGATGGATCCCGCCAATGGCGCCGAGGCCCTGCGCGAAGTGGCGCTCGACCTCGCCGAGGGTGCCGACATGGTCATGGTCAAGCCTGGCCTCGCCTATCTCGACGTGCTGGCCCGGGTGAAGGACCGCTTTGGCGTGCCGACCTTCGCCTATGCCGTGTCGGGCGAATATGCGATGATTGAGGCCGCCGCCGCCGCCGGGGCAGGGGACCGCGACGCGCTGATCCTGGAAACACTGATGGCGTTCAAGCGCGCCGGGGCGACGGGGGTGCTCACCTATCACGCCCGCGACGCTGCCCGGTTGCTCGGCGGGTGAGCATTGGAGCAATTCCGGTTCGCTGACGCCAGCGCATTTCGCCTTTGCGCCCGGTTAACCATATCAACATGATTTCTTCCTAGCTTTCCGGTCATGGCCACTATTCCTATTCAGCGTGCTGCGGACGGGACCTCTCTTCGCGCGCGCTTCATCGTCACCGTGTTCGCGGGGTCGTTCCTGCTGTTCCTGGTCCAGCCGATGGTGGCGCGAATGGCGCTTCCGCGACTTGGCGGAGCGCCCGCCGTGTGGAATTCAGCGATGCTGGTTTACCAGGCGTTGCTGCTGGCGGGCTATGCCTATGCGCATTGGCTTGCCCGCCTCGCGCCGCGGCGACAGTCGATGGTCCATCTCAGCCTGTTCGCGCTGGCCGCGCTGACCCTGCCGATCGCGCTGATATCGGCCGTGCCGGGTCCCGATGCGAACATCTTTACCTGGGTTCCGTGGTTGTTGCTGGTCAGCATCGGGCCGTTGTTCCTGGTCATTTCGGCCCAGGCGCCGCTGATGCAGCGCTGGTTCGCGCTGGCCGGCGGAGGTGATCCTTACCCGCTTTATGCCGCGTCCAATTTCGGCAGTTTTCTCGGCCTGCTCGCTTATCCGTTGCTTGTCGAACCGTTGCTGTCGATCAACGACCAAAGCCGCGGCTGGAGCGTCGCTTATGCCGCGCTCGCCCTGCTGGTGGCGGTGTGCGCGTTGCGGCTGCCCAAGACCGCGTCGGCAGGACTGGCGGCCGCCGAGACCGGGCCGCTTGCAACGATTGCCACCGCACGGCCGGGCCGTGCCACGATTGGGCGGTGGATTCTGCTGTCGGCGATCCCGTCGGGGCTGATGCTGTCGACGTCGCTCCACCTGACGACGAACATCGTGGCGATGCCCTTGCTATGGGTCTTGCCGCTCGGGCTTTACCTGCTGAGCTATTCGGTTGCCTTCGCCACCCGGCGCGGCCCCGCCGCGACCATCACTCGGCTCGCGCCCTATCTCCTGCTCGCCGCCGGTTCGAGTGTGTGTTCCGATGAGACCCCGTTTCCGCTCGTCATTGCCGCGACGGCGCTGCTATGCCTGTTCGCGGTCGCGGTCGCCCTCCACGCCCGGCTGTTCGAGCAGCGCCCCGATCCTGAACATCTCACCATCTTCTATTTGTCGACATCCGTTGGCGGTGTGATTGGCGGCTTGGTGTGCGCACTGATCGCGCCGCTTAGCTTCGACTGGACCTATGAGCATCCGCTGCTCCTTGCCGCCGCTGGAGCGGTGATCGTCGGGGTCAATCCGTTCGCCCGCTGTGCCGCCTTGTGGGACGGCGGCGACCGCGCCCGTCGCCTGACCCTTTGGCTCGCCATCACCGTGCTGCTGCTCAGCCTTGTAGGAAATGGCGCGTTCGGCACGGCCCACAGCAATGTCCTCGCCTTCGCCGCGTCGACGCTGATCATTGCGGTGGCGATCGTCTCGATCGGCAATCGCCTGCTGTTTGCCGTGGCGCTTTGCGCAATGATGCTCAGCATGGGTGGCTGGAGCAAGCTGCAGCTGTCGTGGGCGCACCAGATGACGCGCAGCTTCTTCGGGGTAGACACGGTCAGGGGACTCGACGGCAACGCCATGATGCTGGTTCACGGGAACACCGCGCACGGCGTCCAGAATCTCGGCTCGCCACAGCGTGAGCGGATGGTGACCACCTATTATGCGCCGCTGTCTGGTGTCGGGCTGGCGATGGCCGCCGTGCCGTCCATCTTTCCCGATGCGCGGGTCGCCGTGGTCGGGCTTGGCGCCGGTACGTTGAGCTGCACCAGCGTCCCCGGCCAGCACTGGCGCTTCTACGAGATTGATTCGCGGATCGCCGAGATTGCGCGACGCGATTTCACTTTCCTTGGCCGCTGCCAGCCCGACGCCGGCATCGTCATTGGCGACGCCCGCCTGACTCTGGAACGCGAAGCCGCCGCTTCTGCCGACGTCCTCGTCATCGACGCCTTCTCGTCGGACACGGTGCCGATGCACTTGCTCACGCTCGAGGCATTCGACGTCTACCGCCGTCATCTTCGTCCCGATGGGTTGCTGATGGTCCATATTTCGAACCGCTACATCGACCTGACCCCGGTCATCGCCGCTGCTGCGGCGCACGGTTGGGACGCCCGCATCCGCACCTATTGGCCGTCGCCGAGCGAGAAGCGGGACCACGCCGTCGCATCACGGTGGGTCGCGCTGTCGCCGTCAGCCGCCACCATTGCCGCCGTCGTGCGGGCAAGCGGCAAATACCAGTGGTGGCCGATGAAACCGACCGGCGCGGCGGCGTGGACCGACGACCATTCGAGCATCCTTCCGCTCATCAACTGGCGGGGTTGATCGAAGGCTCGTCGCTTGCCATTCAGGGGCGATGGAACAGATCGCTACCACTGACCGCCTGACCTTGCGCGAATGGGCGGCGGGCGACGCGCAGCACTTCGCCGGGATCATGAACACGCCGGCGGTGATGCGCTGGCTTGGCGGGGTCCAGTCCCCCGACAAATGGAACGCTGCTTATGAACGCATTATCGGCTTCCAGCGCGACTTTGGTCACACTTTCTGGATTGTCGAGCGGACGTCCGACGGCGAGATGCTCGGCTTTTGCGGGCTCAAGCGGGTCAATTCCGATGGCACAGACCTCGTCGGCCAGCACGAAATCGGCTGGCGCTTCCGCGAGAGTTCGTGGGGACAGGGCTATGCCAGCGAAGCCGCGACCGCCAGCCTTGATCTCGCGTTTGGCCGGTTCGACGCGCCGCATGTTGTCGCCTTCACTGTCGCCGGCAATGACGCCAGCTGGCGGTTGATGGAGCGGCTCGGCATGACCCGCCGCGCCGACCTGGACTATGACGACCCGCGCTATTCGGGGGAACTCAACCCGACCATCGTCTATCGCATCACTCGCGACGAATGGCTCAGCGCGCGATCCGCGCGTTAAGGCTGGCGATCGTCGCGCGCTGCTCGGCGTCGATTGCTCCTGCGTCCGTCCCGGCTGCCTGGACCGCCGCCAGGTCGGATGCACCGATTGCGCCCTTGGCGGCAACCGCTTCTCCAGCAATCGCGTCGATTGCGCTTAACGCCGCGGGGGTAGGGGACCTTGCCGCTTCGAGCGCCGAAATCGCGACCTGTGCGCTGATCCAGCTTTCGCTTCGCGCCGGACCCGCTGCGCCCACCGCGCGCTGTGCGGGGCCAAGCGCGGCGCGATAGGCCGCATCGCCACTACGCGCCTGCGCGATCAGGCTCGCCAGCCGCTCGCGCACACCACCGCTCATCGGCCGTTCGGTCAGTGCCCGCTCGACCGGCACGCGGGGATCGATCTTCTCCGCTGCGCGGGGGGCAAGCGACGGCGAGTTGGCCGTGGTATGCGAACAGGCGCCAAGCAGCAGCACGGGCAGGGCGGCGATATGGCGCAAGGTCAGGATCATTCTTTCCGTCTAGGATTGGCGGCCTCGCTTCGCAATCAGTGCATTTGGGGGCTGACCTCCCGCTTTTCCGGGATTTGCGGGTTGCACCCTCAGGAAACCCCCCCTAATAGCCAGCCCACCGCGCGCCCGTAGCTCAGCTGGATAGAGCATCAGACTACGAATCTGAGGGTCGGACGTTCGAATCGTTCCGGGCGCGCCACTTCCACCAGCATTTCCGATATGCCCCGTTCACCGGCAATCGGTTGAGCGACCGGGCAATGTGTCTGAACCCTGTCAGCGCGGATCTCGCGATCGTTCGATCAGCGCGATGGCTTCGGCTTCACCAACGACCTCGGCATATTTGGCCTGGAGATCGAACAAATTGGCGTCATGCGGGCCGGGCTGGCGATCGGCGCACGCCTCACGCACGACGAACGGGCGGAAGCCATGCTGAAGCGCGTCGAGCGCGGTCGCGCGTACGCAGCCTGAGGTCGAAAAGCCGGTAATGACGAGCGTATCGATCGATGCCGCCATCAGGGTCGACGCCAGTGAGGTGCCAAAAAACGCCGACGCATATTGTTTGGTCACAACCGTTTCGTCATCCTGGGGCTGGAGCGACGGCGGAAAGGCCCCCGCCGGGCTGCCACGATCGAACAGCTTGAGCGCGGGCACCTTGCGATAGAATAGGCCGCCATCCGCCCCGCCCGGCTGGTAGACGACGTTGGTGAAAATCACCGGGACCCCGGCGTCACGCGCCACCGCGACCAGCCGCTCATTGCTCGCGAGCGCGCTGACAAACGCCGTTCCGTAAAGCACCGATCCCGGCTCAAGATAGGCCATGACGACATCGACCAGCAGCAACGCCGGCCGGCTGCCGAACGACAGGCGCCCGTCGAACGTGCCGGCAAGATCGTTCTTGGTCATCACATCGCTCCTTCGGCCTCCAGCGCGGCAAGCTCGTCGGCCGACAAGCCGAGCGCACCATAGACTTCGGCGTTATGCTCGCCGACCGTCTGCGGGGCGATGCTGCGGATTGACCCTGGCGTGCCCGACATCTTGGGAAAGCTGTTCTGCATTTTCACTTCGCCAAAACGCGGATGGTCGATCGTCACGATCGCCTCACGCGCGGCGAAATGCGGGTCGGCCAGCATTTCGGGCGCGCGATAGATGCTCCCCGACGGCACGCTATGTTCGATCATCAACCGCTCGACCTCTGCCGTCGAGAGGGTTTTGGTCCAGGCTTCGATGATATCGTCCAGCTCCACCTGATGAGCGCCGCGCGCGACATGATCGACATAACGCGGGTCGGTGGCAAGTTCGGGCCGACCCATCGCCGCGCACAGTCGCGCAAAGACCGCGTCCTGGTTGGCGCCGATCAGAAACTCGCCATCAGCGGTCTGGTAGACATTCGACGGGGCAATCCCGGGCAGCGATGAACCCGACCGCTCGCGGATGTAGCCCGATGCGACATATTCGGGGACCAGGCTTTCGGTGACCTGGAGCACGGCTTCGTACAGTGCGCTGTCGACCACTTGGCCGACCCCGGTCCGCTCGCGCGCATGAAGCGCCGCAAGCGCCCCCATACAGCCATAGGTGGCCGCCAGCGTGTCGCCGATCGACAGTCCCATCCGGCTCGGTGCGCGATCGGCGTCACCGACGATGTACCGCCACCCGCCCATGGCCTCGCCGATCCCACCAAAACCGGCGCGCGATGCATAGGGCCCGGTCTGGCCATAGCCCGACACCCGCACGATGATCAGCCTGGGGTTGATCGCATGAAGGACATCAGGACCGAGGTTCCATTTCTCGAGCGTTCCGGGTTTGAAGTTCTCGATCAATATGTCGGCGTCGGCGGCCAGCTTTCGAACCAGATCCTGCCCGGCAGGGACGCGCAGGTTGGCTGTTACCGAACGCTTGTTGCGGGCGACCACCTCCCACCATAATTTATCGTCGCCGCGGCCCCATGCGCGCATCGGGTCGCCAGTGCCGGGGGCTTCGACCTTGATGACATCGGCCCCCATGTCGCCAAGCAGCTGGCCGCAGAATGGACCGGCGATCAGCTGGCCAAGTTCGATCACCCTGATGCCTTGCAGCGCGCCCCTGTTCTCGATCATTCCGCTTACTCCGCCGCCATCGCGGCATGGGCCCAGACCGGCTGGCGCGGTGCTGGCAGTCCAGTTTCGGCCAGGCACGTGGCGCGAAGCTGCTCGATGTCGCCGCCACGATCGAACAGCGGCAAGGGGCCAGGACGGGCGGCCCGCATGGTGGCACGCAGCGCAGCGGTCGCGGCCTCGTCGCCGACGACCACGCCATAACGGCGCGCACCCTCGGTTGACACCAGCCCTTGCGCGACTTCCTCCTGGACCAGCGTTGCATCACGCTCGAGCGGATCGCCCCAGCCGCCACCGCCCCAGGTGATAAAGTGCAGCTGGTCACCGGCCTCGACGACCAGTTCCTCCAGTTTGTTGGCGACGATCGTCTGGCTGCCGTCGGCTTTTTCCAGGATCTTGCGAGCCCGCGCCCCCGGATCCCCCCCATTAACCCCCCACGGCTTCACGAACCAGCGGTCGTCGTGGATGGCTATTACTCCGGGTTCCAGGAAGCGGTAGGTCATGTGGATCCCATTCCCTCCGCGGTGGAGACCCGGGCCGCCCGAATCCACTGCTGTTTCGTATCGTTCGATGACCAATGGAAAGTATCGTTCGAGGAATTCGTTGGGTACGTTGGTGAAGCCCGGCCACAGCGAATGGCCATCGGGGCCATCGCCCATCGGCCGGCCGGGAATCCCGCCAAAGCCGATCTGGAACAGCTGGAAATAGCGGCCGGCGCGATCGGTTCCCGAGTAGAACAAGTGCGGGCTCGACGAAAAGCCCGCGGCGCACAGGAATTCGGGCGTGCGCTGGCCCAGCAGCCCGCCCAATATGTCGAAGATGCGGCCCAACGCATGGGTCCGCCCCGACAGCGCTGCCGGAAATTCGGGCTTGAGCAGCGATCCCTTGGGGATGCGCACGTCGATCAGGTCATAGAAGCCGTCGTTGAACAGGATCATCGGATCGAAGACCATGATCATGTAAATGCCGAAGAACATCTTGAACATGTTCTCGTTGAGCAGGAAGTTGATCGAGGCGGGGCTTTGCGGATCGGTTCCGGCGAAATCCAGGATGACCCGTCCATCCTCGCGCCACATCGTGCATTTGATCTTGTACGGACCAAAACCCATGCCGTCGTCGCAGATATAATCCTCGAAATCGACCGGCTCCTCGCCGATCGAGGTTTCGATGAGCTGCTTCATCGCGCGATAGTTGCGGGCAAGCAGTTCCTCGGTCGCCGAGACATAGACGTCGTCGCCGAACCGGGTGCAAATCTCGATCACCCGCCGTGCCGCCACCCGGCACGACGCGATCAAGGCGTTGAGGTCGGCCGCGCACCAGTCGGGCTTGCGCGTCTGGTGCATGACCAGCTTGATCAGGTCCTCATTATATTCGCCCTTGCGCCAGATCTTGACCGGCGGGATGCGCACCCCCTCTTCGAAGATCGAATGGGCGTCGATCGGCATCGACCCGGCGACCTTGCCGCCAATGTCGCTCTGGTGGCCGAACATCGCGGTGTAGGCGATGATCCGCCCGCCCTTGAACACGGGCAGCAGGACGAGCCAGTCGTTCGAATGGCTGATCGCGCCCCCGACCGAATAGGGATCGGACAGGAAGATCATGTCGCCATCCTCGAGCGTGCCGTCATAACCGTCGAGGAAGCCGCCGATGAACGACCCGAACTGGCCGACGATCATCCGCCCCTTGTGATCGGCGATCAGCGGGAAGGCGTCGCCCTGTTCGCGGATACCGGGGGACATGGCGGTGCGGACAAGGGTCGCGTCCATTTCGACGCGGGCGTTGCGAAGCGCGTTTTCGATGACCTCGAGCGTGACCGGATCGATCGCCACTTTGGCAAAGGGGGTCGCGTTGGGCTGGATAATCGTTGCGGGCATGATGCGTCCCTTCAGGCGAGGGTGATGAGGATGTTGCCGACGGCATCGACGGTGCCGATGCAGTCCCGTTCGATCAGGGTCGTCGAATCCATCTCGACCACGATCGCGGGGCCGGGAATGACATCGCCCTGCTCGAGCAGCGCGCGGTCGTAGATCACTGCCGCGTGGGTGCCGCCGTCCATCCACAACTGGTGATCGCGAAGCTTGGCCTGCGCCGGGTCGCCATCGCCAACGGGCAAGGTCGCCGCAGGCAGGTCGAGTGCAATACCCAGTGCGACGGCGCGCAAATTCACCAGCTCGTGGGGACTGGTCATGTTGAAGGTGAACAGGCGCTTGTGCTCGATATCGAAGCGGCTGGTGATCCCGGCCAGCCCGTCGCGGCGAATTGTCTCGGCGTCGATCGACAGTGGGACTTCGAACGCCTGGCCTTCATAGCGAACGTCGATTTCGAACAGGCTGGTGATGTCGCCATCCGCAATCCCGTCGGCCTTCAATTCGTCGCGGGTCTGGGTTGCCATCTCGTCGAGGATCGTCATCACCTCGGCCTCATCGGTGTCGGCGAAGCGGCGCGAGAAACTGCGCGCGGTTTCGGTCCGCATCCGCGTCGTCGCATCGCCCAGCGCGCACAACACCCCGGGCGACACCGGCGACACCGCCGGCCAGCTGCCCATCAGCCGCGCGACCGAATTGACATGGAGTGGTCCCGCACCGCCAAATCCCATCAGTGCGAAATCGCGCGGATCATAACCCTGCTGGACAGAAATCATGCGCAGCGCGCCAAACATATTCTCGTTGACGATGTCGATGATTCCGCGCGCCGCCTCCATCAGGCCGATGCCGAGCGCGTCGGCGATTGTCTGGACCGCCGCCTTGGCGCCGTTGCGGTCGAGCTTGAAGGTGCCGCCGAGCAAGGATTCGGGAAGATAGCCGAGCACGACATTGGCGTCGGTCACGGTCGGCTGGGTCCCGCCCTTGCCATAGGCGACCGGGCCCGGCACTGCGCCCGCCGACTGCGGGCCGACGCGAAGTGCCCTGGTCAGTTCGGGGACGTAGGCGATCGACCCGCCCCCGGCGCCCACGGTCTTCACGTCGAGCGATGAGGCGCGGACCGACAGATGGCCGACCTCGGTGGTGCGCGCCCGACGCGGCTCCAGATTTTCGATCAGCGCGACGTCGGTCGAGGTGCCCCCGACGTCGAGCGTCAAGATGTTGCGAAGGCCGCTGTTCTTGCCGACCCACAGCGCGCCGGTCACGCCGCCGGCCGGTCCCGACATCAGCAGCGACACTGGGTGCGCCTCGGCTTTTTCGCTGCTCATCAGCCCGCCGTCGGAGCGCAGCAAGGCAAGCTTTCCGGCCATCCCCGCGCTGCGCAACTTGGTGCGCAGGTTGCGGACATAATTGCCGACGATCGGCCGGACCGCAGCGTTGGCGACGGTCGTCAGCGTGCGTTCGTATTCCTGCATTTCGGGCAGGACTTCGTGGCTGAGCGAGACGGGCAGGTCGGGGCAGACTTCGGCCGCCAGTTCGCCCACCCGCTTCTCGTGCGCGCCGTTGAGATAGGCGTTGATCAGCGAGACGGTGATCGCCTCGACGCCCTGGTCGCGAAGCTGGGCCAGCGCGGCGCGGATGCCGTCATCGTCGATCGGGCGAAGCTCGCGGCCATGGGCATCCATGCGCCCGGCCACTTCGAGCGTGTCGATCAACGCGGCGAGCGGTTCGGGCTTGGGCCAGATGATCCACCCGGCAAGGCCCCCGGGGACGAAGCTGCGCGCGATCTGCATGACTTGGCGATACCCCTGGGTGACGATCAGCCCGACCCGCGCGCCCTTGCCCTCGAGCATGGCGTTGGTCGCAACCGTCGTGCCGTGGAGGAAGACCTCGACATCGGCCGGTGTGACGTTCGCCTTGGCGCACACCGCTGCTACGCCGTCGAGGATGCCGACCGAACTGTCGGCGGGCGTCGACGGAGTCTTGTGCCGCCAGAAACGCCCCGATTCCTCCTCCAGCAGCAACAGATCGGTGAAGGTCCCGCCGACATCGACGCCCAGACGATAGCTCATGCGTATTCACCCTTTTTGACGATAGGCGGCAGGGACGGCGGAAAGCGCCCCGCCTTGGAAACCATGCCCGGCAGCGGACGCCCCATGATCGGGGTCAGCCACTTCGCCGCGTCGATCAGCGCGTCGAGGTCGAGCCCGGTAGCGATGCCCGACCGTTCGAGCAGGTAGACGACATCCTCGGTCGGGATGTTGCCCGCCGCGCCGGGAGCGAACGGGCAGCCGCCAAGCCCGCCGAGCGACGAGTCGATCGTCGCGGCGCCCGCCTCGACCGCGGCCCACATGTTGGCGAGCCCGGTGTTGCGGGTGTTGTGGAGGTGGACGCGGACCGGCAGCGGGGCGATTTCAGCACGGACGCGCGTGACGAGCGCGGTGACCTCGGCCGGGACGGCGACCCCGATGGTGTCGGCCAGCGCGACTTCGACCGCGCCGCTGGCGGCGGCCTGGCGGGCCATGGCGACGACCCGGTCGGGCGACACCACGCCTTCGAACGGACAGCCGAAGGCGGCAGCGATGGTGATCTGGCCGCGGCGACCGGCGGCGCGGGCCAGGCCGACGATGTCGCACGCGATGTCGATCGACTGGGTGCTCGTCTGGCCCTGGTTGCGCATCGCGAAGGTGTCGGTGGTGACGCACACGGCGCCCAGTTCGTGAACCTTGGTGGCGAGCGCGCGAGCGGCGCCGCGATGGTTGAGGACCAACCCAATGTATACAAGTTGCGCATCAGGCAAGCCGGCGACGACCGCCTCGGCATCGGCCATCTGCGGCACCCGGGCGGGATTGACGAAGCTAGCCACCTCGATCCGCCGGGCGCCTGCGGCAATGACCGATTTCACGAGCATGACCTTATGGTCGACCGACAGGATCTCGGTTTCGTTCTGGAGCCCGTCGCGAGGGGAAACTTCGACGATTTCGATGGTTCGCATGGTCACTCTCGAGCCGGGTGGAAGCCGCGCCTTGCCACGCACATTGCCCTACTGTACACATTTTGCAAGGCAGGACATGCCAGGGCGGCGCCATTATCTGATCCAGCTTGCGCGCTATCGGATCATCCGCAATGTCGTGCGGGATCGGTCTTGGTCAATCGAAACCGCGCGCGGGGCCAGCAAGGGAAGTGCATGTCGAGAGCAAGCGACCGCGCCTATGACGAGATCAAGGCCCGAATACTCACCGGCAAGCTGGCGCCGGGCGTCCAGCTAAAGGAGGAAGAGCTTGCCGAGATTTGCGGCGTGTCGCGAACCCCGGTGCGCGACGCGATGCACCGGCTCGAAGCCGAGATGTTCATCCAGCGCAGCGACAGCCAGCGGTCGTTCGTCAGCAACTGGTCAATCGACGATATCGAGGAGCTGTTCACGCTGCGCACGATGCTGGAGGGCCATGCCGCGGCGCAGGCGGCCGAGCGCGTCACCCCCGACATGCTCGCCGCGCTCCATCGCAACGTCGCCACGATCGACGCCGCGATCGACCGGTCGCTGCCCGACGTCGATACGTTCCTGCTCGCCAACCGCCAGTTTCACGGATTGATCATCCAGGCTGCAGCATCGGACCGACTTGGGCAGATGATCAACCGGCTGGTGCTGCAGCCGATCGTCCACCGGACCGCGCTGCGCTACGATGGCGACCAGTTGCGCCGCAGCCTGGCCGAGCATGTCGAAATCGTCGCTGCCTTGGAAGCGCGAGACCGGGAATGGGCGCGGGCCGTGATGACGTCGCACATTCGACGCGCCTTCCACGTGTTCCGCACGGAACAGCCAGGCTGATCAGCGGCGTTTGTAAGCGGCGCGCGGGTGACCAGGGCTTTAGCGCTCAGAAAACTGCGTCCAAAACAATGTATACATCTAGTCCGATTTGGTGGTTCCATCGCTCCCCGGTCGGGACAGTGTGCGCTCCGTGCACTATCGCTCAACGAAAATGTGTAGCGCCGAATATGACCTTGACGCTTCAACTTGTGTACAATAGCGTTTGGAGAACTGGGGCACGACACTTTGTTATTGACCGTAAAAGCGGGGCCAACGTGCTCGTCTGATTGCTAAAACAAGGGGGTTACCACGATGCTTGCCACCAGAATGATCCTGCTGCTTGCCGGCACGTCGATGGGCGCATTGGCGATCACGCCGGCCAAGGCGCAAACCGCCGATCGCGCGCCGGTCGCGGTCGCCCCGGTCGCCGCCGACCCGGCCGCTGACGGCAATGGTGAGATTGTGGTCACGGCGCGGCGGGTCAATGAATCGCTCAGCAAGGTGCCGGCATCGATCACCGCGTTCGACGCCAGGACGATCGCCAATGCCAATATCCAGCGCGCGCAGGATTTCGCCAAGCTGACCCCCGGGGTGACGATCGTCGCCAGCACCGCCGAGGCCGGCGACAACCAGATCAACATTCGCGGGATCAACAGCGCGCGTGATGCCGAGAGTTCGGTCGCGCTGGTGGTCGACGGAATCCTCAAGACCAACAATGCCGTGCTCAACCAATCGCAGGGCACGCTGCGCCAGATCGAAGTGCTCAAAGGGCCGCAGGGCGCGCTTTATGGCCGCAATGCCGCCGCCGGAGCGATTGTCATGCAGACGCTCAAGCCGGGCGATCACTTCGAAGGCGGCGCCACGCTGAGCTATGGCAACGTCAACACCGCGACCGCCAACGCCTATGTCGCCGGGCCGATCGGACCGGGCATCGGCTTTGTGCTGGCGGGGGATTACAGCCGCACCAATGGCTTTTACCGCAACACCTTCCTCAACGCCACAGTGGTCGACAATCGCAAGGAATGGAACATCAACGGCCGCGTCGTGGCCGCATTGGGTGATGCTACCCAGCTTGATGCCAAGCTGCGCTACGGGGAATATCACGGCGCCTCGATCAACTTCAACTCAGTGTTCCACCTGCCGGCTTTCGGCGGGGCGTTCAACGAGGACGTCAACGATCACCCATTCCATTATTATTCCAACATAAAGCCGACCAACGACCAGAGGACAATCGAAGCGTCGCTCAAGCTCGACCATGATTTTGGCGGGGTGAAGCTGACCGCCTGGGGGCTCTACAGCAACGTCAAGAACGACCTGACCGCCGATGGCACCTCGGCCGATTTCGCGCGCTATCTGTTCGCGTCGAACCCGGCGGCGCAGCCTGCGGTCAATGCCTGCTTCGCCTCGACGGCGGCGCTGACGGGATATCCGGTCAATCCGCCCGGCTTCATCGGCGCCATCCCGGTGCCGTTTATTTTCGCGCCCGCCAACGGATCGACCTTCGGCGCCTACTCGCCCACGACCTGCGACGGCACCCAATATCAGCTTCGCAATCAGAAGGATTTCAGCGGCGAAATCCGCTTGGCGTCGACCGCGCCCGGACCCGTCAGCTGGCAGCTCGGCGCCTATGCCTTGCACATTGACCGCCTCACCGGGGTCAGCCTTGGCGCCGACACCGGCAATGGCGTGACCAGGCAGCTGTACAATGCGCCCGGCAGCAGCAATCCGACGTCGCAGCTTTATGCCGACAAGTTCAAGACCGATGTCTACGCCGGGTTCGGGTCGGTCGACTGGAAGCCGAGCAACGCCTTCGATGTCAGCCTCGCGCTGCGCTATGACATAGAGCGTCGGCACGTCGACAACCAGGTGCCGCTGGCGACCGATCCGTTCGCTGGTGGCCCGATCAATCCGGGACAGACGGGCGGCGCGATCCCGTCGAAGAGCCGGACCTACAAGCAGCTCGAGCCCAAGATCAGCGCCCGGCTGGAAATTGCCCCACAGACCAATTTGTTCGCCAACTGGGGGGTCGGTTTCAAGTCGGGCGGGTTCAACAATCAAGGCTCGGCGGCGATCGTCAATCAGAACTTCAACGTGGCGCCGATCAACGCCAACGTCCTCATCAACGACGACTTTCGCAAGGAGCGGTCGAACGCCTATGAAGCCGGGATCAAGGGCCGGGTCGGGCCGGTGCGCTATAGCGTGGCGGGCTATTACACCCAGGTCCGCGACATGCAGTTCTTCGAATTCTTCGTCGGCGGCTTCGGCCTGCTCAGGGTCGTGTCAAACATCGACCGGGTCGACCTGAAGGGGGTTGAGGCCAGTGTCGATGCGCGCGTCGTCAAGGGCTGGACGCTGTCCGGCGCGTTCAACGTTACCGATTCAAAGATCAAGAAGAACAGCTCGCGGCCCGATACCGTTGGCAACAAGTCGCCTTACACGCCTGACTATACGATCAACCTGGGCAGCCAGAACGAGATCCCGGTCGCGAACGGACTGAAATTGTTATTCCGCGCTGATTATCGAATTACCGGGCCGACCTGGTTCCACACCGTGCAGGACCAGACCAAGTCGACGATCTTCAGCCAGCTGCTGCCCATCTCGGCGCTTCAACTGCCGTCGTTCGTGGGCGATGCGAATTACAAGATTGCCAGGCGCAAGGCCTTCGGCGTGGTTGACCTTCGCCTCGGCCTGGAAGGACGGCAGTGGAAGGTCACCGCTTTCGGCACCAACGTGTTCGACAAGAAATACCTCAGCGAAGTCATCCCCGCGATCGAATTTGGCGGGTCGTTCATCTCGCCCGGGGCGCGGCGCCTCTACGGGCTGGAGCTGGGGGTTAAATTCTAGGGAAGGGATTTGGGGCGGCGGCGGCGTTGCGTCGCTGCTTGCCCCAGTTCAGTGCCAACCAGGCAAGGGTCAGGCGCTCATCGCCATCGGTGTGGCGAATGGCATTGGCGTGGCGGCACCGACGGCGCGGGCGCGTTCGGCGAAGTCGCCGGCGAGTTTCAGGTGCCAGTCGCGGGCTTGCTGCGTGATCGATCGAAGCGCGGCCGTCCGTTCCTCGGAAGCACGGCGAAGATAGTAACGCTGGTTCGATTCCACGGGGGTGCTCCCTGCTGTCGGCCGGCTCGCTGTCGGCTGGTCAGGTTGAACTTGCGCCTCTTTGCCTAACGATTCGTTAAATGACGCCACTTTTCACCGCGCACCTGATCCGTTTCGGAACGGGACAGGCCTGTTGCAGCGGGGTGACAGATCGGTTCAATCGGATCATCGCTGAAACCGAACGACTCGTCGCTGGTTATACGTCCAAAGCCTGTGGAGAAACGGCCATGTCGATTGCGACCCTTCGGGAATTCGATCCCGCGAAGCGCGGCTACCACGCCGTCTATCGCGAAAATGAAGTCAATCATTGCCCCGGTTGCGGGCGGACGCACTGGTATGTCGGGCGCTCGCTTGCCGAATGCGGCTTTTGTTCGACCGCGCTGCCACTGGCCGAAAGCCATCGGCAGGGCGCGATGTTCACCTCGACGCACCGCTCGAAGCCGGTCTGGGTGTCGCGCCGCGCTGCCTGAGCGTCATTGATTGCCGGCGTTCCCCACGGAGTGTCGGCGCTCGCCTTGCCCTAAATTGAATTTTATCGCGTGAACCGTTATGCTCGCGGCATGAACCGGCTGCCCCGCTTCCTGATCGTCACCGCGCTACTGGTCGCGCCGGCGCCGCTCGTCGCGGGCAAGGGCGCTGCCGGGCTTAACCTGGTCAACGGCACCGGCCAGATGATTTCTAACCTCTACATTCGCCGCACGGGCACCAACAGTTGGCTGCCGCTGGTTGCGAGCCCGGCCCGGCCGGCCAAGGGAAGCAAGGCGACCTCGGCATTCAGCGATCCCGATTGCGCGTTCGACCTGAAGGTCACGCTTGAAGATACGACCGAAGCGACCTGGCCCGGGGTCAATCTTTGCGAAGTGAAATCGCTGACCTTGAACCGGAATGATAAGGGCGTGACCTGGGTCGATTACGACTGACGCGCCGCGCCGGGGTGAGGGCCGCGCGCCTCACTGGAAGCGGACCCGGAACCGGAACGGGCACTGGCCGCACCGAATCGAGCAGCTTGGCACCGCCCACGAAAACCACCCCGGTGGCTGCCGCCGCCAGGATCCAGCCGTTGGCCCCGTGATAGGTTTCGATGTAGACTCGTCCCCGTTCGACCGCGCCCAGCGCGATGGCGTAAATGACCAGGAACGCCTCGAAGCGAGTCTTGATTGTGAACCAGCGCTTCACGCGCGATTTCGAAGGTAAACGCATCGACATCTATTAAGCAAACGCCGTGCCAATCCCACAGTTCCGCCGTTTTAGCGTTAAGCTTCAAGGTTAAATGTCAATTAACCCGACAATGAGCCGGTGAGGTCGAGCGCATCCAGCAGTGCCGACCGGGCGCGCTCGACATCGCTGATCAGCGCCGCATCCTGCAACGCATCGACGGCAATCTCGGCCGGCCAATGGTGCCCGACCACCGCCGCCAGCCGATCGATCTTCGCCTTGTCGACCAGGAAACGCGGGTCGACCGTTGCCGGATCGCACGCCACGCGCAGGCGCAGGCAGGCCGGGCCGCCGCCATTGGCCATCGATTGGCGCACATCGACCACCTCGACCCGGCGGATCGCGCCGTTCGACGCCAGGTGCCGTTGCAGCCAGTTCCACACGCTCGGCGTCTCCTGCGCCTCGCTCGGCACAATCAGCGTCTGCTCGCCGGTCGGCAGCGTCACCAGCTGGGCGTTGAACAGATAGGAGGAGATCGCCTCGGCCAGGCTGACTTCGCCCACCGCGACCTCAAGCAGCTCAAAGCCGTTTGCCGCGCACAGCGCCGCCACCTCATCGCGCCGCGCAAACGCCTGCTCATGCGCGAACAGCAGCCGTTCGTTGGCGACCGCTACCACGTCGTTGTGAAACGCGCCCGCGGCGATTGCCGCTTCGGACTGTTCGACGAAATGGGTTCGCGCCGGATCGAGCCCGTGCAGCCGCGCCACCGCGCGCGATGCCTCGAGATGCTGGCGGGCCGGGAAGGGGCCACCCGCCACACCATAGACGAACAGTTCGTGCCCGGGCTCGCCGTGCGCGCCCGTCAGCCGCATGTGATTGGCCGCGCCCTCGTCGCCGAATGCCGGGGGGACGGGGCGGTGGACCGCAAATGCCGGGTCCGCGAAGGCGATCTTCAACTGCGCCATCGTCGCGCCCCATTCGTGGCTGCGATGCGGCATCGATCGCAAATTGGCGACGGTCAGGTGGCATTTGCCGTCGCGCGTGTCCGCCCCCGGCGAGACCGTCGCCGCATTGGCCGCCCACATCGACGAGGCCGACATGGCGTTGGCGGCGATGACCGGATCGGCATCCTCGATCGTCGTGCCAAGGCTCGCCAGCCACGCCCGCGCGGGCCGGGGCGGAGGCACGAACAGGCCCTGCACCAGCCCCAGCGCCAAATTCGCGCGCATCTTTTCCAGTCCCTGAAGCGCCGCGCTGCGCGGCTGCGACACTGCCCCGGCATTGCGCGCCGAGGCGAGGTTGCCAAGGCTCAGTCCGGCGTAATTGTGGCTGGGCCCGATGATCCCGTCGAAGTTGATCTCGCGCATCGTGCTCATCGCGCCACTGCCGCAAAGCGGTCGCCGACCCCGATCCCGAGCAGCTTCGCCGCCGCCGGATCGATCGTCGCACTGTCGTCGGCGGCCAGTTTGATATGCGCATAGCAGGCGGCAAACTGCTTCAACCGCCCGGCCGAGGCGATCACTTCATGCGTGCCGCCATCCTCGATTGCGCTGACGGTAAAGTCGCGCGCCGAGCGGATGGTGTGAATCTGATCGGTCGCCGCCGTGACCGTGGGTCCGCCGTCGAAAATGTCGATGTAGCGGTCGAACTTGAACCCTTCTCCCTCCAGCATCCGCAGCGCCGCGCGCCCGGTGGGATGCGGGTGGCCAAGCACGGCACGCGCGGTGTCGGGGAGCATCGCAGTGTAGATCGGTGTCTGCGGCATCAAATCGGCGATGAACTGGGTGCCGTTGACCGCGTTGAAGGCGTCGGCCTCGGGGAAGCTCAGGCCGAAAAAGCGCCCCGCCAGCGCATCCCAGAAAGGCGAATTGCCGCTCTCGTCCATCACCCCGCGAAGCTCGGCCAGCGTGCAGTCCCCGAACCGAGCCCGATGCTCGCGGATGAACAGGTACCGGCTCCGCGCGAGCAGCATGCCCAGCCCGCCGGCGCGCTCATTGGGATGGAGGAACAGCCCGCCGACCTCTGACGAACCCTCAAGGTCGGTCGACAGGTTGAGCGTTTCGTTGCGAAATGTCTTGCCCAATTCCTGGCTATGCTGGGTCAGCGACGAAATGCGATAGCTGTAGAATGGCCGGTCGAGCCCGACCGCGCCGAACACCTGGCAGGTGCCGCGAATAACCTCTTGGTCAGGATCCTCGAGCATGAACAAGTACAGGTCGCCGGCCTGCTCCTCACCCTCGCGCGCGAAACTGTCGTCCGACCGGCCGATCTTCTCCACCAATGTCTTCTTGTCGGCGGGCAGGTTGGTGAAGCCGCCCCCGGTCAACTTGGCCATTTCATAAACCGACGCGAAATCGTCGGGATGCGCGGGGCGGACGCGGAAATTGCGGTTCATCGCGCTTCGCCCGCCAGCCGCAATAAGGTCACCGCCGACAGCGCCGCGCGCTCGGCCAAACTTTCCACGATCAGATATTCCTCCATCGAGTGAATCTTGCCCCCGCGCACGCCCATCGTGTCGATCACCGGCACGCCGCACGCGGCTATATTATTCCCGTCGCACACCCCGCCGGTCGGCTGCCAGCCGATCGACTGGCCAAGGTCGGCGCCAGCCTGCTTGACCAGCCCGAACAATATCTCGGCCTCTGGCGTCATCGGCTTCGGCGGCCGCCCGAACCCGCCATGGGCGTGGATCGACACATCATGCTCGGCCGCGATCTGTTCGACGGCGGCATCGATCAGCGCTTGAGCCCGCGCCTGGTCTTTTAGCGTCGCCGGGCGCAAATTGACCCGCAGCACGGCATTGTCCGGAACGACATTGTTCGGCCCGCCGCCATCGACCCTGGCGACATTGACCGACAGGCTCGGCCCGCGCGCCTCGGCCAGTCGCAGCGCCAGATCGGCCGCAGCGACGACGGCATTGCGCCCATCCTCGGGATTGCGCCCGGCATGCGCCGACTTGCCGCCGATCACGAAACTGAAATTGCCGCTCCCCGGCCGCGCCCCGGCGAGCGTCCCGTCGGGCAGCGCGGCGGGTTCATAGGTCAACGCCGCGCGCTTGCCCCGCGCCGCCATCGCGATCAGCCCGGCCGACCCCGGCGATCCGACTTCCTCATCGGAATTGATGATCACTTCATAGCCCAGCCGTCCCGCACCGGCGCTCGCTTCGAACGCGCTCAGCGCCGCCAGCATGACCGCAATTCCGCCCTTCATGTCGGCCACCCCCGGCCCGCCGAGCACGCCGGGCTCGAGCCATGTCAGCGACTGGAACGGATGATCGAGCCCGAACACCGTATCCATATGCCCGGTCAGCAGAAGCTGCACCGGCGCCTGTGGCCGCACCACCAGATGCAGGTTGCGCCCATGCTGAATGTCGAACCGCTTGCCCGCCGCATCGACCGCATCGACCGGCGCCGGATCGACCATCGTCACCGCGCCGGGCAATCCTGCGAACGCATCGCTCAACAGCGCCGCCACATCCGCCAGCCCGCCAAGATTGCGCGATCCCGAATTAATCCCCGCCCACGCCTCGACCTGGGCCAGCATCGGCGCCGCCATCGCCGCCTCGACTGCAGCCTGCTCTTCACGCGTCAAATTGCCCATTGCCCGGCTCTACCGCGCCCGGCGCGCCAACGCCACACCCGCTACAGATGCATCCCGAAATGCCGCAGCAAATCGCGATACATTTCGCGCTTGAACGGCACGATCAGGTCGGGCAGCTGTGCCGGCTTGACCCATTTCCACGCGTTGAATTCGGGATGTGCGGTCGCGATGTCGACATCGCTGTCGCGCCCCAGGAAGCGGCAGAGATACCAGTCCTGGTCCTGCCCTTTCCATTTGCCCTTCCACAATTTGCCGCGAAGCTCGGGCGGCAAGTCGTACCGCAACCGCTCGGGACATTCGGCGATCCGCTCGACCAGATGGGGTGCGATCCCGGTCTCCTCCTCCAGCTCGCGCAGCGCGGTTGCCCACGGCGCCTCGCCCTTGTCGATCCCGCCCTGCGGCATCTGCCACGCTTCATCGGTATAATCGATCCGTCGACCGACCCACACCTTGCCCTCACCGTTGAGCAGCATGATCCCGACCCCGCGGCGATAGCCGTCGACTCCGCTCATGCCGCCACCATCAGCTTCAGATGTGCCAGCGTCTGCGCGACATCGGCCGCCGACGACGGCAGCAACTTGCGCAGCGTCCAGAAGGCGTGGATCGTGCCCCTGGCCTCCAGATAAACGACCTCGCATCCGACCCTGGCCAGTTCGCCCGCCAGCGACCGGCCCTGGTCGCGCAACGGGTCGAGGCTGGCGGTGATGATCACCGTCGGCGGCAATCCCGCAAGTCCCGCGACCAGCGGATTGCGCCGCGGGTCGTCGTCGGGCGCGCGATAATGGCTGTCGAACCAGTGCATCCCCGCCTGGGTCAGGAAATATCCTTCGGCAAAGTCGTGACCGCTGCCCTCGTTGCGGCAGGTTTCGGTGACCGGATAGACCAGGCATGTCGCCGCCACCGGCACCGCCGCCGGGGCATCGCGAAGCGCCACTGCGGTTACGATCGCCAGATTCGCCCCTGCGCTGTCCCCCATCAGGATCAACCGCTTGGCCTCCCGCCCGGTTGCCGCACCGTTCGCTGCGATCCACCGTGCTGCGGCCAGCGCGTCGTCGGGCGCGGCGGGGAAGGGGGCCTCGGGCGCAAGCCGGTAATCGACGGAAATCACAGGCAAATCCATCTGGCGCGAGATTTCCGCGCACACCGACGCATGACTGTCGAGATCGCCGAAGACGAACCCTCCGCCATGAGTGAACATAATCACGTCGCTCGGGCTTCGCTCAGCGCGAACGTCGAACAGTCTGAGCGCAATCGCCCCCGCCGGCCCCGGGCATGACAGGTCGCGGATCAGCCCCAGTTCTCCCAACGGCGGCTCGGTTTCGACCTTCGACGCCTTGCGCATCGCCCGCGCATCCGTCGGCGACATCGCCTCGATCGGCGGCTGGCCCGATGCTGCCATTAATTGGAGGAGGAGTTTCACATCGGGACGGATATAGGGTTCGGTCACATTCTCTCCTCTGGCGATGGAACACGCATAAATGCTGCAACTCCCGGTCCCAAGGGGCTTAACGCTGGAACACGCCGCCGCACACGCCTAAACGATATCCCAAACGAAAGATCAAAGGACGAGGACCCATGGCGTCGGCGACGCACCTGCTCACTCCCGAGGAAGCCTATGCGCACCCGGTAATGGAATCGATGGTTGTCCGCTTTGCCGGCGACAGTGGCGACGGCATGCAGCTGACCGGGGGGCAATTCACCTTGTCGACCGCGCTCGCCGGCAACGACCTTGCCACCTTCCCCGACTTCCCGGCCGAGATCCGCGCGCCGCAGGGCACGACCTTCGGCGTCTCGGCGTTTCAGATCAACTTCGGCTCGACCGCGATCGACACCGCCGGGGACCAGCCCGACGTGCTCGTCGCGATGAACCCCGCCGCGCTCAAGACCAACGTCAAGGCGCTGCGCGACGGCGGCCTGATCATCGCCGACGAAGGCGAGTTCACAGCCCGGAACCTGACCAAGGCTGGCTACACCAGCAACCCGCTCGAGGACGAAAGCCTGGCCCGGTGGCAGCTGGTCAAGTTCAACATCAGCCAGCTGACCATGGACGCGGTCAAACCCTTCGGCCTCGGCAACAAGGAGGCGCTGCGCTGCAAGAATATGTGGACACTAGGCCTCGCGCTGTGGATGTTCGATCGTGACCGGGCGCCGATCACCAATTGGCTGACGACCAAGTTCGCGAAAGCCCCGACGCTCGCCGAAGCCAATATCGCCGCGCTCAACGCTGGCCACGCCTATGGCGAAACCATCGAGATGGGCGCCAGCGTTCGCCAGCATCACATCGCCGCCGCGCCCGCCGAGCCCGGGCTTTACCGTACCGTCACCGGGGCCGAATCGCTCGCTGTCGGGCTTGTTGCGGGCGCCCAGCTTGCTGGCCTTCCGATGTTCTTCGGCTCCTACCCGATCACCCCTGCCTCGCCGCTGCTGCACCATCTCAGCCGCCTCAAGGAATATGGCATCACCACCTTCCAGGCGGAGGACGAGATTGCCGCCATCTGCTCGGCGATCGGCGCCAGCTACGCTGGCCAGCTCGGCATCACTTCCTCGTCGGGTCCGGGCATCGCGCTCAAGGGCGAAGCGATGGGGCTGGCCTTCATCACCGAACTCCCGCTCGTCATCGTCAATTCGCAGCGCGGCGGCCCCTCGACCGGCCTGCCGACCAAGACCGAGCAGTCCGATCTCTACCAGGCGGTCTATGGCCGCAATGGCGATGCCCCGATCCCGGTCATCGCCTGCCGCTCGCCGTCCGACGCGTTCGACTGCGCGATCGAGGCGTGCCGGATCGCGGTGCGCTACATGACCCCGGTGCTGCTGCTTTCGGATGGCTATATCGCCAATGCCGCCGAGCCGTGGAAGGTCCCCGACATGGCGACCTACGCGCCCTTCCCGGTGTCGTTCCACACCGATCGTCCGGCAGACGGCGAGCAGGTCATGCCCTACGCCCGCAATGACGAACTCGCCCGCCCGTGGATCAGGCCCGGCACCCCCGGCCTCGAACATCGCATCGGCGGAATCGAGAAAGCGCCGGGCTCAGGCAACATCGACTACTCGCCCGAAGCCCATGCCGAAATGACCCGCACCCGCGTGCAGAAGGTCGCCAATATCGCCGACTCGATCCCCGATCAGGACGTCATGCTCGGCACCACCTCGGGCAAGCTTGCGGTCGTCGGCTGGGGCTCGACCTATGGCCCGATCCATCAAGCCGTGCGCCGGCTTCGCGCCACGGGGATGGACGTTTCGCACATCCATATCCGCCATATCGCGCCGATGCCGAAAAATATGTCTGTCCTACTCAAGTCTTATGAGCGCATATTGGTCCCCGAGATGAATACGGGCCAGCTCAAGACGATCCTTCGCGACCTGTTCCTGGTCGACGCGCGCCCGCTCAACAAGGTCAGCGGCCAGCCGTTCACCATCGCCGAGATCGAGGCGGCGATCACCGCGGCGCTGGCATGACGGGCATGACAGCCACGACGGCCATGATACGAAAGACTAAGCCGACGATTTTCGTGTCACACTGTCTAGCTTGTCCAAAACGGGGCTGACGGCATGAAGCAGATCAACCCTGTCCCCTTGATCATGATGCTGATCCTGGTCCTTCTCCTGCTCTATTATATTACCGGAATCGCCCGATGAACGAGATGGTCAAACTCACCGCCAAGGACTGGGCATCGGACCAGGAAGTGCGCTGGTGCCCCGGCTGCGGCGACTATGCCGTGCTGAAAGCCGTGCAGCGGACCATGCCCGACCTTGACGTCGCGCGCGAAAATACCGTGTTCGTCAGCGGCATCGGCTGCTCGAGCCGCTTTCCCTACTACATGGCGAGCTACGGTTTCCACACTATCCACGGTCGCGCCCCCGCCGTCGCCACCGGGGTCAAGCTCGCCAACCCGAACCTCGATGTGTGGATCATCACCGGCGACGGCGACGCGCTTAGCATCGGCGGAAACCACACGATGCACCTGCTGCGGCGCAATCTCGACTGCCAGTTCCTGTTGTTCAACAACGAGATTTACGGGCTGACCAAGGGCCAGTATTCGCCGACCTCGCGGATTGGCACGCGTTCGCCCTCGACCCCGTTCGGATCGGTCGACCGCCCCGCCAACCCGTGCAGTTTTGCCCTTGGTGCTGGCGCGCGGTTCATCGCCCGCGCCATCGACGTCAACAAATATCTCCCCGACGTGCTCAAGGCCGCCCACGCCCACAAGGGCGCCAGCTTCGTCGAAATTTTTCAGAATTGCGTGGTCTACAACGATGACGTCTTTGCCCCCTTCACCGCCAAGGAATTCGCCGCCGACCGCCAGCTCTGGCTCAAAGCGGGCGAGAAGATGATCTTCGCCAATGGCACAAAGGGCATCGGCTTCGACCGCGAGACGATGAAGCTGACCATCGTCGACGCCGCCGACGAAAGCGTCCTCGTCCACGACCTCAAGAACCGCACCATGGCGCAACTGCTGATCGAAATGCCCGCCAGCGCCGGCTTCCCGGTCGCGCTCGGCGTCATCTACGAAGACCCCGCCCCGACCTTCGAAAGCGCCGTCGTCGAACAAAATCGCGCCGTCAGCGAAGGCAAGAAGGTCGACCTCCAGGCCCTCGTCGCCCAGGGCCAAAGCTGGCAGGTCGAAAAGGAACCGAGGGCGGAGTAGGGCGCTAGCCACCCATGACCTCCCTTTTATGGTTCCGCCAGGACCTCCGCCTCGCCGATCACCCCGCCTTGCTTGCCGCCGTCGAGCAGGGGCCGACCGCATGCCTTTATGTCCTCGATGACGATACGCCGGGCCATTGGCGCATCGGTGGCGCGCAGCGCTGGTGGCTTCACCACAGCCTCGCCAGCCTGGCGCATTCGCTCGAGGCGATCGGCGGCAATCTCATCTTGCGCCGTGGCCCGGCCGCCGCGACCGTCGCCGCGGTGGCGGACGAGCTTTGCGCCACCAGCATCCACGCCACCCGCCACGCCGAGCCGTGGTGGCGCGCCGCGGATGCCGACCTCGGCGATCGCGTCACCCTCCACGACGGCGACACGCTGGTTGCGTCGGAACGGGTCGTCACCGGCGGCGGCACCCCGTTCAAGGTCTATGGTCCATTCTACACCGCCCTGACCCACCACCTTCCGCCGCCCGAACCGCGCCCAGCGCCGCATCGGATCGAACCCCCTGCCAAGGTCATCGAGAGCGATCGTCTCGATGATTGGCATCTTTTGCCGACCCGTCCGGACTGGGCGACTGGCTTCACCGACTGGCACCCCGGTGAAAGCGGCGCCGCCGCCAACCTTGCCGATTTTGCCGACCGCGTCGTTGGCTACCAGACTGACCGAGATCGTCCTTCGGTCGAAGGTACAAGCCGCCTCTCGCCTTACCTCCACCACGGCGAGATGAGCCCGCGCCAGGTGTGGCACGCGCTTCACGGGACGGGCGGAGACAAGTTTCTGAAAGAGCTGGCGTGGCGCGACTTTTCACGCTCGGCGATTCTCGCGCAGCCCGGTCTTGGCGACGTCAACGGCCGGCCGGGAATGAATGGCCTGCAGTGGCGAACTGGCCCGCCCGCCGACGCTGATTTCGCCGCTTGGACGAAGGGCCGCACCGGCTATCCGATTGTCGATGCCGGGATGCGTCAGATGTGGACGACCGGCTGGATGCACAATCGCGTCCGCATGATTACCGCCAGCTTTCTGGTGAAACATTTGCTGATCGACTGGCGGCGCGGCGAGCGCTGGTTCTGGGACACGCTGGTCGATGCCGATTATGGCAACAACAGCCTGAACTGGCAGTGGATCGCGGGCACCGGCAGCGCAAGTCAGCCCTTCTTCCGCATCATGGCGCCGCTCGCCCAGTCGGCAAAGTTCGACGCAGCCGATTACATTCGCGAGTGGTTACCGGAACTAGCCACGCTGTCCGATCCAGACATCCACGACCCCGTCTTCCGCCCCGCCGATTATCCGCAGCCGTTGATCGGCCATCGGGAGGCACGGGACCGAGCCCTCTCAACGCTTGCCAACGCCCGCACCGGCTAGCACAGCCCCGCTATGGCTACTCGCGGACAGCATCTTCTCAGCGCCGACAAGCGCTTCGCCACCGGCGGCGGGTTGATCGCGCGGGCCATCGCCCCGCTGTTTGCCCGCCTCGTCAACCAGCTCGACGACCGCATCCGCCTCGGCGGGATCGATGGGAGCATCCCCGACGGCACCCCGCGCCGCGTCGGCTTTCATGCCCCGGGACCGGTCGCGGTGGTCAACCTCCACAACTGGATGGCGCTGGTCCGCGTCGCCACTTCGGGATCGGTCGGCTGGTACAAGGCGTGGGAGCGGGGCGAATGGAGTTCGCCCGACCCGGTCAGGATCGCCGAGCTGTTCATGGCCAATGCCCTGACGCTGGGCGACGCCGCCCGCGCCAAGGGCCCGGCGCGCTGGCTCAACGCGCTCGCCCACCGCCTGCGCGACAATGCGCCGGGCAAGGCGCGCGACAATATCGCCGCGCATTACGATCTCGGCAACGACTTCTACGCCGCCTGGCTCGACCCGAGCATGACCTATTCCGCCGCGCGCTTCGAGCCGGGGGACACGCTCGAGCAGGCGCAGCATCGCAAGATCGCGCTGCTCCTCGATCGGCTCGAGCTGAAGCCCGGCGACCGCTTGCTGGAGATTGGCTGCGGCTGGGGCGCGCTGGCCATCGCGGCGGCGCGGCGCGGGGCAAGCGTCGTCGGCCTGACGCTGAGCCAGGAGCAGAAGGACTATGCCGACGCGCGCATCGCCGAAGCTGGCCTGACCGACA
This sequence comes from Sphingomonas sp. RB1R13, assembly GCF_036663775.1. Taxonomy (NCBI): domain Bacteria; kingdom Pseudomonadati; phylum Pseudomonadota; class Alphaproteobacteria; order Sphingomonadales; family Sphingomonadaceae; genus Sphingomonas; species Sphingomonas sp. RB1R13. The sequence goes on from NZ_JAXOJM010000002.1 coordinate 56,288, forward strand.
AAATCGACATTCGCCTGACCGACTATCGCGACATCGACGGAAGCTTCGACGCCATCGCCTCGGTCGAGATGGTCGAGGCGGTCGGCGCGCGCTGGTGGCCAGCCTATCTCGACACCATCTCCCGCGCCCTCAAGCCCGGCGGCCGCGCGGCGCTGCAATATATCAGCATCGACCACCGCCTGTTCGACCGCTACGCCGCCAGCGCCGACTTCATCCAGGCCTATATCTTCCCCGGCGGAATGCTGCTCGACGAACCCGCTTTTCAAGCCCTCGCCAAGACACGTGGCCTGTCATGGGACGACCGAGACGGCTTCGGCCTCGACTATGCCGAGACCCTCCGCTTGTGGCGCACCGCCTACGACCGCGCCGTTGACAACCATCGCCTGACAGGCTTCGACGAACGCTTCCACCGCCTGTGGCGCTATTATCTCATGTATTGCGAAGGCGGCTTTCGCGGCCGCGGCATCGACGTCGCGCAGGTGACGATGGTGAACGGCTAGGCCTCGACCCGAAGCCGCCCGCCGGTTTCGACATCGCTCTGCAACCGCTCGATGATCGCCTTGGCCACCGTCTCGGGAGGCTTGACGCTCTGGGGCTCCTCCCCGGGGAAGGCGAGGCTCCGCATCCGCGTCCGCGTCGCACCCGGATCGATGATGTGGACCCGGATCCGCCCGCCATGCGCGGTCTCGTCGGCATAAGCACCGAGCAGCGAATCGAGCGCCGCCTTCGACGCGCCATAGGCACCCCAGAAGGCGCGCGGGCGGGCCCCGACCGAACTCGTCACTGCGACCACGTCGGCGCGTTCGGCGCGGCGCAGCAGCGGATCGAACGCGGCGATCAGCGCCTGGTTGGCGATCAGGTTGAGCTGGATCAGCTTGGCGAACTCGGCCCCGTCGATATGCTCGACCGGGGTCAGCGAGCCGAGCATTGCGGCATTGAGCACGAGGCAGTGCAGCGCATCCCATCGCCCGCCGATCGCCTCGGCCAGCTTGGCGATCGAGTCCGCCTGGGCGAGGTCGACCGGCGCAATCGTTGCGCTTCCGCCGGCGGCATGGATTCGCTCCTCGACCTCCTCAAGGGCTTTCGCAGTCCGCGCCACCAGCACGACATGCGCCCCGGCAGAAGCCAGCGCTTCTGCCGTCGCTGCGCCAATCCCGCGGCTTGCCCCGGTCACAAGCGCAAGCTTCCCCGAAAAAGGTCTTTCTTCAACCATGATCGGCGTCCTAACGGCTGGCGACGAGCGCGAGGCGCGGATGGCCTTCTTCGTTCATGTCGGTGAGGGACGTCGGATAATCCCCCGAAAAGCAGGCATCGCAGCGCTGCGGCGCGCGGGCATCGCGTTCGCTGCCAAGGGCGCGGTAAAGCCCGTCGAGCGAAATGAACGCCAGGCTGTCTGCGCCGATATGGTCACCCATTTGCGACACGTTCATCTTGAACGCGAGCAGCTTGGAGCGCTCGGGCGTATCGACCCCATAAAAGCAGCTGTGGCGAGTTGGCGGCGAGGCAATTCGCATATGCACTTCGCTGGCGCCGGCATCGCGCATCATTTGGACGATCTTGAGGCTGGTCGTCCCGCGCACGATCGAATCGTCGATCAGGACGATGCTCTTGCCGCGGATCAACGCCGAATTGGCGTTGTGCTTGAGCTTGACGCCGAGGTGGCGGACCCCGTCATTGGGCTGGATGAAGGTCCGCCCGACGTAGTGGGAGCGGATGATGCCAAGCTCGAACGGAATGCCCGAGGCCTGGCTAAAGCCGATCGCAGCGGGCACGCCCGAATCTGGTACAGGGACGACATAATCGGCCTCGACCGGGCTTTCGCGCGAAAGTTCGGCGCCGATATTCTTGCGCACTTCATAAACGGATGAGCCTTCGACGACGCTGTCGGGGCGCGAAAAATAGACATGTTCGAAGATGCATGGCCGCGGCCGCGCCGGGGCGAACGGGCGAAAGCTGCGCAGGCCGTTATCGTCGACCAACACCAGTTCCCCTGGCTCGACATCGCGAAGGTAGGTCGCGCCGATGACGTCGAGTCCGACGCTTTCCGAGGCGAACACAATCGCGTCGCCGACCTTGCCGATCACCAGCGGTCGAATGCCGAGCGGATCGCGGCAAGCGACCAGGCCGATTTCGGTCAGCACCAGCAGCGAGTAAGCGCCCTCGACCTGGCGAAGCGCGTCGATCAACCGGTCGAGCGGGGTCGTGTAGGAGGAAGTCGCGGTGAGGTGGATGATGACTTCGGTGTCGCTCGTCGACTGAAAGATCGAGCCGCGCCGGATAAGCGCGCGCTTCATCGTCATCGCATTGGAAATATTGCCATTGTGGGCGACTGCGAAGCCGCCCTCGTTGAGGTCGGCATAGAGCGGCTGAACATTGCGCAGCGCGGTCTCGCCGGTGGTCGAGTAGCGGACATGGCCGATCGCGGTGCGCCCGGCGAGCGGGCGGATGATCTCGTCCTTGTCGAAATTGCCCGCGACATGACCCATCGCGCGGTGGGTATGGAAATGCTTGCCGTCATAGCTAGTGATCCCGGCGGCTTCCTGCCCGCGATGCTGGAGCGCGTGGAGGCCAAGCGCGACGAAACTGGCGGCGCCGTCTGCCCCCCAGATGCCGAACACCCCGCACTCCTCGCGAAGTTTGTCGCCATCGAGCGAATCATCGTCGAACGGGTTGGTCGTGAGCATGGGAGCGGGCCGATCTCTGCTGTCGCGAAGCCGTCATATAGGGACGCCGCGCGGCTTTGTCGCCCCGTGCCTTAACCGGACTTGAAGAAGGGCGAATTTGCGCGGAAAGACAGAGGCATGCGGATCATCATCACCCTCGCGCTGCTGGTTTCGGCTTGCTCGGGCAAGGCGCCTGACAAGGGTCCGGCACTGGCCGTTGGCACTTACGCCGGCGGTGGCCGCGACCGCTTGTGCGTCGTTGGGGAGGCGGGCGCCCAACGCGCCGGGTTTGTCAGCTATGGCTCGGGCGAGACTAATTGTACGATGAGCGGGACGATCGAAGCCAGGGGAGCGGGGTTCGTCCTCACGCCCGCAGGCGATTCGCGTTGCTCGGTGGACGTCAGTGTCGATGACGGCCGCGCCTCGCTCGCCCTGGGCACCCCGGCGTGCAGCTATTATTGCGGCCCCGGCGCGACCTTCGCGAACAAGAGTTTCCGCCGCGACGACAAGGCCACCCAGGCAGTCGACCTCGCCGGTGACAAGCTCTGCCAGGAAAAGTAACCCGGCAAGGCGAACAAGAGAAAACGTGGTGAGCCCTGCTGGGTTCGAACCAGCGACCTACTGATTAAAAGTCAGTTGCTCTACCGACTGAGCTAAGGGCCCACGCGGGGATGCCGTTAGCGGCGCGGGCGCGGTCGGGCAAGGCGCGCGGCGAGATGGTGCGTCGTTAATGTGCCGACCAGCGGCCAGTCGGGTGCGACAAAGCCCATCGGCACCAGTACAAAATCGCGCTCCGCCAGCCGAGCATGGGGAATGGTCAAACCGCGTGAGGCGAAGCTTCCGCCGCTCCACGCCGCAATATCCAGGTCGAGTACGCGCGATCCCCAGCGCCGCCCGCCGCGGCGACCAAAGTTGCGTTCGATGGCTTTCAGCGCGGCCAGCAGGGCAGGGGGTTCGGAGTCGCTCTCGATCAGCGCTACGGCATTGGCGAAGCTCCGCCCCGCGCCTCCGGTCGCGCGGTTGAGCATGATCGGCGAGGCATCGAACAGGCCATAGTCGGCATCGAGCCGCGCAATCGCGGCCGCGACTACCCCGGTCGGTCGGCCATGGCGCCCATGCGGACGGTTCGACCCGATGGCGATCGCATAGAGATGGTTTGCCTGCCCCATGGCGCCTCGCCTACGAGGGGGCGATGCCTTTGCCCAGCCCCGCTGACTTGTCGCCAATTCCCGCCGCCGAAGCCCCGCGCGATTGCCCGCTGTGCCCGCGGCTGGCGGCGTTTCGGGAGGAATTGCGTGGTGCGCATCCCGGATGGTGGAATGCGCCGGTGCCGGCGTTCGGCGATCCCGAGGCATGGCTGGCGATCGTCGGGCTAGCGCCGGGCAAGCATGGCGCCAATCGCACGGGGCGGCCGTTCACCGGGGATTTTGCGGGGGTGTTGCTCTACGCGACCTTGGAAAAATTCGGCCTGTCCGAAGGGGTGTTCGGGGCTGAACGGGACGATGGCCTGCGGCTCACCGGCGCGGTGATCCTCAATGCGGTCAAATGCCTGCCGCCGCAGAACAAGCCCGAACCGGCCGAGATCGCCCAGTGCCGCCCCTTCCTCGAAGCCGGACTAGCCGCGTTGCCCAACGTCCGCGTGATCATCGCGCTCGGCCAGATCGCCCATGTCGCGGCGGCCCGGGCGCTGGGCCTCAAGCCCTCCGCAACCAAGTTCGCCCACGGCGCGGAGCATGTCGCGGGGGACGGGCGAGTGCTGCTGTCGAGCTACCACTGCAGCCGCTACAACCAGAACACGCGGAGGCTGGATGCCGCGATGTTTGAGAGCGTGTTTGGACGAGCTAAATCACGCACATGAAAAGCATTCTGTTCGTATGCAGCCAGAATCGCCTCCGGAGTCCTACGGCCGAACAGATTTATGCAGATAGCCCGCTGTTCGAAGTGGCCTCGGCAGGCACGAATAACGACGCAGAGAATCCGCTCACGGTCGAATTGATAGGCTGGGCCGATTTGATTTTCGTGATGGAAAAGCACCATAGGAATCGCATTCAGAAGCGATTTCGTTCAAGCCTGAATGGGAAGCGCCTGATCGTCTTGGATATTCCCGACGAATATGAGTTCATGGACGAAGGGCTCATTCGCCTGTTGAAAGCCAAGCTCGGCCGCTTTTTGCCGACCGTCGCTTAAATATCCTCAACCAACCGTCCATAAAGCTCCGGCCGCCGGTCTCGGAAGAACCCGAACGCCGCGCGGTGTTTCTTCGCTGCTGCCAGGTCCAACTCCGCCACCAACACGCCCGTCTCGTCCGCCCCGAACTCCGCAACTAAGTCCCCCCGCTCATCGCAAATGAACGAGTGGCCGTAGAAGCGCTGGCCGCCCTCCACGCCGATGCGGTTCGCCGCGACGATGGGCACGACGTTCGACACCGCGTGGCCGATCATTGCCCGGCGCCACAGTCGCGAGGTGTCGAGGTCGGGATCGTGGGGCTCGGTGCCGATCGCGGTCGGGTAGAACAGGATTTCGGCGCCCATCAGCATCATCGATCGCGCGACCTCGGGATACCATTGGTCCCAGCAGATGCCGACGCCGAGCGTGGTGCCAGCACCTTCCCACACCTTGAAGCCGGTGTTGCCTGGGCGGAAATAGAATTTCTCCTCATAGCCGGGGCCGTCAGGGATGTGGCTTTTGCGATAGGTGCCGGTGATCCTGCCGCCCGGGCCGATCATCGCCAGCGTGTTGTAATGGTGCTGGCCGTCAAGCTCGAAGAAGCTCGTCGGGATCCAAATCGAGAGTTCATCCGCGAGCTTCTGCATCGCGAGGACCGAAGGGTGTTCAGCGGTCATCCGCGCGGTTGCAAACTGCTCCTCGTCCTCGACCCGACAGAAATAAGGACCCTCGAACAGTTCGGGCGGAAGCACGACCTGCGCGCCCTTCGCGGCGCCTTCGCGGACCATCTCCGACACATTGGCGATGTTGCGTGCTGTGTCCTCGCCAAAGGCAAGCTGGAGCGCGGCGACCTTGATTTTGCTCATCTCGGCACCTGCTGGCTGATGCAGTGGAAGCTCCCACCCCCGGTGAGCAGATGATCGGCGCGAAGGCCGATCGCCTTCCGATCGGGGAAGATCGCCTGGACTACGTCGACTGCCGCCCGGTCCAATGGCGCGCCATAGATGGGCACGACCACCGCAGCATTGCCGATGGCGAAGTTCATATAGCTTGCCGGCACCGTTTCGCCGTCGCGTTCGACCAGCCCGGGTGAGGGCAGGGTGACGACGTCAAACCCGGCGGAGTCGAGCCGGCCCGCGGCATCCTCATAGACGCCGCGATTGGGGTCGCTCCGCCCAGCAGTCGGGATCGCGACCCGCCCCGCGGCGACGAACCGCGCGAGGTTGTCGACATGGCCGTCGGTATGGTCGTTGGCGAGCCCTTCGCCGAGCCACACGACGCGTGTCGCACCGAGTTGCTCGCCGAGCCGTGTCTCGATTTCCTTGCGCGACAGGCCTGGATTGCGGTTGGGGTTAAGCAGGCATTGCTCGGTAGTGATGAGCGCCCCCGACCCGTCGCCGTCGATCGCCCCGCCTTCAAGGATCCAGTCGGCCTTGGCATAGGCTAGCCCTGCTTCCCCCGCGAGCCGCTCGCCGATGCTGTCGTCGCCCAGCAAATCATATTTGCCGCCCCAGCCGTTGAAAGCGAAACCCTGTGCTCGGCGCTCCTTGCCCGATCCCACGACGATCGCGCCGGTATCGCGCAGCCACACGTCGCCGAACGGTTCGACAATGACCTTGGCGAACGGCGCCAGCGTCCGCGCGATCGACCCTGAATGTTCGTCGGCCGCAACCAGCCACACCGCCTCGCCGGCACCATCGGCATGGATCGCATGCGCAAATGCAGCAACCTCTGCCTGCGCGGGCGTCAAATCGTCAGCCCACAAGGTACGGTCCGACGGAAAGCCGATCCACATCGCATCGTGCGGCGCCCATTCGGGCAAAGTGAAAGTTGGATTTCTCATATTTTCGGGGATTAGCCGAACCTCTTCGCATTCGAAAGCACGGGAGTTGCAAATAGCGTCGAATTGTAACTAACTTGGCGCAACACGAGGGGGAGCGAGTATGCGTAGTCTGAACGTCCTGACACTGGCCTTGCTGGCATCGAGCGCCGATGCGCAGACCACCAACCTTGCGGCGGCCTTCGCTGCCCATCCGCAGGTGATGCAAGCAAGCATGAGCCCTGATGGGCGACAGGTCGCCATGATCATGCCCGGCAAGGGGCGCGCGCATGGCGTGGTAATTGTCGATCTCGCATCGGGCGCGCTGAAACCGATTTACGCGGTGGCGGGGGATGCCGGCCAAATTTCGGAATGCAGCTGGGTTGGCAACACTCGGTTGGCTTGTACCGTGTGGGGCGTGTTTCAGGGCGAGACCCAGCCCGAGGGCTATTCGATGGTCGTCGCGATGGACGACAGCGGCGCCAATACGAAGATGCTGACGCGCCGCCAAAGTATGGATGAGGAATATGCCGTCAACAATGGCGGCAATATCATCGACTTGCTGCCCGATCAGGAAGGGTCGGTCCTGATGACTCGCAACTATGCCCCGCAAACGACGACGGGGACGATCGTCAAGGCCGACCACGAAGGTCTTGGGGTGGATCGAATCGAAACGCGGACCGGCATCGCCCACGCCGTGCAGCCGCCTGATCGTGACGCGATCGAGTTCATCACCGACGGTCATGGCCAAGTGCGCGTTCGCGGCACACTCAATACCAATCAGCAGGGCTATTCCAAGGGCGCGATCATCTATTCCTACCGTCCATCGGATTCGTCGGCATGGCGCCAGCTTTCAGTCCGCGACTATTCCAAGATGACCGGGTTCAATCCCTATGCGGTCGATCCCAAGCTCAACGTCGCATATGGCCTAGAGCCGGTCGGCGGGCGCGACGCACTGGTGTCATACAAGCTTGACGGGACGCTTGCCCGTTCGATCGTGTTCCAGCACCCGTCGGTCGACGTCGGCGGGTTGGTCACCATTGGCCGGGCCAAGCGGGTGATCGGAGTCAGCTACACGACCGAGCGGACCCACACCGACTATTTTGACCCGGACATGAAGTCGCTCCAGACCAAATTGTCGAAGGCGCTTGGCGGCGAGAAGGATGTCGGCATCGTCGATACCAGCGCCGACGAGCGAAAGGCGATTGTCTGGGCTGGCAGCGATACTGACCCCGGCCGTTTCTATGTCCTCGACCGCAACAGCAACAAGCTTGCGCTGCTCAGCGAATCCAATCCCGAACTTGCCGGGGTTGCGCTCAGCCCGATCCGCGCGATTACCTACCCAGCAAAAGACGGGACGATGATCCCGGCTTACCTGACGCTTCCCAAAAACTCGACAGGCAAGAATCTGCCGGCGATTGTCCTGCCGCACGGCGGCCCCGAATCACGCGATTATTGGGGCTTCGATATCCTCTCGCAATATTTCGTGGCGCGTGGCTTTGTGGTGATCCAGCCGCAATATCGCGGATCGGCGGGGTTCGGCAGCGCCTGGTATCAGAAGAACGGGTTTCGCGGCTGGCGCACCTCGATCGGCGACGTCAATGACGCCGGCCACTATCTGATCTCCTCGGGCATCGCCGACCCTGCCAAGCTGGTCATTTTCGGCTGGTCATATGGCGGTTACGCCGCGCTTCAGGCCAATGTTCTGGAACCCGGGTTGTTCAAGGCCGCCGTCGCGGTTGCACCGGTCACCGACCTTGGCGAACTTCGCGCCAGCCGCAGCAACAGCGTCGATTTCCTGGTTGAACAGGAGCGCCTGATCAGCGGCAATAACATCGCCGAAGGCTCACCGGCACGCAACGCCGCCCGGATCAACATCCCGGTCCTGATGTTCCACGGAACCTACGACCTCAACGTGCCGGTTGCCCAGTCGAAGCTGATGAATGCCCGGCTGCACGCCGTTGGGGGGCGCAGCGAACTCGTCATCTTCGACAAGCTCGATCACCAGCTCAACGACCCGGTGGCATTGGAGACAGTCCTTCAACGCTCGGGCGATTTCCTTGCTGCAGTCGGCAAGTAGGGCACATGATAAGGGGCGCGGATCACTCCGCGCCCCTTTCACTTGACGTTGAGCAGCAAGCCTAGCGCGAATAGAATTCGACAACCAGGTTCGGCTCCATCTTCACCGGATAGGGCACTTCGTCGAGCTTGGGCACGCGCGTGAAGGTGATCTTCGACGTGCCGTCGGGAACGACATAATCGGGGATGTCGCGCTCGGCCAAGCTCTGCGCTTCCATCACCAGCGTCATTTCCTTGGCCTTGTTGCCAAGCTCGATGATGTCATTCACGTCGCAGCGACGCGAGGCGATGTTGCACTTGATGCCGTTAACGCGAATGTGGCCGTGGCTGACCATCTGGCGGGCGGACCAGATCGTCGGGGCGAACTTGGCGCGATAGACGATCATGTCGAGGCGGCGCTCGAGCAGGCCGATGAGGTTCTGGCTGGCGTCGCCCTTCATGCGTTCGGCCTGCTGGAAAGTCTGGCGGAACTGCTTCTCGGTGACGTCGCCGTAGTAGCCCTTGAGCTTCTGCTTGGCGCGCAACTGGATACCAAAGTCGGAGACCTTGGACTTGCGGCGCTGGCCGTGCTGGCCGGGGCCATATTCGCGCTTGTTGACGGGCGACTTCGGGCGACCGAAGACATTTTCGCCCATGCGGCGATCGAGTTTATACTTGGCGCTTGAACGCTTCGACATCAATAATCCAATCTGCTTGTTATCGTTCGTGCCTGGGCCGCACCACATGGGAAGACCATGCGCGACCACCGCTTCACCAGGCGTGCGGGGTCAATTGCGAAGTGGCGCGCCTAGGCGATGCGACTACCAGCGTCAAGGTTTGCGGAGAGCGTCCGGCTTTGCCAAGGGGTGGTGCATGACGACCGATCCCCATAACTGCCAGACAATGACCGAGGTGCGCGCCGGAGTCGATGACGTCGACCGCCGCATCGTAGCGCTGATCGCCCGCCGCTTTGGCTACATGGACGCGGCCGCGCGGATCAAGCCCGACCGGGCGGCGGTCCGCGACGAGGAGCGCAAGGCCGAGGTCAAGGCTCGGGTCGATGCCGAGGCAAAGCGGCTGAAGGTCGATCGTGCCCTGATGGCGCGGCTGTATGAGGATCTGGTCGAAACCTCGATCGCCCACGAACTCGCCCGGTTCGACGAGACTCGTTAGCTTAGCGCGGCCGCGGCTTGACCAGGGTCCGCACCATCCCGCGCACCGCCTTTACCTCACGGCTCGACCAGCGCGCTTTCGACATCACCGTCCGAATCATGTGCCGCGTCACAGTGATTCGCTCGGGTGGATGGAAATAGCCCGCCGCGAGCAGGTCGGCATCGAGGTGCGCGATCAGTCCTTCAATCTCTTCCTGCGGTGCCGGGGGTTCGGCGTCCTTGACCGGTGGTTGGGCCAGCGCTTCGCCCTTCGACCATTCATAGGCGAGCAGTATAACTGCCTGGGCCAGGTTGAGCGAGCCGAATTCGGGATTGATCGGTACCGTCACAATCGCCGTCGCCAACGCCACATCGTCGCTCGCCAGCCCCGACCGTTCGGGCCCGAACAGGATCGCCGTCCGCCCCGGGGTCGAGTGAATCGTGGCGGCCATTTCCTCCGGCCCTACTGCCGGCAGAATCAGGTCACGACGCCGCACGGTCGACGCGAACACGGTCGAACAATCGGCGATCGCCTCGGCCACTGTCTCGCATACAGCAGCCTGCGCCAGCACATCATCCGCACCGGCCGCCGCCGGCCCCGCTTCGGGGTTGGGCCAGCCGTCACGCGGGCTCACCAGCCGCATCTCGGTCAGTCCGAAGTTCAACATCGCCCGCGCCGCCTTGCCGATATTCTGGCCAAGTTGGGGACGGACCAGGACAATGACCGGCTTCACAGTAGCCGCCCATCCTTGTTGTCGACCACCGGGGCACTTTCAACGCTTTCGACGATCTCCGCGAAGTGCTGAGGTTCGGTGAAGTCCTTGTAGACGCTGGCGAAACGGATGTAGGCGACATGGTCGAGACCCTTTAGCCCAGCCATCACCGCTTCGCCGATCTTCTCGACTCCGACATCATCCCCTTGCGTCTCCAACTGGCGCTGGATGCCCGAGATCAGCCGGTCGATCCGCTCGGGCGCAATGTCGCGCTTACGGCAGGCAATGGCGATCGATCGTTCCAGCTTTCGCCGGTCGAAGCCTTCGCGCTTGCCGTCTTTCTTGACCACCGTGAGGTCACGCAGCTGGACCCGTTCGAAGGTCGTAAAACGCGCGCCGCAACCTTCGCACTGCCGCCGTCGCCGGATCGCTGCGCCGTCTTCAGACGAGCGGCTGTCCTTTACCTGGCTGTCGTCATGGGCGCAAAATGGGCAGCGCATTCAATAAGCGCCTGCGCGAAAGACCGACAAAGCTATCGGCCTCAGTAGATTGGGAAGCGGGCGCACAGCTCCTGCACCCGGCGCGCCACCGACTGCTCGACCTGGGCATCGCCGGTCTCGCCGTTCTTGCGAAGCCCGTCAACGACCTCGGCGATCAGGCTGCCGATCTGGCGGAATTCGGCCTCGCCGAAACCGCGCGTCGTGCCCGCGGGCGTGCCGAGGCGGATGCCCGACGTCACGAACGGCTTTTCCGGGTCGAATGGAATGCCGTTCTTGTTGCAGGTGATCGACGCGCGATCGAGCGCATGCTCGGCATGCTTGCCCTTAGCCTGCTTGGGACGGAGGTCGACCAGCAGCGAATGATTGTCAGTCCCGCCCGACACGATATCCAGCCCTTCGGCCTGAAGCGAGGCGGCGAGAGCGCGGGCGTTGGCAACGATGTTCTTCGCATAGGTCTTGAATTCGGGACGAAGGGCCTCGCCGAACGCGACCGCCTTGGCGGCGATGACGTGCATCAGCGGACCACCTTGCAGGCCGGGGAACACTGCCATGTTGAACTTTTTCGACAATGCCTCGTCGTTCCACAACATCAATCCGCCACGCGGCCCGCGCAGCGATTTGTGCGTGGTGGTCGTGACGACGTGCGCATGGGGCACCGGATTGTCGTGCGCGCCACCTGCTACCAAGCCTGCGACATGCGCCATGTCGACCATCAGCCAGGCGCCGACCTCGTCGGCGATGGCGCGGAAGGCGGCGAAATCCCAGGGGCGGGAGTAGGCCGTACCCCCGGCAATGATCAGCTTCGGCTTATGCTCGCGGGCGATCCGGGCGACCTCGTCCATGTCGATCCGCTGGTCGTCACGGCGAACGCCATAGGGGATGGGCTTGAACCATTTGCCCGACATGTTGACCGGTGAGCCGTGGGTCAAATGCCCGCCGGCATTGAGGTCGAGCCCCATGAAGCTGTCGCCCGGCTCGAGCAGCGCCAGGAACACCGCCTGGTTCATCTGGCTGCCGCTGTTAGGCTGGACGTTGGCGAAGGTGGCGCCAAACAATTCGCACGCCCGGTCGATCGCCAGCTGCTCGACGACATCGACATACTCGCAGCCGCCGTAATAGCGCTTGCCCGGATAGCCCTCGGCATATTTGTTGGTGAGGATCGAGCCTTGCGCTTCAAGCACTGCTCTAGAGACGATATTTTCCGACGCGATCAGCTCGATCTTATCGCGCTGGCGACCGAGTTCTTGGTCGATCGCGTGGGCGATCGCCGGATCGGCGTCGGCGAGGCCGCGGGTGAAGAAGCCGGCGGGCTGGACGTCGTTCAGATTGGCAGCGGTGGCCATCAGCTGGACTCCTGGGGATTGCTGAGCATGTCGACGCGGCGCTGGTGGCGACCGCCTTCGAATCGGGTGGTGAGGAACGCGGTGACACAGGCCTTGGCCATCTCGATCCCGATTAGCCGGGCCCCCAGCGCAATAGCGTTGGCGTCGTTATGGCTTCGGGCAAAGCCGGCCGAGACCGGCTCGCTGACTTGGGCACAGCGGCATCCGGGGTTGCGGTTGGCGGCGATGGCGATGCCGATCCCCGAACCGCAAATGGCAATGCCGTGGGTAGCTTTCCCGTCGGCGATCGTGGCGGCGAGCCGGGCGCCGTAGGCTGGATAATCGACCGAGGCATCGCTGTCAGGGCCAAGGTCAAGAACGTCATGCCCTGCTTCACTGAGGAAGGAGATGAGATCACCCTTAAGGGCGAATCCGGCATGGTCCGAGGCGATCGCGATGAGCATGCTCGCCCCCTAGGCCAGCCCGGAGACTTTCGCCAGATGCTGGTTCATGCCGCCCGGCGCTTTTCCAGTTCGAGCCGGCTCCAAACTTCGCTGAGCGCGGCGACCAGTTCGTCGATCATCGCCTCACTGTGGCAAGGGCCGGGGGTAAAGCGCAGGCGTTCGGTACCGCGGGGGACCGTCGGGAAATTGATAGGCTGAACGTAAAGGCCGTATTCGGCTAGCAATATGTCACTGATCCGCTTCGCCTCGACCGCCGAGCCGACCATCACCGGCACGATGTGGGTTACGCTGTCCATCACCGGCAGGCCATGCTCGCGAAACTTGGCCTTGAGCAGCGCCGCGCCGGCCTGTTGCGCCGCGCGTTCTTCGCCCGATGCCTTGAGATGGCGGACCGACGCCAGCGCGCCCGCGACCAGCACCGGCGAAAGCGAGGTGGTGAAGATGAACCCAGGCGCGTAGCTTCGGATGCAGTCGATGATCGCGCGCTCGGCGGCGATGTAGCCCCCCATCACGCCGAACGCCTTGCCCAGCGTTCCTTCGATGATCGTCACCCGCGCGGCGACCCCATCGCGCTCCGAAATGCCGCCGCCGTGGTCGCCATACATGCCGACCGCGTGAACTTCGTCGAGGTAGGTCAGCGCACCATATCGATCAGCAAGGTCACAGATCTCGGCAATTGGGGCGACGTCGCCGTCCATCGAATAGACGCTTTCGAAGGCGATCAGCTTGGGCGTTTCGGGGTCCGCATCGCGCAGCAATTGCTCGAGATGTTCGACGTCATTGTGACGGAACACACGCTTTTCGCAGCCCGAGTTGCGGATGCCCGCGATCATCGAGGCGTGATTGAGCTCGTCCGAAAAGATCACGCAGCCGGGGAGCAACTTACCGAGCGTCGCCAGCGTCGCCTCGTTCGACACATAGCCGCTGGTGAACAGCAACGCGCCTTCCTTGCCGTGAAGCTCGGCAAGTTCGCTCTCCAGGTCGACGTGATAATGGGTGTTGCCGCCGATGTTGCGGGTCCCGCCCGAGCCCGCGCCGACGTCGTGGAGAGCTTCCTCCATCGCCGCGATTACGGTCGGGTGCTGGCCCATGCCGAGATAGTCGTTCGAGCACCACACAGTGATCGGCTTGGGGCCGTTATGCCCGGCAAAGCAGCGCGCGTTGGGAAAGGCGCCCTTGTTGCGCAGGACGTCGATGAACACGCGATAGCGGCCTTCGTCGTGCAGGCGGTCGATCGCGGCCTGAAAGATGCTGCTGTAATCCACGGATTTGCCCATTAATGAGGCGCGCGCTCGAATGCCATTGCGAACGACTCGCAACAAGTTAGAGCGCGCCCACTTCCTCGATCCCGAACTGACAAAGCGACGCGATCAGCGACTCCGAAGGCAGACCGCCAGTGAAGATGGCCTTGCCCGGGGGGGCTGCGTCGGGCCACGGCTGGCCGCGAGTGAGGTGCGCGATTCGCCGGGCAATGCCGTGGCTGCCGTCGACGAAATCCATGCCCGGGAAGGCGGCGACCAGTTCGTCGAGCAGCAGCGGGAAATGGGTGCAGGCGAGCACGGTGACATCGACCGCGTCGCCGAACGGTTCGCGGTCGAAGCCGGGCTGGACGGCGGCGCGAACCTCTTGCGGCGACACCGCGCGGCCCGCCATTTTATCCTCGGCCAATTCGACCAGCCGCGACGAGCCATTGCGAATGACGACGCAATCGGCAGCGAAGCGGTGGGAGAGATCGTCGACATAGGGCTGGCGGACAGTGGCATCGGTCCCGAGCACAGCGATGACGCGGTTTTTGGACAAGGCGGCGGCAGTCTTGATCGCCGGAACAGTGCCGACCACCGATATGTCGAGCGCGGCTCGAGCGTGGTCGAGCGCGATTGTCGAGGCGGTGTTGCAGGCGATCACGACGAGGCGCGGCTTGAACCGGTCGACCAGCTGGGCGAGCAAAGCTGGGACGCGAGCGGCTATCTCAGCTTCGGAGCGAGTGCCATACGGGAAGGCAGCGCTGTCGGCGACGTAGACAATCGGGGCGCAGGGCAGCAGCGCGCGGGTCGGGCCGAGAACCGACAGCCCGCCGACACCGGAATCGAAGAACAGGATCGGGGCGTCGGGGCTCATGGCGCTCGTGTGGCGGGGAAGGGGGCGAGGCGCAAGAACTCCGCCGCCATGCTCACACGACGAGGCGAAGGGTGGGTTGCCGATCGTTCTTGCTGTGCTACCAATTGCGCGATGACGGGGGACACGCTTTTCGCTTTGGCAATCGGCTATCTGTTTGGGTCGATCCCGTTCGGGCTGATTGTCACGCGGCTGGCCGGCAAGGGCGATATTCGCGACATCGGGTCGGGCAATATCGGCGCGACCAACGTGCTTCGGACTGGGTCGCGGAAACTGGCGACGCTGACGCTATTGCTCGATGCGGCCAAGGGGACTGCCGCCGTGCTGGTGGCAGCGCGATTTTTTCCGGACGGGATCAACTATGCCGCCGCCGGGGCGCTGATCGGGCATCTTTACCCGGTGTGGCTTCGGTTTCGCGGCGGCAAGGGGGTCGCGACCTTGCTTGGAATTCTGATTGCGCTGACGTGGCAGGGCGCGCTGGTCTATGCATTGATCTGGCTCGGGCTGTTGCTGGTCGTGCGGATTTCGTCGGTCGCGGGAATGGCCGCCGCCGCCAGCGCGCCAGTGAGTGCGTTCGCCTTTCACAATGACCCCCTCTTCGCGCTGCTGCTCGGCTTCGCGTTGCTCGTGATCTGGAAACACCGCGAGAATATCGCGCGGCTGCGATCCGGAAACGAGCCGCGAGTCGGGCGGAGCGAATGAACGACCTACTCGACCGCCTTCGCCTGATTCGCAGCCCGAGCATCGGGCCAGTCAGCTATCGCCACCTGATGGCACGCTTCGGGACCGCTCGCGCGGCGCTCGATGCGTTGCCCGATCTTGCGCGGCGTGGGGGCGGTGCGGCGCCCAAGGTGATGCCTGCGGCGGAAGCCGAGCGCGAAATGATGCGGGTAGAGGCGATCGGCGGCCGCTACCTGCTGCTGGGCCAAGGACTTTACCCGCGCTTGCTGGCCGAACTCGACAATGCACCGCCGATCTTGACGATAAAGGGCAATCTGCAACTGCTCGACAAGCCCGCGGCGGCAATTGTCGGGGCGCGTAATGCCTCGGCGGCGGCGTGCCGCTTTTCGCGCGGGTTGGCGCATGACCTGGGCAATGAGGGTATCGTCACCGTGTCGGGGCTGGCGCGTGGGATCGACACGGCGGCGCATGACGGATCGATCGGGACGGGGACGATCGCGATCATCGCCGGCGGTCTCGACATTGCTTACCCGCCAGAGAATGAGGAGCGCCAGCGCGACATCGCCGAGCGCGGCCTGCTGGTCGCCGAAATGCCCCCGGGGATCGAGCCGCGCGCGCGCCATTTCCCCTATCGCAACCGGGTCATCGCCGGGATGGCGCTGGGCACGGTGGTTGTCGAGGCGGCGCCGCGATCGGGCTCGCTGATCACCGCGCGGCTGGCGACCGAGGCGGGGCGCGAGGTGATGGCGGTGCCGGGATCGCCGCTCGATCCGCGCGCGCAGGGCTGCAACGGGCTGATTCGCGACGGGGCGACGCTGGTCCAGAACGCCGCCGACGTGATCGAGGCGATCCGGCCGTTCGGGATCATCGCCCGGGTGGCGTCGCCCTTGACGTCGTTCGAAGTTCCCGCCCTCGATGCGGGCAGCGACGAGCGCGGGCTGGTCGAGCAGTTGCTCGGTCCCTCGCCGGTCCCAGTCGACGAGATTGTTCGGCTGTCGCAGCTGCCAAGCGGGATCGTCCAGCTTGTCCTGCTTGAGCTCGACCTTGCCGGGCGGCTCGACCGTCATGCCGGGGGCAGGGTCAGCCTGAGCTGAGGCAAGCGCCGCTTGACGAGGCGAAATCGCCCGTTCCACCATCGCGCGTATACGTACGTAAGGAAAACCGCCCTCGTGAAACTCGTCGTCGTCGAATCGCCTGCCAAGGCCAAGACCATCGAATCGTACCTTGGGCCCGGGCACAAGGTGCTGGCCAGCTATGGCCATATTCGCGATCTGCCGGCCAAGGACGGGTCGGTGAACCCCGATGACGGCTTTGCCATGGAATGGGATATTTATCCCGACAAGGTGAAGCAGCTCAAGGCGATCACCGACGCCGCCAAGACGGCGGACACGTTGATACTGGCGACCGATCCCGATCGCGAGGGCGAGGCGATCAGCTGGCATGTGCAGGAAGTGCTGCGCAAGAAGAAGGCGCTTCCGGTCGACGTCCAGCGTGTGACCTTCAATGCGATCACCAAAACGGCGGTGACCGCCGCGATGAAGGCGCCGCGCGCGCTCGACGAGGATCTGATCGACGCCTACCGGGCGCGCCGTGCGCTCGATTATCTGGTCGGATTTACGCTGTCGCCGATCCTGTGGCGCAAGCTGCCCGGCGCGAAATCGGCGGGCCGGGTTCAGTCGGTCGCACTGCGCATCATCGTCGACCGCGAGCGCGAGATCGAGCTGTTCCGGCACCAGGAATATTGGTCGATCAGTGCGATCTTCGAAGCCGACGGGACCCAGTTCACCGCGCGGCTGGTGGGAATGGACGGCAAGAAGATCGACCGGCTGACGATCGGTTCGAAGGGCGATGCCGACGCCGCTAAAGCGGTCGTCGAAAGCGGCCACTTCACCGTTGGGTCGGTCGAGACCAAGCCATTCACACGCAATCCGCCGCCGCCGTTCACGACCTCGACGCTGCAGCAGGAGGCGGCGCGCAAGCTTGGCTTTGCCGCGAGCCACACGATGCGCCTTGCCCAGTCCCTCTACGAGGACGGCTTGATCACCTACATGCGGACCGACGGGGTGCAGATGGACGGCGAGGCGATTTCGGCCGCGCGCCGCGCGATCGCCGACCGCTATGACGCGGGCTATGTTCCCGACAAACCGCGCATGTACACGTCCAAGGCCAAGAATGCGCAGGAAGCACATGAGGCGATCCGCCCGACCGATTTCAAGCGGCCGGCAGGCGGCAGCGGGGATCATGCCAGGCTATACGGGCTGATTTTCAATCGCGCGCTGGCGAGCCAGATGGCGTCGGCGCGGCTTGAACGGACGACGGTCGAGCTGTCCGATGGGGCCGGGCGGGCGTCGTTGCGCGCGACGGGGCAAGTGACGCTATTTCCGGGCTATCTCGCTCTTTACGAAGAAGGTCGCGACGAAAAGGCCGATGACGAAGATGGCGCGAAAATGCCGCTTCTGAAATCGGGCGATGCCCCCGCCAAGCGCTCGGTCGACGCGGTCCAGAGTTTCACCCAGCCGCCGCCGCGCTTCTCCGAGGCGAGCCTGGTCAAGCGGCTCGAGGAGCTCGGCATTGGTCGACCGTCGACCTATGCCGCGACACTGCAGACACTCAAGGACCGCGAATATGTCCGGCTCGACAAGCAGCGCTTCATCCCTGAGGAAAGTGGTCGGCTCGTCACGGCTTTCCTCGAGCGTTTCTTTGAGCGCTATGTGAACTATGATTACACCGCCCAGCTCGAGGAGGGGCTCGACGACGTGTCCGGCGGCCGCACCGGCTGGCAGGCGCTGCTTGAGGAGTTCTGGAAAGATTTCAAGCCCAAGGCGGGCGAAGTCATGGAGCAAAAGCCGTCGGAAGTGACCGCCGCGCTCGACGAATTTCTCGCCCCCTTCCTGTTCCCCGACAAGGGCGACGGATCCGACCCGCGCCTGTGCCCGCTGTGCGGCACCGGTCGGCTCGGTCTACGCGGCGGCAAGTTTGGCGCGTTCGTTGCTTGCTCCAATTACCCCGAGTGCAAATATACCCGCCAGTTTGGGCAGGGCGGCGATGCACCGGCGAGCGAGGGGCCGCAGGATATCGGTAACGGCATCACGCTCAAGAGCGGGCGCTTCGGCCCCTATCTAGAGCGCGGCGAGGGCAAGGAGGCCAAGCGCGCGTCGATCCCCAAAGACGTGCCGTTGGAGGGGCTGACTCTGGAAACCGCTGAACAGCTGATGAGCCTGCCGCGCGAAATCGGCACGCACCCCGAAACCGGCGCGATGATCTCGGCGTCGATCGGGCGCTATGGACCTTACCTCGTCCATGACGGCAAATATGCGCGGCTGTCGTCGACCGCCGAGGTATTCGAAACGGGCATGAATGCCGCCGTCGCCAAGCTGGCCGATGCGGCGGCGGGCGGGGGGCGGAGGACTGGCGGGCGCGAGCCGTTGGCGGTGCTGGGCGTCCATCCGGTAAGCGGCAAGGAGCTCAAGGTGATGGAGGCTCGCTTCGGCGCCTATGTCACCGATGGCGAAACGCATGCGACGTTGCCCAAGTCGGCCGATCCCAAGGCGGTCACACTCGACGAGGGCGTGGTGCTGATCGACGAGAAATTCGCCAAGGGTCCGGCCAAGGGGAAGAAAAAGGTCGCCAAGAAAAAGGCGCCGGCGAAGAAGGCTCCGGCCAAGAAGGTTGCTGCCAAAAAGGCTTAGCCGTTGCAAATCCGGCAGTCGGGGTCGGGGGGCAGGCGCATCGTCCGCCACTCGAGCCCGGCGCCGTCGAACAAGTATAGCTTGCCCGCTGCGTCGGGTTCGATCCCCACGATGGCCCGGATGGCGACCAATGCGGCAAATTGGCCGACCGTGCCGACCATCGCGCCCATCACGCCCTGCTCGGCGCAAGTATCGCAATCATCCGCATCGAATGCATCCCCAACGAAGCAGCGGTAGCAGGGTTTGCCGCGAAATAGTCCGACCTGCCCCTGGAATTGGGCCGCAGCGGCCGAGACCAGCGGGATGCCAAGGGCGACCGCCGTGTCGCTGACGATCAGCCGGGTCGCGAAATTGTCGGTCCCATCGATGATCAGGTCGTGCCCGGCGAGGAAGTCGGCGGCGTTAGCGGCGTCGATCCGGCACGCGATGGGAATGGTCTCGACAAAGGGATTGAGCGCATTGACGAATTGCCCCGCAAGCACTGCCTTGCCCCGGCCAATCTGGTCCGATCGATAGAGCGGCTGGCGCTGCAGGTTCGATAAGTCGACCGTGTCGCCGTCGATGATCGTCAGTCGGCCTACGCCTGCACCCGCCAGCGCTGGAATGAGTGCCGACCCGATCCCGCCGGCGCCGACCACCGCGACCCGCGCCGCCTTTAATCGCTGCTGCCCGGCGCCACCGACCTGGGGCAGGACGATGTGGCGGGCGTAGCGGTCGAGTTCCTCGTCAGTCAGCGTCATCGCCCGGTGCTGCCAAAGCCTCCGACGCCGCGTGTCGTTGAGTCGAGCTCCTCTACCACGTCGAAATCTGCCTTGGTCACCGCCGCTGGCACCAGTTGGGCAATCCGCTCGCCGCGCCGCACTGGAAATGGCTCGTCGCCATGATTGATCATCAAAATCTTGAGCTCGCCGCGATAGTCGCTGTCGATCGTGCCCGGGGTGTTGGGGACGGTGACGCCATATTTAAACGCGAGGCCCGAGCGTGGACGCACCTGGATTTCAAATCCTTCGGGAATGGCGACCTTGAACCCCGTCGCAACCGCGTGGCGTGCCCCCGGGGCGAGGTCGAGATCCTCGGCTGCAACGACGTCCATTCCGGCCGACCCGGGAGTGGCATAGGCGGGCAGGGGCAATCCCTCGCCATGGGGCAGGCGGGCAATCTGGATGCGGATCATGTCAGTGGGGTCTTTGCGTGAATGGTCTGGATAATATGGGCGATGAGGCGGGCGGCGACGGCTTCCTTGGTCGCGACCTCCCATGGATCGTCGCCGTCGGCGGTGATGAGATGGACCTGATTATGGCTGCCGCCCATGACGTCTCCGGACACATCGTTCGCGATGATCCAGTCAGCACCCTTGCGTCTGCGCTTGTCGGTGGCATTGGCGACGACGTCGTTGGTTTCGGCGGCAAAGCCGATCAGCAGGCGCGGGCGATCGGGGCTGGCGGCGAGGGTCGCGAGAATGTCGGGGTTGGGGGAGAAGGCGAGCGCGGGAGGACCGTCGCCTTTCTTAAGCTTGACCGGCGACGGCGTGACTTTCCAGTCGGCGACCGCGGCCACCAGGATGGCAACGTCGGCCGGCAGCGCCGCCTCAACTGCGGCGGCCATCTGATCGGCGGTTTCGACATCTATCCGCGCGACTCCGCCGGGGGTCGGGAGGCTGACCGGGCCCGCAATCAGTGTCACTCGCGCGCCTGCTTGAGCAGCGGCGGCGGCGATCGCGAAACCCTGTTTTCCGGACGAGCGGTTAGCAATGACCCGCACCGGGTCGATCGGCTCATGCGTGGGACCTGCAGTAACGAGGATGTGGTGGCCGATAAGCGCGTCCGCAACGGGATTTACGAGAGCAGGAGAGGGTGACGACGCACCGATCCGTAGCAGCGTCGCGGCCATTACATCAGGCGGATCCGGCAGCCTTCCGGGCCCGAATTCCCCGCACGCCATGGCGCCATCATCGGGGTCGATCACCGTAATTCCATCGGCCTTCAATTGCGCAATGTTTCGCTGCGTCGCGGGGTGCAGCCACATTCGGACGTTCATTGCCGGGGCGACGACGACTGGCTTGTCGGTCGCGAGGAGGAGGGTGGTGGCGAGGTCGTCGGCTACGCCGGCCGCCATCTTGGCAAGCAAGTCGGCGGTTGCCGGACAGACGAGCACCACATCCGCCGTGCGCGACAACTGGATATGCCCCATCTCGCGCTCGTCCTTGAGATCCCACAGGGAGGTGTAGACTGGGCTTTCGGCCAGCGCGGCGAGAGTCATCGGGGTGACGAAATGTGCGCCCCCGGCAGTCAGGACGGGCGTCACCTGATGTCCCGCCTTGCGGAACTGGCGAATAAGTTCGCTCGCCTTGTAGGCGGCAATCCCTCCGCCGATGATGAGCAATATCTTCATGTCGTCGTCACTGGCACGGCGCGGAGGGCGGCGGCAAGGTCACGGACCGCGCGGGGCACGAAGGCGAGCCCGATGAGCGACAGCGGCGCGGCCATCATCCCCCAATAGAAAGTGTCAGCGCGGGCGATCAGAGAGAGCAGCGCGACATAGCCCGCGACCATCAGCGTGGCTCGAACCCCCCAGTCGGCGCGGCTGCTGACCAGGCCGAAGATCGACGTTGTGAACAGCAGCGCCGCGGGAATTGCCGGAAGCGCGATGGCGGCGGTTGCGAGGGTTAGGCTGCGAAACGCAAAGCCGGCGCCAAGCAGTCCGCCCCAGCCGGGGGAATGGAGATCGGTCGGCAAGACAACGCCGCTGACCGCGCGGGCATGAAGGATCACGGCGATTGCGAAGATGGTGAGCGAGGTAGCCCAGCCGAGCGCACGGCAACGGTGACCCTTATCCAAAGCCAGCCCGGCGAAAGCAAGAATCATGGGCGCGCTAAGTTCGCGGACAAGAAGTGCGGCGGTGCCGACGAGGATGGCAAGGCCGGCGGTCCCGCTGCGGTCCAGCGCGATCGCCAGCGCGAGAAGGAGAGCCGCCCAGCTTTCGTGAAAGACGGCGGTGGCAGGTTGGACGAGGCCGATCAGCCCGCAACCGAGCAGGAATAGCGCGGCAGCGAGTTCGGCGGGGGCCAGACCTTCCCGCCAGCGCCATCCCCAAGCGAGCATGACTGCGCTACCGAGAACCAATTGGAGCCAATGGAGACCGGTTGTACCGATCGCCGCGCTGATCCAGGCCAGCGTCGGGAGGCGAAAGGCGACGAAGGGCACGAGCGGGTAATGCCCGTTGCGCAATTCACGCGCGGCGACCGGATAATAGTCGTGCCCGCTTTCGACCCCGGCGATGATCGAGCGGTATAATTTGGGGTCGGTCTGCTCGGCGGGTGGGCTCATTCGCGGCCTGAGGGACCCGGTCACGCTCCACGCCGCTCCGAGCAACGCGGCGACGAGGATAAGGATGACGAGCATCGCCTGGCCACGGCCAATTCCGGCGAAGCGGCTGGTCACTCTATCCGAGCAGCAGGACGGCCGCCGCACCCGCCGCCGCGGCGAGCAGGGCGACTAGCGCATAGCCAAGCAAAGGCGGGCGCCGTATCACCGCGACACTTCCCAGCGGCGGGAGCGGGGGGGCGGCGCCAGCGGGCGGGAAGGCGGTGTCGATCCGCTTGATCAAGTCGGGGATCAGCTTGGCAGTGCGGACGAAGTCGACGAGCGCGTCGGCGGCGATCGCTTCGGGCCCAAGCTCGCCGCGTATCCATTCGCGAAGGAAAGGCTCGGCGGCCTCCCACATATTGATGTCGGGATCGAGCGCGGTGGCGACCCCCTCCTCCATCACCATCGTCTTTTGGAGGAGAAGCAAATGCGGCTGGGTCTGCATGTCGAAATCGCGGGTAATCGAGAACAGGCTTTCGAGCATCCGACCGACTGAAATCGACTTGACCGGCAGCCCGCGGATCGGCTCACCGACCGCTCGGAGCGCGGTCGCGAACTCGGCAACATTATGATGGCTGGGGACATATTGCGCTTCGAAATGAATCTCGGCGACGCGCTGATAATTGCCGGTGATTAAGCCGTAGAGAATCTCGGCGAGCCATAGCCGCGCGCGGCGGTCGATACGGCCCATGATCCCGAAATCGATCGCGGCGAGGCGGCCGTCGGGCAATGCGAACAAATTGCCCTGATGAAGGTCGGCATGAAAGAAGCCGTCGACCACCGCTTGGCGAAGGAAAGCGCGGATGAGGATGGCGGCAAGCGCCTTGGGCTGGTGCCCGGCGGCAATTAGTTCGTCACGGCGCGTAAGCTTGATCCCGTCGATCCACTCGAGCGTCATCACTCGCCGGGCACTTCGGCTCCAATCGATCTCGGGGACGTAGAAGTTGGGCTCGGCGACCATTTTCTCCTTGAGTTCAGAGGCGCTCGCCGCCTCGCGCTGAAGGTCCAGCTCGCGCCGGGTCCATTGCTTGAAATGCGCAACGATCAGCCGCGGGCGCAGCCGCTCGGCCTCACCGCCCAATGTTTCAACGTGCGCTGCGGCCCATTCGTAAGTCTCGAGTGCGCGGGCGAATTCATCTTCGATCCCGGGGCGGAGTACCTTGACCGCGACGACGCGGCCCTCGGTCGTCACGGCGCGGTGAACCTGGGCGATCGAGGCGGCGCCGACGGGTTCTTCGTCGATCGACTGGAACAGCGATTCGATTGGGGCTTCGAGGCCTTTTTCAATCGCCTTGCGAATCTCGGCGAAGGCGACGGGGGGGAGAGAATCCTGCAGCTGGATGAGATTCTTCGCCGCAACTTCGCCGACCAGGTCGGGTCGCGTAGCGAGCGCCTGACCAAGCTTGATTGCGGCGGGGCCGATTGCCTGAAGCGCGGCGGCATAGTCGGGGGCGGCCGGCTGGCGAAGCCCAAAGCGGGCGACGCGGAGCAGGCGGCGTACCGCCGGCGGGGTCATCGGATCGCGCTCGATCCCTTGCAGCGCGCCATACCGGGCGAGGGTGCGGCCCCAGCTCAGCAAGCGAAAGAGATGGGTAACGGAGGTGGTCAAATCTTCCAGCCGCTATGAATCGCAACCAGCCCGCCCAGAATCGGCTCGACGCGGGTTTGCATAAAGCCGGCCGAGCCGATCATCGCTTGGAATTCTGGCATTTTGGGGAATCGGCGGATCGATTCGACCAGATAGCGATAACTGTTCTCGTCCTTGGCGACTATCTTGCCGATCTTGGGGATGAGCCGGTCACCATATTTCTCGTAAACCTCGCCGAACCCCGGCCATTCGGTGGTCGAGAATTCGAGGCAGAAGAAGCGCCCGCCAAAGCGCAGCACGCGGTGCGCTTCACGCAGAGCCTTGGGAATTTCTGTCACGTTGCGGATGCCGAAGGCGATTGTGTAGGCGTCGAAACTGGCGTCGACGAAACTCAGTGTTTCCGCATTTTCCTGCTGCCACACTAGGCCGGAGATGCCGCGTTTCGTAGCGCGGTCCATGCCGACGCTGAGCATGTCGGGATTGATATCGCTGACCGTGACCAGCGCCGCGCGCCGGGCCATGCGGAAGGCGATGTCGCCAGTGCCTCCGGCCATGTCGAGGATATGCTCGCCGGCGCGCGGCTTGACCCTGGCGACGAAGCGATCCTTCCAAAGCCGGTGCATTCCGCCCGACATCAGGTCATTCATCACGTCATAGCTTCGCGCGACCGACGTGAAGACTCCGCCAACCCGACGGGTTTTCTCTTCGGGAGTGACTAAGGTGTCGCCGAAATTGACCGTGTCGCGTGATGGTTCGTTCATGGCCTTGGCCTCTAGCGGCCTCGTCGCGGCTTCGCCATAGCGGGGCATGCCTGAATTGCCCGAAGTCGAGACCACCGTTCGCGGGCTGGCCAAGGTGCTCGAGGGGCGGCGGCTGGTCAGCGTCACGCCACGCCGCGCCGATTTGCGAAGGGCGATCCCCGAGGATTTGGGCCAGCGGCTGACAGGCGCGCGGGTGACCGGACTTTCCCGGCGCGCGAAATATGGGCTGATCGCGACCGATCGCGGTGACACACTGATCTTCCATCTCGGTATGTCGGGGCGGTGGCGGATTGACCCTGTCGACATCGGCAAACACGACCATCTGCTGTTTGAAACCGATGACGGACACCGGCTGTCACTCAACGATCCCCGGCGGTTTGGGTCACTCGACCTCGTGCCGACCGATGAGGTTGCAATGTGGCCGCCATTCGTGGCGATCGGGCTCGAGCCGCTTGGCGGCGAAGTAACGGGCAAATGGCTAAAAGATAAGTTTGCGGGGCGCAGCGCAGCGGTGAAACTGCTGCTCCTCGACCAGCGGATCGTCGCCGGGCTGGGCAATATCTATGTCTGCGAAGCGCTGTTCAGGGGGCGAATCGATCCGCGCAAGGCTGCGGGCAAGGTGTCCCGAGCAAAGCTCGATGCGCTGGCGGCGGCAATTCCTGCGGTGCTCGACGAAGCGATCGCGGCTGGCGGTTCGACCCTGCGCGATTTCGCTGCACCTGACGGGGAGCTTGGCTATTTCTCCAAGACCTTCGACGTATATGGCCGCGAAGGTGAGCCATGTGGCTGCGGGGGGACAGTGCAACGGATCGTACAAGGTGGCCGCTCGACCTTCTTCTGCCCTGCGTGCCAGAGATAGTTTGGCACTGCCGACGGTTGACGAATTGGCCCCGCCTCAGTAGGGGAGCGGCACGTCGGCGCGGCCTCACTCGGTTTTGCGCCGCCTTTTCATTTCAAACCAAGTTCGAGGACTGTCCATGGCGAATACGCCGCAAGCCAAGAAGCGCATCCGTCGCAACGCCGCCCGCGCCGAAGTCAACGGTGCCCGCGTCAGCCGCATTCGTACCTTCATCAAGGCTGTTGAAGGCGCGCTCGCTGCCGGTGACAAGGATCAGGCGTCGGCCGCGCTCAAGCAGGCCCAGCCCGAATTGATGCGCGGTGTGGCACGGGGCGTCATTCACAAGAATACCGCGTCGCGGAAGTTCTCGCGACTGACCAAGCGCGTTTCCGCGCTCGGCTAAATCATCGTTGAGGGACGATATTCGTCCCGGATCGAAACGGGCCGCCGGAGTAATCCGGCGGCCGTTTTTGTTTCTGTTCGGAAATAAGTGAATGATTCCGGCGATTCGTTTTTTGGGTTTGCTGTGAATTATCGCTAAAATATTGATACTAATCGTTTTTTGCGCCTCCTCTAACGATTACCGTGTCAAGCAGATTTATTTCACTTTCGTGAAATAACGCGCTTGAACGGATCGCCTGCTGCCCGCAAAACCATTCGACCGGGCGCGACTCTGCGCCGGGGGGCACAGAAGAATCAATCCGACCAGCGCCACGAATCACTCTCGGCGCGACGGTCGAACTGTGTCTGGACGAAAGGTGAGGGCTCGGCGGTGCAGCGTGGCGAAGACAGGTCGAATCATGTCCAGGAGACGGTGGCAGCCCCACTGGAAGCCGCCTGGGAAGCGATTCGTCAGGGCCTGCGCCGCGATCTTGGTGCGCGGACGTTCGACGGCTGGCTAAAGCCCGCCGAAGTTGGCGCGTTCGATGCCGAGTCGGGCGAACTTGCGATCCTGATGCCAAGCCAGTTCATGGCCGACTGGGTTCGCTCGCACTTTGGCGACCGCCTCAACCTGGCGTGGCGCGCGACCCTGCCGCTGGTGCGCGAAGTGCGCATCGTTGCTGCGGCGGATGCGCCCAAGCCGGCACCGCTGCTGGTGCTCGAGGAAATTCCTGAAGCGCCCGAGCCCGCCCTGACCCGCGATCCCAATGCTCCGCATTTCGATCCGCGCTATCGCTTCGAGACCTTCATCGTCGGCAAGGCCAATGAAGTGGCTGCGACGGCGGCTCGGACCTTGGCCAGTACCGACAAAGTCGCGTTCAATCCGTTGTTCCTTCACGGGGGGACGGGACGCGGCAAGACCCACTTGCTCCACGCCATCGGCCAGGCATTCCAGGCGACTCATCCCGGCGCTCGCGTCGTGTCGATGTCGGCAGAGAAGTTCATGGTCGAGTTCGTCCGCGCGATCCGTGAGAATGACACGATCGGGTTCAAGGGACGGCTCCGCTCGGCCGACCTGCTGCTGATCGACGATGTCCAGTTCATCGCCGGCAAGGATTCGACCCAGGAAGAATTCTTCCACACGATGAACGAGATCATCACTGCGGGCCGCCGCCTGGTGATCACCTCGGACCGACCGCCGCAGGACCTCGACGGGATTGCCCCGCGAATCCTTTCGCGCCTGTCGTGGGGGCTGGTCGCCGACATCAACCCGGCCGATTACGAGCTTCGTCTTAACATCATCGATGCCAAGCTGGCGGACCTTCACGGGGTCGAGATGCCGCGCCCGGTGGTCGAGTTCCTGGCGCGTCGCCTGACCGCCTCGATCCGCGAGCTGGAGGGCGCGCTCAACCGGATTGCGGCCTATGCGGTCATGACCAGCCGGACGATTGACGTTGCGTTCGTCGAGGAGGTGTTGGCCAATGTGCTTCGCGCCAATCAGCGGCGGATTTCGATTGACGAGATCCAGACCCAGGTCGCCGAGCATTACCGTATCCGCAAGGCCGAGATGACCTCGGCGCGGCGCGCGCGTGACGTTGCCCGGCCGCGCCAGGTGGCGATGTATCTGTCGAAGCAGCTGACGCCCAAGTCGCTGCCCGATATCGGTCGGCGCTTTGGCGGACGCGATCACACGACGGTGATCCATGCGGTCAAGCAGATCGAAAAATTGCGCGCCTGCGATCCCGAGATCGATGCCGCGGTCCGGCTTCTGACCCGCCAGCTAGAGGGTTAGGACAGACTTACAAAATAGGCTGAGAAGGAGAGCCCCTCGGAGACGGTGCCGAGGGGCTCTTTTCTTGTTTGTTATCAGCTTAGTAGCGCCGAGCCGCGCGGGCCGCTGAAGGTACTGTAATCATGACAGTTTCACCGTTGCGTCCGGGGAAGCCGGTGAACATCGCTTCGACCAGATTGGGGACGATCCGGTTGAGGTCGTCATTCTCCGACCGGGCCTTGGCATGGCCTTCGAACACCGACTGATTGTCGGCATGACGGCGGATGTCGACATCGAGCTTACTGCGATAGACGCGGTAGCTGGTGATGCCGGTGTCGAACGGCGAATAGAAGGGGTCGTCCCAGCCGTAATAGAAGGCGCTCCGACCGCCGAAGCGCGGGTAATAATAGGGTCGCGCGAACATCCCGCCATAGCCCATGCCGAAACCATAGCCGCCGCGACCGAACGGATCGCTCTGATATTCGGTGGTGCCGCGATCGACATTATAGCCGACGTTGACGATCAGGCTTGCGGCCGCCGGAGTGGTCGCGGGCGCATAGCCCTGCGCCTGCAGCGCCTGGGCGACATAGGCACCGAAGCGCTGGAATTCGAGGCTGCCATTGAGCCGCGTGTCCATTGGCACGACGAAGAAGGTCTGGCCGGCGGGAGCAGGCATCGCCTGGAAACGCGAAACCTGGGCAGGGAAGCCCGTTTCGCAGCCCGACAGGACAATGACGGCGGCGCCGAGCAGGGCAGCGGCAGCGAATTTCTTGATGCGCATAAATAACCCCTCGAATCGGGAAAAAACTCTCAACCTGGCAATGATGACCCTTCCAGCCTGAATAGTCGATGAAGCGAGGCGCAGAAGCGGCGAAGTGTCAGTGACTTAGGCCGACCGCCCGATAGGCCGCGGCCAGCGTCGGGGCGGCCAGCTCGCGCGCTCGCTCGGCACCGCGCGCAAGAAAGGCGTCGATCGCCGCTTCGTCGTGGCGCAATTCGTCGAGTCGCCCGCGGATCGGGGCAACGGTGGCGATCACGACATCGGCGAGCGCCGGCTTGAGCGCACCGAAACCCTGGCCGGCAAAGCGGGCAAGGACTGCCTCGATGCTTTCGCCCGACAAAGCGGCGAGAATCCCGACGAGATTTTTCGCCTCGGGGCGACCTTCGAGCAGCGCAGGGTCGTCGGGCAATGGCTCGGGATCGGTTTTTGCCTTGCGGATCTTCTGCGCGATCGTCTCATCGCTGTCGGTCAGGCCGACTCGGCTTTGCTCGGACGGATCGGATTTCGACATCTTCGCCAATCCGTCGCGAAGGCTCATTACCCGCGCCGCCGTGCCGCCGCCGATGAACGGCTCAGGAGCAACGAACAATTCGGTGTCGAAGTCATTGTTGAATTTGACAGCGATGTCGCGGGCAAGCTCGATATGCTGCTTCTGATCCTCGCCGACGGGGACGTGGGTCGCGCGATAGACAAGTACATCGGCAGCCTGGAGCACAGGATAGGTGAATAGTCCGACGCTGGAGCTTTCGCGGTTCTTGCCCGACTTGTCCTTGAACTGGGTCATGCGATTGAGCCAGCCCATCCGCGCGGTGCACTGGAGGATCCAGGCGAGCTCTGGGTGGGCGGGAACCGCCGATTGCGCAAACAGGGTCGACTTGGCGGGGTCGATCCCGCTGGCAATGAGCGCAGCGGCCATTTCGTGGACATTGGCGCGCAATTGCCTGGGATCGACGTCGACTGTGAGCGCATGGAGATCGGCGAGGAAGAACAGGCACTCGGCCTCGTCCTGCATCCGCACCCAGCGCAGGATTGCGCCGAGCAGATTGCCAAGATGAAGCCCGCCGGTCGGCTGGATTCCCGACACGACGCGCATCGGCGGTGTCACCGGATCAGCCAGCATCATCGGCCACCACGTCGCCTGCCTTGCCCTCGACGACGGTCTTGTCGCGGCGGCGGCGCAGCGATTTCAGTTCTTCCTTATCGATCCCGCCGAGGAACCAGACGAGCGGGAAATAGACCAGCATGCCGCCGCCGACGATGGCCACGACCCCGGCCATCCGGTGCGCGACATTGCCCGCGAACCATGGCTCGATCGCAACCTTGATCCCCCACAGCACGGCGGTCATGGCGGCGCCCGCGACCAGTTGGCGGGCGATGCGCGAGGCGAGCCAGCCTTCGATCCGAAAATGGCCGCGGCGGTGAAGCACGACATAGAGCATGATGCAGTTGAGCCACGAGCAGATCGCGATCGCAGCGGCGAGCCCGGCGATCCCGAACGGCGGGATCAGCACGAAATTGAGCACGACATTGGCGACCAGCACGATGATCGCGGTCTTGACCGGCGTCGCCGTGTCCTGCCGTGAATAAAAGCCGGGGGTGAGCACCTTGACCAGCACATAAGCGGGCAGGCCGAGAACGATGATTCCGAGCGTGGTGGCGGTGATGGCGGCATCGGCGGTCGAAAATTTGCCCCCGGCGAACAGCGCGAGGACGAGCGGGTAGGAGGCAATCGACAATGCCAAAGCCGCGGGCAGGCACAGGAACATGGCGAGCTCGGCGGCCTGGCCCTGAACCCGCGCAGCCTTGTCCGGCTCGCCTGCGCCGACGTGGCGGCTGACCTGGGGCAGGATTGCGGTGCCCAGCGCGGCGCCGATCACGCCGAGCGGAAGCTGGTTGAGCCGGTCGGCATAGTTGAAATAGCTCATCGACCCGGTGCCGATGCGGGTCAGGAAGAAAGTGTCGATGAACGCACTGATCTGGTAGACGCCCGCACCCAGCGTGGCGGGGATGACCACGCGGACGAACTGGCGAACGCCCGGGGTGTAGCGCGGACGGCGCAATTTCAGCGAAATGCCGGCGCGTTTGGCCGATGCCCACAGCAACGCGATCTGGATGAGGCCGCCGATGGTTACGCCGATCGCCAGCGCGGTCGCGGTCACTTCGCCGCCATCGCGAACGAAGATCAGCGCGGCCAGCATCGCCAGGTTGAGCAGGGCAGGGGCGAACGCCGCTGCGGTGAAGCGAGCGAGACTGTTGAGGATCCCCGAGAAGAGCGAGACGAGGCTGATCAGCACGAGATAGGGAAAGGTGATCCGGGTGAGGAAGGTCGCCAACGCCAGTTTCTCGCCAGAATAGCCCGAAATCGCCGCGACGAAGACGGGCATGATGATCTCGAACACCAGGGTGAACAGCACCAGTGTCGGCAGGAAAACGGCGAGCACTTGCTCGGAGAAATCCCTGGCCGCGGCCACGCCCCCCTCGCCGTGAAGGCGCTGGCTGAACAGGGGGACGAAACCGGCCGAGAAGGCACCCTCGCCGAACAGCCGACGAAAAGTATTGGGAAGGCGGAAGGCGACGAAGAAGGCATCGGCGGCGACGCTTGCCCCCATGATTCGCGACATCAGCATCTCGCGGGCGAAGCCGGCGACGCGGCTGACCAGGGTCAGACCGCCAATCGTCCCGGTCGCCTTGAGCAGGCTGCTGCCGCTCTTCTTCGTCGCTTCAACCAAAGGTCAGGCCTGGCCGAGGTCGGTCGGCTGGAAGGCCGGCGGGGCGGCATCCGGCGCGGCGTGGCCGTTGGGCGCACTATCGGCGTTGGCGGCCTCGACCTGGCTCATATAGGCTGAGCCGAAATCGATCGGGTCGAGCAGCAGCGGCGGGAAGCCGGTGTTCTGGACCGCGTCGGCGACGATCTGGCGCGCAAACGGGAACAGCAGGCGAGGCGCCTCGACCAGAAGGAACGGAGCAAGCGTTTCTTCGGCCATGTTACGAAAAGCGAAGATGCCGCCATAGGCCAGGTCGACATGAAAATGGACGCCATTGTCAGATTTCGCGGCGACTTCGATCTTCAGCACGACTTCGTGGACATCGTCGGCAACCTTGTCGACGGCGATGTTGAACTGGACGTCGAGCTGGGGCTGGACGCCCCATTGATAGACCGCCGGCGAGTTGGGGTTTTCGACCGACAAGTCTTTGATATACTGCGCGATCGTCGCCGCCTGGGGCTGGTCGTCGTCGGGCGTCGGCGGGGTCTGAGGGGTGAGGTTCTGCTCGTCGGCCATGATCGTCGCCTGGTCCTTGTGGGAGGCAGCGGGATGATCCCGCCGCGATGCATTCGGGCGACTAGCAGTCACCATAATGGGGTGCAATGAGTGGCGCACGTGGCACCGCCTTTGAAACTGGGCGTTAAGACGCTTATGTTGATCGTGACGGGGACGTCCCGTCGCTGCGCACAGGAAGCTGTTCATTGGCCACTATCGTCATCCTTGCCCTCGTCGCCCTGTTCATCGGCTTGCGGCTCTACGCGGTGCTTGGTGAGCGGACCGGGCATGAACAGCCGATCCTGAAGCCCGCCGATCCCGACGCGCGGCTCGAGCCGATGGCGCCAACCGCGCCACTCCAGCCGACGAGCTCGCTCGATCCGGCGGGCATGGCATATCTGCCGACGGCTGGTCCCGGGGTGCGCGCCCTGCTTGCGGCCGACCCCAGTTTCGACGTCGCCCGCTTTCTGGAGGGTGCCAAGGGCGCCTATCGGCTGATCCTGGAAAGCTTCTGGAAGGGCGAGCTTGATGCAATGAAGCCGCATGTCGACGGACACATATTCGACACGTTCGAAGCGGCCGTGGCCGAGCGCAAGGCGCAGGGTCTGACGCTGGCCAACCGGCTGGTGGCGATCGAGCAGGCGGTGATTGCCGAAGCATTGCTTAGCAAGAATGTTGCCGAAATGACGGTGCGGTTCGAGGCCGATATCGCCGCTGTCACGCGCGACGGCAGCGGCGCGATGGTCGCGGGGTCGATGTCCGACGCGGTCCAGACTCGCGATCTGTGGACCTTCCGTCGCGACCTGACGTCGCGCGATCCCAATTGGCTACTGGTCGAAACCGACGAGGACGAGTGAGGGCGCTCGAGTGAAGGCGCTCGCCAAGGCCGCTGCGCTGGGAGCGCTGCTTATGGCCAGCGCCTGCGTCCAGCGAACCCCGCCGCCCGTGGTGGTGCCGACGCCCGTTCCTGCGCCGGTACCGGTGCCTGTTCCGGCGCCAATCCTCAATAATGCGTTGCTGGTCGGGGTGACGATTGCTGCACCGCAATCCGTCGATCCACTCGCGGCAGATCGCGCGCTGGCGGCGTTCCGAACCAGCTGTCCGGTGCTGGTCAAGCGCACCGATGCGTCAGGATTAACCCAGGCAGGGGACTGGATCGCCCCGTGCGCGGCGGCTGAGGCGGTGGTGCCCGGTGGCGCGTCGGCCTTTTTCGCCAGCCAGTTCGAATGGGCGCGGGTCGGGGACGGCAAGGCCTTTGCGACGGGCTATTACGAGCCCGAAATCGCCGGGTCGCGGCTTCGCGTGCCGGGCTATGACACGCCAATCTATGCGCTTCCGGCCGACCTTGTGCGCTGCACCCGCGCCGATGGCACGCAGGGCCGGGGGCGGATCGATCCGCTGACTCAAGCGTGCCTGCCCTACTTTACGCGCGCTGAGATAGACGATGGCGCGCTCGCCGATCGCGGCCTCGAAATCGCGTGGGCGACAGACCCGGTCGCGCTGTTCTTCGTCGAGGTTCAGGGGTCGGGACGGCTGCGGCTCGCCGACGGATCGGTCATGCGAATCGGCTATGCTGGGCAGAACGGCAATCCCTATGTCGCGATCGGGCGGTTGCTCCGGGCCCGCGGCGAATTGCCCCCGGGCGGCGCCACCATGCAGGGAATTGTCGGGTGGATCGCGGCGCATCCGGTCGAGGGCAAGGCGCTGCTTCGCGAAAATACAAGCTATGTGTTCTTCAAGGAACTGGTCGGGGCGGGACCCTTGGGCGCGCTCAATGTGCCGGTGACCCCGCGCGGGTCGGTCGCCGCCGATCCGGCCTTTATCCCGCTCGGCTCGCCAGTGTTCGTCACGCTCGACCGGCCCGAAGCGAGCGGGCTGTGGGTGGCGCAGGACACCGGCGGGGCGATCAAGGGCGCCAACCGGGTCGATACTTTCTGGGGCGCCGGACCCGATGCCGAGCGGATCGCCGGCGGGATGGCGGCCAATGGCACGGCGCTCCTGCTCTTGCCGCGCGGGACGGTCGAGCGTGCGACGACTCGACCCTGACGAACGCTTGCTGTGGGAGCGGGTGACGGCGACCATCAGGCCGCTGTCGCGTGAGCCCCTCTCGCGCGAGTCCCTCTCCCGTGGACTGACCGCGATTCCTGCACCGACAGTGGTGAAAGCGCCACCTCCGCCAATGGCTCCGCGCGCTAAGGGTCCGCCGCCCCGACCGACAGTGAAGACCCCGCCACCACCGCGACTATCGAATACGCTCGACGGAAGCTGGGACAAGAAATTGTCGAAGGGTTCGCTCGAGCCCGACCGGATCCTCGACTTGCACGGCCATAATCTCGACACCGCATGGGGCGCGATCGACAATGGGCTGGAGGCAGCGATTGCCGGCGGCGACCGGGTGCTGTTGCTGATCACCGGTCATGCCCGGTCGGGCGAACCGCCGATTGCGCGCGGTCGGATCCGCGCGGCGGTCCACGACTGGCTCACCCATTCACGCCATGCACGCCATATCGCGGCCGTCCGCGGCGCCCATCCGCGCCATGGCGGCGGCGGCAGCCTGTATCTTGTCCTCAAGCGCCAGCGCTGACGGTTTCTTAACCCCCTTTACCTATTTGTGGTCGCTGGAAGGACGGGATCCTCAAGGACCCGTGGGCAAGGACGCATGAAAAAAGGCACCGCGCAAACGATCAGCAACGCGCTCCTCTCGGGCGCGGCTGGCGTTGCGTCGTTCGTTTTCTCGCTCGGCGTGTTCCTCTACATCACCGAATTCAACGCCAAGATCATCGCCTCGATCGTCGCCGGCGCCTTCTGCCTGCTGGTCAGCTATGTCGCCTCCGAACGCCCCAACAGCGAGAGCGCGCGGGCGCTTGCCGCTCTTGGCGAACGATTGCTGGCGGTCGAGACCGGGGACCTCGTCAGCCCCGCGCCCGACATCGTCGTGCGCAATATGCCGGCGGTCGCTGCCGCGGTCGACAGCCTGTTTGCCGAAGTGCGCTCGTCGATCGAAAACGCCCATGCGCTGGGCATGTATGACCCGGTCACCTCATTGCCCAATCGCCTCCATTTCCGTGCCGAAGCCGACAAATTATTGGGCGCACGGGCCCGCGGGCCTTCGGGGCAGTTGCCCGCTGCCATGCTGTTCGTCGACCTCGACCGGTTCAAGGCCGTCAACGACAGCCTGGGTCATGCCCGGGGCGACCAGTTGTTGATCATGGTCGCCAATCGCCTGCGCGTCGTCGTGACCGCTGAACTGATCGACGCCGAGGGGAGGCGGCCTTTGGTCGCGCGGCTGGCCGGGGACGAATTCACCCTGTTCTTCCCGTCGATCGCCTCGTCGGACGAAATCGAGCGCGTCGCGCGGCGGATTGCCGTCGCGATCGGCGAGCCGTTCGAGCTTCACGGGCATAGCGTCGACATTGGCGCATCGATCGGCATCGCGATGAGCCCTGACCATGGTACCAGCATCGAATCGCTGATGCGTGCCGCCGACATCGCCATGTATCGCGCCAAGTCGCGCGGCGGCGGGCAGCATTGCCTGTTCTCCGATGAATTGCAGCGCGAACATCAGGTGAAGGTCGAGACCGAGCAGGCGCTGACCGAAGCCGTCCATCGCGGCGAATTCCTCCTGGCGTTGCAGCCTCAGCTGAGCCTGCGCACCGGGGAGGTCACCGGGGCCGAAGCACTCCTCCGCTGGCGCCACCCGCGTGATGGGATGCGCCAGCCCAACAGTTTCATACCAGTCGCCGAACAGACCGGGATCATTTCCGAGATTGGCGAGTGGGTGATTGCCGAAGTCGCCTCGATCCTTGGCGCATGGCATCGCGAGGGCAATGTCCACCGGGTGGCGTTCAACGTGTCCCCACGCCAATTGGACCGCAGTGATTTCTTCAGCCGGATGCGCCAGGCATTCATCGACCAGCAGGTGCCCTTGTCGCTGGTCGAACTGGAATTCACCGAGTCGGCGGCAATGGAAGTCAGCGAGACCGTATTGACCGAAATCGCCGCGCTTCGCGCCGATGGCGCCAAGATCGCGATCGACGATTTCGGGACAGGCTATTCGAACCTGGCACGGCTGCGTGCAATGCCGCTCGACCGGGTCAAGCTCGACCCGTCGCTGATCGCCGATATCGAGACGAGCGAGAAAGCGCGGGTCGTCGTCCAGGCGGTGGTTCAGCTGATCCACGGCGTGGGTTGCGAAATTGTCGCCGAAGCGGTCGAGACCGTGGCGCAGGCCGACATATTGCGCGCGATGGGGGTCCAGACGGTTCAGGGCTTCGTATTCGCTCACCCGATGTTCGAAGAAGAATATCGCGAGTGGGTGCTGAACGCCGAAAATGGCGGGGTAAGGCAGCGGGCGTAGCTGTTGCACTCTTTACGAAAACGCCTTCGAAATTACCCGCCCGTATATCCGTGACAGCGCGCGAATATCCTCCACTGCCGCGCACTCATCCAGCTTGTGCATCGTCGCGTTGGGCAGGCCGAAATCGACCACCGGGCACAGCTTGATCAGGAAGCGTCCGTCCGACGTCCCGCCGCCAGTCGAAAGGGCAGGCTCGATTCCCATCTCCTCGCGGATTGCCGACACCACCAGGTCGTAGAGCAGGCCCGGCGGGGTCAGGAACGCCTCACCCGAGATGAGCGCATGCACGGTCGCGCCCGCGGCTTCGCGCGTCACAACCTCCTCGACCATCGTGACCAGGTCAGGCCCGCGCTGAAGATTGTTGTACCGTATATTCAGCCGCGCGCTGGCGCCCCCGGGGATGACGTTGGGCGCGCCGGGCTCGGTCGCGACATCGGTGAACTCCAGGTTCGACGGCGGGAAGGCGTCATTGCCATCGTCGAGGTGAATCGCGGTTAGTGCGGCGATGATCCGGCCGAGTGCGGGGATCGGATTGGCGGCCTTGTGCGGGTAAGCGACATGCCCCTGCGTGCCGGGCACGTCGATCCACATGTTGACCGATCCGCGCCGCCCGATCTTGATCGTGTCGCCAAGCTGCGTCTCCGACGTCGGCTCGCCAATCAGGATGAAATCGGGGATCCGCCCGTCCGCCTCCAGCCAGTCGATGATCGCGACCGTGCCGTGCTCACCGGGACCCTCCTCGTCGCCGGTGATCAGCAACGACAGCGTGCCCGTGCCTTGCACCGCCGGAATGGCGGCGACGAAGGCAGCGATTGCGCTCTTCATGTCGTTGGCGCCGCGCCCGGTGAGGACACCGTTTTCGATTGTCGGCACGAAAGGGTCCCCGCTCCACCCCTCGCCCGGGGGGACGACGTCGAGGTGCCCGGCAAAGCCGAAATGGGGCGCGCCTTCTCCTCGGATCGCGATCAGATTTTCGACCGGACCGCCAGGTGCCTCGCCGCGCAGAAAGCGGTGGACCTCAAACCCAAGCGGGCCAAGCGCCTCGGCCAGCACGTCGAACACCTTGGCCGTGGCGGGTGTGACGCTGGGCACGGCGATCAACGCCTTTGCAAGCTCGACGGGATCGATCGGTTGGGTCATGATCAGGCCGTAGCAAGGAGGGGGCGATGCCGAAAGTCGATCTTGAACAAATCGAGCAGGTCAGTCGCACCGGCTATCCCGCACCATACGACCAGCCGGTCGCCGGGCGCTGGTATCGGCGACTGGCGCCGGCGGGCGGACTGACCGAGATGACCGCGAGCCAGGTCACGCTGAAACCCGGCGGCTGGTCGAGCCAGCGCCACTGGCACGAAGGCGAGGACGAACTGGTGGTCATGCTGTCGGGCGAGGCCGTTCTGATCGAGGATGATGGCGAAACGATGCTTTGCGCCGGCGATATCGCGACCTTCGCCAAGGGGGTGCGCAACGGTCACCATCTGATCAATCGCAGCGACGCCGACGCGGTGTTTGTTGCGATCGGCGCGGGACGGAACGAAGGTGGAAGCTATCCCGACATCGACCTGATGTTCACCGCCGATGACCGCTATGTCCGCAAAGACGGTACGCCCTATTAGGCGGCGGTCGGCTCCAGCGCCTCGATCACCCACGGTTCGTCCTGTGCCTCGGCGATCCAGTCCATCATGTCGGGATAGCGGAAAACCGCCTCCATATAAGCCGCGGCGAACGGCGGAACGGGCACCTTGTAGGTCACGAAGCGGGTGACGACTGGCGCGAACATCATGTCGACCGCGCCCCATGTCCCGAACAGATATTCGCCAGTGCCGCCGAAGCGCGCGCGGGCCTGCGCCCACAATACCATGATGCGGTCGATTTCGGCGCGGACATCGTCGCTCAAGGGGTGATCGTCGACGATGCGGCGCAGGTTCATCGGTAGCTCGCGGCGGAGGTTGCCGAAGCCCGAATGCATCTCGGCCGCCATCGACCGCGCCATCCCGCGCGCGGCGAGGTCTTCGGGCCAGTAGCGCGTGATCTCGGTGCGGTCGGCGCAATATTCGATGATCGCCAGACTATCCCATACGACTGTGTCGTCGTCCCACAGGATCGGGACCTTGCCTTTCGACGGCCCGAACTCGTCGCCCTCCCGGCGCTTTTCCCAGGCCTCGTCGTACAGCGGCACGACCAGCTCTTCGAACTCGAGCCCCGAATGGCGAAGCGCAAGCCAGCCGCGCAGCGACCAGCTCGAATAGGCGCGATTGCCGATGATCAATTTCATGCCAACGCCTTTTTCAACTACGCGCTGCCTCGAGGATTGCCGTGCGCAATTCGGCGATGCCGGTGCCATATTCGCTCGAGGTCGAAAACAACGTCGGGTGCGCGGCGGGATGCTTGGCGGCCTCGACCTTGGTCGCCTCAAAAGTCGCGGAAAGCTCGCTTGCCTTGATCTTGTCGCCCTTGGTCAGGACGACATGATAGCTGACCGCGGCGGCGTCGAGCATGCTCATCACGTCGCGATCAACATCCTTCAGCCCGTGCCGCGCATCGACCAGCACCAGCGCACGCTTCAAAACCTGGCGCCCGCGCAAGAAATCATTGATCAGGAAACGCCACCTTTTGACCATGTCCTTGGGCGCTTCGGCGAAACCATAGCCGGGCATGTCGACCAGCCGCAGCTGGATTGGCACGCCGACGTCAAAGAAGTTCAACTCCTGCGTCCGCCCGGGGGTGTTCGACGTCCGCGCCAGCTTGTGGCGGTTGGTCAGCGCATTGAGCAAAGACGATTTGCCGACGTTCGATCGCCCGGCAAAGGCGATCTCGGGCACCGTCGCGTCGGGCAGGAACTGCAATCCCGGCGCGGACTTCAGAAACTCGATCGGGCCCGAGAACAGCTTGCGCGCAGTCTCGGCGAGGTCCTCGGGCTGCTTCTCGCTCATGGTTTCGCCGGCTTCGTGGCCACGGGTTTCGCATCGACGACTGCCGTCGCGGCATCAACCGGATGCTTGTGGTTGAACCAGCTCTGCTGGGCGAGCGTGAGGAGGTTGTTGGTCACCCAGTAAAGCTGAAGCCCCGCCGCGAACGGCGCCATCACGAACACCAGGAACCACGGCATCAGCGCCATGATCTGCTGCTGCGCCGGGTCGACCCCGGTCGCCGGGTTCATCTTGATCGTCATCCACTGGGTCGCCCCGACGAGGATCGGCAAGATCCCGATCGCGAGCAAATGCGGCGGCGTGAAATGCAGCAGCCCGAACAGATTGACCGGGGTCATCGGGTCGGGTGCTGACAGATCGTGGATCCACCCGGCAAACGGTTGGTGGCGCATTTCGACCGCGACCATCAGCACCTTGTAGAGCGCGTAGAACACCGGGATCTGGAGGAAGATGGGAAGGCAGCCGGCCGCCGGGTTGATCTTCTCCTCCTTGTACAGCTTCATCACTTCCTGCTGCTGGCGCGGCTTGTCGTCCTTGTAGCGGGCCTGCAGCGCCTTCAGCTTGGGCTGGACGCGGCGCATGCCAAGGGTCGACTGGAACTGGCGCTGGGCGATCGGGAACATGATCGCGCGGACGATGAAGGTCAGGCAGATAATCGCCACGCCAAAGTTGCCGGTGACCGCGAACAGCCAGCGCAGCAGCCCGAAGATCGGGCGCATGAAGAATTCGAACCAGCCCCAGTCGATCGATTTCGACAGCTTGGTAATGCCGGCATCCTCATAACGGTCGAGGACGGCCTTTTCCTTGGCGCCGGCGAACAGGCGGGTCTGGCTGCTCACCGTCTGGCCCGGCGCGATGGTCACGCCCGGACCGGCATAGTCCGCCTGATATCCGCCGGTCGGCGTGCGGCGGAAGCTGGGGACGATGTCGCCGCTGGTGGGCGCCAGCGCGGTAAGCCAATATTTCTCGGTGAAGCCGACCCAACCCGTTCCCGCAGTACCGGTTTCGCCAGCGGCGCCGGCCTTGTCGAGGGTTTCCCACTTGGTCGAATAATTGGCCTTGCCGTCGATGACCGAGATCGGGCCGACGTGATTGGTCCAGCTCGACGGATCGGCTGACTGGTGCGAGCGGTTGGCAAAGCCGTAGAAGCGGACCTGGACGGGCGCGCCGCCGGCATTGGTCACGCGCTGGTCGACCCAAAACAAATAGCCATCGTCGACCTTGAACGTCTGTTCGAACTTCAGTCCCGCAGGATTGGTCCAGCTCAGCGTCACCGGCTGGCCGGGAGCGAGGTGGCGACTCGATGCCTGCCACAGCGTCTCGGGGCCGGGGACCGCGACATTGTCGCCAAGCCAGCCGAAGCCCGCAAAATAGGCACCCGGCGCGCCGGCCGGGGACAGCAGGCGGACAGGGGCCGAATTGGGCGCAATCGACTCGCGCTGCCGCAGCAGGCGAAGATCGTCGATCCGCGCGCCGACCAGATTGATCGATCCGAGCAGGCTCGGCGTCTCGATCTTCACTCGCGGAGTTGAGCCAAGCACATCGGCGCGGACCTTGAGCGCGGTCGGGCCACCGGCGGCGGGGACACCGGCAGGGCTCGAATCGGGTTGGGGCAGGGCATGGGTCTTGCCGTCACGGACCTGCTGGGTCTGCGGGGCGGCGGTGGGCAGCAGCTTGGGGCCAAGGAAGGTCCAGCCGAGCAGCACGAGCGCGCTCAGGAAGATCGCGAGGACCATGTTGCGATTATCGTTCAACTCTTGATCCTTACGGTACCGGGTCGTGACCCATGCCGCCCCAAGGGGCGCAGCGGAGAATTCGTTTCAGGGCGAGCCAGCCGCCGCGAACCGCGCCATAGCGGCGAAGTGCAGTGATCGCATAGGCCGAACAGCTGGGCTGGTAGCGACACGACGGCGGCAGGACGCGCGACGGGCCGAGTTGCCAGCCGCGGGCGATCAGGATGAGCGCCTTGGCGATCACTTTGCGGCTTTCCGCAGAGCCCGCGCAAGTTCGTCCGACAGCATGGCGAAATCGCGTTCCACTCCGCCGGCGCGGCCGATCAGCACATGGTCGGCGCCAGCGATGCCGCAGCGCGCAATATGATCGCGAGCAAGCGCGCGAAGCCGCCGCTTCATCCGGTTACGGACGACGGCGTTGCCGATTTTCTTGGTAACCGTGTACCCCACGCGCACGACGCTGTCGTCATCGCCGCGTGGTCGCACCTGCAGGACAAAGCCGGGCATGGCAATGCGCTGGCCGCGATTGGCGGCCAGGAAATCCGAACGCTTCGTCAGTGTAACGATCCGAGTCCGAACCGCCATAAGCGGCTCTAGGCGCTGAGCTTCCTGCGACCGCGGCTGCGGCGAGCGGCCAGGATCTTGCGTCCGCCGACCGTCGCGCTGCGAGTGCGGAACCCGTGCCGCCGCTTGCGGACCAGATTGCTCGGCTGGAAAGTGCGCTTCATCGCTCATGCCTTAAGTTCTAATGTAAAAGGGCCACCGCTGGGGTGGCCTCCGTTGAAGGTCCGTTACTGACGGCCCCCGCCAAAGTCAATCGCCCGATAGCGAAACCGAGTCGCTTTCCTGGGCCTTGCGCAGTTCGGCACGGCGTTTGGCGCTGGCCCGGCGAAGCCCCCAGTCGGCCCATGAGCCAAGCTTGGGCTTCCACCGCTTGAACCGCACATAATTGCGCTTGGCCCACATGCTGGTCTTGAGCACCAGCGCGAGCCCGGCCGCGAACACGAAAATCCCGCCAGGGCCCGGAATGATCCCAGCGATCGGCGAGACGATAATCAGCAAGACGCCAATCACGAACAGCAGCATTTCGAACCATGGCCGGTCGAGCAGGGCTTTCCATGTTGCGCTATTCCACATGATCCCGATGTGGGGCGAGCGGCGCGCCGCTGCAAGCCTTGCGTCCCACTCCGCCCCGGCCTAGCCTCGGGTTGCCGAGCTAGGGGGATTTTTGGTCATCGATCGATGCGCGCCGACGGCGGGGGATCCCCGCTGATGGTCGCGATCGTCTCCACCGTGGCCTATCTCGGCCTCGAAGCCCGCAGCGTCGAAGTGCAGGTCCAGCTCATCCCGGGGCAGGCCAGCTTCACCGTCGTCGGGCTCGCCGACAAGGCGGTCGGCGAAAGCCGCGAGCGGGTGAGGGGAGCGTTGTCGGCGATCGGCCTGTCGATCCCGCCCAAGCGGATCGTCGCCAACCTGTCCCCCGCCGACCTGCCCAAGGAAGGATCTCACTTCGACTTGCCGATCGCGCTGGCGCTGCTCGCCGCGATCGGGGTCGCCGATGCCGAGACACTGAGCCATTATGTCATCGTCGGCGAACTCGGCCTCGACGGGCGGATCACCCCGTCGCCGGGCGTGCTGCTCGCCGCTCTTCATGCCTCGGCCACCGGCAAGGGGCTGATCTGTCCCGCCGCACAAGGCTCCGAAGCGGCGTGGGCGGGCGATGTCGAAGTGCTTGCCGCCAATAATCTGCTCGACCTGCTGGCGCATCTGCGCGGCACGTCATTGCTCCCGCCGCCGGTTGCGGGCGAGGTCGAGGAGGTCGTCCGCGGCCCAGACCTGGCGCAGGTCAAAGGCCAGGAAACCGCCAAGCGCGCGCTCGAAATCGCCGCATCGGGGGCGCATAATCTGCTCATGGTCGGGCCCCCCGGTGCGGGCAAGTCCCTGCTCGCGGCCTGCCTCCCCGGCATCCTGCCTCCGCTCGGCCCGTCCGAAGCGCTCGAGGCGTCGATGATCGCCAGCGTCGCGGGCGAGCTTCACGGCGGACGGTTGGTCCGCACCCGGCCGTTCCGCTCACCGCATCATTCGGCGTCGATGCCAGCGCTGGTCGGCGGCGGCCTCAAGGTTCGCCCGGGCGAGATCAGCCTGGCCCATCTCGGCGTGCTGTTTCTCGACGAACTGCCCGAATTCCAGCGTGCCGTGCTCGATTCGCTCCGCCAGCCGCTCGAAACCGGCACCGTCACCGTCGCCCGCGCCAACACTCACGTCACTTTTCCCGCCCGGGTGCAGCTGATCGCGGCGATGAACCCGTGCCGCTGCGGGCATCTCGGCGATCCGTCACTGGCCTGCAGCCGCGCCCCGCGTTGTGCCGCCGATTACCAGGCCCGCGTGTCCGGGCCGATGCTCGACCGGATCGACCTTCACGTCGACGTGCAGGGGGTCAGCGCCGCCGACCTTACCTTGCCGCCCCCCGCCGAAGGAAGCGCGGCAGTCGCGGCGCGGGTCGCCCGGGTGCGCGATATCCAGACCGCGCGCTACGCCGATCATGGCGTCCGCACCAATGCCGAGGCCGACGGCGCGCTGCT
The DNA here is from genome assembly GCF_036663775.1 of Sphingomonas sp. RB1R13. Lineage (NCBI taxonomy): Bacteria > Pseudomonadati > Pseudomonadota > Alphaproteobacteria > Sphingomonadales > Sphingomonadaceae > Sphingomonas > Sphingomonas sp. RB1R13. Next base: position 99,973 of record NZ_JAXOJM010000002.1, read on the forward strand.
CGAGCAGGTCGCCACCCCCGACGAACCCGGTCGTGCCCTGCTGGCGAGCGCGGCCGCGGCGATGCGGCTGTCGGCGCGAAGCTATCACCGCGTGCTGAAAGTCGCGCGAACGATCGCCGATCTTGCGGGAGTGGAGACTGTCGGCCGGATCCACATCGCCGAAGCGCTAAGCTACCGCCGCCAGGCTCCGCGCAATTAGGAAGAAAGTAATCAGCATTGACCAACATCATTTGGTTCAAGGATTTTGGCGGGATATTTCATGACGCCAATCGGCTGGACACTCGCCCGCTGCAAACCGCTGTTGGCCGGCTTAAATTCTTGTTAGGAGTAGGCGCGTAGCGTTGCGGCACCGGGGGAGTATCGTTTCCATGAATATCGTCGACCAGATCATACAGTCGCTGAAAAAATTCGCCGATTTCTCGACCCGTGCGTCGCGCGCTGAGTTCTGGACTTTTTTCTTCTTCGTCTTTTTCATCTCGGCGATTGCCCGGTTGTTCGGCCCGCTCGCCTCGCTGATCGGGCTGCTGCTGTTCCTGCCTCAGGTCGCGGTGGCGATCCGTCGCCTGCACGACGTCAACCGCACGGGGCGCGAGCTGATCGTTCCGGTCATCATGCTGGTCTGCTCGCCGCTGGTATTCATGTTCGGCAGCTTCCTCGGCCAGATCGTCCAGCTCGGCTATGCCGGTCTTACGCTAATCATGTTCGGCCAACTGTTGCTGCTGCTCACGCGCAAGGGCAGCATTGTCCCAAATCGTTATGGCGCTTGCCCGACGGCCTTTTCCTTCGGTCGCTGACGGTTCGGCCGGGCGGGTTTAACGACTTGCCCGGCGATCCTGCCTTGCGGTAGGGGCCATCGTGCCGTGCCCCCGTGGCGGAATGGTAGACGCGCTCGACTCAAAATCGAGTTCTGCAAGGAGTGTCCGTTCGAGTCGGACCGGGGGCACCATACAACGCCGATCGTCGCGCACTTCGCCCAGCGAAGGCGGGCATTGGCTGCCGCGAAGCGAGAGGGAGCGAACGACTCGTCCGCCGGAAGCGTGCCGGATCGACCAGCGCATCCGGCGACGGGGCACCATCGTATCTTTGGTTTATGAACCAATGAACGCAATCGGAACAAAGGTCCCCCCCTTGATGTTGGTTCTCTGACGTCAATGGATATTCGCCTTTACATCCGTGCTGGGAACTTGATGTGCACATCCTCAAACAGCGCGCAGAACGGGCAAACCTCCAGCAGCTTACGGATCGGGCGAGCTTCGACCGGCCGCTGTCGGGGACCGAAGAGGCAGCGATCCACGGCCTTTGGCGATCGGCCCGGCATCATCCGTCCAACAGCAGAATCGAAGCGGGCAGTGGCCTGCGCCTGATCACGAGCGGCTGGGCCGGCTGGCTTCGCTGTGCCGACGACGGAAGGCGCCTCATTTTTCTGTTCCTGATGCCGGGAGATTATATCGTCCCGGCGTTGTTCAACGTTCATGATTGCAACCTGGTTTGCCTGACCTCGGTTCGCACCGTTGACGCGTCACCCCTCGCCGAAGCTGGATCGACCGCGACGCCTCAGTCATCGGCCATGATCCACCGCAGTGGCCAACGCTACCGGCACCTGCTGCTCGATCATCTGACCCGACTGATGATGGGGTCGACGACCAGCAGCATCGCCCTGCTTCTGATCGAATTGCACGAGCGATCCGTGCAATCCGGCGCATGTGTCAACGGCCGTTTCAGCCTGCCAATCGGGCAGCGCATGCTGGCCGCGTCGCTTGGGCGAAGCACGGTCCAGGTGAACAAGGTCCTGAGCAAATTCCAGACCGACGGGCTGATCCGGGTTGGCTATGACTGGCTTGAGGTGGTCGACCCCACCGGACTTCAATCGCTCTCCGGAATGACCCCGCGCCCGCAGCCCTGCGACATCATGATCCATGCAGTCTGAGCGCAGCGCCCCGGGGCTGCGAACGATCTCGATTCACAACCAAGAAAACATGCAGAGTGTCATGAAAGACAAACACTTGCGGTTTTGAATTTGGGACACGCGAAGGTACAAGCGGGGCACGCCAATCAGGGGAAATCGACCATGCGTTATCCAGTCCTTGCGGTTACCGTCGTTGCCATTGCGATAGGTTCGCCAGCCATTGCCCGCGACGGTGCCCCTTATGTCGGGGTCGAGGGCGGCGTCCTGTTCCCGCGGGTCACCCGATACAGCGTGAACTCGGTGCGGGTGCAATCGGTCCCCACCGGTCAGGGATTGCTCGGCCAGACCGTCACAACCAGCAACGTCAATTACGGCAGCGGCTTTGCAACCGACTATAAGCGCGGCGTCGATATCGATGCGATCGTCGGTTACGACCTGGGCTTCTTCCGGCTGGAGGGCGAGGTCGGCTACAAGCGCACGCGAGCGAAGAATTTAACCGCCAGCCCCACCCTGCTTACCGCGATCAACACTGCGCCGATCAGCGGCGTCACTTCCAACAGCTTCGGCTTTGCGAACCAGACCCGCGTGATGTCGGCGATGCTCAACGGGCTGGTCGACTTTGACATTGCCCCTGGCTTCCGGATCTACGGCGGTGGCGGCGCGGGCCGCGCGCGAGTGAAGACGTTCGGCCAGCGCGATAACGCCTGGGCCTATCAGTTCATTGCCGGCGCCTCGACCGCGATCAGCCCCAACGTCGATCTCGGGCTGAAGTACCGATATTTCCAGACTGGACGCCTGCATTTTGCCAATGGCGCTTTCTTCAGCGATCCCGTCACTGGGGCAACCTCGACCTCGACCTTCACGGAAACCGGCAAGTTCCGCTCGCACAGCCTGTTGGCAAGCCTGATCTTCAACTTCGGCGGTGCCGCCGCCGCTCCGCCGCCGATCGTCGAGGCACCTGCCCCGCCACCCCCGCCGCCGCCGCCGCCACCCACGACGCAAACCTGTGCGGACGGAACGGTGATCGACAGCAGCGCGATGTGCCCGATGCCGCCGCCGCCGCCGCCGCCCCCGCCTCCGCCGCCGTCATCGGGTGAGCGCGGCTAGCAGATGCGGAACCACTTGATCGCCACCGGCGGCCTGATTGCCTTGTCGCTCGGCGGATGTATGGCCACGCCGGCCGGACCGAATATCGATCGGACACCGCTCGCGCTCGCTTCGGTACGCCACGTCACGACGTCGAGCGGACTTGCCTATCATGTCGTGAAACGGGGGCCCAAGACCGGACGGATGCCGGTTGCGGGCGACACCGCCACCTTCGACTATGAAGGCAAGCTGCTCGACGGAACGGTATTCGACAGCAGTTTCGCGCGTGGGCAACCACTCAGCGGCGAGGTCGGCCAGTTTGTGCCCGGATTCACCGAAGCTCTAAAGCTGATGCGCCCGGGTGACGAGTGGGTGGTGTGGATTCCGCCGGCACTTGGCTATGGCGCGCGCGCGGCGGGACCGATCCCCGCCAACAGCACGCTCCGTTTCCGCATGGCGCTGCGTTCGGTGACTCCGGCGACGCCTTAGCCCGCTTGTTATTCCTTTTCGAGGAAGTCGATCGCGCTGACCAGTCTTTTGCCGTCGGACCGGCCAAGCTGGATGACGATGTCGAGCACCGATCGCATATAGGCCTTGAGCTCCTCGCGGCCGAGGTCGGTTCCGGCCTGCGCCGCGATCAGTGCCAGTTGCTCGATCGCGCCGTCGGGTGAGCTAGCGTGGATGGTCGTAATCGATCCTGGATGCCCGGTGTTGACCGCGCGCAGGAAGCTTAGCGCCTCGACCCCACGGATCTCGCCCATGATGATCCGGTCGGGGCGTAGCCGAAGCGCCGCCTCGAGCAGGTCGGCGGCACTGACCGACGCTTCGCCCAGCCGCCCGCGCACCGCGACCAGTCCGACGGCATTGGCATGGGTCAGCTGAATCTCGGGCGTGTCCTCGATCAGCACGATCCGCTCCTCGGCCGGAGCCTCCTTGAGCAGCGCATTGAGCAGGGTCGTCTTGCCCGTCGCGGTGCCGCCCGAAATCAGGATCGACTTGCGCGCCTTGACCGCCGCAGCAAGAAAGCCGCGCACGTCCCCTGACGCCAGCTGCGCACGCAAGTCCGCATCGGTGGCGGCCTGCGACAGCGCGGCCTCGCCCACGCGGTCGAACGCGCCGGCGGCAAGATAATCGTCAAGGCTGAGGTCGGGCACAACATGCTTGCGCACCGCCACGCAGACATGGCCCCGCGTCGCGGGTGGCGCACAGACCTGCACCCGCGCTCCGCTCGGCAAGGTCGCCGCTAACAGCGGATGTTCGCGGCTGATGCCCTGGTCGGTTGCGGCCGCGATCTGGCGAGAGAGCCGCCACAACGCGTCGTCGTCGAGCCGCGGATCCTCATGCCGCTCGATCCCGTGCGGGGTTTCGAGCCACAGTTCGCCGGGACGGTTGATATAAACATCGGTGACGTCGTCCCGCGCCAGCGACGACGCCAGCGGCGCCAGGAAAGCGTCGAGAAACAGAAGCGGCTGGCTGCTCATGACCCGGTCAAATGGTCGGGCCGACAGGCGAGAAGTCAAGATCGCGCGCAACGAAGATGCGAACCAGCGCGCCTTGCCTGGTCTTGATCGTCGGCGGGATGTCATTGCCCTTCGAGGCTTGCCCGGCGAGCGAGGTCGCCTCGTTAGTGCTGCTGACGATGACGGTCGATCCGCGTGACAGCGACTGGGTGAACGCCCCGATCCCGCCGGTCAGCACCGACAGCAAAATCGCCCCGCCATAGCGCTGGAGAAAGTGGCGATTGACCTTGCCGCCAAGCCCGCCGCGCCCGAGGTCGTCGACCGCAGGCGAGGCCAGCGCGACCGACACGCCGTCGGGACGGATCAGCCGGTTCCAGATGATGAAGATCCGGCTCGCGCCCTGTGCCACGCCCGAATTATATTCACCGATGACATGGCTTCCGGCCGGGATCAGTACCTGGCTGCCGTCGAACGACAGCACGTCGCGGGTAACAATCGCGCGGGCGAACCCGGGCAGGTCGCTGTCGAGCGCGGTTTCCATCACCGCGCCGATGATCGTGCCCTGCGCGACCAGCATGTCCTGGTTGGGCAGACGCTGCGCGCGGGCCACTTCGGTGTCCTTGTTGCCCGCGCGATTCGCGAAGCGTTCGTTGCCATTGAGGTCGCGCGCGCCGGGATCGGCGGGGACGATCGGCACGAGCACTTCCGGGGCCGGGGCGGGTCCGGCGGCGGCGATCGACGCGGCGGTCGGGTCCTGCATCGACGCGTTGCGAAACAGGGCGGCGGCGGGGAGGGGGCTGTCATACGACGCCGACTGGCCACGCGCGGTCTCGCCACTCGGCCGCAAGGGTGCAAGATCGACGATCAGCGCGGGCGCCGCAATCCGTGCTCGCGCCCGTTCGGCAGCACCACCGTCGGAACGCGGCGGTCGAGCCACGGGGCCGGGCGCATATAGCCGTTGCGGCTGATACGGCGCGGCGACGACCATCGGCGCGGGCTGCGCGACCGGGATCGGGATCGCGACGGGCGTCACCACTTGAGCGACCATTGCAGGCGGCGGCGGCGCCGGCGCCGTGATCGTCGTGGCCTTCAGCGGGGGCAGGGCGGAAGCCTGATCCTCACGCGCGGAACGATGGCTCGCGAGGCTCGCAAACACCGCTGTTCCAACGACGCCAAGCCCCAACGCGAACGGCGCGATCCGGGTGCGCTTGGCGGCGCGCGCGACATGAGGGATGTTGACGGGGGGAAGCTCGCTCATCGCTAGGGTGTCCTCGTGACGGTTGCGAAGTGGGTGCCCGACCGCAGGATGAAGCGCTGGCCCATCTGCTGGACGATCTGGATCCGGCCGCGGGTGGCGACGTTGACAAGCGATTCGTCATTCTTGCCCGGCCCCCAGGCGAAGATTGCCGGGATCGGGGTCTGCTCGGCAAATTCGAAATAGGTCTGGCGGCCATCGTCCCACACCCGCGTCGGCATGACCGATCCGTCGCCCTGACGGACATAGCCAAAGTTCAACTTCACTGGCGGGCGCGGCGGCGGCTCGGGCAAAATCTCGACCACCGGGGGCGGATAGTCGAAGTGGAGCACCCACGGGGTGCGGCGCTCGCGTGGTCCGGTCGACAGCGCGAAGGCATAGCGGCGGACGCTCGTGACCACGGTCATGTTGGTGCTGCCGTGCTTCAGCAGCGGCTTGAGGAACAACATCTTGGCGCGCTTGTTGGGCGTCACCTGCCACGCCAGGCTGTCGCCGATTGACACATTCTCGATCCGTTCGTCGCCGCCGAACTCGATCATGATCTGCCAGCCGAGTGCACCGCGCAGCGCGACGACCTGTTCGGGATCATACAGCGCGCGCTGGATGTGCGGATCTTCAGGACCGGGCCGCGGCGAGACTTCGGCGGTCAGCGCGAACAGCGCCAATGCGAGCAGGAGAGGGCGCTTCACTGGATCATCCCTTCGGCATCGCGGCGATAGCGCGTGACTTCGAACCCGAGCGGGTTCTCGAACCGGTCGGCGGCGCGCAGCGGCTTGTCGGAAAAGCCGAAGCTGATCGCGCTGACATAGGGCGCCGAGCTGACCCCGCGCCCGCCCGCGCCCGTCCGGTCAAGGTCGTAGCGGACCAGCGCACTGCCGCTGCCGGTCAGCGACACGCTCTTGATCCGCACCGCCACCGTGTCCCCGGGCGACAGCGCGCGCAGCGGGCTTGCCGGGTTGGTGGCGGCCATCGCGGTGATGTAGGCGCTGCGGACATCGGCGCCCGACAGCAGCTGCACGCGGCGATAATTGGCGGCGAGATCGCTGGCATCGAAGGTCTCGCGCACCCGCACATAATTGGCGAGCTGCGCCTGGATGACGGCTTCGTTCTGCGTCAGCCGACCGTTGGCGACGGTGGTCGCCACCTCGACTGCGCCGGTCTGCTTGTCGACCGTCAGGACATAGGGCTGCACCGTCTTGAGCGGCACAAGAAGCATCAGCGTCAGCGCCAGGATCAGCGCGATTCCCCCGGCCACTGCGGCTACGGTCCACGCCAGCTTGCGCGCCTTGCGCTCGGCCTCGACGCGCTCGTCGGCCCAGCCTTGCGCCGCGGCATAATATTTGTCGTGTTCGGTCATAAATCCCTGCGGGCTGCGGCGCGAGACGCGCGCGGAAGACGGGTACGCGGCGGTGGTAGATACGGTCGCGACCCCGTTTCGGACGGGCTCAAAGCGGTCGCGGCACCCGCGATCATGGTCGTCGTGCTGCTGCTCGTGTCACGCGATCCGCGCATAGCGGCGGCGACCGTACGATGCGTACCGTCCTCGGCATCGCGCCGCGCCGCGCTTTCGAGTGCGCGGGCGACGGGAGAGACGGCCTGTGGACCGGTCAGCATGAGCAGCCGTTCCTGCGCGGGCGCGGACGGCATCGCTTCGGCCGCCGGTGAATTGCCGGCATAGCCCTTGCGCGGTAGGCGGATACCTTTGGCGATAGTGGTCGCGGCGCGAGCCGAAGCGACGATCGCAATACTGAACACGATCACCACCAGCGCAACCGGGGTGACCATGTCGAGTTCGAACCGCCCGCCCGCCTGGTCGGCGAGCATCCGGTCGAGCAACGGGCTGAGGATCGCCAATTCGATTGCACACAGAATCAGCACGAACAGCGGCACCAGCGCCGCCCCGGTCAGGGCGCGCAGCCATCCCTCGAGCAACCCGCGCGTCGCATCGAACAGCAGGAACCCCGCCATCACCGGCGTGATCGCAAGCAACAGCGCCAGCAGGATTCGCGACACGACCAGCAGGCCGACGGTCGACAGGGTCAACAGGAACGAGGAGACGTTGAGCGCCATCGCCGCCGTCGGTGCGCCCCCGACCAGCGGCGAGGCGATCCCCGCCCGCATCCGCCAGCCGACATTGCCCTGTTCGATCCGGTCGAGCGCCGACTGCACCCCGTCGAGCGGGGCGGGCGCATCGATCGCGACGACCAGCTCGCTCGCGATCCGCGACGGCGCGCGGGCGAAGGCATCATAAGCCAGTTCCTGGAACGACGACCAGGACGCCGCGAGGAGCAGGACGACACCAAGCCGGATCGCAAGCCCCGTGACATCGCTCAGCGCGAGCCCTTTGCCGAGCAGCAGCCGATAGCCGTAAAACGCAACCGCGATCACCATCAGCGATGTCAAAACCGCCGCCGTGGCCGCGCCCGGCGTCGTTAGCGCGCTATAGCCGCGCTCGACCAGGCTCGACGCCTGGCAGTCGACGTTGGACAGCAGGTCGGCGACAAGCCCGGGCGGACCGGTGGGGGCGCACAGGTCCGGGTTCATGCCGCCGCCACCAGCCGGGGAAGCCAGTTCGCGGGATCGTCGCCGACCTCCTCGCGCAGGCGATCGAGCAAACGGATCGTGCTTTCGCGCCCCGACAGCACGGTCAGCAAATCGGGCTCGGACCCCAAGTTGAGCCGCACCACGACACTGTCGGTGCCATGCTTGACCAGGAACGCCCGCGCCGTCTCCGGCATCGACCGGACGATGTCATATTCGGTCTCGGTCAGCCCGAAGCCGTCGATATAATCCGACGCCTGCGCGCTCGAATTCGCCATGAACACTTGCGTCCCGGCCTGCTCGATGATCGCGCTCGCAATCCGGCTCTGCAGCGCGTCCGACGCCGATTGCGTCGCAAAACCGACAATCCCGCCGCGCTTGCGGATGGTCTTTTCCCAGTCGCGGATGCGCGCCACGAACACTTCGTCGTCGAGCGCCTTCCATCCCTCGTCGACGACGATGATCGTCGGCTTGCCGTCAAGCCGTTCCTCGACGCGGTGGAACAGGTAGAGCATCGTCGGCGCACGCAGTGCCGGCTGGTCGAGGATCGCGGTCATGTCGAACCCCAGCGTCGGGGTCGCAAGGTCGAGCCGGTCCTCCTCATTATCGAACAGCCAGGCAAATTCGCCCGCCGAATGCCACGGTGCCAGCCGCGCAGCGAGATCGCCCGCCGAAGCCCGCCCGCGACCGCGAAACAGTTCGGCGACATGACGCAGGCGGCGAAGCTCGCGCGGTCCGGCCATCGCGGTGTCGATCGCCTCGACGATCCAGCCATTTTCCTCGACGCTCAGCGCCGCGCCCTCGCCAACCGCCAGCCGCCCGAGCCATTCGGCGAGAAAGCGGCGGTTGACCGGCGTATCGGGCAACGCCAGCGGATTCATCCGCGTCGGCTCACCCGGCCGAAGCGCCTCATAAGTGCCGCCGATCGCGCGCAGGAAAATTTCGGCCCCGCGATCCTTGTCGAAAAACACGATGCGCGGGTCGAACCGCCGCGCCTGGGCCAGCAGGAAGGCGAGCACCACCGTCTTGCCCGACCCCGACGGCCCGATAACGGTGAAATTGCCAAGGTCGCCGCGGTGGAAGTTGAAGAAATAAGGACCTGCCGCCGTGGTCTCGAACAGCGTGACCGCGTCGCCCCAGTGATTGCCGTCGGGGCGCCCGACCGGGAAATTATGTGCACTCGCGAAGCCCGCGAAATTGGCGGTCGAAACCAGCGCGCGCCGCGCAATATAATCGAAATTGCCGGGGAATTGCGCCCAGAACGCCGCCTCCAGCCCCAGCTCCTCGCGCACGACGGCAAACCCGGTTTCGGCCAGCGCCGCCTGCACTTCGCCCGCCGCCTGGTCGAGGCTTTCGGGGCTGTCGGTGCTGATCTGGATCGACAAATGATGCTCGCCGAACCCGGCGCGCCCCGCCGCGACATCGTCCTTCGCCGCGCTCAGCTCGGATCGCAGCGACACCGCCGCATCGTCGGCCGATCGCATCCGCCGCAGCGCCAGGTCCATTCGCTCCTGCGCCGGCCCGCGATCGACGAAGGCGAAGCTCTGCGTCACCTGCATCGCGAACGGCAGGCGATAAATATCGTCGAGCATCCCCGCCGAGGTGATGCTGGGATAATCCTTGGCCGACAGGATCGCGGCATATTCGGGCGGCTCGCCATCGACCGTGCCCAGTTCGATCGTGTCGGCGCCAAAGCTGATCGTCCGCCGCGGCACCGCATGACCCAGGTCACCGGTGGGCAACAGCATTGGCGTCGCCGTCCCGTTGAACAGCGTTGCGAGAAATTCGAGCTGTTGCGACGCCAGCCCGCTGGGCAAATCATAAGCCGTCAGCAGGGTCGGGCCATAGGGCTCGAGTGCCGCCATCAACTGCTCGCGCGCCTGGCTCAACAGCCGCAAATCGGCCCCGCGCTCGCCCGTGTCGGACCGGCTACCCGCCACGCCCAACAATTTCTCCGCCCAGCCCGCGCGGCCCCGCAACGGCCGCACCACCAGCGTCAGGTACAGATCGTTGACGAACAATCGCCGCGTCGCCAGCCGCCCGCGCCACGCCGCGTCGAGCTGCGTACTGAACGCATCGCCAAACTGCCCCTCGAAGCGCGGTTCGACCGGCCGGCGAACGACATGATGCACGATCGCGAAGCGCGACGATCCGATCGACTGGAACATCGCGTCGCGTACCGCCAGCCGGCTGTCGAGATCGGCCCGCCCGATCGTTTCGAACGGCAGTCCGTCGAGCTTGATGATCTGCATCATCTGGCCGTTGCGGGTCAGCAGCGTGTCGTCGTCGACCTGCGCCAGATAGGGCAGGTGGACCCCCGCCGAGACTTCCTTTTTCGCGGCGCGATTACGGGCAGTAAACATTGGCGCCCCGCAGCTTGTAATTGGCGACGCGCGGCGTCCGGCGAAGTCGCGTCATCCACAGCGCCATGACGTGCGGGTCGCGCAAATGCGCGGCATAGCCCAGCGCGTGGATGACCAGCGCGGGCAGCAAAGCCAGCGGGGTCTTGAACACCAGAAACAATTCAGCCGCGACGATCCCGTTCATCACGAAGAAGGGATAAGTCACCCCCGCCACCATCTGTGGCCGGGCGAGCGCGCGGAACAATGGATCGGCCATTCAGCCCGCGACCGAGCGGATGCCGCCGACAATCGACGCCGCACCGAACAGGATGAACAGTCCGACCACCACGGTCGCGCCATATTTCCAGTTGATCCGCCCGGTCAGCATCATGAAGCCGACTGCAGCGACCGCGATCACCGCCACCGCCGTCGCGACATTGCCGAGCAGCGTGCCTTGCAACCAGTCGACCGCGCCGACGATCGGCCCTGAACCGGCCGGATCGGCGGCGGCATATTGCGCATCGGCGCGCGCCGCGGCGAACAGCGTGACGAGCGTGGCGGGAAGCAATTTCTTCATAGCGATGGCACCTCGATAAGCATGAGATCGACCCGGCGCTGGATCGGATTTGCGACGAATTTCCGAAGCGCCACGGGCGGGCGCAGGATGGCAGCAAACGGCGTGCCTTGATAGCGCGCCATGATCTGGGTCACATAGGCCTGGGTCTCGGCATAAGGCGGGATCCCGCCCCAGCGAAGCACGGCGCCCGGTCCGGCGTTATAGGCGGCCAGTGCCAGCGGCACGCTCTGGAAGCGCGACAATTGCCGCGCCAGATAGCGCGCCCCGCCATGTAGATTGGCGTCGGGATCGAGCGGGTTGACGCCAAGCTCCGCCGCCGTCCCGGGCATCAGCTGCATCACGCCCAGCGCGCCCTTGGGGCTGACCGCACCCTGCCGCCCGCGCGATTCGGTCCACGCGACCGCGCGCAGCAGGTGGACATCGAGCCCCTCGGCCTTGGCTGCCCGCTCATAGCGGTCGACCTCGACCGGGCGAAGCGACACCGTCGCCGACATCGAACCATCCCCATCGCCGCCGAGAAACCGGGTCGGCTTGCTGTAGGTCTTCGCCGCGCCATCGTCGCCGATCTCGATGACCTGGGCATGCGCGGGAACGGCAATCGCGACGCTCGCGATCATCATCCACCACGTTGGGCGCAATCGGCTCATTCCATATGATCCTGTACATAGCCCGGCGTCGGCGTGAGGGAGACCATTGTCGCCAATATTGCAACCGCCGTGAGCCAACTCGCTACCACCTTGACCCCGATGCCCCAGCCACGCACCACGATCGGGCGACCGACGAACATCAGCAGGATGCAGGGCACGGCAATCGCCAGGTCGCGGCCTTTTCCCGCCACCGACGTTACCAAACCCGCCCATAGTCCGACATTGGCGGCGGCGACGAGAAAGACAGCGGGCGGCAGCTTCGCCGGGCGATGCACCAGTCCAGCGGTTGCGATGACACTCAGCCAGCAGCCGACGAAGATCGGTTCGATCCACCGCGCTGGCGGGCCCGACCACCATGCAAGCAGGGCGACGACGACCATCAGTCCGGCTGCAATCAGCGCCCGGCGCAGGGGCAGGAACGCCAGCGCTAGCCCGAGCGCGGCGATCAAAATGGCGGGGGGAAGGAAACCACCCCTCATGGCCACGCCGCCCACAGGAAATAAAGTCCGATGCCAAGCACCACGCCGCCGAGCCCGCGAAGGAATGTCTCCCCGCGCGGCAGCACCGCCAGCGATCCGATCGCGATTCCGGCCACATGAAGCGACCCTGTCGCGAACACGAAGCCCAGGCTATACCCGATCGGATCCGCCGCCGAGGGCAATTCGATGCCATGCGCATAGCCGTGGAACAGCGCGAACAGCCCGACTACCGCGCAGGCCAGCCACACCGGCGCGCGGACCGCGCCCAAGATCAAGGCGCCAAGCACGCACACCGACAGGGCGATGCCAATCTCGACCGGGGGAAGCGCGACCCCCGCCATCCCGACCCCGGCACCAACCGCCATCATGATCGGAAACACCATCGGCAATAGATAAATCAGCGGACGGCCAAGAAAATATCCCCACAATCCAACCGATGCCATTGCCAGCATATGATCAGGGCCAGTCAACGGATGTTCAACACCCGCAACAAAGCCGCCCGGCAACCCCGTTCCTGCATGAGCATTCGCGGAACTGGTCCACATTATTAATGCGACACCGCCGAATAACCGCGCTATTACTAAATTTCGTCGGAACAAGGAACGATGTGGATGCGAAGACTTGCTACTCTCATGCTGGCCCTCTCGCTCGGCGGCACGGCCCAGGCGCATGATTTCTGGCTTCAGCCGCAAAGCTGGCAGGTCGCGCCCGGCAAGCCTTTGCCGTTCGTGGTCGAAGTCGGCCACGGCAGCTTCCGCCAGCAATGGGGCGCCGATGGCGGCCACCTGCTGGCGCTCAGCGACCTTGCGAACGGCGGGGCGGTCGATGTCCGCCCGCTGTTCAAACCGGGTGGCGAAGTCCCGCATCTGACACGCACCTTCCGCCGCGAAGGACTGCACATCATCAGCCTCGTCTCGACCAATGCGGCGAGCGACCTGCCGGCGATCCGCTTCAACGATTATATCAAGGCCGAGGGCCTGACCCCGGCAATCGACGGACGCACGCGGGAAGGCAAGATGGGCACCAACGGGCGCGAGCTTTACAGCAGGCGGGCAAAGGCTCTCGTCCAAGTCGGACGAGCAAGTCGAGGCGACAACGCGCTCGCCACGCGCCCGATTGGGCTGACGCTCGAGATCGTTCCTCTGCGCAGTCCCTATGCCTTGGCCGCCGATCATATTCTCCCCGTGCAGATCCTGTATGAGGGCCGTCCCCTGGCCGGCGCATTGGTGAAACTGACCAGCCTCGAATTCGATGCACGGCCACTTCGCACGATCCGGTCGGATGCGGCCGGTCGGGCCAGTTTCGAAGTGCCGCCGGTTGGAGACTGGCTGGTCAATGTCATCTGGACCAAGCCGATTGCCCACCCGAAAGCGGACTATCTTACTACTTTCTCAAGCCTGACGTTCGGTTACTCGGCCAAGCGCGGACGTTAAGGCGGCCCGGCGGGCGCAATTCCGCCGGGCCGCCGCTCGCTACGGCGTGATGTCGATCGGCTCGGTGGACAGCGACACTGGAACTATGTCACCATCCATCACGGGAGCCGGCTCCGAATTCATCGCCGCGCGAAAGTCCATCCCGAACGGGATTCCGAACTTGTCCTCCTGGGCGGTCGTGACCACCACTGGCGGGGTAATTACCGTATCCCCTCCTCCGCTGCTGCCGCCCCCCCCGCCGCAAGCGGCGAGGGGAAGGGCTAGTGCAGTTCCGATCAGTGCGCGTTGCACTAGTTGCTTCTTGGTCATGCTCTTGTCTCCCCTCACGGCTGGTTCTGCGGACGCGGCGAGCCGCGCAGCGGAGGCGCCAGATACGGGAAGGTCTGCTGGAGATACGGGGTCGACGGGGTCACATAACCCGCGTTTGCCCCGGTATTACCCGACGCTCCGACATAGGTACCCATGGCATTGCTGGGCGCACCATCCGTAAAGGGCACCTGGCCCGACGGAGCGTCGGCCGGCTTGCACAGGCCAAGGTCGGTCGGAACACCGGCGATCGGCACGGGATAGCAAAGCCGACCCATCGCGACCCGAAGCACGACGTCAACGACGTCATCACCCGGACGGCGACCGTTGGGGAAGCCTGCCAGATCATTGCCGGCCACGCCCAGTGAATTCTGGGAAGCAGCAGGGGTGGGCGTGACCTTCGTATTGAGGCGGATCATTTCGGACGCAGTTACCGCAGGCAACTGGTTGAGCGTCTTGATACCCGTCAGGAAGGTCGCGACCAGATCGTTACGCGGGAAGTTGGTCGGCGCCTTGATCCCGGCACTGCCGAACAGGACTTCCAGAATCGCCGGGAAGGTCGGATTGGTCACATAATCCGCCAATGCACCGTCTTGCGTCGGCTTGGCGGCGTTGAACAAATCCTTCTGCGGCAGGCCGATGACCACCTCGTTGACCAGCGGCATGCCAAGACGCGACACCTGGGTGTAGGCGCCACCCGACAGAGTCGGGTTCTTGTAGGTCGGGTTGGGCTTGTGCAGCTTGGCCTGCGGCAGGCTGGCGGTCGACCACACGCCGATCACCCCGTTGGCCGCCGTCGATGTTCCGACCAGGCAGGTCGTCGGTACTTCGATCGCCAGCGTCGTGACGTTCTTCTTGCCGATCAGCTCCTGGTTGGCGTCGCTCTGGACGATGCTGCCCTCGATCGGCACGAAATTCACCAGATCCATAACCGGGCCAAGGTTGACCGCAAACGCTTCCTGGCGCTGGCCGGCGAATACCCGCCCTTGTCCCGAACAGCCCGGGATGGCCACATTATAAATGAACTGGTTGGCGTAGGCCGGATAGTTGGGGACCGACTTGTTGCCGGCATTGTCGAACGGCTTGACGAAGGTCGACCCGCCGCCACTGGCGTTGGTCACTGCGGCCTTCGTTCCCGTGCGGCGATCACCGGTCACCAGGGTCAGCGTATATTGCTCGTCCTCGCCCAGGTTTGCGTCGAGCGGAGCCGAAATCGGCCCGATATGGCGAAGCGCAATCGGCAGCACCTTGCCGCCGACGGTTACCGTCTTGCCGGTGTCGTTCTTCAGCGAATTGGTAAATTTGAACTGAAACGTCAGATGCTCTTTCGCATCACCAGCATTGTCGACGTGGATCTCGTAGATCGCGTCGGGGTCCATCGTGTAATAGTTGGGACCGTCGCCGGGATTCTCGCCTGGCTGGAAGTTGGCGATCAGCGTCGTGTAACCGGCGCGACCTGTCTCGTAGCTCTGGAACGCATAGACGTCGGTATTATCGACCTTGGGCATCTTGGTGATACCCGGCGCCTCGCGGTGGCTCGATGCAATTGCGGTGCTGGCCATCATCATGGCCGCCAATCCCACAGCGGACTTAATCCTAAAGCTACTCGTCATTGCTGAGCCTCCCTTGGCGCACTTGTTCTCCACGCAAATACGGCTGGACAAAAAAAAGGGTTCAATTGGCGCGGAAACATTCCGGCCAATGTTAATATAATTGTGTGCTTACGGAGATTTAAGCGCAGCCGGACAGAGCGAGGGATCGCCGCCTGGGCAGAGTGCGGAGAGAGCAAGCAAGTCCGACCACCGCCACGCGCCAGAACCGATGGCCAGCAACGTTGTCCGATCGCCCTCGGGGATCGGAACGAACACCGGCCCGACCATGGCTTCGTCGCGGCATTCTGTGGGGGCGGCAATCACCATCTTCTCGATTGCGAGACGCAGGCTACTGTTTATCGAAACCGCACCGGTCGCGGTCGGTGCCGGGACAGGGATCTGCTGGTCGAACCACTTTCCGTTCCACAGCATCACTGCATCCGCGCCCGAGCGCACACCCGGCGGCAGGGCGGCAAGTTCGGCCATTGCCATCGGGTCTTGTTGAATTGCCGCTGCGGCATCGACCGACAGCTGACAAACGCGCCCACCGCCGGCGACCCCCGCATCACCCGCGTCCGCTGTATCAGCGGCCGCCGGCGAAATGCTTGGCATTGCGATCAGGGGAGGAGGCACCGGCTTGAGAACCGCCACCTTCGGACGCTGGACGGGCTTTTTCGGCTGTGCGGATGCACGATCGCCCGGCGACAATGAAATCGAGATGATCGTTTCCCGGCCCGCCGCTTGCGCCTTCTCCGGCGCCGCATGAGTCATCAGCCACGCGATGATCAGGATATGGGCAGCGATGATCGATGCCAGAAGGGCGATCCGCCGCGACGCATGGCCATCGAAAGCAGGTGTCCTGCTGGCCGAAACCGATCGCTCCTCGTCTGGTGTCGCTCGTACGTGCATGCGCGATGGTGAGCGTTGCGCAGCAAAAATTTCAACAACTTAAAACTTGGCCGGCCGCCGTCCCGCCAATTAATCAGCCGCACTGACGACGGATCGCTGCGACAGGCTGGCCCCGCGCGCTGCTGCTGCCTATGATCGACCGATGGACGTCTTGCCCCCCACTTCCGAACCCCTTCCGCCCCGGGCTCATCCCACGGCCGCCCAGCTTGCCGGGCATGAACAGGATCTCGAACATGTCGGGCTGAAGCGGGTCCGCTTGCTCGCCTCGCTGACCCTCATCGCGGGGATTGGCCTGATCCTGGCGATTCCCTTCGCGCTCAAGGGCGGGGCTGAATTCTTCCTGCCCGTCACGGCCGCCATGGTCATCGCCATCGCCCTGGTGCCCTTGCTCGAATGGTTCGAGCGGCGCGGCGTGCCGTCGACGCTCGCCGCCACCCTGTGCGTCACATTATTCCTCGGCGTCAGCATCTTCGCGCTCGCCTCGATTGTCCTTCCCGCGATGGACTGGGTCCAGCGCATTCCGCAACGCATCGGCCAGGTCCGCCACACGCTTGACCCGCTGGTCAGTCTCTACAAGTCACTCCAGCGGTGGATCGACAGCACCACCGCTCAAATCGCCACGGCGCCGGCCAAGTCGGTCCGTACCGTTCGGCTGGAAACCACCAACAGCTGGATCGACACCATCACCACCCAGGCGCCGCACCTGTTGATCCAGACCTTCTTCGCGCTGTTGGTGATCTTCTTCTTCCTCGCCGGCTGGACCGCGATGCGCAAGCGCACGATCGTCAGCCGCGGCAGCTTCGAAGGGGCGCTGACCACCGCCCGCGTCATCCAGCAGGTGGTCGAGGCAACCTCGACCTACCTCGGCACGATCACGCTGATCAACATCGGCATGGGTATCATCACCGCGACCATATTATTCTTCCTGGGGATGGATTCGCCGATGATGTGGGGCGGCATCGTCGCGGTGCTCAACTACATCCCCTATCTCGGCCCGATCGCCTGCGTCCTGCTGCTCAGTTTTGGCGGGCTAATGCAGTTTCCCGACGTCTGGTCGGCGATGCTGCCCCCGGCAATCTTTCTCGGCATGCACCTCATCGAAGCGAACGTCCTCACCCCCTCGCTGGTCGGCCGCAAGCTTGAGATCAACCCGCTCCTGATCCTCGTCTCGCTCAGTTTCTGGGCATGGGTGTGGGGCACGACCGGTGCCTTGCTGGCGGTCCCGCTGCTGATCATCATCAAGACGATTTTCTCCGCCGCCGGCACCCCCGATATCGCCGGCTTCCTGTTCGAAGACGGGGTGCTCACGCACGTCGGTGACGATGACGAGGCGAGCGACAATTAACGTGGGAAATGCGGCGCAATCCGCGCTTGCCGTTGTTGACAGGGCAGGGGGCCTACCCTAGTTGCCCGCCCACCGGAGCCGATCGAGGTCAGTTCGCGGGTGTAGCTCAGTTGGTTAGAGCGCCGGCCTGTCACGCCGGAGGTCGCGGGTTCGAGCCCCGTCACTCGCGCCATCCTCGCGGGATGGTTTCACATGAATATCTGTTGAGCAGGCGCGCGCGGCTGAGCAGGCGCGCGCGGCGTCGCGACTTTAGCTTCCGAGCGGCTTTTCGTCGGCCGCCGGAGCGCCCGCATCGGTCACGCCTTTAGTCTCGGAAGGGCGCGGCTTTGCGATCGCCGTTTCGACTGCAGCGCGCGCCTTCAGGCCGAAGTGCAGATTGACCAGCCCGTCGGCCTTCTGCGTCACTGGCAAGCCCGACGCGACCGCCTGCTCGACCGCATCGCGCGCGGTCATCGCCGCAGGAGCGACCGGATGCCCCGCCGTCGGCATCCCGGCGGCAATATAGGCAGCATGCGACGCC
This sequence comes from Sphingomonas sp. RB1R13, assembly GCF_036663775.1. Lineage (NCBI taxonomy): Bacteria > Pseudomonadati > Pseudomonadota > Alphaproteobacteria > Sphingomonadales > Sphingomonadaceae > Sphingomonas > Sphingomonas sp. RB1R13. Next base: position 118,371 of record NZ_JAXOJM010000002.1, read on the forward strand.
AGCGCCTGCGAACGAAGGGCATCGGCACTGGCCTCGCGCCCGGCATAGCGCTGCACGAACGCCGCCGGCTGGCCCCAATTGCCCGCCCAGCGATAGAATAGGTGCGCGCCGATCACGTCGCTTTTGGCCAGCGTGTGCGCCCAGGTCGGCAGGACATAATTGGCGTGATAATGGGTCGCATAGCCCACACCGCCCGCAACCGTTCCGTGCAGCGCATCACCGGCCACGCGGCGCGCGCGGTTCCATCCAGCAAGGTCGGGACGGCGATCGAGCGACCCGTCGCAGGTAAAGGTGAACTGGCATCCGGTCGGGCGGGTCGATCCCTGATAGACCACCCCGCACACACTCGCCGGGAAGGCCGGGTGGCGGACCCGGTTGAGAATGACCTGAGCGACCCCACGCTGGCCTTCCTCGCTCTCGTTGCCCGCCTCATAATAGATCGCCTGCGCCAGGCAGGTCAGCGCCGCGGTCCGCGATGCCAGGCTCGCGCCAGCTACCGCGAACGGCTGCGCAGCGGGGCCTGAGGCGGCGCTGAGCGGGATTTCATTGTTGAGCTCGACCGCCTTGTCGGGCGCAACCGTCTGGATCGTCATGTCGGGTACCATCGGCGGCGCGGCCGACGCTGGCGTCAGCATCCTTGCCGCACGCTGATCCATTGAGGTCGGCGCGGTCACCACCGTCGCCATTGCCGCGGCACTGAAAATCAGCGCCGCCAGCGCAATCCCAGCCTCGCGCGGATATGCGTGCGCAAGCCGCAAGGGCTGGTGAAAATGTCGCGAAAGCATGATCGTGCTGATGTAGGCCACTAACACGGCCATTTCAACTACTAGCGGTCAAGCCATTGGAATCAAGTCTTATTCATCCACACGAGTAGCGGCTTCAGCGGCAACAGCCAGACCAGTCCGGCGCCCAGGTAGAACAGGCTCTGCGCCCAGATCGGCCATGGCGCGATCCAATTGGCAAAGGCCGCCACGACCAGCCCGATCAGCCCGATCAACCCGATTATGCTGAACACTCCGATGATCGTCCGCGAACCTCTGGTCATCGAAAATTCCTCAATCCTTCGGGCGATGCAAAGGCATCCAGGCAAACATCCCATGGCTCGGCGGGGATCAGCGTGTCGAGCATTTGCATGGCCCAGCCGACGCCGATGATACGGGCCCCCTTCGCCCGCAATTCGACCAGCGCACGGTCGTAGTGGCCACCGCCTTGCCCCAGGCGATTACCCGTCCGGTCGACCGCCAGCAACGGCACCAGCACCAGGTCGGGCTCGACGATTTTTGCCTGATGCGGCGGCTGGACCCCGCCGACGGGGCAATCCTCGGCGCATTGACCCGAGCGAAAGCGCATCGGCGACGTCGCGTCGTCAAAGGCGGGATAGGCGCCACTGATCAGCGCATTGCCGGCGTGCCAAAGCAGCATCTGCGGGTCGATTTCGCTTCCGCGCGGGGCATAGGCCGCGACGCACTTCCGACCGTGCAGTTCGGGCAGCAAATGATCGACCAGCCGCGACTGCAGCGCAGCCCGCTCCTCGATTCCCAGACCGGCAAAATAATCGCGGCGCGCGGCGCGCGTCGTCCGGCGCAGGGACTGCTTGGCTGACGCCGAATCGAACAGGGGAGGTGACGGGACCACAATGGCCGTTTGCAGGAAATCCTCTGACGCCACAAACGTCAGGTGGGGACCAGATACACCGGACCAGGATCCGGCGAGGGCCAGCCCCCTAGGATAGATAATCGCCTCAGGGATGTCCGAAGCTCGTACCTAGCAGTTCCCGTCAGACCCTATTTAGTCCTTTGTCGGGTCTTTCTCAAGAAGATCCGCCAAACCTTCCAGCCGCTCGGCGAGCCGGTCGATTCGCGCGGCCAGTTCCGGGTCGGGCTCAGGCGCAATCGGGGGCTGGGGCTCGGCCACGAACCCCGCCTCTTTTTTCTTGTCGAGCAACTGGTCCGCCAGCAGCAGCGACGCGAACAGCAATTGCCGCGACTCGGTCATCGACCCCAGTCCGGCGAGCGCCTCGCGGCTCTTGCCGTCGACCATCGCGGCAGCGGCGCGCAGCGTGTCCTCCTCGCCAGTCCGGCACGCCACGCGATACGACCGCCCGGCGATCGTGAGTTCGACCTCGGCCATCAGCGGCCCCCCGCGCTGCGAATCATCTCGTCGAGCTCGGCGACCACCCCTTGCACCTTCTCACGCAATTCCACCTCGCGGCCACGGGCGATGTGCGCATGGCGCGCGGACTGTTCGATACGGCCGATTGCGCGCTCGGCACGGTCGAGGGCCAGGGAGAGCGGCGACGGGTTCATGAGCAGCGACTACGCCGGTTAATTCCGACCGGCAAGGCGCCCCCCGGTTGACGCTCCGCAGCCGAGCGACAATAGGCACCAACTCATCGGCCAGCCGGCAGGGGCGGGCGGCCGACACGAGGTGTCATGCAGCCGACCCAACGCCAGCTAGCCAATGCCATCCGGGCCCTCTCGATGGACGCCGTCGAGGCCGCCAATTCGGGGCATCCCGGAATGCCGATGGGCATGGCCGACGCCGCTACCGCGCTGTTCACGCGCCACCTGAAATATGATCCGGCCGATCCCCACTGGCCCGATCGCGACCGCTTCGTGCTGTCGGCGGGCCACGGCTCGATGCTGATCTACGCCGCGCTTTATCTCACCGGCTATGCCCGGCCGACGATTGACGACATCCGCAATTTCCGGAAACTGCACAGCCCCTGCGCCGGCCACCCCGAAAATTTCGAGCTTGCCGGGGTCGAGGCGACCACCGGCCCGCTCGGGCAGGGCCTCGCCATGGCGGTCGGCATGGCGATCGCCGAGCGCCACCTCAACGCCGTCTACGGCGACGACTTGGTCGACCACCGCACCTTCGTCATCGCCGGTGACGGCTGCCTGATGGAGGGCATCAACCATGAGGCCGTCGGGCTCGCCGGCCACTTGAAGCTTGGCCGGCTGATCGTGCTGTGGGACGACAACCGAATCACCATCGACGGTTCGACCGACCTCAGCCGCAACGAAGACGTCATGGCGCGATTCGCCGCCTGCTGCTGGCAGACGATCGAATGCGACGGGCTCGACGCGGGCAAGGTCGCGCAGGCGATCGAGAAAGCCAGCGCCGACGAGCGCCCGACGCTCATCCGCTGCAAGACGATCATCGGCTATGGCGCACCCAACAAGCAAGGCACATCCGGCAGCCACGGCGCGGCGCTGGGCAAGGACGAAGTCGCGCTCGCCCGCAAGGAACTCGGCCTCGCCCCGACCGAATTCACCATCCCCGACGACATTCTCGCCGCGTGGCGCAAAGCCGGCGCACGCGGCGCGACCGACCACGCCGCGTGGCAAAAGCGCCTCGCCGCCAGCGACAAGCGCGCCGATTTCGAAGCCCGCCTCGCCGGCCACTGCGACGACAGCTGGCTGAAACCTTATATCGCCGGCCTGCTCGCCAAGCCCCCCAAGGTCGCCACCCGCAAGGCGTCCGAAATGGCGCTGGAAGCGATCAACACTGCCATCCCCGCGACCATCGGCGGGTCGGCCGACCTCACCGGCTCGAACAACACCAAGACCAAGTCGCAGGTCCCGCTCGACGCCAGCAACTATGGCGGCCGCTACGTCTATTACGGCATCCGCGAATTCGGCATGGCCGCGGCGATGAACGGCATGGCGCTCCACGGCGGCATCGTCCCCTATGGCGGCACCTTCCTCGTGTTCAGCGACTATTGCCGCCCCGCGATCCGCCTTTCCGCGCTTCAGAAAGCCCGCGTGATCTACGTCATGACCCATGATTCGATCGGGCTTGGCGAGGATGGCCCGACCCACCAGCCGATCGAGCATCTGCAAAGCCTGCGAGTCATCCCCGGCCTCGCCGTCTATCGTCCGTGCGACGCGGTCGAGACCGCCGAATGCTGGGCCGCCGCGCTCGCCGACGAAGGCCCCTCGTTGCTCGCCCTCTCGCGCCAGAATCTCGAACCGATGCGCCTCGTCGAGGAAGCGGAAAACCTCTCGGCCAAGGGTGCCTACCGCCTCCGCGCCGCGACTGCCTCGCGCAAGGTCATCCTGCTGGCCACCGGCTCCGAAGTCGAAATCGCGCGGGACGTCGCCGACGCCCTTGAAGCGCGCGGCATCGGCACCGATCTCGTCTCAATGCCCTCGACCGACCGTTTCGACCTTCAGTCCGACGAATATCGCGACGATATCCTGCCCGACGTCTCGAACCGGCAGATCCTCCGCGTCTCGATCGAGGCGGGGACGACCATCGGCTGGGAACGCTACACCGGCCTTCACGGCCTGCGCATCGGCATCGACCGCTTCGGCGCTTCGGCTCCGGCGCCCGATCTCTACGAAGAATTTGGGCTCACCGCCCCCAAGATTACCGAGCGCGTCACCGCGCTCCTCAGCCAAAGGGATATGCTATGACCAAGGTTGCCATCAACGGCTTCGGACGCATCGGCCGCCTCGTCGCCCGCGCCATCCTCGAACGCACCGACCATGACCTTGAACTGGTCGCGATCAACGATCTCGCCGACGCGAAATCCAACGCCATGCTGTTCAAGCGGGACAGCGTCCACGGGCCGTTCGCGGGCACGGTCGAGGCCGACGGCAACGACATCATCGTCAACGGCAAGCGCATCCATGTTACCGCCGAGCGTGACCCCGCCAACCTGCCCCACGCCGCCAACGGCATCGACATCGCCCTGGAATGCACCGGCTTCTTCGCCGATCGCGCGGGCGGGCAGAAGCATCTCGACGCGGGCGCCAAGCGCGTCCTCATTTCGGCGCCCGGCAAGAATGTCGACCTGACGGTCGTGTTCGGCGTCAACCAGGACAAATTGTCGGCCGAACACAAGATCGTCTCCAACGCCTCGTGCACCACCAATTGCCTCGCCCCGCTGGCCAAGGTGCTCAACGACGCCATCGGCATCGAGCGCGGGCTGATGACGACCATCCACAGCTACACCAACGACCAGAAAATCCTTGACCAGATCCACCCCGACATGCGCCGCGCCCGCGCCGCCGCCATGTCGATGATCCCGACCACGACTGGTGCCGCCCGAACGGTCGGCGAGGTGCTCCCGGAACTCAAGGGCAAGCTCGACGGCTCGTCGATCCGCGTGCCGACGCCCAACGTCAGCGTGGTCGATTTCACCTTCACGCCAGGCCGCGACACCAGCGTCGCGGAGGTCAATAAGATCCTCAAGGCGGCGAGCCAAAGCGGGCCTTTGAAGGGCATCCTCGCCTACACCGACGAGCCGCTCGTCTCAATCGATCTTAACCACGACGCCGCCAGCTCGACCATCGACAGCCTCGAAACCGCCGTGCTCGAAGGCAAGTTGGTCCGCGTGCTCAGCTGGTACGACAATGAATGGGGCTTCTCGAACCGCATGGTCGACACCGCCGGAGCCATGAGCAAGCTGGGCTGACCCCCATGCCCATCGTCATTGCGAGCGCAGCGAAGCAACCCAGTTCTTCAATGATGGATTGCTTCGTCGCTCCGCTCCTCGCAACGACGAATTGAGGCCATGCTCCTCACCGTCATTGCGAGCGCAGCGAAGCAACCCAGCGGATACCGGGTTGCTTCGCCTCATTCGCAATGAAAGCCTCTTAACCGATGACCACCCGCACCCTCATCCGCCCGACCGGCTTCGTTGACTCCCCGTTCGGCCATGACGGCAAGCTCGCCCGGCTCGCTGGCGGGCTCGCCTGGTTCGCCTCGGCCGAATTGCTCACCGTCGAATATGGTCGCCGCCTGTCGAGCGAGCTTGTCCCCGTCGAGGGGATCGAGGCCCGCTTCGACGATGAAATGGCCGCGACCTGGGCCCGACTGACCACCGCCCGCGCCCCGCTCCAGCTTGGCGATCGCACCGTCCGCCTCGACCAGCCGCAGGTCATGGGGATCGTCAACATCACCCCCGACAGCTTCTCCGACGGCGGCCAGTTCGCTGCGCCCGCCGATGCCGCCGACGCCGGCTCGGCAATGGCCATCCACGGCGCGGCCATCCTCGATGTCGGCGGCGAATCGACCCGTCCCGGCGCCAAGACCGTCTGGGAAGGCGACGAGATCAAGCGCGTCGACCCCGTCGTCCGCCAGCTCGCCTCGGGCGGCGCCGCGGTCTCGATCGACACCCGCAAGGCCGCCGTCGCCGAAGCCGCACTCGCCGCCGGAGCGCGGATGATCAACGATGTCTCGGGGCTGACCTATGACGACCGTATGCCCGGCGTCGTCGCGGCAGCCGGCGTGCCCGTCGTCCTGATGCACCACCAGGGCGACCCGACCTCGATGCAAGACGCCCCGCGCTATCACGACGTGCTGGTCGAGATATATGAATGGCTTGAGGATCGCATCGATTGCGCGCTCGAAGCCGGAATAGCGCGCGCCAACATCCTCGTTGACCCCGGTTTCGGCTTCGGCAAGTCGGTCGCGCACAACCTTGAACTGATGAACGGCCTCGCCTTGCTCCACGGCCTGGGCTGCGGGATCGTGCTCGGCGCCAGTCGCAAGCGAACCATCGGCGCCCTTTCCAACGAAGCCCCGCCCGCCGAACGCCTCGGCGGAAGCCTCGCCTTCGCGCTGAAAGCCGCCGAACAAGGCGCCCAGCTCCTGCGCGTCCACGACGTCCCCGAGACCGTGCAGGCGCTCAGGGTGTGGCGCGGCATGCGGGATCAGGCCCTCACCCCAAGGGTCTGACGTCGAATTAACTGTCCTACAGCACTCCGTTTGTGAAACACACGAGTCAAGCCGAGTCGCACCGATCGCGCCCAGCTAAACGGCATCATCGTATTGTTGAACGCGGTTTTTCGATTTTCAAATAATCAATAATTCGAAAACGTCGTCATCACCGCGAACATGTGTGAACATTCGCCCCCGCCTACGGCCTTGATTCAGGCCGCGGTATCGATCCCGAGCTCACCCAGCTTGCGATACAGCGTCGACCGCCCGATCCCCAGCCGCCGCGCGACTTCGGTCATCCGGCCACGGTAATGGCCGATTGCCAGGCGGATCACGTCGGCTTCGATATCGTCCATGCTGCGGACATGGCCGTCGGGGCGGAACAGGGTGACGGGGGAGGCAGCGGCCAGCGCCGACTCCTGCGTCGAGGCGCTCAATTGGGGAGCGAAGTCATTGGCGCGACCCGAGAATCGCGACTGGATCGCGATGTGCGGGAAATGCTCGGCGGTCAGCCCAGACTCGGCGACGAGCGCGGCGCGGAACAGCACTCCGGCGAGCTGGCGGACATTGCCCGGCCAGCCATAGCGCATCAATATGGCGAGCGCGTCATTGCCGATCGAAAGGCTGCGCATCCCCGGCTGGCGGGCGTGGCGGGCAAGCAAGTGGCGGGCAAGCGCCGGGATATCGCTGCTCCGATCACGAAGCGCGGGCAGGGTCACCGTGGTCGACCCGAGCCGTGAGGCAAGCCCCGGATGGAGCTTGTCCAGCACCGGGCGCGACGAGGTGGCGATCAGCCGCACATCGACCGAGGTCGATCCGTTGCACCCGACCGGACGAACTTCGCCGGTCGCCAGCACCCGGTCGAGCGCGGCCTGCGTCTCCTCGGGCAGCGCACCGACTTCGTCGAGCAGCAGCGTGCCGCCATCGGCCGCGACCATTCGTCCGACCTTTTCGGCAAAGGCACCGGGAAAGGCGCCGGGAACATGGCCGAACAGCTCGCTGTCGACGATATTGGCCGGCACCGCCTTGCAGTCGAGCGTGACGAGGCTGGAGCGGGCGCGGAGCGATGCGGCGTGGATCGCGCGGGCAAAAGTCTCCTTGCCCGATCCCGGCTCGCCGATGATCAGGATCGGCAAGCGATTGCGCGCCGCCTTGGCCGCGACCGCAAGGGCGGCACGGAAATCAGGCGCGGCGCCGACCAGCTCTTCGAGCGGAAGTGGCTCGAGCAGCTTCTCGGACAGTGGCGCCAGCTCACCGGCCGCACGGCGACGGTCAGCATTGGCGGCGAGCGCATCGAGCAGCCGCTCGGGCGCCACCGGCTTGACCAGATAGTCCGAAGCCCCGGCGCGCATCGCCTCCAGCGCGACCGACGGATCGGCAGCGTCAGCCAGAACCAGTACCGGCAGCGTCGAGCGCCTCTGGCGAAGCGCGGCGATCAGCGCGGGTCCGTCATCGTGACGCCAGCTCGACAGCAACGCGGCCTGGACCTCGCGACCGTGCGGCCCTTGCAGCAGCCCGACTGCGGTCTCGGTATCCGCCGCGCCGACCACGCTCCACCCGGCGCGGGCGGCAATCGCCGTTACCAGCCGCCGCTCGGCAGCGTCGGCTTCGACCAGCAGGAGGGAACGATGGGTTTCGTCACGCATCGGGAGGCTGTAGCCGCGACAGGTAAAGGTCCGCTTAAGCTGCTCGTTCACCCATACGCTTAAAACCGCTTGGGGAGCGGGCATTGGCTTGATATGGCCACATCGAAATATATTTGCGCAAAGGAGCCAGCCCATGGTCGCCGACCAGACACAATCATCGGCCGAAAGTGGCATGGACCAGCCCGCCCACGTCCGCAATTATGACGGTTTCATCAAGGTGCTGAAGATGTCGACGATCGTCGTGGCGATCATCACCGCGATCGTCGTCCTGATCATCTCGAGCTAGTCGTTGAAAGTCGCGGTCCTCAAGGAAGCCTCCGGCGAGGCGCGCGTCGCCGCGATCCCCGAGACGGTCAAGAAGTTCATCGCGCTCGGCGCCAGCGTCGCGGTCGAACGCGGGGCAGGCGAGGGGGCAAGCATTTCCGACGCCGCCTTTGCCGAGGCAGGGGCGACGATCGAGGAACGTTCGGCATTGCTCGCCGACGCCGACATCATCCTGTGTATCGCGGGACCGGACGACTTGCCCGGGGCGAAACGTGGCGCCCTGATCGTCGGTGCGCTCGACCCGGTGCGGCGCGGCAAGGCGATCAAGGCCTATGCTGACGCCGGGCTTGAAGCGCTGGCGATGGAGTGGATGCCACGCATCACCCGCGCCCAGTCGATGGACATCTTGTCGTCGCAGTCCAACCTCGCCGGTTACAAGGCTGTCGTCGACGCCGCCTCGGCCTTTGGCCGTGCTTTCCCGATGATGATGACCGCAGCAGGCACGATCAGCCCGACCAAGCTGTTCGTCATGGGGGTCGGCGTCGCGGGCTTGCAGGCGATCGCCACCGGTCGCCGATTGGGCGCCCAGGTCAGTGCAACCGACGTCCGCTCTGCCACCCGCGAGCAAATCCAGTCGCTCGGTGCCAAGCCAATTTTCGTCGAGAATGTCGCCGGGATCGAAGGCGAGGGCGCAGGCGGCTATGCCGGCGAGACGTCCGACGAGTATAAGGCGGCGCAGGCCGAGCTCGTGTCGAGCCACATTGCGAAACAGGACATCGTCATCACCACCGCGCTGATCCCGGGACGCCCCGCGCCGCGACTGGTCAGTGACGCACAGCTGGCGACGATGCGCGCCGGAAGCGTGATCGTCGACCTGGCGGCGGAAGCCGGGGGCAATGTCGAAGGCTGCGTCGCAGGCGAAACGGTCATGGTCCATGGCGTCACGATTATCGGCGCGCGCAACCTGGCGGGGACACTGGCGGCGGATTCATCCGCGCTGTTCGCGCGCAACCTGTATAATTTCCTCAGTTCCTTCTGGGACAAGGAAGCGGGACGGCCGTTGCTGGCCGATGAGGACGAGATTGTTAAGGCGGTCCGGCTGACCAAGGACGGCAAGGTCGTCAGCGAGCGGCTGCTGGTCCCCGCCTGACCCTGTCGCCCGAACTGCAGGCAATAAAAAAGCCGCCTCTCGCGAGGCGGCTTTTGTTTTGCCCGAAGGCGTTATTGACAGGCTTAGCCGTTCGAACCGCCACTGCCGTTGCCTTCGCCCAGCAGCCAGCCGAGAAACGACCATTTGGTCTGAATTTTCTTCATGGCAAATCCCCTTGTTACAAGAGGCGACCCAAATCGCCCTCCCGGGGATATTAACCTTAATCGAAATGGTTAGCAAGTTGTTAAGGTTTCAGGCCACGCGGAGGCCTCGCTCCACGCTGAGGCGCTTGATAACGCTACGAAAACTAGTTGCGCGACCGATGATGAACCCTTGCGCGACGTCGCACCCCATGCTGGTCAGCAGCTCCAGCGTCTCGCGATCCTCGACTCCCTCGGCAACCACGATTCGGCCCAGCGAGTGGGCCAGTGCGATAGTCGACTGGACCATGACGCGATCGCTGCGATGATCGCGAAGCGACTTGATGAAGCTCTGGTCGATCTTGATTTCGCTCGCCGGGACTTTCTTGAGATAGTCGAGCGTCGACAGGCCGGTGCCATAATCGTCGATCGAAATCTTGATCCCCAGATCACGCAACCGGTTGAGCATTTCAATGTCCTGCCCGCTGCCGGCAAGCGCGGCGGTTTCGGTCAGTTCGAGGGTCAGCAGGCTGGGCGGAAGCCCGTGCCGCGCAAGGCATTTGCTGACGCGGCTGGGCAGATCCTGGTCGGTGAGCAGTCGCGCGGAAAGGTTGACGGCGAGCGACAGTCGCCGACCCTGGCGATAGCCCGATCCGGCGGCGGCGACCGCCTGGTCGAGGATATAGTCGGTCAGCCGCTCGATCCGGTCATGCTGCTCGGCGGCGCCGATGAACTCGGTCGGACTGATCGGTCCCTTGTCGGGGTGGGTCCAGCGAGCGAGCGCCTCGACCCCGATGATCTGTCCAGTCGCAAGCTCCAGCTTGGGCTGGTAGGCGACCCACACTTCGCCCTTGTCGATGGCATCGTCGAGCTGGCTGAGCAACGACAATTTCCATGAGGCGTCGGCATGCCGGGCGGGGTCGTGATATTTCCACTTGAGACCCTCCGTCTCGGCCTCGTCGGCGGCGACCAGTGCGCTGCCGAGGCGATTGCCCGGTGCGCGGCTGCTGCCGATATCGACCCCGAAGCTGACCATCACGTCATACTGGTTGCCCTGGACCTTGACCGGGCTGCGGAACAAGGCGTGGAGCGCCTCGAGGTGGTGTCCCAGGGGAATGCTCGGCTCGGCGAACCAGGCAAACAGCCCTTCGTCGCCGTGGAATAGCTTGCGGCCAGTAGCGCCCACGCACAGCCGGGCGGTAACCTGATCGACGAATTGACGTTCGGACTCGGTCGGCAGGGCCGATACGATCTCGGCGTAATTGTGGAGCCGGGCGACAACCAGCGGTCGGTCGCGCGCGGCCGGGTCGGCGCGAAGCGCGACGAGGTTGGGCAAGCCGCTGACTTCATTGACCGTGCTGCGCTGGCGCATCCGCGACCAGTTGAGGTGCCAGGCAATTACCGCAAGCATGATGATCGCCGGTCCGACGTCAAAATAGTATAAATTCGCTTCGAGCGGGATCGGGCCGATAACGAGAAACAGCGCGGTCGCCAGCAAGGCCAAGTTCTGGACGATCGCGCGTCGCCGCGTAATGACCAGCGCGCAGACCATTACTGCCAGCATCAGTGCCGGTATCCAGCCGAGCGCCAACGGTCGCCCGCGCATCAGCGTCTCGGCGCCGAGCGCATGGATATAGACGCCGCCAATGCGACCATATCGAGGAAGGATGAATTGATCGCCAAGCGTGTCTGTGGTCGTCCCGATCATGGCGACCTTGCCGGCGATCTGCTTGGTATCGAACCGTCCGTTGATGACATCGCCAGCCGAAACCGACGGGAAAGTGAGCGGGTCGACCGAATAGTCGAGCGGATAGCTTCCGTTCGGGTAAACCTTCCATCCGGCTGCGGCAGTCGACAGGCTGGGAAGGCGTGCCGCCCCCTCCGACTGGCCATAAAACATTTTATAGACCCGACCGTCCCAACTATAGTGCAAGGTGACATCTGCGACCTTTGCAAACTGACGAAAAACGGGAAGAATTTTCGACGCGTTCTGCTGAACATGGGGAACACCCAGCGTCACGCGCCCCGACCGCCTCAGCGCGTCGACGAAGGCGGCATCACCCTTAGGATCATTGGCGTAAGAAAAAATGACGTCGTAGACGATTTGGCGAGCGCCGGCCGCCGATAGCCGATCGACCAGCTTGGCTTGGGTGGCGCGGGACCAAGGCCAGTTGCCGACGCTGCGAAGGCTGGCATCGTCGATCTTGATGATCACGATATTATTGCTCGACGACCGCTGGTTGACCATCGCACGCATGTTATGCGCCAGCAGGTCGATTGGCTCGCCGAGTCCGATCAGTCCGCACAAGATCCCGGCGAGTGCTACCCACAGCAAAACCTTGCGCGGGGAAGCCGGTTTCTTGCGGGTCTTGCCCGAGGTGGTCCGAGGCTCTGGCACGCTTGTCCTTTTCGTCTCCCCGCGGGGTAGCGATAAAAAGGTTAGGATTTCGGAAACATTGATCCGTTTTCCCGATTAACACCGCCAATTCGAACCCCTCGACAGCGGGCCAAGCGGGCGGCACAAGGCGCCAACATTTCCGGGGAATAATCGTGGACTTCATCTCGATCCTGTCGATCTTCGTGCTGGCCTGTTTCGTCGGCTATTTCGTCGTTTGGTCGGTGACCCCGGCGCTCCACACCCCGCTGATGGCAGTGACCAACGCTATTTCGAGCGTGATCATTGTCGGCGCGCTGATCGCCAGCGCGGCGGCGGGGAGCCCGAGCGCCAAGTGGCTCGGCCTGCTCGCGGTGGTGCTGGCGAGCGTCAATATTTTCGGCGGATTCGCGGTGACGGCGCGGATGCTGGCGATGTACAAGAAGAAGGAGCGCTAGGATGGAGGCCCAGCGCCACACCGACTTCATCTACTCGATGATCCCGAATCCTGACGCCGTGACGTCAATCGTTGCCGTCGCCTACCTGGTCGCCGGGGCCTGCTTCATCCTCGCCTTGCGCGGCCTGTCGAGCCCGGTGACGAGCCAGCGCGGCAACCGGCTCGGCATGATCGGCATGGGTATTGCCGTCATCACGACCCTGCTGACCCACGGCGTCGCGTCGATCGTCGAGATTGCGATCGCCATTGCGATCGGCGCGGCGATCGGCCTTGTCACTGCGCGGCGGATCAAGATGACCGATATGCCGCAGTTGGTCGCGGCATTTCACTCGCTCGTCGGGCTTGCGGCGGTGCTGGTCGGGGTTGCCGCGTTCCTCAATCCGGATGCCTTCGGAATCCTCGGCGCGGAGGGCATCCACCATTCCAGCCGCATCGAACTCGGGCTCGGCGTCGCGATCGGTGCGATTACCTTTTCGGGGTCTGTCATCGCCTTCCTCAAGTTGAACGGCAATATGGGCGGCAAGCCAATCCTGCTGCCCGGACGCCACGTTATCAATCTCGCCACGCTGGCCGGTATCCTCGGGCTGATCGGCTACTTCACCGTCGATCAGGCGCCGTGGGTGTTCTTCACCGTCGCCGCACTCAGCTTCGCGATCGGGTTCCTGCTGATCATTCCGATCGGCGGGGCGGACATGCCGGTCGTCGTCAGCATGCTCAACAGCTATTCGGGCTGGGCGGCGGCGGCGATGGGCTTCACCCTCCACAATACGGCGATGATCATCACCGGTGCGCTAGTCGGATCGTCGGGCGCGATCCTGTCCTACATCATGTGCCGGGCAATGAATCGCAGCTTCATCTCGGTCATCGCGGGCGGTTTCGGCGCGGTCGCGGGCGGACCGGCGGGGGAAGTCATCGACCGACCCTACAAGCGCGGATCGGCCGAGGACGCCGCCTTCCTGATGAAGCAGGCCGACCAGGTCATCATCGTTCCCGGCTATGGCATGGCGGTGGCGCAGGCACAGCACACGCTTCGCGAAATGGCCGACTTGCTCAAGAAGGAGGGGGTGCGGGTGAAATACGCCATCCATCCCGTCGCCGGGCGCATGCCGGGGCATATGAACGTGCTGCTAGCCGAGGCCAACGTGCCCTATGACGAAGTGTTCGAGCTGGAGGACATCAATTCCGAGTTTGCCCAGACCGACGTCGCCTTCGTCATCGGCGCGAATGACGTCACCAACCCGGCGGCCAAGACCGACAAGACCTCGCCAATCTATGGCATGCCAGTGCTCGACGTGGAGAAAGCGCGGACGGTGCTGTTCATTAAGCGGTCGATGGGCGGGGCGGGCTATGCCGGGGTCGATAATGAGCTGTTCTACCGCGACAATACGATGATGCTGCTGTCCGACGCGAAGAAGATGGTCGACGAGATCGTGAAGGCTCTCGCCTGAAACGCGTCACGCGAATTAACGCAAATCAGATCCGTTAAGGTCTTGGATTAACGCCGCCCATCGTTACCCTTGGTCCGGAACATTGTCGGCGATGGGGATCGTTGGCGACTGGCGGGGAATGGCTGACGTGAAGAAGCTTGGTATCATCGGCGGGACTAGCTGGTCGTCGACCGCACTTTACTATGACCATATCAATCGCGGGGTGGCGGCGCGGCTCGGCGGGCTGCACAGCGCACCCCTGGCCATTGAGAGCCTCGACTTTGCCCCGCTCGCGATGATGCAGCAGGCAGGGGACTGGGCCGGGGTAGCCAGCGTCACGATCGAGGCGGCGCTCAGGCTTCGCGATGCGGGCTGCGATGCGCTGCTGCTGGCGTCGAACACGATGCACAAGGTTGCGCCCGAGGTTGCCGAGGCCACGCGCCTGCCGCTGATCGACATCGCCGAGGCCACCGCGACCCGGCTGGCCGCCGAGCATCGTACGCGGATCGCTTTGCTCGGCACGCGCTTCACCATGACCGAGCCGTTCGCGCGCACCGCCTATGAAGCGCAGGGGATCATTGTCCATTCGCTGAGCAAGGAATGGCAGGACGAGGTCCATCGCATCATCTACGAAGAGCTCGCCGCGGGCCGTGTGGTGCGCGACAGCCAGCGCAAGCTGAAGACGCTGATCACCGAACTTGGCAAGCAGAAGGTCCAGGCGATCGTGCTTGGCTGCACCGAGCTGGTGCTGGCGGTCGACGTTCGCGCCAATGTGTTGCCGGTCTACGACACGACAGCGATCCATTCGCGCGCCGCGGTCGACTTCATCCTTGACGAACAGCAGGCACTCGAGCGCCAAGCCGCCTGAGCGCTTCTCTAGCGATCAGTCCCGCGACGGCGGCGATCGATGATCCAGATCGCGACCGCAAGCACTATCCCGATCCCCGTGCCGCGCAGGATGCCGAGCATCGGTTCGCCGACGCTAAGACCCCAGAAGGCGCCGATCAGGATGGCGAGCATCAGGAACAGCCCGCCGGCGGTGGTGCTTCGATCATTCATGGGGCGGCTGTGACAGAACAGCCCGGGCCGCGCCAGAGCAGATGAGGCACGAAATGCGATGGTTGACGAGCCGCTAACGACACTTGTGCAGCAGGCGCCAAAGGTTTTGCGGCTAACAGCGCAGATATGGAAAGCAGTTACATCTCGTGCCGTGGTGCGCTGGCGGATGCCGCGGGCCTGATGGAAACCTATGGCGACGACGCCGGGTTCGAAGCCGCTGCGCGGGCCCATGCCAGCCGCGACGCGGGCAACGTCTCTCGTTTCTGTCACTGGCGCCAGATCGAGCGAGTCATCGCCACGCTGGCGAGTGATGAGGTCGTCGGCACGGTCCACTAGTCGGTTGCCCTGACGTGGGACCGCGCTAGGCTCTTCCCGGACAGGGGAGCCTTATGAAGAATTGGAACGTCCGCAAGATCGTCGTGCCGTCGCACGAGATGCCCGAGCACCACCGGCTGGCGCGGACCTTGTCGTGGCCGCACCTGGTTGCCCTCGGCGTCGGTGCGATTGTCGGCACGGGGATCCTCACCCTGATCGGGGTCGGCGCGGCCAAGGCAGGTCCATCGGTGATCCTGTCATTCGCGATTGCCGGTCTGATCTGTGCCTGTGCCGCGCTCGCTTATGCGGAAATGGCGACGATGATCCCGGCGTCGGGGTCGGCCTATACCTACAGCTATGTCGTGTTCGGCGAGCTGATCGCGTGGATCGTCGGCTGGTCGCTGATCCTTGAATATAGCCTGGTAGTGAGCGCGGTTGCGGTCGGCTGGTCGGGCTATGCGGCCGGATTTTTATCGAGCGTCGGCATGGGCTTGCCTGCCGCTTTGTCGAACGGGCCCGAGCTTGGCGGCATCGTCAACCTGCCGGCCGTGTTCATCATTGCGGTCGTCGCGGCGCTGCTGTCTGCGGGGACCCGCGAAAGCGCGACGCTCAACGCATGGCTGGTGGCGCTCAAGATGGTCGCGCTGGCGCTGTTCATCGTTGTCGCGCTCCGCGCCTTCAACGGCGCCAATCTCCACCCGTTCATGCCCAACGGATTTTCCAGCCACATGGGCGTGGGCGTCGACGGCAAGCCGGTCGAGGTCGGGGTGATGGCCGCCGCCGCGATCATCTTTTTTGCCTTCTATGGCTTCGACGCGATCGCGACGGCAGCCGAGGAGGCAAAGGATCCCGACCGCGACCTGGCCATCGGCATCGTCGGGTCGATGGTGGCGTGCGTCGCCATCTACATGGCGGTCGCGGCAGCGGCGATCGGTGCGCTGGCCTACACCCGGTTCGCTAATTCGCCCGAACCACTGGCGCTGATCCTTCGCGAGATTGGTCAGGGCTGGGCGGCGCGAATCCTGGGATTGTCAGCGGTGATTGCGTTGCCGACGGTGATCCTGGCGTTCTTCTTCGGGCAGAGTCGGATCTTCTTTACGATGGCGCGCGATGGCCTGTTGCCGCAAGGGCTCGCCCGGGTGTCGAAGCGCGGGACCCCGGTGCGGATTACCATTTTCACCGCCATCATCGTGGCAGTGATCGCAGCGATCTTCCCGCTCAACGAAATTGCCGCGCTAGCCAACGCCGGCACGCTGACCGCGTTTGTCGCCGTCTGTGCGGCAATGCTGGCGATGCGGCGGCGCGAGCCAGGTCGCAAGCGAACCTTCACCACCCCGCTGCCGTGGCTCGTCGGTACCGTCGGGATCCTGGGCTGCGCCTATCTGTTCTGGAGCCTGCCGATCAGGACCCAGACCTATTTCCTCGGCTGGAACCTCGTCGGGCTTGTGCTCTATCTCGTCTTTGGCTCGTCGCGCGCCGAGCGCGCTCGCGCCTCCTAGTGGCGGATAAAGCCTTCGAGCGAGTGCTTAAGCTCTTCGACCGATAGGCGACCCCATTGTGACGCCCATGGCGACGAGTCGGCGTCGGCATCGCGCAGATAGTCGGGCTGCGACCAGCGTGCCGAGGCGACACTGGGGGCATGCTTGGCGAGGTTTGCGATATCGAATGGCTGAGCGAAGGACAGCCCGACCTGGTCCCCGTGGACCCAGCTGACATGCGCGAACAGGCTGCCCGCATTGCCGAGGTCGAGATAGACTTCGGATTCGAGCGGAAAGCCCTTGGCGCTTTCGACCATCGCCCCTTGCGCAGAGATGTTGCGGAGGCGCACCGGGTAGCTGTCGTGGCTATAATGGATATGGCCCGACCAGATCATCGGGTGGCGGGCCGCGGTCCGGCGTGCAACGAGGTCGGCCGGGTCAGCATCGATCGCGGCGGACACGATCGGCTCTGGCGTGGGGCCTCGCGCAATCTCGGGGAAGCTGCGGCTGATGACCTCGGCCAACAGTGAATTGAGCGCATCGGTGTCGGCGAAGACTTGCGTCTCATGGGCAAATTCCAGGCCATAGCGACCGTTGCGGATCCATCGCACCGCGCAATCGATCGAGCCATGCTCGCCCAGGTTCAGCTCGACCTGGTCCCACAGCCGCGGCTGGAAATCACCTTCGATCATCGCGCCGCCACCCGAAAGGTTGATCAGCGTGACGGGGTGGAGTCGCTGCTTGAACAGGACGACCGCCTGTTCGCCGGTCAGGCGGTGGCGGTCTTCGCCCCGGTGATCGACGGTCCGGGTCGCTTCACGCGGGACAGGAACGGCGTTGAGCCCATCGCCCTTTGCCCGCGACGGACTTTTCTCGCTGAGCAGGGAGGCCGAAGGCACGGTCTTCCCCGACAGCATTGCGCGTATGTTGTTCATCGGTCTGACCTCGCACCCCATGGCAAGGCCAAGTGTAGGGTGCGAGGGTTACGAAAAAGTAACGGACCCGACACAAGCGGCCCCGGCGCAATTGCGCCGGGGCCCGCCGGTCCTGCCTACCAGCTGTAATACATGTCGAATTCGACCGGCGACGGGGTCGTTTCCCAGCGCATCACTTCTTCCCACTTCAGCTCAATATAGGCATCGATCTGGTCTTCGGTGAAGACGTCGCCCTTCAGCAGGAACTCGCGGTCGGCGACTAGGCTGGTCAGCGCTTCGCGAAGCGAACCGCACACCGTCGGCACCGCCACCAGCTCGGCCGGGGGCAAATCATACAGATTTTTGTCCATCGGCTCGCCCGGGTGGATCCGGTTCTGGATGCCGTCGAGCCCGGCCATCATGATCGCCGCATAGGCAAGATAGGGGTTGGCCATCGCGTCGGGGAAGCGGAACTCGACGCGCTTGGCCTTTTCGCCCGCACCATAGGGGATGCGGCATGAAGCCGAGCGGTTGCGGCTCGAATAGGCCAGTAGCACCGGCGCCTCGAACCCAGGGACCAGCCGCTTGTAGCTGTTGGTCGTCGGGTTGGTGAAGGCGTTGAGCGCGCGGGCGTGTTTGATGACGCCGCCGATGAAGTAGAGCGCCATTTCGCTGAGGCCGGCATAGCCATTGCCGGCGAACAGCGGCTTGCCGTCCTTCCAGATCGACATGTGGGTGTGCATGCCGCTGCCATTATCCTGCGCGATCGGCTTGGGCATGAACGTCGCGGTCTTGCCATAAGCGTGCGCCACCATGTGGACGACGTATTTGTAGACCTGCATGCGGTCAGCGGTTTCGACCAGCTTGCCATAGGTCAGGCCAAGCTCATGCTGTGCCGCGGCAACTTCGTGGTGATGCTTGTCGCACGGAAGCCCCATCTCGAGCATGGTCGAAACCATCTCGGCGCGGATGTCGACCGCGCTGTCGACCGGCGCCACGGGGAAATAGCCGCCCTTGGCGCGCGGGCGGTGGCCCATATTGCCTTCTTCATAATCGCGGTTGGTGTTGGTCGGCAGCTCGATATCGTCGAGCCGATAGCCCGACGAGCTGTAGGTGTTCTCGAACTTCACATCGTCGAACATGAAGAATTCAGCCTCGGGGCCGACGAATACCGTGTCACCGATCCCGGTTTGCTTCAGATAGGCCTCGGCGCGAGTCGCGGTCGACCGCGGATCGCGGCTGTACAGCTCGCCAGTGCCTGGCTCGACGATGTTGCAGATAAGGATCAGCATCGGCGTCGCGCTGAACGGATCGATATAGGTCGCCTCGAGATCGGGCATGAGGATCATGTCGCTCTCGTTGATCGCCTTCCAGCCGTGGATGGACGACCCGTCGAACATGAAGCCGTCATTGAGCATGTCTTCGTCGATCGCGCCCGCGACCATCGACAGATGCTGCCACTTGCCCTTGGGATCGGTAAAGCGGAGATCGACCCACTCGATTTCATTCTCTTCGATCAGCTTCAGTATCTTGCTCGATGCCGACATGGGTGCGCCCTTTATCATCCTGATTCGCCGCCCCGCGCGGCCACGCCTTGCCCTGCCCATTGCTGCAGTGCGGAATCCAGTGGAGTCGCGGCAGAGGTGAACATTTCACCACGATTTGGCCGCCGGGGAAAGGCCCCTGCGACCTCCATCAATCATGTTTCCTGACGTATCCGTCGGGGTCCTTGTTGACCGGCGCCACCCCGGTCAGATGCTCGGCTTCGAACCGCGCGAACTGCAGCGCCAGCGTGTGGCTCAGTTCCAGGTCGGCGTGGCGGCGGAAGTCGGCCAGCCCCTGTCGTTCTTCCTCGGCCAAATGGTCGCCATTATGCTCGTTGACCTTTGCGACAGCCTCGAACCACGCCGTGCTGCCCGGGCTGTGCTTGTCGACCTCGGCGCCGGCGTCGCGGATCTCGTTATGATCCTTGATCGCATCCTTGGTTTCGTCCTTCGCGTCGTCCGCGTCGGCCGCGCCGCTCCCGATCTTGAGCAGGGTGGGGTAGAAGAACTGTTCCTCGGCCTCGGCATGGGCATCAAGCAGCGCGCGCAGTCGCTGCCACAGCGCAGACAGCGTTTCGGTCTCCTTGCCGTCGATCTCGTCGATCAGCGCGAACAGGCGTCGGATTTCGGCATGGTCGTCAAGAATGAGGCGAGTGATGTCCACGCATTTGCTCCTTGTTGGTTTACCAATTCAACTAGGTGCTGGTGCGATCGTTCCGGCGGTGTAAGCTCAAAAAGCCCGGCGTTGCGCCGCGACGAGCATTCGCAGCAGCATTGCCACCGGCCGTGGCACGCCGACCTTGCCCTCGAGCCACAGGCTGACCGCCGAGCGGCTTACCCCGATCGCGGCGGCAAGCTCGGCCTGGGTCTTAAAACCCATTTTGGTCATCGCGCTTTTGAGCTCGTCAGGCGGCATCGAGGCCAGTGGGTTTTCTTCGGTCAGCAAGGGTGTCCCCAAACGCGCCATGGCGGCGGCGTTGCCCGGCTAGAGGCATATGGAGCGAAATATCAACCCTTGGTGGACAGCGGAGCATCCCAGCATTGGGCAAGCAGGGTGTAACTATGCTGCCGCGCGACGGGGTCAAAAATCTGTGCAGTGATCATCAGCTCGTCGGCTTGGGTGCGTTCGACAAAGGCCTCGACCCTGGCGCGGACGGTGGCGGGCGAACCGATCGCGGCACAGGTCAGCCGGTCGTCGAGCGAGGCGCGGAAGCGCTCGGGGATCGTTTCTCGATAATTGGCCAGCGGCGCCTTGAGCTTGCCTGGGTTCCCCGTCGCCAGCGCCACGAACGCCTGGTCGAGCGAGGTCGCGAGCAGCGCGCCTTCCTCGTCCGTGTCGGCGGCAAAGACGTTGAGCCCGAGCATCACATGCGGCTTGTCGAGCCACTGGGAGGCGCGGAAATCGCGGCGATAGACGTGCAGCGCCTCGTCCAGCATGTCAGGCGCGAAGTGCGAGGCAAAGGCGTAGGGCAGGCCAAGCTGCGCCGCGAGGCTCGCGCCATAGGTGCTCGACCCCAATATCCAAAGCGGCACTTCCAGCCCTTCGCCGGGGATGGCGCGGACGCGGGCAGGGGGATCGCTGGGAGGCGCGAAATAGCGCAGCAGCTCGACCACATCGCGCGGAAAATCATTGGCATCGCCCGACATGCTGCGGCGCATCGCAAAGGCTGCGGCTTGGTCGGTGCCCGGCGCGCGGCCGAGCCCAAGGTCGATTCGCCCCGGGTGGAGCGCGGCCAGCGTCCCGAATTGCTCGGCGACCTGCAGCGGGCTATGGTTGGGCAGCATGATCCCCCCCGCGCCAAGCCGGATGGTCGAGGTAGAATGCGCGACATGGGCCAGCGCGACCGCGGTCGCGGCACTGGCAATGCCCGGCATCGAATGATGCTCGGCCATCCAGAAGCGATGATAACCCAGCGCCTCGGCATGGGCGGCAAGCGCCGCCGACGCGCGCAGCGAGTCGCCGGCATTGCTGCCTTCGGGAACGGGCGAAAGATCGAGAACTGACAAAGGGATCATTCCCCGCATATGGGGAGCAATCGCCGCTTTTGCAGGTCCGGGCGTCACTCCATCGGGAATGACGCTTTGGCTAGATGGCGTCGGCGCCGCGGTCGCCGGTGCGGATCCTGATCGCCTGGCCCACGTCGAGCACGAAGATCTTGCCGTCGCCGATCCGCCCGGTGCGGGCGCTATTCTCGATCGCCTCAATGACCCGGTCGACGAGCCCGTCTTCAACAACGACCTCGACCTTCACCTTGGGCAGGAAGTCGACGACATATTCGGCGCCCCGGTAAAGTTCGGTATGACCCTTTTGGCGGCCGAAACCCTTTACTTCGGAGACGGTAATCCCGCTGACGCCGACTTCGTGAAGCGCGTCCTTCACATCGTCGAGTTTGAACGGCTTGATGATCGCTTCGATTTTCTTCACGCGTAGCCCCCGCTCTGGTCGTCAGCCTGTTTGTTGTAACCTCCCATCCCGCAACCGCAAAGACTTTGTGTGCACTGCACAAAAAACGGAAAAACGGGGATAATCAATCAGTAAGGCGGCCGATCGAGCCCCATCGGGCTGGCGGTGAAGATTTCGCAGCCGTCTTCGGTGATCCCGATCGAATGTTCGAACTGCGCCGACAGCGACCGATCGCGAGTCACCGCGGTCCATCCGTCATCGAGCAATTTGCAGTCGGCGCGGCCAAGGTTGATCATCGGTTCGACCGTGAAGATCATCCCCGGGCGAAGCTCGGGGCCGGTGCCTGCACGGCCGGCGTGGACCACTTCGGGGCTGTCATGGAACAGCCGCCCGACGCCATGCCCGCAAAAATCACGGACGATGCCATAGCGATGCTTTTCGGCATGTTGCTGGATCGCATTGGCAATGTCGCCCAAATGATTCCCCGGCCGCGCCTGCTCCAGCCCGAGGATCAGGCACTCATAGGTCACGTCGACCAGCTTCTTGGCCTTCAGCGGCACATCGCCGACCAGGAACATCCGGCTGGTATCGCCGTGCCAGCCGTCGAGCTGGGGCGTGACGTCGATATTGACGATATCGCCCGCCTTCAGCGCCTTGTCCCCCGGAATGCCGTGGCACACGACATGGTTGATCGAGGTGCAGCAGCTGCGCGTGAACCCGCGGTAGCCAAGTGTCGCTGGCACCCCGCCGCCCTCGACCGTCATACGATAGACGATGTCGTCGAGCTCGCCGGTGGTCACCCCGGGAACGACGTGCGGCACCAGCGCGTCGAGGATGGTCGCGGCGAGATGGCCGGCCGCACGCATCCCCGCGAACCCCTCGGCCCCGTGAAGCTTGATCACGCCCGATCGGCTTTCGGCGCGATCGTCGGCGGCAACGCTGACATATTCGGTCATGACGCCTAGATAAGGGCCGGGCGCGGCGAAGTCGAGGTTGAGTATATGAGCGAAGGCAAGATCTGGACGGCGGCGCTGGTCGTGATCGGGGACGAGATACTTTCGGGCCGGACCCAGGACAAGAATATCGCCCAGCTGGCGAGCTGGCTCAATGTCCAGGGTATCCGCCTGCGCGAAGTGCGGGTCGTCGCCGACGTTCCCGGCTCGATCGGCGATGCGGTCATCGCGATGATCGCGGACTATGACTATGTCTTCACCACTGGCGGGATCGGCCCGACCCATGACGACATTACGGTCGACTCGATCGCGGCAGCGCTCGGTGTGGGGGTTGTGATCCACCCCGATGCCCGCGCCACGCTTGAACGCTATTACGAAACACGTGGCGGGCTGACCGAGGCGCGGCTCAGGATGGCGCGGGTGCCCGAGGGTTCGGACCTGATCGTCAACAAGATGTCGGGCGCGCCTGGCATCCGCCGCGGCAACCTTTTCATTCTCGCCGGGGTGCCGCACATCACCGCTGGCATGCTCGACGCGCTGACCGGCACGCTCGAGGGCGGGCGACCGCTGGTGTCGGTCACAATTGGCGGGTTTGTTCCAGAAAGCGAAGTCGCCGACCTCCTCGGTGCGACCGAAAAAGCCCACGTCGGCGTATCGATCGGCAGCTATCCGTTCTTCAAGGAAGGCCGGGTCGGCGCGAACTTCGTCGTTCGGTCTGAAGATATCGGACAGGCCGAAGCCTGCTCGAATCAACTGACCGCCGCGCTGGAAGAAAGGGGATACGCTATTACGGCGGGCGGGATTTAGCTATCGACGATCCATCGGAACGATGGAGCGGGCGAAGGGAATCGAACCACGCTGCGCCGCTCGCGGCGAAGCCAGCAAAAAATACGAGAGTTCAGGCCGCTGAATTTTTGACAGGTTACTTTCGCGACTTTGCGCTCAATGCTCCATCGGAACGATGGAGCGGGCGAAGGGAATCGAACCCTCGTCGTAAGCTTGGGAAGCTTCTGCTCTGCCATTGAGCTACGCCCGCATTGCCGTGGCGGCCCTGCGCTGGCGCCAAGTGGCATAGGCCAAGGGGGAGCGTCAACGTCTCAGTGGCTCGCGCATCTCACGACGCCTTGTTAAGGCGGCATGATGACCGACCCCGCGACGCCAGCCAAAGCCCTTCCACCTCTTGCCGGTCGCCGAGTCCTAGACCTCTCGCGGGTCCTCGCCGGACCATGGTCGACCATGGTCCTCGCCGATCTTGGCGCCGAGGTCATCAAGGTCGAGCATCCCCGCGGCGGGGACGACACGCGCCACTGGGGCCCGCCCTATGCCGGGGGCGAATCCGCCTATTACCTCTGCGCCAACCGCAACAAGCGGAGCATCGCGATTGACCTTGCCACGGCCGACGGCCAGGCAATCGTCCGTGACCTTGCCGCCCGCGCCGATGTGCTGGTCGAAAATTACAAGCTTGGCGGGCTCGACAAATATGGCCTCGACTACGCCTCGCTTGCCGCGCTCTTTCCCCGCCTCATCTATTGCTCGGTATCGGGATATGGCCGCGTCTCGCCGATCGCCGATCGTGCCGGCTACGACTATGTCATCCAGGCCGAAGCGGGGCTGATGGCGGTGACCGGACAAGCCGACGGCGAACCGGTAAAGGTCGGAGTCGCCGTCGCCGACCTGTTCACCGGCATGGCCGCCGCGCAAGCGATCCTCGCCGCCATCATCGCGCTCGACCGGGACGGGATCGGCCAGCACATCGACATGGCGCTTTATGATTGCCAGCTGGCGATGATGGCCAATGTCGCTAGCGCCGCGCTGATGACCGGCCGCGAGCCTGCGCGCTTCGGTAACGGCCACCCGACTATCGTTCCTTACGAAAGTTTTGCGACCAGCGACGGCAAGGTTGTCATCGCTGTCGGCAACGACGGCCAGTTCGCGGCATTGTGCCGGCTACTCGACCGATCCGACCTTGCCGCGGACGAC
Source organism: Sphingomonas sp. RB1R13 (assembly GCF_036663775.1). Taxonomy (NCBI): domain Bacteria; kingdom Pseudomonadati; phylum Pseudomonadota; class Alphaproteobacteria; order Sphingomonadales; family Sphingomonadaceae; genus Sphingomonas; species Sphingomonas sp. RB1R13. Next base: position 143,148 of record NZ_JAXOJM010000002.1, read on the forward strand.
CGCTTTGCTCGCAACAGCGGGCGCGTGACCAACCGCGACGCGTTGCTCGCCATCCTCAAGCCGCTGATCGGCGCCCGCACGACCGCGACATGGCTCACCGGCCTGCGTAGCGTCGGCGTCCCAGCAGGCGAAGTGCGCGGCGTCGGCGCCGCGCTGGCAGCCCCAGAAACGACCGCTCGCGACATCGTCCGCCGCGTGCCCCATCCAACGGCGGGTGAGGTCGGCCTCGTTGCCTCGCCGCTCAGGCTTGGCCGCACACCTGTCGTCGAACTGCTCGCGCCTCCTTTGCTCGGTGCGGACAGCGAGGCGATCCTAGCCGAACTGGGTTATGATCGCGACCGCATAGCTAGCCTGCTCACCGCGGGCGTCGTCAGCGCCTAATCGCTATCGCCACTAAGCGCCGCCGCCTCGATCCGCCGCAGCAGCGCTTCCAGCGTTGCACATTCCTGCTTGCTCAGTCCGGTGAACAGTTGCGCTTCGGTCGCCAGCGCCATCGGGGCAATATCCGCATACAGAGCGCGCCCGTCTTCGGTCAGCGACAGGAAATGCGATCGCCCGTCGGCAGGATTATCCGCCGCGGTGACCAGCCCGCGCTCGATCAGCGTGGCGGCGGCGCGGCTGATCGCGATCTTGTCCATCCGCGTTGCATCGCCAAGGCTTGCCGGAGTCGCGCGGTCGGTTTCGGCCAGGATGGTGATCAATCGCCACTCGGGGATGCGCAGCCCGAACCGCTTGCGATAGCTTGACGAGATTCGCGATGACACGGCGTTCGACGCAACCGACAGGCGATAGGGCAAAAACTTGTCGAGGATCAGCGCGTTATGCGGACTCATCTTGGTCATCATTATCTCCAGCCATCGATCATGGCAGTCTCGGCGGCGCTGTCCAGTGGCATCCTCTATAGCCCCTCGGGATTGACTTGGGATCCCATCCAAGGCAAGTCGCGTCTTCCATCGAGACCGGCTGAGGGACAGGCCCGAAGAAGCCGGGGCAACCACATGGGGGCAACTCCATGCACGGTGCCAAGTCCTGCGGGGACCGTTTGAGTCCACCGGCAGATGGTCGTGAGCAGTCACCGTGCGTGACTGCGCATCCCGTCCGTCCGTGCCCCGCAAGTCCCTCGATGCAACGAAGGGCGAATGCGGACGAGATGGTGAAGCTGGCAACACTCAAGTCTGACCGAAGCGACGCCGTGCGGTGCGGTGAGCGCGGTGCCTTTTCGATGCCGCTAACTTTGGTTCATGGCGCCGACATCGAAGTTGAATGTCGGTTTGAAGCGAGCGGCCCGGTCGATGCTCCGGTAGTCATCGTCGGCGGGGGCATTTCGGCCGGCCGCCACGTCGTCTCCAACTTCGCCGATGACAGCCCTGGCTGGTGGGAAGGGCAGCAACTTGCGCTGGCCAATGCCCGGGTCCTCGCGATCGACTGGATCGGCGCCGACGGTTCGCTCGACTGCCCGATCGACCCCCTCGACCAGGCAACGATGCTCGCCCGCCTGCTCGACGAGCTAGGCATCAAGCGCGCCGCCTTCATCGGCGCTTCGTACGGAGCGATGGTCGGGCAGCAGCTCGCCGCGCATTTTCCAGACCGCTGCGCCGCCCTCCTCTCGATCAGCGCCGGGGCCAGCGCACATCCCTTTTCCAGCGCATGCCGCTCGCTCCAGCGCAAGGCGATTGCCATCGCCGAAGCCGGGGGCGACCCTGCCGCCGGCGTTGCCCTGGCCCGTGCGCTCGCCATGCTGACCTATCGCACCGCCGACGAATATCGGGTCCGCTTTGACGCCGCGCCGACCGTTACCGGCGATGTCGTGCGCGTCTCGGCCGAGGATTATCTCGACGCGCAGGGACTGCGCTATGCCCAACGCACCGGCGGCGCGGCCTATCGCCGCCTGTCCGAATCGATCGACCTTCACCGCGTCGACCCCGCTGCACTCCGCCTGCCCGCAACCTTCGTCGCGGTCGAGAGCGACTGGCTCGTTCCGATCGAAGACATAAGCGCGCTCGCCAGGGCTGTGCCAAACGCCCGTTTCGTGCTGATGCCCAGCCTTTACGGCCATGACGGTTTCCTCAAGGAGGAAGCCCAGGTTGCAACCATCATTTCCGAATTCCTCGCCTCCCTGGAGCCTGCCCGATGAGTGATGAACTGAAGCCGAGCACCCGCGCCGTCCGCGCCGGTATCGATACCGACACCAGCTTCGGCGCGGTCACCCCGCCGATCGTGCTGTCGACCAACTTCACCTTCGCCGGTTTCAACGACAAGCGGAAATACGACTATAGCCGATCGGGCAACCCGACCCGCGACCAACTGTCCGAAGCGCTCGCCGCGCTCGAGGGCGGGGCAGGGGGGGTGATCACCTCGACCGGCATGTCGGCGATCGCGCTCGTCCTCAACGCCATGCTTCGCCCTGGCGACCGCCTGCTCGCCCCGCACGACTGCTATGGCGGCAGCTGGCGCCTGTTCGGGGCGCTCGCCGCCAAGGGCGCGTTCGAGCTACGCAATACCGACTTCAGCGACCCCGCTGCCATCGACACGGCGCTCGAGTGGAAACCGACCCTGGTGTGGATTGAAACCCCGTCCAACCCGCTGATGCGCATCACCGACATCGCTGCAGTGTCCCGTGCCGCACAGGCAGCGGGCGCGCTGGTCGCGGTCGACAACACCTTCCTGTCGCCCGTGCTCCAGCGCCCGCTCGAACTCGGCGCCGACATCGTCGTCCACTCGACCACCAAATATATCAACGGGCACAGTGATGTCGTCGGCGGCGCGGTGATTGCGAAGGACCAGGCGGTCCATGACCAGCTCGCGTGGTGGGGCAACGCGCTTGGCCTGACGGGGGCACCGTTCGACAGCTTCCTGACCATGCGCGGGCTTCGCACGCTCGATGTCCGCATCCGCCAGCACCAGGAGAACACCGCCGCAATCGTCGCCCAGCTCGAAGCCCATCCGGCCGTCGCGAAGGTCCATTACCCCGGCCTCGCAAGCCACCCCGGCCATGCCGTCGCGGCTCGCCAGCAGGACGGCTTCGGCGCGATGCTGTCGTTCGAACTCGCCGGCGGCGAGGGCGCGGTCCGCCGCCTGCTCGACGGGCTTCACTTGTTCAGCCTCGCCGAATCGCTTGGCGGGGTCGAAAGCCTGATCGCCCACCCGGCGACGATGACCCATGCTGCCATGACCGACGAGGCCCGCGCGACCGCCGGCATCGGCCCGGGGCTGATCCGCGTGTCGGTCGGAATCGAACATATCGACGATCTCGCGGCCGATCTCGCCGCTGGGCTGGATCGGGCGTTGGCGGCCAGCGCGGAGCAGAAGGCCGCCTAGGAGTTCAGCATCGCCAGCACCTGGTCGACCGTCCCGTCGCGCTCGGCAAAGCGCAGCGGCTTGACCCGCTCGACCAATATCTCGGGCGGGGTTGGTAGGATCGCGAACAGCCGCATCACCTCGTCGGCAAATTCGTCGAGCGGCTGATAGCCCTCGCGAGTGGCCTGCCCCGGGGTAAGGTCGGTTTGCACCCCCGGCGGCGCCAGCTCGATCACCTCGATCTTGCCCTTCAGCGCGAACCGCAGCGACACGGTGTAACTGTGCATCGCGGCCTTGGTTGCCGAATAGGTCGGCGCTCGGGCTGTCGGCTGAAAGGCCAGGCCCGAGGTCACGTTAACGATCACCGGATCGGGCTGGCCCAGCAACTGCGGCAGCAATTTGTCGATCATCCGGATCGGCCCGAGCAGGTTTGTCTCGATCACCGCCTTGGCGTCGGCAAGGTCGCGCGGCGCCAAGGCATCCTCGAGCGGCATGATCCCGGCATTGTTGATCAGCACATTGATCTTCGACCCGGTCGCGGCGAGGTGGCGGGTGAAGTCGAGGATCGCCTCGGGGTCCTCGACATCGAGGAGATGCGCACTCATCCGCGGCCGCCCGGCAATCGCCTCGTCGAGCGCCGGCCGCCGCCGTCCGGTGATGATCACGTCATTGCCAAGGTCGCAAAAGCGATGCGCCAGCGCGCGGCCGATCCCGCTGCCGCCGCCAGTCATCAGGATCGTATTGCCGGTCATCTTCATGGGGTGGGTCCTCGTTGGTTGAGGCGCTAAACCGTCGAAGCCCCCGTCGGTGTCCCGACTAACGACAACGGCGCCGCACTCCAGTCGGGAATGCGACGCCGCCGGTCAATCTTCTGGCCGGTTTTAGAAGCCGATGTTGAGCGTCCCGATGAACGTGCGCGGTGACCCGATCGAGAAGTTCGGATTGCCCGCGGCGTTGATCTGCGTGCTGATATTGCCGAGATAGAAGCGGTTGGTGACGTTGATCACGTTGAGCTGGGCATAGGACTGGCGAAGCCCGAAACCGTTCAGCGCCAGGCGCGCATCGAAGTCGATGTTGGTATAGCCCTTGCTGACCACGTCATTGGTATCGGTCGCAAACCGCTTGGACACATGCTTGCCCTGAAGCCCGAGCGAGACCGGACCCATATCGAAGCCGACGCGCCCGCCATATTGCCATTTCGGTGTCTCGGTAACCATCTTGCCCGCAGTCGGGGCGCAGGTGTTGACGATGGTGTTGGTCGCCGTCGGGGCCGCAACGCAATAAATGGTTCCGACCGTAAGGGCCGGCTGCACCACTGCATATTTGGCCGTGCCGAGCAGGACATTGTCCTGCAGCTTGGCATTGGTGTAGCTGGCAATCGCGAGCAGCGAGAGATGGTTGACCGGCTTGAACGCGATGCTGGCGTCGATCCCCTTGCTCTTGACCCGGCCGACGTTGCGATCGAGCGAGATGCCGAGGTCGGGGTCGTAGGACGATACGATCCGGTTCTTGTAATCGATCTTCCACGCCGTGACCTGTGCCTGGATGTTGCGCGTGGTGTAGCGCGCGGTGACGTCGAACGCGTTCGTTTCCTCGGGCGTGACCACGACCACCGGGCGGCGATAGAGGTTGTCGGTGCGCGGCGACGAGAAGCCCTTGGCGTAATTGCCCGAAATGCTCACGGCATCGGTGACGTGATAGGTCGCGCCGATGTTCGGAAGCAGCTTGCCAAACTTATACTTGGCCTTGAACGGGGCATAGACCGCGTTCGAGGGGACGCTCGCGCCCGCTGCCGGGGCATAGTCGGCGGGAACGACATAATTGCCGTTCGCCGCCACAGGAATCACCGCCGTGCCCAGCGGCTGGCTGGTGCAATAGGCGAAGCCCGACCCGCTGGCGAAGGTGTAGCAATGCTGGTCGAGCTCGCGAACGAAGAAGGGGCGACGAACACCGGCTTCGATGCGCAGCTTCCGGTCGAAGAAGTTGCCGATATACTGGCCCGACACCTGGTTGAGGAGCGCGATCGAGGTGCGGTCGCGCTGCTGCAGCACATTGCCCGCGGCGTCGAGTACCGGGGTGCTGTTGCGCCCGCCGAACGGGCTGAGCGGGTTGCCCTCCAGGTCCAGGTAGCCATATTCGCCCGTCTGGCGGTGATGAGCGCGGTCATAGGTATAGGCCACGCGAACGCGATGATCGCGGCTGATGTCATAGATCAGCGAGCTGGTCAGGCCGAGGCGGTTCGTGTTGGTCGTGTTGGGCGTGTAGAGGCGGATGCGGTCAAGCAGGTCTCCATCCTTGTTGAGATCGACACCCGCAACAGTCGTCGACGAGCCGCGAAGCTGGAAGTCCTTCTCGTTGAACGCGGTCGAACCCCCGCCGTTGGCCAGCACATATTGATAGCTCGGATCGACCGTCAGGATCAGGCCTTGGCCGAGCGTGAAGCGCGACGAGCCGCGAATATTGCCGGTGTTCGACGGATTAATCCGCACCCCGTAGAAATTGGAGCAGCTCGACGAGTTCAGCGGGTTGTTGGCGGTCGAACCGTTGATCGCGGGTGCAAAGATGATGGTCGTGCTTCCCGCGACGACTCCGCCATTCGGTCCAGTGCCGCCATTGTCGTCCTGGCGCCCCGGACCCTTCACGGTGCGGTTGCAATTGCCTAGATTCTCGAATGCGAACAGTGCGTCCTGCTGTGTTTCCGAATAATCACCGACCGCAATCGGGGCTGCCGGGCTGGCAGTCAGCGGAACCGCCGTCGTCCCGAAGATGCCGCGAAGGTCGGTGATCCCCGGGTTGCGATAGAAGTTGTTACGGTTCTTGTTGTAGTGACCCGCGATCGCGATAAAATCGCCGCTGTGCGCCAGTGGCTGGTAGATCTTGCCGTTGAACTGGGTCTTCTGGTTGAGCCCCGGGCCCTTGAACTTGTCGTTCTGCGCAAAGCTGCCCGACAGCCACGCCTTGGTCCCGAACGAGGTGAACTTGCCCGTCTCGACCATCGCAAAGCCGCGATGGTAGTCGAAGTCGCCAAGCGACATCGAGAAGCGCACGCCAGCCTTGTCGCGCGGCGTCAGCGTACGATAATTGACCGTCCCGCCAGCCGCTGAAGCTGTCGGCGAATCGACATCGGTCACTCCCAAATTCACGTTGACCTGTTCGATCAGCTCGGGGTCGATCTGCTGATTGGCGAAAATCGCATAATTGCCGCTGTCGTTGAGCGGGATCCCGTCGAAGGTCAGGCTGATGCGATTGCCGTCGAAGCCACGGATACGAAGGTTGCCGCCCGCGCTGCCGAACGGATCGGAGTTGGTGAAGTTGACGCTGGGGATCAGGTTGATCGTGTTGAGCACGGTCTGGCCCGGCGACTGGCGCCCAATCAGCTCTTGCGTGATGACGCCCTTGGCCTTGGTCGAATCGGGCGAGACGATGCCGCCTACGCCATTGTTCGCGCGCGTGCCGGTGACGACGATCGTCTCTTTCTCAAAGTCGATCGAACCCGTCGATTGCGCCATGGCGGCGGCAGGCACGACAAGACAAGCTGCCGACGACAGCAAAAGCAATTTCTTCACGATGGATCCTTGATGCGCTGGTGAAACCCGAAAACTCAGTCACAGGGGCTGCTACCGGCGGAATAAGTCAGGCAAGAGACTCCGCGAAGGAGCGCGCTCGATTGACCTTAACCGTTGTGATCATGTCACAGTTTGACCGGCCGCTGCCCCCGCGACTCGCCTCGAGCGTTGAGCAGATCGTATCGGTTGCAACAAGTAATCAGGCGGCTTCAGTCGAATCCAGTTGGCGACCGATGCGAACGAGCAACAGAATCACCAGCGGCACGAAGATTGCCGACAATAGCACTTTGGCCAACATCTGGCCCAGCAACAGCTCGCCGATCGGGAACACGCCGTAAAAGGAAATGGTGATGAAGATCAGCGTGTCGATCACTTGGCTCGCCATGCTCGCAATCGCGGATCGGACATAGAGCAGCTTGCCTGCGCCCGTGCTTAGCCGGCTGAAGATGGCGACGTTGAGCAGGGTCGAACAGCCATAAGCGGTGATCCCGCCAAGCCAGATCCGCGGGGTCGATCCCATGATCATGTCGAACGCCGCCAGCCGCTCGGGCTGCATCGCCGTCGCCGCGGGCAGCGCCAGCACGACTAGGCTCAGCAACACCGACATGATCAGCGGCACAAAGCCGAACAGGACGAGCTTGTTTGCCGTCTCGCGCCCGTGAAGCTCGGCCACCGCGCTCGACGTCGCGACGAGCAACAGGAAGGCGAAGATCCCCGCCTCGACCGCCAGCGGCCCCAACGCGACCTGCTTGTTGCCCAGCACCCCGGCAATGCACACCATTCCACCATAGAAAATGGACAGGGCGAACAGCGAAGGAGAGATGGCGCGCGGCGGAGGTGGCTGGGTCATGCGCGGTGCCTAACGCCTTTGAAGCGCACGGCAAGTCCAGCGCGATTGACGGTGTTGCAACGCGGGGGCTAGGGCCCGGCTCGTGTCATCAGCAACCATCGATATTGTCGCGATCGGCGACGCGATCGTCGACGTCATCGCGACCTGCGACGAGGCGTTCCTCGACGCGCATCGCCTGCCCAAGGGCTCGATGCAATTGCTCACCCCCGCCGCCGCCGACACGCTCTACAACGCGATGGGCAGCGCGCGCGAAACCTCGGGTGGCTCGGCCGCAAACACCATGGCCGGGGTTGCCGCGATGGGCGGCGGCGCGGCCTTCATCGGCCAGACAGCCGATGATCAGCTCGGCAAGATCTTCGCCCACGACATGCGCGCCTTGGGCGTCCGCTTCGACACGCCGCCACTTCAGGACAGCCCGCTCCCCACCGGGCGCTGTCTCATCCTCGTCACCCCCGATGCCCAGCGCACGATGAACACCTGCCCCGGGGCAAGCCACGAATTGACCACCGCCCGGCTCGACGAGGATCTCGTCCGCTCGGCTGCGATCGTCTATCTTGAAGGCTATCTATGGGGCCCCGACGGTCCCCGCGCAGCGATGGAACGCGCCGTCGCCATCGCCCATGACGCCGGCCGCAAGGTTGCCCTCACTTTGTCTGAAAGCGTTTCGATCGCGGGCCGCAAGGAAAGCTTCGCCCGCATGATCGACGCCGGCGGGATCGACCTTCTCTTCGCCAACGAAGACGAACTGTTCCAGCTGGCCGGCCGCACCGACCTCGAAGGCGCGCTGGCCGACATCGCCGCGAAGGTCCCGACCCTCGTCGTCACCCGCGGCCCGGCGGGAGCAATGGCAATCGAGGACGGCCGCCGCATCGACATTCCCGCTGCCCCGCTGACCACCCTGGTCGATACCACCGGAGCTGGCGACCTGTTTGCCGCGGGCTTCCTCACCGCACGTTGCAAGGGCACCGACCTCCAGCGACAGCTGTGGACCGGCGCGATCGCCGCCGCCGAAGTCATCTCGCATTTCGGCGCCCGGCCCGAGGGTGACCTCAAGGCAATGGTCGCGCTGTGACTGCGCTCACCCGGCTCGCCGTCTATTGCGGCTCCGCCCCCGGCGGTGACCAGCTTTACGCCGACGCCGCCCGCGACACCGGCGAAGCCATGGCAATACGCGGGATCGACCTAGTCTATGGCGGCGGTAAGCTCGGTTTGATGGGCATCGTCGCCGACGCGGTCATTGCCGGCGGCGGGCGCACCTATGGCGTCATCCCCGAAGCCCTGGTCGATCTCGAAGTCGCCCACACCGGGCTGACCGAGCTCCACACGGTTGCCGGAATGCACGAGCGCAAGGCCAAGATGACCGAACTTGCCGATGGCTTCCTCGTCCTGCCCGGTGGCATCGGCACGCTCGACGAATTGTTCGAAGCCTGGTCGTGGAATGCGCTGGGTTATCACGCCAAGCCTTTCTGCCTGGTCGATATCGGTGGCTTCTGGCAGGGGCTGACTACCTTCCTCGACCATGTCTCCAGCGCAGGCTTCATCTCGCCCAATCGCCGCGCGCAACTGCTGGTGGCGCAATCGCCTGCGGAGGCGATTGAACGACTGGACGAAGCCGCGCGAAACGCGTCACAAGCGATGGTCTGGTAATAAGGGGCGTCATGAATCAACAGTTTCTCGGGGTCGTCGGCATCGCCGCGATCCTCGCCATCGCCTTCCTCTTTTCGACCGATCGCAAGGCGATCCGCCTGCGCGTTGTCGGGGCCGCTTTCGCGCTCCAGGCGCTGATCGCGGTGATCGTGCTCTACACCGACTGGGGCCGCGCCGGGATCGAGGGCATGTCGACGGGCGTCGCCGACCTGCTCGGTTACGCCGGCAAGGGCACTGAATTCCTGTTCGGGCCGAGCGCCAAAAACCCGCTCGCCAACACGTTCGCCATCGCCGCGCTGCCGGTGATCATCTTCTTCGCCGCGCTCGTTTCGATCCTCTATTATCTCGGGATCATGCAGCGGGTCGTCCGCTGGGTCGGCGGGGCGATCGGCTGGGTCACCGGGATCAGCCGCGTCGAATCCTTGAGCGCCGCCGCCAACATCTTCGTCGGCCAGTCCGAATCCCCGCTCGTCATTCGTCCCTATCTCGCCGCCCTGACCCCGCCGCAGTTGTTCACCGTGATGGTTGTCGGCATGGCTGGGGTCGCTGGCACTATCCTCGCCGCCTACGCCAGCCTGCTCGGCAGCCAATATCTCCCCTACCTCCTCGCCGCCGCCTTCATGTCCGCGCCCGGCGGCATCCTGATGGCCAAGATGATCATGCCGGATGGCGCACCGAAGGACGGCGAGCTCCCACTCGAGGGCGGGGACGCCCCTGATCGCGTGGAAGTTGCCGAAACCTTCGAGGAAGGCGAACGCCCCGCCAACATCATCATGGCCGCCGCCCAGGGTGCCCAGACCGGCGTAAAACTTGCCGTAGCGGTTGGCGCGATGGTCCTCGCCTTCGTCGCGCTGGTGGCGCTGGCCAACGGCCTGCTCGGCGGGATCGGTCACTGGTTCGGCCAAGACAATTGGAGCTTCCAGGGGCTCGTCGGCCTGATCTTCAAGCCGGTGATGTTCCTCATCGGCGTGCCATGGAGCGAGGCCGGGACCGCCGGCGGGCTGTTTGGCACCAAGATCGTGCTCAACGAGTTCGTTGCCTTCATCGACCTCGGGAACGCCCAGGGCGCCGCCGCCGCGCTGTCGGCGCGAAGCCGGGCAATCGTCACCTTCGCGCTGTGCGGCTTCGCCAATTTCAGCTCGATCGCGATCCAGATGGCGGTGACTGGCGGGCTCGCCCCCAACCAGCGCCCGGTGATCGCCCGCCTCGGGCTTCGCGCGCTGCTCGCGGGAAGCCTCGCTAATTTGATGAGCGCCGCGCTGGCGGGATTGCTGTTGCCGAGCTAGTGCTATGCGAATGAACGACAATATTGCCTCGGTCAGCCTGCGCGACGCCGACCGTGACCCCGCCGCCTTTGCCGATCGGCTCGGCGACAGCGTCGTCGACTACGGCTTTGCGATCATCGCCGACCACGGCATCCCGCAATCCCTGATCGACCGCGCCGAAGAAAAGGCCCGAGCCTTTTTCGCCCTCCCGGATGAAACCAAGCGCAAATATGCCATCGCCGGCCAAGGCGGCGCACGCGGCTACACCCCGTTTGGGATCGAGACCGCCAAGGGCGCCAGCGCGCACGACCTCAAGGAGTTCTGGCACGTCGGGCGCGAGCTCGATGACCGCCATCCGTTCCGTGCAATGATGGCCGCCAACGTATGGCCGGCCGAAGTCCCTGGCTTTCGCGAGACGTTCCTTGAATTGTACGACACGTTCGACCGCACCGGGGTCAGGATCCTCGCCGCCATCGCGCGCTTCCTCGGGCTCGACGAGGCTTTTTTCACCGGCACCGTCCGCGACGGCAATTCGGTCCTCCGCATGCTCCATTACCCGCCGCAGGCCGAGCCCACCGGCAGCCACATCCGCGCCGGGGCGCATGAAGATATCAACACCATCACCCTGCTGCTGGGGGCCGAGGAAGCCGGGCTTGAGCTTCAGACGAAGGACGGTCGCTGGATCCCGGTCAGCCCAAAGCCGGGTGAGCTTGTCGTCAACATCGGCGACATGCTTCAGCGCCTGACCAACGGTCGGCTCCGCTCGACCCCGCACCGCGTCGTCAATCCGGCGCCCGATCGCGCCGCCCATGCGCGCTACTCAATGCCCTTCTTCCTCCACTTCCGCCCCGACTATCTGATCGAAGCCTTGCCCGGCACCGTCGCACCCGGCGCGGCCCCCGAATGGCCGCCGATCACTGCCCACGACTATCTTGCCGAGCGGCTTCGTGAGATTAAGTTGAGCTGATGGCACTTGATCCCGACACCTTTGCCCAGCTGACCGACGCCATCCGCCGGTTCGTCGACGAACGCCTCCGCCCGCTCGAAGGCCAGGTCGAGGAGCAGCATGGTGTCCCCACCCATATCGTCGCCGAAATGCGCGAGATGGGCTTGTTCGGCCTCTCGATTCCCGAGGAATTTGGCGGCCTCGGCCTGACCATGTCCGAAGAAGTGCGGGTCGTGCTTGAGCTTGGCCGCACGACGCCCGCCTTCCGCTCGGTGTTCGGCACCAATGTCGGCATCGGCAGCCAGGCGCTGGTCATGGCCGGCACCCCCGAACAGAAAGCGCACTGGCTTCCGCGCATTGCCAGCGGGGAGATCATCACCAGCTTCGCCCTGACCGAGGCAGACGCCGGATCGGACAGCGCGTCGGTCCGCACGAAAGCGGTTCGCGACGGCGATGACTATCTGCTCAGCGGGACCAAGCGTTACATCACCAATGCCGACAAGGCGTCGCTGTTCACCGTCATGGCGCGCACTGGCGAATCGGGCTCGCGCGGCGTCTCGGCCTTCCTCGTCCCCGCCGACCTTCCCGGGCTCACCATCGGATCGCCCGAACGCAAGATGGGCCAGCAGGGGGCCAATGTCTGTGACGTCAACTTCGACAATGTCCGCGTCCCCGCAGCCAATCGCCTCGGCGCAGAAGGGGAGGGGTTCAAGATCGCGATGCGCGTGCTTGATCGCGGGCGACTTCACATCTCGGCGCTATGCGTCGGCATCGCTGGCCGGCTGATCCGCGATTGCACCGCCTACGCCCGCGATCGCAAGCAGTTCGGCCAGCCGATTGGCGACTTCCAGCTAGTCAAAGCGATGCTCGCCGATTCGCAGACCGAGATGATGGCCGCGAAAGCGCTGGTGCTCAGCGTCGCGGCCCTCAAGGATGAAGGCGCCGAAACCCCGGCGGACGCGGCGGCGGCGAAATATTTCGCCAGCGAAATGGTCGGGCGCGTCGCCGATCGCGCGGTGCAACTGTATGGCGGGGCTGGCTATATTTCGGACTATGGGATCGAACGCCTCTACCGCGACGTCCGCCTGTTCCGCATCTACGAAGGCACCAGTCAGGTCCAGCAACTGATCATCGCCAACGCGCTGCTAAAGGGCGACTAGGCCGAATCCTTCAGGCTGGCGGGTCCGAAGCCGTGGGGGATCAGGGCGCTGATCCGGTGCCGCTCGACCGCCATGCCGTCCCCCGACGCGCATAAGATCTCGATATCGGTGCCAGACAGCTGCGCTGCCTCGAGGATCGCCTGGCGACATCCGCCGCACGGAGTTACCGGCGAAGATCCGACCAAACTTGTGCCTGACCCGTCACCCCCCGCGACCGCGATCCGCCTGACCCCGGCCAGCCCGAATGCCGCCTGTGCTGCGGTCAGCGCGGAAAGCTCGGCGCAGACCCCCAGCCGGTAGCAACTATTCTCCATATTCGCCCCGCTGACGACCGTCCCGTCGACTCCCTCGATCGCGCAGCCGACCGAGAAATGGGAGTAGGGCGCATAGGCTTTGAGTGCCGCGTCGCGGGCGATTTTAATGAGGTCTTTATCGGTCATAAAACTGTCCCTAGACGCTGCGACAAGGCGTGCCAAAGGGAGTCGGCTATGCGATTGAAACTGCTAGGTTTTCTAGCAATGTTGTCGAGTTGCGCAGCGCCGCAGCTGACAACTCGACCACCGTCTCCAAGCGTGTCGCCTTTAGAGGTCCAGATCCTCGCCTTCAACGACTTCCACGGCAACATCGTCACGCCCCCGCCGATCGAGGTCACCGCCCCTGACGGCACCAAGTCAATGCTATCGAGCGGCGGGGTCGCCCGCCTCGCCGCCGCGCTGGCGGCCGAGCGCAAAGGCCACCCCTACACGCTGACCGTCTCCGCCGGTGACCTCATCGGCGCCTCGCCCCTCGTCTCGGGCGCCTTCCTCGACGAGCCGACGATCGAGGCGATGAACATGGTCGGGCTCGACCTCAACGCGGTCGGCAATCATGAATTCGACAAGGGCCCGCGAGAGCTTTGGCGGATGCAAGGCGGCGGCTGCGCGAAGTTCACCACGCTGACCCCGTGCCAACTCGGACGGTTCACCGGGGCCAAGTTCCGCTTCCTCGCCGCCAACGTCCGCACTGCCGAGGGGGTAACCCTATTCGCCCCGACCGCGATCCGCCAGTTTGGCCCGGTCCGCATCGGCTTTATCGGCATGACGCTCAAGGGGACGGGAAACCTTGTCAGCCCGGCAAGTTCGGCTGGCCTGATCTTCGACGATGAAGTCGCCACCGCCAACGCGCTGGTCCCCGGCCTGCGCGCGGCGGGTGCCGATACGATCGTGCTTCTGATTCACCAGGGGGGCAAGACGCCCGCATTCACGACGGGGCAGGGGTGCGACGGTCTCGACGGCGCTATCCTGCCGATCATCGACCGGCTCGACCCCTCGATTGCGACGGTCGTCTCCGGACACACACATTACGCGTACAACTGCCAGCGCGGCGGACGCCTGCTGACGAGCGCCGGCAAATATGGCTATTTCTTCAGCGACCTTCGGCTGCGATTCAATCCGGTCACTCGCCGCTTGATCGGCCAGAGCGCGACGAACTTTGTCACCGGCACGGGCGAACGTGGAGAGGATCCTGCGGTCAAGGCGCTGGTCGACCGCTATGTCGACGCCGCCGCGCCAGTTGCCAATCGCGTCATCGGCCATCTTTCCGGCGCTGCGCCGCGTGACGAAAAGGACCGCGAGAGCCCGGCCGCCGATCTAAATGCCGATGCCTTTCTTTATGCCGGGCGCGCGGCAGGGGCGAAGATTGCGCTCGTCAATGCCAGCGGAGTACGAGTCGCGCTTGTCCCGCGAAACGACGGCAGCGTCACATACGGCCAGGCCTTTTCGATGATGCCTTTCACCAATCATGTCGTGGTGAAATCGCTGTCCGGAGCGCAGTTGAAGGCGCTGCTCGAACAGCAGTTCCAAGCGGCCAACTACGCCCCCGGCGTAACCGTGCCATTGCTTGTGCCGTCTGCTGGCTTTGGCTTCGACTATGACCTGTCGCGCCCGCTCGGAAGCCGGATCATGGCGATGCGCTTCAAAGGCCACCCGGTGTCACCAAAAGCGCGCTACCGGGTTGCGACGAACAATTACCTCGCCAACGGCGGCGATGGCTATTCGGTCCTGACGCAGGGAACGAACGCGACCGACGCCGGGCTCGATATCGATGCACTGGCCGGCTGGCTCGCGAAGGGGCAGCAGGGGGTGCCGACAGTCGGGCGGATCCGCAACCTTCGGCGCTAACGCAGCGGGGGTTCGTCGAAACTGCGCAGCTTGCGGCTGTGGAGCCCATCGCCTTCTTGCCGGAGGAGATCGAGCGTCTCGATCCCGATGCGCAGATGCTGGCTGATCGCGCGCTCGTAAAAGGCATTGGCCTGCCCCGGCAGCTTCAATTCACCATGCAGCGGCTTGTCTGACACGCACAACAATGTCCCGTACGGCACGCGGAAGCGATAGCCTTGCGCCGCGACCGTTGCCGATTCCATGTCGATCGCGACTGCCCGGCTCTGGTTGAAGCGCAGTGCCGACGAAGTGTAGCGAAGCTCCCAATTGCGGTCGTCGGTGGTCACGACGGTGCCGGTGCGGAGCCGCTGCTTCAGCCGTTCCTCATTTTCCCCGGTGACGAGCGCTGCCGCGCGATACATGGCGGTCTGGACCTCGGCGATCGCCGGGATCGGGATTTCAGGCGGCAACACTTCGTCCAGGACATGATCGTCGCGCAGATAGGCATGAGCCAGGACATAGTCGCCGATCGTCTGGCTGGGCCGAAGTCCGCCACAATGGCCGATCATCAGCCACGCTTCGGGGCGAAGCACTGCAATATGATCGCAGATCGTCTTTGCGTTTGACGGGCCAACGCCGATGTTGACCAGCGTGATGCCGTTGCCGCTCGGGGTCCGCAGATGATAGGCCGGCATCTGGTGCCGCCGCCACGATCCCGCCGCGATCTGCGCCTCGGCATCGGCGAGGTCGCCATGCTCGAAAGTCCCCCCGGGCACGGTCAGGGACGTGAAGCGGCTATCGGGTTTGCGCAACTCGTCGATTGCAAATCGAACAAATTCATCGACGTAGCGGACATAGTTGGTGAACAGGACGAAGTCCTGAAAATCTTCGGTGGGAGTGCCGGTGTAATGTCTCAGCCGCGCCAGGCTGAAATCCGTGCGGGGCGCGTCGAACAGCGACAGCGGGCGGACCAAGCCCGGCTCCATTTCCCAAGCGCCGTCGGCGATCTCGTCGCCGATATGGACGAGTTCGGACGAGGGGAACCATCGCGACAGCTCCGCAGTCGAAATTGCACCGAGCGACAGGTCGCCGCCATCAAGCACGAACGGATAGGGGATCTCGCTGCCCGACCGATTGACCGTTACCGTTACTGGATAGTCGCGCACAAGATGCTCGAGTTGTTCGGTTAGGTAGGCGCGAAACAACGCCGGTCGAGCGACCGAAATCGCATAGGTGCCGGGCTGGTTGAGCCGGGCAAACGCCCGCGCCGGCGTTGGCGGAGGCACGGCAGGATCGTAATGGACGCGGAGTTCAGGATAGGCGAAGAGGCCCGCCCGGCGGTCGGCGTTGCTGGGTCTCGTACCGTCGCTGGCGTACAGGGAAAGCGCTGTGCGGAGCGCCGTAACCGATGTTTCGTAATGAAGTTCGAGACGGTCGAGGAGGACCGGAATATCGGCCACGATGGTAAGGTTGGTCATCGCAAGCGGCTTGGCGTGTTCAAGACGGCTAGACAAGTGCACCAGTAATAAAGCTTGATATAATTTCAAACGTTATTATATCGGCACCCATGACATTGGACTTCCTCCCTTGGGAATTGGCCGAAACATCCCGGCTTCTGCGTCGCGCCTATGATCGACGTGTGGCCTCGCTTGGCATCACGAGCGCTCAATGGCGCGTGCTTTTCTGGCTCAGCAGAGAGAGCAATTTGCGTCAGGTGGAACTGGCCGATCGGCTCGATCTTGAGCCGATTACCCTGTGCCGGATCATCGATCGTCTGGCTGAGGCAGGGCTGGTAGAGCGCCTATCCGATCCGTCGGATCGCCGGGCATGGCGTCTCGCGCTGACGGCAAAGGCGGCACCCGTGCTGGAACAGCTTCTCGCACTTGCAACAAAGCTGCGTGCGGAGGCGTTTGAGGGCCTGGACCAGCCAGTATTGGATCAGATCCGCGACGGTCTTGAGCGTATCCGCGACAATGTGTCGCGCATCGACCAGTCGCCGCCAAACAGGGTTTCGGCATGAACGAGATGAAGAAAATCAGCCGCGAGGACGAGACCGCCGACGCCCCGCATCACGATCGCGCGCCCGAAGCCGCCATCGCTGCTCCCGCCGATGCCATGGTCGACGAAACGGCCGTCATCACCAAGCGTAATCTCAAGCGAATCATGCTGTTGCTTGCCGTCCCGCTGCTGATCCTGCTGGTCGGCGGCTGGATTTGGATTAACAGCGGCAAGACCGTGGGCACCGACAATGCCTATGTAAAGCAGGACATCACCTCGATCAGCACGCAGGTCAACGGCCCGGTGATCGAGGTCGACGTGAAGGAAGGCCAGCGGGTCAGGCGCGGGGATATCTTGTTCCGGGTCGATCCGGCGCCGCTTCAGGTTGCGCTCGCCAATGCCCAGGCCCAACTGGCCGCAGCGCAGTTGCAGACTGTGCAGCTTAAAACACAAGCGTCGGGGACGTCGGGCGATATCGTAGGCGGCCAGGCCAATCTGTCGATTGCCCAACGCGCGCTCGATCGACAGAATCAGCTGCTCGCGCAAGGTTTTACCACGCGGTCGGCCCATGACGATGCGATCAACGAGGTGGAGAAAGCCCGCGCCCAGCTGGCCGATGCCCGCGCCCGTGCGGCCAATGCTTCTGCGGCGATCGTGCCCGGTGGCAACCAGCCCCAGGTTGCGGCTGCGCAGGCCGCGATCATGAAGGCCCAACTCGATCTCCAGCACGCCATTGTGCGCTCTCCGTCCGACGGCGTGGTTGCAAAGGCGGACCGCCTACTTGTCGGACAGACCGCGATCACCGGCCTGTCGATGCTGTCGATCGTCCGCGACAAGGCGGCGTGGGTCGAGGCGAATTTCAAGGAAGGCGACTTGGCGCGGATGCACGTCGGGCTTCCTGCGTCGGTCTCGTTCGACGCCTATCCCGGGCTCAAGGTCAAATCGCGCGTCTGCACCATTGGGTCAGGCACTGGCAGCGAATTTTCAGTTCTGCCGGCGCAAAATGCCAATGGCAACTGGGTCAAGGTTACGCAGCGCGTGCCGGTCCGCATCTGCTTCGATCAGACCCCGCCGCGTGACATGATTGCCGGCCTGTCCGCCAAGGTTGAGGTCGAGCTCGAACAGGCGCGCTGATGGACGAACCCCATGCGCTAGAACCCGGCCGGCGGATGCTGGTGACCATCGCGGTCATGCTCGCGGTGCTTATCCAGGTGCTCGACACGACCATCGCCAACGTCGCGCTGCCGCATATGCAAGCGAGCCTCGGCGCGACCCAAGACAGCATCAACTGGGTGCTGACGAGCTATATCGTCGCCTCGGCCATTGCCATCCCAATCGCGGGCTGGCTTGCCGACAAGATCGGTCGCAAGCGGCTGCTCATCATTGCCGTCATCTGCTTTACGATCGCCAGTTTCCTGTGCGCGATTGCCCAGTCGCTGACGGAAATGGTAGCATTTCGCGCGCTTCAGGGAATTAGCGGCGCCTTCCTTGTCCCGCTCAGCCAAGCAACGCTGTTCGACATCTATCCGCGCGAAAAGCATTCGCAGGCGATGGCCTTGTTCGGCGGCGGGATCATGATCGGACCAATTCTGGGGCCATTGCTCGGGGGCTGGCTGACCGACAGTTTTGACTGGCGCTGGGTGTTCTTGGTCAATCTGCCCGTCGGGGCGATCGCGACGCTGATGCTGCTTCGCTACATGCCCAAGACCGAACTTTACCCGCGCAAGTTCGACCTGTTCGGTTTTGCCCTGATCGGCGTCGGGCTCGGCGCGCTTCAGTTGATGCTCGATCGCGGGCAGCAGCTCGACTGGTTCCAGAGCAGCGAGATTTTGGTCGAGCTCGGAACCACCGTTGCCGCCTTCTGGATGTTCATCATCCACACCATCACCGGGCGCGACCCGCTGTTCGAGCGCGGCATGTTCAAGGATCGCAATTTCGCCACGGGAATGTTCTTCATGGCGGTGACCGGGGTGCTGCTGCTCGCCGGGCTCGCCCTCCTGCCGCCCTTGCTTCAGCGTCTCTATGGCTATTCGGTGCTTCAGTCCGGCGAGCTGACCATGCCGCGCGGGGTCGGCACCCTGATTTCGATGCTCACTGTGGGGCGCCTGTCGCAGAAGATCGACCTGCGCATTCTCGTCGCGTTAGGCATGGCTCTGATGGGAACGTCACTTTACATGATGACCGGCTTTTCACTGGTCCAGGGCGCGCAGCCGGTAATCATCAGCGGGATCGTCCAGGGACTTGGTCTCGGGATGTTGTTCGTGACGATCCAGGCGCTGGCGTTCACCACGCTCGAGGCGCGATTGCGCACGGCGGCGGCGAGCCTGCTCAACCTGTCGCGCAACATCGGCGGGTCGATCGGCATTTCGATCGTCACCGCGCAGCTCACGCGCAACCTGCAGGTCTCGCATGCCGACATTGGCGCGCACATCACCGACCAGAATGCGCCGTCGATGGTCGCGCCGATGATGGAGCAGTTCGGGCTTCCGGCACAGTCGGTGCTCGCAATGATCGACGCCGAAGTGAACCGTCAGGCGGCCTTCATCGCCTATCTCGACGACTTCAAGCTTATGATGTGGATTACCTTCGCCGCGATCCCGCTGGTGCTGCTGCTCAAGCCGCAGAAACCGGGCGGCAGTCGTGACGAGGATGAAATGCCGATCCACATGGATTAAGCCTTAAACGAAAAGGGCGGCCCGGAGATGATCCGGACCGCCCTTTTCGGTTTGAGATTTTGTTGCGTCTAGCGCTTCGAGAACTGGAAGCTCTTGCGGGCCTTGGCCTTGCCGTACTTCTTGCGCTCGACAACGCGGCTGTCGCGGGTCAGGAAGCCGGCCCGCTTGACCGTCGTGCGAAGCGTCGGCTCATAGCGCGACAGCGCCTGGGCGATGCCGTGAAGCACCGCACCGGCCTGGCCCGAAAGCCCGCCGCCCTTGACTGTTGCGATCACGTCGAACTGGTCGGCGCGATCAGTGATCCCGAACGGCTGGTTGATGACAAGACGAAGCGTCGGACGCGCGAAATAGACTTGCTGGTCGCGGCCGTTGACCGTGATCTTGCCCGAGCCCGGCTTGAGCCAGACGCGTGCCACGGCATCCTTGCGGCGGCCGGTGGCATAGGCGCGGCCGTACTTGTCGAGTTCCTGCTCGCGCAGGATGGCTTCGATCTGCGGACCCTGGGTTGAGACCGGCGCCTCGTCCTGAGCCGGCGCGTCGGCGTGATCGGACTCGGCAGCCGGCGCCGCAACGGCCGGAGCTTCGGGAGCCGGCGGCGGGGTCTGGCCCGTCAGCGCAGCGAGGTCCGCGAGGGACTGGCGATTATCGGACATCAGGCGCCCACCTTGTTCTTGCGGTTCATGCCCGCGACGTCGAGAGTTTCAGGAGCTTGGCCACCGTGCGGATGCTCGGTGCCAGTGTAGAGGTGAAGCGCACGCATCTGGTCGCGGCCGAGCGGTCCACGGGGGACCATGCGCTCAATTGCTTTTTCAATCACGCGCTCGGGGAAGCGTCCGTCGAGGACCTTCTCCGCGGTGATTTCCTTGATGCCACCGATATAGCCGGTGTGCTTGTAATAGGTCTTCTGCTGAAGCTTGCGACCGGTGAAGCGCACCTTGCCCGCATTGATGATGACAACATGATCACCACAATCGACATGAGGGGTGTAGCTGGGCTTATGCTTGCCACGCAGGATGTTCGCGACGATCGAGGCAAGACGCCCGACGACGAGGCCATCGGCATCGATCAGATGCCATTTTTTCTCCACCTCGGCCGGCTTGACCGACTTGGTGGTCTTCATGAGCGCCTTCATGGCGTTAAGACCTTTTATAACGATAGGGGAGGCACCCCAAGGGATGCCGCTGGACGCGCTATTGCTGGCGAAGGCCAATAAGTCAAGCAAATGCGCGGCTTTTCAATCGGGTAAAATGTTACCCGATAGTTTCGAGGCAGGCCGGGGATGATCCTGCCCAATCGCATGAGCCCCCCATACGACCGCGGCCAGAAGCAAGGCTCCGACCGCCTGGTGCGCAGCCGCCAACGGCAACGCAACGCCGCTCATCACCGTTGAAATCCCCAGCAAAACCTGTGTGCCTAGCGTGGCATTGATCGCGATCGACGCTGGCCGACATACCGGCTTTACTCGCCGCGCGAACAGGATCAGCAGCACCGCTACCCCCCACGCCCACCAGCGATGGACGAAATGGATCAGGTAGGGATCATGCGTGAGCGCGAACAATGGTCCGCTCGACCAGTCGATGCCCTCCGGAATAAGATGGTCGTTCATCAAGGGCCAGCTGCTCGCAACCTGCCCAGCGCGAAGCCCCGCAACCCAGGCGCCGAGCAGGATCTGGACCGCAAGTGCACCGACGACGGTGATGCTCAACCCCGTGAGTCGAGCGGGCGAGTGATCCCCCGTCCGTGCTTCAGCGCGAAGGTCTAGTGTGGTCCATATGCAACCCGCGAAGATCAGCAGCGCACTGATCAGGTGTGCCGACAGACGGAAATGGCTGACCTCGGTCCGATTCACCAACCCCGACTGGACCATGTACCAGCCCAGCGCTCCCTGGAATCCGCCAAGCGCGAGCAACGCCACTAGCCGCACGCCATAGCCTTTGGGAATCGCCCGCCGCACCGCGAACCACGCCAGCGGAGCCGCGAACGCGACCCCGATCAGGCGCCCGATCAATCGATGAACCCATTCCCAGAAATAGATGAACTGGAAATCGCCGAGCGTCATTCCCGCCGGTCCGCTCACCCGCTGATATTGCGGGGTCCCCTGGTAACGGCCGAACTCGGCGAGCCAGTCGGCGTGGCTCAGCGGGGGAAGCGTGCCTGAAATCGGCTTCCACTCGGTGATGCTCAGCCCGCTCTCGGTCAGGCGCGTGATCCCGCCCACGACGACCATGGCGAACACCAGCGTGGCGATGAAAAGCAGCCACGTCGCGATCGCTGCTGGGTGGGCCCGCGAGGTTGTTGGGGGCGCTTGGGTGACGGCCATATCCATGGCGGCGCATATGCTCCGGCGGACAATCCAAAACAAGCACCAGGTGGCCCGATGTGACATTGTATCGCCCCTGATGCGATGCTATATCCTCGCTATGGCATCGACCGCCCATTCGCACCCCACGTTGAAGTTCGACCGCTTGGCGATCGGATTGTCGGGCCTGTGCCTGGTTCATTGCGTTGCGACGACGGTATTCGTGGCGATGGTCGCGTCGGCGGGGAGCATGCTCGGTGCACCGATTTTCCACGAAGTTGGGCTGAGCCTGGCGATGCTGCTCGGCGCGGTCGCGCTCGGCAAGGGCGTGATCGATCATGGTTTCATGATGCCCAGCGCGGTCGGTGGCCTTGGGCTCGGCGTCATGGCCGGAGCAATGACACTGCCGCACGAGGGAGGGCAGGAAGCCATCTACACCATGGGCGGGGTGATGATCCTCGCGCTCGGTCACCGCCTCAACGCAATCGCCGCCGACTAGCCCTTCGGCTTGCCGCGCATGCCGACGCACCCTATTTCAACATCATGGGCGTTCACGATCATCATATCCACGAGGGCGAGTCGCTTACCGAGGCCGCGCGCAATCGGCTGACCGCCAAGGGCGAGCAATGGACCGGTATGCGCGCCGCGGTGTTCGAGGCGCTTGCCGCATTCGACACGCCGGCCTCAGCCTATGACATTGCCGAAGCCGTCTCGAAAGCACAGGGGCGCCGCATCGCCGCCAACAGCGTTTACCGAATTCTCGATCTGTTCGTCTCGGCGAACCTGGCGATGCGGGTGGAGAGTGCCAACGCCTATGTCGCCAACGCTCACCCGGGTTGTCTTCATGACTGCATTTTCCTGATTTGCGATACGTGTGGGCAGATTACCCACCTCGATGACGACCGGCTGACGGGTGGGGTCCGCGAAGCGGCGGTCGCCGCTGGCTTTGCCCCGTCACGTCCGGTGATCGAGGTCCGTGGCACGTGCGGCGAATGCAGCTAGTCGCTCGCTTTCAAGCAGATACAAATCCAGCTAGGACAGCGGGATGACTGATTGTCCCTCCACACCACTACTCGACACAATCGCGTCGCCTGCCGACATCCGAGCCTTGCCCAAGGGAGAGCTTCCGCAGCTAGCGGATGAGCTCCGCCAGGAAATGATCTCGGCCGTGTCGGTCACCGGCGGCCATTTAGGTGCCGGACTTGGCGTCGTCGAGCTGACCGTCGCCATCCATCACGTTTTCGAGACTCCGCGCGACACGCTGATCTGGGACGTCGGGCACCAGGCCTATCCGCACAAGATCGTCACCGGCCGCCGCGACCGCATCCGCACGCTTCGCCAGCCAGGCGGCCTGTCGGGTTTTACCAAGCGCTCCGAAAGCGAATATGACCCGTTCGGCGCGGCGCATTCGTCGACGTCGATCTCCGCCGCGATCGGATTTGCCGTCGCCAACAAGCTCGCCAATCAGCCCGGCCGCGCAATTGCGGTGATCGGCGATGGGGCAATGAGCGCGGGCATGGCCTATGAAGCGATGAACAACGCCCAGGCGGCGGGCAACCGGCTGATTGTCATCCTCAACGACAATGACATGTCGATCGCTCCGCCAGTCGGATCGCTGTCGCATTACCTTGCCCGGCTGGTCTCGTCAGGAAGCTATCTCGGCGTCCGCGACTTCGCTCGGCGGGTAGCCAAGCGGCTCAGCAGCCGGGTTCACAAGGCGGCATCGAAGGCCGAGGAATTCGCTCGCGGAATGGCCACCGGGGGAACGCTGTTCGAGGAGTTGGGCTTTTATTATGTCGGCCCGGTCGACGGGCACGACGTCGTCGGACTGGTCGAGATATTGGAGAATGTGCGCGACGCCGCCGAGGGGCCGATGCTGGTCCATGTCGTCACCAAGAAGGGCAAGGGCTATGGCCCGGCCGAGGCAGCGGCCGACAAATATCATGGCGTGGTCAAGTTCGACGTCGTCTCGGGCAAACAGGACAAGGGACCCGGCGGCGGCCCGCCGAGCTACACCGCTGTGTTCGCCAAGGCATTGTCCGACGAGGCGCGTCGCGATGACAAGATCGTCGCGATCACCGCGGCGATGCCGTCGGGCACTGGGCTCGATAAGTTTCAGGCCGAATTCCCCGACCGCACCTTCGATGTCGGCATTGCCGAACAACATGCCGTAACCTTCGCTGCCGGACTTGCCGCGCAAGGCTATCGCCCGTTCTGCGCAATCTACTCGACATTCCTCCAGCGCGCCTATGACCAACTGGTCCACGACGTCGCGATCCAGAACCTTCCCGTTCGCTTTGCGCTGGACCGCGCCGGTCTCGTCGGTGCGGATGGGGCGACCCATGCCGGGTCGTTCGATCTTGCTTATCTTTGCACCTTGCCCAACATGGTCGTGATGGCCGCCGCCGATGAGGCCGAACTGGCCAACATGGTCCACACCATGGCGCTCCACGACAGCGGCCCGAGCGCGGTTCGCTATCCGCGCGGCGAGGGGCGCGGGGTCGCGATGTCCGCCACCCCTGAGCGGCTCGAGATCGGCAAGGGCCGCATCGTCCGAGAAGGAAAGTCAGTCGCAATCCTTTCTCTTGGTACTCGCCTCGAGGAAGCCGAGAAAGCCGCCGAGCAGCTTGAGGCGATGGGGCTGTCGACAACGGTCGCCGACATGCGCTTTGCCAAGCCACTCGACGAGGCGCTCATCCGGCAACTGCTGACAACGCACGAGGTCGCGGTCACGGTCGAAGAGGCTGCAGTCGGTGGGTTTGGCGCGCATGTGCTGACGCTGGCGAGCGACGAGGGGCTGATCGATGCCGGGCTCAAGCTGCGCACGATGCGCCTCCCCGACGTCTTTCAGGACCAGAATGCCCCGATGAAGCAATATGACGAAGCCGGCCTCAACGCCCCGCATATCGTCGAGACCGTGTTAAAGGCCCTACGCCGTAACAGCGTCGGGGTTGAGCAGGGCGCAATCGCCTGAGCCGAATGGCTGCGCCCAACCGCCTCGGTCGTTGCTGTTATCGGGCGTGGTGCTCGATCACACTGCGGTGGAGCGACAATGACGTTTATGGGCACGTCAATAACGCCGTCCATTACCGCTGGTTCGACGATGCGGTGAACCGCTGGCTGATCGAGGCGGGGTTGCTGGACATTGTCGCGGGCGATCCGATCGGCCTGGTCGTCGCGACCGCCTGCGACTATTTCGCGCCGCTGGCCTTTCCCGGCGAGGTCGAGGTCGGGATTGCGGTCGAGACGCTTGGCCAGTCAAGCGTCACCTATCGCATCGGCATTTTCGCGCCGGGCGCAGCCGAGCCAGCGGCGCAGGGACACTTCACCCACGTCTATGTTGATCGGGCAGGCCGCAAGCCTGTTGCCTTGCCTGAAGAGTGGCGCTTCAAGCTTCAAACGCTCGCTTAGGCTGTCAGGGCTTTCAGCTTCTCCAGCGCTGGACCGTCGCCCTCGTCGGTCGCGATGGTCGAGGTGAAGTGGCCGTTACGATCGAACAGCAGCACCGTGGCGGTGTGATCGACGCTGTAGTCGCCGCCTGGCAGGGGCACTTTCTTCGAGTAGATGCCGTATAATTTCTTGACCCGCTCAATCTCTTCGGGGGACCCCGTCAGGCCGATAATCGGGGTCCCGAAAAGAGCGCTGTAACGGGCCATGTCGGCGGGCTTGTCACGCTCGGGATCGACACTGATGAACACACGCTCGAACACGGTATCATCGGGTCCTAACGCCTTGCTGAGACGCGCTAATCTGGCGAGGGTCGTGGGGCAGACGTCGGGGCAATGGGTGAAGCCGAAAAAGATCGCATAGGGCTTGCCCGCGAGGCGCGCCGAGGAGAAGGGCTGGCCATCGCTGCCGGTCAGGGTGAACGGCCCGCCAAGCTTAGCCATCGTAGTATTGATGCTCGATTGCGGGGCGGCAGCGGGACGCAATGCAAGGGTCAGGGCGACCAGTCCGGCAATGGCGACGGCGACCCACAGGATGATGCGGACGCGGCGCATCAGCGGACGGGGCCGCTGGCGCTGGCGGGAAGCACCGCAGCATCGACCTGGCGCATCCCGGCGCGGGCGAAGCGGAGGGTGAGGGGGAGGCGGTCACCCGCATGGAGCGGCGAGGTGAGGCCAGTCAGCATGACGTGGGTGCCGAGCGGGGCGAGGGTCACCGCCGCGGAGCCGGGGACGGGCAGGTCGGCCATCATCCGCATCGCCATAACGCCGTTGCTGTTGCTCGAGCCATGAAGCATCGCCATCGATGCCGCCGGGGTCGTGACCGAGACGAGCCTGTCGCCTTCGCTGCCAATATTGACGATCGTGAAATAGGCCGCGCCGCTGGTCTGGCCCGGCCCCGTCTCGCGCGCCCAAGCCTCGCGAACCTTGATCGTGGGAGCGGTCGGGCCGGCAGGCTTGCAAGCGGCGAGCATCAGCGCGCCGATTAGGAGCAGTCGGCGCATCAGGCGGCGATGCGCGCCCGGGCGGCGTCATATTCAGCCACCAGCCGATCGACCAGCGCCGAGGTCGGCACGACCTGGTCGACCGCGCCGATGCCTTGGCCCGATCCCCAGATATCGCGCCACGCCTTGGCCCCAGTCGAGGATTCGAAGCTCATTAGCTCGCTCTTGCCGTCGGGCAAATTGTCGGGATCGAGCCCGGCGGCGACGATCGACGGGCGCAGGTAATTGCCGTTGACGCCGGTGAACAGCGACGAGTTGACGATGTCGGCGGCGGTTCCCTCGACGATGCCCTGCTTGTAGGCATCCGATGCCTGAGCTTCGTCAGTGGCGATGAACGGCGAGCCGATATAGGCGAAATCGGCGCCCATTGCCTGCGCCGCTAAGACCGCGTCACCCGTCGCGATCGAGCCCGACAAGGCGAGCGGGCCAGTGAACCATTTGCGCACTTCATGGACCAAAGCGAACGGCGACCATTGCCCGGCGTGACCTCCAGCACCGGCGGCAACCGCGATCAGTCCGTCGGCGCCCTTTTCGACCGCCTTGCGGGCAAAGCGGTCGTTGATGATGTCGTGGAGCGTGATCCCGCCCCACGAATGAACGGCGACATTGAGGTCCTCGCGCGCGCCGAGCGAGGTGATCGTGATCGGCACCTTCCACTTGGCGCAGGTCGCAATATCCTGTTCCAGCCGATCGTTCGAGCGGTGGACGATCTGGTTGACCGCATATGGCGCAGACGGAGCGTCGGGATGGTCGCGGTCATGCACGGCGAGCGCCTCGGTAATTTCGTGGAGCCATTCGTCGAGCAGGGCCTGTGGGCGAGCATTGAGCGCGGGAAAACTGCCGACGATCCCGGCCTTGCACTGGGCGATGACCAGCGCCGGGCAGCTGACGATGAACAGCGGCGCACCGATGACAGGCAAGCGCAGGCGCGACAGGATCGGGGGTACACTCATCTGGAAATCCTCATGCCTGCGGGCGACTCACGCCTGCTGGTGAAAGTCGCGGTACCATTTCACGAAGCGGGGGACACCCTCGTCGATCGTCGTCGTCGGCAAATAGCCATGATCGCGCTCGATCGCGCTGATATCGGCGAAGGTGTCGGCAACATCACCAGGCTGCATGCCGCGATCGTCGCGAGTGGCAGTACGCCCGGTTTCGGCCTCGAGCAGCGCGACGACGCGCATCAAATCTTCCGACCGGCTGTTGCCGATATTATAGAGTGCGTGAGGCGCACGGCTGCCCCCGGCTTTCTCCAGTCCGTCGGCTTTCGGCGGGCCGTCGAGGCAAGCGACGACGCCGCTGACGATATCGTCGATGTAGGTGAAGTCTCGGCGCATCTTGCCACCGTTGAACAGCGGCAGTGGACGGCCTTCGTAGAGTGCCTTGGTAAAGATCCACATCGCCATGTCGGGGCGTCCCCACGGGCCATAGACCGTGAAGAAGCGAAGTCCGGTAAGCGGGATCTGGTAAAGATGGGCATAGCTTTCGCTGATCAGTTCGTTGGACTTCTTAGTCGCGGCATAAAGCGACATCGGGTGGTCGACCCGGTCCTCGACCCTGAACGGCAGCACCTTGTTGCCGCCATAAACCGAGGACGAGGAGGCATAGACCAGGTGACTCGATTTTCGGTGGCGGGCGATTTCAAGCATGTTGGCGTGGCCGACAAGATTGGCCTGAATATAGGCCGTCGGATTCTCCATCGAATAGCGCACTCCGGCCTGCGCGCCCAAATGGACGATGCGGTCGAAGTCGTGGCGGGCGGTGATCTCGCCAAGTGCGTGCTGGTCGGCGAAATCGCCTTTTTCAAAGGTGAAGCGATCCCCGAAATCTTCGGCCAGCCGCGCGAGGCGGGCGAGTTTCAAATTGACGTCATAATAATCGTTGAGATTGTCGATGCCGACAAGCCGGTCACCACGCTCAAGCAAGCGGCGCGCGACGGATGACCCAATGAAGCCGGCAACGCCGGTGACGAACACGTTCATGGAAACGCCCCTTAGCCATGTGCGAGCGGCTCGACAAATTAACAGTTAACGAGCTGTATCGCCGAGCCTGCAAATTAGGCGGTCTGACAAAAGATTCGTGACCCGGCGACGGAAGCGTCGAACAACGCAACCTTTTGTATTGATGCGCCGTTTTAGCCGCTATGCTTTCCCCTGCTAATGACGTTGATCATCCGCTCACCGAGCGGTTCCGCCGGTTCGTCGGCGATACCGCTTTTCCGTGCGTCGGAGCCAAGGCGGCGCTCAACCGCGACGGCATGCGGTTTGTCGTCGCTCGTGATTTTCGCTCGGCGTGGGATGATTTGCGGATACTTCCTTCGCTGCTGGCGCTGGCTGGCTCCTATCGTGCCGAACCGTTGCTGTTCCAGTCACTGGTCGTGCTGTTCGAGGAGGGGGCGCCCGACGACGAGGCCGCGTTCGAAGCGCAATTGTGGGAGCGGCTGCAGTCATTGACCGACAAGGACCAGTGGCTCGGACAGCCAGCCGATCCGCGCGTTGCGCATGACCCGGGGGACCCTCATTTCGCGATGAGCTTTGGCGGCGAAGCTTTTTTCGTCGTCGGGCTCCATCCCCTGGCCAGCCGCCCGGGCCGTCGGTTCGAGACGCCGGCGATGGTGTTCAACCTCCACAACCAGTTCGAGCAGCTTCGCATGACGGGGCGTTACGACAAGTTGCGCGAGACAATCCTTGACCGCGATGTTGCGTTAGCAGGGACCTCCAATCCGATGCTGGCCGATCATGGCAGCGTGTCGGCAGCGCGTCAGTATAGCGGGCGTGCTGTCGGTGCCGAGTGGCGCTGTCCCTTCAGCGGGCGGTCGCGAGTGAATTCCGACGATTCCCTCCGGCTTGATCTTGTCTCTAATGACTGAAGAAATCGCTCCGCGGACCGGGGTCGCCTTCACGCTCGACAAGGGCCGGACGCTGACCGTGATCGATCCCTGCGGCGAGCAGGTGGCGGATTTGCTTGCGTTTAATCGCGCAGATGTGGGTGAAGGACTTTCGGGTGGGCGGACGCTTGATTATGCCAGCAAAATCTACCTGACGACGGGTGACCCGCTTTATTCGAACCGAAGCAATGTGATGCTTGAGATCATCGCCGACGACGTCGGGCGGCATGACTTCTTGTTGACGCCTTGTTCGAAGGACACGTTCCGGATCATCTATGGCGATAAGGATCCGCACCGCGGATGCTTTGGCAACCTCGCGGCGGCGCTCGCGCCTTATGGGGTGACCGAGGACATGATCCCGACAGCGTTCAACTGTTTCATGAACGTGCCGGTCGATGGCAAGACGGGGATGCTGACGGTCGAGGCGCCGCTCAGCAAGGCGGGGGACGCGATCGTGTTTCGCGCGGGCATGGACCTCGTGATCGGATTGACGGCGTGCTCCGCGCTTCAGTCGAACAATGGCAGTTTCAAGCCGATCCATTACCGGATCGACTGATGGCCACGCTATTTTCGCCCTCGCTCCTTCGGGACGTCAGCCTTCCCCGGAGCGCGGGCCTCGCGCGGGTACGAATTTCGGTTAGCTATTGGTGGCGGCACGGGCGGCTGCCCGACCTCGATGCGCCGCGGACGTTCACCGAATGGGTCCAGTGGCGCAAGCTCAACGAGCGCAGCCTGGTGCTCGCGGCGATGACCGACAAGATCGCGTCGAAGGCGATGGTCGTGGCGCAGCTCGGGGCGGAGTGGGTCGTGCCGACGCTGTGGAGCGGGACCGAAGCGCCCGACGTGCCGCCGTGGCCGACGCCGTTCGTGATCAAGGCGAGCCATGGCTGCAATCAATATGCCATCGTGCGCGATATCGGTCGCGACTGGCCGCGAGCGCTGGCACGGAGCCGGACGTGGACCACGCAACATTATGGCAAGTGGCTCGACGAATGGCTGTATTCGAAGAGTCGCCCGGGACTGATCGTCGAACCGTTCGTCGGCGGCGGGGCGGCGCCCCCGACCGACTATAAAGTCTATGTGTTCAACGGCCGCGCCGAAGTGATTCAGGTTCACAGCGACAGGCTGACCGCGCACCGATGGGTGCAATATGACCGCGACTGGAGGCGATTGTCCGCTGGCGCCGATGCCGCGCCTCCGCAAACCCTTGGCCCGATGATTGCCGCCGCCGAGGTGCTCGGGAAGGGCCATGACTTCCTGCGGGTCGATTTTTACGACCTTCCGGAACAGCCCCTGTTCGGCGAATTTTGCCTTTATCCGGGATCGGGCCTCGACCCGTTCGATCCCGTAAACCTCGACGATGCGCTCGGCGCGAAGTGGGCGGCGGCGCGGCGCGAACTCGGCAAGCACTAGCCTCGCTTTGAGGCGCGTTTCCTGCTACGGGCGCGGCCATGCTGAATATCAACGGAATCACGGTACGCCTTGGCGGGCGCACGATCCTCGACCGCGCCACCGCGCCGATCCCGCCGGGCGCGCGCGTCGGGCTGATCGGCCGCAATGGCGCCGGCAAGTCGACCCTGATGAAGGTGATGATCGGCCAGCTCGACCCCGACGAGGGCGAGATCGAAATGCCCAAGAAGACCAAGCTTGGCTATATCGCGCAGGAAGCGCCGTCGGGCGACAGCACTCCGTTCGAGACGGTGCTGGCGGCGGATACCGAGCGCGCGTCGCTGATGGCCGAGGCCGAAAGCTGCCACGATCCCGACCGACTGGGGCATGTGTATGACCGGCTGCTGGCGATCGACGCCTACACTGCGGACAGCCGCGCGTCGCGGATCCTGGTCGGGCTAGGGTTCGACGAGGAGATGCAGGGCAGGCCGCTCGACAGCTACTCGGGCGGGTGGAAGATGCGGGTCGCGCTGGCGGCGTTGCTGTTTTCCGAGCCCGATGTGCTGCTGCTCGACGAGCCGTCGAACCATCTCGATCTCGAGGCGACGCTGTGGCTCGAGAATTTCTTGAAGTCGTACCCGGGTACGCTGGTCGTCATCAGCCATGAGCGCGACCTGCTCAACAATGTCGTCGATACCATCCTTCACCTCGAGGGCGGCAAGGTCACGCTTTACGCTGGCGGCTATGACAGTTTCGAGCGGCAGCGCGCCGAGCGGATGGCGCAGATTGCGGCGGCGCAGGCGAGCCAGGACGCGCAGCGAGCGCGGCTGCAGGATTATATCGCGCGCAATTCGGCCCGCGCCTCGACTGCCAAGCAGGCCCAGAGCCGCGCCAAAATGCTCGCGAAAATGCAGCCGATCGCATCGATGGCCGATGATCCCAGCCTGGCTTTCGATTTCCCGTCGCCGACCGAGCTGAAGCCGCCGCTGATCACGCTCGACATGGCCGCCGTCGGCTACACCGAGGGCAACCCGATCCTGCGCAAGCTGAACCTGCGGATCGATCCCGACGACAGGATCGCGCTGCTCGGGCGCAACGGCAATGGCAAGACCACGCTCGCCCGGCTGCTGGCCGCACAACTCGCCCCGATGGAGGGGGAGATGCACGCCACATCGAAAATGCGGGTCGGCTATTTTACCCAATATCAGGTCGAGGAATTGCACGGCGACGACACGCCGATCGAGCATATGACCCGGCTGATGAAGGGCATGACCCCGGGCGCGGTTCGCGGTCAGCTTGGCCGGTTCGGCTTTTCGGGGGACAAGGCGACCACCAAAGTGGCCAAGCTGTCGGGCGGCGAGCGGGCGCGGCTGGCGCTGGCGCTGATCACGCGCGAGGCGCCGCATCTGCTGATCCTCGACGAGCCGACCAACCATCTCGACGTCGACAGTCGCGAGGCGCTGGTTCAGGCGCTCAACGGCTATGACGGCGCGGTGATCCTGGTCAGCCATGACCGCCACATGGTTGAGCTGACCGCCGACCGGCTAGTCCTGGTCGAGGACGGGCGGGCGACCGATTATGCCGGGTCAATCGACGATTATATCGACTTCGTGCTCGGTCGAAACCAGCCCAGGTCGGAGGCGAAGGCCAAGCCGGTCAAGGGCGACCGGAAGGCGGCTGCCAAAGCGAAGGATGAAGCCGACGCGCTGAAGAAAGCGGCAGTCGACGCCGAGAAGATCAGCGCGCGGCTGGCGGCGGAGTGTTCGGCGCTCGATCAGGCGATGTTCGATCCGGCCAAGGCAGAGCCCAAGCTGGCAGCGCTGCCGATGAGTGAACTGTCGCGGCGCCGGGCGACGCTTGCGGCCGAACTTGAGGCAGCCGAAGCGCGCTGGATGGAAGCTGCCGAGTTGCTTGAGCGCGCAGCCGCTTAGCTCAAGGCCCTCGCGAGCGCGACGAACTCGTCGACGCTGAGCATTTCGGCGCGGCGCTGGCTGTCGATGCCGAGCCCGGCGAGCGCATCGAGTGCGCCGGGAACGCCTTTCAGGCTTTGGCGGAGCATCTTGCGGCGCTGCCCGAACGCCGCCGCCGTCAGCCGTTCGAGCAATGCGTGCTGGACGCCCTCGGGGGCGGGGGCGGGGATGATATGGACCACCGCCGACGCCACTTTGGGGGGCGGCGTGAAGGACGAGCGGTGGACCAGCAGCGCGATTTTCGGAGTTGCGCGCCACTGCGCGGCGATCGCCAGCCGGCCATAATGATCGCCGCCAACGGGGGCCACGATTCGCTCGGCGACTTCCTTCTGGAACATCAGCGTCAGGCTTGCCCACCACGGCGGCCACGGCCCGGCGAGCCAGCGGATGAGAAGGGCGGTGCCGACGTTGTAAGGGAGGTTGGCGACGATATGGGCCGCATGTCTGACCTCGACACGCTCGTCAATTTCAAGTGCGTCGCCCTCGATCACGCGCAGCTGGCCGGGGAACAGCGCCTGTAGTTCGGCCAGCGCGGGCAGGCAGCGGCGATCGCGCTCGACCGCGATAACGCTGGCGCCAGCGTCAAGCAGGGCGTGGGTCAGCCCGCCGGGGCCAGGGCCGACCTCGTAGACAGTCTGGCCGGTGAGATCGCCCGGGATCGCTGCAATCCTGGCCAGCAGCTGGCGGTCGAGGATGAAATTCTGGCCGAGCGCCTTGCTCGCCGACAGCCCGTGGCGAGCGATGACCGCGCGGAGCGGCTCGTGATTCACGCCGGGCAGCGAAACGCCACCGCGCTCGCCGCGACTTTGAGTGCCGCGGCCATCGCGCGCGGATCGGCGCGGTCCTGTCCGGCGATGTCGAAGGCGGTGCCATGATCGGGCGCGGTGCGAACGATCGGCAGCCCAAGGGTGATGTTGACGCCCTCCTCGAAATGCAGTGTTTTCAGCGGGATAAGCCCCTGGTCATGATACATGCACAAAGCCGCGTCATAATGGGCGCGGGCCGAGGCGTGGAACATGGCGTCGGCCGAATGAGGCCCGGTGACGTGCCATCCCTCGGCGCGAAGCGCGGCGATGGCGGGCTCGATCATCTCGATCTCCTCGCGCCCGATCGCTCCACCCTCGCCGGCGTGGGGATTAAGCGCGGCGACCGCAAGGCGGGGCTCGGCGATCCCGAAATTCTTTTGCAGCCCGCGCAACGCCGCCCGCCCGCGCGCCTCGATCAATGCTGCCGAAAGGGCGGCGGGGACCTGCGCGAGGGAAATGTGGGTCGTCACGAGCACCGTGCGCAAGCTTGGCCCGGCGAGCATCATCGCGACATTGCTGGCCGAGACACCGCAGCGTTCGGCAACAAACTCGGTCTGGCCGGGGTGGGTAAAGCCGATCGCGTAGAGCTGTTCCTTGCTGACCGGGCCGGTCACCACCGCGCTTGCCGTACCCGACCGGGCAAGGCCGACGGCGAGCTCGAGCGCGTCGAGTGCCAGGTGCGCGCCCGCCAGGCTGGGGCGCCCCGGGATGGCGGCCTCGAGCCCCGAAATGGCAATCAGCGGCAGACCGATGTCGAACGCGCTATCGGCCTCGCGCGGGTCGTCAATGGTCGCGATGGGGCCGTCCCACACCGCAGCGATCGATCGCGGATCTCCCACCGCGACGAATGGGGTGATCCCGAATGCGGCGCGATGGTCCCAGCATTTGGCGATGATCTCGGGCCCGATCCCCGCAGGATCCCCGAGCGACACCGCCAATGGCATATTCGCGTTGCTCGCCAATGTCCTAGCGGTAGTCGATGATCGCGTCGCGGCGCAGGTCGCGCAGATAGCGGCGGGCGCGCAAGTTGGTGCGCTCCTCGCTGAGCTGCGAATAGACCTGCTCATAGGTCGGGACCGAGGCAGTCGCCTCGTCGCGGCCGCAGATGACGAGGGTGCGGACACCTTCCTCGATCGATCCGAACGGGCGGGTGGCCTGACCAACCTGCATCGGGGTCATCATTTCCTGCAACGCCGGGGGCAGGTCGCGCAGCTTGACCCCGTCGGACTGGACCACGTCGCCGTGGAAATCTGCAGCTAGCTTGTCGGCCCCACCGCATCCGCCGACGCCGAGCACGGCCGCAGCGAATTTCTGGACGACGGGCTCGGCCGTCGCGCGGGTCATGCCCTTGGGAAAGGCGATCGACACCTGCTTGAGGTTGAGGACGGCATTGCGCGGATCGGCGGTCAGGATCTTGCGCGTGTCCTGCACCGCGATGATCGAAAATCCACCCGGCACTGCGATCGGATCCGAGATGCTTCCCGGGGCAAGCTGGCGAACGGCCGCAGCAATCGATTCGGGCAATTGTTCGGGGCGGACCCAGCCGAGGTCACCGCCGACCGGGCTAGTCGAGGCTTCGCTATACTGGCGGGCATAACCGACGAACGAGCCGCCCTGCTTGAGCGCGGCGAGGATCTTGGCGGCATTGGCCTGGACCTGAGCTTCGTTGCCCGGGGTTGCCGAGAGGAAGATTTCGCCAACGCGATATTCCTCGACGCCCTTCGACGCGTTCATCTTGTCGATGACGGCCTTGACCTCGTCCTCGGCGACATTGACGCCATTTTCGATCTTGGCGCGCTGCAGCCGCTGCCACGAGATTTCGCCTTCGATCTGGCGACGGATCGAGCGGATCGAGGAGCCATTCGACCGCAGATAGGTCGCCATCTGGTCGGGAGTCTGCTTGACGTTGGCGGCGACCCGCTCGACGGTCTTGTCGATATCGGCCGGCGTGACCTTGATCTCTTCGGCCTTGGCGGCCTGGATCTGGAGCGATTCGTCGATCAGGTTGCGGAGCACCTGCTGGCGGAGCGCCTGGATCTGGTCGGACGGGATCTTGCCCCCGTTCGAGATCGCCAAGAGCGCGAGGCGCTGGTCGATATCGGTCTGGGTAATGACGTCGCCGTTGACGATCGCAGTCGCCCGGATTTCGGTCGGAAGCGTCGTCCCGAACAGTTCGGGATTGGACGGCAGGCGGAGCCCGGTGGTGGTATTGATCGCCGGCGCCGCGGTCTCGGGCGCGTCCTGGGCATAGCCGGCACCGGCCAGCGCCAGCACCGTCGCACTTGCCGCCAACTTCAAAGTCCAGCTCATCGTCTTACCTGCTGACACGCGATATTTCCTTGCTATCCAACCCACTTGGGGGTTGCTCCTGTGTAGGCGGCCCGCTGAACAGAGGCTTAGCGGCCAAGGTTCTTGAGGCTGAAGTGAAGCGAAAAACTACTGCCCTTGCGGAAGGTCCCGACGCGCTCATAGTCGCGCCGCCACTGGACGCCAAATGTCAGGCAATCATCTTCATAATCAATCCCTATCCGATGGCGCACCGGCTCAAACCCGCTGGCCAGTGACAGCGGGTCTTCGGCAGCGTTGGTAAGGTCGATCACGGTCGCCCCGAACAGCGACCAGTAGCGTTTGAATTTCCACCGCCCGGCGAGCCGAAGCTCCTCCTTGTCGCGCAGATCCTCGATCGCCGGATCGATGTTGCGGTTGAGTTTGAGGTAACCGACCTGAAGATAAGTCTCGTCGCTGCCGACGGTCAGGTCGACCTCATTGCGGCGGATCGCGAAATTGCTCTTGTCGATGCGGTAGCGATGGCTGATGTCGAGGAAGCGACCATAGCGTATGCGGGTCCGGCCAACGATGTCGGAAAAGCGATCGGTCAGCCCGGTGCCCTCGGGGAACAGCGTCGGGCTGCGGGTCAGGCGATAGCTTTGGCCGATGACGGTATCGATCGAGAAGCGCGGCCGTTCGAGCGCATATTGCAGGCCATAGGTAACCCGGCTGCCATCTTCCCACCGGTCATAGCCCGAGAAACGATTGATCGAGAACAGGTTCGAATCGTCGAGATCGATCGACCGGCTGTCCTCGTTGGGGATGCTATTATTGGCTGTATGCGGGCTTGCGACAAACTGGATCCGCGGGGTGATCGTCTGGGTCCCGCCAAAGGCATTGCCGATCAGTGGCCAGCGCGCGTCGGCGACCAGCGCGCCGATTGCCCGGGCGTGCCAGCCATCGACGCCGCGATAGGAAGCAACGCTGGTCGCGGCCGAATCGTCGGTATGGTAGACATCGCCGCGGGCAAGCGCGGTGAAGGTCAGCTCCTGGCCCCATTGGGTCAGCTTGCGCAGGTCCCACCGTGCCTGGGCGAAGGCGCGCTGCGTATCCTGCCCCGAAATCCGCGTGATCGCCAGGCTGTTGGCCTCAAGCTCGACCCGGCCGCCAAGGATCGGATCCGCCAGCCGCAGCCGCGCATCAATCGCGGGCAGGGCAAACGGCGTGGCCCGCAGGTGATCGTCGACGCGAAGTCCCTGGAAGGCCCAGCCGGCGATCGAGATATAGCTGTTGGTGTCGATCCGCTCGAGGTCGAGAAAGCTTCTGAGCCGATCGTCGTTGGTGATGTCATAGCGTTTGGTGACCGTCTTGTCGGTTGCCGCGCGGAGCGATCCGGTCAGGCTCCAGTAGGGACCGAACTGGAAGCGGCCATTGGCATCGAAATAGCCGCGCACCGCGTTGCGCCCGATCGGCTGGAGATTGTCCGAACTGTCGACCCGGCCATAGGTCAGGAAGCCGCCGACCTGGAAGGCGCCGACCTTCGTCAGTTGGCGATAGCGGGCGCTGATCGCGGGCACGTTGCCGGTGTAGAGGTGCGGCGTGAACGTGGCGTCGCGGTTGGGTGCGATCTGCCAGTGGTAGGGCACCGAGACTTCGAGCCCGTTGGAATGGGTGTAGGCGAAGTCGGGAATGAGGAAGCCCGAATGGCCGCCCTTGCCGGTGTTGAGCGCAATGACCGCGATCAGCGGGACGGAAATGCCAAGGACATTGAGCCGGCCGCCGGTGAACTTGATCGACTTTCCGTCGGCCGAACGCGTGACCCGCGCCGCCGTGATCGTCCAGCTCGGCTTTTTTTCCTTCCCGCAATTCGTCGTCACCGGGCAGCCGGTGTAAATCGCATTGTCGAGGATGGTCGAGCCATTGACCCGCGAGCCACGCTGCGCCGCGACACGCCCGCCGGTGTCGAGCACAAGCAGGAGGTTGTCGATCGTCCCGTCCTTCAGGCTGTCGGTCAGGTCGACCTTGTCGCCGACCAGCTTGTTGCCCTGCGGATCGAGGATGACGACATTGCCCGCCGCCTGGACCTTGCCGGTTTTGCGGTCCCAGCTAACCGTGTCGGCGGCGAGGTAATTGCCGTCGCGGGCAAGGCGGACCTGGCCGTTCGCAGTGACGAGGTCCTGCTTGTTGTCATAGGTGAGGACGTCGGCGGCGAAATCGATTGCGCCGTCGGTGGCGGGCGCCGCAGCCTCGTTGGCAAGCGGCGCCGGATCGACAGCTTGAGCCATCCCTACGCCGGGAATGGCGAGAAGCAGCGGAAGCGCCGTCCAACAATATACTGATGCGCGCAACGCCTGGCACCCCGCCCGGATGGAACTAGCCCCGCCTATTGCACCTCGGCCGCAAGGCGGCAACGCCAGTCTTGCATCAGGGCCTCTTGAACCGGCTTTGCCTTACGCGGCGAGCGGCCTAAGAAGCCTTCAAATCTCGCCAACCCCAAGGATAATCCATGCAAATCAGCTTCGCTTCCGTCCGCCCTGCCGGAGACCATGCGCTTGTCGTTCCCGCCGCGGGAACTCAGCGGCCGGGCCTAGCCGGGCTCGGTGACGGGCTCGACGGCGCGCTTCGCCGCCAGCGGTTCGAAGGCGAAGCGGGGGGTGCTGCCGAGATTTTTCTGACGAATGATGGCGGGCGCCGGCTGCTGGTTGTCGGCCTGGGCGCCAATGCCAAGCCGGCCGAGGCGGCCGAAAAGCTTGGTGGTACGCTGGTGGCGCGGCTGCTGACCTCGGGAGAGACCAACGCGGTGCTCGATCTCACCGGACTGAACTTCGACGCCGATGCCGCCGCCAAGGTCGCGCTCGCAGCGCAGCTGCGCAGCTGGCGCCACGACCGCTATCGCACTACGCTGAAAGACAAGCAGAAGCCGACGCTGACTTCGCTGACGATCGTCGGGGCGCCCGCCGAAGCCGAGGCGCGCTGGGCGAATCGCTACGCGTCGCTGGCGGGCGGCGTCGAGCTGACCCGCGAGTTGGTCGCCGAGCCGGCCAACATCATCTACCCCGAAAGCTTCGTCGCGCGCTGCCGCGACCAGATGGACGGGCTGGGCATCGAGTTCGAGGTGCTCGGCGAGAAGGAAATGGCCGATCTCGGCATGGGCGCGCTGCTCGGCGTCTCACAGGGCTCGGTGCGCGACGCCCAATTGCTCGTGATGCGCTGGAATGGCGGAGAGCCCGGCGACACCCCGGTCTGTTTCATCGGCAAGGGCGTGACCTTCGACACCGGCGGCATCTCGATCAAGCCCGCCGCGGGCATGGAATCGATGAAATGGGACATGGGCGGCGCGGGCGCGGTCGCGGGCGCGATGAAGGCGATCGCCGGGCGCAAGGCCAAGGCGAATGTCGTCGGCATCTGCGGCCTGGTCGAGAATATGCCCGACGGCAATGCCCAGCGGCCGGGTGACGTCGTCACCTCGATGAACGGCCAGACGATCGAGGTGATCAACACCGACGCCGAGGGGCGGCTGGTGCTGTGCGACGCGATCACCTGGGCTCAGGCCAATATCAAGCCCAACACGATCGTCGACCTGGCGACGCTGACCGGGGCGATGGTTGTCGCGCTTGGTCACGAGATGGGTGGCATGTTCGCGAATGACGACGGCCTCGCCGGCCAGCTGTCGGCGGCGGGGGCGGCATCGGGCGACAAGCTCTGGCGGATGCCGCTGGGCGAGGCCTACGACCGGCTGATCGACTCGCCGATCGCGGACATCAAGAACGTTGGACCGCGCGAGGGCGGGTCGATCACCGCCGCGCAATTCATCCAGCGGTTCGTCGACGAGGGCGTGAAATGGGCCCACCTCGACATTGCCGGCATGGCATGGAGCGACAAGCCGTCGAACACCTATGACAAGGGCGCGACCGGGTTCGGCGTGCGCCTGCTCGACCAATATGTCGCGGACGTGTGCGAAAAGTAATCGTCATTGCGAGCGAAGCGAAGCAACCCAGCCTTTGAGCCGCTGGGTTGCTTCGTCGCTGCGCTCCTCGCAATGACGGGGCCATGCTTGTGACCGAACGATGAGAGTCGATTTCTACCAGCTTGGCGGCGCGTCGGTCGATGGCATCTTGTCGTCGATCGCGCCGCGCCTGCTGGCCGAGGGGCAGCGGCTCCTGGTGATTTCGGCCGACGAGGCGCAGTTGGCGCGCCTCGACCGCTTGCTGTGGGACGAGGGGACGGGCTTCCTGCCCCATGGCGTGGCGGGCGGGCCCGATGATGCGCGCCAGCCGATCCTGCTGTCGACCACGCCGGACGCGCCCAACACCGCGCGCAACCTGGCGATTGCCGACGGGGAGTGGCGCGAGGCGGCGCTGGGCTTCGAGCGGGCGTTCTTCATGTTTGATCACAATCACCTGGAAGCTGCGCGTCTGGCGTGGAAATTGCTGTCGGGGCGTGAAGGCGTCGAACGGCGCTATTGGGCGCAGGAGGATGGACGGTGGGTGCAGAAGGCCTAGGCCCCTGACTGGAGTCTTTGTTTAGCTCGCCTTTCGCTACCGCTCGCTCGCTTGCCCTTGCGGGCTCACCCGGCTAGGGGCGCGCCAACCCTTTTCCCACCGCATCACAGGAGTGCCCACCATGGCGCTGACACGCACCTTTTCGATCATCAAGCCCGACGCCACCCGCCGCAACCTGACCGGTGCGGTCACCAGGATGCTGGAGGAGGCAGGCCTGCGCGTCGTCGCCTCGAAGCGCATCCACATGACCCGCGACCAGGCCGAGGGCTTCTATGGCGTTCACCGCGAGCGTCCCTTCTTCAATGATTTGTGCGCGTTCATGGTCTCGGGCCCGGTCGTGGTCCAGGTGCTCGAGGGTGAAAACGCCGTCCAGCGCAACCGCGACGTGATGGGCGCGACCAACCCCGAGAATGCCGACACGGGCACGATCCGCAAGGAACTGGCGGAGTCGATCGAGGCCAATTCGGTGCATGGTAGCGACAGCGAAGAGAATGCCGCGACGGAGATTGCTTACTTTTTCAAGCCGGAAGAAATTGTCGGCTGAGAGCGTGCAACGCTGAAATCGAAGGGCCGCTGGAGTAATCCGGCGGCCCTTTTCGTATCTAAAACTCGTCCGCCGCCTTCATCAACCGCGTCAGCCTCGCCGGCGCACACACCCGCCAGCTGCGCTCAATCCACTCCCCAACATGGCCCCAATCGACTCCCGCTCGATCAAGCCTGATGCCGATCCAGTCGGACGGGCCGTAATATTGGGGGCGGAAATAGAGGTCAGGGTCGGCGTCGATCAGCTGCGCCATCTCGTCCTGCCCGCCGCATTTGACCAGCACGCCGATGCTGTCTTCGCCATGATGGCGTTGCCACAGGATGGCGAAGAACTTGTCGCTAGACGGGCTTCCGACTTTCCAGCCGGGCGACCCGTGCGACGTCTTGAAGCGCGTTTCGGGGAGGGTGAGGGCGATCTCGCCGATGCGCGCCTTGATCCACGCTGGGTCGCGCTCGCGGGTGACATAGTCGGCCAGCGTGCGGGGGAGCAGCTGGTGCTCGGCGATGCGGACCCGGTTGGAGAGGGTGTCGATCGTGTCGCCGGGGAGTATCGCGACTTCGGTTTGGCCGAGGACCGGGCCCGCGTCGAGCTCCGGCGTGACGAGGTGGACGGTGCAGCCGGCAACGCTGTCGCCTGCGTCGAGCGCCGCCTGATACGTACCGAGCCCGCGATATTTGGGGAGCAGCGAGGGGTGGATATTGATCATCCGCCCGGCCCATCCCTCGACGAACGCGTCGGGCAGGATCCGCATCAAGCCAGCAAGGACGACATAGTGCGCCCCGGAGTCGCGCAGGGCGGCGTCGAGGTCCCGGTAAAATTGGTCCCGGGTCGCTTTCGTCGGGGTGGGAAGGCGAGTGACCGGGACGCCCTCGGCCTCGGCCAGGGCCAGCCCCTCGGCGTCGGGCCTATCGCCGCTGACCAGTACAACTTCATACGGGCAATCCTCGGCGCGCGAGGCATAGACCAGCGCCGCCATATTGGTGCCGCGCCCCGAAATCAGGACGGCGACGCGGGCCTTAGGCATGGAGATAGGTCGCGGTCCATGGTTCGCGCGCGCTCCAAGTCTCGATCGATCCACTGACCGTGCAGCCCCGGTCGCCGGCTTCGACCGTGCCGATGCGGTGGACGGTCTCACCTGCTGCAGTGAGGCCCTGGGTTACGGAAGTGACATGATCGGGGTGGACGATGACCGCCATGCCGATCCCGCAATTGAAGGTCCGCGCCATTTCGCCGGGCTCAATCCGTCCGCCTGCCTGCAACTGTGCGAACAAGCGAGGCAGGCTCCAGGCGTCGGCGTCAACCATCGCGTGGGTGCCAGAGGGCAGGACCCGCGGGATATTCTCCAGCAGCCCCCCGCCAGTAATATGGGCAAGGCCCCTAATCCGCCCGGCGCGCACTTCAGGCAGCAGCGACTTCACATAGATTTTGGTCGGTTCGAGCAGCGCTTTGCCGAGCAGAACGTCGGGATCAAAGCGCGATGGCCGGTCGAGCTTCCACCCCTCTTGCGCGACGATTCGCCGAACCAGACTGAAGCCGTTCGAGTGTATTCCCGAGCTGGCCAGGCCGAGGATGACGTCACCGGGCGCTATGTTCGCGCCTGTTAATTGCTCGCCGCGTTCGACTGCGCCGACGCAGAAACCGGCTAAGTCGTAATCGCCCGCCGCATACATGCCGGGCATTTCGGCAGTTTCGCCTCCAATCAACGCGCAGCCAGCCTGCCGACACCCATCGGCGATCGACGCCACGACGGCCTCGGCAACCGCGCTGTCGAGCTTCCCGGTCGCAAAATAGTCGAGGAAGAACAGGGGCTCGGCGCCCTGCACGATGAGGTCGTTGGCGCACATCGCGACCAGGTCGATTCCGACGCCGTCGTGGCGGTTCATCTCAATCGCAAGCTTGAGCTTGGTGCCGACGCCATCATTCGCAGCGACCAGCAACGGATCCTTGAAGCCCGCCGCCCTGGGATCGAAGAATCCGCCGAATCCGCCCAGCTCGGCGTCGGCGCCCGGGCGACGGGTCGATTTTGCCAGCGGGCCAATGGCTTTGACCAGCGCATTTCCGGCGGCGATCGACACGCCCGCGTCGGCGTAGGTAAGCGGCTTTTGCGTCATGGTCGGTTCCCTAGCCACAACATGCTTGGATTTCCACGCCGTTGTCGCCAAAAGCCTCGGCAATGCTTCGACGTCGTCCCTTTGCCCTGTTTGCCGCCATGATCGCCATCACCGGCTTTGGCAGCGCGCTCGTCGCCCAGCTCGAGAGCGGGGATCGGGGGATCTTGCCGCTCGACAGTTCGGGTGTGCTCGAAGTCACCTCGATCCATGTCGATGTTGCTGGCGAGACCGCTGAGCAGGCGCGCTATGCCGGCTGGCGGCAGGCGCAGCGGATCGGTTTCAAGCTGCTGTGGGCCAAGGCTCATGGCGCGTCGCCAGACCAGGCACCGGCGGTCGACGACGCGACGCTCGACGGACTGGTCAGCTCGATCTCAGTTGAAAAGGAGCAGATCGGGCCGGGGCGCTATATTGCCGACCTCGGCGTCCTGTTCGATCGGTCGAAGACCGCCGGGCTGGTCGACATGGCGGGGGATCTTCGACGGTCGGATCCGCTGCTGCTGGTGCCGATCATGCTGACCGACGGCACGATGACCAGCGTCGAGACCCGCAATGCATGGCAGCGGGCGTGGGCCGGATTTCGCACCTCGACCAGCGCAATCGACTATGTCCGGCCTTCGGGGCTCGGCGCCGATCCGCTGCTGGTCAATGCCGCGCTGGCCGATCGGCCAGGACGGGCGTGGTGGCGCAACGTGCTCG
The DNA here is from genome assembly GCF_036663775.1 of Sphingomonas sp. RB1R13. NCBI lineage: Bacteria > Pseudomonadati > Pseudomonadota > Alphaproteobacteria > Sphingomonadales > Sphingomonadaceae > Sphingomonas > Sphingomonas sp. RB1R13. The sequence continues at coordinate 186,612 of NZ_JAXOJM010000002.1, forward strand.
ATACCTATGGCGCGTCGGACATATTGGTCGCGCAGGTCCAGGTTCGGCGGCTTTATCCGGGTGGTCCGGCCAGCGCCCACTTCATCGCGCGGCACGGCGCCGATGGCGAAGTAATCGGCAGCTTCGATATCCATGATCGCGATGGCGGCGACCTCCAGCCGCTGATGAACAAGGGCGTCCAGCAGATGGACCAGCTGTTCAGCGCGGCGCTCAACGACGGTCGCCTGCGTCGTGATCCGTCACTCAACCCGCCGCCGCCGCCCACTCCGCCGGAGGAAATCGTCGCTGACGAAGCCGCCACGGCGATCGATTCGACGCCAGCGCAGGCCTATCAGCTGCTGGTGTCGACGCCCGATGCGGCTGCGCTGTCGGCGGCAGTGTCGAGCGTGCGCGGGGTCGCCGGGGTCGATGCGGTCAGCGAAAGCAGTGTCGCCATTGGTGGCACGAGCAGCATCGTCGCTTCCTATCATGGCGATGTCTCTGCATTGCGCGCGGCGCTGATGGCGCGCGGCTGGAGCGTGGATTATGAGGGCGGCCAGTTGCGACTGTCGCGCGCCGCCGGGCCTCGACCAGCGCCTGCACCGCTACGCGCCGATCCGCTCGCACCGGCTGCCGCGCCGCCGCCACCACGACCATGAGTCGCGGCCCCGACCAGATCGCGCTCCCGCTCGACTGGCCGCAGGCCGGCGATGCCGATCGCTTCATCCTGGGCGACGCCAACCGGGCCGCCTTCGATCATTTCCGCACCTGGTCGACGTGGCCGGTCAAGGCGACAATCCTGACTGGCCCACGCCGTTCGGGCCGGTCACTGCTGGCGCGTCACTTTGTCGAGCGGGTCAAGGGACGCTTGTTCGACGACGCCGAGCACCATCATGAGGAGGCCATCTTCCACGCCTGGAATGCGGCGCAGGAGAGCGGCCGTCCGCTGGTGCTGGTCGCCGACGCGCCACCGCCGGCATGGGCGATCACGCTGCCCGACCTGCGCACCCGGCTGGCCATCACGCCGGTGACGACGATCGCCGAACCCGATGACGAGTTGTTCGCGGGGATCGTCCAATTGCTGTTTTCCGATCGCGGGTTGTTTCTGCCGCCCGAAGCGCTTGCTTATGTCGTCGCGCGGGTCGAGCGCAGCTATTGGAGCGCCGAGCGGACGGTCGAGGCGGTCGATCGCTTCGCCATCGCCGAGCGGGCGCGATTGACCATCCCGGTGATCCGCCGGGCGCTTGGCCAGGCCGGGCTGATCGCCGACGAGCGCGCAGCATGAGCGTGCGTGAGGAGCTTGCTGCAACGCCGGTCGATCTTGGGCCCGAGCGTTTCTTCAACCGCGAGCTGAGTTGGCTGGCCTTCAATCGCCGTGTGCTGGAGGAAGCCGAGAACGCCGCGCATCCGCTGCTCGAGCGGTTGCGGTTCCTGTCGATTTCGGGCTCCAACCTCGACGAATTCTTCATGACACGGGTCGCCGGGCTGAAGGGCCAGCAATTGCTTGGCATCGAGGAAAAATCAACCGACGGGCGCACCCCGACCCAGCAGCTTGGCGCGATTGCCGATGACGCCGACGCGCTGGTCGTGGCGCAACAGAAGGAATGGATCGTCCTCCGCGAATGCCTTGCCGAGCAGGATTTCGACGTGCTTGGCGTCGAGGATCTGGTCGGCGACGAGCGAGCCTGGCTCGACAAGCATTTCCGCGAACAGATATTGCCCGTGCTGACCCCGCAGGCGATCGATCCGTCGCACCCCTTCCCGTTCATTCCCAACGGCATGTTCAGCCTGGTGTTCAGCCTGGAAACCCCGGTCGAGCGCGAGCCGGTGACCGAATTGCTGATGATCCCGGCGACGCTTCCGCGGTTCATCCGGCTGCCCGGCGCGAGCTATCGCTTTATCGCAATCGACACGCTGATTCGTGCGCAATTCGACCTGTTGTTCCCGGGGTTCAACAACCTTGGCAGCGGTGCGTTTCGAGTGCTTCGTGACAGCGATATCGAGGTCGAGGAGGAGGCCGAGGATCTGGTCCGTTACTTCCGCACCGCGATCAAGCGTCGCCGCCGGGGACGAGTCATCCGGCTGGAATTCCTTGCCGACACCCCCGATGACTTGGAGACAATGGTCCGCACCGGGCTTCACGCCGAAGTCGCGGTCGTGGCCGAAAGTGCGGGATTCATCGGCATCGCCGACCTCGCCTTACTGGTCGAAGCCGACCGTCCCGACCTCAAATTCCCGCCCTACAGCCCGCGGTTTCCCGAGCGGGTGATGGAGCATAATGGCGACTGTTTCGCGGCGATCCGGGCCAAGGATTTCGTCGTCCATCATCCTTATGAGAGCTTCGAAGTGGTGGTCGCTTTTCTTCGTCAGGCCGCGGGCGACCCTGACGTCGTCGCGATCAAGCAGACGCTCTACCGCGCGGGCAAGCAGTCGGCGATCATCGACGCGCTGGTCGCCGCGGCCGAGGCCGGCAAGTCGGTCACCGCCGTGGTCGAATTGAAAGCGCGCTTCGACGAGGAGCAGAATCTGTTGTGGGCAAGCCGGCTCGAACGCGCCGGGGTCCAGGTCATCTATGGCTTTGTCGAGTGGAAAACCCACGCCAAAGTGTCGATGGTGTTCCGCCGCGAGGCCGGGACGATGCGCACCTACTGTCACTTCGGAACGGGCAATTACCACCCGACGACGGCGCGCATCTACACCGACCTGAGTTTCTTCACCGCCAGTCGCCGGGCGGCGCGCGATGCGGCCAAGCTGTTCAACCTGATCACCGGCTATGTGCCGCCCAAGGGGCTGGAGCTGCTGACGCTGTCGCCGCGCTACATGCGGGAAAAGATCTGCGCGCTGATCGATACCGAGATCGCCAATGCGCGCGAGGGCAAGCCAGCGGCGCTCTGGGCCAAGATGAACAGCCTGGTCGACCCGGCGGTGATCGACAAGCTGTACGAGGCGAGCGAGGCGGGGGTGTCGATCGACCTGATCATTCGCGGCGTATGCTGCCTGCGGCCGGGGATCGCCGGCCTGTCGTCGCGGATCCGGGTCAAGTCGATCGTCGGGCGTTTCCTTGAGCATAGCCGGATCTGGGCCTTCGCCAACGGCCAGCGCCTGCCGAGCCCCAAGGCACGGGTATTCATTTCGTCGGCCGACTGGATGCCACGCAACTTCGACCGCCGCGTCGAGTTCATGCTTCCATTAGAGAATCCGACTGTTCACGCGCAGGTGCTCGACCAGGTCATGCTCGCCAACCTCATCGACAACGAACAAAGCTGGACGCTCGATCCGTCGGGGAACTACACTCGCGTCAAGCCGGGCAAGCGGCCGTTCAACCTTCACACTTACTTCATGACCAACCCCAGCCTGTCGGGCCGCGGCGCCGCACTTGGCGGCAAGGCCGTGCCCAAGCTGCGCCTGACCCAGCGCGGATAGGCGCAACCATCATGTCCAGACCCCCGCTTCCCCGTCCGTTCGGCCCGGTCGGGATCATCGACATCGGCTCCAACTCGGTGCGGTTCGTGGCGTTCGGCGGCAATCCGCGCGTGCCCTCGGCGCTGTTCAACGAAAAGATCATGGCCGCGCTGGGCAAGGGCATCGCGAACAATGGCGCGCTCGAGGAGAAGGCGGTCGAAGAGACGCTGGTAGCGCTTGCCCGCTTCCGCTTGCTGGGCAAGGAAATGGGGCTCAAGAAAGTACACACGGTCGCGACGGCGGCGGTGCGCGACGCCTCGAATGGCCCTGAGTTTCTCAAGCGGGTCGCGGCCCTCGGCCTGAAACCGCGCCTGCTCGCGGGATCGGAGGAAGCGGAGCTCGCGGGACTTGGAGTTATTTCCGCCATTCCACGGGCCAATGGCATTGTCGCCGATCTTGGCGGCGGCAGTCTTGAACTGATCGGGGTGGCACGCGGCGGGGCAGGATCGGGGGTCTCGCTCCCGTTGGGCGTGCTTCGTCTCGGCGCCAATCCCGACGCGACATTACTTGCCGAGCAAATTGGTGCCGCACTCGGCAAGGGCAAGCTCAAGGACGCCGCGCGTGGCAATGGTCTGTATCTGGTCGGCGGCTCGTTCCGGTCGCTGGCGATGCTCGACCTGAAGCTATCGGGCCATCCGCTCGCGATCGTCCACCAGCATCGCTTCGCGCCCGAACGGATCGGCGAGCTGCGCACGATCCTCGGCGATACGCCGATCGACGAACTCAAGCAGCGTTCGGGGGTGTCGCGCGGCCGTTTGCCGACGCTGGGACCAGCCGTCGCCTTGCTCGAAACATTGGTCGACCTGCTGGGGCCCCGCAAGATCGTCGTGTCGGCGTTCGGGCTTCGCGAAGGCCTCCTCTATCGCGATCTCGACTTGGCCACCAAGGCGCAGGATCCGCTGCTCGCGGCAGCACTTGATGTCGGCGAGCAGCTCGGCCGGTTCGGCGATCATGGCGCGGCACTCGACCAGTGGATCGCGCCGCTGTTTCCCGACGACAGCCCACGCCAGGCACGACTGCGCCTCGCTGCCTGCCTGCTCGCCGACATCGCCTGGAACGCCCATCCCGACTTTCGCGCCGAGCGCGCGGTCGACATGGCGGTGCACGGCAATTGGGTCGGGATCGATGCGCATGGCCGCGCGCTGCTCGGCCGGGCGCTGTGCGCGGCGTTTGGCGGGGACGGCGGGTTCAGCAAGAAGCTCGGCGCGCTACTTCGCGAGGGCGAGTCCGAGCGGGCAGGGGCGTGGGGAAGGGCGATCCGCCTTGCCCAGCGGCTGTCGGGCGGGACCGAGAATCTCCTCCGCAAGAGCCGGGTCGAGCTTGGCCTGCGCAAGATTACGCTGACCATCTCGCCCCGATTCCGGGCGCTCTATGCCGAAGCGATCGATCGGCGGTTGAGGCAGCTCGGCGCCGCGATGGGCCGCGAAACCGAAGTCCGTTTCGGTTAGCAGTCGTCGCTGACTGCCAAGGTGCGGGTCATCTTGAGCTTGCCATGCTCGGTGGCGAAGGCGAGCCGGCCTTCGACCAGATCGAGCGCGTCGCGGCCAAATTCCTCGAACCGCCAACCCGAGAGGATGTGGAGGTCTTTGCGAACCCCGGCGGCCAGCGCTTCAAGCTCGTCAGACCGCGCGATCAGCTTGGCCGCGACCCCGGTTTCCTTCGATCGAATCTTGAGCAGCAGCTTCAACAGGTCGCTGACCAGCGCGGCGTCCTTGGTGAGGCCGGGGCGATTGGGCTCGCGGGTCGGCATTTCGTCGGCTTCCAATGGCTTGGCATTGCCGATTGCCGCCATCAGCCGCATGCCAATGTCATTGTTGCGCCAGCCAGCCGAAAGCCCGCGGACCTTGCCCAGATCCTCCTGATTCTTGGGCGGGTGCGAGGCGAGTTCGCCCAGCGTGTCGTCCTTGATGATCCGTCCGCGCGGCAGATTCTTCGATCGCGCCTCGCTTTCACGCCAGCCGGCGATGGCCTTCAGGCGGCCGAGGACTTGCGGATTTCGACCGGGGAGCTTCAATCGCTTCCACGCCTGGTCGGGCTCGAACGCGAAACTCGACGGATCGGCGAGCCGCTCCATCTCCTCGTCGAGCCATGCCCCGCGCGAATTCTTTCTGAGCTTGGCGACCATCCGCGGAAATATCTCGGCGAGATGCGTCACGTCGGCGATGGCATAATCAATTTGGCGCTTGTCGAGCGGGCGGCGGCTCCAGTCGGTAAAGCGCGCGCCCTTGTCGAGGCTGTGCCCGAGCATCGATTCGATCAGGTTGGAATAACCAATCTGCTCGCCATGGCCGAGTGCCATCGCCGCAATCTGGGTATCGAACAGCGGCACCGGCATCTTGCCCGTCAACGTGTAGATGATCTCGAGGTCCTGCCCGCCGGCGTGGAACACCTTCAACACGTCGTGATTGTCGACCAGCAGGTGGAGCAACGGCGCCATGTCGAGCCCGCTCGCCATCGGATCGATTGCCGCGGCTTCGTCGACCGAGGCGATCTGGAGCAGGCACAGCTCGGGCCAATAGGTGTTTTCGCGCATGAACTCGGTGTCCACTGCGACAAAGTCATGCTTGGAAAGGCGCTCGCACAGCGCGGCAAGCTCGGCGCTGGTGTCGATTAGCGGATGAATCTTCATATGGACGGGGGCCATAGCCGGGCAAGCCCGCCTTGACAAAGAGCACGTTCGGGGGCGAAGCGCGCGCCTCTATTCCCTCGCCATGATACGAAGAAGTTTAGCGCCATGCACGCCTATCGCACTCACACTTGCGCTGCCCTGCGCGCCGCCGATGTCGGCACGACCGCGCGGCTGTCGGGCTGGATCCATCGCAAGCGCGACCATGGCGGGGTGCTGTTCGTCGATCTGCGCGATCATCACGGCCTGACCCAGATCGTTGCACGCGCCGGATCGGACGCGCTGGCGATTCTCGAAGGGCTACGCGTCGAATCGGTTGTGACCGTCACCGGCGACGTGGTTGCTCGCGAAGGCGGGGCGGTGAACAGCCGCCTCCCGACCGGCGACATTGAGCTCATCGCGCGGGCCGTCGAGGTCCAGTCGGCCGCCGCCGAACTGCCGATGCCAGTTGCGGGCGAGCAGGAATATCCCGAGGATATCCGCCTGAAGTATCGCTATCTCGACCTTCGCCGCGAGCGGCTTCATGCCAACATCATGCTTCGATCGGCGGTCATCGCTTCGGTCCGGGGGCGGATGATCGAGCAGGGCTTTACCGAGTTCCAGACTCCGATCCTGACCGCCTCGTCGCCCGAGGGCGCGCGCGATTATCTGGTCCCGTCGCGCGTCCACCCTGGCAAATTCTATGCTCTCCCGCAGGCGCCGCAGATGTTCAAGCAGTTGCTGATGGTCGCCGGGTTCGACCGTTATTTCCAGATCGCGCCCTGCTTCCGCGACGAGGACGCCCGCGCCGACCGCTCGCCGGGTGAGTTCTACCAGCTCGATTTCGAAATGAGCTTCGTGACGCAGGACGATGTCTTCAACGCGATCGAGCCGGTGCTGGCCGGCCTGTTCGCCGAATTCGCCAATGGCAAGGCGGTCACGCCGGCGGGCGAGTTCCCGCGCATTCCCTATCGCGAATCATTGCTGAAATATGGCAGCGACAAGCCCGACCTGCGCAACCCGATCCTGATCTCGGACGTCGGGTCGCATTTCGTCGGGTCGGGCTTCGGACTGTTCGCGGGCCTCGTCGACAAGGGCATGGTCGTCCGCGCAATTCCCGCGCCGAAAACCGCCGAGAAGAGCCGCAAATTCTTTGACGAGATGAACGACTGGGCGCGCGGCGAGGGCTTTGCGGGCTTGGGCTATGCGACCCGCAAGGCCGGCGAGTGGGGCGGGCCGATCGCCAAGAACCATGGCGCCGAGGGGATGGACAAGCTGGCCGCCGAGCTCGACCTCGGCCCCGATGACGGAATTTTCTTCGCTGCCGGTCCCGAACTGCAGGCCGCCAAGCTTGCTGGTCTTGCCCGAACCCGCGTCGGCGAGCAGCTCGGGTTGATCGAACAGGGCGCATATAAATTCTGCTGGATCGTCGACTTCCCGATGTTCGAATATGACGAGGAGGCCAAGAAGGTCGACTTCAGCCACAATCCCTTTTCGATGCCGCAGGGCGAGCTCGAAGCGCTCGAGACCAAGGACCCGCTCGATATTCTCGCGTGGCAATATGACATCGTCTGCAACGGCGTGGAGCTGTCGTCGGGTGCGATCCGCAACCATCGCCCCGACATCATGTACAAGGCGTTCGAGATTGCCGGCTATTCGCGCGACCGGGTCGACGAGAATTTCCCCGGGATGATCGGCGCCTTCAAATATGGCGCGCCGCCGCATGGTGGATCGGCACCCGGGATCGACCGGATCGTCATGCTGCTGGCCGAAGAACCCAATATCCGCGAGGTGATCCTGTTTCCAATGACGCAAAAAGCCGAGGATCTGATGATGAACGCGCCGGCGCCGGTCAGCGATCGCCAGCTCAAGGAATTGTCGATCAGGCTGGTCGTCGATGGTCCCCGGCCCGGACAAGCGGCGACTGGTCCCGGCGTGGGAAACTGATCGGGGGTAAGCGATTGCGGCGCCAAATCGGATGCGATACGCATCCGCCCCGTGGCGATCGATTTAACAAAATTTGAACGAGGCGACTCGGGCGTGACGGTCGAGGAGGGTCGGCTTGCGGCGCTCCAGCTGGCGCAGGTCGTTCATCGTCGACGCGCGATCATCCTGTTTGACGGGCTGGATAGCGCGGGTCGGCGCGGCGCGTTGCGGAGGCTGGCGGCGCAGTGGGACCCTTGCCATTTCGCGGCGCATGATTTCTCCGGGAGCGACAGCGACCGCCACTGGCTGGCACGATATTGGGCGAGCCTGCCCGGGCCCGGCGACGCGGCACTGTTCCACGGCAGCTGGTATCGCGAGGCCACCGAGGAGCGGGCGCTGGGCCGACTGACCGACAAGGCGTGGGCGCGGCGGGGCGACGAGATCAACGAGTTTGAAGCCCAGCAGCGCGACCATGGCACGCTGATCATCAAGCTGTTCTTCCATGTCCGCGCCGATGTGCAGTCCGAGCGGATCGCCGCGCGCGATGCCGATACGTGGCGCCGCTGGCTTGTGCCACAGCAGGACCGCCAACCGGCGCGGGACAAGCAGATGGCGGCGTGGACCGACTTGCTCGGCAGCAGCAACACGCGCTGGGCCCCGTGGACGGTGATCGACGCCAATGGCGATGATGCCGGGGCGTCGGCGGCGATGGCCGCGGTGGCGGCAGCACTGGCCAAGGCGATCCCGCTCGATCCGCCCGAGAGCGCCGACAAGGTCGTCCCTATCGGGCAGATCCGGGCTTAGGCTAGACTAGCTGGCACTGGGATAACGGATCGCGATCACTTCATAGCTTTTCTCGCCCGCCGGAAGCCGGACGGTGCGCTCGTCGCCGACCTTCGCGCCGATCAGGGCCCGGGCGATGGGCGCGGTCCAGTTGATCATGCCGGCGGTGGCGTCGGCTTCGTCCTCGCCGACCAGCGTCATGGTCCGTCGGGCGTCGTCCTCGTCGGCCAAGTCGACCGTCGCGCCGAAGCGGACGCGGTCACGATCGATCTGCGCGGCAGGGTCGATGATCTTGGCGTGCTTCATCACCCTTGCGAGATAGGAGATGCGCCGGTCGATCTCGCGCAGGCGCTTTCGGCCATAGATATAGTCGCCATTTTCGGAGCGGTCGCCGTTGCCCGCTGCCCAGCTGATCGTTTCGACCAGCCTGGGCCGCTCGCCGCCGAACAATTGTTCATATTCTGCGCGGATGCGGTGGATTCCGGCAGGCGTGATGAAGCGGGGGAGGCGCTTGTCGTCCTCAACCTCGATATCGACCATCAACCGGGGCGCGACTTGCCGAGATATTGCGAAAGGTGAACCGGTCCTGCGGGCTGTAGCGTGGGGTTGAGCCGGTCGTAGACCACGCTGTTTTCGAGCACCCGCTGGACATAGCCGCGGGTCTCGCTGAACGGGATGTCTTCGATCCAGCGGATGATGTCGACGCCCGGCTGGCGCGGGTCGCCATTGGCGTTGACCCACTTGCGGACGTTGCCGGCGCCGGCATTGTAGCTGGCAACGGCGAGCGGATAATTGCCGCCCCATTGATCGACCAGCCGAGCGAAATAGGCGCTGCCGAGCATCATGTTGTAGGCCGGATCGGACATCAGCCGCGACGGGTCATAGGCGACGCCCATCTTCTCGCACTGCTCGCGTGCAGTCGGCAGCATCAACTGCATCATGCCACGCGCGCCGACGCCGCTTTGGGCGCTGCGGTCGAAGCTTGATTCCTGGCGGGTGATGCCATGCGCCAGCGACCAGTTCCTGCTCGTTGCCGCTATCGAGTAAGACGGAAAGGCGGGCTTGTAATAGAAGGTCGCGCCCTGGATCCGGGCCGAGCGGGCGGTCCACACGCCGAGGTCGGGTCGTCCGATCGACAGCGCGAACTCGGCGGCGAGGACGCGATCGGTGTCGGTGGTAACGCTTTCGGACAGGGCGCGGATGAACACGGTCTGCTCCTCGCGGCGGCCGCTGGCACCGAGATAGCGGACAGCACGGACGATGCGCTTTTGCTGGAACATGCTGCGCTGACTATCGTCGGCAAGCATCGTCGGCAGGGCGAGCGGGGCCGGGACCGGTCGGCCAAGGCGTTCGAGCGCGAGCTGGCCGTAGAAGCTTTCGGGGACTGCGCCGGCGCGTTCGAAATAGCGGTTGGCGCCTTCCATCTGGCCAGCGGTGGTCGCGGCGCGGCCGGCCCAATAGGCGCCCTTGGTCATCACCTGGAGCGAGCGACCGCCGCGCGAATAGCGGTCGAATAGCGCGACGGCGTCGGCCGGTCGGCTAAGGTAAACCAGTGCGACTTCGCCACCGAGCCAAGTGAGGTTGGTATAGTCGTCGCGCACTCCGAGTGGCTGGAGCGCGACCTCGGCGCCGGTCGGGAACAGGTCGTCGACCTGGCGGGCGATGTCATAGGCGGTCTGATACTGGCGATCGGCAGCGGCGCCGCGAGCCAAGGTGGTGGCGAGTTCGAGATAGGCTTCGGGATTGGCGGGGCGCGCGGTGAAGCTGTGCTGGCGGGCCATGAGATAGCGGGCGCTGGCCTCATTGCCGGTATCACGCAGGTAGCGGGCGCGGTCGAGGAGGAGACCGCCGTCGGTCGCGACCTCGGCGGCGACGGCGCTGTAGAGCGTCTCGGCGTCGGGGGCACGGCCTTGCAGGGCGAGGCGTGCAGCGAAGGCGGGTTTGCGGGCTGGGCTGGCGTAATAGAGCATCCGCGTGGCGTCGGCGGGCTTGCGGGCGATCAGGAGCGCGTCGATCCGCTTGTCGTAATCGGCAAAGCTCAGCTTGCCGGTGAAGCGGGTCATCAGGCTGGCTTCGTCATAGGCGCCAAGGTCGGGCGCTGACAAAGCAGAACGGGCGGCGGCGAGGGCTTCGGTCGGGCGGCCGGTGGCGGCGAGGGCCTCGGCGAGGCGGGCGTAACCATTGCCGGTGACGGGTTTAGTCGACTGGAAGAAGCCGGTGACGGTCGCCGGGTTCTCGCCGGGTCGCATCGCCTTTTCGGCTGCCTTGCGCATCCCGGCCTCGCCCGGCCAGCCGGGATTGGCCATGACGAAGCGGGCATAGTCGGCAAATGCATAGCCTTCGCTGCCGCGCAGCCGGCGCCAGTCGGACAGGGCATAGTCGATGTCGCTCGAAGCGGCGTATGGCGCGGCGGTGTAAGGCGAGGGCGTCGTCGTGCTGACGGCAGGCACAAGTCCGGCCTGCATCGCGGCACCGGCGGTGGTCGCGAGGAAGATGGGGACGAGGAAAGCAAGGCGGCTCATGCTGGACATGATGACACTAGGGTCCTTATCAGCCGGTGAACGAAAACTCCGGGTTCGATCTTATGGGACAGCGGACTCCGCTGGAAGGAAATAATATATGTTTTCCGGGTCGATACCGGCGTTGGTGACGCCATTTACGGCAGGGCGTGTCGATGAAGAGGCGTATCGAGTCTTCGTCGAGTGGCAAATCACCGAAGGATCGACCGGACTGGTGCCGTGCGGCACCACTGGCGAGGTCGCGACGCTGAGCCACGAGGAACAGCACCGGCTGTTCGCGCTGACAATCGACCAGGCGAAGGGTCGCGTGCCGGTGATCGCCGGGTGCGGATCGAACAATACGGCGACCGCGATCGAGCATATGCGGGTGGCCGCCGACATGGGCGCCGACGCCGCGCTGATCGTGCTGCCTTATTACAACAAGCCGAGCCAGGCCGGGCTGCTGGCGCATTTCGAGGCGCTGGTCGAGGCGTCGCCGCTGCCGATCATCGTCTATAATGTACCGGGGCGGACGGTCGCCGATATCTCGGTCGAGACGCTGGCACAGGTGGCGAAGATGCCGTCGGTGGTGGGCATCAAGGATGCGACGGGCAGCCTTGGTCGGGTCACGGCGCAGCGGCTCCAGTGCGGGACCGATTTTTGCCAATTGTCGGGCAATGACGAAACCTCGCTTGGCTTCAACGCGATGGGCGGGGTCGGGTGCATCTCGGTCAGCGCCAACGTCGCGCCGCGGCTGTGTGCCGAGTTCCAGAAGGCGTGCCAGGAAGGGCGGTGGGACGAGGCGCTGGTGCTGCAGGATCGGCTCTATCCGTTGCACGACGCGATGTTCGCCGATGCCTCGCCGGGGCCGGCCAAATATGCGCTGAGCCGGGTGCGGCCGGGGTTCAGCACCGAGGTGCGCCTGCCGATGACCGAGCCGTCGGCTGAGGCGCGGCGAGTGGTCGATGCGGCGCTGGCGCATGCGGGGCTGGTGTAAGCGAGCGAGCGGAAGCGACCGGCGAGCAAACAAAAACCCGGTAAATTGCTATTCTCCGAACGGTAGGCTCGCGAATGTTCACACATGTTCGCGGTCGTGACGATGTTTTTTGGTGCTCTGCGCCGGGTTTTAGGGGGCGGAATGCACGGGCCAAAGATCGAAAGAGCCGGGCCGACGAATCGGGCTTAAGTGGCAATGGCAGGTCGAGGTGGCTGTAGGACAGTTTTTTCTGCTCGCTGTGGAGCCGCGCGAGTGCTGAGTTCCTTTTTCGACCGGGATCCCGGCCTCCGCCGGGAAGACGCCGGTTGTCGGCTTCCCTAACGCCTCGCTCGTCCCTATCTCCCCCCCTATGGGCAAGCCGCTTCCTACTCCGTTCGACAAGGTCAAGGTCGTCGCCGAGAACCGGCGGGCGCGCTATGACTATTATGTCGAGGAGCGGTACGAGGTTGGGATCGAGCTGAAGGGTACCGAGGTCAAGGCGCTGCGGGTCGGCGAGGGGTCGATCGCCGAGAGCTATGCGATGGTCGAGGATGCCGAGGTGTTCCTGGTCAATTCGTCGATCCCCGAATATTCGCACGGCAACCGGATGAACCACGAGCCGCGGCGCAAGCGCAAGCTGCTGCTGAACGGGCGCGAGATCGCCAAGCTGCATGGCGCGATCAATCGCCAGGGGCTGACGCTGGTGCCGCTGTCGATCTATTTCAATTCGGCCGGGCGGGCCAAGGTCGAGCTGGCGATTGCGCGCGGCAAGAAGGCCCATGACAAGCGCGAGGTCGAGAAGGAGCGCGACTGGAAACGTGAAAAGGGCCGGCTGATGCGCCGCGACGTCTGATGGCGGGATTTGCCGCGTTCGTTCGCCGCCATGTCCCGACGCGCGAGACAATCCACCATTATCGACTGCTGCGGCCGTTTTCGCGGCAATTGAGCCAACCGAACCTGTGGCACCTCAACCATCGGTCGGTGCCGCGTGCGGTGGCGCTGGGGCTGGGGATCGGGGTGATCATTCCGTTCATGCACACGGTCGTGGCGGCGTTGCTGGCGATCCCGGCGCGGGCCAATATCGCGGTCGCCGCAGCAGTGACGCTGGTGGTCAACCCTTTGACCATCCCGCCAATCTATTATGCTGCCTACAGGATCGGCAAGTGGGAGCTTCGGCGCGGATCGGACGTCGATCCGGTTGCGGCGGCCAACGTGTCGGGCGAAGTGGCGCGCTTCCTGTTCTGGATCCACCACGCATCGGGGCCGATCGCGCTGGGCATTTTGACGATCGCGGCGGGATCGGCGTTGGTGGGGTATGTGGTCAGCGCGTTTTTCTGGCGGCGCTGGATCTTCAGCAAATATCGCGCCCGGCGGACGGTGCGGCGGATCGATCGGCGGCGGTCGGCGGGCTAGTTGTTCGGGCGAAGTTTACACGCGCGCCCTTGCGCCGAGCGGGTGGGGGCGTATCGGTAGCGGGTGCTCCACCGAAGCCTTGCCCCGCTCGACGCGCGCCTGATCGAGGAACCGATCGACCGTGGGCCGCGCTGGCTGGTGCCGGCGCTGGTCGCAGCGGCGGCGGCGAGCGGGGCGATCCTGTTTTTCGCAGTCGGGGCGATGCCCTTTGCGTGGTTGTTCTTCGCGGGCTTCGTCGCGATGCTGGTCGCGGCATTCGTGATCGAAAAGCGCGCTTCGAGGGCACCCTTGGGTGAAATGGTGGCGGTGCCCGACCTGACGCTGATCGGGACAGCGCTGGGGCTTCATGCCGAACCCGCCGCCGTGACCGATGGCGAGGGGCAACTGCTCGTCGCCAACGCCGCCTATAGCGAGCGATTTGCGGGATCGCGGACGCCGCACGAGCTGGGCGGGAGCCTGCCCGAGGCGCGCGCCAAGGCATGGCGCGACGGTCATGCCTATGCCGCACTGGATGACGAGCATGGCGTCCGGATCGAGCGGGTGGGGGCGCGCGGAGACTATCTGCTGTGGCGTTTTCCGCCGCCGCCCGAGCCCGATTACCTGACCGCCGCGTCGCGCCGCATTGCCGGATCGGCAGGCGAGCGCCTGGCCGCGGCGGGGGTGCTGACGGTGCTGGTCGACGGCAATGGCAGGCTGCTGGCGGCCAACAAGCTCTTTGCCGACCGTGCGCTGAGCAACGACGAGGCCGGTGGCGGAGCGGGGGATGCGCCTTTCTATGCGAACCTGATCGAGGCGGTCGACGGCGACCGGGTGCGGCTTCGCGCCGAGGGCGAGAATGGCGGGGTGCTACGGAGCATCCACGTGCCGCTCGACCCGGTCCATGACGATGGCGGGGCGGCCACGATCCACCTGATCGATCAGGCCGAGGCGCCGTCTTCGGGGGGTGTCGCCAATATCCAGGCGTTGCTCGACGTGTTGCCGGTGGGGCTGGCGCTGGTCGACCGCGACGGGCGGTTTATCACGGCGAACAAGGCGTTCCGGACGGCGGGCAACGTCGCCGAGCTGCCGGCCTATCCGGGCGACCTGGTGGTCAAGGAGGACAAGGGCGCGGTGGCCGATGCGGTGCGGCGCAATGCGCGCGGGCCGGCGATGTCGGGCGACCTGGCGGTGCGGCTGGCGCAGCAGAAAGGCGAGCCGGTCGCGTTGACGATCGCCGGGCTGCGCGGGCTGGGCAATGCCGCGGTGCTGTTGCTGCTGAAGGACAATAGCGAGGAAGCGAAACTCAAGCGGCAGGTGGCACAGGCGACCAAGATGCAGGCGGTCGGCCAGCTGGCCGGGGGCGTGGCGCATGATTTCAACAATATCCTCACCGCGATCATCGGCCATTGCGACCTGATGCTGATGCGGCACACGCCGGGCGACAGCGATTATGACGATATCCAGCAGATCAGGTCCAATTCGAACCGCGCGGCGGGGCTGACGCGGCAGTTGCTGGCTTTTTCGAGGCAGCAGACGTTGCGACCGCAAGTGTTGCAATTGCCCGACGTGGTGTCGGAAGTATCGCATTTGTTGAAGCGGCTGCTGGGGGAGACGGTCAATCTGGTGCTGAAACATGGCCGTGACCTGGGCCCGGTTCGCGCCGACCCGGGGCAGCTGGAGCAGGTCATCGTCAATCTGGCGGTCAATGCGCGCGACGCGATGTTCGGCAATGGCGGCGGCGTGCTGACGATCCAGACCTATTCGGTACGCGCCGACCAGGTCGCCGAGCTGGGGTCGGACATTTTGCCGATCGCCGATTACAGTGCGATTTCGATCGAGGACACGGGGACGGGAATCGCGCCGGGTATCCTGGGCAAGGTGTTCGAGCCGTTCTTCACGACCAAGGAAGTGGGCAAGGGGACCGGACTGGGGCTGTCGACGGTCTATGGCATCGTCAAGCAGTCGGGCGGGTTCATCTTTGCCGACAGCAAGGTCGGCCAGGGCACGCGCTTTACCATCTATCTGCCGGTCCACGCCGCCGACAAGGCTGCGGGGACGCCCAAGCGGGTGGCCAAGCCCAAGGACAGCGAGCTGTGGGGAACGGGCACCGTGCTGCTGGTCGAGGACGAGCCGATGGTCCGGCAGGTTGCCGAGCGCGCGCTGACTCGGCACGGCTATACGGTGATTACCGCGACCAATGGCGAGGAAGCACTGGAAGTGCTGAGCCGCGGCGAGCCGATCGAACTGTTGGTAAGCGACGTGGTCATGCCGCTGATGGACGGGCCGACGATGGTCCGCGAGGCGCGGAAGACCCGGCCCAAGCTGCCGATCCTGTTCATGTCGGGTTATGCCGAAGAGCAGCTGAGGAAATCGATCGATATCGACAATGTCGCGTTTTTGCCCAAACCCTTTTCAGTGCAGGAACTTGCCGAAGCCGCGCGCAAGGTATTGCTCGCGAAATGAAACGCGCTTGCGCGGTTCGAACGCACTGCTAAGGGCATAGAGTGGGGAAAACGCATACCATCCTGATCGTCGAGGACGAGCCGCTCATTGCGATGATGCTTGAGGATTTCCTCGACTCGCTGGGCCACACGGTCAAGGGCATTTGTGAAAGCGTCGGCGAGGCGCGGATCGCGGTCGAGGAAGGCGGGTTCGACCTGGCGATCCTCGACGTCAACCTCAAGGGCGAGAATATCTGGCCGGTGGCGAGCGAAATGCGCGCGCGGGGGATCCCGTTCGTGATTGCCAGCGGTGGCCATGTCGACCCGCCCCCCGCCGAGTTCAACAATGTCCCGATGATCGACAAGCCCTACACGATCGACCGGGTCACCCCGGCGATCGACGAGGCCCTCGCCAACGCCTGACGGATTTCGAGTTGTAAAACTCCGGCCCGCCCCCCCCTCGCGCGACGTTCCAAGATGCTTATGATGCACCGTGAGTGGTCCCGGGGGGCCGCCATCGGGGAGCACATCATGAGCGGATTTCGAGACTTCATCACCAAGGGCAATGTGCTCGATCTTGCCGTCGCGGTGATCATCGGCGCGGCCTTTGCCAAGATCGTCACCAGCTTGACCGAGGACGTGATCATGCCGGTCGTCGGCGCGGTCTTCGGCGGGCTCGATTTTTCCAACTATTACATGCTGTTGAAGCCGGTTCCCGATACCTTTCATGGCCCGATGACCTATGCCGGGTTGAAGGCTGCGGGGGTTCCAGTGCTGGGCTATGGCGCGTTTGCGACGGCCATGGTCGCTTTCCTGATCCTGGCCTGGATCATCTATCTGATGGTCCGCGCTGCCGCCCGCGCGATGCCCGCTGCCGAAGTGGTCGTGGTCGCGCCCGAGGAAGTGACCCTGCTGCGCGAAATCCGCGACTCGCTGAAAGCTCGCGGTTAAACGGGATCAGCTGACGACTGGGCGGGGAGGCTCTCGAACAGTTTTCCCCGTTCGGTGGTGAATGTGATGGCGGCCGCCGCTAGCCCGCACAGCATCATGCCTGTCAGGAAGGGCAGGACGGTCAGGTCAAACAACTGGCCGATGACGAGGCCGATCAGCGCGCCGCCGATCGAACTGGTCACCCCCTGAATCGATGAGGCAGTGCCGGCGACCGATTCCATATGAGTCATCGCCAGCGTCGAGAAGTTCGACGAGCAGAAGGCGAACGACACGAAGGTGATCGCCTGGAAGACGACGAACAGCAGCAGCGTTTCATGCCCGCTCATCGCCACCGCCCAATGCGCGATGCTGGCGATGACGAAGCCGGCGAGACCGGCATGGCCGACCTGCCGAAGCCCGAAGCGACCGACGATTTTCGAATTGGCAAAGGCCGCCCCGGCCATCGGCGCGGCGCAGGCGGCGAATACCAGCGGCACGCGCTCAGGAGCGTGGAAGGCATCGGCGGTGATCTGCTGGATCGATGCAATATAGGCCGACAGCGCGCCGAACAGCGCGGTCGTCGCCAGCGTGTAACCGACCGACAGCCGGTCACCGGTCACGACCCGCGACGCCTCAAGCACCGCACTCGGCATGATCGAGCGGCGATCGCCGGGGTGAAGCGTCTCGGGCAGGCGGGCGAGGGTCCAGGCGAGGACCATCGCGGCATAGCCCGCCAGCAGGTAGAAGATCGTCGACCACGGCGCGATGGTCAGCACCGCCTGGCCGATCGACGGGGCGATGACGGGCACGACGAGGAAGGTCATGAAGACCAGGCTCATGACCTGTGCCATCGCCTCGCCCTCGAACAGGTCGCGGACGATGGCGGTGACGAGCACCCTGGTCGAGGCGGCCGCCGCGCCCATTGCCGCACGCCCGGCGAGCAGCAGGCCGAACGTCGGCGCAATTGCGCAGCCGATCGCGAGCAGGGCGTATAGCGAGAGACCGGCGACGAGCAGTGGGCGGCGGCCGAAGCGATCGGCTAATGGACCCCAAGCCATCTGACCAACGCCGAGCCCAAGCGTGTAGGCGATGATGACATATTGCTGGTCGTTGGGGCGCGTGACGCCAAGACCATGGGCGATCGCCGGGAGCGCGGGGAGCATCATGTCGATCGCAAAGGCATTGAGCGCCATCAGCGAAGCGAGGAGGACGACGCTCTCGCGCTTGCCAAGCCGTGAACGGCCGGCGTGGGGGAGGGCCGATTGAAGCATGGGCGGGCAGTGGGCCATTTTGTTCGCAAGTGCAACATTGGCGGCGGCGGGGTGATGACGGCGCGCGGAAAATCATTTCGTGCCGGGGCGATTTGCTGATAGTCAGAGCGGGCTCGGGCACCCTTTCGGGAGGCCAAGATGATGCATGATTTCCTTTCTTGCCGCGGCTGGAAAGCAAGCGCGCGGAGGGTCATCCGCTGCAGTGCGCATGGCCACGCAATCGCCGACTCCAGGAAAATCGAGGCACCCGTGTTCTTTGCTTGTTCCATACGAACAAACGGTGTACGCCACCCTTATCGGGATGCCGCATGATGCGCGCGATTGACGAAGGGACCGGGGTCATGGCAGCGAATTTGAAAGTCGTAGCGGGTGGAGACAAGGTGAGCACGGACCGGGAAAAGGCGCTTGAAGCCGCGCTGGCACAGATTGATCGCGCCTTTGGCAAGGGCTCGGCAATGAAGCTGGGCAGCCGCGAGCTGGTCGAGATCGAGACGATTTCGACGGGATCGCTGGGGCTCGACATTGCGCTGGGCGTGGGCGGCTTGCCGCGCGGGCGGGTGATCGAAGTCTATGGCCCCGAAAGCTCGGGCAAGACGACCCTCGCGCTCCATGTCATTGCCGAAGCGCAGAAGAATGGCGGGACGGCGGCGTTCGTCGACGCCGAACATGCGCTCGACCCGGCCTATGCCAAGAAACTGGGGGTCGATATCGACAATCTGATCGTGTCGCAGCCCGATACCGGCGAGCAGGCACTCGAGATTGTCGACACGCTGGTCCGGTCGAACGCGATCGATGTGCTGGTGATCGATTCGGTGGCCGCGCTGGTACCGCGGGCCGAGATCGAGGGCGAGATGGGCGACAGCCATGTCGGTTTGCAGGCGCGGCTGATGAGCCAGTCGCTGCGCAAGCTGACCGGATCGATCAGCCGGTCGAAGTGCATCGTGATCTTCATCAACCAGCTGCGCATGAAGATTGGCGTGATGTACGGCAATCCCGAGACGACGACGGGAGGCAATGCGCTGAAATTCTATGCTTCGGTCCGGCTCGACATCCGCCGCACCGGGCAGATCAAGGATCGCGACGATATCGTCGGCAACACAACCCGGGTGAAGGTCGTCAAGAACAAGGTCGCGCCGCCGTTCAAGCAGGTCGAGTTCGACATCATGTACGGCCAGGGGATTTCCAAGGTCGGCGAGATCCTCGACTTGGGCGTCAAGGCCGGGATCGTCGAGAAGTCGGGCGCCTGGTTCAGCTATGACTCGATTCGCATCGGCCAGGGCCGCGAGAATTCGAAGACCTATCTGATCGAGAATCCCGAGATTGCGGCGCGGATCGAAAACGCCGTACGCGGCAAGAAGGACGAGGTCGGCGAGGCGCTGATGGCTGGACCCGAGCCCGACGAAGACTGAACGGTCAGGCCCCGGGTTCCGCGCCCGGGGCGAGTGGCGGCGCATGGCTCGGGGCGTGAGGCGGTTCGATGTCGATCTCGCGTTCGGGGTCGAGGTCGCCCTCCCATTTGGCGACGAGCACCGAGGCGACGGCATTGCCGACGACATTGGTGGCCGAACGGCCCATGTCGAGGAAATGGTCGACCGCCAGGATCAGCAGCAGTCCGGCCTCGGGGATTTTGAACATCGACAGCGTTGCGGCGATGACGACCAGGCTGGCGCGGGGAACACCGGCCATGCCCTTCGAGGTGATCATCAGGACGAGCAGCATGGTGACCTGCTGGCCGATGCTGAGGTCGATGCCATAGGCCTGCGCAATGAAAATCGACGCAAAGGTCATGTACATCATCGAGCCGTCGAGGTTGAACGAATAGCCCAGCGGCAGGACGAAGCTGGCAATGCGCGGCGGGACGCCGAACCGCTCGAGGGCCTCCAGCGTGCGCGGGTAGGCAGCTTCGGACGAGGCGGTCGAGAAGGCGAGCACGATGGGGTCGCGAATGTAGCGGACGAGATCGCGCGCGCGGCGCCCGACCGCTAGGAAGGCGATGCCGATGAGGATTGTCCACAGCAGCGCGAGCCCGAAGTAGAAGCTGCCGACGAAGCGGCCGAGGCTCGACAGGACGCTCGGGCCATTTTCGATGATGGCGCTGGCGACCGCGGCGAACACCGCGAAGGGCGCCGCGCGCATGACGTAATCGGTCAGCTGGAGCATGACCTGAACCAGTGCCTCGATTCCGCGGACGAGCGGGCGGGCGCGCTCCCCGACGGCGGTGATCGCTACCCCGAAGAACACCGAGAAGATGACGATTGGCAGAATCTCGTTCTTGGACATGGCTTCGAAGATCGACGCCGGGACGAGATGGCTGATGAAATCCTTGAGGTTGAACGCGGCAGTCTCGACCCCGCTGGCCGCCGTCGCCGGGGGCAGGGGCAGGCCGATGCCGACCCCGGGATGGAGCAGGTTGACGAGGAGCAGGCCAAGCGTGAGCGAAATCAGGCTCGCGAAAATGAACCAGGCGAGCGAGCGCAACCCCACGCGGCCGAGTGCGGCAACGTCGCCCATATGGGCAATGCCGACGACGAGGGTGGAAAAGACCAGCGGCGCGATGATCATCTTGATGAGCCGCAGGAACAGCGCGGTGACGATCGAGAAATAGCCGGCGATGTCCTTGAGCTGCGCGGCGGCGGCGGGGGTGCCGTCGTCGATCACGGCATTGACCACCCAGCCGGTGATGACGCCCGCGAGCAGCGCGAACAAAATGAAGCGAGTCAGTTTCTTGGCCAAGTTCTCGGGTCCCCGGATCGTTGCGCCGAACGAAGCCGCTGCGCGCGGCTGCGTCAAGCTTTGCGGCGCGGGGACGCTTGGGCTAGCGCGCGGCAATGAACGAGTTTGACCTTGCCGCGATCGACGCACGCTATTCGACCCTGCTGTGTGACATCTGGGGGGTGCTCCATGACGGCGCGGCGCTGTTCGACGGGGTCGAGGCGCGGTTGCTGCAGTGGGCGGGAGAGGGGCGGTGGATCGTCCTGATTAGTAATGCGCCGCGAACGGCGGCGACGGTGCAGGGACAATTGGACGCGCTGGCGCTTTCGCGGCGGGCCTATCACGCGATCACGACCGGGGGCGAGGCGGGGATATCGGCGCTGCTCAAGCTGAGGGCGCCGGTTGGGTTGATCGGCACGCGGGGGGACCGGGATGATCTGGAGCGTGCTGGGTTGGTGATCGCCGCCGAGGGCTATCGCGACCTGGCGTGCACCGGGCTCGACGAGGCGCGCGACAGGGTGGCGGATTATGCCGGGCAATTGGAGCAGCTTGCGGCGGCGGGGGTGCGGTTGCATTGCCTTAATCCCGACCGGGTGGTGATCGTCGCGGGCCAAGCGGAAGTGTGCGCCGGGGCGCTAGCCGATGCCTATGAGGCGATGGGCGGCGAGGCATGCTGGTATGGCAAGCCTTATCCGGCGATTTACGATCATGCGCTCGAGCTGGCGGGGAACCCGGCGCGCGAGACGGTGCTAGCGATCGGCGACGGGTTGGTGACCGACGTGATCGGGGCGGCGCGGAACGGGCTCGACTGCCTCTATGTCACAGGCGGGATAAGCCGTGGCGAGGGGGTCCCGGTCGACTTTGCCGAGACGCACGGGCTCGGCGACTGGCGACCGGTTGGGGTGGTTTCGACGATCGGCTAGGCGTGTTCCGGGATTTCGCCGTTGGTGATTCTGTCTGCCAGCGGGCCGTTGAGTTCGGCGAGATGGTCATATTCAGCTTCGTAGGTCGCCAGGCCATGGCTGAGCGAGCGCAATTCGGCCTCAAGCCCGGTCAGTTCACTGGTCGGGATGAGCGCGTCGATGCGGTCCCATCCGTCCCAGCCCGAGCGCGGGGCGAGCCCGACCATCTGGCCGCGCCGACTGGCGACTGCCGAGCTGGCCTTGCTCGCCGCGCTGGCCGGCGTGACGATCGTCAGCCGGTGGACGGGTTCGAGCAAGTGCGACGCAGCCTCGGCCAGCGCCTCGTTCATTGCCAGGCGGCCGGCCATGCGGAAGGCGAGTTCGGACGAATCGACGCTGTGGTAGCTGCCGTCGGTGAGGGTCACGGCGACGTCGACCACGGGGAAGCCGAGTGGGCCGCGGGCGAGGGCTTCACGGACGCCCTGTTCGACCGCAGGGATATATTGTTTGGGCACCGCGCCGCCGCTGATCCGGTCGTCGAAACGGAAGCCTTCGCCGCGGGCGAGGGGTTTGACCTCGATCACGACATCGCCGAACTGGCCGTGCCCGCCCGACTGTTTCTTGTGGCGGCCGTGGTGGGTAACCGAGCGGCGGATCGATTCGCGATAGGGAATGGCGGGGGCGCGGGCAGTGACGTCGACCCCGTAGCGGCGTTTCAGCCGGGCGAGGACGGTGCGGAGGTGCTCGTCGTTGACCCCGCGAAGGCGCATTTCATGGCCGTCCTGTTCGAGCGCGAGGCTGGGGTCTTCCTCGAGCAGGCGCGACAGGCCGGTCGAGAGCCGGACGTCGTCCTTGCGGTCGGTGGGTTCGATGGCGAGTGCGCAGTTGCGCGGAGGCTCGTCGAGGATCAGCGGCGAAGGGATGGGACCGGTCGAGAGCCAGTCGCCGGGCTTGATCCCGTCGACCTTGGCGATGGCAATGAGGTCGCCGCAGCGAGCGTCGGCGATCTTGGCGGTCTTGTCGCCTTGGACCGAGAAGAGCGCACCGAGCCGGGCGCGGCCTCCCCAGGAGGCGTTCATCTCGGCGCCTTCGGAGATATCGCGGCCGAGCAGGCGGGCGAGGACGAGTCGGCCGACCGCGCCGCCGTGGCTGACCTTGAAGGCAAACAGCGAGGGGGCGATGACGTCGAGCCGGCGCGCGGTCTGGGCTGGGGCGGGGGCTTCGTGGCGCAGGGCCTTGAGGAGGCGGCGGATGCCCCAGCCGCTGGTGGCCGAGCCGAACAGCAACGAGACCGCGAGATTATCGCCGGTTTCGCGGGTCAGATCGGCGAAGATGGTGGCGGGCTCGGGGATCTGGTCGGACAGCAGGGCTTCGAGCAGACTGTCGTCATGGTCGGCGAGATGTTCGAGTAGCTGAGTGCGGGCTTCTGCCTCGCGCCCTGCGACCTCGGCGGGGATAGCGATCCGCGAGGAGGGTTTGCCGGGCTCATAGTGGAAGGCGCGTTCGAGCGCGACGTCGACGAAGCCGGTAACCTTGTCGACGTCCCTGATCGGGATCTGGCGGGCGATGAGCGGGGAGACGCTCATCGGCTGGAGGGCTTCGAGCAGTTCGGTGATGCGTCCGCGCGCCTGGTCGATGCGGTTAACGAAGACGAGGTGCGGGATGCCCTGCTCGTCGAGCAGGCGCAGCGCGGGGGCGGCGAGCGCGGCGCGTGCGGGATCGGGATCGACCACGACGATGGCGAGGTCGGCGACCGCGACGGCGCGAAGGGCGTCGGCGGCGAACCCGACCGATCCGGGCGAGTCGATAATTCCGAAGCGCTGGCCGAGATAGGTGAAATGCATGAGGTTGAGCTCGGTCGAGCCACCGCGAGCGCGGGCTTCGGGGCTGGCATCGCCGACGGTGGCGCCGGGCGCACCGTGGCGGTCGATGGTGCCGCTGGCGAAGAGCAACGCTTCGGCGAGGCTGGTCTTGCCTGCCCCGGCCGGACCGACCAGGGCGATCACTCGAGTGCCGTTGATGGTGTTGTTGATGTCGCGAGTTGCGCCGGGCATGCGATTCTCCTCTCGTCCGGGTGGCGGGCGTTCGGGCGCATGAAGCGTCCGTGGCGCGCTTCTTGGGAGGGAGGCTCGGCCAGTTGCGGGCGAATGGCAAGGGGCGGCGGAACGGGCTGCGGCGGGCGGGGTTGGAACGGTGACAAGGCGTTGTGGCGCAATGATTTTGGGGAATTTCAGCAATTGACCAGCATCGCCGATCACCAGCGCGCCACGGGCGGCGCCGAACGCGGACGCCAGGCCGACTCGCCGGCGCAAATGCCGGTGCTTGGGTGGAAAGAGATTTTCCTTCGGACGTTCAGGGAAAGCGGCAAGGATAATATCGCGCTGGTCGCGGCGGGAGTGGCGTTCTACGCCTTCCTGGCGATCGTGCCGCTGATGGGGGCGACGGTGCTGACCTATGGCTTCATCGCCAGCCCCGAGACAGTGATCGGCAACATGCGATCGCTGATGACGATCGCACCCCCCGATATTGCCCAGACGATCGGTGACATGCTGCTCAATGTCGTCAAAAGTTCGGGCAACAAGAAGGGGTTGGGCATTTTCGTGGCGCTGGCGGTGGCGCTGTGGGGGGCGCGCAATGCGGCCGGATCGATCATGATCGCGCTCAACATCTCGTACGAGGAGGAGGAGGCGCGGGGGTTCGTGACGCGGACGCTGGTGGCGCTGGCGATGACGCTGGGACTGGTCGTGCTGGCACTGGCCGCGATCGCGGCGATGGGGGCGCTGCGCTATCTCCAGACGCTGTGGCCAGGGAGTTCGGATACGGCGGTTATGCTGGGAAGAATCGTGTCTTATCCAACGCTTGGCATTGGCGCGGCGGCGGCGGCGGCGACCATCTATCGCTATGGCCCGTCACGCCAGCAGGCCAAGTGGAGCTGGCTGACGCCGGGGTCGATCTTTTCGGCGGTGGGGTGGCTGCTGACGACGGTCGGGTTCGGGCTGTATGTGACGCGCTTCGCCAATTACAACGCCACCTATGGGTCGATCGGGGGGATCGTCGCGCTGCTGACGTGGATTTATTTATCGAGCTATATCTTTCTGTTCGGCGCTGAACTTAATAGCGAAGTTGAACATCAGACGGCGAAGGACACGACCCGCGGCGGGGCCAAGCCTTTGGGGTCGCGCGGGGCGTGGTCGGCCGATCATGTCGCCGACGGGGCCGAGGATGAAGGGGTCGAGGCGGAAGGGCGTAAAGCCTCGCCGATGGCCGACGACAAGGGGACGGAGGGCGTGGCCGAAGGCAAATCCGTGGAGACTGTGGAGACGGTGGCGTTCAACAATGCACCGGTGCAAGTGAACGCTAAACACCCCTTTGTGACGTCCAGAATGACAAGCGTCGCATCCCAGATTGTCGGATCACCGAAGATCGGGATGATGTCGTCGATCCTGTCGACTGTGGGCCTTTCGTTGCTGCGCAAGCGAGGGAAGGCGCGGGTCGGGGCGACCTTACTGCTGACCGCCGCCGGGCTCGCGCTACTCAAACGCGTGCCCGACCCGGAGGATTAAGCGGCGGCGGGCAAGAGGCGCTGGTCGGTGGCGAGGCGGATGAGGCCGGCTTGCAGCTTCTCGAAAGCGCGGACTTCGATCTGCCGAATGCGTTCGCGGCTAACGCCGAAGACCTGACTGAGGTCCTCGAGGGTTTTGGGCTCGTCGACTAAGCGGCGTTCGGTGAGGATCGTGCGCTCGCGCTCGTTGAGGCCGTCCATTGCCTGAAGAAGGAGGTCGTGGCGGACCTGCTTTTCCTCGCTCTCGGCGAGAATCTCGTCCTGCAGCGGGTCGGCACTGACAAGAAAATCCTGCCATTGCGCCTCGCCGCCCTCGTCGCCCTTGAGCGGGGCGTTGAGCGAGGTATCGCCGCCCATCCCCATGCGGCGGTTCATCGAGATAACTTCGTCCTCGGTCACGCCGAGGTCGGTCGCGATCTTGGTGACGTGGGCGGGCTTCATGTCGCCGTCTTCGAACGCCTCGATCTGGTTCTTCATCCGGCGAAGGTTGAAGAACAGCTTTTTCTGGGCGGCGGTGGTGCCGATCTTGACGAGGCTCCACGAGCGCAGGATGAATTCCTGGATCGAGGCACGGATCCACCACATGGCATAGGTGGCGAGGCGGAATCCGCGATCGGGCTCGAACTTCTTCACGCCCTGCATCAGGCCGATATTGCCCTCCGAAATAAGTTCGGAAACGGGCAGGCCGTAGCCGCGATAGCCCATGGCGATCTTGGCAACGAGTCGCAGGTGCGAATTGACCAGTTTGGCTGCCGCATCAGTGTCGCCCTGTTCGCTCCAGCGTTTGGCAAGCATGAACTCTTCCTCGGGAGCGAGGATCGGGAACTTCTTGATTTCACTAAGATATCGGTTGAGACCGGCTTCGCCCCCCGAAGCGGGGATCGACAGTACACCCTTCGACTTAGCCATTCTTCACTCCCTGGCCAGCGCAACGCGTCTGCACCGGCGGTTGATCTTCTATACGACAAGGCGGCTGAATAGTTGCTGCATATCCGATGGAAGGGCGCTGTCGAACGACAGACGGCCTTTCGTTACGGGATGGATGAATCCAATGCGGGCGGCGTGAAGCGCTTGGCGCGCAAACTCCAGTTCAGCCAATAACGCACGATGGTGGCGTGCCGATCCGCCATAAACGGGATCGCCGAGCAAAGGGTGAGCAATTGACGCCATATGGACGCGGACCTGGTGCGTGCGACCGGTTTCGAGCCGACACTCGACCAGCGCAGCGTCGCGCAGGGGTTCGAGCCGGGTCCAGTGTGTGACCGCGCGCTTGCCGCGCCCGGGCGAGACGATCGCCATCTTCTTGCGATTGGTCGAGGAGCGAGCGAGCGGGGCGTCGACGCTTCCCTTGGGCAGGCGGGGGATGCCGTTGACGATGG
Source organism: Sphingomonas sp. RB1R13 (assembly GCF_036663775.1). NCBI lineage: Bacteria > Pseudomonadati > Pseudomonadota > Alphaproteobacteria > Sphingomonadales > Sphingomonadaceae > Sphingomonas > Sphingomonas sp. RB1R13. Next base: position 213,430 of record NZ_JAXOJM010000002.1, read on the forward strand.
CGAGGTAGCGGCGCTCGATCGAGTGGTCGGCGAATTGGCGGGCGAGACCTTCGTGGGCGACGTCGGTCTTGGCGACGACGAGCAGCCCGGACGTATCCTTGTCGATGCGGTGGACGATGCCGGGGCGCGCCACTCCGCCGATCCCCGACAGGCTGCCGTGGCAATGGTGGAGAAGCGCGTTGACCAGCGTGCCGTCGAGATTGCCCGCGGCGGGGTGAACGACGAGTCCGGCAGGCTTGTCGATGACCAGGAGATGCTCGTCCTCATAGGCGATGACGAGGGGGATATCCTGCGCCTCGTTATGCGCGGGGCGGGGGTCTGGGACGGTGAGGGTATATTGCTCGTGCCCGCGAACTTTCGTGGCCGGGTCGCGGACTAGGCCGTCAGTGCCTTCAAGAGCGCCCGAGCTGACGAGGGATTTGAGCCGTTCGCGCGAGATGGTCGGGAGGGTCGCGGCGAGGGCGCGGTCGAGGCGCCAGCCGGCATGGGCGGCGTCCAGTGAGATGGGATGGATATGTTGCCCCCCGGCCATGTTGTGAATCTGGGAAGGACGGTTGAGCATTTCAATGGCGCGCTTGCACCCTGCTGCGTGCGTTTCAGATGCCGCGCTTGCGCGAGGCAGCGCGGTGCCCCATTGAATCGCGCATGGATGCTGTTGAACTCGCCAGCCTGCTCTGCTCTCGCTTGTGCCACGATCTGCTGTCGCCGATCGGCGCGCTCAACAACGGGGTCGAGTTGCTCGCGGACGAGACCGATCCCGATATGCGCGAGCGGTGCATGGAATTGCTTGCCGACAGCGCCCGGGCAAGCGCGAACAAGCTGAAATTCTTCCGACTGGCGTTTGGAGCGGCGGGTGGTTTTGGCGAGGACATCGACACGCGCGAAGCCAAATCGGCGATCGAGGGGCTGTATGGCCCTGAGAAGCGCATCGAGCTTGGCTGGATGGTGGCGGGCGACCGGCTGCCCAAGTCGGCGGTCAAATTGCTGCTCAACCTGGCGATGCTGGCGGGCGACGCGCTGGTCCGTGGGGGAACGCTCGATATCGGCGCCGAGCAGCGCGAGGGCGAGGTTGAAGTGGTCATTCGCGCCGAAGGGCCGCGCATCCTGCTCGATCCGTCGCTGCGCGCGGCGCTGACGGGGGCCGGCACGGGGACAATCGAGGCGCGCGCGGCGGGGGCGTGGCTGGCGCACCGGCTGGCGAGCGATGCCGGGGGATCGGTGCGATTGAGCGATGCCGCCGAGCCGGTGCTGCTGATCGGGGCGACGCTGCCGACGGCGTAGGGGACCGTAGGGCTAACGCCGCGTTAACACCTCCTCCTCCATAACCCCACCTGACAACAGGTGGGTGAGCATGGACGATCTGATTGCCGACTTTACCGCCGAATGCCGCGAAATGCTCGAAGCGCTGGGCGGGGAAATCGTTGCGTGGGAAGCCCAGCCTGACGACCGCGCACGGCTGGATTCCATTTTCCGCTTCGTCCACACGGTGAAGGGCAATTGTGGATTTTTCGAATTCCCCCGGCTCGAGGCGCTGAGCCACGCCGCCGAGGATGCGCTGGCCGATGTGCGCGCCGGGCGGCGAGTGCCCGATGGGGCGCTGGTCAGCGCGGTGCTGGCAGTGATCGACCGGATCGGCGACATGGTCGCGACGATCGAGGCCGGAGAAAAAATTTCCGACGGTGATGACAGCGGGCTTATCGAGGCGCTGCAGCCCGGTGCCGAGGGACCGGCGACCCCGGTTGCGGCGGCGATGGTCGACGGCAAGGCAAGTGCTGCGCCGCGGACGATCCGCCTGTCGGTGGAATTGCTGGATCGCGTGATGAGCGGCGTGTCGGACATGGTGCTGGCGCGCAACGAATTGGCGCGGCGGTTGAGGGAGTCGAGCGGCGACGTGGTCGTCGACGGGGCGTTCGAACGCCTGTCGGGGATCATCGCCGACATGCGCGACGCGATCACGCGGACGCGAATGCAGCGGGTGGAGAATTTGTTCGTCGCTTTGCCGCGCGTGGTGCGCGACCTGTCGGCCGAACTGGGCAAGCAGATCCTCGTCGATATCGATGGCGGCGATGTCGAGCTGGATCGCGAGATGATCGAGATGATCCGCGATCCTCTGACTCATATCATCCGCAACGCGGTCGACCATGGCATCGAGACGCCGGGAGAACGTTTGAAGGCGGGCAAGCGCGAGATCGGGCTGCTGTCGGTGTCGGCGCGGCAATCGGGCAACCAGATCTTGATCGACATCGTCGACGACGGGCGCGGGATCGACGGGGCGGCACTGGTCGAGAAGGCAGTCGCATCAGGCACGCTGACGGCTGAAGCTGCCGCCGCCATGACGTCGCGGGAGCGGTTGGAGCTAATCTTCGAGGCGGGACTGTCGACGGCATCCCAAGTGACCGCGATTTCGGGGCGCGGGGTGGGGATGGATGTTGTCCGGTCGAATATCGAGCGGATCGGCGGGACGGTCGAAATCGACAGCAAGCCCGGCGGAGGGACGCGGTTGACGTTGCGCGTGCCGCTGACGCTGACGATCATCCCGGCGCTGACGGTTTCGATCGGCAACCAGCATTTCGCCATTCCCAGAAGCGCAATCGAGGAAATCGTCCGCGCCAACGGCAGTTCGGTTACGCTTGACCGGGTCGGCGGGGCCGGGGTCGCGACGATCCGCGGACGGCGTGTGCCCGAAGTGGCGCTGGCCGATATCCTGCATCTGGCGAGCGATGTCGCCGACGCCGACCGGACGCTGGTGGTGCTGAGGCCGGCAGGGGGCGATGTCTATGCGCTGGCGGTCGACAGGATTCATGATCATGAAGAACTGGTGGTCAAACCCGCCGCCCCGGCGGTGATGGCAACCGGGCTCTATGCGGGGACGACGCTGGCCGACGACGGCAGCCCGATCCTGTTGTTCGATCCGGCGGGGCTGGCGCTGCAGGGCGGTATTCGGGTCGAGGCGCAGGAGCGCGCGGCGCGGCTGGCGCAGGCGGCGCCGCAACCCAAGGTGCGCGAGATGCCGGTGCTGTTGTTCCGGTCGATGGGCGGCACGCGGCGCGCGCTGCGGCTGGGCGTAGTCGACCGGATCGAGGAAGTACCGGCCGAGACGATCCGCTTTGCCGCGGGGCAGCTGCGGGTTCAGATCGGCGAGATCATCCTGCCGCTGGCCGGGGTCGAAGACCCTGCCACGCTGGCGGGCAAGGTCAAATTGCTGCGACTGAGCGACGGCGCGAGCGAGATGGCTTATGCCGTGTCCGAAGTGATCGACCTGACCGGGCTGGTCGAGGAGGTTATTCCGGCGGCAACGAGTGGGCTAATCGCAGGCGTTGCCCTTATCGGCGGAGAGCCAGCCGAGTTGCTCGACGCGCACTGGCTGTTCGCCAATCACGCCGACGGGACCGGGCGACGCGGCGAACCGGCGGTGTGCCGCCTGGCATCGGACGATCCGTGGCTGCAGAACATGCTTCGCCCGATCGTCGAGGCGGCGGGGTATCGCGTGGTCGACGAGAGTGCCGAGGGGCACGCCGATTTGACGATTGCCTTTGCGGGGCAAGCAGCGGCGCCAAAGGACGGGCAGACGATCTGGCTGCGCAGCGAGCCTGACGCTGCGGAGACGACCGACACGATTTATCGCTATGACCGCGACGGGCTGCTCGCCGCGCTCAGCCGGGTTGCGGGAGGAAAAGCATGAACCATCTGCTGCTGCTCGTGACGATTGCGGGCAACCGCGTCGCGCTTCTGGCGTCGGAAGTCGAGGCGGTGGTCGAGCTCGACACGCTGATCCCGGTGCCGCGTGCCGCGCCGCATATCGCCGGGCTGTCGGCACTGCGCAGCCGGGTGCTGACGGTGATCGACTGCAAGCGCTCGCTCGACCTTGGCGAAACCATGCGGGGGGACGGGCCACAGGAAGCGGTCGTGGTCGACCATGACGGGCATCATTATGCGCTGGAAGTCGACACGGTCGAGGATGTGATTGATTCGATCGGCGAGCCGACGCCGATCCGCGCTGCGCTTGGACCAGGCTGGGAGCGGATCGCGCTGGGGCTGGTCGAGACCGACGCCGGGCCGCTGCTGCTGGTCGATATCGCGGGACTGATCGCAGGCCCCGAACAACGCAATGTTGCGGCGGCTGCTTAAGCACTTCGTTACCCTTCGCGGTTAGACCGACGGGACAGGATTGCAGGAAGAAGAGTCCATGAAGACTTGTTTGATTGTCGACGACTCCAAGGTGATCCGGAAAGTGGCTCGCCACATATTGGAAACGCTGGAGTTTCAGGTCGAGGAAGCGGGGGACGGGCGCGAAGCGCTGACCCGTTGCGAGGAATCAATGCCCGATGTCGTGCTGCTCGACTGGAACATGCCGGTCATGAGCGGGATGGAGTTTCTGAAACTCCTTCGCCAGCGCGGACATGAAGACCAGCCCAAAGTAGTGTTCTGCACGACCGAGAACGACATGGCGCACATTCGCGCCGCGCTCGAGGCGGGCGCCGACGAATATGTGATGAAGCCGTTCGACCGCGAAACGCTGCACATCAAGCTGCAACTCGTCGGCGTCGCGTAATCACGGTGAAGCTGGCGCTTGCCTCTTCGCCCGCGGGAAGCGGTGCTTCCCCTGTGACGCGTCCGATCCGGTTGATGGTCGTCGATGATTCGATGGTGGCACGCGCAGTGCTGTCGCGAATGATCGAGGCCGACGGGCATTTCGACATTGTCGGGGTGGCAGGCACCGCCGAGGACGCGATCGTCGCGTTGGCCCATGTCGAGGTCGATATCGTGCTGCTCGACCTGGAAATGCCGGGGGTCGGCGGACTGAAGTCGATCCCGCGGATACTGGAAGCGGCGCCGGGCGCCCGGGTGATGGTGGTGTCGTCGGTCGCAGAAGATGGCGCCGAGGAAACCGTTGCGGCGCTAGCGCTGGGTGCGGCGGATACGCTGCCCAAGCCGGGCACGGGGCGATTCAACGGGCGCTTTTCCGAAGTGCTGATCGCTCGGTTGCTGGCACTGGGCCGCGCCGAGCGGGGCGTCAGGGGACCGCGCGCGTCGTTCGCGACGGCGGCCGAAAGCCATCATAAATTGCGGACGATGTCGGCCGAGCCGCTGACGCTGCTCGCGCTGGGGGCGTCGACCGGGGGTATCCATGCGCTGGGGACGTTACTGGCCGCGCTGCCGCCAGCGATCGGGGTGCCGATCCTGGTGACGCAGCATTTGCCGCCGGCCTTCATGACCGTGTTCGCGCGCCAGCTGGGCGTGGTCGCCAAGCGGCCGGCGGTCGTCGCCGAGGACGGCATGAAACTCACCCCCGACATGCTGTTCATCGCCCCGGGAGACGCGCATCTGACGGTGTCGGAAGAGCGCGGCGAGCGGCTCGTTCGACTGGTCCACTTCCCTGCCGCAAGCGGGTGCATGCCCTCGGTCGACCCGATGCTGGCATCGGTCGGCGCGGTTGCCGGACGACGCGGGCTGGGCATCGTACTGACCGGGATGGGCCGCGACGGGGTCGAGGGCGCGGCCAAGATGGTCGCCTGTGGCGGATCGGTGCTGGCGCAGGACGAAGCCAGTTCGGCGGTGTGGGGAATGCCGCGCGCGATCGCCGAGGCCGGGCTTGCCGCCGCGGTCCTGCCGCCCGACCAGCTCGCCCGCCGGGTCATCTCGCGCATCGGCGAGCATTAGGACGTGCAGGTTAGCGACAGCTCATGCCGGATCCTTGCCGGCCTTCTTGAAGCGCGTACGGGGCAACAGCTGACCAGCAGTCGGCGGTGGCGAATCGAAACCGCGCTGGCGGGAATCCTGCGCGAGCGGGGGATCGCGACGATCGACGAGCTGATTACTCGGCTGGTGATGGGCAGCGAGCCCGGGCTGGTTTCTTGCGTGGTCGAGGCGTTGCTCAACAACGAGACGTACTTCTTTCGCGATCGCAATCCGTTCGACTTGCTGAGCGTTGAGGCGCTGCCGATGCTGGCGACGCGGCGGGCAAGCACGCGGCGCTTGCGCATCTGGTCGGCGGGATGCTCGACGGGCCAGGAAGCCTATTCATTGGCGATGCTGTTTGCCGAAGAGCCGGCGAAGTGGGCCGGCTGGTCGATCGACATATTGGCTACCGACGTGTCGACGCAGGTCATCGACCGGGCGCGGACCGGGACCTATACCCAGTTCGAGGTGCAGCGCGGGCTCGGCATCCAGCAGATGATGCGCTGGTTCAGCGAAGGCGACGATGGCTGGCGGATCGCCGAGCCACTGCGCCGCAACGTGCGCTTCCAGGTGCATAATATATTGGAGCCGGTGCCGTCGCCGGGGCAATTCGATATCGTCCTCTGCCGCAATGTCCTGCTCTACCTCAGCGCCGAGCGGCGGCGGCAGGCGTTTGACCGGCTGGCGGCGGCAATGGCGCCCGATGCATGGCTGATGCTGGGCGCGGGCGAGACGGTGATCGGGCAGACCGAGAGACTGGAGGCGGACCGCGAACGGCGCGGATTATACCAGCTAGCGAACCCCGCAGCCGAGCGGATCGCGGCACGGGTTGCCGTACGGGGGACTTGACCGCGAGCGACGGCCATGCGCGAAACCTTGCGTCATGGACATGATCGATACGCCTTCGCCCAACTTCAACGACCGGTTGTTGCCGGTGTCGATGATCGTGCTTCACTACACCGGCATGGTCGATGCCGTTGCCGCGATTGCCAGGCTGACCTCCCCCGATGCCGGCGTGTCGTGCCACTATCTGGTCGCCGAGGACGGACAGGTGGTGCGGATGGTCGACGAGGCAAAGCGCGCCTGGCACGCCGGGAACAGCTATTGGCGGGGGATCACCGACGTCAATTCGGCGAGCGTTGGGATCGAGATCGTCAACCCGGGGCATGAGTTCGGCTATCGGCCTTTTCCCGACGAGCAGATTGCGGCGCTGATCCCGCTGGTGTCGTCGATCAAGGATCGTCACGGGATCGGGCGCGGCAATGTGGTCGGCCACTCGGACGTCGCCCCGACGCGCAAGGAGGATCCGGGGGAGCTGTTCCCGTGGGAAGTGCTGGCACGACGGCGGCTGGCCCTGCCGAGCCCGACCCGCGACCTGATGGACCCGTTCTGGACCGACGCCGGATTTCTGCTGGCGCTGGAGCGGTTCGGTTATTCGGTCGCCGAGCCTCAAAAGGCGGTGATTGCCTTCCAGCGGCGCTTTCGCCCCGACCGGATCGACGGGATCATCGACGGTGAGTGCCGGGCCAAGCTGCTGTCGCTGTTGCTGCCGCGCCCGCAATAGGTCATATCACGGCCACCAGGCGGCCGGGCGACCGCGGCCTTCCGCAAGGAAGGGCGAGGAAAGTCCGGGCTCCACGAAAAAACGGTGCCGGGTAACGCCCGGCGGGCTCATTTTCGGATGGGTTCAGGGAAAGTGCCACAGAAAGCAATCCGCCGGCCTTCGGGCCGGTAAGGGCGAAAGGGTGCGGCAAGAGCGCACCGCGTCCCCGGCAACGGGGGCGGCACGGCAAACCCCACCGGGTGCAAGACCGAATAGGGGTGGCGTTTGGGCTTTTTCGGCTCGTCACCCGGGTTGGTCGCTTGAGCGGCGGAGCAATCCGTCGCCTAGAGGAATGGTCGCCCAGGTGCCCGCGAGGGCGCTGGACAGAACCCGGCTTACAGGCCGCCTGGTGTTTGAATTTTTTGTCATTGCGAGCGAAGCGAAGCAAACCACCTGTTAAACCACTGGGTTGCTTCGCTACGCTCGCAATGACGCGTTCAACGGATTAGAGTGGGTGTGATGGCCAAGGCAACACGATCAGACAATTGGGGGTTTCCCCGCTGGAGCAGCTACGGCGCGAAGAGCACCGCAGCGACGCGGATCCGGCTGTGCGATCGCGAGGGGTGCAGCTCGGCGGGCGACCGGCCCGCGCCCAAGGCGCCCAACATGCCCGACCGCTGGTATTTCTGCGAGCCGCACGCCGCCGAATATAACAAGGGCTGGAATTATTTTGCCGGGCTCAGCGCCGAGGAAGCCGCGCGCCAGCAGGCCGAGGCCGAAGGCGGCCCCGAATATCGCCGATCGGCGCATTATCAATGGGCGGGATCGGGCGACGGTTCGCGCAGCCAGGACGAAATGCGCGCGCTGGACGTCCTCGAGCTCGACCCGGATGCCGATGCGGCGACGGTCAAGGCGGCGTTCCGACGGATGGCCAAGGAAAATCATCCTGACGTCAATGCCGGGGACAAGGATGCGGCGACGCGCTTCCAGCAGATCCAGGCGTCGTACGACGTGCTGCGCAAGGCCGACGAGCGGCGCAACGCAGTCGCTAACGCGACGATCTAGAGTCTGTTTCAGTTGAACGGTACCGGCCCGCACCCCCACCCGGCCAACCCATAAGATACACTGACTGGGTTGGCCGGGTGGGGGTGCGGGCCGGTGCCGACTCAGCTTGGCTGAAACAGACTCTAGCTACGGCCCCCTAGCTACGTGTCGTCATGAAGGTCATGGCCGAGCGCGCGATTGGATCCTGGATGTCGCCGACGTGGGCGATGCCCTCGACGAAGGCGATCGAGCGGGTGATCTTGAGGCAGCGGCAGCGGACAATGACGGTCTCGCCCTTGAGCGCGGGGCGCATATAGTCGATCCTCAGGTCGAGCGTCGCCATCGGGCGGAACATGCCGCGCTTGATCCAGATCGAGACGCCGGCGGCCAGGTCGATCAGGCTGACGATCGCGCCGCTGGCGAGCAGGCCGGTGTCGGACACGCCGACCAGCTCGGGACGCCATGGCATCTCGACCTCGACCCAATCCTCGCCATGGGCGAGATAGGCGATGCCGAGTTCACCGCCATGGCCGTAGCTGGCAAGCAGGTTAAAAAAGCCGACCGGGTCGAAGCTGCCGTCGGATCGGCTGGCCCTGGCCGGGCGATCCGGATCTTCGCTCATGCCAGCCGCAGTGCGGTTTCGCGGACGAGAGCGATCATGTTGGGGAGGCCCTGGGTGCGGCTGGAGCTCAATTCGCGGGCGAGGTCGAACGGGGCGAGGGTGGCCGCGATATCGGTCTCGGCAACGTCGCGCGGGGCCCGATCCTGAACTCCGGCGAGTACCAGCGCGACGATCCCCTTGGTGATGGCGGCATTGCTGTCGGCGAGGAAGTGGAGCGAGCCGTCGCCATTCTGGGTGGGGTAGACCCACACCGAGGCGGAGCAGCCACGCACCTTGGTCGCGTCGGTCTTGAGCGCGTCGGGCATGACTTCGAGCTTGCGGCCGAGCTCGATCAGCAGCCGGTAGCGATCCTCGCTGTCGAGAAACTCATATTCCTCGGCGAGGTCGGCCAGCGGGGGGAGGGGGGACACGGTCACCGCGCCCGCCTACCGCTGCCTCAGCGGTCGCGCAATTGGTCGATCTCGCGCGCGAGGCTATTTTCCTTTTCGACGGCGATCCGCTCGAGCACCTGGATGCGGCTCTTGAGCTGCTGGACCTCGTCGCGCAGGCGGCGGTTGTCAGCGCTGTCATCGCGGTCGCCACGGTCGGGGGTGACGTCGAGGAAGCGATCGTCGCGGGCGCTACGGCGTTCGAGCATGCGTTGATTCATCATCTTGCCGACGACGGCGAGCACGACAATGATCAGGATGACTTCGACCATATTCATCGCGTGAGTGTATCCTGTTCAATACGGCTGGAATCACGCAACGCCTCGATTTGCGTCGCCGTGTCGATGCCGCGATCGGTGGCGATCTTCTCGAGAACGCGGACGCGCTGTTCGAGCCGTTCGACGTGCGACGCATATTGCGCGCTCTTCTCGGCAGTGAGGTTGGTCTGCGCCATCAACTGACGCTCCTTGACCTTTATCCACATCTTGAACGGCGCAATACCGATTGCGGCAAGCGGGATCAGGACCCAGATCCAGCTGGCGATATCATTCATGAGAAACGACTCCTGAGGCTAGTTGATGTCACCCTGCACACTCAGCCGCGGTGCGCGCAAGGCCTCGATTTGCGCAGCCGTATCGACCCCGCGATCGGTGACAATCCGCTCGATCGTCGCAAGCCGGTCCTTGACCAGACCGAGCTCGGCCCGCAGGTCGGCGTTCTCAGTCTCTAGCCGCTTAGTCAAAGGATCATCCTTTACGACCGAGCCGCCCCATTCCCCTTCGACAGGGTACCCGTGGCGGGCACGAATTGCGGTGGTGATGATCCATCCCACCGTCGACATGGCGATGATTGCCAAGACGAAAACAGGCCCTCCAAAATCCATGATTATCCCTTTGATGGTGACGATTGCGCCTAGCGCAACTGCTCGATTTCCTGGGCCAGGCTGCGGTTTTCGGTAGTGACGAAATATTCGATGTCGGCCAGGCGGCGGTCGATGTCGCGCATCGTGCTGCGGATCTCGCGCGCGCTCTGGGTCGGTGAGGCGCGGACGCCCTGCCAGAAGCGGCGCTCATCCTTACTGTCCGAGGCGATCTCGCGTGGCTCGTCGGACGCGATCCATCCGGCGACGAAATAGATTGGAATGAGCGCGCCGGCGCCGATGAAGATCGACACGATAAGACCGATCCGGACGAGGTTGACGTCAAGCCCGGTATAGTTGGCGATCCCGGCACAGACGCCCATGACTTTCTTGTTGCGCTTGTCGAGGTAGAAGCGGGTCCGGCTTGGCGGCTGGGCCATGATCAATCCTCCCCGCTGAGCAGGCGCTGGCGAGCACTGGTCTCGGGCAGGCATTGCTGTTTCCAGTTGGGGTTCTCGGCGGTCATGATGCGCTCGATCGAGCAAAGGCGATCGTCCATGCGACGAGCGGCGTCGTAAAGTTCGTCGAGCAATTTCTCGTCGCCGCCGGTGAGCTTGGCCGAGGTCTTCCATTTGGTGATGTAATGGAACACGAGCCACGGCAGCCCGAGGAACAATATGCCACAGACCACAATCGGAATGAGTACGTCGTCCACTTAATTCCCCTTTGATTTCAGTGCGGCCTTCATGGCCTCCAGTTCGGCGTCGACGCTGTCGCTGGAGCGAAGGTCGGCAATTTCTTCTTCGAGGCTCTTGGGCCCGGTCAGGCCGAGCGCATCGGCGCGGCCTTCGGCAAAGTCGGCACGCCGCTCAAGGACATCGAAGCGCGAGAAGGCGTCCTCAGTGCGATTGCCGCTGACCATTTCGCGGGCCTTGGCGCGAGTGACCGCGCTTTCGATCCGCGACGAGATGGCGTTCTGGCGAGCGCGGGCTTCGCGCAATTTGCCCTGCAGCTTGGCAATGTCGGCTTCATAGGATTTGAGCGTGTCGTCGATCAGCTTGATCTCGTCGCGCAGGCCAAGCGCCATGTCGGCCGCCTTCTGGCGCTCGCCGAGGGCGGCGCGGGCAAGGTCCTCACGATCCTTTGACAAGGCGAGTTCGGCCTTTTCGGTCCAGCTTGCCTGAAGCTCGTCGAGCCGGCTGATGGCGCGGCGCATTTCCTTGCCGTCGGCGATCGAGCGCGCCGCCGAGGCCCGGACCTCGACCAGCGTTTCCTCCATTTCAAGGATGATCATGCGAATCATGCGCGCCGGATCTTCGGCGCGGTCGAGCAGCTCGGTCATGTTGGCTGCAACGATGTCCCGCGTGCGGGAAAAAATGCCCATTCAACGCTCCGTGTCCAAAAGTTCAGGCGCCAGTACGCAAATGTCTTTGCAGCGACCGTGCCACTTTTATATAAATGGCGGCACACCGCGATAATAGCCAATTTTCGACCAACGGCGGTGTGAAAATCCTTGCTAGGTGGTGGGATTTGCCACCACATATTGGCGCATGGAGCGAAGCAATCAGTTTGTCGGGCAAAGCCTCGCCTTTCTCGATGCGGTCGAGCGCGCGAGCCGCGCCGCGCCGCTCAACCGCCCGGTGCTGGTGATCGGCGAACGCGGGACAGGCAAGGAGTTGATCGCCGAGCGGCTGCACCATCTGTCGTCGCGCTGGGCAGGGCCGCTGGTGACGATGAACTGCGCCGCGCTGCCCGAAACGCTGATCGAGGCAGAACTGTTCGGGCATGAGGCGGGGAGTTTTACCGGCGCGGCGAAGACCCGTCACGGCAGGTTCGAGGAGGCCGACGGAGGGACGCTGTTCCTCGACGAGCTGGCGACGCTGTCGTCCCCGGCGCAGGACCGGCTGCTGCGCGCGGTCGAATATGGCGAGGTCACGCGGATCGGGGCGTCGAAGCCGATCCGGGTCGACGTGCGGATCGTGGCGGCGACCAACGAGCATCTGCCGCGGATGGTTGACGAGGGGCGGTTCCGGGCGGATTTGCTCGACCGACTGTCGTTCGAGGTGATCACGCTGCCGCCGTTGCGGGTGCGCCTGGGCGATATCTCGCTGCTCGCTGATCATTTCGCCAGGCGGATGGCCGCCGAACTGGAGTGGCCGCAATGGCCGGGGTTCAGCACGCGCGCGGTGGCGGCACTGGAGGCTTATAACTGGCCGGGCAATGTGCGGGAATTACGCAACGTCGTCGAGCGCGCGGTCTATCGCGCCGAGGATCCCGAGCGCGAGGTCGATGCGATCCAGTTCGATCCATTTCATTCGCCATGGGCCCCTGCCGACAGCGCCAGTGCCGCGCCCGACGACGATCCCGAGCCGCAGCCGGGGCGGGATACGGGGTTTTCCGCGCCGGTCGCGGTTTCGGCTCCGGTGCTGCCCGCGTCGACCGATGATTTGCGAAGTGCGGTCAATGCCTATGAGCGGTCGTTGCTGGAGGAGGCACTTTCGCGCAACCGCTTCAATCAGCGCGCAACGGCGACCGCGCTTGGGCTAAGCTATGACCAGCTGCGCCACGCGATGAAGCGCCATAAATTGCATGAAGGCGAGGCCGCCGCCTGAGCGACGGCCCCGGTCTGCGTCGGGCCGTTTCGGTTCAGGCCGCAGCCGACTGGAACGTCGTCATCGCATAAAGCATCGGGATCGACAGCAGAGTGTTAACCCGGCTGGTCAGCATCGCGGTGCGGGCCGACTTGGCCTTCGATGCATCGTCGGCGTCCACCAGCCCGAGCGCGCGTTTCTGATTGGGCCAGATGATGAACCACACGTTGAACGCCATGATCAGGCCGAGCCACATGCCAATGCCGATCAGGCGGAAGCCGGGCTGGAACGAGAAGGCTTCGTGCATATAGCCCATTGCCCAGGCCAGCAGCAGTCCGGCGAGCACGGTGAAGGCAGCGCCCCAGCGAAAGAAGAACAAAGCCTCAGGCGCGATGAACTTCGATACGCCGCCTTTCAGATCGGCGGGGATTTTGGGCATCGTCGGAATCTGCACGAAATTGAAATAATAGAGGAGGCCGATCCACACGATCCCGAAAAAGACGTGAACCCAGCGGATGATCAGCGCGAAGGTCGCCACTTCCGCATGGAAGGTCGCGCTCAGGATGATCGCGGCAAGCAGGCCGAGGCCGAGCGTGACGTAGAGATTTTCGAGCAATTTGCCCATGTGAGCCCCCTTGGCGTTGTGCGCCGTCCCCGGCGCTTCGACTGCTCGTTACGGCCTCGTCACGGCGCAAGGCAAGCTTTTGTCGGTAGGGCGACGCATCCCATGTCGGAGTTGATCGTTGACCGCGGACATTGCCCCTTCGTGACGAGGACCAGACGATGCCCTTTACCCTTCCCGAACTCCCCTATGCCAAGGACGCCCTCGTGCCGCACATGTCGGCCGAAACCTTCGATTATCATCATGGCAAGCATCACAAGGCCTATGTCGACAAGACCAACGGCATGCTGGGCGAGAAGGGGCTCGAGGGGGCGTCGCTAGTCGAAGTGATCAAGGCGGCGTCTGACAAGGGCGACAAGGGGCTGTTCAACAATTCGGCCCAGATCTGGAACCATAGTTTCTTCTGGCAATGCCTTGCGCCGGCCGCATCGACCAAGCCGTCGGGCAGGCTGGCCGAGATGATCGCCAGCGATTTCGGCGACCACGCCACGCTGCTCGAGAAATTGGCGACCGAGGCGACCAATCATTTCGCGAGCGGTTGGGGCTGGCTGGTGCTTAATAACGGCAGGCTCGAAGTGACGTCATTGCACGATGCCGACACACCCGTCGCGCATGACATGACCCCGCTGCTGACGCTCGATGTGTGGGAACATGCCTATTATATCGACTATCGCAACGAGCGTCCGCGGTTTTTGAAGACCGTGCTCGACAATATCATCAACTGGGATTTCGTCGCGCAGAACCTCGACGGGCAGGGCGCGGGCAGGGCCGACCAGAAAAGCTGACGCGCCTATTTCTTCAGGCGGAAACCGGTCCGGAAGATCCAGCTCGTCGCGATCAGGCTGAAGCCGATGATCGCGGCGAGCATGGCGATGCTCGACCAGACGGGCACGTCGGCGTGGCTGTAGAAGGTCCAGCGAAAGCCGCTGACGAGATAGACGACGGGGTTGAACAGGGTAACCGTGCGCCACGGCTCGGCCAGCGTGGTGACCGAGTAGAAGGCGCCGCCGAGAAATGTCAGCGGGGTGATGATCAGCATCGGCACGATCTGCAGCTGTTCGAAGCTTTGCGCCCATATGCCGATGAGGAAGCCCAATAGGCAGAAGGCGGTACATATGGCGACGAGGAAGCCCAGCATCGCGATCGGGTGATCGACATGGACGGGGACGAAGATCGTCGCGGTGGCAAGGGTGACGAGAGCGAGGACAAGGCTCTTGGTCGCCGCCGCGCCGACGTAGGCGAGGACGGTCTCAAGGCTGGAGATGGGAGCTGAGAGCAGTTCGTAGATCGTGCCGCTAAACTTCGGAAAATAAATGCCGAAGCTGGCATTGAAGATCGACTGCATGAACACCGACAGCAAGGTCAGGCCGGGGACGATGAAGCTGCCAAAACCGACCCCCTGCATCGCCGACATCCGCCCGCCGAGCGCCGATCCGAACACCACGAAATAAAGCGCGGTGGTGATGACCGGGGCGACAAGGCTTTGCCACAGAGTGCGCTGCGCGCGGGCCATTTCGAAGCGATAGATGGCGGCGACGCCGTGCCAATTCATGCCGTTGCTCCGGTGTTTTTGGCAGCGCTGGCGCCGTCATGGACGAGGTTCACGAAAATTTCCTCGAGGCTCGACTGATGGGTCGAGAGGTCCTTGTAGCCGATACCCAGCTCGCCCAGCCGGCGCATGAGGCCGGCAATTCCGGTTCGTTCGGCGTGGCGGTCGAACGAGTAGGCGAGGGTGCGGCCATCGTCGGCGAGGGTTGGCGACCATTCGGCGAGCTCGGCAGGGACGGCGGCGAGGGGCTCGGCGAGCGTCACCTTCAGCGTCTTCTTGCCGAGGCGGGCCATCAGCGCCGCCTTGTCCTCGACCGCGATCAGCTCACCGCGCGCGATGACACCGACACGATCGGCCATTTCCTCGGCCTCCTCGATGTAGTGCGTCGTGAGGATGATCGTAGTGCCATCGTCGCGCAGGTGGCGGACAAGGTCCCACATGTCGCGGCGAAGCTCGACGTCGACCCCGGCCGAGGGTTCGTCGAGAAACAGGATGCGGGGTTCGTGGCTCAGCGCCTTGGCGATCATTACCCGGCGTTTCATGCCGCCGGACAATTCCATCATCTTGGTGCCGCGCTTGTCCCATAAGGTCAGGCGCTTGAGCAGCGCTTCGATCTTGGCGTCATCGCGCGGCTTGCCATAGAGTCCTCGGCTGAAGCTGACCGTCGACCAGACGGTTTCAAAGGCGTCGGTGGTCAGTTCCTGGGGGACGAGGCCAATCATCGTGCGGGCGTGGCGATAGTCGCGGGCATGGTCACGGCCGTCGACCAGCACGGTGCCGCCGGTCGCGGTGACAATCCCGCAGACGATCGAGATGAGCGTGGTCTTGCCCGCGCCATTGGGGCCAAGCAGGGCGAGGATCTCGCCACGGCGAATGTCGAGGTCGACCGACTTCAGCGCCTCGGTGCCGCTGGCATAGGCTTTGCGAAGCCCGCGGATCGATAGGATCGGGTCAGCGGTCATTCGACGGGCGGCGGGGCGGGGGTTCCGGCCTCGACCTCAAGGCCGTGTTTCAGCAGCATCGGCATGTTAGCGATTCCGAACAGGAGGGAGAGACCGGTAACGCCCCACACTTTGACGGTCAGCCAGGTGTCGAAGCTCAAGTTGCGGCGGAGCAGTTCGTTGGCGATGGCGAGGGCGAGGAAATAAAGTCCCCAGTTACGCGAGAGGAGGAGCCAGCCCGGGGTCTGGAGCCCAGGAAAGGCATAGCCGAGCAAGGGGCGCAGCAGCGGCTTGCCGAGCAGGACGCCGCCGAGCAGCAGCCCGCCGAGTGCGGTGTAGATGACGGTCGGCTTGATCTGGATGAACTTGGGGTCGTGGAGGTAGAGCGTCACCGCGCCAAAGCCGAGGATGAGGATCGCCGACAGCCACAGCATTGGCGAGACGCGGCGGAAGAGAATCAGCCCGACGATGATCGCGACGACGATCGCGACCATGAAGACGGCAGTGCCGGTGAACACGCCGGCAACCTTGTAAGCGATGAAAAAGGCCAGCAGCGGTCCAAAGTCGATCGCGAAATTAGCCCAGCCGGGGGCCTTTGGCTTGGTCTGGAGCTTCACATCGGTCATTCGGATAATCCGGCAATGGCGCGCGCAACGGCGCGAGGGTCGAACGGGCGAAGATCCTCGATGCCCTCGCCGACGCCGATGGCATGGATCGGCAGCCCAAACTTTTCAGCCGCGGCGACGAGGATCCCGCCGCGCGCGGTGCCGTCAAGCTTGGTCATGACGAGCCCGGTAACCCCGGCGAGGTCGCGGAACACCTCAATCTGGTTGAGCGCATTCTGCCCGGTGGTCGCGTCGAGGACCAGGATGACGTCGTGCGGTGCCTCAGGGTTGAGGCGGCCGAGGACGCGGCGGATCTTGGACAGCTCCTCCATCAGATGGGTCTTGTTCTGGAGCCGGCCGGCGGTGTCGACGATCAGCGCGTCGATCCCCGTCGCGGTCGCCTGCTTGACCCCGTCATAGACGATGCCCGCCGCGTCGCCGCCCTCCTTGCCCAAGATGACGGGAGCGCCGATGCGGTCACCCCAGATCTTGAGCTGCTCGATCGCGGCGGCGCGGAACGTGTCCCCGGCGGCGAGCATCACGCCATAATCCTGCTCCTTGAGCAGGTGACCAAGCTTGCCGATGGTGGTGGTCTTGCCCGATCCGTTGACGCCGATAACGAGGATGACATGGGGGCGGGGGAAGCCCCACACGTCAAGCGGCTTGGCGACGGGAGCGAGGATGGCCTCGATTTCCTCGGCAAGGATTGTGCGCAGTCCGCGCTCGTCGAGCTGCTCGAAACGCCGCGCGCCGATGGCTTCGCGGATCCGCTTCGATGCGGCGGGGCCGAGGTCGGAGGCGATCAGCGCTTCTTCGATATCGTCGAGCGTCGCGGTGTCGAGCGCGGACTTCGACGCGAGGCCGGTCAGGTTTTCGCCGAGGCGATCGGCAGTTTTCTTGAAGCCGCCGGTCAGGCGGTCGAGCCAGCTCATGCAAAAATCCCGATCAGATGGTCCGGCGTCCGGCCGGTGATGTGAGCCGGCCCGGCGTCGCCGCGGGCCGATCCCGCTATATAGACAGGGGCGAACTGGTCGCTATGCCCGCGCTCGCGATTTTCGATGAGCACGGGGAGGGCGGTTCCGACGAGGCTGTCGAGCCACGCCGAGCGGCGCGTGGCGGCATGGTTGCGAAGCCGGGCGGCACGGGCCTTGATCGTCTCGCTCTCGCATTGCGGCATTCGCGCGGCCGGGGTGTCGGGGCGCGGCGAGAATGGAAAGACATGCGCGGCGATGATGTCGCAATCATCGAGCAGGCGGAGCGAATTGAGCGCCATTTCCTCGGTCTCGGTCGGAAATCCGGCGATGAGGTCGGCGCCGATCGTGGCGTCGGGGCGAGCAGTCTTGATCGCGTTGACGGTCCGGGTTGCGTCGGCGCGGCTGTGACGGCGGAGCATTCGCTTGAGGATGAGGTCGTCGCCGGCCTGGAGCGACAAGTGGAAGTGCGGCATCAATCGGGGCTCCCCAGCAATCAGCTCCATCAGCGCGCCGTCAATCTCGATGCTGTCGAGCGAGGAGAGGCGCAGGCGGGGCAGGGCGGGGAGGTCGGCGAGAAGACGCTGGCACAGGGCGCCGAAACTGGGCTCGTAACTGGTAAGGTCGACCCCGGTGAGGACGATTTCGCGGGCGCCGGCATCGAGTTCGCGGGTGACGGCGTCACGGACGGCTTCATAGGGGAGGGACCGGCTCGGGCCCCGCGCGCGCCAGATGGTGCAAAAGGTGCAGCGATGGTCGCACCCGGTCTGGACCGCGACGAAGCTGCGCACGCGGCCACGATAGCCTGCAGCGACGGTCGGCGGGGCGGTGAAGTCACGGATCTCGACCGCATCAACCTCGGGCATGGCGCGGTAGGCGTCGGGGGAAAGTTGTGCCGCGCAGCCGGTGACGACGATCCGCGCATCGGGCCGGTCGCGGCGGGCGCGGCGGATCGCCTGGCGGGTCTGGCGCTCGGCTTCGGCGGTCACGGCGCAGCTGTTGATGATGGTGACGTTTCCGGTCGTGGTTCGCTTGAGCAATTCGCTTTCGGCAAAGTTCAGGCGGCAGCCGAGCGTGATCGTCTCGACCGTCATGCCCCCGATCCGGAAAGGCTCGATCCGGAAAGGAGCGCGTCGAGGTCGATCTCGCCCGAGAAGACATGGGCCGCGGGGCCGGTCATGCGGATCTTTTCGCCCGGGGCCCAGGCGATGACGAGGTCGCCACCCTTCATGTGGACGGTGACGGGAGATCGCGCACGCCGCGCCATGATCGCCGCGACGGCGGTGGCGCAGGCGCCGGTGCCGCATGCCTCGGTCAGGCCTGCGCCGCGCTCGAAGGTGCGCAGGGCTATGCTTCCATCTGCCTGCACCACAGCAAGGTTGACGTTGATGCGCTCGGGAAAGGCCGGGTCATGCTCGATGACCGGGCCGAGGATCGCCAGCCGCTCCTCGTCGATCACGTCGACGAAGAAGACGAGGTGGGGATTGCCGATATTGACTGCGGCGGGGGAACCAAGCTCGTC
Organism: Sphingomonas sp. RB1R13; assembly: GCF_036663775.1. NCBI lineage: Bacteria > Pseudomonadati > Pseudomonadota > Alphaproteobacteria > Sphingomonadales > Sphingomonadaceae > Sphingomonas > Sphingomonas sp. RB1R13. The sequence goes on from NZ_JAXOJM010000002.1 coordinate 232,406, forward strand.
CCAGCCCATCGGCAAGGCGGCAGTATCCATTGGATAAGCGAGCGGAATGTCGGCCCAGTCGGTTCTTGGTGGCTCGAGGGTCACTTCGACGCTGGTTCCATCGACCATGCCGTGAAGGATGCCGCCATCTGTCTCGATCGTCTCGGCCCCGGTCAGCGCGACGATGCAGCGCGTGGCATTGCCGCACGCCTCGGCCGGGGAACCGTCGGCGTTGGCGATCTCCAGCCGCAGGTCGGCCACGTTCGAGGCACGGAGCAGGATCAATTGGTCATAGCCGATGCCGCGGTGACGATCGGCCAGCGCGCGGGCGAGCGGCGCGGTCATGACGACCGGTTGTTCCCTCGCGTCGATGACGAGGAAATCATTGCCGAGCCCATGCATCTTGTCGAACCGGTGGAGCACAGCTTGGCGCTTAGGCACCGGGCGTGCGGCTGTCCACCGCGGGGAGATTCTGGTGCTTTACGATGTCCCTTCGCCACTGACCCACTGTGTGTCTTGGGCGCCACAGTTTCTGAAAAGCTTGGTGGGACGTCGCTTTTTGGAGAACCTTCTCGTCTCCCGTGGGTTCGGGGGGCACCAGTAGCGCAATAAAAGGAACTCACATGCGCAAATATCTTCTCGCGGCCGTAGCGGTTGCGGCTGTCGCCAGTCCGGCGATGGCTCGCGATGGCGCCGGCTATATTGGCGTCGAAGGGGGCATCCTCTTCCCGCGCCATTCGAACTACAACACCACCGCCTCGCGTTCGACGGTCGCCACGACCAGCAGTGTGACGACGCCCTACACTTTGGGCGTCGCCGGCACCCCCGGTGCGCCGGTGATCACCACCGCGACGACCACGGGTTCGACAACGTACAACTCGGGCTTCAATGCCGATTACAAGCGTGGCGTCGATCTCGATGCCATCGCCGGTTACGACTTCGGCATGTTCCGCCTCGAAGGTGAGCTTGGCTACAAGCGCACTCGCGCTCGTGACTATGCTGCCAACAGCGTTGTCCTGAGCTCGATCAACAACCCGCTCGGCCTGCCGACCTACACGTCGACGACGCCGTACACGAACGGCAGCACGCAGTTCAATTTCCGCGACCGCACCACGGTGATGTCGGGAATGGTCAACGGCCTGCTTGACTTCGGTATTGACCCGTCGGTCCGTGCCTATCTTGGCGGCGGTGTCGGCCGTGCTCGCGTCAAGACCTTTGGCGACCGTGACAGCGCCTGGGCGTGGCAGTTCATCGCCGGTCTCGCGACCGCGATCTCGCCCAACGTCGATCTCGGCCTGAAGTATCGTTACTTCCAGACCGGCAAGCTGCACTTTAACAATGGCAATGTTGGTCCGTTCACCGGTTCGACGACTCCGGTCACCACGACCACAAACAATGGCGCGAACCCGCCGGTGACGACGAGTTCGACCACGTCGAACACGACCTACAGCAGCAACTACGGCTTCAGCGACAGCGGCAAGTTCCGTTCGCATTCGCTGCTGGCGAGCCTGATCTTCAACTTCGGCGCCCCTGCGGTTGCCGAGGTTGTGGCTCCGCCGCCGCCGCCGCCGCCGCCCCCGCCGCCGCCGCCGCCCGCGACGCAGACTTGCGCCGACGGTTCGGTGATCGACGCGATGGCGTCGTGCCCGCTGCCGCCGCCCCCGCCGCCGCCGCCGGAGCCTGCTCCGTCGAAGGGTGAGCGTGGCTAAGGTTCGGGTTTCTGACCTGAGCTTTCGGTAACGACAAAGACTCCCGGGCAAGGCAACTTGTCCGGGAGTTTTTCGTCGGACGCCCGCGTTGATTGACCTGCGCGCGCCTGCCCGCTAGGGGGACAACGTCGTTTTCGACAGGATATGAGAGCAGCATCCGTGGATGCACGCTGGCCGGCGAGGTTTCGCCCGCCGGCGTTTTGCGCTTTTCGCGCATTTGACCTCGGTCCTGGCGGATTGGAGAGTTTTTTAGAATGTTCGACAGTCTCAGCGATCGCCTTGGCGGCGTGTTCGACAAGCTTCGCGGTCGCGGTGCCTTGTCGGAAGCCGACGTGCGTTCGGCGATGCGCGAGGTTCGCGTGGCGTTGCTCGAGGCTGACGTTGCACTTCCGGTAGCGCGCGACTTTGTTGATCGCGCCACCGAGAAGGCCATTGGCGCCGACGTCGTGCGCTCGGTCACCCCGGGCCAGATGGTCGTCAAGATCGTCCATGACGCGCTGATCGAAATGCTCGGGGCGGATGCCTCGGCGCTCAATCTCGACGTGTCGCCGCCCGCGGTCGTGATGATGGTCGGGCTCCAGGGCTCGGGCAAGACGACGACAACGGCCAAGCTTGCCCGGCGCCTCAAGGACCGCGAGCGCAAGAAGGTGCTGATGGCCAGCCTCGACGTCGCGCGGCCCGCGGCGCAGGAACAACTCGCAGTGCTCGGGCGCCAGGCCGGGGTCGACACGCTGCCGATCGTGGCGGGCCAGTCCCCGGTCCAGATCGCGACGCGTGCGCTGCAATCGGCCAAGCTTCAGGGCTATGACGTCCTGCTGCTCGACACCGCCGGGCGGCTGCACGTCGACGATGCGCTGATGGCCGAAATGAAGGCGGTCGCGACCGCCTCGCGTCCGGTCGAGACGCTGCTCGTGGTCGACAGCCTGACCGGGCAGGACGCGGTCAACGTCGCGCAGGGCTTTGCCGGGCAAGTCGATATTTCGGGCGTGATCCTGACCCGGATGGATGGCGATGCGCGCGGCGGCGCGGCGCTGTCGATGCGCGCGGTGACCGGCAAGCCGATCAAGTTCGCCGGAACGGGCGAGGGGCTCGACGCACTCGAGGCATTCCACCCCGACCGTGTCGCCGGGCGGATCCTGGGGATGGGCGACGTCGTGTCGCTGGTCGAGCGCGCCGCTGAAACCATCAAGCAGGAGGACGCCGAGAAGCTTGCCGCCAAGATGGAGAAGGGCAAGTTCGATCTGGATGACCTGCGCATGCAGATCCAGCAGATGCAGCGGATGGGCGGATTGGGTGCGCTGGCGGCGATGATGCCGGGGATGAAGGCGCTGGCCCCGGGCAAGGCCGACGACAAGGCGCTCGGACGGCTGGAGGCGATGATGTCGTCGATGACCGCCAAGGAGCGTTCGAAGCCCGAGATCATCAACGCCAAGCGCAAGATCCGCGTCGCCAAGGGCAGCGGGACGACGGTGCAGGACGTCAACAAGCTGCTCAAGATGCACCAGGATATGGCAACCGCGATGAAGCGGCTGCGCAAGATGGGCGGGCTGGGCAAGCTTGCCGCGATGTTCGGAAAGGGTGGGCTCGAGGGCGCGCTCGGCGGATTGGCCCCGGGTGGGCAAATGCCGGGCGGATTGCCGGGATTGCCCGGCGGCGGCGGCTTCGGCAACCTGCCCCCCGGCTTCAATAAATTTGGCAAGAAGTAATTTTAATTCTCTGATTTAACTTAAGGAAATTAACATGGCAGTTGCAATCCGTCTGGCCCGTGGTGGCTCCAAGAAGCGTCCCTATTATCGCGTCGTCGTTGCCGACAGCCGCAACGCCCGCGATGGCCGCTTCATCGAGAAAGTCGGCACCTACAATCCGCTGCTGGCAAAGGATTCGCCCGAGCGGGTGAAGCTCGACGCCGACCGCATCAACCACTGGCTGTCGGTTGGCGCCCAGCCGTCGGACCGCGTGCTTCGCTTCCTCGATGCCGCCGGGATCAAGGAGCGCCCCGCGCGCAACAATCCGAACAAGGCCAAGCCGGGCGAGAAGGCGACCGAGCGCGCCGAGGAGCGTGCAACCAAGGCAACTGCTGCTGCCGAGGCTGCTGCTGAAGCCGCCGCCGCGCCGGCGCCCGAACCTGTCGTCGAGGAAGCTGCCGTCGAGGAGGCGCCCGCCGCCGAGGCCGCTGCAGTCGAGGAGGCCACCGCAGTCGAGGAGGCGCCCGCCGCCGAGGCCGTCAACGAAGCAACCCCGGACAGTGACGCCGGCGACACGGCCGCCGACGTGACCGGCGAGAGCGCCCAGGCCCCGGCCGAAGGCGCTGTGGAAGAGGCGCCGGTCGCTGAAGCCCCCGCCGCTGAAGCCGCTCCCGAGGAAGCCGCTCCGGAAGAGGCTTCGGCCGAGACGAGCGACGCCGAAGTCGTCGCCGACGAAGCTGCTGTCGAAGACGCTTCGGCCGACAATGCTTAAGGCGAGACCATGACGTCACCCGCACCGGACGGTCAGCGCACGATCGCGCTTGCCGCCGTTGCGGGGGCGCATGGCATTACCGGGGAGCTTCGGCTCAAGCTGTTCGCCAATGACCTCGGCAGCCTGACCAAGGGCGCGACGATGCTGGTCGGAGGCGCGCCGATGAAGCTGCTCGGGATCAAGGGTACGCTGAAGGCGCCGATCGCACGGTTCGAGGGGATCCCCGACCGCACCGCCGCCGAAAAATATCGCGGCAGCCTGGTCGAGATTGAGCGCACTGCGCTGCCGGGGCTCGACGAAGGGGAATATTATCTCGCAGACCTGATCGGCCTGCCGTGCGTGGACGCTGACGGCAATGTCATCGGCAACGTGTCGGCAGTCGAGAATTTCGGCGCGAGCGACTTGCTCGAGATCGAACGCGAGGGCGGCGTCCGCAGCCTCATCCCGTTCGCCGAACCGATGGCAGTGCTGGAGGAAGGCCGCTTCATCCTCGACCCCGACTTCCTCGCTTAATCGCCCTCCTGCGCGGCTTCCTGCTGGGCGGCGTTGAGCGGTGCGCGGCGAAGCGGCGAGCGTTCGGCGAGGTCATTGCGGATCGTCACCGCCGCCTGTCCGCCTTCGCCCATTGCATGGCTGATCTGGTCGAGCCCGTGGACGACATCGCCCGCGGCATAGAGCCCCTCGACACTGGTGCGCATCTTGAGGTCGCACAGGAAGCAGCCGTCGTCGGCAATCTCGGCCCCAACCATCTTGCCAAGCCCGGTGTGCGTGTCGGAGCCGAGCGCAGGATAGACGCTGTCGAACGTCATGAGCCCGTCGGCGGTGTTGACCGTAATGCACGCTTCGGTCACGCCGATTGCTTCGGCCGGGCCGTCGACCAGAACGACCTGTGCTTGCTCTAGCTGATGGCGTTCTTCATCGCTTAGTTCCAAGGCTTTATCCGGCGCAATTAAAGTCACATCGCAAGTATAGCTGCGAAGGAAAATCGCCTCGCCGACACCGTTGGTACCCGATCCGATTACGCCGACGCGCTTGTCGGTGACCTCATAGCCGTCGCAGATCGGGCAATAGCGGATCAGTCCGCGCGCCATCGCCTCGTCGTGAAGTTCGGGATCCATCGGCGGACGGCGGTTGGTCAGCCCGGTGGCGAGCAGCACCGTCAGCGCGGCTTGGGCGCCGCAGCCCCAGTCGGCGCTGAACACTCCATTCTCGCCGCGATCGAGCCGCGTGACACGCCCGGTCTCGATCGTCGTGCCATATTTGATCGCCTGCTCGCGCATCAGGCGAAGCAGTTCCTTGCCGTTGATCCCGTCGGGGTAGCCGGCGTGATTGTGGCTGGTCGGGATCCAGCTCGCGCGGCTGTCGCCGGCGTCGATCACGGTAATGTCGAGCAGGAAGCGCGACAGATAGATTGCGGCGGTGAGGCCGGCGGGGCCGCCACCAATGATGAGGCAGTCGAGGGGCTTGTTCATGGCGGCATAATCCCCGGTCTTCGGCGTATGTTCCTTTCCTGCGCGAGTGGCGTGGGATAGGGCGCACAAATGACCTTCGTCGCGACCGTCCTTACCCTTTACCCCGAAATGTTTCCGGGGCCGCTCCGCACGTCGCTCGCCGGGCGGGCGCTGGGGCAGTTATGGTCCCTCGACACGCGCAACATCCGCGACTTTGCGACCGACAGGCATCGCTCGGTCGACGACACGCCGGCGGGAGGCGGGGCAGGGATGGTTCTAAAGGCCGACGTGCTGGCCGCCGCGCTCGACAGTGTCAGCGATGCCGATGAGCCGCGGCGTCCTATGCTGGCAATGACCCCGCGCGGCGCGCCGCTGACCCAGGCCCGGGTCCGCGACCTTGCCGCCGGGCCGGGGGCGATCATCCTGTGCGGTCGGTTCGAAGGCTTTGACGAGCGGATTTTCGAGGCGCGTGCCCTCGAGCCCGTATCGATCGGCGACTATGTCCTGTCGGGCGGCGAACTTGGCGCAATGGTCCTGCTCGACGCTTGCGTTCGGCTGCTCCCCGGGGTAATGGGCGCGGCCTCCAGCGGTGAGGAAGAGAGCTTCGATGCGGGGCTTCTCGAATATCCGCACTACACCCGACCCGTCACATGGGAAGGACGCACGATCCCCGAAGTACTGCGATCGGGGGATCATGCGCGGATCGCGGCGTGGCGACACGAAGCGTCGATCCGGGACACACGGCTACGGCGGCCCGACCTGACCTTGCGCCATGGGGGCGTGAAGCAGGCACCGCCCTCTGGTGCGCAGCGCGACGAATAGGGCTTAACATCATGAATCTTATCCAGACCCTCGAGGCCGAGCAGATCGCCAGCCTCGTTGAAATCCGCGCCATTCCTGAGTTTCGCCCTGGGGATACGCTCAAGGTCGGCGTCAAGGTCGTCGAAGGCGAACGCGCCCGCGTCCAGAATTTCGAAGGCGTGTGCATCGCGCGTTCGAACAAGGGCATCGGGTCGAATTTCACCGTCCGCAAGATCAGTTTTGGCGAGGGCGTCGAGCGCGTTTTCCCACTTTATTCGCCCTCGCTCGATTCGATCGAGGTCGTGCGTCGCGGTGCCGTGCGCCGCGCCAAGCTTTATTATCTGCGCGGTCGCCGCGGCAAGTCGGCGCGCATCGCCGAGCGCCGCGATACGCGTCCCGCGAAGGGCTCGACCGAGTCCTGAGCCACAAAAACGTGGGCTCGACCGAGTCCTGAGCCACAAAGACGTGGGCTCGACCGAGTGCTGAGCCACAAAGGCGCGGGCATCCGGAAGCCTAGATTTGGCGACTTGCACCGTGGAATTGGGCCGGTTCTCGTTCGAGAGCTGGCCCCTTTCTTGTCAGCGATTCATGCCGGTGCCCGAGGCCTTGGCATCTAGCCAACGGCCATAATATGGCTGGACGACGAAGGCGATGGCGCTAGGCTAAGCCCATGATAGAAAACATCTCGCTGCTCGCCGCCTTGCTCCTTACAACCACTCCATCAGCTAGCCAGAGCGTGGCCCCGCAACGCCTCACGCTCGAACGGATCTTTGCCAGCCCGGCGCTGACCGGCAAGGTGCCGCGCGGCGTCAAATTGTCGCCCGACGGCAAGTTGGTGACGCTGCTTCGCAACCGGCCCGACGACATTGAGCGGTATGACTTATGGGCGATCGACCCGGCGACGGGGGCGTCGCGGATGCTGGTCGACAGCAAGAAAGTCGGATCCGGCGCCGAGCTCAGCGAAGCCGAGAAGATGCAGCGCGAGCGCGCGCGATTGTCCGGACTGACAGGAATTGTCGCTTATGACTGGGCGCCCGATGGCCAGCATCTGTTGGTCCCGATCGACGGCGACCTTTATCTTGCCGACCTTGCAGGCAATGTGCGCCGGCTGACAAACAGCAAGGCATCGGAGCTCGACGGGCGCGTCAGCGAGAAGGGGCGGTTCGTCTCGTTCATTCGCGACAATCGCCTCCATGTGCTCGATCTTTCGACCAACGTCGACCGCACGGTGACGCCCGATGGCCCCGCGACGACCAGCTGGGGCGTGGCGGAGTTTATCGCGCAGGAGGAGCTTGGCCGTTTCCGCGGGGCATGGTGGGCGCCCGACGACAGCCGTATTGCTGTCACCCGGGTCGACGAAAGCGGGGTCGAGGTCGCCACCCGCGCCTCGATCGGAGCGGACAAGACGACCACGTTCGAGCAACGCTATCCCCGCGCCGGGACCGCCAATGCCAAGGTCGATCTTTACCTGATGAACCCCGACGGCAGCGGGCTGGTCAAGGCCGACCTTGGGTCGAACCCCGACGTCTATCTCGCGCGGGTCGACTGGCTGCCCGACGCCAGCGGGCTGATCGTCCAGCGCGAAAGTCGCGACCAGAAGACGCTCGACCTGATCCGCATCGACGCGCGCACCGGCGCCGCGACCCCGTTGCTGAGCGACCGCTCCGAGGCGTGGATCAACCTCAACGACGATCTTCACCCGCTGAAGGACGGCAGCTTTCTCTTCTCGTCCGAACGATCGGGCTATCGCCATCTCTACCGCTGGACCAAGGGGCGCATCACGCCGCTGACAAGCGGACCGTGGGTGGTGTCGAAGCTCGACGGCGTCGACGAGGCTGGCGGGCAGCTGTTTTTCACCGCCAATCGCGAGCGGAGCATCGACAACGGCTTTTATTGCCTCGATTATCGCCGGCGCGGCGCCAAGCCCGCGCTGCTGACCCGGCCCGAAACGACCAATTCGGCGGTGGTCGACAAGACCGGCCACTTAGCGATCGTCACCACGAGCTTTGCCGCCCAGCCGCCGCAGTCATGGCTTGCCGACGGAAGTGGCAAACGGCTCGCGTGGATCGAGGAAAATAAGGTCGACGCCGCGCACCCGTGGGCACCATATGCTGCCGCTGCCGTCACCCCGAGATTCGGGCGACTGACCGCTGCCGACGGGACGACCCAACTCGACTATAAGCTCCTTCGCCCAACGCTTGCCCCCGGCCAGCGCGCACCGGTGATCGTGCGCGTCTACGGCGGGCCCCAGGCGCAGGACGTTACCAACGGCTTTGTCTCGCCGCTCGACCAATATCTGGTCAGCCAGGGCTATGCGATTTTCGCCATCGGCAATCGTGGACAGGAGGGCAGGGGGACCGCTTTCCAGAAACCCGCTTACCATGCGCTCGGCGGGGTTGAAGTTGCCGATCAACTCGCCGGCCTGGCGTGGCTCAAGCAGCAGAAGTTCGTCGACCCGGCCAAGGTCGCCGTGTTTGGCTGGTCCTATGGCGGCTATATGACGCTCAAGCTGCTCGAGGCCGCGCCGCATGCCTTCGCTGCGGGCATCGCGGTTGCGCCGGTGGTTCGCTGGGACCTCTACGACACCCATTACAGCGAGCATTACATGGGCGACCCGCGCGCCGGCCGCGCCGACTATGACAAGGCCGATGTCCTCCACGACACATCGAAGATCGCCGACCCTCTGCTGCTGATGCACGGCATGGCCGACGACAATGTCCTGTTTCAGAATTCGACCGAGTTCATGGCCAAGATGCAAGAAGAGAAGGTCCCCTTCGAAACCATGGTCTATCCGGGCAAGACCCACGCCATTTCGGGGCCCAATGTGTCGGTGTTCCTGTACCGCACGATCGAGCGTTTCCTGGCTCGCAACGGGGTGGCTCCAACAGCGCGCTAGACATCGGCGATTGTGTCCCATATCGGCGGCGGCATATCGGAGAATATATCATGGGCTATCGCGTCGTCGTCGTCGGCGCGACCGGCAATGTCGGTCGCGAAATCCTCAACATCCTCGCTGAGCGCGAATTCCCGGCCGACGAAGTCGCGGCGGTCGCCAGCTCGCGCTCGCATGGGACGATGATCGACTTCGGCGATAGCGGCAAGGAGCTCAAGGTCCAGAGCATCGAGCATTTCGATTTCACGGGCTGGGACATGGCGTTGTTCGCCGCCGGCTCTGACGTCAGCCGAATCTATGCCCCGATCAGCGCGGCGGCGGGCTGTGTCGTCATCGACAACAGCTCGCTCTACCGGATGGATCCCGATGTTCCGCTGATCGTGCCCGAGGTCAATCCGCAGGCGATTTCGGGTTATACGCGCAAGAATATCATCGCCAACCCCAACTGCTCGACCGCGCAGATGGTCGTCGCCTTGAAGCCGCTTCACGATGCCGCCGGGATCAAGCGCGTCGTCGTGTCGACCTACCAGTCGGTCTCCGGCGCGGGCAAGCAGGGCATGGACGAGCTGTTCGAGCAATCGCGCAACATTTTCGTCGGCGACAGCAACACGCCGGTGAAATTCACCAAGCAGATCGCGTTCAACGTCATCCCGCATATCGACGACTTCCTCGACGACGGTTCGACCAAGGAAGAGTGGAAGATGGTCGTCGAGACCAAGAAAATCCTCGATCCCAAGATCAAGGTCACCGCGACCTGTGTTCGCGTGCCGGTGTTCGTCGGGCATAGCGAGAGCATCAACATCGAGTTCGAGCGCGAGATGTCGGCCGAGGAAGCGCAGAAGATCCTGCGCGAAAGCCCCGGGATCATGCTCGTCGACAAGCGCGAGGACGGTGGATACGTCACCCCGGTCGAGTGCGTCGGCGACTATGCGACCTTCGTCAGCCGGGTACGCGACGACCCGACGGTCGATTACGGAATCAACCTGTGGTGTGTCAGCGACAACCTCCGCAAGGGCGCCGCGCTCAACGCCGTCCAGATCGCCGAACTCCTCGGCCGCCGCCATTTGAAGAAGGACGTCTGACCCGCTAGCCTGCCCGCAATTCGAGCAGGAGAGTGGACATGCGGACGATGATGGGGGCGGTGATCGTAGTGGCGGTGGTGGCCGGGTGCGCCAAGGCGCCGAGCGGGCAGGCCCCGGTGACCGAGGCGCAGGCCGAACAGATTGCCGTGGCGGCCGAAGCCACCTTCACCAGCGGCGACCTTGGCAAGGTGATGGACCAATATGCCGACAACGCCGTGATGATCGACGCCGCCAAGCCCGACCCGAGCGCCGACCGCAAGGTCGCGACCGACAGCGCGCGGGGCTTCATCAGCATGAAGCCGGGCGATTATCATGTCATCGGCCGCCGCATCCAGCTGCTCGGCCCCGACGCCTTCATCAGCTCGGGGATCGAGCAGTTCACCGTTGCCGCCGGAACGGCCCGACCGACCGTCAGCGCGCGCTTCAACGACGTCTTCCAGCGGCAGAGGGACGGCAAGTGGAAGATCGTCAACGAGCATGTCTCCATGCCGCCGTCACCCGCTGCCAAACCATGACGCCTGCGTGACCTTACCCACGATCCACCATTGGACTGCGTCTGACGGCATCGACCTTGCGTGGCGCGAGCTGGGGGAGGGCGCGCCGGTGATCCTGATCCACGGACTGTTCTCCGACGCCGTGGTCAACTGGATCAAGTTCGGCCACGCCGCCAAGGTCGCGGCGACCGGCAAGCGGGTCATCATGCCCGACCTTCGCGCCCATGGCTTGTCGGGCAAGCCCCACGATCCGGCGCAATACCCGCCCGGGATCCTCGGTCGAGACCTGATCGAGTTCGTCGCCCATCTTGGGATCACTGACTATGACCTTGCCGGCTTTTCGCTCGGCGCGCGGACGACGGTGCAGGGGGTGGGACAGGGGCTGATCCCGAAGCGTGCGGTGCTCGGCGGGATGGGGCTCGAGGGCCTCGAGAAATGGACGGGGCGCAGCCAATTCTTCATCGACGCCATCGCCATGGTCGAAACCGCCAGCCGCGGCGATCCGCACTGGCTCGCGATCCAGTTCATGAAGACGATGAAGATTGATCGCGTCGCTGCCATCCCGCTCCTTGAAAGCTTCGAGCCTGCGCCTGAAGGATGGCGAGCCGCCTTCGCCATGCCGACGATGGTCCTGTGCGGGGCAGACGACCGCGACAATGGCTCGGGCCCCGATCTCGCCTCGGCGCTGCCCAACGCAACCTATGCCGAATGTCCGGGAACCCACATGAGTTCGGTCACCCAGGCGGCATTCGGGGATGCACTCGCTGCCTTCCTCGCCTGATACAAAAAGGGACGCCGAAGCGCCCCTTTCCGCTAGGTTATGAGGCCGCCGATCAATAGCTGACGGATCCGATTTTGCTCTGCTCGTCGATCATCGGGTCGACGCTCTGCTTGAGTGACAGCGCTTCCTCGGCGTACTCTTGCTGGCTCTTGGCGGCCGTCCCGGTTGCGGCGGCGTATTTTTCGCTGACTTTTTCGCCGAGCGCCGATGCCTGCTCGCTCAGCTTTTCGCCAACCGCGCTTGCTCGCTCGCCGATCTTGCCACCAAGGTCACTCGCCTTCTCGCCGAGCGCGCCAGCCTGTTCGGCGATCTGGCTGCGGTTGGCCCAGATGAGCGCGCCGGCCCCAGCGACGCCTGCGGCGATCACGGCACTGGCGATCGGGCTTTTCTTGACGGTGTCGATGAAGCTGTCCGCACTCTTGGTGACCGCATCACTCGCCTTCTCGACGGTCGATTTCGGCGCCGAACGGCTGCTCGTGTTGCTTTTGGTTGCAGCGGGGGTGCGCGGGGCGCTGGTACGCGTGGTGGCCATGACTGATACTCCTTGGCTGATGGATTGCGGGTTAAACGCCCCACCGGCCAAGGAGTTCACTCATTCCCTAGAGCTGCTCGAGCATATGCTCGGCGCTGGATGTCTCGTATGCACCCGGTGCTTCGACATTGAGTTGCTCGACGACGCCGTCATTGACGACCATCGAATAGCGCTGGCTGCGCGTGCCCATGCCGAATTTCGACCCGTCCATGGTCAGGCCGACGGCCTCGGCGAACTGGCCATTGCCGTCAGCGAGCATCTTGATGTCCTCGCTCCCCTGGGCCGAGTTCCACGCGCCCATGACGAACGCATCGTTCACCGAGGTCCCGACGATCTCGTCGATCCCCTTGGCCTTCAGATCGGCGGCCTTGTCGACATAGGACGGCAGGTGACGAGCCGAGCAGGTCGGGGTGAAGGCGCCAGGAACTGCGAACAACGCAACCTTCTTGCCCTTGAAGAACTCGTCGCTGGTGGTCGGCTGGGGACCATCGGCGGTGGCGATGGTGAGGGGAACGGAAGGAAGGCGGTCGCCGACATTGATGGCCATTGGTCATTCTCCACGAAAAGGGTGTGGAGCGGGAGATAGGCGCACGCGTGGCTCCGCTCAAGGCCACTGGTCGGGCCACTGCTCGGGGCTTGCCACCTTCCGCCGACCCGAACATTGTCCTTATCGTGATTGAACAACCGCCCTATCTCGCCGGATCGCTCCTGCTCGCAATGCCGGGAATGGCCGACCCACGTTTCGACAAGGCGGTGATCGCGCTGGCGGTCCATGACGAGCATGGCGCGGTCGGAATTGGCATCGGCCATATCCGCCCCGGCATCCGCTTTCGCGATTTGCTCAGGCAGGTTGATATCGATCCTCGCGGCGCGCCCGATGCGCCGGTGCTTCACGGCGGCCCAGTCGAGCCCGGCCGCGGGTTTGTGCTCCATTCGGACGATTGGGGCGGTCAGGACACCATCCAGGTGGTAGGCTTCGGCGCAATGACAGGCACGATCGACGTCCTCCGCGCGATCGCCGAGGGCAGGGGCCCATCGAAGTGGAAGGTGTCGCTCGGCTATGCCGGCTGGGGGCCGGGCCAGCTGGACGAGGAAATGACCCGCCACGGCTGGCTGACCGCGCCGGGATCTCCGGCGCTGCTGTTCGACAGTCCGACCGACGGCCGGTGGGAAGCCGCGTTCAAGACCGTCGGCATCGACCCGCGGCTGCTGGTCGGGGAAACTGGCGCAGCGTGACGCATGGACATCAAGAATGTGGCCAAATTAACACTCTGAAGATCAGATTCGAACCGCTCTGATCTCCCGTGTTTCTTCAGTCTTGCCTTTGGTTTACCCTGTGGAAAATACGGTAATCGAGGAGTTTGAACATGCGCCCCATTGCTTCTGTTTCATTGATTGCATTAGCGACTGGGATGACGTTCACGTCTCCGGCCCTTGGCCAAACTACGCCGGCAAGCAATTCGTCCCCGGTCGAGCCGACGTCGACTCCCTCGGCCGTTGCTAACGCGCCGCAGCCGACCGTGCTTGCGGCGGAGCCCGCTGCCAGTGGCGCCGAAATCGTCGTCACCGGGTCGCGCATCCGCCGTCCAGATTTCTCATCGCCAAATCCTGTGATCTCGATCGGGGCGCAGCAAATCGAGGAGTCGGGCACCACCAATCTGACCGATTTCCTGACCGGCTATCCCGCCCTTCAGGGTTCTTCGGGGTCAGACCAGAACAGCGGCAGCGGCGCCGGGATCGGCTACACCGGCCTTAATCTTCTGAATCTGCGAAATCTCGGGACTGATCGGACACTGGTTCTCGTTGATGGCCGCCGCCATGTCTCGGGAGTACCGGGCAGCCAAGCGGTCGACATCAACACCATCCCGACCGATCTCGTCGAGCGAGTCGACATCCTGACCGGTGGTGCGTCGGCCATCTACGGCGCCGACGGCGTGACCGGTGTGGTCAACTTCGTTCTCAAGAAGAATTTTCAGGGCCTGACTGCCCGCGCCCAAGCGGGCATTAGCCAATATGGTGATGCCGGGCAGCGCCTGTTCTCAGTTACGGCAGGTCATAATTTTGCGGGCAATCGCGGCAATATCGCAATCGCGTTCGAGCATGGCGAAGAGGACCGTTTAGACTCGCGGTCACGCAAGCGGCTGAGCGGGACCGAGCGCGTCGGCTTCTATCTCAACCCTGACGATCCCGAGAATCAACCGGGCTATACCGGCCCGGCGAACAACGGCATTCCCGACTATGTGCCGCTCAACAATGTCCGCTATTTCGACACCAATCGCGAAGGCGGAATTGATACGGACTTCGACGGCTTTCCCAACTTCTTCGTGGGAAATGGCGGGCAGCTGGTGCCATTCGATTCTGGCCGCTTCGTTCCCGACTTCTACCAGCAGGGCGGCAACGCCACGCTCGTGTCCGACTATTCAAATGACCTTCTTCCCAAGATCCGCCGCAATGTCGTCAACGTCATCACCCACTTCGACGTATCGCCAGCGCTGACGCTGTTCGCCGAGGGCAAATATGCCCGTAACAAGTCCTTCTCGCTTGGGCAGCCGACGTTTGACTATTATCTATTGATCCCGGGCGACAATGCCTATCTCCCGACGGCGCTTGCGGGCAATGACGTCCTCGTCAATCGCGACAATTTCGATTTCGGCCAGCGCGGCGAAAGCATCAAGCGCGAGACGATGCGCGGCGTGATCGGTGCCCGCGGCGACCTTGGTGCCCACGCCAACTACGAAGTCAGCTACGTCTATGGCCAGACCAAGGTCACCAATCATTACGTGAACGACGTGCTGACCGACCGCTACTACGCTGCGATCGACGCGGTTACCGGGCCCAATGGCCAGATCACCTGCCGCATCAATCTGGACCCGACGGCAACACCCTATCAGCCTTACAACTATACGCGCGGCGGAGGGGTCGAGGGGAAATTCGCACCCGTGACTTTTACCCCGGGCAGCTGCGTGCCGCTCAACCTGTTCGGCGAGGGCGCTCCAAGCGCTGCGGCGCTGGACTTCGTCACCGCTGATACGACTGACCGGTCGAAAATCACCCAGCAGGTGCTGTCAGGCAGCCTTGCTGGAGACTTCGGCCAATATTTCAGCTTTCCCGGCGGGGGTAAGCTAGGCTTCGCGCTCGGCGCCGAATATCGCAAGGAAAAGAGCAGCTTCGTGCCTGACCCGCTGGCTGCGAAGGGCTACACCTTTGGCAATGCGCTTTCAGCCGACGGCGGCAAGTTCGACGTCAAGGAGGCTTTTGCAGAGCTTCGCGCCCCGCTCCTCAAGGACCTGCCGTTCGCGCATAATCTTGAATTCGGCGCCGCTCTTCGGCTGTCTGATTATTCGACAATCGGACACACCAAGGCCTACAAGTTCGATGGCAGCTGGTCACCCGTGCGTGATATCACCTTCAATGGAACATATTCGACCGCGGTTCGCGCGCCCAACATCGGCGAGCTGTTTTCGGGTCTGTCGCAAACCTTCAACTTCATAACCGATCCGTGCAATCTCAACCAGTTGCAGAACGGCACTTCCTATCGCGCCGCCAACTGCACGGCCTTGCTCAACTCGCTTGGAGCGACCCCGGCGACTTATCGCGATCCGCGATCGACGAACTTGCCCGGCTTTGTCGGCGGCAATCCCGGTCTCAAGGCCGAGACCGCCAAGACCTGGACTGCCGGCATCGTGCTTCAGCCGCGCTTCTTTTCGGGCTTCACGGCACGCGTCGATTATTACGACATCCGCCTGAAGCAGGCGATCAACACCGTCTCGGCCCAGCAGGTTGCCGACCTGTGCGTCGACCAGCCAACGCTGAACAATGCGTTCTGCAATGCTATTGTCCGTCAAAGCGGCACGACGGGAACTGCCGATCCCGGCAATATTGTCAGTTTCACCGTTGCGCCGCAAAATGTTGCCCAGTTCCGGACCGCGGGCGTCGATCTCAACCTCAACTATCGCCTGCGCACGGCGCGGGCGGGGACCTTCTCGCTCAACATGATCGGCAACTACCTCAAGCGGCTCGAATTCGTCGGTACCCCCGGGGCCGACGCAACGAACACCCGCGGCGAGGCTTATGCACCGAAGTACACCCTGAACTCCGACCTCACCTGGAATATTGGCCGCTTCACATTCAACTACGGACTGTTGTATTTCTCGAAAACGTCGCGCTTCTCGAACCAGACCACAGCCGCCAACCCGGACGTCGTCGCGCCCGAATATCTATTTTACAAGGAGCATTGGCAACACGACCTCTATGCCAAAGTCGATGTAGCCAAGAAGTTCGAATTTTATGGTGGTGTGAACAATGTGCTGAACCAAAAGCCCGACATCGGCACCAGTACCTATCCGGTCAATTCGCTAGGCCGGTTCTTCTACACCGGTGTGCGCCTCAAGCTTGGCGGCAAAAGCTAGGCGCGTCGAAGAGATTGGCAGAAATTCGGGCGGGGGCTTTGGCTTCCGCCCTTTTGCTTTGGCCGGGGCCGCCCTATGACTCGGCCATGAAGCGTGGGGCCACCGCCAGATGAACGATTCCGGGGGCACCACCACAATCCTCGTCCTGATGTCGTTCGCGTGGCTGGCGATTGCGATCGCGCTGACCCTGTTTGCCGGTCGCCGCATTGCCCGCGCCAATGCCGTCATCGCCGCTGCGCGGACCAGTTCGGCGCTGCTGGCCCGTACCCCGGCGCGGCCGTTGCTGGTCCATGCCGACCGGCGCATCGAGCTGGATCCCCAGCTGATGCGCGACTTTGGCTTCGACCGCGAGCCGGCCCGGTTCGACGATCTGGGTGGCGATGCGTCGGGCATCCACCCCGCCGATCTCGCCGAACTCGACCAGTCATTGCGAAGCAGCGGGCTCGCCGCCCAGCCGCTCCACGCCCGCGTTCGCGCCGCCGGGTCGGACCGCGTGTTCGACGTTCGCGGCGGGCCGGCACCGGCGCCGCTGCCTCCTGGCGCCACCCTGCTGTGGCTGAGTGACGCCACTGCCGATTTCACCCAGCGCGCCGGGCTTGCTCGCCGCCTCGCGCAGACCGAAAGCGCGCTCGATGCGTTAACCCACCTCATCGAAAGCGCACCCTTTCCGATGTGGTATCGCGGCCCCGACCATCGCCTCGGCTTGGTCAACACCGCCTATGTCCACGCGGTCGAGGGCCAGGACGCCGCCGACGTCATTGCCCGGGGGACCGAGCTGATTGAACCCGCTGCCGCAGTCGAGGGTGCGAAACTCGCCGTCAGCGAGGGCAAGCCCTCGTCGCGCAACATGCCCGCGATTATCGGCGGCGAGCGGCGCATGCTCCGCCTCGTCGACGTGCCGCTCGCTACGGGCGCGGTGGCGGGGTTCGCGGTCGACATTCAGGAGCTTGAGGACGCGCAGTTCGAACTTGCCCGCAACATCCAGTCACAGCGCGACCTCGCCGACCGGATGACCGCCGGGACCGCTCAGTTCGATGCCGACCGCCATTTGAGTTTCTTCAACCAGCCCTTCTCGATCATGACCCAGATCGACGCCGACTGGCTTGGCGACGCCCCCGAATTCGACCGCCTGCTCGAACGGATGCGCGAGAAGAACCGCACCCCAGAAGTGCGCGACTTCCCGCAGTGGAAGGAGGAGCGCCGCGGCTGGTTCACCTCGCCCGACGAGATGATCGAGGAGGACTGGATCCTCACCAACGGTGACCATTTACGCGTCGTCGGACAGCCCTTGCCCGACGGCGGGCTGCGCCTGATCCTGGAAGATCGCACAGAACAGGTCCGCCTCGCTTCAGCCCGCGACACGCTGCTGCGCGTCCGCTCGGCGACGTTCGACAATCTGTTCGAGGCGATCAGCGTCTTCGCCGGTGATGGCCGCCTTTACCTGTGGAACCGCCGCTTTTGCTCGTTGTGGGAACTCGACGAGACTTGGCTCGGCGAGCATCCCCGAGTCGACGATCTCGTCCCCGCGCTGGCCAAGAAGCTGACCAACCCGACGCTTGCCGCGACCATCCGCGAACTGGTCCGCGCGGCGACATCGGGGCGGCGGCAGGGCGGCGGGCGGGTGTCGCTGACCGACGGCCGCCACTTCGAAATGGCCGCCGTCCCGCTGCCCGACGGCAATGCCCTCTTCACCATGGTCGACGTCACCGATTCGACCCGCATCGAGGAAGCTTTGCGCGAACGCACCACTGCGCTCGAGGAGGCCGACCGGGTGAAGACCGATTTCGTCGCCAACATGAGCTATGAACTGCGCACCCCGCTGACCTCGATCGGTGGGTTCGCCGAAATGCTGGCGGCGGGTTATGCTGGCAAGCTCGCGCCGGCCGCATCGGATTATGTCGCCGCCATCCTCCAGTCGGTCGAGCGATTGTCGAAACTCATCAACGACGTTCTCGACCTGACCCAGGGCGACACCAGCGGAGTCGCGATCGAGACCGAGCGGGTCGACCTTGCCGGGCTGTGCCGCGCCGCGATCGAAACGATCCAGTCGCGCGTCGCCGACAATGGCCAGACCATCGACGTCTCGATCGAGCCCTCGACCGGAATCGTCGTCGGCGATGCACGGCGACTTCGCGAAAGCCTGGAGCATGTCCTGCGCAACGCCGTCGTCTATACCGAGCGCGGCGGCCACATCAGCTTCCGCGCTGGTGGCAATGAGCATGACGCGATCGTCACCATCGCCGACAATGGCCCGGGGATCGATGCGGAGGACCAGGCGCGGGTCTTCTCGCGCTTCCACCGCATCGGCGGGGGCGCGCGGGGCGAGGCGGCGCTCGGGCTCGGCCTGCCGCTGACCCGCCAGTTCATCGAGGCGCATGGCGGATCGGTCGAGCTAGTCTCCGAACCGGGGCAGGGGACCGCGGTCACCCTGACCATCCCGCGCAAGCCTCAGCCGCGTGAGGCCGCCCCCGGCCCCGCTAAATGATGCCCGCCAAATGATCCTGCCCGATGAAGCCGCGACCCAGTCATTCGGCGCCGCGCTCGCCGCCGCGCTTCGTCCGGGTGACGTCGTGACGCTGACCGGCCCGCTCGGCGCCGGCAAGACCACGCTGGCCCGCGCCCTGCTGCTCGCGCTCGGGGAAAGCCGTGACGTGCCGAGCCCCAGTTTCGCGCTGGTCGTGCCCTACGACGACCTGTCGCTGCCGGTGTGGCACGCCGATCTTTATCGCATCGAAGATCCGTCCGAACTCCCCGAACTCGGCCTAGACGAAATCCTCGACCATGGCGCGCTGCTGGTCGAATGGCCCGAGCGCGCGCCCGGCGCATGGCCCCACGCGCTCGGCCTGTCGCTTGAACCGATCGATAACGCCGCGCGGCGCTTGACAGCCAAGGTCCCGCCGTCATGGGAAGGGCGATGGCCGCTGCCCCAGTCTCACCCATGATTCCGCCCCCGGGTGCCCCTGCTTTCCTCGCCGCAAACGGCTGGGGCGGGGCGCGCATCCTGCCGCTCGCCGGGGACGCCTCGTTCCGCCGTTACTTCCGCATCGTCGACGAAGGCCGCACCGCGGTGCTGATGGACGCGCCCCCGCCGCATGAGGATCCGCGCCCGTTCGCGGCAGTTGCCGACTGGCTGGGCGAGGCCGGGCTGACCCCTCCGCCGATCCTCGCCCGCGACCTCGACGCCGGACTCCTCCTGCTCGGCGATTTCGGGGACTCCAGGCTGCGCGAGACGCTCGACGCGGCGCCCCATCGCGAGGGCGCACTCTATGCCCTCGCGACCGACGTCCTCGTTCATCTGCATGACCGTGCGCCAATGCCCGGCCTCAAGCCCCACGGGCTCGACCAGTGGCTCGACGAGCTCATGCTGTTCCCCGACTGGTACGCCCTTGCAACCGGCCTCAACATCGATCGCGAGGAGTTCCGCCAGCTGTGGCACGACGCGCTCGCCCCCATCGCCGCGGACGGCCTCGGCCCCGTCACCGTGCTTCGCGATTACCATGCCGAGAACATCATGCTGCTCGATGGGCGCGAAGGCATCGCCCATTTCGGCCTGCTCGATTTCCAGGACGCGCTGGCCGGTCACCCTGCCTATGACCTGTGCTCGGTACTCGAAGACGCCCGCCGCGACGTTTCGCCCCAAATCGAGCGCCAGATGATCGACCGCTATACCGCCGCTACTGGCGCCGATGATCGGTTCGAAGCCGCCTACTGGGCGCTCGCCGCACAGCGAAACACCCGTATCATCGGGGTCTTCACCCGCCTGTGGAAGCGCGACGGAAAGCCGCATTACATGGAGTTTCAGACACGCATGTGGGGCCTGCTCGAACGCGACCTGTCGCACCCCGGCCTTGCCGCCTTGCGCGCCTGGTTCGACACGAACGTTCCGCCCGAGAAGCGTCGTCCCGAGGCGTGGGCATGACTCGCGCACTCTCGGTCCGCGCAAAGATCGCGACCGACGTTCCGCGCACCGCAATGGTCATGGCCGCTGGCCTGGGCAAGCGAATGCGCCCGCTGACCGCGACCCGGCCCAAGCCTCTGGTCGAAGTCGCCGGCAAGCCATTGCTCGACCATGTCCTTGACCGCCTCCGCGCGGCCGGGGTTGAGCGCGCCGTCGTCAACGTCCACTATCTGCCCGACGCGCTCGAAGCCCATCTGCGCGGCCGCACCGATCTCGACATCGCGATTTCCGACGAGCGCGCGCAACTGCTCGAGACCGGCGGCGGGCTGGTCAAGGCGGCGCCGCTGATCGACTGCGATCCCTTTTTCGCGGTCAACAGCGACAATTTGTGGGTCGACGGCCCGGCCGACACGCTGCGCCTGCTCGCCTCGCAGTGGGATGCGAGCAAGATGGACGCGCTGCTGCTGCTCGTGCCCCACGCCCGCGCCGGCAATCATGGCGGGCTGGGCGATTTCCACATGGACCCAGCGGGCCGCCTTCGCCGCCGCGGCAAGGCGCGCATCGCCCCGTTTGTCTTTACCGGCATCCAGATCATGGCGAAATGCCTGCTCGAAGGCGCGCCAGAGGGGCCCTTTTCGACCAACATCCTGTGGGATCGCGCCATCGCCGCAGGTCGCCTTTATGGTGCCGTCCACCAGGGCCTGTGGTTCGACGTCGGTTCGCCGCCCGCCATTCGCGCGACCGAGGATGCGCTTGCCCAAGTCTGAAACCCGGCTCGAGGCCTGGCCCGAACGCAGGGTTCCGGGGGATCCGCTGGTCTTTACCATCCCGGCGCATCGCAGCTTTGCCGATGCGCTCGCCGCCGGGCTGATTGCGCGGTTCGGCGACGAGCCGCTGGCGCTCGCGCGTGGCCGCATCCTGCTCCCCACCAACCGCGCCGTCCGTACCGTGACCGAGGCGTTCGTTCGCGCCAGCGGCAACGGCCTCGTCTTGCCCCGCCTGATCCCGATCGGCGATCCCGAGCTGGCCGATCGTATCGGCGCCGCGCTCGACCCGCTCGAGACGTCGCTTCCGCCCGCCGTCGACCCACTCGACAGGCTGCTGACCTTGGCAAATCTCGTCCGCGAGCTCGGCGAGAGCGCTGCAGAAAGCCTCCGCCTCGCCGCCGACCTCGCCCGAACCCTCGATCAGCTGATCATCGCCGAGGTCGAACCGGCGCGTCTTGTCGAAGCAGCCAATGACGCCCCCGAACTGGCCAACCACTGGCAGGACTCGCTGAGCCGCCTTCGCGCGATCCTCGACCGCTGGCCTGCCATCCTCGCGGCACGCGGCGCAATCGACCTCGCCACGCGCCGCAACTTGATGCTTCGCGCGACTGCCGACCGCTGGAGCGTCTCGCCACCGCCCGGCTTCACCATCGCCGCCGGAATCGCCACCACCGCCCCCGCCGTCGCGGCGCTGCTCGCCCGGGTCGCACGCCTACCCGAGGGCGCCCTGGTCCTGCCCGCACTCGCGCTCGCCGACGCCATGCCCGACGAGGAATGGGATGCGCTCGGCCCGCACGACGACCGCGCCGGTGACGTCACTCACCCGCAATATCATCTCAAAGCGCTGCTCGATCTCGTCGGGGTCGCGCGATCCGAAGTCCAGCGCTGGCGCAGCGCCGGTCGCGCCGCATCCTCTGCCGTTCGGAGCCGTGCGGTGATGCATGCCATGACCGCGGCTGATTTCTCCGAAAAATGGTCGGCCTTACCCCCGCGCGAGCGGCGCCTGACCGGGATCCGCGCCGCCGAACTCGCCGACCCCGCCAGCGAGGCGATGACCATTGCCGTCGCCCTCCGCGAGGCGCTCGAGATCCCCGGCCAGACGGCTGCTCTCGTCACCCCTGACCGCGCGCTGGCCTCGCGCGTCTCGTCGATCCTGCTTCGCTGGGGCATCGCCGCCGACGACAGCGCAGGCACGCCCTTGTCGCAGGCTGCACCCGGCACGCTGCTCCTTGGCCTCACCGCCGCCGCCGCCGAGCAGCTCGCCCCGGTCGCCTTGCTTGCCTTGCTCAAACACCCATTGGTCGGCGGGGAGGGGGCAGAGCGCGCCGCTTGGCTCGACCAGGTCCGCACCCTCGACCTCGCGCTTCGCGGGCCCCGTCCCGCCGCTGGCCTACCCGGACTCGACGATCATCTCGCTCAACCGCGCAAGACCCCGCCAATCGCTCAGGTCGAGGCGGCATGGAGCGCGCTTCGCCCGCGCGTCGCTCCGCTCACCGCCCTGTTCGACGGCGCCACGACCCTCGCAATCCTCGCCGCGCGGCTTCGTGAGTGCGCGTCGTCGCTCGCCGGCGATGCCGCGTGGCGTGGCCCCGCTGGCCGCCTCGCCGCCGAACTCCTTGCCGAGATCGAGGCCGCTCCCGGCGCCGCCTTCACCCCGATCACGCCTTCCGACGCCGTCCCGCTGCTTCGCCAGCTGCTCGACGATCGCCCCGTCCGACCACCCTTCGGCGGTCATCCCCGGATCCAGATCCTCGGCCTGCTCGAAGCCCGGCTCCAGCAGTCCGACCTGATGATCCTTGCCGGGCTTAACGAGGGCAGCTGGCCCGCCGATTCCAGCCCCGACCCGTGGCTCGCCCCACGCATCCGCGCCAATCTCGGGCTGCCGACGCTCGACGTCGTCACCGGGCTTGCCGCGCATGACTTCGCCAGCGCGCTCGGCGCCCCGCGCGTGCTGATCACCCGCGCCCGCCGCGATGGCCGTTCGCCGACGGTCCCGTCACGGCTGTGGCTCAGGCTCCAGGCGATGACCGGGGGCATCGCCCGCGATCACCGGCTGGAGCGGCTCGCCGCCGCGATCGATCGCCCCACGGGCCCGCCGACCCCGGTCGACCAGCCAGCGCCGCGTCCGCCGCTCGCTGCGCGCCCGACGCGGATCGCGGTGACCGATCTCGACCGGCTCCAGGCCGATCCCTTCGCCTTCTACGCCAAGGCGATCCTCCGCCTCCGCCCGCTCGACCCACTCGACGCCGACCATAGCGCGGCGTGGAAGGGGACGGCGGTCCACAACATCCTCGAGGAGTGGCAGAAGCAAGATGACTGCAACCCCTCGACCCTCCTCGCCAGGGCGCAGGCGCTGGTCGAGGGCGACGCGATCCACCCGATGCTGCGCGCGCTGTGGCAACCCCGGCTGATCGAGGCGATCAAATGGATTGCGGAGGAGGAGGAGAAGCTCCAGGCCGCCGGCCGCCGCCCCAAAGCCGCCGAGATCTGGGGCGAGACCGACATCGCCGGGGTCAGATTGTTCGGCAAGGTCGACCGCATCGACCTGCTCCCTGACGGCGGGCTGGCGATCATCGACTACAAGACCGGCAAGGCACCACCGCGCAAGGCCGTCGATGCAGGCTTCGCGCTGCAACTCGGCCTGCTCGGCCTGATTGCCCGCGCAGGGGGCTTCGACAAGATCGCCGGTGAACCCCGCGCCCATGAATATTGGTCGCTCGCCAAGAATAAGGACACATTCGGCCGGCGCAGCACGCCCGATGACAAGCTTGGTGCCGAAGCCTTCCTCGAACGCGCCGAACGCCAGTTCACTATTGCTGCTGCACGATGGCTGACCGGTAACGAGCCCTTCACCGCCAAGCTCAACCCCGCCTATGCGCCGTACGAGGATTACGACCAGCTGATGCGGCTCGAGGAATGGTACGGCCGCAACTAGCCGCTCAATCGGTCGGCGGCGGCGATCCCTTGGCCTTCTTCGCTTTTTTGGCGCGTGTGACATAGAGCAGCGCTGCAGCAATCGCCGCCGACCCGATCCCGGCGGCAAATCCCGCCTTCAACAGGGTCGAATTGCGCTCGCTCTCATTGTCGTCCTTGACGGCCATAACTGCTCCTGAAACGATTTTGCGATACTCTAAGGCTATCCGCCGGGCAGGGGAAGTTGCTAGTCTCATTCCCATGCCGCGTCGTTTTACCCCTTTTCCGCGCCTTGAGGGCGATCAGGCGGCGGCGGCCGACCCCGTCGCCCATGCCGCGCTGTCGGCCTCGGCCGGAACCGGCAAGACCCAGGTCCTCACCGCGCGCGTGCTTCGCCTGCTGCTCCAGGGCGTCGGCCCGGGAGCGATCCTGTGCCTGACCTTCACCAAGGCCGGCGCAGCCGAGATGGCCAACCGCATCGGTGACCGGCTCGCCGCGTGGGTCCGGCTACCCGACAATCGACTGAGCCATGAATTGTTCGCGCTGGGCGAGGCCAACGATCCGCCCGCCTTGCAGCGCGCTCGCCGCCTGTTCGCGCGCGTCCTCGAAACGCCGGGCGGGCTGCGAATCCAAACCATCCACGCCTTCGCCCAGACCCTGCTCGCCAGCTTCCCTGCCGAGGCCGGGATCAGCCCCGGCTTCCAGCCAATCGAGGGTCGCGCGGAAAGTGAGCTTGCCACCCGCACGCTGGCCGATCTCCTGACCGCTGCCGAACACGATCCGACGAGCACGCTGGGCGCCGACATCGCCCGGCTGTCGATGCGCCTGGGCGAAGAAGATACCGTCAAATATCTGATGCGCTGCGCCCACGCCCCGGCGATCACGGCGCGCGATCCTGCGGCGGCCGAGCCCATGCTTCGCGCTGCCGTCGGCTTGCCCGAAGGGGATATCGAGCAGCTAATCGTCGAGCGTTGTGGCGATGACTTCATCGACACCGGCCTGTTCGACCGGCTGATCGCCGCGAACCGCGCTTGGGGTCTCGCCAAAGCCAATGAGATTGTCGCTAATCTCACCAACTGGCTCGCAAGCGAGATGAATGATAGGGCACAAACACTTGACAAGCTGAACAAAAATATCGTTACTCAAAAGGGTGAGCCGTGCAAGGTCTCGCCCAAGCAGATTGCTGCCGAACCCGACTACGAGACTCTCGTCGTTGAATTTCACGAGTGGCACAGCGAACTGCTCGGCTTCCGCCGCGCTGCCGAACTTGTCGCGGTCCAGGCCGCCGGTCTTCGTGCCGGGGCCGCCTTCGCCACCGCCTACACCGCCGCCAAGCGCGCTGCCGGGGTCGCCGATTTCGATGACCTCATCCGCTGGACCCGCACCCTGTTCGAACGCGAAGGGATGGGCGAATGGGTGCGCTACAAGCTTGATCGCCGGACCGACCATATTCTCGTCGACGAAGCGCAGGATTCCAATCGGGACCAGTGGCAGATCGTCGATGCGTTGGCGGGTGAGTTTTTTTCCGGCGCCAGCGAGGCCGAACAGCGCTGGCGGACCTTGTTCATGGTCGGCGATTTCAAGCAGGCCATCTATGGTTTCCAGGGCACCGACCCCGCCGAATTCGGCCGAATGCGCGACAGCGTCCGGTACCGCGCATCGCTGCTGATCGAGGCGGAAGATCAGGCTGACAGCGGCGGCCCGCGCTTGGCGCGCGAATTTCGCGACCTGTCGATCGACGCCAGCTTCCGTTCGGCCCCCGCGATCCTCGAACTGGTCGATGCCGTCATCCGTGAAGTGGGCCACGACCAGATGGGGCTCGACGACCGGCCCAACCTCCATCGCGCGGCCCACGACCGCTGGCCGGGCCAGGTCGACCATTGGCCGGCCTTCGAAGTCGGCGAGTCCGATGACGATGCCGACGGCGAGGAAGGCTGGATCAGCGATGCGGACCGGGCCTATGCCACCCACCTTGCCGGGGAAGTGAAGGCGCTGCTCGACGAGGCGCCGCTAATGTCGTCGACCAAGCGGCCATTGTGCGCCGGCGACATTATGATCCTCGTCCGCAGCCGCAAGGATTTGACGTCATTGCTGGTCGCCCGGCTGTTCAGCGCCGGCGTGCCGGTGGCGGGGATCGATCGGCTTCACCTCCACAAGCCGCTGGCTGTGCAGGATCTCGTTGCCGCAGTGCGCTTCGCGGTCCAGCCGCTCGACGACCTCAACCTTGCCGGGCTGCTCGTGTCGCCGCTGATGGGGTGGGACCAGCAGAGGCTGTATGACCTCGCCCAGCCGCGTGGCGAGCGCCAGTCCCTGTGGAGCGCGTTGCAGGACGCAGGGCGCGACGACCCAACCGCCGCCACGACCGTGGCCGCGCTTGCCGATCTCCTCCGAATGGCCGATTTCGTCACCCCGGCGCGCTATCTTGAGACGATCCTGTCGGGGCCGCTCGATGGCCGCCGGTCCTTGCTGGCACGGCTCGGCGAAGCGGCGCGTGACCCGATCGACGAGCTGGTCGCCGCCGCGCTCGAATTTGAACGGACCGAAATCGCTTCGCTCGACCGCTTCCTCGCCTGGTTCGAAGCGGGCGACATCGAGGTCAAGCGCGACGCCTCGGCGCCAACCAACGCCGTTCGCGTCATGACCGTCCACGGCGCCAAGGGGCTTGAGGCACCGGTGGTGATCCTGGCCGACGCGACCGCCGACCCCGCCAACATGGGCCGCTCTCGATTCATCGACCTGCCCCTTGATGACGGCGCGGTTCCGGTTGTCCGCCCCACCGCCGCCGAAATGCTCGATCCCTTCACGGCGATCGCCGCAGAGTCGAAGGCGCGAGACCTTCAGGAGCATTGGCGCCTGCTCTACGTCGCGCTGACCCGCGCTGCGGAGCGGCTGATCATTTCCGGCGCGATGCCAAGGAAACTTGCCGACGACAGCTGGCACGTCCGCGTCGGTCGCGCCCTGATCGGGCTGGGGGTCGAACCCGACGATCGCGGCCGGCTGATCCACCGCACCAATCGCGCGATCGGGCTAGCGAGCAAGTCGCGATCCGCCCCAGTCATCCCACCGGTTCCCGAGCCTGACTGGCTCCGCGCCGAAGCCCCCCCCGAACCGCGTCCGGTCCGTCCGCTCGCGCCGTCGTCGCTGGGCGAGGACCGCGACGTCGCCCCGCCGCCAAGCCCGGCCCAGATTGCCGCTGCTCGCCGTGGCACTCTGCTCCACGGCCTGTTCGAACGTCTGCCCCAAACCCCCTCGGCCGACCGCCGAACGGCCGCGCTAGCCTGGCTCACCCGCTCAGGAATCGATGACAGTTTAGCGCGCGAAGAAATGGTACATTCTGCGCTCGAAATCATCGACGATCCGCGCTTCGAAAACCTGTTCGGCCCGACCTCGCTCGCCGAAGCCCCGATCGCCGCAACCCTCTCTGATGGCAGGGTAATTTCCGGAACCGTCGATCGCTTGCTGGTTTCCGAAGGCCTCGTCCGAGTGATTGATTTCAAGACCGGGGCACCGTCTCCAAGCGCGTCGCTTCAACTCGCCGCCTACCGCGATGCACTGGCCGTCATTTTCCCCAACCACCGCATCGAAGCCGCCCTGCTCTACACCGCGATCCCTAGCCTCGTGCCGCTTGCCGGTTGAGTGGCGGGGCAATGATCCCCATATGCGGGCCCAACCCCAGATTTGGAGTGTATTAGCCATGGCTACCAAAGCCGTCACCGACCAGAGCTTCGCGACCGACGTGCTTCAATCATCGACCCCCGTGCTGGTCGACTTCTGGGCCGAATGGTGCGGCCCGTGCAAAATGATCGCTCCTGCACTCGAGGAAATTTCGAGTGCGCTCGGTGACAAGCTGCAGATCGTCAAGGTCAACATCGACGAGAACCCCGAGACCCCGGGCAAATATGGCGTCCGCGGAATTCCCACGATGCTGCTGTTCAAGAATGGCGAGCCGGTCGCGACCAAGGTCGGCGCAGCGCCGCGCAGCCAGATCCAGCAGTGGATCGAAGCCCAACTTTAAGCCACGGCGGCCCCCGCCCGAATTGACTAAGGCGGGGGCCAACCCTACATCCCCGGCTCTTGCGTTTCGCCTTGATTGGGCGAGCGATTTGTCACGCCCGACCGCGACCGAGCACCCGCGTCTCCCAGAGGAAGTCTATGTTTTCCGCCCTTGCCAAGAATATCTTTGGATCGTCGAACGACCGCTACGTCCGCGGGATGGGCAAGACCGTCGACGCGATCAACGGCTTCGAGCCGACGATATCGGCGATGAGCGACGAGCAGTTGCGGAACCAGACGCTGCGCTTTCGCGAACGGCTGGCCAATGGCGAGACGCTCGACGACCTCCTGGCCGAAGCCTTTGCCACGGTGCGGGAGGCCGCCAAGCGCGCGCTCGGCCAGCGCCACTATGACGTGCAGATGATTGGCGGCATCACGCTTCACCGCGGCGAGATCGCCGAAATGCGCACCGGCGAAGGCAAGACGCTCGTCGCGACGCTCGCATCCTACTTGAACGCGCTCCCCGGCAAAGGCTCCCATGTCGTTACGGTCAACGACTATCTCGCCAAGCGCGATTCAGAATGGATGGGCCAGGTCCATCGCTTCCTTGGCCTGACCGTGGGCGTGATCATCCCCAACCTGTCGGATGAAGAGCGCAAGGCCGCTTACGACAGCGACATCACCTATGGCACCAACAACGAACTTGGCTTCGATTACCTGCGCGACAATATGAAATATAGCCGCGAGCAGATGGTCCAGCGGCCGTTCAATTTCGCGATCGTCGACGAGGTCGATTCAATCCTGATCGACGAAGCCCGCACCCCGCTGATCATTTCCGGACCGACCGACGACAAGTCCGAGCTCTACATGAGCACTGATGCAATCGTGAAGACTTTCGTCGAGGCCGATTACGAACTCGACGAGAAGCAAAAGTCGATCGTGCTGACCGAGGAAGGCACCGAAAAGGCCGAGCGGATGCTTGAGGGAGGCGGGCACATCGAGGGGCAGAACCTCTATGATGTGATGAACACGCAGGTGGTCCATCACCTTAACCAGGCGCTCAAGGCCAACAAGATGTTCAAGCGCGACATCGACTATATCGTCAAGGACGAGAAGGTCATCATCATCGACGAGTTCACTGGCCGAATGATGGACGGACGACGCTGGTCGGACGGGCTTCACCAGGCGGTCGAGGCCAAGGAAGGCGTGGCGATCGAGCCCGAGAACCAGACGCTCGCATCGATCACCTTCCAGAATTTCTTCCGCATGTATCCCAAGCTGTCGGGGATGACCGGAACCGCGCTGACCGAAGCACCCGAATTTTTCGATATCTACAAGATGAACGTCGTGTCCATTCCGACCAATGTCGATGTCCAGCGGGTCGACGAGGACGACGAATTCTACAAGAATATCACCGACAAGTTCGCCGCCATCGCCGACGAGATCGCCAAGCGCAAGGAAAAGGGACAACCCGTCCTGGTCGGCACCGTGTCGATCGAGAAGTCGGAAATGCTGTCTGAATTTTTGAATGAACGCGGTATACAGCATGAAGTGCTCAACGCCCGCTTCCACGAGAGCGAGGCGCATATTGTGGCGCAGGCCGGATCGATGGGCGCGGTGACCATCGCGACCAACATGGCCGGACGCGGGACCGACATCCAGCTTGGCGGCAATGTCGAATTCCGCACCGAAGACGAGCTCAAGGAGATGGCCGAAGGCCCCGAGCGCGACGCCGCGATCACCCGCATCAAGGCCGAAGTTGCCGAGCAGAAGGCGCGCGTACTGGCGGTCGGTGGACTGTTCGTGCTCGGCACCGAGCGCCACGAGAGCCGCCGCATCGATAACCAGCTCCGCGGTCGTTCGGGGCGCCAAGGCGATCCCGGCCTGTCGCGCTTTTACCTCAGCCTCGATGACGACCTTTTGCGCATCTTCGGCCCGCAGACGATGTTCGCACGGCTGATGAACAAAAATCTCGAGGACGGCGAGGCAATCGTTTCGCCGTGGATTTCCAAGGCCATCGAAACTGCGCAGAAAAAGGTCGAGGCGCGCAATTACGACATCCGTAAGCAGGTCGTCGAATTCGATGACGTCATGAATGATCAGCGCAAGGTGATCTACGAGCAGCGCGCCGACATCATGGATTCGGATCACGTCAGCGACGTTGTCACCGACATGCGCGCCGAGACAATATCGTCGATCGTCGCCGCCCATTGCCCGCCGGGAAGTTATCCCGAGCAATGGGACCTTGGCGGCCTCAAGGATAGTGTCGAGGCAGTTCTTGGTCTCACCCCGCCGATCGACGCCTGGCTCCAGGAAGAATCAGTCGAGCCCGACATGATCGCCGAGCGGATTCAGGCCGGTGCCGACCAGATCATGGAGACCAAGGTCGGCGCGGTCGAGAGCGACCACTGGATTCAGGTCGAAAAGAGCATCCTGATCCAGACGCTCGATCATTTCTGGAAGGAGCATTTGGCGACGCTCGATGCGCTTCGCCAGGTCATCCACCTGCGCAGCTATGCCCAGAAGAAGCCGATCGACGAATATAAGCAGGAGGCGTTCCTGTTGTTCGAACGGCTGCTGATTGCGATCCGCGAGGACGTCACCCGCGTCCTGATGCGCGCCCAGATCAATGTCGAGCCCGCGCCGATGGAGCTGCCCGACTTCATCACCAGTCATATCGACCCCTTGTCGGGCGACGATAACAGCTATGACATCGATGCCGGGACGGGGACGCTTATGTCGAGCCTGCCGCCACTCCAATCACCGTTGCCGACGATGCCAGACGGGCCGCTCAACGCGGATGGAGCCTCGGCGCCCTTTGCCGAGCCGGAAAGTCGCAATTCGCCCTGCCCGTGCGGGTCGGGGCGCAAGTATAAGCATTGCCACGGCGCGCTCGTCTAGGCGGGCGCCGATGATCGATCGAAGCAAAATTCGGGCAGCGTATCGGCCTGACGAAGAACGGCTGATCGCCGAGCGGATCGAGCAGGCGCGATTGCCCGTCTCGGCCGCGCCCGTGGCGACCGCGATTGCACGGACGCTGGTCGAGCGGGTGCGGGCGCACAAGCCGGCCGGGCTGGATGCCTTTATGCATGCCTATGACCTGGGCAGCGACGAGGGGGTGGCGCTGATGTGCCTCGCCGAGGCGCTGCTGAGGATCCCCGACGCCGGCACTGCCGACGACCTGATTCACGACAAATTGTCTGGGCCGGACTGGGCGGAGAAGCTAGGCGGGACCCGTTCGACCTTCGTCAACGCCGCGACGATTTCATTGCTACTGACGGGCAAGGTGCTCGACGGCGCGAATGACCGCAGCGAGGGGTGGCGTGCGTCGCTGGGACGCGCAGTCGGGCGGCTGGGCGAACCGGTCATTCGCACGGCGGTGGCGCAGGGCATGAAGATCCTTGGCGGCCAATTTGTGTTCGGGCGCACGATCGACGAGGCGCTAGCCAATGCCCGGCCCGAGCAGGTCAGAGGGATCAGCCACAGCTTCGACATGCTCGGCGAGGCGGCGCGGACGCACGAGGATGCCGCGCGCTACGCCCAGTCTTATCGCGGTGCGCTGGCCCGGATCGCGGCGGCCGCGGAGGGCGAATTTCGCAAGTCGCCCGGGATTTCTGTCAAGCTGTCGGCGCTCCACCCGCGTTATGAGTATACCCATGCCGAGGACGCCAAGGCAGCAATCCTGCCGGTTCTCCGCGAACTTGCCGCAGTTGCCAGCGCTGCCGATGTGCACCTCACGATCGATGCCGAGGAGGCCGATCGGCTCGAGCTGTCGCTTGACCTGATCGAGGCGATTGCGGCCGATGACGCGCTGTTCACCAATGGCTGGGGCGGGTTCGGGCTCGCACTTCAAGCCTATAGCAAACGCGCCGTTCCGCTGGTCGACTGGGTTGCCGAACTCGGCCGCAAGCATCGCCGGCGTCTTATGGTCCGCCTCGTCAAGGGCGCCTATTGGGACAGCGAGATCAAGGCGGCGCAGGTTGCGGGCTTCAGCGATTATCCGGTGTTCACGCGCAAGGTCGCGACCGATGTGTCCTACCTCGCCTGCGCCAAGGCGATGCTTGCGGCGGATGACGTAATCTATTCGGCCTTCGCGACCCACAACGCCAATACGATCGGCGCGGTAAAGGCGCTGGCCGAAGGAACGCCGATCGAGTTCCAGCGGCTCCATGGCATGGGCGAGGGGCTGTACGAGGAACTCGCCCGGCTCGAGCGCGAGCGTGGCGAGCCACAGACCCCGGTGCGCATCTATGCGCCGGTCGGGAGCCACAAGGAGCTGCTCGCCTATCTCGTCCGACGGCTGCTCGAGAACGGCGCCAATTCCAGCTTCGTCAATCGTATCGCCGACGAGCAGGTGCCGCTCGACGCGCTGGTCCGTGACCCGGTGGCCGAGCTGTCGGCGCTGGCGATCCGGCGCAACCCGGCGATCCCCTTGCCCGACGCCATCTTCGGGCCCGGACGGCGCAATAGTGCCGGCTGCGACCTGTCGGATCCGCTGGTCATGGCAACACGCTCGGACACGGTCAATTTCCTCGGCAAACGGCACTGGTCCGGTGCACCGACGGTGGGGCAGGGGACAGCACCCCGCACGGTCGTTGCGCCGTTCGATCCAAGGCATGTCGTGGGTGAGATCAGGGACGCCACATTGGCCGATGTCGATGCTGCTGCCAAGGCCGCTCACGGGGCGCAGCGGCGGTGGGATGCGCTTGGCGGACCGGCCCGGGCGCGGTTGCTCGATCGCGCGGCCGACCAGTTCGAGGAGCATCGCGAAGAGCTGTTCTCGCTGTGCACCCGAGAGGCCGGCAAGACCTTGCCAGATGCTATCCTGGAAGTGCGGGAAGCGGTTGATTTTCTGCGCTTTTATGCCGCAGAAGCGCGCAGTAAATTTGGCCAGGCGACGGTGCTTCCCGGGCCGACGGGGGAGCTTAACGAGCTCCGGCTTCATGGTCGCGGGGTATTCGCCTGCATCAGTCCGTGGAATTTCCCGCTGGCGATCTTCATCGGCCCGGTCGCCGCAGCACTCGCCGCGGGCAATGCCGCGCTGGCCAAGCCGGCCGAGCAGACCCCGCTGATCGGGGCGCTGGCGATCGAACTGATGCACAAGGCGGGGATTCCGCAAGATATCGTCCAACTGGTCCCGGGGGACGGCAGCATCGGGGCGGCGCTGACCAGCCATCCGCTGGTCGCTGGGGTCGCCTTTACCGGATCGACCGACACGGCGCGCGCGATCAATCGCGGGCTGTCCGAGCGGCCCGGGGCGATCATTCCGCTGATTGCCGAGACCGGTGGCCAGAATGTCATGATCGTCGATTCGTCTGCGCTTCCCGAGCAGGTTACGCGTGACGTCATTGCGTCATCGTTCCAGAGTGCTGGCCAGCGCTGTTCGGCGTTGCGCGTGCTGTTCGTGCAGGAGGATGTCGCCGACACGATGCTGGCGATGATTGCCGGGGCGATGCGGGCGCTCACCATCGGCGATCCGCGCGACCTCAAGACCGATGTCGGGCCGGTGATCGATGCCGAGGCCAAGGCGGCGCTCGAGGCCCATGCTACCGAGCTCGACGCCAAGGCCAAGCTGCTGGCGAAGTTGGCGCTGCCCGACCTGCCGGGCTACTTCGTTGCCCCGGCAATGTACGAGATCGACAGCCTCGCCGATCTCGATCGGGAGCATTTCGGGCCGATCCTTCACGTTATCCGGTGGAAGTCGGGCGAACTCGACAAGGTGGTCGAGGCGATCAATGCCACCGGCTTTGGCCTGACGCTGGGGTTGCAGAGCCGGATCGACACGACCCGCGCCTATGTCGAGGCCAATGCCAGGGTCGGCAATTTCTACGTCAACCGCAACCAGATCGGCGCGGTGGTCGAAAGCCAGCCGTTCGGCGGCGAGGGATTGTCGGGAACCGGGCCCAAGGCTGGGGGCCCACATTATGTGGCGCGCTTCGCGACCGAGCGGGTGACCTGCATCGACACGACGGCGGCGGGCGGCAATGCCAGCCTGATGGCGGCGACGGGGGATTGAAAGCGGGGCGCCGTCACGGAGTAAATCCGTGACGTCGATCCGGTCGCTCCGCGCCGGTCGGCCGGCACGCGCCATCTCTCAAGCAGGAACGCTCCCCCGGATTAGGTCCGGGGTCCGCTTTTCCTGCTTTCGGTGGCTTGTGAAAAAAATGGCTCCCCGAGTTGGATTCGAACCAACGACCAAGTGATTAACAGTCACCTACTCTACCGCTGAGCTATCGGGGAACGATGCTTGCGAAGTAACCCCCCCTTAGCGTCGGTAGTTTCCAGCGCAACCCTCAATGCGCAAACTGCTCCATCGCGATGCGCTCGTCGAGGGCGTGTTCGGGATCGAACAACAAGGTCAGCTTGGGGCCTTTCGACAGGCACACGTCGACCGTCGCGACGTCGCGCACTTCAAACTGGTCGGCGACGGCAGACACCGGGCGATTGACCGGATCGAGCACGCGGAAGCGGATCATGACATCATCCTGGAGGATGGCGCCGGCCCAGCGGCGCGGGCGAAACGGGCTGATCGGGGTGAGCGCGAGCAGTTTTGCCGCGAGCGGCAGGATTGGGCCATGAGCGGAGAGGTTATAGGCGGTGGACCCCGCAGGCGTCGCCACCAGGACGCCATCGCAGACCAGTTCGGGAAGCACGACGCGGCCATTGACCGAGACTTCGATCTTCGCGGTCTGGCGGGTTTCGCGAAGCAGGGAGACTTCGTTGATTGCGGGGCGGGCGATGATCTTGCCGTTGGTGGTCGTCGCGGTCATCGTCAGCGGGGTGACCTCGATTGCCTTGGCGAGCGCGATCCGCTGCGCGAGCCGGTCGAGCCGCCACTCGTTCATCAGGAAACCGACCGTGCCGCGGTTCATTCCGAACACCGGGCGCGGGGTGCCGGCCTCAAGCATGGCGTGGAGCGTGTGGAGCATGAAGCCGTCCCCGCCCAGCGCAACGAGCGTGGCGGCCTCATCGGCGTCGCCCCAGCGATAACGCGCGCGGAGCAGTTCGGCGGCGGCCTGCGCGGCCTCGGTCGGGGACGCGAGCAGGCCGATCCCGGCGAGCAGGCGGGGTGGACGGGACGGCGGACTGGTCTCGCGGTTCATCTGGCCTCGCGCTGCATAGGACGCCAGCATAGGGCAAAGTTTCGTTGGCGCCACTGCCCGACGCACTGTCCCGCCTTGGGTCGGTGGCGAACGCTGCCTATCGCGCGAACTTCGCTCGGCGCATGGGGGAGCCATGAATGTCGAAGCCCTGTCCCCGCCCGCCAATCGCGCGTCCGATCACCGCCTCGCCCCGCGGGTGGTGCAGGGGCGCGATGAGGAGCTGGAGCGGGCCATTGCGCGTGACGAGCTGACGGTGCTGTTCCAGCCGCAGATCGAGCCGCTGACGGGCAGGGTCGTCGGGATTGAGGCGCTGGCCCGCTGGATCGGCGAGCCCGATACCGAGGCATTGTTCGCCCGCGCTTGCCGTCATGGCCTCGCCGAGCGATTGTCGCGGGTGGTCCAGCGCAAGGCATTGCGGCTGGCCGGAGCGTGGCGCGGCGAGCGGGCGCGGCTGCGGCTGTCGATCAACGTCATTGCCGCTGACCTGATGCGCGATGGTTATACCGGCTGGCTGCTCGACGAAGCGGCCGAGGTCGGGTTCAATCCGCGCCGCTTGACCGTTGAAATTACTGAATCGAGCCTGATCGCCGACCAGAAGCTGGCGGCCGAGCGGCTTGGCCGATTGCGCGACGTCGGGGTGCAGGTTGCGATCGACGACTTCGGGACGGGCTATTCGAGCCTGGCCTACCTGGCGTCACTGCCGCTCGATGCGATCAAGATCGACCGGGCGATGATCGCCGACCTTGTCGGGGGATCGCGCGACCGTATCGTGGTCCAGGCGATGATCCGCCTGGCGCGCGAACTTGGTCTCAAGGTGATCGTCGAAGGGGTTGAATCGCGGGCGCAATTGGCGCTGGTCGCCGAGTGGGGCTGCGATCTGTACCAGGGGTTTTTGAGTGCCGGGGCACTCGATGAGGAAGAGCTCGACCGGTTTGTTGCGGCGACTCTGGCGGTTGCGGCCTAAACCGTTTCGAGTGACTTTTTCGCGTCAGATTTGCCCGCTGCAAGGACGTTGGCGAGGCCGCGCGAGAGTTGGACCGCGGCGCTGAGGCGTTTGCTGTCGCTGTCGAGATCGCGTGAGAGAACCAGCTTGCTGTCGGGGCGGAGGCGGGCTGCGCCCTTCAGTCGTTCGACATAGGCGAACAGCCCGGCGAGGTCGGGGAAGCCCTCGGGAACGAAGGTCACGACGGCGCCCTTGGCACCAATATCGAGCTTTGCGATGCACGCCTTGCGGCAATTGATCTTGGTTTCGACGATCTGCAGCAAATTGGCGGTTTCCTGGGGCAGCGTGCCGAAGCGGTCGATCATTTCGGCGGCGAAGGCCTCGACCTCCTGGCGGTCGTCGAGGTCGGCGAGGCGGCGGTACAGGCCCATCCGCAGGTCGAGGTCGAGGACGTAAGTTTCGGGAATAAGGATGGGGGCCTCGACGCTGATTTGCGGAGCATATTCCTCGCGCCGCTCGCCCCCACCAGCCTTCATCTCGAGGATCGCTTCCTCGAGCATCGACTGGTAAAGTTCGAAGCCGACCTCCTTGATATGGCCCGACTGCTCGTCGCCGAGCAGATTGCCCGCGCCGCGAATGTCGAGGTCGTGGCTGGCAAGCTGGAAACCGGCGCCAAGACTGTCGAGATTGGCGAGCACTTGCAGGCGCTTGTCGGCGCCTTCGCTGATCGAGCGGTCGGGGGTGGTGGTGAGATAGGCGTAGGCGCGGGTCTTCGATCGGCCGACGCGCCCGCGCAGCTGGTAGAGCTGGGCAAGGCCGAAGCGATCGGCGCGGTGGACGATGAGGGTATTGGCCGAGGGAATGTCGAGCCCGCTTTCGACGATCGTGGTCGACAGCAGCACGTCATATTTGCGGTCGTAGAAGGCGCTCATCCGCTCCTCGACCTCGGTCGGGGACATCTGGCCATGGGCGGTGATGGCGCGGACCTCGGGGACTTCCTCGCGCAGCCATTCCTCGATGTCTGCAAGATCGGCAATGCGGGGCACGACGTAGAAACTCTGCCCGCCGCGATAATGTTCGCGCAGCAGCGCCTCGCGGATCACGATCGGGTCGCGCGGGGTGACATAGGTGCGGATCGCGAGGCGGTCGACCGGGGGGGTTTGGATGACCGACAGTTCGCGCAGGCCCGACATCGCCATCTGCAAGGTGCGCGGGATCGGGGTGGCGGTCAAGGTGAGGACGTGGACATCCGCGCGGAGCGACTTCAGCCGTTCCTTGTGGGTTACCCCGAAATGCTGCTCCTCGTCGACAATGACGAGCCCCAACTTCTTGAACTTGATGGTTTTCGAAAGGAGGGCGTGCGTGCCGATGACGATGTCGACCGTGCCCTTCTCAAGGCCCTCGCGGGTCTTTTTCGCCTCGGCTGCCGGGACGAGCCGCGAGAGGCGGCCGATCTCGATCGGGAAGCCTTTGAAGCGCTCGGAGAAATTATTGAAATGCTGGCGGGCGAGGAGGGTTGTCGGTCCGATGAGTGCAACCTGGTAACCGGCCATGGCGGCGGTAAAGGCGGCGCGGAGGGCGACCTCGGTCTTGCCGAAACCGACGTCGCCGCAGATCAGCCGGTCCATCGGCGACCCCTTGGCAAGGTCGTCGAGGACGTCACCGATCGCGCGGTCCTGGTCCTCGGTCTCCTCATAGGGGAAGCGATCGACGAAGGAGGCGTAGGCGCCGTCAATTTCGATCAGTGCGCCGGGGCGGGTGGCACGGACCGCGGCGGTCTTGATGAGGTCGCCGGCAATTTCGCGGATGCGATCCTTCATCCGGCTCTTGCGACGCTGCCACGCCTCGCCGCCCAATCGGTCGAGCGGGGCCTTTTCGCTGTCGGAGCTGCCGTAGCGGGTGAGGACGTCGATATTCTCGACCGGCACGTAGAGCTTGTCGCCTCCGGCATATTCGAGCGCGACGCAGTCATGGGGCGCCTTGCCGACCTTGATCGAGGTCAGTCCTTCGTAGCGGGCGACGCCATGATCGGCATGGACGACAAGGTCGCCGGGGCTGAGGGTGGCGAGTTCGGAGAGGAAGGCATCGGCCGACTTGCGGCGTTTCTTGCGGCGAACAAGGCGGTCGCCGAGCATGTCCTGCTCGGTCAGGACGGCGACGTCGGGAGTGGTGAAGCCATGGTCGAGGGGGAGCACCAGCAGCGCCGCCTCAGCCTTGGTGCCGAGCGCCTCCTGCCACGTGTCGACCTGCTTGAGCCGGTCGAGGCCATGGTCGGCGAGGAGGCCGGCGAGCCGTTCGCGAGCGCCGCGCGAGTAGCTGGCAAGGATCAGTTTATGTTTTGACTTGCGTAGTTTGGTGGCGTGATCGACGACGGCTTCGTAGACGTTGATATTCTGCGCCCGCTCGGGGGCAAAGTCGCGTGCGCCCTCTACCGCAAAGTCGAGGACAATGTCGCTGGCCGGTTCGGGGAAGATTGAGGCGCGGTGGATCGGGCGCCCTTCGACTGCGCCGCGCCACTCCTTTTCGTTGAGGTACAGCGCGGCAGGCGGGAGTGGGCGGTAGCTGCCGGGTTCGGCGACCATCGCCCGCTCGCGGTTGAGGAAATAATCCTGGATCGCCTCGCTGCGCTGTTCGTGCGAGCCGTCGGCACCGGGATCGCGAAGGATGACGTCGTCGTCGCCAAGATGATCGAACAGCGTGCCGAGCTTGTCCTCGAACAGCGGCAGCCAATGCTCCATGCCGGCGAGGCGGCGGCCGTCCGAGATAGCCTGATAAAGCGGATCGCCGGTGGCATTGGCGCCGAACGTCTCGCGGTAACGCGCGCGGAACCGCTTGATGCTCTCCTCGTCGAGCAAAGCTTCGGAGGCGGGCATCAGGGTGAAGGTCCCAGCCGGTCCGGTGGTGCGCTGGTCGGCGGGGTCGAAGCGGCGCATCGTCTCGATCTCGTCACCGAAGAAATCGAGCCGGATCGCGCTGCTTTCCCCCGCCGGGTAGAGGTCGACGAGCGAGCCACGCACCGCGAAATCGCCCGCATCATGGACTGCGTCGGTGCGCTGATAGCCATTGGCGCTGAGCAGGGTGACGAGCGCGTCGCGGTCGATCCGTTCGCCCTCGGCCAGGCGCCGGGTCAGCTGGCGGATGCGGAACGGGGTCAGCATCCGCTGGGCGGCGGCATTAGCTGTCGTCACAAGCAGTTGCGGGCCGTTCCGCTTGACCTGGAGCAACTGCAGTGTCGCCAGCCGTTCAGCCATGACGCGCAAGGCGGGCGAGGCACGGTCGTAGGGGAGGCAATCCCACGCCGGGAGGGTCAGTACCTCGACCTCGGGCGCGAACACCGGGACGGTGTCGGCGAGCGCACGCATGGCGGCCTCGTCGGCGGCAAGGATGACCGCGCGGCCGCCCTTGGACGAACCATCGGCGGCGCGCGCAAGGTCGGCAGCGAGCCACGGCAAATAGCCCGTCGGCACCGCTGCCAGCGTCAGCGGTTCGCCTGCTCGCAAGATCCGGGACAGCGCGTCGCTCACTTGTAGACCTTGATGAAGTCGAGGCGCGTGAGGGCGTCCATCATTGGCCCCTGAAACCGATCGGGCACGGGCAGGGTGCCAATGCCCCACGCCATGATGTCGACATCCTGTTCGTTGAGCAGCTCGTCGAACAGGGCACGTTCCTCGGCGGTCCAGGTCGCGTGGTGAGCCTCAAAGAAACCGCCGATCATCATGTCGGCCTCGCGCGTGCCGCGGTGGGTCGCGCGCCAGCGGAGCGCCTTGATTTCATCGTCAGGGGACATGAGGTCGCATCTAGGGAGGAAAGCCGGCGATTGCGAGGGGGCGCGCGAGGCGCGATAGAGCGATAATGCGCCCCGAGATCCTCAACCCGCTGTTTGCCGAAGTCGAAGCGCTAAAGGGCGTCGGGCCGGGTGTTGCCAAGACACTGGCGCGATTGGGCCTGACCCGCGCAGTCGACCTTGCCTATCATTTGCCGACGGGGACGATCGAGCGGCTGCGCGTTCCGGCGGCGAGCGCAGCGATGATCGGGCGGATCATCATTGTCGACGTGACGCCGTTTGACAGCCGGTCGAGCGCGGGAAGAGGCCCGACGCGGATCTTTGCCGCAGACTCGGATGGCAACACCATCACACTGACCTTTTTCAACAATCCCGGTTGGGCGAAGAAGCAGTTGCCGCAGGGCGAGGCGCGGACGGTGTCGGGCAAGCTGGAAGCCTATGGCGACGAGTGGCAGATTATTCACCCCGAAGTCCTGGAAGGGGGTGCCGAGCCGCCGCTGAGCGAGGCGGTCTATCCGCTGACCGAGGGGCTGACCAATCGGCGGATGCGCGAGCTAGCGCTGGTCGCGATCGAGCGCGCGCCTGAGCTGGCGGAATGGGTCGAGCCCTCTTTGCTGGGACGCGAAGGATGGCGCGGATGGCGGTCGGCGCTGACCGAGGCGCATTCGGACCCGCTGGCAAGTGACGCCCGCAAGAGACTGGCTTATGACGAGATTTTCGCCAACCAGCTGGCCCTGCTCCTGATCCGCCAGCACGCGCGGCGGCGCAAGGGCGTGCCGCTGGCGGGGGACGGTCGACTGACGGGGAGACTCGACCTGCCCTATTCGCTGACCGGGGCGCAGGACCGGGTGATCCGCGAGATCCAGGGCGACATGGCACAGGCCGCGCCGATGCTGCGGCTGCTTCAGGGCGATGTTGGGTCGGGCAAGACGCTGGTGGCGCTGTTCGCGATGCTCGAGGCGGTCGAGGCGGGGGCGCAGGCGGCGTTCCTTGCCCCGACCGAAATCCTCGCCCGGCAGCATGTCGCCACCCTGCAGCGCCAGTTCGACGCCATCGGGGTGCGGGTTGCGATCCTGACCGGGCGCGACAAGGGGAGGGCGAGAGAGGCGGTGCTGATGGGCTTGGCCGACGGGTCGATCGACATCCTCGTCGGCACCCATGCGATTTTCCAGGAGAAGGTGTCGTACAAGAGACTTGGGTTGGTGGTGATCGACGAGCAGCATCGCTTTGGCGTGTCGCAGCGCCTGCTGCTGACCGAGAAGGCGGCGCATCCGCCGCATTTGCTGGTGATGACCGCGACTCCGATCCCGCGAACGCTGACGCTGACGCAGTTTGGCGAAATGGATGTCAGCCGGCTCGACGAAATGCCTCCGGGCCGCACCCCGGTCGAGACGCGGGTGATCAGTGACGAGAAATTGCCCGACGTGGTTGACGGGCTGGGGCGGCACATTGCGGCGGGGGGCCAAGCCTATTGGGTGTGCCCGCTGGTCGAAGAGAGCGAGAAGAGCGACAGCGCGGCGGCCGAGCAGCGGGCGCAGGTGCTGCGGCTGCGCTTCGGGCCGGAGCGGGTCGGGCTGGTCCATGGGCGGATGAAGGGCGCCGAAAAGGACGACGTCATGGCGGCGTTTGCGTCGGGGGCGCTGTCGCTGCTGATCGCGACGACGGTGATCGAGGTCGGGGTCGACGTGCCCAATTCGACGCTGATGATCATCGAGGGCGCCGAGCGGTTCGGGCTGGCGCAACTGCACCAGCTGCGCGGCCGGGTCGGGCGGGGAACGGCGGCGTCGACCTGCCTGCTGATCCGTGGCCAGCAAATGAGCGAGAGCGGACGGGCGCGGCTCGGCCTGATGCGCGAGACCAACGACGGATTCCGCATCGCCGAGGAGGATTTGCGATTGCGCGGGCCGGGCGAGAT
This sequence comes from Sphingomonas sp. RB1R13, assembly GCF_036663775.1. Classification (NCBI taxonomy): domain Bacteria; kingdom Pseudomonadati; phylum Pseudomonadota; class Alphaproteobacteria; order Sphingomonadales; family Sphingomonadaceae; genus Sphingomonas; species Sphingomonas sp. RB1R13. The sequence goes on from NZ_JAXOJM010000002.1 coordinate 274,310, forward strand.
TTTGGGGACGCGGCAGTCGGGTGAGCAGACCTTCCGGGTGGCGACGCCCGAGATGGTCAGCGAGCTGGTGCCTATGGCGACCGACGACGCGCGGCTGCTGCTCGACCGCGACGGCGGGTTGGCGAGCGAGCGCGGACAGGCGGCACGGGTCGCGCTGTATCTGTTCGAGCGGGATCAGGCGGTGGATTTGATCAGGAGCGGTTAGGTCCGACGGTCGTCACCCCGGGCCTGACCCGGGGCCTGTCTTCTTTGGACCGATCATGCAGGAAGGCAGGCAGGTCCCGGGTCAAGCCCGGGATGACGATCAGCGCGTAAGGAGGCCGTGTTTTTTCTTGCCGAGGCTCAGTTTTACCGGTTCGTCATCGATAATGATGACCAGCGCGGGATCGCTCACCGCTTCGCCATCGAGCTTGACTGCGCCTTCGCCGATTTTGCGGCGGGCTTCGCCGTTCGACGCCGCGAAACCCAGGGAAGTGAGGGCAGCGACGATGGTGATTTCGCCGCCGGTGGCGAAGCTGGGGAGGTTTTCGTCCGAGGCGCCTTCGGCAAAAGTGCGGTGGGCGGTTTCCTCGGCGGCGCGGGCGGCGTCATCGCCATGGAGCAGTGCAGTGGCGGCGGTGGCGAGGGCGATCTTGGCGTGGTTGATATCGGCGCCTTCGAGTGCAGCCAGCTTCGCGATTTCGGCGAGCGGCAGGTCGGTGAACAGTTTGAGGAACCGCAGCACATCGCCGTCCTGCGTGTTGCGCCAGAATTGCCAGTAATCATAAGGGCTGACGCGATCGGCATTGAGCCACACCGCGCCTGCGGCGGTCTTGCCCATCTTGCCGCCGTCGGCGGTGGTGATGAGCGGGGTGGTCAGGCCGTAAAGCTCGGCGCCATCCATGCGGCGGGCAAGCTCGATGCCGTTGATGATATTGCCCCACTGGTCCGATCCACCCATTTGCAGCCGGACGGCGGAGCGACGGGCGAGTTCGGCAAAGTCATAGGCTTGCAGGATCATGTAGTTGAATTCGAGGAACGTCAGCGGCTGTTCGCGGTCGAGCCGAAGCTTGACGCTGTCGAAGGTCAGCATGCGGTTGATGGTGAAGTGGCGGCCGACATCGCGCAGGAAATCGACATAGTTGAGCTTGTCGAGCCAGTCGGCATTGTCGACGATCACGGCATCGGTCGGGCCGTCACCGAAGGTCAGATAGCGTTCGAAAACGCCTTTGATCCCGGCGATATTGGCGGCGATGTCGTCACTCGTCAGCAGCTTGCGGCTTTCATCCTTGCCCGACGGATCGCCGACCCTGGTGGTGCCGCCACCCATCAGTACGACCGGCTTGTGCCCCGCCTGCTGGAGCCGACGGAGCATCATGATCTGAACCAGGCTGCCGACGTGAAGCGAGGGGGCGGTGGCGTCGAACCCGATGTAGGCCGGGATGACCGCGGTCTGCGCAAGCGCATCGAGCGCGGTGGCGTCGGTCATCTGATGAATGAAGCCGCGCTCGTCGAGGCTGCGGAGAAGGGCCGATTGATAGGTCATGACATGGCTGCTTAATCACAGATGCTGATTTCGTCATCCCCGCGATCGCGATAGAAGGAGTGCATGGACCGACTCTACCTCACCCCGCACCCCGACCATTTGCCATCTGGGCCGATGTTCGAACTGTGGGTCAACATCGATCATGCGGCGTCCTTTGGGGCGAGTGCGACGACCAATTTCTTCTTTTGCGTGGGCGCACCGGCAAGCCGATTCGTGATTGCGCCGGAGGGTGAAGGCGAGCCTGAGCGGACCGATGAGCTGTGGAAAACGACCTGTTTCGAAGCCTTTCTCCGGCCGGAAGGCGAGGCCGGTTATACCGAGTATAATTTCGCGCCGTCGGGGGCGTGGGCGGCCTATGACTTCAGCGGGCATCGCGCGGGGATGGCCGAGGCCGAGGTGGGATCGCCGCCCTATATCCGGGTCGAGGACAATTTGACCTGGTGGGGGCTTGGCGCGACGATTGCGGTGCCGGTGCAGCATTATGCATTGGGACTGTCGGCGGTGCTGGAGGAGCAGGACGGGACCATAAGCTATTGGGCGCTGGCGCATCCCGAAGGCGCGGCGGATTTCCATCATGGCGATTGCTTCACGGCGCGGCTTGGCTAAGCAGCGGCATGACTATTTCCGGTATCGATCGGCTGCTCGCCGACCCCGCGCTTCTGGCGCAATTGAAGGGCAAGCGCGTGGCGCTGGTCGCGCATCCCGCCAGCCTGACGCGGGACCTCGTCCACAGCCTGGATGCCTTGATCGCGGCTGGGGTAACGATCACCGCCGCCTTCGGCCCGCAGCACGGGATCAAGGGCGACAAGCAGGATAATATGGTCGAGACCCCGAATGAGGTCGACGCAAAGCTCGGGATCCCGCTGTTCAGCCTGTACGGCGAAGTGCGTCGTCCGACCCCGGCGATGATGGCCACGTTCGACGTCGTGCTGATCGACCTGCAAGACCTTGGCTGCCGCATCTACACCTTCATCACGACCCTGCTTTACATGCTCGAGGCGGCGTCGGCGGCGGGCAAGTCGGTGTGGGTGCTCGATCGGCCCAATCCGGCGGGGCGGCCGGTCGAGGGAACGACGCTGCTCGCGGGGTGGGAGAGCTTCGTCGGGGCGGGGCCGATGCCGATGCGGCACGGGCTGACGCTGGGCGAGCTTGGCCACTGGTTCATCGATCATTTCAGGATCGACGTCGATTATCGCGTGGTCTCGATGGAGGGGTGGCAGCCCGATGCCGGACCGGGCTTCGGCTGGCCGCCCGAGTGGCTGTGGATCAACCCCAGCCCCAACGCCGCCAACCTCAACATGGCGCGCTGCTATGCGGGCACGGTGATGCTGGAAGGCGCGACGCTGAGCGAGGGCCGGGGGACGACGCGTCCGCTCGAGCTGTTCGGCGCGCCCGACATCGATGCGAAGGCGGTGATCGCGGAGATGGAGCGGTTCGCGCCGCAGTGGTTGCAAGGCTGCAAGCTGCGCGAGATCTGGTTTGAGCCGACCTTCCACAAGCATGTCGGCACGCTGTGCAACGGGGTGCATATCCACGCCGAGGGCGGCTTCTACGACCATGCCCGCTTCGCACCGTGGCGGGTCCAGGCGCTGGGCTTCAAGGCGATCCGCCGGCTGATGCCCGACTATGAGCTGTGGCGCGACTTCCCCTACGAATATGCCTTCGGGAAGCTGCCGATCGACGTCATCAATGGCGGGCCAGCGCTCCGCGAGTGGGTCGATGATGCGGGCAGCGAGGCGGGCGACCTCGACGCGATTGCCACCCCGGACGAGCAGCAATGGGCCGAGGCGACCAGGCGTTTCCGTCTATACTAGGGCCGGGGTCAGCCTGACCCCGCTTTCGCGTCGTTTGATCGGCGCCGTTTCGGGCATCGCCCACATGGCCAGGCAGCCGATCAGCGAGATGCCGAACAAATACCAGGCGATCGACATCGAGCTGCCGGTGACGTGGAGCAGCCAGGTGATGACCAGCTGGGTCGTGCCGCCGAAGACCGCCACGGGGACCGAATAGACAAGCGCGAACACCCGCGCTCGCAGGCGGCGCGGGATGCTTTCGAGGATAGCTGTATAGGCCGCGCCATATTGTGCGTTCGACAGCAGCGAGAGGAGGATGTTCGAAAGCAGGAAGGCGGTCCCGGTGCCCGATCTGGTCAGCCACAGGAAACAGGGGATGATGCTGAGCGCGAACAGCAGTTGCGGCCAGATCATCACCGGTCGTCGCCCGATGCGATCGCACCAATAACCACCGATCAAAATCGACACCAGACCGGCAAATTCATTGCCGAACTGCGCAATCATCGAGACGGTAGTCGACAGGTGAAGCTCGGTCTGGCCGTAGGTCGCCATATATTTGAAGATGTAGGTCGTGATCGTACCCTGGGCGATAATCAGGAAGCCGAGCGCGATGACCCTGCGATACGCACGATAGGCGTTGGGATCGCGCTCGACCGGGTCGTCATGGTGGAGCGTTTCGGGCAGCGAGCGGCGGACCATCAGGCCAAAGGGCACAATGATCACCCCGAGCAGCAGCGCGATCCGCCAGCCGAATTCGTCGATCTGTGCGGGCAGGAGAAAGGTGGCCAGCGCAATGCCGACCAGCGCGCCGACGCTACCGGCGATATTCTGGGTCGCGCCCTGCCAGCTGATCATGAAGCCGCGGTTTGCCGGGGTCGCCGCCTCCATCATGTAGCTGGTCGCCGAGCCGACCTCTCCGCCGAGCGCGAAGCCCTGTGCAAGCCGCGCGCCAATGGCGATAATCGGAGCGGCGATGCCGATGGTGGCATAGCCGGGAGTCAGCGCGAGGACGGCAATGGCGACCCCCATCAGCGTCATCGAGAACAGCATGGCCGGCTTGCGCCCGACGCGATCGGCATAGCCGCCAAGGACATAGGCGCCGATCGGGCGGGTGATGAAGCCAGCACCAAAGGTAGCGAGCGCGCCCATCAGGCTGAGGAAAGCGCTCCCGCCCGGAAAGAAGGTGCGGCCGATCTGAAGCGCGAAGAAGGCGAAGGTGACGAAATCGTAGAATTCCAGCGCGTTGCCGACCGAGGCGGCGGTAATCGCCTTGCGCGTTGCGGCCGGGCTTAGCGCCGACGGGGTCGCGGTTGCGGACTGGTCGACGGCGTCCTCAAAGTCGCTCATGCAGGCCCTCCAGCCAACCCACCATGAACACGCGGCGTCGATGGCTTAACCCAAGCCCCGACTGATGCAAATCAATAGTTCAGCGCTTGCGGCTGAGCGCCTTGGTCGCGGCGTCGAGGCCTTCGAGGGTCAGGGGATACATGCGGTCGTCCATCAGCGTCTTGACGAGGGCAGTCGATGCAGAATGGCCCCAATAGGCTTCGGGGGTCGGGTTGAGCCACGCGGCGGCGGCATAGGCGCTGGTCAGGCGGCGAAGCCATGTTGCGCCGGCTTCCTCGTTCATATGCTCAATCGACCCGCCGGGATGACTAATCTCATAGGGGCTCATCGACGCGTCGCCGACAATGACGAGCTTATGGTCGGCGCCATATTTGTGAATGATGTCGAGCGTGTTCGTCCGCTCGACATGGCGGCGGCGATTATCCTTCCACACGCCTTCGTAAATGCAGTTGTGGAAATAATAATGTTCGAGATGTTTGAACTCGGTGCGGGCGGCCGAGAACAGCTCCTCACACAGTCGGACATGGCCATCCATTGACCCGCCAATGTCGAGGAACAGCAGCAGCTTGACCGCATTGTGCCGCTCGGGACGCATGCGGACGTCAAGCCAGCCTTGGCGCGCGGTGCCGTCGATCGTGCCGTCGAGGTCGAGCTCGTCGGCGGCGCCTTCGCGGGCGAAGCGGCGCAGGCGACGCAGCGCCACCTTGATGTTGCGGGTGCCGAGCTGGCGATCGCCGTCGAGGTCCTTGAACTCGCGCTTCTCCCACACCTTGATCGCGCGGCCCTGCCCGCCGGGCCCGCCGATGCGGACCCCTTCGGGATTGAAACCTCCGTGACCAAACGGCGAGGTGCCCCCGGTCCCGATCCACTTCGAGCCGCCCTGGTGGCGTTCTTTCTGTTCCTCGAGCCGCTGTTTAAGCGTCTCCATAATCTCGTCCCATGACCCCAATGCCTTGATTTCGGCCATTTGCTCAGGAGTGAGGTAGAGCTCGGCGATCTTCTTGAGCCACTCCTCGGGGATCTCGGCGCCGGGCTCGGCAGGGGCGAGGAGGCCCTTGAACACCGCGCCGAAGACCTGGTCGAAGCGGTCGATCTGACGCTCGTCGTGGACGAACACCGAGCGCGCGAGATAGTAGAATTCCTCGGGCTCCCACGCGATGACGTCAGCATCGAGCGCCTCGAGCAGCAGCAGGTGCTCCTTGAGGCTGGCGGGGATGCCGCCGGTGCGCAGCGCTTCGACGAACGAGATGAACATGGTGGGTGGGTTAGCCGCACTGCGCCGACCCCGCCAGTATGAACGAGCGGTATAGTTAACGAAGTGGTCACGCTTTGGCCGTACATCCAGTCCGGACATATCAGGAAAGCGTACCGCATGGCGACGTTGGGCATCGAGGAAGTTACCGAGAACGCGATCCGCGTGGTGGCACGCGATTGCGGATCGCTGTCGATCGAATGCAGCGACGTCGCGGGCTATGTCGAGGGGGTTTCGGCACGGATTACCGGCCATTTCAAGACATTGGATGCGCTTGAGGAAATCACCACTCGGCTGCTCGCCGACCAGGCACGGGTCAGCGATTCAACCGACGAGGCGCGATTGCTGTCCGAGCAAGCCAAGGCCAAGCTGGAGGCCGGACGCGCAGCGATCGAGGACACCATCGGCGGGTTCAAGGGGCTGACCGAACTGGTCGTGCAACTGGGCGAACGGATGGCGGGCTTTGCGATTGCGATGAATCAAGTCCAGCTGGTGTCGTCGACGATCGAGGCGATCGCGCGCAAGACCAACATGCTGGCGCTCAATGCCACGATCGAGGCAGCGCGAGCCGGGGATGCCGGGCGCAGCTTTGCGGTGGTTGCGGCCGAAGTGAAGAAACTGGCGCACGATACGCGGTCGGCGACGAGCCAGATCGCGCTGACGATCGGCGAACTGACCCGCGAGGCAGGGGCGGTGACGTCGGAAATCAAGACCGGGGTCGAACGCAGCCGGGCGGCACAGGCAGGCTTTGGCCAGATCAGCGAGACGGTTCGCGAAGTGAGCGAAATCGTCGGCATGGTCGATCGCCAGACCGAGGGCATCGCCCATTCAACCAGCCTGATCCAGACCAGCGTCGACCGGGTCAAGGCCGGGCTGACAAGCTTTGCCGGCGACGCGCGCGCCAATGGCGGCGAGTTGGTGAAAGCCCAGCAGCGGCTGTCACACCTTGAGATGATGTCCAACTCGATGCTCGACATGCTGGCGAATTCAGGCGCCGAGATCGACGACACGCCGATGATCAGCATGGCGCAGGAAGCCGCTCGTGCAATCACCGAGATTGTCGAACGCGGCATTCGCGAAGGCGCTATCGACGAATCGGCGGTGTTCGATCGCCGCTACGTGCCAATTACCGGCACCAATCCGGTGCAGTATAACAATGGCTTCGCCGACTTCGCCGACGCCCAGGTCCGCCCGATCCTCGACCGGTTCAAGACGCGCGACCAGCGGATCCTGGGATCGGCCTGCACCGACGTCAACGGCTATCTGCCGACCCATTTGAGCGAGCGTTGCCTCACCCCGGGGCCCGACCCGGTATGGAACGACGCCCATTGCCGCAACCGACGGATTTTCATGGACGAACAGACCAGGCTGGCGATCGAAAGCGACCGCCCGGCGATGCTGATGACCTATCGGATGGAGCTTGGCGACGTCTATGTGCCGGTCAAGAACGTGTTCGTGCCGCTGTGGTTCGGCGGCCGTCGATGGGGCAATTTCGAGCTGGCCTACAAGGAGGCCTGACCGCCAAAGGTGTGATCGCCCGGGGCCTAGCCCTTACGCCGGGCCATGAAGGCGAGGCGCTCGAACAGCATGACATCCTGCTCGTTCTTGAGCAACGCGCCATGGAGCGGCGGAATGGCCTTGGTCGGGTCGCGGTTTTGCAGCACTTCCAGCGGCATGTCCTCGTGGAGGAGCAATTTCAGCCAGTCGAGCAATTCACTGGTCGACGGCTTTTTCTTGATCCCCGGCACATCGCGGACGTCGTAGAACAGGTCCATCGCGCGGCTGACCAATATCTGCTGGATGCCCGGGAAATGGACCTCGACGATGCGCCGCATCGTGTCGCGGTCGGGGAATGAAATATAGTGGAAGAAGCAGCGGCGCAGGAAGGCGTCGGGTAGCTCCTTCTCGTTGTTCGAGGTGATCACAACGACAGGACGCTCGGCGGCTTTCACTGTCTCGCCGGTTTCGTAGACATGGAATTCCATCCGATCGAGCTCCTGGAGCAGATCGTTGGGGAATTCGATGTCGGCCTTGTCGATCTCGTCGATCAGCAGGACGGGGAGGACGGGCGAGGTGAACGCCTCCCACAGCTTGCCCTTGCGAATATAGTTGGAAATGTCGTTGACGCGCGGGTCGCCGAGCTGGCCGTCGCGAAGCCGGGCAACGGCGTCATATTCATAAAGGCCCTGGACTGCACGGGTGGTCGACTTGACGTGCCATTCGATCAGCGGCGCGCCAAGCGCAGCGGCGATCTCGTGAGCAAGGACAGTCTTGCCGGTACCCGGTTCGCCCTTGACGAGCAGAGGACGCCGAAGCGTGACGGCGGCGTTGACCGCGACCTTGAGGTCGTCGGTGGCGACATAGTCGGCGGTACCCTGAAAGCGCATGGCCTCGCCCTAAGTGGCGCGGCGCTCGGGTGCAAGTTTGTTGCTGCGCACCGACGGTGCGGCGCGCAGTCAGTCGATGCGGGCGCCGGCGCGGGCTTCGAGCAGGTCGAACAGGGCGCGATGCTGGAGCAGCAGCTGGTCAGACCCAAAGGCGAGCCCGCGCTCGCCGCCGACATCGCCGACCGCGGCGCTGATCGCGCGTCCGATCGAGGCTTCGCCCGGAAGCGTCGACAGCGGGGCTTCGACCCCGGCGCGCGCCGCGGCCCGGTCGAGCAAGGGGCGGATCGCGCTCCAGTCGGCGATCAAGGCGGTCGCCGCGCCAAGCGCACAGCCGCGGCGTTCGGAGCGTGCAAGGGTCTCTACCGCATGGCGCTGCGCCTGAAGTGCATTCTCGGTCTGCGCCGCGCCGGGCGTACTGGGCAGCGGGCCGACCGCGCTGGCCAGGCGGACGAGATAGAGGCGCTCGCGCTCAAACTCGTTCGATGCCTCGGTCAGCCAGTCGCGCGCCGGGCCGGCGGGGCAGGCGGCCAGCGCGACATCGACCAACGCTGGATGGCGGCCATAGAGGTGACACAGCAGATGGACCGCGTCGGCGAGGTCGCGGGCCGCATTGGGCCCGCTGGCGCCGAGCAGCGCGGCAAGATGGGGATGACGCGCCAGTCCGCCGTCGGCGACGCGCGCAAACTGCCGATCAGCGAGGCTGGATTGCAGTGTTGCGACTGCGCTGGACTTCATGCCGATCTCCTCACCCCGGGTCATCCCAAGGGTCTAATCCACCGGGTCTAACCCGTTGGCGTAAAGACGAGGTTTATCCGTTGGTAAGGAAGCGGTCATGTTGATGAAGATCCGTGCCGAACAGGGACGCTTTTGGTGAGAACGGTGCCGGCCCGCACCCCCACCCGGCCAACCCACACGGTAAGCTGATTGGGTTGGCCGGGTGGGGGTGCGGGCCGGCACAGCTCTTCACAACTAACGAATCACTCTTTCCCGTTTATATAATCGATGCGGATCTTGACCCATGTCCCGGTGAGTTCGCGCCCGTTGACGCGCGGGGGGCGAACGAGAAATTGCCAGGCGGCCTGGCGGACGGCGCTGGCGAGGTGGCTTCCTGGGGGCGAATTGCCCAACTCCACACAGTCTTCCACGTGATAACGGGCGATCGTTTTGCACGCGACCAACCCCGCCCCGCCGCCATCAGGCATGCGCGCCGGCAGGTAGGTCGACAATTCGCGGTTGGTCGGCTCGCGAACCCACTCGGCGGCATACATGGGCTCGCCATTGGGGGCAGTTCCGACGCGCGCGGTGTCGTCGGCGCTGGCGATACCCTCGCCGCTGCTGTTACTCGGCACGCCCTTGCTGCCGAGATTGCGGATGTCGGCGGCGGCGAAGGTTTCCTTGCTGACGATCAGCATCGGCAGGTCGACCTTGCGCGGGGGCAGCTTGACCCTGGGCGGGGGCAGGGCATTAGCCACCGGGCGATCGGGCTCGGGAGTGGGTTCGGCCTTGGCCGGGCTTGCCGCGGCCTTGGGCGCCGCCGGTTTCTCGCCGGGCAGGAAGAACACCGTAGTCCGCACGCCGCCATCTTCGCGCCCGGGCCGATCGACCCCGAGGGTCAGCAACGCGACCACGACGAGCAGTTCGACGAGGATCGCGAGTGCAAGCCCCATTGCCTTTCGACGGCGGGAGGGTTCGACCGAGGCGCGGTACCTGGAGCTTGCAGACAAATTGGCCAACACCGCTCCAGCGACACGCCCTGTTTGGATCAGCCCCCCGATCCGCCCCTAAGCAGAAGTTCGGCTATTGGTCGAGGAAGCTGCGCATCTTGCGGCTGCGCGACGGGTGCTTGAGCTTGCGCAGCGCCTTCGCCTCGATCTGGCGGATGCGTTCGCGGGTGACCGAAAACTGCTGGCCGACTTCCTCCAGCGTGTGGTCGGTGTTCATGCCGATGCCAAAGCGCATGCGCAGCACGCGCTCCTCGCGCGGGGTAAGGCTGGCCAGCACGCGGGTTACGGTTTCCTTGAGGTTGGCCTGGATCGCCGCGTCGACCGGAATGACGGCATTCTTGTCCTCGATGAAGTCGCCCAGATGCGAATCTTCCTCGTCGCCGATCGGGGTTTCGAGGCTGATCGGCTCCTTGGCGATTTTCATCACCTTGCGAACCTTCTCGAGCGGCATCGAAAGACGCTCGGCGAGTTCCTCCGGAGTCGCTTCGCGGCCGGTTTCGTGGAGGAACTGGCGGCCGGTGCGGACCAGCTTGTTGATCGTCTCGATCATGTGGACCGGGATGCGGATGGTGCGGGCCTGGTCGGCGATCGAGCGGGTGATCGCCTGGCGGATCCACCAGGTGGCGTAGGTGCTGAACTTATAGCCGCGACGATATTCGAACTTGTCGACCGCCTTCATCAGGCCGATGTTGCCCTCCTGGATCAGATCCAGGAACTGCAGCCCGCGGTTGGTGTATTTCTTGGCGATCGAGATGACGAGCCGCAGGTTCGCCTCGACCATTTCCTTCTTGGCGATGCGGGCTTCGCGTTCGCCTTTCTGGACCTGGTTGACGATCCGGCGGAACTCGGGGAGCGCCATTCCGGTCTGCTGGGCAATGTCGGCGATCTCGCCGCGGACGCGCTCGACGCTTTCTTCCTCGGCGACAGCGAAGGCAGCGAATTTCTTGTCGATTTTGGCAGCGCGGGCGAGCCAGCTGTCGTCGAGCTCTGCGCCCATGTAGCTGTCGAGGAACGCCTTGCGCGGTACCTTGTGGCGTTCGGCAAGGCGAAGCATCTGGCCGCCGAGCGTCGTCAACCGACGGTTGAAGCTGTACAGCTGGTCGACGAGATATTCGATCTTGGCAGCGTGGAACTGGACGCTTTCGACTTCGGCGGTCAGTTCTTCCGACAACTTTAGATATTTCTTTTCCTCGGCGGGCGGATAGCCGGCGCCCGAGCTCATCGCTTCGAGCCGTGCCTGCTGCAGCTTGGAGAAGCGTTTGAACAACGCGGTGATCGACGCAAATTTCTCCAACGCGATCGGCTTTAGCTGCTCTTCCATCTGGGCGAGGCTGAGGGTGTTGTCCTCATCATCGTCCTCGACTGCCGCCGGGGTGCGGCGATCGACCATGTCCTCGTCGTCGGGATCAGCATCGGCCGGGGCCGATTCGGGCTCGGCCTCTTCCTTGAAGCTGGGGCCGGCAACCTTGGCGCTTATTTCGTCGCTGTCGTCGCTTTCGGACTCGTTGACCTGTTCGGGGGTCGGGCCCTTCGACAGCATCGCCTCGAGATCGAGGATCTCGCGCAGCTGCATCGTGCCTTCGTTGAGCGCGTTCGACCATTCGATGATCGCATTGAAGGTGATCGGGCTTTCGCACAGCCCCCAGATCATGGTGTCGCGCCCGGCCTCGATCCGCTTGGCGATGGCAATTTCGCCCTCGCGGCTGAGCAGTTCGACCGCGCCCATTTCGCGCAGGTACATGCGGACCGGATCGTCGGTGCGATCGACGGTTTCCTTCTTGACCGCGACCGGCTTCGGACCGCTGTCGTCGAGCGGATCGACTTCCTCTTCCTGCGCGGGCTCGTCGTCATCCTCTTCGGCGCCGTCCTCATGCGCTTCGACGATGTTGATGCCCATTTCGGACAGCGCCGAGGTGATGTCCTCGATCTGGTCCGAATCCATCTGGCCCGAGGGAAGTGCCTCGTTGAGCTCGTCGTAAGTGATCACCCCGCGCTTCTTGGCGCGGGCGATCAACTTCTTGATCGATGCGTCGTTGAGGTCGATGAGCGGGGCGTCGCCGCCATCGTCAATGCCGTCGGTGCTGTCGTTTTTTGCCATATCGGTGTGCCGCTTACTCATTGCCGGCCAGCAGCGCCAGCCGTTCCTTGATTTCATCGCGCAGGCGGTGCAGCCGCTGCTGCTCCGCGAACGCCTCGTCGTCTCCTGCGGCCAGCGCCTTGGTCGCTTGTCCGAGCGCCTGCTCGACCTCGGCCGACGCCACCAGCGCGTCGATCGCCGCCGCCAAGTCGGTCTTGGCTTGAACCGGGTCGGTCTCTGGCCGGGTAAAGGAAAAGCCGATACCGCCGCGCCGCTGTGAACGGTCGCCGCTCCCCACCAATATGGGGGCAAGAGCCGCACGATCAAGCACTTCGCCCGACATTGCGGCTTCGACCAACTGGTCGCGCCTAGCCGCGGCGGCACGGTCGCCGATGGGCAGGTGGGCAAGCGCCTCAAGCCGGGAACCGAGCGCATCGGGGAATAGGGCAAAGCCGGTCAGCAGCGCGCTGGCCATCGAGCCATCGATCCCGCCCGATCCGATCGCGCGCATCTCGGGCCCGGTCGGTCCTTCGGGGGGCGTGAAGCGGCGGGTCTTGGGATCATATTTGCCTTGCCTGACGAACGGGCGCTGGCCGCCCTGCGCGCCACGTTGAGGGCGAACGAGTAAGTCGAACCGAGTGAGCCATTCATCGCGATAGAGCGAAGAAAGATTCTTCTCCCCAATCGCTTGTGCGTGATCAATAAGACGCTGTCGTAAGCCTGCGCGGGCTTCGGGGGTAGTCAGCGGGGCGGCATCGCGCTCGTGGATCCACAGCCGCTCGACCAGCGGCTGGGGCTCGGCGAACAGCGCATCAAGCGCGGCGCGTCCGCCCGATCGCGACAGGTCATCAGGGTCTTGCCCGGGGGGAAGGGCGACAAAACGCAGCGTGCGTTCAGGTCCGAGGAAGGGCAGGGCACGCATTGCCGCCCGAATTGCGGCCTTCTGCCCCGCGCTGTCGCCGTCAAAGCACAGGATCGGCGCCGGATCGAGCCGCCACATTCGCTCGAGCTGGGCCTCGGTCACGGCCGTGCCATTGGGGGCGACAACCTCCGAAATCCCGGCGCGGTCGAGCGCGATGACGTCCATATAGCCTTCGACGACGATCAGCCGTTTCGCGGTGCGGCTGGCGGGGGCGGCGCGGTCGATATTGTAGAGGGTGCGGCCCTTGTCGAACAGGACGGTCTCGGGCGAGTTGAGATACTTCGGCTCGCCGTCGCCCAATATCCGCCCGCCGAACGCGATCACCCGCCCGCGCGGATCGCGAATCGGGATCATGAGGCGACCACGAAAGCGGTCATAGCTCTCATCGCGGTCTTCGGGCTTGATCAGCATCCCCGTGTCGACCAGCGCCTGCTCGCCAAAGCTGTTCAATGCGACCTTCAGTCGATTGCGCGCATTGGGGGCAAGGCCAAGACCGAAGCGCAGCGTCAGCGCGGGGTCGATGTTGCGCGCTTTCAGATAGGCCCGCGCCGAATCGCCATCGGACCCGGCGAGCTGCTCGGCAAACCAGCGCTGCGCCGCCGCCATGACGTCAGTCAGCCCGGTCGCGCGCTCGGCCTTTTCCTGCGCGCGCGGATCGGCGGCGGGGACCTCCATGCCGGCCTTGCCCGCCAATTCCTTGACCGCGTCGATGAACGGCATGCCCTGCGCCTCGGTCAGGAAGCGGATCGCATCGCCATGCGCGCCGCAGCCGAAGCAATGGTAAAAGCCCTTGTCGTCGTTGATCGTGAAGGACGGAGTCTTTTCCTGGTGGAACGGGCAACACGCCTTCCACTCGCGCCCGGCGCGCAACAGTTTGACCGACGGCGCAATGACCGAGCTCAGCAGCGTCCGCGCACGCAGTTCGTCGAGGAATTGGGGGGAGAGGGACATGCGCTGACTAAGCCCCCCCACTTCGCTCGGGATGAGCGAGGTCGTGAATTTCCCTCTCCTCCATTCCGCTCATCCCGAGCGAAGTCGAGGGACGCTCTTTGGGCGGTCGGGCGAAATGTGAAACGCTTGCCCAGTCTCCGCGCATCAACGCTTCCTTCTTGGCGCGCGACCAGCCTTTGACCTGCCGTTCCGCTTCGAACGCTTCCAAACGGGTCGGAAAATATTCCGACCACAGGCATTCGACCGGCCTGCGCCTTGATGTGAAGGCGCAAGTTCCGCCAGCATGATGCTGGGCAATGCGGCGCTCAATGTCATCGGTGTGACCGGTATAGTAGAGGCCGTCGGCGCACTTCAGGATGTAGACCCAGAAGGCCAATGAAAATTCCTTGCCGTGACGTCCCTCGACTTCGCTCGGGATGAGCGGAATTTGTGAAGTGAATTTTTTTTTCAGTCTACCCCAGCAACCCCCGCACCAGCGCGCTTGCGCGGGCTGGCTCGATGCTGCTGGCGTGGCGTTCCTTCACCAGTGCCATGACTTTGCCCATATCCTTCATACTGGCCGCACCGACCTCGGCGATGACCGCGCCGATTGCGGCTTTCGCTTCGGCATCGTCCATCTGCTGGGGCAAGAAGCGTTCGATCGTGGCGATTTCACCTTCCTCGATCGCGGCCAGTTCCTCGCGGTTGCCCTTGCGGTAGAGCTCGACCGATTCGCGGCGCTGCTTGATCATTTTCTGCAAGACTTCGGTGACGAGCAGATCGTCATCCTCGGGCGCCTTTCCCGTCCGCGCCTCGATATCGCGGTTCTTGATGGTCGAGCTGACCATGCGAAGCGTGCCCGTCGTCGCCTTGTCGCCGCCCTTCATGGCGGTCACCAGCGCGGCCTTGATGTCGTCGCGAATCATGTTCGGGTCCGTGCGAATAAGCGGAAACCTGTAGTGTAGCGTCGATTTTTGGACCCGCACAGCCGTTGACCTGAGCGCCATCCGGCTCTAGCTGCTGCGGCTTAGCGACATTGCTGCCAACCTGACACCGAAAGGCCCATCCGCCGATGGCCGACGCACGCACTACGTCCAACGATCAGCCCAAGGGTGCGACCGGCGCGCTGGTCTTCGCCGATGGGCGTGTGGCGTGGGGGCAAGGGTTTGGCGCGGAAGGATCGGCGGTCGGCGAGCTGTGCTTTCACACGGCCATGACCGGCTATCAGGAAGTGATGACCGATCCGAGCTTTGCGAAGCAAGTCGTGGCGTTCACTTTCCCGCATATCGGCAATGTCGGGGCGAATGACGACGATAACGAGGCAGGCGACCCGCATGCGCTTGGCTGCATCGTCCGCGAGGTCGTCACCGCGGCGAGCAATTACCGGTCGACGAGTGATTTCTCGGACTGGATGGCGGCGGGCGGGCGGATCGGGCTGTCGGGGCTCGATACGCGCGCGCTGACCCAGCTCGTCCGCCGCGAAGGCCCGCCGACGGTGGTGATCGCCCATTCGGCGAGTGGCGAGTTCGACCTTGAGGCGCTGCGGGCGCAGGCGATGGCGTGGCCCGGGCTGGAGGGCATGGACCTGGCGAAAGAGGTGTCGCGCGAGGCTGTCGAGAATTGGTCGGGGGGCAAATATTCGCTCGACCTGGTTGGCGCGAGTGACGGGAAGGGCGGACCCCACGTCGTCGCAATCGACTATGGCGCGAAACGCAATATCTTCCGCAACCTCGTCGAGGCTGGCGCCCGGGTCACCATCCTCCCCGCGACTGCCACCTATGACGAGATCATGGCCCAGTCCCCTGACGGCATCTTCCTCTCCAACGGCCCCGGTGACCCCGCTGCGACCGGCGAATATGCCGTGCCGGTCATCCAGAAGCTGCTCGAGACGAAGCTCCCGCTGTTCGGCATCTGCCTCGGTCACCAATTGCTCGCGCTCGCGGTCGGGGGGCGGACGGCGAAGATGTTCCAGGGCCATCGCGGGGCCAACCATCCGGTCAAGCGCATCGCCGACGGCTGCGTCGAGATCACCTCGATGAACCACGGCTTCGCGGTCGAGCGCGAGGGAATGCCAGCGAACGTCCGCGAGACTCACTTCAGCCTGTTCGACGGCTCCAACTGCGGCCTCGAACTAACCGACTGCCCCGCCTTCTCGGTCCAATACCACCCCGAAGCGAGCCCCGGCCCGATGGATAGTTTCTATCTGTTCGAGAAGTTCGTGGGGATGATGCGATGACATCAAACGAAATTCTCACGCTGGCAGCTGTATTTACCGCCCCGATAGTCGCAGTTGTCATTTCACTGTGGGCAGAAGGGCGTCGGAGGAAAAAAGAACAACAAACTCAAACAATGAGAATGTTGGTTTCCACACGACACCTGCCCGGCGACGCGGCCTACACAGTGGCTATCAACATGATACCTGTGGATTTCAACTCTTGTCGTGACATCATGGCTGCATGGCATGAGTACATTGATGCTATTCAGCCGGGCAGTAACGACGGCCTAGAAGATCGCATGAAGCGCGCATCGTTCAAGCAAACGCACCTGATTTTTCTCATCATGAAGAAACTTGGCTACGATCTTTCGGAGGTCGATATTCAATCCACGCCCTACGCTGCTGGCGGCTTCATAGAACGCGATTCTTTGTTTCTGCGCGGCTGGGAAGCGTGGCCACGAATTGCGCAAGCGCTCGAAGCGCAAAATCAACACCTGATCCCTGAGGATACGACGAAATAATGCCCCGCCGCACAGACATCTCGTCCATCCTCATCATCGGCGCTGGCCCGATCGTCATCGGCCAGGCGGCGGAGTTTGATTACTCTGGCTCGCAAGCGGTCAAGGCGCTCAAGGCCGAGGGCTATCGCGTCATCGTCGTGAACAGCAACCCGGCGACCATCATGACCGATCCCGAGCTCGCCGACGCGACCTATATCGAGCCGATCACCCCCGAGGTCGTCGCCAAGATCATCGAGGCCGAGCGCCCCGACGCGCTGCTCCCGACGATGGGCGGGCAGACCGCGCTCAACACCGCGCTCGCGCTGTTCAAGAGCGGCACGCTCGACCGGCTCGGGGTGCAGCTGATCGGCGCCAATGCCGAGGCGATCGAGAAGGCCGAGGACCGGCAGAAATTCCGCGACGCGATGGACCGCATCGGGCTCGAAAGCCCGCGCTCGGCGATCGTCCACAGCTGGGATGAAGCCGCAGGTGCACTCGCCGAGATCGGGCTTCCGGCCGTCATCCGGCCGAGCTTCACACTGGGCGGGACCGGCGGGGGCATTGCCTACAACCGCGAAGAGTATGAGCATTTCGTCCGCTCGGGCCTCGAAGCCTCGCCGACCACCGAGGTGCTGATCGACGAGAGCGTCGTCGGGTGGAAGGAATATGAGATGGAAGTCGTGCGCGACCGCGCCGACAATTGCATCATTGTCTGCTCGATCGAGAATATCGACCCGATGGGGGTCCACACCGGGGATTCGATCACGGTCGCCCCGGCGCTGACGCTGACCGACAAGGAATATCAGCGGATGCGCTCGGCATCGATCGCGGTGCTGCGCGAAATAGGTGTCGAAACAGGCGGTTCCAACGTCCAGTTCGCAGTCGATCCGAAGACCGGACGGATGCTGGTGATCGAAATGAACCCGCGCGTGTCGCGTTCCTCCGCGCTGGCGTCGAAAGCCACCGGCTTCCCGATCGCCAAGGTCGCGGCGCGGCTGGCGGTGGGGTATACGCTCGACGAGATCATGAACGACATCACCGGCGGGGCGACCCCGGCGTCGTTCGAGCCGACGATCGACTATGTCGTGACCAAGATCCCGCGCTTCGCGTTCGAGAAGTTCAAGGGCGCTGAGCCTTTGCTGTCGACCGCGATGAAGTCGGTCGGCGAAGTGATGGCGATCGGGCGCTCGTTCGCCGAAAGCCTGCAAAAGGCGTTACGCGGGCTCGAGACCGGGCTGTGCGGGCTTGACCGCGTGCGCGAGCTCGAGTTTGCCAGTGACGACGAGATTGCCAATGCGCTCGCCCGCCCGACCCCAGACCGCCTGCTGGTCGCGGGCGAGGCGCTGCGTCACGGCTTCTCGGTCGAGCGGATCCACACCATTTCGGGCTTCGACCCATGGTTTATCGAGCGGCTCGCCGAAATCGTCGCCGCCGAAGTGGAAGTCCGCGACCAGGGACTGCCGCAGGACGCCGTCGGGCTCCGGCGCCTCAAGGCAATGGGCTTTTCCGACGCCCGCCTGGCACAGCTCGCGCTACGCTCGGCGGGGGCACCGCGCGCCAATAGCGAGAAGGCCGCTGCCGGATCGGGCATCGTCCATGACGCGTTGAAGGCACTGACCGGCGGGATTACTGCCGCCGAAGTCCGCGCGGCGCGCGTCAGGCTCGGCGTGCTGCCGGTATTCAAGCGGATCGACAGCTGCGCCGCCGAGTTCGACGCCTCTACCCCCTACCTCTACTCGACTTACGAGACGCCCTTGTTCGGCGGCGCAGAGGACGAGGCCAATGTCTCTGACCGCAGGAAGATCATGATCCTTGGCGGCGGACCCAACCGCATCGGGCAGGGGATCGAATTTGATTATTGCTGCTGCCACGCCGCCTTCGCGCTGCGCGACCTCGGGCTTGAGACGATCATGGTCAACTGCAACCCCGAGACGGTGTCGACCGACCCCGAAACCTCCGACCGCCTCTATTTCGAGCCGCTGACCGAAGAAGACGTCCTCTCGATCATCGACCGTGAGCGCGAGAAGGGCGAATTGCTCGGGGTGATCGTCCAGCTTGGCGGGCAGACCCCGCTCAAGCTGGCGGCGGGGCTCCAGGCGGCGGGCGTGCCCATCCTCGGCACGTCGCCCGACAGCATCGACCTTGCCGAAGACCGCGAGCGGTTCGCCGCGCTGGTCGACAGGCTCGGCCTGCTCCAGCCCGCCAACGGCCTTGCTCGCACCCGCGACGAAGCGATCGCGATCGCCGAGCGGATCGGCTACCCAGTGCTGCTGCGCCCTTCCTATGTGCTTGGCGGACGCGGCATGGAAGTCGTCGACGGCCCCGACCAGCTCGATCACTATATCGCGACCGCGGTGCAGGTGTCGGGCTCGTCGCCGGTGCTGATCGACCGCTATCTGCGCGACGCGATCGAGGTCGATGTCGACGCGATCTGCGACGGGACCGATGTCGCAGTGACCGGGATCCTCGAGCATATCGAGGAAGCCGGGGTCCATTCGGGTGACAGCGCCTGTTCGATCCCGCCTTACAGCCTGTCCGCCGACATCCTCGCCGAGATCGAACGCCAGACCCGCGAACTTGCGCTGGCGCTCGACGTGAAAGGGCTGATGAACGTCCAATATGCGGTCAAGGACGCCAAGGTCTATCTGATCGAGGTCAACCCGCGCGCGTCGCGCACCGTGCCGTTCGTGGCCAAGGCGATCGGACGCCCGATTGCCAAGATTGCGGCATCCGTGATGGCCGGCGAGCCGCTCGCGCCGAACCTGCCGATCAACCGCGACATCGGCCATATCGCGATCAAGGAGTCGGTGTTCCCCTTCGCGCGCTTCCCCGGGACCGATCCCGTCCTCGGACCGGAAATGAAGAGCACCGGTGAAGTCATGGGTATCTCGGACAATTTTGATATTGCCTTCGCTAAGTCACAGCTTGGGGGAGGGGTCGTCCTACCCGACAGCGGGACGGTGTTCATCTCGGTCAAGGATGCCGACAAGGCCAATATCATCCCCGCCGCCGTGAAGATGGCCGAGCTCGGCTTCAAACTGATCGCCACCAACGGCACTGCCGACGTGCTTCGTGCTCAGGGTATCCCGGTCGAGACGGTCAACAAGGTCGCGCAGGGCCGTCCGCATATCGTCGACCGGCTGACCGACGGCGATGTCCAGGTGGTCTTCAATACCACCGAGGGCTGGCAGTCGATGAAGGACAGCCAGGCGATCCGCTCGACTGCGCTTCATCGCAAGGTTCCCTACTTCACCACCGCCGCCGCCAGCCTGGCCGTTGCCCATGCCATCGGGGCGATGCGCGGGCATGCGCTTGAAGTTCGCTCGCTTCAGTCCTATTATTCAGCGCTGAAACGCTGATATTTTCTGAATTCCCGGTTCGCAGGAGCGCTGCCTTCAAGGGCGGCGGCGGACCGGTTTTCGCCGAAGGGGACATGATGATGGCGAGCGACAAGGTGCCGATGCTGGCCGAGGGCCACCGCAAGCTCGAGACCGAGGTGCGCCAGCTCAAGATGTTCGAGCGCCCCGCAGTGATCGAGGCGATCGAGATTGCGCGCGCCCATGGCGACCTGTCGGAAAACGCCGAATATCATGCCGCCAAGGAACGGCAGGGCCAGATCGAGGCGATGATCCTCGACATGGAGGATCAGCTCAGCCGCGCAATGGTGATCGACCCGACGACGCTGTCGGGCGACAAGGTCGTGTTCGGAGCGACGGTCACGTTGCTCGACGAGGACGAAAAGCAGGTCAAATATCAGCTCGTAGGCCAAGTCGAAGCCAACGCCACGCAGGGCCGCATCTCCTACGCTTCGCCACTGGGCAAGGCACTGATCGGTCGCCTTGTTGGTGAGGAAGTCGAAGTGACCACCCCGTCGGGCGAAAAATATTACGAGATCCAGAAGCTCGACTTCGTCTGATCGGGGCAGCGTGCGCCTTCCCCTGCAGCTGAAGTCCGTTACCGGGGCGATTGCGGTTGTCACGACGATCGTCTCGCTGTTGATTCTGCTGATTGACCGCGACGGCGTTACGTCGCTGCTGATGGGTTTTATCCCGGCGCGCTTCGGGGGGACGCTGGTGCTGTCGCCGGCCGTGCCCGCCATCCTCACCCCGCTGTCGGCGACCCTGGTTCATGCCAGCCTGCTTCACCTTGGCGGCAATCTGCTGATGCTGATATGGTGCGGGCTTGCGGTCGAGCGCGTGCTTGGCGGGCGATCGGTCGTGCTGCTCTATCTCGTCGGCGCTTTCGCTGCCGCCGCCGCGCAATATCTTGTCGCTCCGACCAGCGCCAATCCGGTGGTCGGCGCCAGCGGCGCAATCAGCGCGCTCATTGGCGCCTATGCGCTGTGCTATGGCCAACATCGCCAGATCGTGACGTCGCGCCTGATCAATCGCTGGCTCAACGTCGCCTGGCTTCTCGTCGCCTGGGTGCTGATCCAGTTCGGCTTTGGCTATGTCATGGGCCAGCAGGGGATGCTGCTGGCGACCCCGGCGCACATTGGCGGGTTTATTGCTGGTGTGGCGATGCAGCGCCCGCTGCTCCTTTGGCGCTACCGCAAGGCTTGAACGGCGGGGTCAGACGGCAGGAGAGGCCGGGCCTTCGGGCTCGAGCAGGCGGTGGAGGTGGACCACCACATAGCGCATTTCGGCATCGTCGACCGTCCGCTGCGCCGACCCGCGCCACGCCTCCTCGGCATCGGCATAATTGTCGAACAGCCCGACAAAATCGATCTTTGACAGGTCGGTGAAGTCAAGCGAGCGCGGATCCTTGACCCGGCCGCCGAAAACGAGATGAAGCTTGCTCATGGCGAGCCGCTAGCACGGCAGGGCGACGGGCGAAACCGCCCTGCCATGCAAATGATTGATGGGGGTATCCCTACCTAATCGTCCTTGGCCACGCCTCCGCCATGCCCGAAGAATTCGCGCAACTTGTCGCCGGCCAGTTCATCGACCTTGGCCTTGCCCGCTTCGCGTACCTTGTCGATTCCGGCGCGCCCGGCGTCGTTGACCTTGGTCCCGACCGGCTGGAGCAAATCGGTCTCGCGCTCGGTCTGCGGAAGCACCGCGGCGATCAGCGCGCCAAGCGCAATCCCACCGGCCAGCGCGATCAGCGGGCTGTTGCCAATCTGGGCGGTGGTCGTGTCGCCCAACTCGCCCAACGCCGCCGATGCCCGGTCGGCAAAGCTGCCGCCGCTGGTGGGAAGGTCGTGTTCGATCTTAAGCTGCTTTGCCATGAGGTTACTCCTTGTTCTTGGGACCGGCTTTGCGGTCATTGTCGGTGAACAGCCCGGCCAGCAGGCTGAAGATTGGCTTGCGTGCGATGATCAGCGCCGCCCCCGCCGCGACTCCGGCGGCAAGCACCGGGCGCTGGATGACACTGTCGACCGCGCCGCTGGCCACCGAGACGCCTTTCTCCTTCGCGCCTTCCCATGCATCGCTGGCAAGCGTGCCCGGGGCGAGCCGGTCCTTAATCTCCTCGACCGTCCCGAGCAGCGCGTCGCGCGCGGCGTCAGCTTGTCCGCGCTTTTCGGCGATGCGGATGTCGGCGGCGCTCATCGCGGCCCCGCCTTGATCTTCGCCAGCGCGACCTTGACCAGCACCGCGGCGATCCCGCCAAGCAGGATGACACTCACCAGCCCCGCCAGCGCCGGGTTCATCACCTGCGCCAGCGCTATGACCAGTGTCGCCACCATGACCAGCAGCGCCGCATGGCCAAGGAACAACGCCGCGCCGAGCAGGCCGAGCGGGACTTGCCACGCTTTGGCCTTCTCGGTCGCGATTGTCCGGTAGAGTGCCACTTCAGCACTCGCCCAAGCGCGCGCTTCCTCCTTTGCACGCCCCACCAGACCACTAAGGCTGTCAGGGTCGACCGAAGGCGGATCGCTTCGCTTGAGCATGGAGCGGGCCTAATTCTTGCGCTTGCGATCAGAGTCGCCCGCGCTACCAAGCCCCGACTTCACGACGCGAACTAGCGCAAAGCCGAGGATTGCAGCCCCCGCCAACGCGATACCCGGGGACTTGCGGATCATCGATCGGGCGTCATCGACCAGCTCATCGGGCTCCTTGTTGGCCAAATTCCCCGCAGCGCGTTCAATCGCCGAAGCAGCCGATCGCGCATAGTCGCCATATTGACTGCCCAGTCGCTCGTCGATGCTGGAAGCGGTATCGCCGATCAGCGCCGAGACATTGCTCAGCGCGCCTGACGACCGCTCGATCCCTTGCGTGACGAAGCCCATCGCGCGGTCGCTGGCCGACGAGCGCAGCTTGTCGGTGCCGCCCTTCAGTGCCTCGCGAACACCGTTCTGACGACTGGTAATCTCGGTCGAATCGGCGATCGGAGTCGCGACGACATCGGTAACGATGCTGTCGGTGCCCTCGGGCAGGTTGGTGTCGGCCATGGTACGCATCTCCGCTAAATCAGGAAAACTTACGCCGCTACAAACACGTGAGCCCGAAGGCCCGTTCCCGCCCAAGCCCAAAACTTGTCGCGGGCGTCCATCGTAGATAGGGGCAGCCTACGCTATTTTCCACGAGGTGCCAGTGACCGCGATCGTCGACATCCACGCCCGAACCATTCTCGACAGCCGGGGCAACCCCACGGTCGAGGTCGATGTCCTGCTCGAAGACGGCAGCCTGGGCCGCGCGGCAATCCCCTCGGGGGCTTCGACCGGCGCCCATGAAGCGGTCGAAAAACGCGACGGTGACAAGTCACGCTGGGGCGGCAAGGGCGTCGACAGCGCGGTCGATGCGGTCAATGGCGAGATTGCCGAGGCCGTGGTCGGCTATGAAGCCGAGGACCAGGCCGAGATCGACCATCTGATGATCGACCTCGACGGCACTCCCAACAAGCACCGGCTCGGCGCCAACGCCATCCTCGGGGTCAGCCTGGCCGCCGCCCGCGCCGCCGCCGATGCCCGCGGGCTTCCGCTTTACCGCTATGTCGGCGGGGTCGGGGCCACCTTGCTCCCGGTGCCGATGATGAACATCCTTAACGGCGGCGCGCATGCCGACAACCCGATCGATTTCCAGGAATTCATGGTGATGCCCGTTGGCGCGCCGTCGTTCGCCGAGGCGCTGCGCTGCGGAACCGAAATTTTTCATGCGCTCAAGGCGGAGCTTCATGCCAAGGGCCTTGCCACCGCGGTCGGCGACGAGGGCGGCTTTGCCCCCAACATCGCCTCTGCCCGCGCTGCGCTCGACCTGATCGGCGAGGCGGTCGGCAAGGCCGGCTATCATCTCGGCAAGGACGTCTTGCTCGCACTCGACTGCGCGTCGAGCGAATTCTTCAAGGGCGGCGCCTATGCCATGACGGGTGAGGGGCGCACGCTGTCGCCCGAAGACATGGCCGCTTATCTCGCCGAACTCGCCGCCGCTTACCCGATCGCCTCGATCGAAGACGGCATGGGCGAGGACGATATGGCCGGATGGAAATCGCTGACCGACAAGATCGGTCACCGCGTCCAGCTGGTCGGCGACGATCTGTTCGTGACCAACGAGGAACGCCTTGCGCAAGGCATCACCGACGGCATCGCCAACTCGATCCTGATCAAGGTCAACCAGATCGGGACGCTAACCGAGACCATTGCCGCGGTCCGTCTGGCGCAGACCTCGGGCTATACTGCAGTCATGTCGCACCGCTCGGGCGAGACCGAGGACACGACCATTGCCGACCTCGCCGTCGCGCTGGGCTGCGGCCAGATCAAGACCGGCAGTCTTGCCCGGTCGGACCGCACTGCAAAGTATAACCAGCTGCTTCGGATCGAGGAAGAATTGGGTTCGGCGGCGCGTTATCCGGGGGTTTCGGCGCTTCGTGCCTACCATCCGGCGTAACCGAACGAAAAATTCGTGTGAATCCCTCGCTTTGCGCTTGCATGGGCGGCCGCTTTCTGATTCTTAAGGGTCATGAGTGGGGGATCGAAAACAATCCGGATGATGCGGCGCGCGGCCTTGCCTGCGCTGGCCGTCATCATCATCGGAAATTTCGCCGGCTATGCGGTTGCCGGGGCCAATGGCCTGCTCGCCTGGGGCGGCTATCACCGCGACTATCTCGACCGCAAGAAAGAGCTGGTCGTGCTCGAACAGCAGCGCGCCGAGCTCAAGCATCGCTCGGCGCTGCTCGATCCGCGCAAGGCTGATCCTGACATGGCCGATGAACTGGTCCGCCGCGATCTCGGGCTGGTCCGCCCCGACGAAGTTGTTGTTCCGCTCAACTAGCGCACAACCGGACGTTTTTGACCGACGGGCACACATGATTTCGTCATGAAGTGACGCTGCGGCATTGCCACTTTGCGCAGCGCCCTCCTATAGCGAGCCGGACTAGATAGATCGACGAAAGGCCCTGTTTTGGCGCGAACCGCAAAGACGTCGTCCCCGGCAACGACCGCTGCTCCCCCGGCTCCTCCCGCCGACAATCGCGAGCGTCCCGCCGAACCCACCCGCTTTGCCGCGTCGAAGGAGCAATTGCTCGATTTCTACAAGCAGATGCTGCTCATCCGCCGCTTCGAGGAGCGCGCCGGCCAGCTTTATGGCCTCGGCCTGATCGGCGGCTTCTGCCATCTCTACATCGGCCAGGAAGCCGTCGCGGTCGGGCTCCAGTCGGCGATGACTGTTGGCACGGACAGCGTGATTACCGGCTATCGCGACCATGGCCACATGCTGGCCTATGGCATCGACCCCAAGATCATCATGGCCGAACTGACCGGCCGCGCTGCCGGCATCTCCCACGGCAAGGGCGGGTCGATGCACATGTTCTCGGTCGAGCATGGCTTTTACGGCGGCCATGGCATCGTCGCGGCCCAGGTTGGGCTGGGCACCGGGCTGGCCTTCAAGCATCAGTATAGCGGCGACGGCGGGGTGTGCCTGACCTATTTCGGCGACGGGGCTGCCAACCAGGGCCAGGTCTATGAAAGCTTCAACATGGCCGAGCTGTGGAAGCTGCCGGTCATCTACGCGATCGAGAATAACGGTTACGCCATGGGTACCTCGACCGCGCGGTCGGCGTCGGAGGACCAATTCTACAAGCGCGGCGAAAGCTTCCGCATTCCCGGCATCCAGGTCGACGGCATGGATGTGCTCGCGGTGCGTGGCGCGGCCGAGGAAGCACTCGCCTGGACCCGCGCCGGCAAGGGCCCGATCATCCTTGAGCTCAAGACCTACCGCTATCGCGGCCATTCGATGAGCGACCCCGCCAAGTATCGCACGCGCGAAGAAGTCCAGAGCTACCGCGAGGGTCGCGACCCGATCGATCAGGCCGGCAAGGAACTTGTCGCGATGGGCATGGGCGAGGATGAATTGAAATCAATCGACAATGAAATCAAGGCGATCGTTGTCGCTGCTGCGAAATATGCTGAAGAAGCGCCCGAGCCCGAGCCCGGCGAACTTTATACCGACGTGCTGGTGGAGTCCTACTGATGGGCATTGAACTGAAGATGCCCGCCTTGTCGCCGACGATGGAGGAAGGCACGCTCGCCAAATGGCTGGTCAAGGAAGGCGACAGCGTCAAGTCGGGCGACATCCTTGCCGAGATCGAGACCGACAAGGCGACGATGGAGTTCGAAGCCGTCGACGAAGGCACGATCACCAAGATCCTCGTCCCCGAAGGCACAGACGGGGTGAAGGTCGGGGCCCCGATCGCACTGATGGGCGGGGAAGGGGAGGCCGCCGACGCCGCTCCGACACCGTCTCCAAGCGAGTCGCCAAGTCCCGCGCAACCGCTTGAATCCATCGAACAACCCGCCTCGCAAAAGACCGAGGCAACGCCCACGCCCAAGCAGATGGAGTCAGGCGCGCGCGACCTCGTCGCCGACGTCGCCAAAACGCATGATGCGCCCGAAGCTCCCGAGGGCACCGCGCTCAAGTCGACCACCGTCCGCGAGGCGTTGCGCGACGCGATGGCCGAGGAAATGCGCCGCGACGACCGGGTCTTCGTGATGGGCGAGGAAGTCGCCCAGTATCAGGGCGCCTACAAGGTCACCCAAGGGTTACTCGACGAGTTCGGCGCCAAGCGCGTGATCGATACGCCGATCACCGAATATGGCTTTGCCGGGCTCGGCACCGGCGCGGCGATGGGCGGGCTTCGGCCAGTGGTCGAGTTCATGACCTTCAACTTTGCGATGCAGGCAATCGACCACATCATCAATTCCGCCGCCAAGACCAATTACATGTCGGGCGGACAGATGCGCTGTCCTATGGTCTTTCGCGGACCCAATGGTGCAGCCGCCCGCGTCGGCGCCCAGCACAGCCAGAATTACGCACCATGGTATGCCAGTGTCCCCGGCCTGATCGTCATCGCGCCCTATAGCGCCGCAGACGCCAAGGGGCTGCTCAAGGCCGCGATCCGCACCGATGATCCGGTCGTCTTCCTTGAGAATGAACTACTCTACGGCCAGCATTTCGACGTGCCAGTGTTAGAGGATTATGTTCTGCCGATCGGCAAGGCGCGGATCGTCCGCCCCGGCAAGGACGTCACGCTAGTCAGTTACTCGATCGGGGTCGCGGTCGCGCTCGAAGCGGCCGAAGAGCTCAAGGCAGACGGGATCGACGCCGAAGTCATCGACCTGCGCACGCTGCGTCCGCTCGACAAGGCGACCGTCCTCGCCAGCCTCAGGAAGACCAACCGCATGATTGTCGTCGAGGAAGGCTGGCCGACCTGCTCGATCGCGTCGGAAATCATCTCGATCGCCATGACCGAGGGATTTGACGACCTCGATGCCCCGGTCCTTCGCGTGACCAACGAAGACGTGCCGATGCCCTATGCCGCCAATCTCGAGAAGCTGGCGCTGGTCAACGCCGCCGCGGTGGTCAAGGCGGCCCGGAGCGTCTGCTATCGCTGACGATGCCGCGTTCGGCCCCGACCGGACGTTGACACTGCTCCACTTCCCGCGTGCCGTGCAGTCGGCAGTGGCTGCGCTGTGGGCAATCGACGAAGCGATGGGCGCCGCGATCGCCGGGGCCAGCCAGCCGGCGCTGGCCGGGATCAAGCTGGCATGGTGGCGCGAGGCACTGGCCCGGCTCGATACCGATCCCGCCCCGCCCGAGCCACGGCTGCGCGCTGTCGCCGACACCCTCCTTCCGCTCGGCATCAGCGGTCATGACGTCGCCGCGATCGAGCAGGGCTGGGCGGCACTGATCCAGGAGCGCCAGGACCCGGAGCTCGTCGCCCGGCGCGGCCAGTCCTTGTTCGCGATCGAAGCGCGCCTCGTCGGATCGACCATCGACCTGCCCGATGCGGCCGGCGCGCTGTTCGCCCTGAGCGATGCGATGCGCCGCGGGATCGCCGATTTCAGCGCCGCGCGGGACGCCGCACTGGCCTCTCTCCGCCGCTATCGCACCCCGGTTCGCCTCCGCCCGGTGACGCTCGCCGCGCGCCTTGCCGCGCGCGATCTGGCCGAGCCCGAAGGCACTCCCGGCCGGGCACTGGCGCTGCTCGCCCATCGGCTGACCGGCAAGATCAACGCGGCCTGACCAGCAAAATTACTGTGGTCCGTTGACTGGCGCGCTGGTCGGCGTAGGTTCGCACGTGCCGGATCTGTCATAACGACGGAGGGTCCCATGACTCGAATCATGGCCGGCGGCGCAATCACCCTGCTCCTTGTCACCGGCGCATTTCTTTTCTGGCAAGGTCATGCCGAAAGCCGATCGGCGACTCCCGCCGCCCCGCCAGTCGAGGCCGCGTCGCCCAAGAGCGGACAACTCGCATTCCTCAATCCCAGTTTGCCCGCGCTGCCCGAAGCAACGCTCAAGACCCGTGAGGAAAAACGCTTCGGTCGCGCCGATAAGGACAAGGACGGCAAGATCACCGAGGCCGAACTGCTCGCCCCGCGCCACAAGGCGTTCGCCAAGCTCGACCTCGACCACAACGGCCAGCTTGCATTTAATGAATGGGCGGCCAAGACAATCAACAAGTTCGAAGGCGCCGACGACGATCGCTCGGGTACGCTAACCGCCACCGAATATGCCGAGACAGCACCCAAGCCGCGGGTGCATCCGGCTCGGTGCAGTTGTTAATGTACGGATAATTGGTCCATGTTATTCGACTGGCCATGCGTATGAAACTACTGACCTACTCCAGCTTTGCGTCCCCTGGGATCCAGCCCGGAGAAGTTGAACAGATCCTTGCCAAGTCGCGCGCGAATAATGCGCGCGACGCGGTGACGGGTCTGTTGATGTTTAACGGCGCGGCCTTCGTCCAGGCCATCGAGGGGCCGGTGGCTGCAGTCGACCATCTCTATATGCGTCTTGTCAACGATCCCCGGCATTGCCAGATCAGCCGCCACGACGACTTGGCGCTCGAACGAAGGATTTTCGACGAGTGGACGATGGGCTATGTGCAGATCAACGGGGGCTGGCTTGAGGGGCAATATGACGTTGCCGATGCGCTGGCTCGCGAGATGCCTGACTCGGTCCGCAAACTGCTGATGTCGATGGCGAACACCCTGCCGTTCGAATGACCCCAAGCGCTTCGTCGATTCAAGTAGGGCTCTAAGGCACGTCGGCCGCAAACTCGAGGGCCTGGAGCGTGATCGACGGCGCGGGCGCACGCTGGACGCGGCCGACTACCCGGCCGCGCTCGCAGATCCAGCGAAACTTGCCTTCCATCGCCGAAACCGGCGTGACTGGCTCGGTCGCGGCACAGTTGCCGACGTCGGCCTTGACCTCGTCGACCAGCTTGCGCCAGCCTGCCGCATCGTGATCCATCAGCATATTATTGGCGAGGGGGGCCGAGGCGATGTCACCCGACCGCCAAACTGCCCGTGCCGCATCATAGGCCGAGGCGAGACCGGCATCGGTCGGCAGCAAACGATCGGCAAGCGCCCCGTTTTTGGCAAGCGACAGCGCCGCGCGCAAATTGGGCAGCGAAGCCCCTCCGTACGTTTTGCTGCTGAAGGCAAACATCCCGACTCCCTTGTTCGGCAGAAGCAGGACGTTTGAGCCATAGCCGGGGTAGCCGCCACTGTGGCTGACGATGGTGCCGAGGTCGCAATCGTCGGTGACCGACCATCCCATCGCATAGGTGCGCGCCTGGCGGCACGGGGTGCCCCCCGCTGCGGGATTGCGCATGGCGGCTACCACGAAGTTTGATCCCGTCACGATCTGCCGAACGGTGCCGCGAGGGACTGGTCCTTGATCCGGTCCGTCGCGCGCCGGCCACGCCGAGAGCAGGAAAGCGACCCAGCGGGCATAGTCATTGGCGCTGGTCTCTACTCCGCCCATCGCCCCGAAGGCGCCGTCCTTCATGTCGGGCTCGCGCTGCCAGCCATTGTCCTGCCAGCGATAGCCGATCGCGCGTCGTGCCCTTGGGGATGCGAAGACGTCATAGCCGGTCGACGTCATCCCCAGCGGGCGCATCAGGTTGCGGACGACATAGTCCTGGTAGCGAACCCTCGACACGTTCGAGATGACCCGCCCGAGCGTGGCATAGCCGAGGTTGGAATATTCCATCGTTAGTCCCGGCGCTCGGGCAACCGGAACCCCTGCCTTGAGAAGTGCGCTGAATTCGGGCTCGGTCAGCACCTGCTGGCGGTCGCCCCACGGATTATCCTCGACGAACCCAGCGCTGTGGGTCAGCAGGTTGCGGACGGTGATGCGGGGGCTGTCACTGGTCGGACCCTTCCACCCTCGCAATTCGGGAACATAAAGTTCAGCGGGCGCATCGAGCGACACTTTGCCTTCGTCACGCAGCTTTAGGATGGCGAGCGCGGTGAACGCCTTCGACATCGAGGCAATGCGGAACAGTGTGTCGGGCGTGACGGGTAACCGGGTTTCGACATCCTGCACGCCAAGTCCGCGGACATGGACCAGCCGCCCGTCCACGACAATGCCATAGACCAGCCCGGGAACATGGGCGGCGAGTTGCCACTCGGCGAAGATCTTGTCGACCTCGGCCAGTGCGGCCGGGGAAGGGACTGCAGCGTGGACCGGCGGGCTGGCCGCAAGCAAGGCGACCGCAGCGGCTCGGCTTACGATCATGTGGTGCTCCCCTTCGTCGGGCAGGCTATACCGCATTCACCATGCTGTCACCGGTGACCGGAGTATCCGACGCCAGCCACTGACCAAGGGCGGCGCGCGCGCGATCGGTGTAAAGCTGCTTGCGATCGGCCTTTTTCGACTTGGGGCCGGACAGCGGCGGCATCAGTCCGAAATTGACGTTCATCGGCTGATAGGTTTCGGCCACCGCACCCCCCGTCAAATGCCCCAGCAGCGCGCCCAGCGCGGTCTGCGACGGGGGCGGGGAGAGCAGCCCCCCGCGCGCGTCGGCAATCGCAAAGCGCGCCGCCATCAGCCCGATCGCGGCACTTTCGACATAGCCTTCACAGCCCGTGATCTGCCCCGCGAAACGAATATTCGGCTTCGATTTCAACCGCAACGTCTCGTCAAGCAATTCGGGCGAGCGGATGAAGCTGTTGCGATGTATTCCGCCGAGCCGCGCAAATTCGGCATTCTCCAGCCCCGGGATCGTCCGGAAGATCCGCACCTGATCGGCGTGTTTCAATTTGGTCTGGAAACCGACGATATTCCACAAAGTGCCCAGTGCATTGTCCTGGCGCAACTGGACCACCGCATGCGGCCAGCGCCCATCCGGGTATTCGGGAGAAGAATCGCGTGGATTGTCGAGGCCAACGGGCTTCATCGGCCCGAACCGCAACGTTTCGGGCCCGCGCTCGGCCATTACCTCGATCGGCATGCACCCTTCGAAATAGGGGGTGTCGCGCTCCCATTCCTTGAACTCGGTCTTCTCCCCGGCATTAAGCGCGGCGATGAACGCTGCATATTGGTCGCGGTCCATCGGGCAGTTGATGTAATCCTTTCCGCCCTTGTCCCAACGCGCGGCCATCCAACAGATGTCCATGTCGATGCTTTCATGATGGACGATCGGCGCGATAGCATCGAAAAATGCCAGCGCCCCCGCGCCGGTCGCCTCGGCGATCGATTCGGCGAGGGCAGGGGCGGTCAGCGGGCCGGTGGCGATGATCGTCGGTCCCTCAGGCAAGACATCGATCCGCTCGCGGACTAGCTCGATCTTGGGATGCGCTTCGATGATCCGCGTTATTTCGGCGGCAAACAGTTCGCGATCGACCGCCAGCGCCGATCCAGCCGGAACCCGGTGCAGGTCCGCTGCGCGCATCACCAGGCTGCCGAGCGTGCGCATTTCCTGGTGGAGCAAGCCCACCGCATTCTTGTCCCCATCGTCCGAACGAAAACTGTTCGAGCAGACCATTTCGGCCAGCCGGTCGGACTCATGCGCTGGCGTGGTATCGCCGCTTCCCCGCATTTCGGACAGGCGCACGCGAAGCCCTGCCTCGGCCAGCTGAAACGCCGCTTCGGATCCTGCGAGCCCGCCGCCGATGATGTGAATGTCGTGGGTCATTGCTCCCCCTATCCGCTCGGCCCGATCCAAGTCGAGCGACGTCTTCACGCCGGGCATGGCGCCGCACCAGATAATCGCTAGAGCGCGACAATGCTTGACGCGCTCGCCGCCCTCACCCTGTTCGCCTTTGTCGCCTCGATCACCCCGGGGCCGAACAATCTGATGCTGCTGTCGTCGGGCACGCGCTTCGGCTTCCGCCGGTCGATCCCGCATATGCTCGGGGTGATGCTCGGCTTCCCGCTGATGATCATGGTCATCGGCCTTGGCCTGGCGCGGCTGTTCACCGAATTTCCGATCGTCCAGACGGTGCTCAAGGTCGCGAGTATCGCCTACCTGCTCTACCTCGCCTTCAAGATCGCGACCGCGCCGACTCCGACCGTCGACGACGGTGAAAGCAGCGCACGTCCACTCACTTTCCTCCAGGCGGCGGCCTTCCAGTGGGTCAATCCCAAGGGCTGGACAATGGCGCTGACCGTGCTGTCGGCCTACATGCCCCCGACCGATCCATGGCGCGGGCTCGCCATTATCGCGGCGCTGGTCATTCTGATCAACGTGCCCGTGGTGACGCTGTGGACGGCGATGGGAATCCAGCTGCGCCGCTTCCTCGGCCAGCCGAAGAAATTGCGCGCTTTCAACCTCATCGCCGCCGGGCTGCTCGTCGCGTCACTCTACCCCGTCATCCGCGGGCACTGAGCAACCACGCGCTCAAACGTCGGCCAATTCCGCCCGCGCGGTGTGCGCCACCAGCAGTGCCTCGATGTCGGCGATGGGCCGCCCAGTCATTTCCTTGTCGATCTCGCACACCACTTTCGAAGCCGCCGCCTTGTGCAGGCATTTGCGAAGCTCGCCCAGCGTGCGTGGCGGGGCAATGATCGCCAGCGCATCAAAGTCGTTCCGCAGCGCCCGCGCATTGACCCGTTCGGCTGCCTGCTTGGCCCAGCGATCCTCCTCCAGCTGGTGAAAGTCGGTTTCCTCATAGGCAGTACGACCATAGCCACCGGACTGTTGGTTGGTTCCCGGCGCGTCGGTCGTCATCTCGCCATTCTTCTGGTCCGACCGCTCGTCGTGGCGCTCGACACGAAGGTCGATCTGCGCCGCGTCGCCATGGTTGCGAAGCAGCAGCAGCTTGCGACCATCGGTAACCAGAACGAGGGCATTGTTGGGAAGTGGCATCACATTCTCCTTGGCGACCCGAAGCAAGGGGTACTCCAAGCCAACGCGGTGCCGATCGCCCTCGTTCCTCTACTCGTCGCTGCCTGCCGCCAGGTCCTCTCCGACCACCGCATCGTCGGTCGGCGCCAGCTCGTCGAGCCCCTCGACCTCGACGTCCTCGCTCTCGTCAATCTTGGCGACCGACACGACATGCTCGCCTTTGCCGACGCGAAGGATCATCACCCCGGACGTATTGCGCCCGGCGATGCGGATATCGCCGACGGTGGTGCGGATGACCTTGGCTTGGTCGGTGACCAGCATCAGCTGCTCGCCCGGCTTGACCGGGAAGGATGCGACCACCCCGCCATTGCGTTCCGACGTGACGATGTTGGTGATGCCCTGGCCACCGCGATTAGTGCGGCGATATTCATAGGTAGAGCTGCGCTTGCCAAAGCCGTTCTCGGTCACCGTCAGCAGGAACTGCTCCTTGTCGGCGAGCTCGGCATAACGTTCCTCCGACAATCCCTCGGCTCCGTCATTGTCGCGCCACTTGGGCGATCGGAGATAGGCCTCGCGCTCCTCGGACGTCGTTCCCGCGCGGCGCAGGATCGACATTGAAATCACCTTGTCGTCACCCAGCAGCCGCACCCCGCGGACTCCGGTCGACGAGCGTGACTGGAACTCGCGCACATCGGTCGACAGGAAACGGATCGCCTTGCCGTTACGGGTCGCCAGCAGAACGTCGTCTTCCTCGGTCAGCAGGTCGACCGCAATCAGCCGGTCGCTCGGATCGCCCTCTTCGCCTTCCTCTTCGGAAACCCCGAATTTCATCGCGATCTTGCCGGCGGTCGGGATGTTGGTGAACGCCGTCATGGGATTGCGCCGGACCGTTCCCTTGGCGGTGCAGAACATGATGTGCAGCGCGGCCCATTCGTCCTCATCCTCGGGCAACGGCAGCACCGTCGTGATCGTCTCGCCCTCGTTGAGCGGCAGCAGATTAATCATCGGCCGTCCGCGCGCCGCCGGATTTCCCTCGGGCAGGCGCCATACCTTCATCCGGTAAACCCGGCCAAGGTTGGAAAAGAACAGCACCGGGTTATGGGTCGAGGTCACGAACAGTTCGGTGACGACATCCTCTTCCTTCGTGTTCATCCCCGACCGGCCCTTGCCGCCACGCTTCTGCTCGCGGAACAGCGCCAGCGGGGTGCGCTTGATATAGCCAGACATCGTCACCGTCACGACCATGTCCTCGCGCTCGATCAGGTCCTCGTCGTCGAGCCCGTCAAACGCGGCGGCTAGCTCGGACTTGCGCGGGGTCGAGAATTCGGAGTCGACCGCGTTCAGTTCCTCCAGCATCACCGCGTAGAGCTTTGCCCGGTCACCAAGGATATCAAGCAGTTCAGTAATGATCTTGGCAAGTCCTGCGAGCTCGTTACCAATCTCGTCACGGCCCAGTGCGGTCAGGCGATGGAGGCGAAGCTCGAGGATCGCCCGGACCTGGATCTCGGATAGGCGATAGGTCGATCCGGCGGCTTGCGGCTCGACTGCCTCGACCAGCTTGATGTACGGCCGGATTTGTTCGCTGTCCCACTCACGCGAAATCAACGCCTCACGCGCTGCTGCCGGGCTCGACGATCCGCGAATGATCCGCACCACTTCATCGAGGTTGGTAACCGCAACCACCAGCCCGAGCAGGATATGTGCCCGCTCGCGCGCTTTCAGCAATTCATGCTTCGACCGCCGCGTGATCACTTCCTCGCGGAACTTGATGAACGCCTCGATGATGTCGCGCAGCGCCAGCGTCTCGGGCCGCCCGCCACGGATTGCCAGCATGTTGGCCGAGAAGCTCGATTGCGCCGGTGTATGCCGCCACAACTGGTTGAGCACGACCTCGGGAGTCGCGTCGCGCTTCAGCTCGATGACGATCCTGACCCCAAGCCGGTTGGACTCGTCGCGAATGTCCGAAACACCCTCGATCCGCTTGTCCTTGGCGGCTTCGGCGATCTTCTCGACTAGCCCGTTCTTCCCGACCTGATAGGGGATCTCGGTGAGCACGATCGAGCGCCGGTCATTGCGCCCTTCCTCGACATGGTGGCGCGAGCGCTGCAGGATCGACCCGCGTCCGGTCGTATAGGCCGATCGGATTCCGCTCTGGCCAAGAATGATCGACCCGGTCGGGAAATCGGGTCCCTTGACGTGCTCCATCAGCGCTTCGGACGTCACTGCCGGGTCGGCGATATAGGCACGGCACGCGGCGATCACTTCGCCCAGATTATGTGGCGGAATATTGGTCGCCATGCCGACCGCGATTCCGCCCGCGCCGTTGACCAGCAGATTGGGGAAGCGCGCTGGCAACACCTGCGGCTCGCGCTCGCTGGCGTCATAGTTGGGCGTGAAGTCGACCGTGTCCTTGTCGATATCGCCGAGCAGGAAGTTTGCGACCTTGGCCAGCCGCGCTTCGGTATAGCGCATCGCGGCGGGGGGATCGGGATCCATCGACCCGAAATTGCCCTGGCCGTCGATCAGCGGCAGCCGCATCGACCAGTCCTGCGTCATCCGCGCGAGCGCGTCATAGATCGCGCTGTCGCCATGCGGGTGATATTTACCCATGACGTCACCGACGATGCGGCTCGACTTGCGATAGGGGCGCCCGGCAACATAGCCCGCTTCCTGGCAGGCATAGAGGATCCGGCGATGGACCGGCTTCAACCCGTCGCGCACATCGGGCAGCGCGCGGCTGACGATGACGCTCATCGCATAGTCGAGGTAGCTGGTCTTCATCTCCTCGACGATGGAGATGGGAGCAATGTCGCTAAGCTCTGCAACCGGCGGCGTAGTGGCCAAAATCGGGTCCTGTCGGGTCGTTTGAACAAGCAGAATCGGCAGTCGCCAATCCTCCTCCTTTCCCTAGGAGATTGGGGGCCTGAACACCACCCCGCAGCCGCTTGGGCGCACCCTTATCCGGCGCGGATGAACAGCGGCTTTGCTGGGCTCGATCCGTCGGCGTCGAAGCGCCACCCGTCACGGTCGAAACCCTCCAGCCCAGCGGGATCGGCGATCCGCTCGTCGCACACGAACCGGGCCATCGCGCCGCGCGCGACCTTGGCGGTAAAGCTCTGGAATGTCAGGCCCTTGGCGGTGCGGACCCGAAAGTCGGGGGCGATCACCCGGACTTTTTTGAGCAGCTTGGGCCCCACAACTTCATAATATTCGCGGCTCGCCAGATTTAGGATCGTGCCCGATCCTTCCTCCTTCAACTCAGCCAACAGCGCTTTGGCGACCTTGTTGCCCCAATGATCGACCAGTCGGTCCGCTTTGGGCGCCCACCTCGTCCCCATTTCCAGCCGATAAGGCCGCATCGCGTCCAGTGGCCGCAATATCCCGTACAAGCCTGACAGGATCCGCACATGATCTTGCGCAAAGGCCATGCTGTCGTCATCCGCCGACGCCGCATCAAAGCCGCGGTAGACGTCGCCTGCGAACATGCGGATCGCCGGCCGTTCCTGCGCTTTCGCAAACCCCTTGAACCGCTTCGCATTGAGCTCGGCAAGGGCAGGGGAGATGTGCATCAGCTCGGCCAGCTTCAGCGGTCCCAGCTTTGCCGCCGCCCGCGCCAGCCGCCCGGCGTCGGCGGCAAAGCGCGGACTCGTCGGCGCATCGGCGAAAGGCGTATCGAGATCGAGCGTCTTGGCGGGGGAGAGGAGGATGAGCATGGGCCGCGCGCTAGCGGGTCCGTCGATTGCGGTCAAAGCGTCACACCCAACGCACTGGTTCAATTGGCATTCAGCCCGACGCTGCGATTCGCGACTTTGCTATGGCCATATTGGCGACTATGCCAGCCGCCGCTTGATTGCCGCGCCGACGGCAAGACCAGAGGAGAGATACATGAAGTTGCTGCACCCCGCATTTGCCAGCTCGATCGCGCTGGCGCTTGCCGCCACTACCATTCCCGCCGCTGCCCAAGCCCCGGCTGCCGCGGCTCCCGCCCAGCGCCAGCTCAAGCTCAGCACGGCAGCAAGCAAGTCGATCATGGAATTGCAGACGGCGGTCAAGGCCAAGAGCAGCGCGACCATCCCGGGCCTTCTCGCGACCGCGCAGGCCGCAGCCAAGACCGACGATGACCGCGCCGCGATCGCCAGTCTCCAACTTCAGGTTGCGATCGACAGCAATGACCCAGCCGCCCTCGTCGCCGCCGCCGACGCCAACCGCGCTGTGGGCAGCAATACGTCGCTGATACCGAAGGTCTATCTTCAGGCCGCGCGCTCATACGGCGCAGCAAATCAATATGCTCAAGCCAATGTCACGCTCGACAAGGCGCTCGCGCTCGATCCGAACGATGTCGACTCGCTACTGTTCAAAAGCGACATCGCGATGAAGCTGCAGCAACCGGCGGCAAGCGTCGCTGCGATCAACCAAGCAATCGCGCGCCAGAAGGCGATGGGCAAGATCGTGCCCGAGGCATGGTATGGTGCCGCCGTCGGTCGCGCCTATGACGCCAAACTGCCCACCGCCTTCGAAGCCTCGCGCCAATGGGTGGCGGCCTACCCGACCCAGTCGCACTGGCACGATGCCATCGCCATCTACCGCAACATGAGTGGATTAGATCGGGCCAGTCTGATCGACATGTACCGCCTTGGGCGGGCCACCAAGACTCTCGCCGGCGAATCCGACTATCTCGAAGCGTCGCAGACGTTCAGTGCCCGCGGTTATCCCGGCGAAGCCGTCGCGTTGCTCGACGAGGGTGCAGCCGCCAAGTCGATCAGCCTGCAATCGATGACCTTCGTTCGTCCTTATGCCCTCGCCAAGGGCAAGTCGCTCGGCGATCGCGCCATCGCCATGGCCGGCGCCAAGACCGGGCTCACCGCGCCGACCGCAGCCGTCACGGTTGCGGCCGCCGATCGCCTGCTTGGATATGGCGAATTCGCCCAGGCGGCAACGCTTTACCGCGCTGCACTGACCAAGCCTGGGGCCGATGCCAATGTCATTAACCTGCGGCTCGGCGAGGCGCTTGGCCAGTCGGGCGACAAGGCGGGGGCGATGGCGGCACTGCAGCTGGTCGGGGGCACTCAGTCCGAAATTGCCAAATATTGGCTCGCCTGGGTTTCAACCCGCTAGGCCCCGACTCTAGGCACGAAAAAGGGGCGCTAGCGAAGGCTGGCGCCCCCCCCCGATCAGGGCGCTGGCGTAGGCCGGCGCCCTTTTTCGTTCTGGTTTCAACGCGTAAGGATACTGTCCTGAAACGGGATGGTTAACGCACGCCCCCTGTCAAGCGCACTTCATCCCGCCCAAGCCTGACGCGCCCATCGCCGACGAAAAGGCCGACAGCGAAGCCACGTGAAGTTCGACGACCGCCTTGCCACGATCCTCGCCGTCCGGCCCGGCGGAGAGCATGACCGCGCCGTTCGCTGGCGCCAGCTGGTCGACCTCGTCGCGCGTGCCGGCCCCGACGCCGACGGACCCGTCATCGATCAGGCGCTCGACCAGATTCGCGAAGGCCAGCGCGAGGTCGCCACTCCGCTCCGCGCTGCTGCTGCCCGCGCCATTGCCGGTCGTCCGCTACTGCCCGCGCTCCTGCGCACTTTCGCCGCCGACAGCCTCGACGTTGCCGCCCCGCTGCTGACCGCAATCCAGCCTGATGACGGCCTCCTTGCCGCCGCTTCGCCCGATGTCCTGCGCTTCCTCGAAGCGATGCACCCCGCGCTCGCAAACCGCGCCAGTGCCACCGAGCCGCCGTCCCCGACCGTCCCCGCCAGCACCGACATGCCCTCGATCAGCCAGCTGCTCGACCGGCTCGAAAAGCTCAGCGCCCAGCGTGCGGAGCCCGCGCCCGTTGCCGAACTGGTCACCGCCCCTTCCGCACCGCGTCCCTCCACGCCCGCGCCCAGCCCGCTCGAAACCACGTCGCTGTTCCGCTGGGAATGTGGCCCCGGGGGCAATATCGGCTGGGTCGACGGCGCCCCCCGCGGCGCGCTCGTCGGCCGCTCGATCGCCCGCGCCATGCCTGACGAAGGGGTCGACCGCGATGTCGAGCGCGCCTTTGCCCGGCGCGCCCCGTTTCGTGACGCGTCGCTCGCGCTGCCCGATATCGGGGTCGTCGCCGGCCGCTGGCTGATCAGTGGCGTTCCCGCCTTTGCACAGGGCGACGGGCGTTTCGTCGGCTATCGCGGCATCGCCCGCCGCGCCGAGGCGCTCGCCGCTCCGGTGGTTGCCGCCCGGCCAGGCCCGCTCGATCCCGCCGCGCTGCGCGAGCTGGTCCATGAGATCAAGACCCCGCTCAACGCGATCATCGGTTTTGCCGAGATCATCGACGGCCAATATCTCGGCCCCGCGCAAAGCGGCTATCGCGCCCGCGCTGCCGAGATTGTCGTCCAGGCGCGGATCCTGCTCGCCGGAGTCGACGACCTTGATTTCGCTGCGCGCCTTCGCGGCCGCGACCCCGGTGACAGTCCGACCAGCGACTTCGCCGAATTTTTCGCTCCCTTTGCAGAGAAATTGCGTGTCACTGCCGACGCGCTCGGCGTGACTCTTGCGGTCGACGCCCCGCCGCACGAGGGCCTTTGCTCGCTCGATCGCGAGCTTGCCGAGCGGCTGCTCGACCGGTTTACCGGCGCCGTCCTCGCCGCCGCCAGCGCGGGCGAGACGCTGCGCCTCGCTGTCCGTCGCGAAGACGGCTTTTGCGCGCTGCGCCTGTCGCGCCCCCGCGCGCTCGAGGGCCTGAGCGAAGCGGCCGTGCTTGGCGGGACCGACGGCGGTGCCAATTTTTCGCTGCGCATGGTCGTCGGCCTCGCCCACATCGTGGGTGGAAAACTCGCCGCCGACGGCAGCGACCTCGTGCTCAGGATGCCGATGGCAGCGTGAGCGGCGAGGGGGGTAGGCTGGTGCCGTTCCTCACACCAAAAGAACCATTACGTGGCAAAGGCGACGGTGGTGGGCCCGGAGGGATTCGAACCCCCAACCTAGCCGTTATGAGCGGCCGGCTCTACCGTTGAGCTACAGGCCCTCCCCGGTGGTGGCTGTGCGTTAGCGGGCTGACGAAGCCGCGCAAAGGGGGAAGGGCAGCAAAGAGGGCTCAGCACACCGCTGGCGTCGCGACGAATGGTCGGGGAGACAGGATTCGAACCTGCGACCCTCTGCTCCCAAAGCAGATGCGCTACCAGGCTGCGCCACTCCCCGAAATCATGCTCGAACTCATGCTGGTCGCGCGCCTTTACCGGTCCTGCCGGCGAAACGCTACTTCTTCGTGGCGGTATTCGTCGTCACCGTTTTCTCGGTGGTCACTTCGACCCGATGCTTGCCATCGACAGCATTGCCAAGGCTGTCGGCGGCATGATCTACCGATGCGCCGAGCTTGCCCGCCGACGCTGCCAAATTCGACAAGCCGGTGCGCACGTTGCTCGTATTGTTGCTGACGTCGTTGATCTTGTTGCTCGCGCTGTCGATGGCGTTCGATGCTCCGTCAAGCGCCGAGGCGGTGCCATTCTTGGCCGAATCGCCCGAAATCGTCACCGTCGACGTGTTGTTGTTCGGATTCTCCGTCACCTGGCAGGCGCCGAGCAGGGCCACCGCCGGAAGAATGATGATCGCGCGCATGTCGTTCTCCTGTTTCCTGTCCGCTTAACGCCACCGTGATGGCTTCGGCTCCGCAATCCCGCCAGAAAGCACCGCGAGCATCGCCGTCCACGTCGCGACATTCTGACGCAGCTGGCCCTTGTCGATCTTGTCGATCGTATCATCGGGCGTGTGGTGCCAGTCGAAATAGCGGGTTCCGTCCTGGCGCAGCGCGATTACCGGCTGCCCCGCCTCGACCAGTTCGTCGAGATCGCTTCCCCCGGCCTTGTTGGTCACGCCCTTTAGCACGCCGAGCGGCGCGACCGCGGCGAACAGCGCATCCTCCACGGCCTTTCGTCCCTCACCTAGCCTTGTGTCGATCTTCCAGATCCGGTCCGCGCCAAAGTCGCTTTCGGCCATCGCCGCAAAGCGATCGCCGCCGTGCGCCTTGGCGAAGGCCGCCGCACCGAAGGTGCCCGGCTCTTCGGCACCGAACCACACCACGCGGATCGTGCGCAGTGGCCGACCGGCATCCATGATCCGCTTGGCCGCAGCGGTCGCAATCGCCACCCCCGACGCATCGTCGATCGCCCCGGTGCCAAGGTCCCAGCTGTCGAGGTGACCGCCGATTAGCAGCATCGGCAGCGACGGATCGCCCCCGACCAGGTCGGCGACGACATTGCCCGACTGGCCCGGCGCGACGAAGTGCGGGGTCAGTGTCAGG
This sequence comes from Sphingomonas sp. RB1R13, assembly GCF_036663775.1. NCBI lineage: Bacteria > Pseudomonadati > Pseudomonadota > Alphaproteobacteria > Sphingomonadales > Sphingomonadaceae > Sphingomonas > Sphingomonas sp. RB1R13. The sequence goes on from NZ_JAXOJM010000002.1 coordinate 315,769, forward strand.
TGAATTGTCACCGGTCGTCCGCGTGCCAGGATCCGCGCCAGCTGCTCGGCATCGGGCACGCTCAGCGCCGCCGCCGGGATCGGCCGCGCGCCGTCGGCAAAGCTCTGCACCCCGGTATGGGGATTGCGGTGATGGTCGGTGCCAATCGAGCGGACGACGATGGCGATCGCGCCCTTTTTCGACGCGATCGTCGGGCCTTGGCGCCGCGGTGCGCCGAACTGGCCATAGCCCGACCCGTCCTGCGTCGGCATCATGCGATGATCGATGAACACGATCCTGCCGCGTACCATCGCGTCGGGGGCGGCGATCAGCGCCTCGACGCTGTCGAACGCGACGATCTCGCCCGTCAGCCCCTCGGCCGGGGTCGCCCCGCTATTGCCCAGCGCGGTCAGCACCAGCTTCTGGGGGAAGGGCGCCACGATCTCGGCGGTCTCGGCCCCGCGCACCCACACCGGCATGGTGAAGGGTTCGACGTGGACATTGGCAAAGCCCATCGCGGTCAGCCGTCGCACCGCCCAGTCGCGTGCCCGCGCCTCGGCCTCGGTCCCCGCCAGCCGCTGGCCGACTTCGGTGGTCAGCCCCTCGGTGATGTCCCACGCGATATGGTCATTGGCCAGCGCATCGTCGCGCAGCGCGGCGATCAGGGCCGGGGGCGGAATGACGGGGGCAGGGGCGGGAAGCGGCGCGGCGGCCATGATCAGCGGAAGTGCCGTGACGGCAAGGATAAGCTTGTACATGCTCGGCGGACTAATCACGGGCGCGGCGTAAGTCACTGCCCGTTCGTCGAATAGTCACAACAGCCGCAACTGGTCGCCCGCGGGCGGCTCGAACAGGTCGGTACGCAGGTTGAAGCGTGCCTGCGCCAGCCCGAATCGCTTGGCCGCCTTGTCGAATCGCGTCGCCAGCAGGTCTGCCCACACCCCTTGCCCTCGCATCCGGCTGAAGAAGGCGGGGTCATTGTCACGCCCTCCGCGAAGCGATCGGATCGTCGCCATGACCTTGGCCGCGCGATCGGGATAATGTTCGTCGAGCCAGGCGCGAAACAGCGGCGCGACCTCGTGGGGCAGTCGCACCGGCAGATAGAAGCCACCCCGCGCGCCATGCGCTACCGCCGCTTCGATGATGGATTCCAGTTCATGGTCGGTGATCATCGGTACCACCGGGGCAATCGCCACGATCGCCGGTACCCCCGCATCGGTCAGTGCCCTGATCGCCGCCAGCCTTTTCTTCGCTGCCGGTGCCCTCGGCTCCAGTGTCCGATGCACCTTCGGGTCGAGCGAAGTCACCGAGATCGCCACCGCTGCCAGCCCCAGCTTGGCCGCCGCCGATATGATGTCGAGATCACGAAGCACTCGGTCGGACTTCGTCGTGATCGTGAATGGGTGCCGCGTCTCCAGCAGCAGCTCCAGGATCGACCGCGTGATCCGAAACCGCTCTTCGATCGGCTGATAGGGGTCGGTGTTGGTCCCCAGCGCAATGCTCTTCGCCTCATAGCCCGGACGCGACAGCGCCGCGTGGAGCAGTTTCGCCGCCTCGGGCTTGGCGAACAGCCGGCTTTCGAAATCGACCCCCGGAGAAAGGTCATGAAACGCATGGCTTGGCCGCGCAAAGCAATAGATGCAGCCATGCTCACACCCTCGATAAGGGTTGATCGAGCGGTCGAAACCGATGTCGGGCGACGAATTGCGCGTCAGGATCGACTTGGGCCGCTCGATCGTCACGGTTGTCCGGCGCGGTGTCACCCCATCGAGCGCTTCAACGCTGTCGAGCCAGTCGCCGTCGACCGTTCGCTCCGCGAGGTTGAAGCGCGTCGGGCTTGAATTGCGAGTCGCCCCGCGACCATGATGTGTTTCGACCGCCATCCCCGAAACATGCCAGAACGAAACAGGAACATCAATTGCTTATCGCGCCGGGAAAGCCGGCCATTTATGTTGCGCCAGCGCGATCAGGCTTGGCTGGTCGGCCCCGGCAAGTCCCTGGTAAACCCACATGTTGCGCATCACTGCGGGCACGTAAAAGCGCGTCTCCCAATAGGGGATGCTCTCGATCCACAGCAGGGGATCGCCCTTGTCGGGTATTGCGCTCCATCGCTCGACCGGTACTGGCCCGGCATTATAGGCCGCGATCACGCGCGGCAGCTGCCCGCGCGTGGCGCTGTTGGTCCGCAGCAGTTCGATGAACGCCTGGCCATAGTCGAGGTTGATCGCCGGATCGGTAAGGCTCGTCGGGTCGAACACCACACCGCGTGCCCGTGCCTTGTCCCCGGCCGTACCCGGACGAACCTGCATCAGCCCGGTCGCCCCCGCCGCACTGACCGCGCCGGTTCTGAAATTCGATTCCTGGATGACATGGCCATAGGCCAGCGCCGGGTCGACCCGCCACCCGTTCTGCGGCACCCAGCGCGGCCTGGGGTATCGCGCCGCGGCTTCGACCGAGGCCCCCGGCTGGCCATTGGTCGCCAGCCAATATTGCGTACCGACCAATTCCAGTCGTCCGGCCACCGCGATCAGTGCACGCTGGTCCTGCGCCCGCCCGATCCGCGACTGGTGACGGAGCGCCTCGTCGGCCAGCCCGCGTTCGCCGATCGCGACCAGCTCCGTCGCCCGCCGCACATTGGGTAGGTCGTCGATGGTGCCGGTGTCGGCGGCGCTGGCCGCGACCATCCGCGTCTCCATCCCCAGCGTCTGGCGCGCGACCAGCCCGTAGAAGCTCTCGGTCGACCGCGCCGCTGCCTTGAGCAAGGGCGCCACCGCGCCTGGCTGGCGACATGCCTGCGCCGCCCGCGCCGCCCAGTAGGAAGCCGCGGCGACTAACTCGGTCTCGCGCGCGCTCGCGAGAACCTCGCGGAACCGCTGGCCCGCCGCCCCGCAATCATTCTGACGCCATGACGCCAGCCCCGATACCCACGCCGCCGCGACCCACCAGTCGCCGCTTGCCCCGGCGCGCCCAGCCTCGGCGACGCGCACTGCGTCGGCGTCACGGCCAAGCGTGTAAAAGCTCCATGCCACTCGCTGCGCCGCTTCAGCGCGGCCTTCGGGAGTCATCAGCGGCGCCGACTGGATCATCAACGCTTCGGCCGCATCGGCGCCATCGGCCTTCAACAGTGGGTCGAGGGCTGCGCGTAGCTGGTCGGCGACCGCATCGCCGACCACCGGCCGCGTCTTGCCCCGCCGCGTCGCCGAGCTCAGCCCGATTACCGGTCGCTCAGGAATCGCCATCATCTGGACCGATCCGCGACTTGCCGCGAGCCGCTCAAGCTGTTCGGCCTGCGGCAGTTCGGGCGCTTCGCCGATCAGGGCCTGCAATTCGTCGACCGAAACCGTCGGCGATCCCCTCGCGGTATAAAGCTCGGCCTTGGCCACGACGCTCAGCGGTCCTTTCGGCAAGCCGGCGATCCCCGCCGCCGCCCCGGCCCAGTCCCCCTTGCGGATCGCCGCAAACTCCCCCCGCCAGTCGCTTGGCACAACGACCGGGGCGGGGAGGGCAGAGGGCAGGGGAGCGGGCAACGCCGGAAACATCGTGGAGGGCGCAGGATTCATGACCACTGGCTTGGCAATCACCGGAGTCGCGATCACGGGCATTATCGGCAACGGCGCCAGCGGGTCGGCCTGGACGATCAACAATACGAGCAACAGAATCACAGCTCGTCCATCAGCAACAGCAGGTCGCGCCATGCCAGCGCCTTGTCCCCCGGCCGCTGAAGCAGCCAGCGCGGGTGGAAGGTCGCAACCGTACGAATCCCCTCGACCTTGTGGGCATGTCCCCGCGCCCGGGCGAGCGGCTCGCCCAACATCGCCCGCGCCGGCGCTTCGCCCAAGAGCAGCAGTCGCTCGGGCTTGACCAGCGCGACATGCTGCCGCGCCATATCGCCGCACCGCACCATCTCGGCCTCGCTTATCTTGCCGCCGGGCACATGAAAGCATGCCAGCGACGCGCTATAGGCATCGTCGGGCGCCATCCCGATCGCCGCCAGCATCCTGACCGCAAGCAGCCACGCCTCGCCGCCGATCGGCTGCCCGTCCGCGGCATCCTCACGCGCCGGCATTTCGCTGACCAGCATGATTTTCGCTCCCGCCAGTCCGTGGGGCAGCACCCGCCGCGCCCCGTCGCGATCGAGCGGCAAGCCCGTCGCCTGCTCCAGATGCGCCCGGAACGCCTCATAATCCGCTGGAAGCTCAGCCGGGCTTGGCGGTGCAATCTCGCGTGCAATCGGCACTTGCGCCCCCGCCACCTGCGCCCGCAAGGGCTTCAGCCAGTGACGCGGTTCCTCGCCAACGGGCGAGTCGACCCCCGCCTCGATCCACCAGCCAAGCAGCCGCCGGGCCTCGTCCATCGTATATTGTTCGGCATCAACGCTCATCCTCGTCCTTGTCTGACCCATTGACGATGCGGTCAAGGAATTGGCAGGGCAGGGCGCAGGGTTTTGGAGTGGCGGCACGTGAGCGAACGCGAATCGATGGAATATGATGTCGTCATCGTCGGTGGCGGCCCCGCTGGGCTGGCCTCGGCGATCCGCCTTAAACAGCTTGCCGTTGAACAATCGAAGGAAATCTCGGTCTGCATCCTTGAAAAAGGGAGCGAGATCGGCGCCCATATTCTCTCGGGTGCGGTGGTCGATCCGATCGCGCTCGACGAGCTTATCCCCGACTGGAAGGACAAGGGCTCGCCGCTGACCGTCCCCGTCACGGAAAATCTCCACTGGGTGCTGACGAAGAAGGGCAAGTATAATCTGCCCCACCTGCTGATGCCGGGCTTCCTCGACAACAAGGGTACCTATACCGTCAGCCTCGGCAACTTCTGCCGCTGGCTGGCGGGGCAGGCAGAAGAGCTCGGGGTCGAAATCTTCCCCGGCTTCGCGGCCGCCGAAATCCTGTTCAACGACGATGGCTCGGTCAAGGGCGTCGCGACCGGCGACATGGGCATTGCCCGCGATGGCACGCGCAAGGCCGACTGGCAGCCCGGCATGGAAATCCACGCGCGCTACACCTTCATGGCCGAGGGCGCGCGGGGTCACCTGACCAAGGAATTGACGCGCATTTTCGACCTGCGCAAGGATAGTGGCCCGCAAGTCTATGGGCTTGGAATCAAGGAGTTGTGGGACGTTCCTGCCGACCAGCATCATCCTGGACGAGTCATTCACACGCAAGGTTGGCCGCTTGACGACGCGTGGGGCGGGGGCTTCCTCTACCATCAGGACAACAACCAAGTCGCGTTGGGCTTCGTCGTCGCGCTCGATTACCAAAACCCGACGCTGTCCCCGTTCGAGGAATTCCAGCAGTGGAAGACGCATCCCGCGATTGCCCCCGAAATCGCCGGGGGCAAGCGCGTTTCCTACGGCGCCCGCGCAATCAACGAGGGCGGCTGGCAAGCCGTCCCCACCCTCGCCTTCCCCGGGGGCGTGCTGGTCGGTTGCTCGGCTGGGTTCGTCAACGTGCCGCGCATCAAGGGCAGTCACACCGCGATGAAGTCGGGCATGCTCGCCGCCGAGGCCGCCTTTGCCGCGGTCATCGCCGATCACCGACATGACGAACTAGCGGACTATGAGCCTGCGCTCCGGGCAAGCTGGATCGCCAAGGAACTCAAGCTGGTTCGCAACGCCCAGCCCGCGGTTACCAAGTTCGGCGCCACTGTCGGCACGCTCTATGCCGGGCTCGACCTGTGGCTCAACCATCTCAAGATCGGCGTGCCATGGACCTTCAAGCATCATGCTGACCACACGACACTTCGCCGCACCGACCATGTCCATGCGAAACGCTACCCCAAGCCCGACGGCAAGCTGACCTTCGATCGCCTTTCGTCGGTGTTCCTGTCGAACACCAATCATGAAGAGGACCAGCCGGTTCACTTGACGCTCAAGGACGCCGCAGTCCCGATCACGATAAATCTCGCGCTCTACGACAGTCCCGAGAGCCGATATTGCCCGGCGGGCGTTTACGAGATTGTGGACCAGGACAAGGGCGATCCCAGGCTTCAGATCAACGCCCAGAATTGCGTCCACTGCAAGACGTGCGACATCAAGGACCCGACCCAGAATATCAACTGGGTCGTGCCCGAGGGCGGCGGAGGTCCCAATTACCCGAACATGTAGCCTGTTGGCCGGCCTCGCCTTGGTTGCCCTCTCCTCGTTTGTGGCAATCACTCCCGGCCTTGCCGCGCCCAGCGCGCGTCCCGCCCCCGACGACTTGCTGCGCACCTATGTCCAGGCGCGCGGGGCCGAAGTCGTTGGTGACCAGTCCCGCGCCGCCACCCTCTTCGCCGGCCTCGCCGCCAGCGACCCGGCCGACCCGACCATCGCCCAGCGCGCGATCGAGGGCGCCATTGCTGCGGGCGATTTCCCGCTCGCGCTGCGCCTCGTGCGCGTGCTCCCGGCGAAGGAGCTTTCGCTTTCCGAGCGGCTTCTGATCGTCGCCGACGACCTTCGCGGCAATCGCCTGACTCCGGCGCTGGCCGTGCTCGAGAGCCCGGGTCAGTCGCCCGACCTCACGTTCATGGGCCCGCTCGTCCGCGCCTGGGATCAGGCGCAGCGGCGGGACCCGGCCGCCATCGCCACCATTGGCCAGATCCCGACCAGCGGACCGCTTGGCGCCTTCGTCCCCGAACAGCGCGCGCTGATCCTCGCCGCGCTTCGGCGGACCGAGGAGGCCGACCCCTTCGCCCGCCGTGCCATCGCCGGTGCTGGCGGGCGCGAAACGCGCGTTCGGCTCGAACTGGCCGAAGCGTTCCGCGCCGCCGGTGATCCCGCCCGCGCCCTCGCCCTGCTGGATGCTCCTGGTCGCGGCCTCGCCGTCGCCCGCGCCCGCATCGCCGCGCGCCAGTCGCTCGGCCAGCGGATCGAAACCCCTGCCGGGGCCGTCGCCGAAATACTCCTCGGCCTCGCCATCAGTCTCAATCGCGCGGATGATCAGGACTTGCCCATCGCGCTCGCCCAGATCTCGCGACTCGCCGCTCCGGGCAACAGCGAAAGCGCGATCGTGCTTGGTCTGCTGCTCGACCAGTCGGGCCGCAATGCCGATGCGCTCGCCGCCTTCGCCAGCGTCTCGCCCGACGATTTCCTCGGCGGCCAGGCCCGCGACGCCCGCGCCCGCAGCTTGCTCAAGGTCAAGCGCAATGACGAAGCGCTCGCGCTCGCCCGCGCCGCCGCCGCCGACCGGGATGCCGACAACAGCGACTTTACCCGGCTCGGCGATGTCTATGACGCGCTCGATCGTGATAGCGATGCTGCCGATGCCTATCTGCGCGCCGTCTCGATGATGCCGCGCTCGGGCACTGGTGCCGCCGACGCCTGGACCGGCTACCTCCTCGCCGGAAGCGCGCTCGAACAGGCCGGCCGCTGGCCAGAGGCACGCCGCGCGATCGAGCAGGGACTGGCGCTTGCCCCGGAAAACCCGTTGCTGCTGAATTTCCTCGGCTATGCCGAGCTGACCCATGGCGAAAATGCCGACGCCGCCGAGGCGATGATCCGCAAGGCCTCGACCCTTCGCCCCAACGATGCCTCGATCACCGACTCGCTCGGCTGGGCGCTCTACAAGCGTGGCAAGACCAACGAGGCGATCAATACGCTCGAAAAAGCAGCCGTCGGCGACCCCGCGCAAAGCGAGATTGGCGAGCATCTCGGCGACGCACTTTACACCGCCGGGCGCCGTTTCGAAGCGCGCTTCGCGTGGCGCGCCGCGCTCGCCACTGCCGACGTCAAGGCCAGCACGCGCCTTGCCGCCAAGATCGACCAGGGGCTCGGGCCGACGACCGCAGCGCCGTGAGCGATCCCGTTCCCGAGCTTTTGTCCGAACCCGCTCCGGCAAAGCTCAATCTCGCCCTCCACGTCCGCCGCCGCCGCGACGACGGTCGCCACGATATCGAGACAATCTTCGCCTTCTGCACCGACGGCGACGGGCTTCAGGCCGGCATAGGGCGGGGGCTTGCCCTGACCATCGCCGGCTCTTTTGCCGAGGGTCTGTCGGCGGGTGATGATAATCTGGTGATCCGTGCCGCTCGGGCACTGGCCGAAGCCGCCGATATCGAAGCGAATGCTACGCTCCACTTGACCAAAAACCTGCCCGTCGCGTCGGGCATTGGCGGCGGTTCGGCCGATGCGGCCGCCGCACTCCGCCTGCTCACCCGCCTGTGGGGAATCGACCCCGTCCATGCCTCGGCGGTCGCGCCCACACTGGGCAGCGACGTCCCGGCCTGCCTGCTCAGCATGACTGCGCGGGGTAGTGGGGCAGGGGACAATCTCGCCCTTGAAGATGCCGACGTCGCCGCCGCGCCCGTGCTCCTTGTCAACCCGCGCGAGCCGCTCTCAACTGGCGCCGTCTTCGCCGATTGGGACGGCATAGACCGTGGCCCACTCGATCATTGGCGCGACGGTCGTAACGACCTCGAGCCTGCCGCGTGTGCGCTCGTCCCCGCGATCGGCTCGGTCCTCGACTGGCTCGGCAAGCAACCCGGCGTCTCCACCGCCCGCATGTCGGGCTCGGGCGCGACTTGCTTTGCGCTGTTCGATGATGAAGCCGCGCGCGACGGAGCCGCCGCCGCTGTCCCGCCCGACTGGTGGCATTTGCCAAGCTTCATTCGCTGAGGCTTAGCGTCTAAGGGGCCCCATGCGCCCGATCCTCACCGCCGCCGCCATGCGCGCCGCCGAACAATCCGCCATATCCGCCGGCACGCCGGAAACCGAACTGATGGAACGCGCCGGCGCCGCACTGGCCGAGGCAGCGTGGCAGGTCGCCGGGGCCATGCCCGCGCTGATCCTGTGCGGACCCGGCAATAATGGTGGCGATGGCTATGTCGCCGCGCGGATCCTCGCCGAGCGTGGAGTCGAGGTGCGGATCGCCTGCGTGGGGGAACCGCGGACCGTTGCGGCGCGGGGGGCGAGGCAACACGCTCGGACACGGTATGAACTGCTCGACAGCGAAACTCCGGCAAGTCCGCTGCTGATCGACTGTCTGTTCGGAACAGGACTGAAGAAACCACTGGAAGATGCTGTTATCAGTCAGCTTCAACGGTTGTCCTTTGCTGCGCGCTTGCGGATCGCGTGCGATGTGCCGAGTGGGGTGGAAGCCGATAGCGGGGCGCTGCTTTCGGACCATCCCGGTACCGATTTTTGCGTGACGTTCGGGGCCCTCAAGCCGGCGCATCGACTTGCCCCGGGGATGCGCCGCTGCGGGCAGATCATCCTTGCCGACCTCGGCATTCCGATTGTCTCCGACTGGTTCGAGATTGGCGAGCCCGAGCTTCCGCCACTCGACCCCGACGGCCACAAGTTCAAGCGCGGACTGGTCCACCTCCTCGCCGGCAAAATGCCCGGCGCGATCGGGCTTTCAGCCCGCGCGGCGGCGCGCTCGGGGGCGGGCTATGTCCGGGTCAGCACGTCGCGCGCGATCGACAATTTGCCCTCTTCGATCGTCCAGACCGACACCGCCGAAGTCAACGACCCGCGTATCGGCTGCCTCGTCGTCGGACCCGGACTCGGTGACATTCCACAAGTGCTGACCCTCGCCTTGACCGCCGGGCGCCCGGTGGTGATCGACGCCGACGCCATCGGCCATGTCGGTGAGCCCGACCGCCTGCGCGGCCACGACGCCATCCTGACGCCCCATGCCGGGGAGTTCAGCGAGCTGTTCGGGACGCTGCCCGGAACCAAGGCCGAACAGGCGCTCGCTGCGGCCAAGGCAAGCGGCGCGGTCGTTGTTTTCAAGGGACCCGATACGCTGGTCGCGAGCCCCGACGGACGCTTGGGCTTTGCACCGCCTGCTCCGGCATGGCTGGCGACCGCCGGAACGGGGGACGTCCTCGCCGGGATCATCGCCGCGATGCGCGCCCGCGGCATGCCGTCGTTCGAGGCGGCCTGCGCAGGGGTCTGGCTCCACGGCCGCGCGGCAGAACGGGCCGGCTCGCACATGATCGCCGACGATCTGGTTGAAGCGCTTCGATGAGTGAACCCATCGTTCGCATCGCCGCGCGCGGGGACGGGGTCACCGCCAGTGGCCGCCACGCCGCGCTCGCCGCGCCCGGTGACCTGCTTCACGAAGATGGCACGATCGAGCCCGGTCCAGGCCGGCAAGAGCCACCGTGCCGCCACTTCCCGGTTTGCGGTGGATGCCAGCTTCAGCATCTCACCGACGCCGCGTACGCCGCTTATTGCGAGCAACGCATTGCCGGTGCGCTGGCCCAGCATGGGATTGAGACGAAGATCAGGCCCGCCCTGCTGTCCCCGCCCAAAACCCGCCGCCGCGCCAGCCTTCACGCACTTCGCCTCGGCGGGGGGGTCGCTATCGGCTTCCACGAGGGCCAGTCGAAGCGCATCGTCGACATGCGTGAATGCCATGTTCTCGCGCCCGAACTGTTTGCGTTGGTCGATCCCTTGCGCAAGCTGATCGGCCCGATGTTGCGCCCCAAGCGCGCCGCGACGATCCAGCTCACGCTGGCCGACCAGGGGGTCGATGTGGCTCTTGCCGGGGTCGAGGCCGAGGGACTGGCCGCCGCCGAGGGGCTGACCCGCTTCGGCGAGCGCTTCAACCTGGCCCGGCTGAGCCTCGACGAGGGCTATGGCGCCGAAGTCCGTTATGAGCCCGTTCCCGCGACCGTCACCCTGTCGGGCATCCCCGTCGCGCTTCCCGTCGGCGCCTTCCTTCAGGCAACCCGCGATGGCGAAGCGGCGCTGGTCGCGGGGGTCCGCGAGGCCACCGCCGGGGCCGCGCACATCGCCGACTTCTTTTCCGGCCTCGGTACTTTCGCGCTCGCGCTCGACGGTGACGTCACCGCTGCCGAGGCCTCGCGCGAGGCGATCCTGTGCCTCAAGGCCGCTGCGACGCGGGCAGGGCGCCCGGTCACCGCCGACCACCGCGATCTCTACCGCAACCCCTACCAGCCCGCCGAACTGACGGACTTCGATGCGGTCGTGCTCGACCCGCCGCGAGCGGGCGCGCATGAGCAAGTGTCGGCGCTGGCCGCGTCGGGTGTCGCCCGGATCGCCTATGTCAGCTGCAACCCCGCAACCTTCGCTCGCGATGCCGAGACGCTCGCCAAAGGCGGCTATCGGCTGATGTGGGTCCAGCCCGTCGGCCAGTTCCGCTGGTCGACCCACATCGAACTGGTCTCCGCCTTCAGCCGTGCATGATCCCGATCGCGGCGTGAAGCGTCAGCCCGATCAGGCACAGGCTCGACAGCGCGAAAAGGATGAACCGGACGAGGATCCGGTTCCACGTCGCCTGGACGATGCTGTGCGCGATGCGAAGCCCGACATAGCCCCATGCCAGCATGGTGTTGAACGGCAATTCCTGCCCCATCAGGATAAGCGCGAAGACGATCGCGTAGAACAGCGTCGGCTGCTCCATCAGGTGGATATAATTATGCGCCTTCCATTGGGCCTTGTCGTCGACAACGCCGTCGAGCGCACCGGGCTTGCTGCCGACGCGTGTGTTCAGGTCGATCCCGACTTTCTTCATCGCGGGCAGACGGCTGATGACCATCCACAGCAGCATGACCAGCGACCAGGCAACGAGCGCGACGACCGGGCCGAGCAGTGGATTATGAGTCATGATTAGCAGTCCCCCCTGTTAGACGCAGGAGAGTGGGGGAGATTGCTTAGAGTGACAAGAGTGATCGGCCTTGCGAGCGCAAGCGAAGCAATCCACTGGTCAGTGCGGGGTTGCTTCGCTTCGCTCGCAATGACGGGCTAAGCAAACATGTTGTGCTCGGCTAGTCGAACATCTTGGCGAATGAGCGTTTGGCGCGGGTCTTCCACGCGCCGCGATGCCATGCGTCGCTGGCGAGCAGGGGCAGGACCGAGGTCGCCTCGGCGAACACCATCTGCTCCATCGCCGTCGACACCTTGCCCCAGCTGGCCGCTTCCTGAAGCGTCGAGGAGGAACAGGCACCATCACGAACGTCCGCGACGGTGATCTGGACGGCATATTTGTGAACCTCGACATCGTGGTGGCCGAGGATTTCGGCGCACACGACCGTGTCCTGGGTGAAGTTCTTGGGCACGCCGCCACCGATCATCAGCAGGCCGGTGGTGCCGGCCTTGATCTTGATGTCGGTCAATTCGCGGAAGTCGGCGATGGCGTCGAGCACCATGTAGGGCTTGCCTTCCTTCATCCGGTCGACCTGGTGCTTGACCAGGCCGAACCCCGCCGATGAATCGACGAACGCCGGGCAGAAGATCGGCACGTCATGCTCATAGGCGAGCTTGACCAGACTGTTGTCCTTCTTGCCATGCTCCATCAGCCACTTGCCCATCTCGCGGATGAAGGCACGCGAGGAATAGGGCTTGGGATCGAGGCTGTCGGCGATCTTGCCGATGGTGAAGTCGCAATCCTGAAGCTGCGTCTCGTCGATATAGGTGTCGTAGATGCGGTCGATGTAGAGCGAGCGCAGCGTGTCATCGTCAGGAATTTCAAGCGCCTGGTAATGTTTGTGGCCAAGTGCTTCGAAGAAATCCATGTCGACGATGGTGGCGCCGGTGGCGACGATGGCGTCGACCATGTTCGACCGTACGAGCTCGGCATAAAGATCCATGCACCCGCCCGCCGAGGTCGATCCGGCAATGACCAGGATGATCGAACAGCTGCCGTCTTCCAGCATCATGTTGTAAAGCCCGGTGGCGCGGGCGAGGTCGCGGCTGGTGAAGCTCATCTTGCCCATCGCCTCGACGATCGGGCGGGCATCGAAGCTGGTGATGTCGATATGCTCGACGGCCGACGAGAGCAGCTCCGCCTTGCGGGTATCGTTGATCGGGGTGTTCATCGCAGGGTCTCCAGACACGAATCCGCCGTCGTCAGGGGGACGGTGGAGACCCACGATCATATGGCCCGTTTCACGGGACCACTGATTCTAGCCCTTTAAGGCGTTCGTATCGGGGAGGGCAACTGAGCCGCCGTACAAACTCGCCATCGGTTCGTCGTCGACGATCACCCGCTCGACCGTGCCGAAGCCGTTGAACGCGGTGCGCATGGCACAGCCATAGGCGCCGAGCATCCCGACTTCGATATAGTCGCCGGGGCCAACGTCGCCGGGCAGTTCGAACGGCCCGACCATATAGTCGAGGTCGTCGCAGGTCGGGCCATAGAAGCTGAAGTTCATCGGGCGAACGTCGCTCGTCGGCTCGCGGACCAGCGCGACCGGGTAGCGCCAGCCGATGTGCGCGGCGTCGAACAGCGCGCCATAGGCCCCGTCATTGATGTACAACTCGTCGCCGCGGCGCTTCTCGACGCGGACCAGCACGCTGGCATATTCTGCGCACAACGCGCGACCCGGCTCGCACCACAGCTCTGCAGAATAGCTGATCGGCAGCGCCTCGAACGTCTCGTGGATGGTCGCAAAATAAGCCTCGAGCGGGGGCGGTTCCATCCCCGGATAGGAGGACGGAAAGCCGCCGCCGACATCGACGATGTCGACCGTCACGGCGGCCGACACGATCGCATCGCGGACCTGCGCCATTGCGTCGCGATAGGCCTGCGGGCTCATCGCCTGGCTGCCGACATGAAAGCAGATGCCGAGTGCGTCGGCCGCCTGGCGGGCGGCGAACAGCAGCGGCTTCACGTCATGCGGCTCCGTCCCGAACTTGGTCGCGAGGCTGAGCTTGGCATGCTCCGAGGAAACCCGCAGGCGAACCAGCAGGTTGAGGTCGGATGCCTGATCGTCACCCGTCGCGGTGGCGCGCATGATCTTGGCGAGTTCGTCGAGCGTGTCGAGGCTGAAGGTGCGCACGCCATGGACGTGATAGGCCTCGGCGATCGCTTCCTCGGCCTTCACCGGGTGCATGAAGCACAGCGTCGCGTCCGGCAGCGTTTCGGCCACCAGCTTGACCTCGCCAAGCGAGGCCACATCATAATGGGTGACGCCTTCGGCCCACAGCAGTTCGAGCAGCGCCGGGGAGGGGTTCGCCTTGACCGCATAGAGCGACCGCCCCGGAAACTTCTGGGTGAAGAATCGGGCAGCCCTGCGGGCAGCATGCGGACGAAGCAACGTCACCGGCTGGACCGGGCGAAGCTTTGCGATCTCGGCGGCATTTGCAATGCCGACGGACGGGGCTTTTGCTAGCCCCAGCGCGCGATGATGGTTGTGCAACTCAAGGGACCTCCAACAGTCGTTCACGAAAGCTGCCTTGCGGTTGGAAGTCCCATGGGGCAGCGAGGGGGGCGATATATGGGGGGGGGACCTCCTATGCAACCATTTTTGAAAAGTTGGCGGCCGTGGGAGGAACAGACTGGCGACGCCAGCTGTCGTTTCGTCGAAAAACTCGGAGATCTACCTATTTGTCGTGGCGCAGTTGGCGGCGGTCAGGCGACGTGCTGGAGCGCCGCCATGTCGCGCATCGCCGGGCCCGAACGCTCGACCGCATGGGTGAGGCCATCGAGTTCGGCGGCAAGCGTGCGCAATTCGGCGGCAAGCGCCTTGGGATCGGTATCGCCAACCCCAGCCGCTGCATCGAGCAGCGAATCGAGGACCATCGTCAGGCACGGCAGGATCGTCGCTTCGATCCGCTCAAACGCCTCGTCGAGGGTCGGCTGGCACGGACTGTTCATTTGTCGCGGCTAGCCAAACGGGGTTAAGATATGATTGCGAAGGAGAAGAAGTTGAGTGGCATCGGCGAAGCGGCCCTCGGCCTGGCAATGATTGCGGCGATCCTGCTGGCGATCTTCGGCGTGCGCCTGGCGCTCCGCCCCGAAGACCGCCAGCGCGGCCTGCTGATGATCGGTGCGGCGATTGTCTTGGTCGCGAATGTTATAATCTGGACGGTCTAGGCCGCCGACCTACCGCTTCAGATCCTTGTCGAGCCGCATGTCGAGATAGTCGTCGACGCTGCCCATCAGCTGGGGGAGCTCGTTGGCGAAGAAGTGGTTGGCGCCGGGGATCACGTCGTGGTGGATGGTGATGTGGCGCTGGGTACGCAGCTTGTCGACCAGCTTCTGGACCGCGATCGGGGTGACGACCTCGTCGGCCTCGCCCTGGATCATGATGCCCGACGACGGGCAGGGCGCAAGGAAGCTGAAGTCATACATGTTGGCTGGCGGGGCGATCGAGATGAAGCCCTTGATCTCGGGCCGACGCATCAACAGCTGCATCCCGATCCACGCGCCGAAGCTGACGCCCGCGACCCAGGTGGTTTGCGCCTCGGGATGGATCGACTGGACCCAGTCGAGCGCCGAGGCGGCATCGCT
Organism: Sphingomonas sp. RB1R13; assembly: GCF_036663775.1. Classification (NCBI taxonomy): domain Bacteria; kingdom Pseudomonadati; phylum Pseudomonadota; class Alphaproteobacteria; order Sphingomonadales; family Sphingomonadaceae; genus Sphingomonas; species Sphingomonas sp. RB1R13. The sequence continues at coordinate 330,933 of NZ_JAXOJM010000002.1, forward strand.
GAGTTCGCCGACGCCGTTGTCGAACAGGCCCTGGCTCTTGCCGACCCCGCGAAAATTGAAGCGCAGAGTCGCGAAGCCGCGCCGGACGAAGGTTTGGTACAGCAGCTGCACGATCTTGTTGTTCATCGTGCCCCCGGCCTGGGGGTGCGAGTGCAGGATCACGGCAACCGGCGCGCGCGGACGCGGCCCGGGATTGAAACGGCCTTCGAGACGGCCTTCGGGACCGGGGAAAATAACTTCGGGCATGGGGCTCGATACGCTAGAGGGCGGAGACGCCTTGGCTATATAGGCCTCAAGCCCCCGAGCGCAATCTTGAGTTCACGATCCGACATGAGCCGCCGCATCTACCTTGACCATGCCGCGACCACGCCGGTGATCGATGGAGCGCGCTCGGCGGTGGCGCAGGCGATGGCGCACTGGGCCAACCCCAGCTCGCCGCATGCCGACGGGCGCGCGGCACGAGCCGCGCTCGAGGAAGCGCGGCGGACGATCGGTGAGGCGCTCGGCTGGCGGCATGACGTCATCCTGACGTCTGGTGCGAGCGAGGCGATCGCGATTGCCGCCGCAAGGGCGAGGCCCGAACGGCGCATCGTCGGGCCGACCGAACATGAAATGGTGACCCATGCAATGGGCGCGGAGGCGATCGTGCTTCGCGTGGATTGCAACGGGCTGGTCGATCTCGACGAGCTCGATGCCGCGATGGCCGAAGGTCCTGCGCTGGTCGCGATCCAGCTGGTCAATAACGAGACGGGGGTGATCCAGCCCGCTGCGGAGATTGGCGCCCGGATCCGCGCAGCGGGGTCGCTGTGGCTGTGTGACGCGGCGCAGGGGGCAGGCAAGATCGACCTGCCCGATGCCGATTTCATCGCCGTGTCGGGACACAAGCTGGGCGGGCCGCCGGGGGTCGGCGTGCTGCTGGTCCGCGACCTTGCCAAGCTCGCTCCGTCGGGCGGGCAGGAAAAGGGCTATCGGCGGGGGACGTCGGATGTGCCGGGGGCGGCAGGGCTGGCCGCGGCGCTGGCTGGTGGTGCCGTACGCGACGCCATGCCGCGGCTTGCCGGTCTTCGAGCGCGACTTGAGGAAGCCATTCGCTCCGAGGGCGGGGTCATCATCGCCGAGTGCGCCGCGCGTCTTGCCACGATCGGCGGGGTCGCGATGCCCGGCGTCAGTTCGGCGAGCCAGCTGGTCCAGCTCGACCTCGCCGGCATTTCGGTCAGCGCGGGGAGCGCCTGCTCGTCGGGATCGATGAAACCGAGCCATGTACTTGCCGCCATGGGGATCGCCCCCGAGGTCGCGGCCTCGACCATCAGGGTGAGCTTCGGGGCTAGTACGACCGAAGCCGATGTCGATGCTTTCCTGACAGAATGGCGGCGGATCGCAACGAAGCGGCAGGTCGGGCAGGGGCGTGCGGTATGACTTATCTTGACTATCAGGCGAGCACCCCGCTCGCGCCCGAGGTCAAGGCGGCGATGACCCCGTGGCTCGATCGCTTCGCCAACCCGCACAGTCCTTCGACCGAGGGGCGGCGAGCGGCGGCGGCGATCGAGGTGGCGCGGGATCAGGTTGCGCGGCTGTTGCCCGAGGGCGGCGCCCTGGCATTCACCTCGGGCGCGACTGAGGCGCTGAACTGGGCGATCAAGGGGGTGAGTGAGCTTGGGCCCCGGCGCAAGCTTGTGACCATCGCCACCGAACATGCCGCCGTGCTCGACACCGCCGAATGGCTTGGCGCGCGCGGGGTCGAAGTGGTCCGGCTCGGCGTCGGTCCTGAAGGGCTGGTCGACCTCGACGAGGCGGCCGTGGCGATCGACGATTCCACTGCGCTGGTCGCAGCGATGCTGGTCAATAACGAGATTGGCGTGATCCAGCCGATCGTTGCGCTGTCGCAGCTTGCGCGCCGTGCGGGCGCGCTGATGCTGTGTGACGCGGTCCAGGGCTATGGTCGGATGCCGCTGCCCGAGGGCCCCGACATGATCGCGCTGTCGGCGCACAAGATCCACGGCCCCAAGGGGATCGGCGCCTTGTGGGTCGGGGAGGGCGTGAGGCTCGATCCGCTGCTCCACGGCGGCGCGCAGGAGATGCTTGGCCGATCGGGAACGCTGTCGCCGATGCTGTGCGCGGGCTTCGGCGAGGCTGCGCGGTTGATGACGCAAAACATGTCTGATGACCGCGCCCATGTCGATCGCCTGTGGACCGCTGCTCGCACGGCGCTGGGCCCCGACTGGACCCTCAACGGCAGCGCGACCGACCGCTACCACGGCAACCTCAACCTGCGCCGCGAGGGGCTCGACGCCGCGCGCCTGTTGACCGATTGCCGCGACATCGCCTTCTCGCTCGGATCGGCCTGTGCCAGCGGGTCGGGCCGACCGAGCCACGTCCTGCGCGCGCTGAGGCTCACCGACCGTCAGGCCCGCTCGTCGATCCGGCTTGGCTTTGGCCGCTACACCGCAGAGGATGAATTGGTGAGCGCGTGCCAACGGCTTGACCAAGCCGCGCGGTCGCAGAGGGTGGTTGGATGACATTTGTCCGTTTTCTCAAGGCCGACGGTGCGCTTGACTGCGAAGTGACCACCGCCATCGGCAGCAATCTGCTTGATCTTGCCCAGGCCCAGGGCCAGCCGCTTGAGGGTGCGTGCGAGGGGCAGATGGCCTGCTCGACATGCCACGTGATCATCGCGCCCGAAGATTTCCAGAAGCTGCCCCGCGCGACCGAGGATGAGGACGACCTCCTCGATCTGGCAGTCGGGGTCACGCGGACTTCGCGCCTCTCGTGCCAGATCCTGGTGCCTGCCGAAGGTCTGACAGTGCGCATGCCCCCTTCCAGCCTCGACTGGCGGCGGGGATAGGAACGCAGGCGTCACATTGCGGGTTATGCTCGCGGGCCGCGTATCGGCTCAGGGAGAGATGCCATGAAAATGATCATAATGCTTGCCGTCGGCCTGCTGTCGACCGGCGCAATTGCCCAGACGTCGACGATGCAGACCACCACAACCACGACCAAGCCCGCACCGGCGCCGACGACCATAAACCACAGCACGACCACCAGCACGCGCCACAGCGAATCGCACATGCGCGCCAGCGATAATCACAAGATGCGCCATCACATGCGCCGCAAATGCTATAACCAGATGCGCCACGGCCATAAGGTCCGCGTCTGCCGCTCGCGCTATTAGGATGAGGCAAGCGGCGCGCCCGGCTTGATCGTTCGCGCCGCTTCGCCCATAGGCCCGCCCCGAGAGTCGGGCGGACGGTGCAGTCCCCAACCTGGTCAGATCCGGAAGGAAGCAGCCACAAGGATATCGTGCCGGGTCGTCCGGCTCTCACCCGCCTCGCCAACATCGGCTTGAGGCTTTAGACCCAACCCTAATGACCGACGACGAATCACCGGGGCTCGGCCTCGAACTTCCCGACATCGCCCCGCCGGCGGTGGCCAATGGCGCCTATCGCGTGCTGGCGCGCAAATATCGGCCCCAGTCGTTCGGCGAGCTGATCGGCCAGGACGCGATGGTCACGACGCTTGGCAACGCCATCGCGCGGGGCCGGATCGCGCATGCCTTCCTGCTGACCGGGGTGCGCGGGGTCGGCAAGACCTCGACCGCGCGGCTGGTGGCGAAAGCGCTCAACTGCATCGGCCCTGATGGCAATGGCGGGCCGACGATCGACCCATGCGGGGTGTGCGAGCCATGCCGCGCGATTACCAAAGGCCGCTTCATCGACGTGATCGAGATCGACGCCGCCTCGCACAATGGCGTCGACGACGTCCGCGAGATGATCGAGGCGGTGCGTTATTCGGCGGTCTCAGGTCGCTACAAAATCTACATCATCGACGAAGTCCACATGATGTCGAAACCGGCGTTCAACGCGCTGCTCAAGACGCTCGAGGAGCCGCCGGCGCACGTCAAATTCCTGCTCGCGACGACCGAAGTCGCCAAGGTGCCGGTGACGATCCTGTCGCGCTGCCAGCGGTTCGACCTCAAGCGTATCCCCGCCGAAACCCTTGCCGCACACTTCGCCAAAGTGTCGGCGGCGGAGAATGTCGAGGTCGAGCCCGAGGCGCTAGCGGTGATCGCCCAGGCCGCCGAGGGCAGCGCGCGCGACGGGCTGTCGATCCTCGACCAGGCGATTGCCCATGGCGAGGGGAGGGTGACCGCGACCGACGTCCGCGACATGCTCGGCCTCGCCGATCGCGGGCGGGTGCGACGGTTGTTCGCTTCGTTGATCGCGGGTGACGCGGCGGCGACGCTGAGCCAGCTCGATGAAGCCCATCTTTTCGGGCTCGACCCTGCTTCGCTGATGCGCGGACTGATGGAGACGGTCCACTCGGTCACTCGGGTCAAGGCCGGCGCTCCGCTCGACGTGCTGCAGTCGGCCGAGGAACGCGACGCGGCGGCACAGTGGTCGGCGCAGCTTGGCTGGGCAGTCCTTCACCGGCTGTGGCAATTGCTGCTCAAGGGCCTGCAGGACGTCACCATCGCGCCCGATCCCAACGAAGCTGCGGCGATGGCGCTGCTTCGCCTGGTCCACGCCGCCGACCTGCCCGATCCCGCCGCGCTGATCGCCCGGCTGGGGCAGGGTGAGGGGTCCGCCACGGCACCCGCTCGTTTCCCCGCGACGCGGCCGGGACCGAGCGCGCAAGCGTCGTCGTCCGCACCGGTTGCCGACAGCTTCCCGGCGTTCGTCGATCTTATCGAAAACACCGGCAAGATGCGGCTCGGGATCGCCCTTCGCGATCATGTCGGGCTGGTCAGCTTTGCCCCCGGCACGATCGTCCTTCGCCCGATCCGACCCCTCGGCGCAGATTTCGTTCGCGACCTGACCAGTGCGGCCAAGGAAGCGACCGGCGCGGCGTGGAGCGTGACGCTGGCCGAAAGCGGCGGCGATCCCTCGCTCCTCGACCAGGCAAAAATGGCCGATGAGCGCGATCGCGCGGCGATCATGGAAGAACCGGTCATGGCCGCGCTGATGGCCGCCTTCCCCGACGCCACCCTCGAATCGATCATCACCAAGGACCCGATCCATGCCCAATCTCGATGACATCATGAAAATGGCGCAGGACGCCCAAGCCGAACTCCAGCGCGCGCAGGACAAGCTCGACACGGTCGAGGTCGAGGGCGCATCGGGCGGTGGGCTGGTCAAGATCCGCGCGACCGCGAAAGGCCGCATCCTCGGCGTCGAGATCGACGACAGCCTGATGGTCGCCTCCGAAAAGTCGATGCTCGAGGATCTCGTCGCCGCCGCGCTCAACGATGCGCGGGCCAAGGCCGACATCGCCTCGGGGATCGAGATGCAGAAGGTGACCGCAGCGCTGCCAATGCCGCCGGGTTTCAAGATGCCCTTCTAAAAGCCTGCGATTGCGCGCTTGCGCCCGTACGTCGGCTAGGCGACAAGTCGCTTGCTCGGTTTGCACAGGCGTTAGGGGAAGCTTTGGTGACATCGCTCGGAGCAATGCAGCATTGGCCGCTGCGCGTGATGCGGCTTGTGGATCACGCGGCACGTGAACATGGCGAGCGGGAGATCGTCACCGCGTGGGCCGGCGGACGCGTCACAAGGAGCAACTGGCGCGACGTCGCCCATGATGCACGGCGTATGGCGCAAGCGCTCGAGGCGCTGGGGATCAAGCCAGGCGACCGTGTCGCGACGCTGGCGATGAACCATTCGTCGCACCTCACCGCCTGGTATGGCGCGATCGGCATGGGCGGGGTCCTCCACACGATCAATCCGCGGCTGTTCGACGACCAGATATTGTTCATCGCCAATCATGCCGAAGACCGGGTGCTGCTCTACGATCACGCCTTCGCCGAGACTGTCGAGCGGCTGAAATCTCGACTCGAAACCATCGAGACTTTCATCTGCTTCGATCCGCCGGTCGAGGATGAGGACAGCTTTGTCGGATGGCTCGCGCCCCACGACGGCGACTATGCCTGGCACGAGGGCGACGAACTCGACCCGTGCAGCCTGTGCTACACCAGCGGGACGACCGGCAATCCCAAGGGCGTGCTCTACTCGCACCGCTCGACGATGCTTCACGCCATGGCCGAAGTCGCCCCCGACAGCTTCAACCTGTCGGCTGACGCCTGCGTCATGCCGATCGTGCCGATGTTCCACGCCAATGCCTGGGGGATCCCGTGGGCGGCGCCGCTGACCGGGTGCAAGCTTGTACTGTCGGCCGACTATCGTCCGGCCCAATTATGCGACCTTTATCGCGACGAGAACGTGACCCATTCGGCCGGGGTGCCGACGGTGTGGCTGGGAATGATCGAACATATCGAGCGCACCGGGGCGGACCTTTCGGCGCTTCGCTATGTCACCATCGGCGGATCGGCCGCACCGCGCGCGATGATCGAGTGGTTCCGCGAGAAGGGCGTCCACGTCATGCACGCCTGGGGCATGACCGAGACCTCGCCGATCGGCTCGATCGGAGGGAAGCCCCCGGGATGGGGCGAAATGACCGACGAGCAGCAGATCGCCTACACCATGCACCAGGGACGGACTCCATTCGGGATCGAGCTTCGCATCCTTGGCGAGGACGGGTCAGTCCTGCCACGCGACGGGTTGCACAGCGGCGACCTCCAGGTGCGTGGGCCATGGGTCATCCGCCGCTATTTCAAGGAAGTTGCCGATGCCGCCGCTGATGACGGCTGGTTCGGCACGGGCGATGTCGCCGCGCTCCATCCCGACGGGACGATGCAGATCACCGACCGATCGAAGGACGTCATCAAGTCGGGCGGCGAATGGATCAGTTCGATCGAGCTTGAAAATGCTGCGGTCGGAGTGCCCGGCGTGGCCGAGGCGGCGGCCATCGGGATCGTCCACCCCAAGTGGGACGAGCGCCCGCTGCTGGTAGTCGTGCGTGCGCCGGGCAGCGACGTCACGTCCGAGACCATCTGTGCGCACTTGGAAACCCAGGTCGCGCGGTGGTGGCTGCCCGACGCGGTCGAGTTCGTCGATGAACTTCCCCACACCGCGACGGGCAAGTTGAGCAAGAAGACCCTGCGCGAGCAGTTCGCCGACTATCGCTTCGCCAATGCGGCGGAGATGGTCGGGCGATAGGTCTGTTGTCGAGCCGCGCAGGGTGGAACTTTGGGACGGCATCGCCTAAATGCGCCTCGAAACCCCGCCCGATTCAAAGGATCAGCGACCCGATGGCCGCCCAATTTAGCTATGTGATGAAAGGTCTGAGCAAGACCTTTCCCGGTGCACCCAAGCCGGTGCTCAGCAACATCAGCCTGCAATTCTACTCCGACGCCAAGATCGGCATCGTCGGCCCCAACGGCACCGGCAAGTCGACCCTGATGAAGATCATGGCCGGTCGCGACAAGGAATTCACCGGCGAAGCGTGGCCGGGCGAGCATGTCACCGTCGGGTATCTTGAGCAGGAGCCCCAGCTCGACCCGACCAAGACCGTCATGGAAAACGTCCGCGAAGGCGTGAAGGACGTTGCGGCGATGATGGACCGCTTCAACGAAATCAGCATGTTGATGGGCGATCCTCCCGCCGATGCTGACTTTGACGCGCTGCTGGCCGAAATGGGCGAACTCCAGGAAAAGATCGACGCGGTCGATGGCTGGACGCTCGACAACCAGCTCGAGATTGCGATGGACGCGCTGCGTTGCCCGCCGGGCGATGCTGAGGTGACCAACCTGTCCGGCGGCGAGAAGCGCCGGGTCGCGCTGACCAAGCTGCTCCTCCAGAAGCCCGGCATCCTCCTGCTCGACGAGCCGACCAACCACCTCGACGCCGAAAGCGTCCAATGGCTCGAAAAGCATCTCGTCGACTATCCGGGCAACGTCATCCTCGTCACCCATGACCGCTATTTCCTGGACAATGTGGTCAACTGGATCCTCGAACTCGATCGCGGAAAATACTTCATCTACGAGGGCAATTATTCGACCTACCTCGACAAGAAGGCCAAGCGGCTCGATCAGGAGGGCCGCGAGGACGAGGGTCGCCAGAAGGCGATCAGCCAGGAACTCGAGTGGATCCGGCAGAGCCCGAAGGCTCGCCAGACCAAGTCAAAGGCGCGCATCAAGGCGTTCGACGCGCTGGTCGAGGCGAGCGAAAAGCGGGTCATCGGCAAGGCCCAGATCGTCATCCAGACGCCGACCCGATTGGGCGGCAACGTCATCGACGCGGTCAATCTGACCAAGGCCTATGGCGACAAATTGCTGTTCGACGACCTGTCCTTCACGCTTCCGCCGGGCGGGATCGTCGGGGTCATCGGCGCCAACGGCGCGGGCAAGTCGACCCTGTTCAAGCTGATCACCGGCCAGGAAACCCCCGACGACGGCGCGGTCAAGATCGGCGAGACCGTCCGCCTTGGCTTCGTCGACCAGAGCCGCGACGATCTCGACCCCAACAAGAATGTCTGGGAAGAAATCTCGGGCGGGGCCGAGCTGATGACGATCGGCAAGCAGGAGCTCCAGACCCGAGCCTATGTCGGCGCGTTCAACTTCAAGGGCGTCGACCAGCAGAAGAAGGTCGGCCAGCTGTCAGGCGGCGAGCGCAACCGCGTTCACCTGGCCAAGATGCTAAAGGAGGGTGGCAACGTCCTCCTGCTCGACGAGCCGACCAACGACCTCGACGTCGAGACGCTGCGCGCGCTCGAGGAAGCACTCGAGAATTTCGCCGGCTGTGCCGTGGTCATTAGCCATGACCGCTTCTTCCTCGACCGCCTCGCGACCCACATCCTGGCGTTCGAGGGCGACAGTCATGTCGAATGGTTCGAAGGCAATTTCGAGGCCTATGAGGAGGACAAGCGCCGCCGCATGGGCCCCGAGGCTGACCGCCCGCATCGGATGAGCTACAAGAAGCTGACCCGTTAGATTGGCGTCATGGGCAACTCCTGTCGATCGCGATATGCTTGCGGCCGACAGGGGGGACGACCATGGCGCGATCGATCTTACGGATAGGTGCGTTGTTCGCACTGGTTTCATCGAGCTCTTTGGCGGCGCGTGACTTTCGCGATTGTCGCGACTGCCCGACGATGGTTCCGATCTCCGGCGGTACGTTCGTCATGGGTACCGACCCGGCCGATCCGCTTCACGACGCCCTCGAAGGTCCCACTCGCTCGGTTGCGGTCCATCGCTTTGCTGCCGGACGGCTGGATGTCACGAAGTCGGAGTGGACGGCGTTCGTTCGGACGACGCGTCGCCCGATAGCCAAGGGCTGCCAATGGACCGGCAAGCAAGGTCCCGATGCCGACAAGAATGCTTCATGGGACGACCTCGGGTTCGAGCAGTCCGCCAGCGATCCCGTCGTCTGCGTCAGCTGGAACGATGCTCGCGACTACACCCGCTGGCTCAGCCGGCGAACCGGCAAGCGCTATCGACTGTTGAGCGAAGCCGAGTGGGAATATGCCGCCCGCGCTGGCACGACGACGGCCTATTATTGGGGCAATGGCGCTTCACACGACTATGCCAATCACGGCACCGAGAAGTGTTGCGGCGGGGCGGCGCAGGGACGCGATCGGTGGATTTGGACATCACCTGGAGGCGCCTTTCCGGCCAATCGTTTCGGTCTCCAGGATATGAGCGGCAACGTACTTCAGTGGGTCGAAGACTGCTTTTCGCCGACTTACGCTGGTTCGCCGGTGGATGGATCCGCCTTCACCACCCCGCGTCCAATCATTGCCAGCGGCGATCTGGCCGACCTCTCTGGCACGTCGACGTGCAGCTATCGTGTCGTTCGCGGCGGCGATTGGGGCGATCAGTCACGCTGGATACGCACCGCATCGCGCAGTTTCGCCCCACCGCCGGGCCCAGGACCGGGGATCGAAGCCTACCGCAGTGGTGGGTCGGCTTTCGCGTCGCACGAGACCTCGACTAACCCCGCGACCCGCTGTTGAAGTGTGTCGGTCGAACATCCACCGGTCGAAAGCCGCACACCGCGCCGTGACGCGAACAGCTTCGACGTGCCACGCGCGATAAACGGCAAGAAAGGCACGATCGGATAACGCTCGATAGGGGCGCGATATATTACAGCGTGACGTCGGCCTTGTGGTCCTTGCTGTGCTCCGTGCCGGGATCGACTTTGAACAGCGCTTTGAGCGCCGCCGCCTTGAGCGTCGAACCCTTGTCGGCCTCCCAGATCGTCGCGCGCTCAGTGTCAAAGCGCAGCAGCAACAGGTCGGGATCGTTCTTGCCGTCCTTGTACCAGCTGGCGACAAACGGGGTCCACAGACGGTCGATCACGGCGCGGTCGTCAGTAACCGACAACGTGCCATGGACATGGGCGAACAGCGTGTGGCCCTTGGCGGCATAGGCCGCGACCGCGCGCGCCGAACCGGTGATATTCTGGCCAACGCCATCGCTCTTCGAGGCGAAGAAGTAAATCGGCCCACCATCCTCGCCATCACCGCCTTCGGGGACGTCGACCTGCGCGGTCATCGGCCGCGTCTGGTCGTCCTCGACACCTTCCAGACCAAGCATCATGAACGGACTGTCGTCGATCGCTTTCCACAACGCCTTGGTCAGGCGGGCGTCATTGTCTTGGTCGTTGCTGCTGAACATTGGAGCGCTCCATGATGGATTTGCCCCGATAACGGTTGGGCAGGAAGGGCGTTCCTGCCCCGCAGCCCGCCACCCATCAAATGCTAGCGCAGTCGTTTGATCGCCAGCCGTCCGTCGGATCCGGTCTTTACCTCGAAATTGGGGACCGCCTTGATCAGGTCGCTGAGCCTGGAAAATCCATAGTTGCGCACCGCGAAGCTCGACACGGCGGTAGCGCGCTGGCCGACCTCCGACAGCGAGGCGAAGCCGTCGTCATCGCGCTTCGACGCCTTGAACGCGGCCCCCAAAATCTGGAGCAATTCGGCGTCGATCGTCCGCTGGCCCTCGGCCGGGGCAGGGGCCTCCATCGCCTCGGGGGCATTGGCGGCCAGTGCGGCGACATCGAAGAAACGCGTGCACGCCTGCTGGAAACTGACCGGGGTCTTGGTCGTGCCAAAGCCATAGCAGGGCAGGCCGTCCTCGCGGATTCGCTGGGCGAGCGGCAGGAAGTCGCTGTCGCTCGACATGATCCCGAACCCGTCGACATGCCCGCGATAAAGCAGGTCCATCGCGTCGATCACCATCCGCATGTCGGTCGCCGACTTGCCCTTGACGATGTCGAACTGCTGCATCGGCACGATCGAGTGAAGCCCGGTCAGCGTGCCCCACGTCTTGAGGCTGGGTTTAGACCAATTGCCATAGGCCCGCCGGATATTGATCGTGCCCAATTCGCCCAGCACAAGCAGCACTTCGTCGAGGTGATCGGGCGAGGCATTGTCGGCGTCGATCAGCAGGGCGATGTTGAGCATCTCGTCGCGGCGGGTTTCGTTCATCATGTGGCTCCAATTGAACATCCATACCGCATCGGATGCGGAACGAAACCGCCTGTTCGCACGCTTTAGGTGCCGGTGCGTATGACTCTGAGAGGAATGGACATGAAGAAATTGGTAATGGGTGCGGCGCTGCTTGGCAGCCTGTCGCTGTCGGCTTGCGCGACGAATCCGTACGACCAGTATGGCTATAACAATGGCGGCGGCTACAACAATGGCCAGCAGACCACGGCGGGCCGTGCAGTGACCGGCGCGGTTGCCGGCGGCGTGGCGGGCGGTGTTCTCGGCGCGATCATTCCCGGCGTCAGCGTAGGGACCGGAGCGCTTGCCGGTGCGGCACTCGGCGGCGTTATCGGCGCAGTCTCGGGTGGTCACCAGTGGTACCGCGATACCCGCGGCTATTGCTACTACGTCGATCGCAATGGCCAGCCGGTCTATGACTATAACACGCGCTGCTAGTTAGCGCAGGTTCGCTGGCCTCTAGGCGGGGCGGAATTTATCGTCCGCTTCGTCAAGCAGGAACAGTTGCCCCTTGAAGATCGAGAAATGGCAGCCGTGGAGCGAAAGCTTCCCGGCTGCTTCTCGCTCCGCAACGAACGGAAAGCTGCGCAAGTTCTTCAGGCTTTGGCGGATTCCGGCCTCTTCAAGCAAAATTGCCGCGTCGGCCCCCATGCCATGCTCGGACACGATCTTGTTGCGCGGCTCCTCCAATACTTCCATCCAGCCCGCGATGAAGCCGCCTTCGCCTGCGGCCGCATTGGCGAACTGACCGGTCAGCGATGCCTGGATCCCGCCGCATCGTTCATGCCCCATGACCACGATCTGCGGTACTCCGAGCTGGGTGACAGCAAACTCCAGCGCCGCCGAAACGCCGTGCCGCCCGCCCCCCGGTTCGAACGGCGGGACCAGGTTGGCGACGTTGCGAACCACGAAGATTTCACCGGGGTTGGCGTCGAAGATCGTCGCCGGATCGGCCCTGCTATCGCAGCAGGCAATGATCACCGCCGCGGGCGATTGACCCTCGGCCAATTCGCGCCAGCGCGCCCGCTCCCCGGCATAACGTTCGCCACGAAAGCGGCGGTATCCCTCGATCAGATGGCCGAACTCGTTCATCGATAAGCTCCCTGAAGCATCGCGCTGCGCCTAATCGGGCCGGGGAGGGGTGGCAAGCGGGGCCGCGCATCGCTATCTGCGCAACCATGAACGCTCCCGTCTCCGTTCCGCCCCTCCCGCTACCCCCTCGGGCGCGCAAGCCCGACTGGATCCGCGTCAAGGCGCCGACCAGCCAGGGCTATGCCGATACCAAGCGGCTGATGCGCGAACTCAATTTGGCGACAGTGTGCGAGGAGGCGGCCTGCCCCAACATCGGCGAGTGCTGGACCAAGAAGCACGCCACGGTGATGATCCTGGGCGATACCTGCACCCGCGCCTGCGCCTTTTGCAACGTCAAGACGGGGATGCCGCGTGCGGTCGATGCGCTCGAACCCCAGCACACCGCCGACGCCGCCGCCGCGCTGGGCCTTGAACATATCGTCGTCACCTCGGTCGACCGCGACGATCTTCCTGACGGCGGCGCGAGTCAGTTCGTGAAAGTGATTGAGGCACTACGCCGCACGACCCCCAACACGACCATCGAGATCCTGACCCCCGACTTCCGTAACAAGCATGAGCGCGCGGTCGAGGCAATCGTCGCGGCGCGCCCCGATGTCTACAACCACAACCTCGAGACGGTCCCCAGGCTCTACCCCACCATCCGCCCCGGTGCGCGCTACTATGCCTCGCTGCGGCTGCTCGAGACGGTCAAGAAGCTCGACCCGTCGATCTTCACCAAGTCGGGGGTGATGGTCGGCCTCGGCGAGCAGCGGCTCGAGGTGCACCAGGTGATGGACGACATGCGCTCGGCGGGGATCGATTTCCTGACGATGGGCCAATATCTCCAGCCGACCCCGCGCCATGCCACGGTCGAGGAGTTTGTCACCCCCGACGCATTCAAGGCCTATGCCTCGATCGCCCGCGCCAAGGGCTTTCTCCTCGTCGCCGCCTCGCCGCTGACCCGCTCGAGCTACCACGCCGGCGACGACTTTGCGAAGATGCGCGCTGCCCGGCAGGCGCAGCTGGCAAAATCCTCACCGAGCTTGCTCGGGGAGAAGTAATGCCGCGCCACTCGGAAACGAAGCATCTGCCCTACACCCCCGAGCAGCTCTTCACGCTGGTCGGTGACGTTGGTCGCTATGCCGAATTCCTGCCGTGGGTGGTTGCCGTGCGGGTTCGCTCTTCAACTGAGACCGAGACGATCGCCGACCTCGTTGTTGGCTTCAACGCCTTCAAGGAGCGCTTCACCAGTAAGGTGACCAAACAGGCACCTGATCGGATTACAGTCGATTACATCGAAGGCCCGCTTAAATACCTCAAGAATGAGTGGCGCTTCGAACCCGCACCGGGTGGCGGCACCAACCTTTGTTTCTCGGTCGATTTCGCGTTCAAGTCGCGCATTTTCGAAGCCATCGCCGGCCAGATGTTCGACCGCGCGCTTCGCCGAATGACCGGCGCGTTTGAAGCCCGCGCCGCCGATCTTTACGGAAGCGGCAGCAGCAGTTCGAGCGCACAAAGCGCCGCCTGAAACCGGACGCCGCTGCGATCCTCGTCGGCGAAATAACGGATGTCGGTGTCAATCTCGTTGGAATCCCCGCCGCGCATCGCGCGTGCGAAGACGACCGTTCCCACCGGCTTGCCCGGGGTGGCCCCGCCGGGCCCCGCAATCCCGGTGATCGAGACCGCAAGATCGGCGCTTGAATTGACCAGCGCCCCGCGCGCCATCGCCCAGGCGGCGGCAATGCTGACCGCGCCAAACGTGTCGAGGACCTCATTCGAGACGCCAAGCTCGGTCACCTTAGCCTGGTTGGAGTAAGTCACCCACGCCCCGTCGAACACGTCCGAAGCCCCCGATACTTCGGTAAGCGCGGCGGCGACCAGACCGCCGGTGCAGCTTTCCGCCACCACGATCCGCGTTCCCGCCGCGCGATGTCCCTCGATCACTCGCGTGGCGAGGTCGATTAGCGGTTGAGGCAGCAATATCATGGTCGCGCGCTAGCAGGTCAGCGGGGAAGGCGCACGCTGGCAATCGCCTGCGCCGATATCCCCTCGCCGCGCCCGGTGAAGCCAAGCTTTTCGGTGGTCGTCGCCTTGATGCTGACCGATCGCTCGTCGATCGCCAATATTTCCGCCACCCGTGCACGCATCGCCGCCCGGTGTGGCCCGACCTTGGGCGCCTCGCAGATCACGGTGCAGTCGACATGGTCGATGATCCCGCCCTCGGCGCGGATCAACGCGGCGGCATGCGCCAGGAAGCGGTCCGACGAGGCGCCCTTCCATTGCGGGTCCGACGGCGGAAAATGCTCGCCGATGTCGCCTTGGCCCACCGCGCCGAGCAGCGCGTCGGTGATCGCGTGGAGCACGACATCGGCATCGCTGTGCCCGGCCAGTCCGCGGTCGTGCGCGATCTCGATCCCGCCCATCATCAGCGGCCCCGGCCCATCGAAGGCATGGACGTCAAAGCCCATCCCTGACCGGCTGATCATCGCAGCCCCCAGGCGTGCCTCGGCTTCGGCGAAGTCGGCCGGCGTCGTCAGCTTGTCGAGCATATGATCTCCTTCGACGGTCGCGACCTTCAGGCCCGCCGCCACCATCACCTGGCTTTCGTCGGTCGCCAGCCTTTTGCCCTCTTCCTCCAGCGCATAGAGCAAATCCTCGCGGAAAAACGCCTGCGGGGTCTGCACCCTTAGCAGTCGCTTGCGGTCGACCTGCTCACCCAGCATCGCGTCGCCCTTAGCCAGCGTGTCGGCCACTGCCAGCACTGGCACCGCGCCATGGTTGCCCTTGGCCAGCGCGTCGAGCAGCCGGTCGATCACCGCCGCCGGACAAAAGGGGCGGGCGGCATCGTGGACCAGCACAATCTCGCCATTGATCGCGGCGAGACCCTTGGCGACGCTCTCGGCACGCTCGGCCCCGCCGGTGATGAAATCTGCGACGTCGATCCCGGCCAGCGCGTCGGCGGCCAGCGCTTCCTGCCCGGCCCCGATCACCACCCGGACAGAGTCGATCCGCGGATGCCGGACCATCGCCTCGACCGCATGACGCAACACCGCCTTGCCGCCGATCAGCCGAAACTGCTTGGGCACATCGCCGCCCATCCGGCTGCTTGCTCCGGCGGCGACGATGAGGGCGGTGACCTTGTCCATGTCCGCGCCTTGCCCGTCAGCGCCCCCTCCTGTAAAGGCGCGCCTTCCCATGGCTCGCGCACATTCCCTTGGCCCAATCTCGATCGGCCCGCTGACGCTGGACGTCCCCGTCATCCTCGCGCCGATGACCGGGGTCACCGACCTGCCGTTCCGCAAGGTCGTCAAACGCTATGGCGCCGGCCTTACCGTCAGCGAAATGGTCGCCTCGGCGGCGATGATCCGCGAAACGCGCCAGTCTCTCCAGAAGACCGAGTGGGATCCGTCCGAAAACCCCGTCTCACTCCAGCTGGCCGGCTGTTCACCGCACGAAATGGCCGAAGCGGCGAAGCTCAACCAACAGCGCGGCGCGGCGATCATCGACATCAACATGGGCTGCCCGGTCAAGAAGGTCGTCAACGGCGACGCCGGATCGGCCCTGATGCGCGACTTGCCATTGGCGAGTGCGATCATCGATGCGACGGTGAAAGCCGTCTCGCTCCCGGTCACGCTCAAGATGCGGATGGGCTGGGATCATGGCAGCCTCAACGCCCCTGAACTCGCCCGCATCGCCGAGGATCTGGGCATCAAGATGATCACCGTCCACGGCCGAACGCGGAACCAGATGTATAAAGGCTCGGCGGACTGGTTGTTCGTCGCCAAAGTGAAGGCCGCGACTAGCCTGCCGGTCATCGTCAACGGCGACATTTGCTCAGTCGACGATGCGCGTGAGGCACTGGCCCAATCGGGCGCTGACGGCGTGATGATCGGCCGCGGCGCCTATGGCAAGCCATGGCTCCTCGGCCAGGTTATGAGCGCGCTTGCCTCGGACGGTACCCGCCCGACCCCCGCGCTCGACGAGCAATTGGCGGTGATCCTCGAACAATATGACGCCATGCTGTCGCTCTACGGCGCCGATGCCGGGGTCAAGATCGCCCGCAAGCACCTCGGCTGGTACACCAAGGGGCTCACCGGTTCGGCCGAATTTCGCAACAAGGTCAACACGATCGACGATCCTGTCGTCGTCGTCTCGATGCTCCGCGAATTTTACGTGCCATGGCTCGATCGCGCCGCTGCCTGACAATTGGCGCCTCGAAGATAAATTCCTCACACTGTGTTTTTCATGCAACGCAGCCATGCTAGAGCGGCTGGCGAATGGATGCTCGGGTTCCCGATTCTGATTTAAGCCCGCCTGTCGGCTGGCTTGCGCGCGAGCGGGAAAGCGGGCGCTTTTATCGCCTTGCCAAGCTTGGCGCGGCGCTGGCCCTGATCCTCGTGCTGGGTGCCACCATCGCCGTGTTCAAGCGCGGGTCAGACCCCGGCACGCTGATCTCGCCGCCGCTGATGGCGCTTTTGCTCATCGCTAACCTCGTCCCCGCGATCGTGCTGATGGTGCTCGTCGCGCGCGATGCGGCGCGGCGCGATGCCGAACGCAGCGGGGTCGGCACCGGCCAGCTCCACACCCGCCTCGTTGCACTCTTCTCGCTGGTCGCCGCGGTGCCGACGGTATTCGTTGCCATCTTCGCGTCGCTCCTTCTCCAGAGCGGGCTCGAATTCTGGTTCTCCAACCGCGCGCAGACGATGCTCGAGAAGACCGTCTCGCTGACCAGGATCAGCTATGATCGAGAGCTCGACAGCGTCGCCAGCGACACGATCGCCATGAGCAGTGACATCGCCGGCTATCTCAAATTCGTCGCGATCGATGATCCGCGCTTTGCCTACGCTTACGGCCGCACCCAGGTTTACCAGCGCAAGTTGACCGAATCGATCATCTTCACCGTCGGCGCCGATGGCCACATCCGCACCCTGGCGCTGGTGAACCCCTATGAGCGCAACCTCGAAAAGCTCATCACTTCCGACAAGATCGCCGTGCTCGCCAAGCAGAGCGTCGTCGAGGTCAGCTCGTCTGATCGCATCGGCGTGCTCACCCGGCTTGCGGCGGGTCCCAATCTCTATCTTTATGCCGCCAAGACATTTGATCCCCAGTTCATCGAGCAAATCCAGCGCGGCAACGAAGTCTTGCGAGATTATCAGGCACTATTGGCCCGATCGCGGGTCAACCAGTTGCGCTTCAATATCGCGCTTTATCTCGGGGCCTTGCTGATCGTCGGCCTCGCCATCCTTGCCGCGCTGAAACTTGCCGACCGGCTCGTCCAGCCGGTCAGCGGACTGGTCGATGCCGCTGGTCGCATCGAGGAAGGCGATTTTTCCGCACGCGTACCGGTCGCGCAGGGGAGCGACGAAATCGCGATGCTCTCGACCGCCTTCAATCGCATGGCCGGCCGACTCGATACCCAGACCAACGCCCTGCTCACCGCCAACAGCCAGCTCGAAACCCGCCGCGCCTTCATCGAGGCGGTCCTGTCGAGCGTCACCGCCGGCGTCCTCACGCTCGATGCCTCGGGCAAGATCCTCCTGACCAATCGCTCGGCCGCCGCGCTGCTCCGCTCGGGCGGCGACGCGCTCGAGGGCAGGGTGCTCGCCGACCTCTCGCCCGAGCTTGCCGAATTCATGGCCGGTGAAGCGCGCGACGCCAATGTGCTGGTCGCCGCCGGAAGCGGCCAGCGCACGCTGGCGGTCAAGCGCGTCCGTTATGGCGAAAACACCGTCCTGACCTTCGACGACATCACCGACCAGTTGTCGGACCAACGCCGCGCCGCCTGGTCGGACATCGCCCAGCGGATCGCGCACGAGATCAAGAACCCGCTGACCCCCATCTCGCTCGCCGCCGAGCGGCTCCAGCGCCGCTATGGCAGCCAGGTGACCAATGATCGCGAGACTTTTGACCGGCTGACCGCGACGATCGTTCGTCAGGTCGGCGACCTGCGCCGGATGGTCGACGAATTTTCTGAATTCGCGCGCATGCCGAAACCGCAATTCCGCGATGAAAATATCCACGACATCGTCCGTAATGCCTTGTTCCTGCACGAAGTTGCCCACCCCGACGTCAACTTCACCATCACCCCGAAGCTGGCCGATATCCGGCTTGTGTGCGACCGCCGCCAGATGGGCCAGGCGCTGACCAACATCGTCAAGAACGGGGTCGAGGCGATCGAGGCGCGCCGCGCGCGGGGCGAGGACAGTGCCGATGGCGACCGTATCGCGCTGGCGGTCGAGCGGGTCGGCGAGCAATTGGTGATCGAAGTCACCGATACCGGCGTCGGCTTGCCCGAAGAGCGCGAGCGATTGACCGAACCCTATATGACAACGCGCGTCCGCGGCACCGGTCTCGGCCTCGCAATCGTCAAGAAAATCGTCGAGGAACATCTTGGCGATATTGCATTTCTGGATCGACAAGGCGGCGGGACCAGGGTCCGTATCGCGCTCGATGCAGACCGACTGGCGGCGCTGGAAACGAGCGGCGAACTCGCCGACATAAGCGATGATAGGGACAGTGAAGATGGCGCTTGAAGTGCTGATCGTCGACGACGAAGCCGATATTCGTGACCTGGTCGCGGGTGTACTCGAGGATGAGGGCTATACCGTCCGCACCGCGCCCGACAGCACGAGCGCGCTCGAGGCGATTGCCGAGCGGCGCCCGTCGCTGATCCTGCTCGACGTATGGCTTCAGGGGTCGAAGCTCGACGGGCTCGAAATCCTTGAACAGGTCAAACGGCGCGACCCGACCCTGCCGGTGATCATGATCTCGGGCCATGGCAACCTCGACACTGCCGTCGCCGCGGTTCGCGAAGGCGCGGTAGACTTCATCGAAAAGCCATTCGAGGCGAGCCGACTGCTCCATCTCGTCGGCCGCGCGACCGAGACCGAACGGCTCAAGCGCGAGAATGCCACGCTTCGCGAAAAGGTCGGGCAAGACGACACGCTCAACGGCTCGTCCGTCGCGATCAACTCGGTCCGCGCGACATTGAAACGCGTCGCGCCGACCGGCAGCCGGGTGATGATTACCGGTCCCGCCGGGGTCGGCAAAGAAATTGCGGCACGGACGATCCACAATTGGAGCCCGCGCGCCAACGCTCCGTTCATCGTCCTGTCGGCCGCCATGATGAGCCCCGACCGCGTCGAGGAGGAGTTGTTCGGCACCGAGCGCGAAGGCGTCGCGCGCCCCGGCCTGCTCGAGCAGGCGCATGGCGGCACGCTGTTCCTCGACGAGATTGCCGACATGCCGCTGACCACCCAGGGCAAGATATTGCGCGTCCTCACCGACCAGAGCTTCTCGCGGGTCGGTGGGCAGCGCGCGGTCAAGGTCGATGTCCGCTTCCTCTCGGCGACCTCGCGCAACCTCGCCGACGAAATCGCCGCCGGGCGGTTCCGCGAAGACCTTTACTACCGCCTCAACGTCGTTCCTGTCCGCATGCCGCCGCTGACCGAGCGCCGCGAGGATATTCCCGAACTGGTCGACCATTTCCTCGCACGCTTCGCTGCCGAGCGTCGTATTCCCCCGCCAACCCTGTCGCCCGAGGCGGCGGCAGCGCTCCAGGCCCATGAATGGCCGGGCAACGTTCGCCAGCTGCGCAACATCATCGAGCGAACCCTGATCATGGCGCCGGGCGATCGCGCCGAAAGCATCGACGTCGACCTGCTGCCGGCGGAGATCGTTGATTCACGCGGCCCCGCCGGGACCTCGACGACGACCATGGCGATCATGGGCTCTCCGCTTCGCGAAGCCCGCGAAAGTTTCGAGCGCGAATATCTCAAGATCCAGATCCGGCGTTTTTCGGGCAACATCTCGCGCACCGCGTCGTTCATCGGCATGGAGCGCTCGGCGTTGCACCGCAAATTGAAAGCGCTGGGACTTGGCGACAAGAAGGAAGAAGAACAATAATGGCTGATAAGTCCTTCTCACTGCAGGATCATTTTCTCAATGGCGTGCGCCGGGCGAAATCGCCGGTAACCATTTTCCTGATGAAAGGCGTCAAGCTTCAGGGGATTGTGACCTGGTTCGACGCCTTTTCGGTATTGCTGCGCCGCGATGGCGAGAGCCAATTGGTCTACAAGCACAGCATTTCGACGATCATGCCGGCCAATGTGCCGATCGACCTGCTCGCCGGGCTCGACCGCGGCACGCGCGAGGCGCAGGCGCGCAAAGCCAATTCGCTCCAGGATATCTTTCTCGCCGCCGCCGAGAAGGAACGTGAGCCGATGACGATCTTCCTCGTCAACGGCGTCATGCTCCAGGGTGCGATTGCCGGGCATGACCAGTTCAGCCTGCTGCTAGAACGGGGCGGGCAGGTCCAGCTGGTCTACAAGCATGCCATGTCGACCCTCCAGCCCGAGCGGCCGCTCTATCTCTCGGGCGAGGATCCCGCCGACGATACACCGCGCGACCCTGCTCGCGACGACGATGAAGACGACACCGACGATGCCGGGGCAAGGGCAGGGGACGGAAGCTGAGCGTTTTCAACCGCGCTGACGACGAGGGCGTATCGCGCGGCGAACGCGCGCTGGTGGTGTTGCCCGATCGCGTTGACGTCAAGTCGATGCGCTCGCTTGACGCGCGGCTCGACGAGGCTTCCGGGCTGGCCGCTGCGATCGGCATCGATGTCGTCGGGCGCAAGAGCTTCCGCATTCGTGCCGCGCGCCCGGCCAGCCTGTTCGGCAAGGGCCAGCTTGACGAGGTCAAGGCGCTCGCCGCCGAGGTTGATGCGCATTTGCTGATCGTGGACGCCGCGCTGACGCCGGTCCAGCAGAAGAATATCGAGGATATCACCAAAGCCAAGGTCATCGATCGCACCGGCCTCATCCTCGAAATCTTCGGCGAGCGCGCCGCGACGGCTGAAGGTCGGCTTCAGGTCGAGCTTGCACATCTCGATTACCAGGCAGGTCGACTAGTGCGCAGTTGGACCCATTTGGAGCGCCAGCGCGGCGGTTTCGGCTTCCTTGGGGGCCCTGGGGAAACCCAGATCGAAGCGGATAGGAGACTAATCCGCGACCGCATGGCAAAAATCCGCCGCGAACTAGACCAGGTAAAGCGCACCCGGGGGCTGCATCGGGAGCGGCGACAGCGGGCGCCGTGGCCGGTGGTCGCACTGGTCGGTTATACCAACGCCGGCAAGTCGACGCTGTTCAATCAGATGACGGCGGCGACGGTGATGGCCGAGGACCTGTTGTTCGCGACGCTGGACCCGACCATGCGCGACGTGCGGATCCCCGGGTTCGACAAGGCGATCCTGTCGGACACGGTCGGCTTCGTATCCGAATTGCCAACCCAGCTCGTGGCGGCATTTCGCGCGACGCTCGAGGAAGTCTCCTCGGCCGACCTGATTATCCACGTCCGTGATATCGCCCATCCCGACAGCGATGCCCAGGCGTCCGATGTTGCGACCGTGCTCGGATCGCTCGGGCTCGACGAGCCGGGATCGCCGCCCCGGCTCGAGGCGTGGAACAAGCTCGATCTGCTCGACGGCTCCGATCGCGAGGCGACGCTCAACGAAGCGGCACGGCGCGATGACGTTGTCACCCTTTCGGCGCTGACTGGGGAGGGGGTCGAGCGACTGCGCGAGGAGATTGGCCAGCGGTTGCAGGATGGGGCGGTAGTCCACCGGGTCAAGCTGTCGGCTTCGGACGGATCGCGGATCGCCTGGCTTCATGCGCGCGGCGAGGTGCTGGACCAGCGCTCCGAAGGCGAGACGATGCATCTTGCAGTCAAGCTGTCAGCTGACAATTGGGCGCGCTTTCAAGCGCTCTGAGCCAGTTTTGCCGCCTGCCAAAGCTGCTCCATTCCATCGAGTGACAAGTCGCCAAAACCAGGCGTGTTCTCGATCGCACGAAAGCGGCGCTCGAATTTTCGATTGGCTGCACGAAGCGCGTCCTCGGGGTCGATCTTCAGATGGCGTGCGAGGTTGACCACCGAGAACAATAAGTCGCCGAGTTCCTCGGCGCGTTGATCGGGCACGGCCTCGGCCAGTTCGGCCAACTCCTCGTCGATCTTGGCTCGGGGACCGCTCGCATCTGGCCAGTCGAACCCGGTTCGGGCGGCCCGCTTTTGCAATTTGGCAGCGCGTTCCAGTGCCGGCAGCGCCAGTGCAACGCCAGCCAGTGCGCTCTGGTCGGGCTTGGCGGCGCGTTCTTCGGCCTTTATCTGCTCCCACAGATGATGGCCGCCATGCGCGGCCTCACCGAAGATATGTGGATGGCGACGCTCGAGCTTGTCGCAAATCCGCCCAATAACGTCGTCGAGCGTGAAGTGGCCGGCTTCGCGCGCCATCTGCGCGTGGAACACGACTTGCAACTGGAGATCGCCAAGCTCGTCGGCCAGGTCGGCCATGTCGTCGCGCTCGATCGCATCGGCGACTTCATAGGCTTCCTCGATCGTGTAGGGCGCGATCGAGGCGAACGTCTGGACGCTGTCCCACTCACAGCCGCTGACCGGATCGCGCAGCCGCTCCATGATCGCGACGAGGCGGTCGAGATTCACCGGGGGACCCTCGACAGCGGCCAATCCTCAAGTCTGATAATATGCATTATGTAAATATCCAGCATAAGGAAGGAGGTTGTCAGCCTTCGAGGATCAGCCATCGCCCCTCGACGCTCCAGCGTTTGAGGCTCGACAGGAAACTCATTCCCACGACATTGAGATCGTCATTTTCGGCGATGTAGACGAGCTGGTCGCGGCGCACGATCGATCCCACGTCGATTGTTTCGGCATGCGCGCTCGACACGTTGACGATGCCGTTGCCGGTCCGCACTAGCTGGTCTTGATGCTCCTCCTTCTCGAGGCTGGCCTGCCGCGCAAAGGCAGCCCCTACGGTGGTCACGGTCGCACCGCTGTCGACCAGGAATTTCGCCGACACGCCGTTGATCGTGGCGTCGATCCAGAAGTGACCGTCGATCGCCATCGGGATACGGATGGTCCGGCCAGCCACGATTGGCGTGCCAAAGGTTTCGGCCTTGAGCCGCTGCCCGACATAAGTAAGATTATCGCGGAATGTGAATAGGATAAAGCCGCCGCCGAAGATCGCGACCCACATCAATGCCATCTTGACCAGCTTGGCCCAATGTTCGCGGCGCGACATCAAAGACCCCAGGACGAGCATCATCGCCATCAGGAGGTACAGGCTGCCGAGCATGAGGTCGTTGGTCATCAGAGCCTGTATTCGGCGCCGTCGAAGGCCGGGCTGGCCCATGACGGAAGCGTCTCTGCAAGGTCGGTGAAGTCCATTGAATTATCAAGGTGGGTCAGCACCAATTGCCCCACCTTAAGATCCTTTGCCCAACCAAGGACGGCATCGAGATGGGCGTGGGTCGGGTGTGGACGGCGGCGCAGGCAATCGCTGATCAACAGGTCGAGCCCCATGTAGAGCGCGGCCATCGCCTCGGTCATGTCATGATAATCGATCGCATAGGCGGCCGACCGTTCGCCTTCGTCGATGCGGATGCCGAGCGAAGTGATGCCGCCATGGGGCTGGTCGACGAAGCGGAGCCGGGCGGCACCCAGTTGCTCCTCTTCGACAAGGACTTCGCCCATTAGAACAGTGGGATAGAGCGGGCTTCCGACAAAGGCGTAGCGGAAGCGATCGACGATCCGGTCAAGGGTAATTGCCCGCGCGGCGAGCCGGACCGGGCGTCTCATGACGAGTGCAACCTGGCGAAGATCATCGATCCCGTGGAGATGGTCGGCATGATCGTGAGTGACGATGACCCGATCGAGCGTCGACACGTCGGCCGCAAGCAATTGCTCGCGAAGATCCGGGCCGCAGTCGATCAGCAGCCGCTCCCTCGCGCTTTCGACCAGCAGCGCTGATCGGCTTCGTCGGTTGCGCGGATCGGCCGGATTGCAGCGGCCCCAGTCGTTGCCGATGCGCGGCACGCCCGACGACGTCCCGCAGCCCAGCACGCGCAGCTTCACGCGGCGGCTTTCCTGAATAGACTGAAGAAGTTGGCCGTCGTACTTGCGGCTAGCTGCTCGATCGGCTCGTCGCGCAAATTGGCGACAAAGGCGGCGGTATCGGTGACGAAGGCCGGCTCGCACGTCTTCCCGCGATTGGGCACGGGCGCGAGGAACGGCGAGTCGGTTTCGACCAGCAGTCGGTCGGCGGGGACGAATTTCGCCACGTCCTGCAAGTCGCGCGCATTCTTGAACGTCACGATCCCCGACAAGCTGATGAAAAAACCGATGTCGAGCGCGGTCCGGGCGAGGTCGGCGCTGCTGGTGAAGCAGTGGAGTACCCCGGTAACGCCCCCCCTCCCGACGGCCTCGACCAGCATCGCCGCCGTATCCTCCTCGGCATTCCGGGTGTGAACGACCAAGGGAAGCCCGGTGGCGCGTGCCGCCTCGATATGCGCCGCAAACCGCTCGCGCTGGGCGGCACGGTCGGACTTGTCGTAGAAATAATCTAACCCGCATTCGCCGATCGCGACGACCCTTGGATGCGCGGCGGCCTCGACCAACGCGGCACAGCCGAGATCGGGGTGCGCGTCGGCCTCGTGCGGGTGGACCCCGACCGTTGCCCAAACATCGGGGTTGCGGTCGGCAGTGGCGATGATGTCGGCCCACTCGCTCTGGCGGGTCGAGATGTTGAGGAACCCCGCCACCCCGCGCGCCCGGGCGGTGGCAAGCACTTCGCCCTGGCGCTCGATGAGGCCGGGGTAGTTAAGGTGGCAATGGCTGTCGATCAGCGTCATTCGGGGTCTGCCGCATCGAGCTCGAGGCGCGGGAAGATCGGGGTTGGCTGCGCGATCGACTGCCCCCCTTCCCCACTGTCGATCAGCGCGATCAGCTTTGCCGCCGACCCGGGGATGATCGGCTGTACCGCCAGCGCCAACTCGCGCACTGCGGTGACCAGCGTTCCGAGCACCGCCGCCATGCGATCGGGATCGGTCTTCTTGAGGCCCCAGGGGGCGGTCGTGTCGACATAGGCATTGCAGGCGTAGACCGCCGCCATCCACGCTTCGAGTCCGGCGGCGAAGGCAAAGCGTTCGAACTCGGCGGGAAGCGTTTCGTGGCACGCAGTGCGGACGATTTCGAGCAGCGCATGATCTTCTTCGGCTTCGCCCTGTGCGGGAAGGACCCCGCCCAAATTCTTGAAAACCATTGAAAGACTGCGCTGGGCGAGATTGCCAAAGCTGTTGGCAAGCTCAGCGTTCACCCGCCCGACGATCGCTTCGTGGCTATAGCTTCCGTCCTGCCCGAACGTGACTTCGCGCAGCAGGAAATAGCGTAGGGCATCGACTCCGTAGCGCTCCGCCAGGCCGACCGGTTCGACGACATTGCCGACGCTCTTCGACATTTTCTCCCCGCGGCTGAGGAGGAAACCATGGCCATAGACCTGCTTTGGAAGCGCAATCCTTGCCGACATCAGGAACGCCGGCCAGTAGACCGCGTGGAAGCGAACGACATCCTTGCCGATGAGGTGGACATTGGCCGGCCAATAGCGGTCGAACAGTTCGCCGCCATCGGGATATCCCAATCCGGTCAGATAGTTGGTCAACGCGTCGAGCCAGACATACATGACATGGTCGTCGCTGCCCGGAACCTTGATTCCCCAGTCGAAGCTGGTCCGCGAAATCGACAAATCATTGAGTCCGCCCTCTACGAAGCGGAGGACTTCGTTGCGGCGGCTGTCGGGCTGGATGAATTCGGGGTGCGCGACATAATGGTCGAGCAGCGGCTGCTGATAAGCTGACAGCTTGAAGAACCAGCTTTCCTCGACGGTCCATTCGACCGGCGTTCCCTGCGGCGAGCGGCGCTCCTCGCCCTCCCCGGTCAGTTCGCTCGCGTCGTAAAATGCCTCGTCGCGGACTGAATACCATCCTTCGTACCGGCCGAGATAGAGGTCGCCATTGGCCTCCATCGCCCGCCAGATCGCCTGGCTCGCGCGGTGGTGATCGGGCTCGGAGGTCCGGATGAAACGATCATATGACACATCCAGTGCGTCGCACATCGCTTTGAAGTTGGCTGACATCTTGTCGGCGTAATCGGCCGGCTCGACCCCTTCGACGCGCGCCGCCTGGGCCATTTTAAGGCCATGCTCGTCGGTCCCGGTCTGGAAGCGGACGTCGCGTCCCTGTGACCGCTGGAAACGGGCGATCGCGTCGGCGGCAATTGCTTCATAGGCATGGCCGATGTGCGGCACGCCATTGGGGTAACTGATCGCGGTGGTGATGTAATATGGTTCGGCCATGGAGCGTGCCCTAGCGGGCGCGCCCGGCGGCTTCAAGGAACCGAGGCGAGGATCGCGCCCAGCTGGAAAATCGTCGCCGCCGGATCGAGCGACAAGCGCCGCGCGACCGCAGCGGTCTCGCGCGCTTCGGCATAGGCGTTGAGTGCCCGCTCACGCCGCGCGCCGTCGAGGCCACGCGCTTCGCGGGCGATCAGCGACGGGATCAGCGCCAGGAAGGCGGCATAGCGGTCGGCCGCGGCCTTACCCGACATGCCCTGCGCCAGCTTTGCGCGGCGTGCATTGTCAGGATCGCCTTCGCGCAGGATCGTCGTTGCCGCCGCTTCAAGCGGGGCGAGATCGAGCTGACCGATGTCGAGCGCACGACCCGCCGACCCCCCTGCGATCGCCACCAGTTTTGCAATCTTGCCAGCATCTTCGCCAGGGAGCGCATGTTCCAATATTGACGTCATGGCGTCATCGGACAGCGCCTGGAAATCGAGCCGACGACAGCGCGAACGGATCGTCGGTAGCAGTCGCCCGGGGGCGTGCGATACAAGCATGAACAGGCAATTGGCGGGCGGTTCCTCGAGCATCTTGAGCAGCGCATTGGCGCCCTCGGGTTCCAGATCGTCGGCGCAATCGATCACCACCGCGCGCCACGGCGACAGGAACGGCGTCGACGAGAACAGGTCGCCGAGCGAGCGCACCTGGTCGACCGAAATGTTGCGCTGGAGCCCGCCCTCCTTTCGCTCGATCCGCACCAGTTCGCGATAATCGGGGTGGCTCCCCGCCGCGAGAAAGTGCGAAATGGGGTGCTCGATCGGGGTCTCGATCCCGGGCAGCGTGACCGGCGGCCCCGCCGCTTCGGCGAGCAGCCGCCGCGTCGCCTCGCGCGCGAAGCTCGCCTTGCCGACCCCGCGCGGCCCCGCCAGCAACCACGCATGGTGAAGCGCGCCCGAGTGCATCGCCTCGGCGAAGCGGGCGACGGCGCGGTCGTGACCGATAATCACCGGCAGGTTCGCTTCACAGCAGGTCCGACAGCTGATCGAGCAACCGCGTCGTCACTGCCTCGCGTTCGCCGGTCGCATCGACCAGCCGCACCCGCGCGGGCTCAGTAACGGCGAGCTGTCGAAAGGCGCGATCGACGCTCAGGTGAAATGACGGACCGCGTCCGCCGATCCGGTCGCTGGCCCCGCCGTCGCGCGCATCGGCCCGGCCAATTCCCTCCTGCTCGCGAAGCA
This sequence comes from Sphingomonas sp. RB1R13, assembly GCF_036663775.1. Classification (NCBI taxonomy): domain Bacteria; kingdom Pseudomonadati; phylum Pseudomonadota; class Alphaproteobacteria; order Sphingomonadales; family Sphingomonadaceae; genus Sphingomonas; species Sphingomonas sp. RB1R13. The sequence continues at coordinate 358,761 of NZ_JAXOJM010000002.1, forward strand.
TCAGCACCAGCGTCCGCTCGGGCAGGAAATCCTCGCTTCCAAAGGCGTGAAGCGCGCGCACCGCCTCGGTTCCCAGTTCCGCGCCGCCGCCCTGATAGGCCAGGCTGCTGTCGAGAAAGCGATCGGCCAGCACCCATCGCCCCGCCGCAAGAGCCGGGCGAATTGTCTTCTCGACATGGTCGGCGCGCGCCGCCGCAAACAGCAATGCCTCGGCCCGAGGCGACCAGCGGCTGTCGTCTCCGTTCAGTAGCAGCTGGCGGATCGCCTCGGCGCCCGGGCTTCCTCCCGGCTCGCGCGTCGTCAATAGGTCGATACCGCGGTTACGAAGGGCGTTGCCGAGCGCGGCGAGCTGGGTGGTCTTGCCCACGCCTTCCCCGCCCTCGAGGCTGATGAAGCGCCCAGGCCCCGACGTCACGCCATCCCCAGCATCTGCTTGAAGCCGATCCACGCACGCGCGAAGAAACCCGCCTCGCCAACCGCTTCACCCGCACTGAGCGGCATGACCTGTGGACCATTGTCGGTTGTCACAACCAGGTCGGCGACGTGTGCGCCCTTGGCGATCGGCGCCTGCAACGGTCCCGAATAACGGATGCGGGTCGACTTGATGTTGCTGCCCAGCCCTGCCGGCAGCGTCAGCGCGATATCGCGCGGCGCGATCAGGCTGACCGTGCTCGCCGACCCCATCTGGACATTGGCGGTTCCGACCGTGACGCCCGCTTTATACAACGGCTTGGTAGTCCACGCGGCGAACCCCCAGTTCACCAGGCGGACGCCTTCCTCGATGCGCTGGTTGAAGCTCGACATGCCGGCCATGACGACGATCAGGCGGCGGCCGTTCTGCTCGGCTGAGCCGGTAAAGCCATAGCCCGCCTCGTCGGTGTGCCCGGTCTTGAGCCCGTCAGCGCCCGGCACCCGGCCCAGCAGCGGGTTCCGATTATCCTGCTTGATGTCGGCGCCAGAGCCCAGCGTCTTGCCCCAAGTGAACGACGTCTGGGCATAGAATTTCTTGTACAGCGCGGGATGTCGTTCGATGCTCGCCCGCGCCAGCTTGGCAAGGTCGCGTGCGGTGACCATTGTGACGTCATTGTCGGGCCAGCCGTTGGGCGTTCCGAAATAACTGTTGGTGATACCCAGTTGCTTGGCCAGCACATTTTCCTGCGCGACGAACGCCTGCTCGGTCCCGGCGATGCACTCGGCCAGCACGATTGCGGCGTCATTCCCCGACAAGGTGACGATCCCGTGGAGCAAATTCTCGACACTGACCTGTTCGTTGGGCGACAGGAACATCGTCGATCCCGCCGTAGGCCCATGCCATTTCGCCCACGTCTGAGGCTGTACCGTGCACATTTTCGAAAGCGACAGTTGGCCCTTGTCGATCAGCTCGAACGCCAGTTCGGTTTCCATCATCTTGGCCATTGATGCCGGTGGCATGCGGCGGTCGGCGTCCTTGGCGTACAGCTCGGCGCCCGACGACAGGTCGATCAGATAGGCCACCGGCGCCGGGGTCTCATAGGGCGGGGCGGCGGCGGGAGCGGCAGTCGCGAGGGTCACGGCGGCAACGGAGGCAAGCAGTACGGCACGGGTCAAAGGGCGACTCCCGGGAAGCTAAAGGATGCTCCCCCTCTACCCCTGCAATCGCGCCTGCGCGAGCCTTAACGCTGTGCAATTTCGTCCGCGAGCAGGCCAACCGCCAGCGCATAGAAGTTCGAACAATTATAGGCGAGGATCGCGCGGTAATTGCCCGTCAGCAGATAGGCCGTTGCGCCCGGGCCATCGGGTTCAAGCAACGAGGCGGGCTCATCCTCGGGCAGTGATCGGCGCACCGGAACCACGCCGAGCGCCCGCCATTCGCGCATCGTCAGCCACTTGCTGTGGCGAGCGAATACCCGTGGGCAGCGCGGCGCGACCACCGGATTGCGAAGCGCGGCGCGGTCAATCCCGGCCGGCACCCGAACCGCGACACCCCACGGTACGTTTGCCTTCCATCCGGCGTCCTTGAGAAAATTGCCGATAGAAGCAAAGGCGTCAGCCTGGCTCGTCCAGATATTGGCGCGACCATCGCCGTCGCCATCGATCGCCAAGCGAAGCACTGCTGACGGCATGAACTGCGGATAACCTGTCGCCCCTGCCCAGCTGCCCTTCAACCGGCTGCGCGGCGTGCCCTGGTCGAGCAGGCGGAGCGCCGCGATCAATTCGGATTCGAACAATTCTCGGCGGCGCCCCTCATAGGCCAGCGTCACCAGCGCATCGAGCAGGTCAAAATTGCCCGTCACGCTGCCGTAGCTCGTCTCATGCCCGAAGATCGAAATGGGAATGGCGGGATCGACCCCGGTGCGTGCCTGGATGCCGGCAAGTCGCGAAGTGTTGGCAGCATAGACCAGCCGACCGCGGCGAATGAGGTCGGCGCTGACATGCTCGCGGCGGTACGGCGCGAAGGCCGGGGTCGAATTGGGATTGCCGATATTGCCCGGCTGCCCGCGATCGAGCTGGATCACGCGGGGGTTGAGCGACAGCCACGGCAGGGTCGAACTGACTGTCGTCTCGCTGATCCCGGCGGTGCGGGCGCGCGCGATGAGATGCTGCTTGTAGGCGCCGAAGGCGAACGCCGCCGAATTTGCCTGCGGTGACGGCAGGCGCGCCACCGTTGGCGCTGGCACCAGGATCGGCCTGACAGATGTCAAAGCCGGTGAGACGATGGGGCGGGACTGCTCTGGCAGCGGCGCCAGCGGATCGCGCTGCTGGGCCCATGCGGGCGAAACCAACACGCCTCCAAGCGTCGCAACCACCACCAAAACTGCCTTCACCGAATACCCCAACTCGATCATTTTACTCACGCGACGCTACGCGGGCCAACGCGCCATGCCCATGGCGGTTCATCGTAGCGCTTGCACTGTCCATCCGCTTGAGGCTAGCCGGATGAACATCGCGACAATGCGGATGGGTGGCCGAGTGGTTTAAGGCAGCGGTCTTGAAAACCGCCGTAGGTGAAAGCTTACCGTGGGTTCGAATCCCACCCCATCCGCCAGCGACGTGCCGCCAAAATGGATCGTTTCGATCGCGAAATCTGCGCAGGGGTGGGGCATGACACAGCTTCACTCGCTGGAGGCCGCAATGGGCCGGATCATCCTTGCCGAAGACGAAGAAATTTCCGGGACGATCGCCAGCAGCGCGCTGATGAATGCGGGCCATGCGGTCGGTTGGCTCAAGGATGGCAAGGAAGTGCTCGCGGCCATGGTTCGGCGGCCGCCCAACCTCGCCATCCTCGACTGCAACATGCCCGGGATGAGCGGCGTCCTTGTTCTGCGCGAGATGCGCCGCCGTGCCGACCTGTGCGAGGTGCCGGTACTGATGCTGACCGGGCGGACGAGCGATTCCGACGAGCGCATTGCCCGCTTTGCCGGGGCCGACGAATATCTGACCAAGCCGTTCGACCTTATCGAACTGGTCCAGACCGCCGAGGATCTGATGAATGGCAAGAGGCGCCGCCTCTCCTGACCCTGCTTTTCCGGATCCGCTGCTGCGGGGTGGCGTCGCTGCTCGCCCGGCGCTAAAGCGCGCCATCTTTTCAGCGCGTTGGAGACTGTCGTGAGCGAGCCCAAGATCATGCCGTTTGACTGGGCCGATCCGTTCGACCTCGACAGCCAGTTGAGCGATGAAGAGCGGCTCGTGCGCGACACGGCCGAGGGCTATGCCCAGGATAATCTCCAGCCGCGCGTAACGAAAGCCTATCTCGACGAGGATTTCGACCGCGACATCTTCCACGAAATGGGTGCACTCGGCCTCATCGGCGCGACAGTACCCGAACAATATGGCGGCGCCGGGCTGGGCTATGTCAGCTACGGCCTGATTGCCCGCGCGGTCGAGCGAGTCGACAGCGGCTACCGCTCGGCGATGTCGGTCCAGTCGAGCCTCGTGATGTACCCGATCTTTGCCTATGGGTCTGAAGAACAGCGCCGCAAATATCTGCCGGGACTGGCAAAAGGTGAACTCGTCGGCTGCTTCGGCCTGACCGAGCCCGACGCCGGTTCTGACCCCGGTGGCATGCGTACTACGGCGACGAAGACTACCGACGGCTACCGGATTTCGGGCGCCAAAATGTGGATCACCAACTCGCCCATCGCCGACGTGTTCGTCGTCTGGGCCAAGAGTGAAGCGCATGGCGGCGCCATCCGCGGTTTCATCTTGGAAAAAGGCATGAGAGGGCTGACCGCGCCCAAGATCGGCCAGAAGCTCAGCTTGCGCGCCTCGATCACTGGCGAAATCGTGATGGACGAGGTGGAGGTCGGCGAGGATTCGCTGCTCCCCAATGTCGAAGGATTAAAGGGCCCATTCGGCTGCCTCAACCGCGCCCGCTACGGCATTGGCTGGGGCGTGATGGGCGCCGCCGAGGCCTGTTACACTGCGGCGCGCCAATACACTCTCGACCGCAAGCAGTTCGGCCGACCCCTCGCCGCCACCCAACTGGTCCAGCTCAAGCTGACCAACATGATCACCGAAATCACCGTCGGCCTGCAGGCCGCGCTGCGCGTTGGCCGCCGCCTCGACGAAGGCGTCCTCGTCCCCGAGACAATCAGCCTGATCAAGCGCAACAATTGCGGCAAGGCGCTCGATATCGCCCGCGTCGCCCGCGACATGCACGGCGGCAATGGCATCAGCGCAGAATATCAGGTCATGCGCCACGCCGCCAATCTCGAGACGGTCAATACCTATGAGGGCACCCACGACGTTCACGCGCTCATCATGGGCCGGGCAATCACCGGGATCGCTGCGTTTTAGTCAGAGCGCTGTTCCGGGCCGGAACCGTTCCTCCAGCTCTAACGCCGCCGCCGGAACAGCGCGATATGCTCGTCGCGATACACCGCATCGGGTTCGCGCACGAAACCCAGCCGCTCGGCCAGTCGCATCGACTTGGCATTCTCGGGCGCAATAATCGCCGGAATTTCGGGTGGAGCATAGGTTGCGTCGATCCACGCTAGGGCAGCGCGTCCGGCCTCCCCGGCAATGCCCTGGCCATGGATTGCGCTTTCGAACACCCAACCCATTTCGGGCATGCCGCTGATGTCGGGGGTCATGCCGCGTTCAAAATCGGCAAAGCCGATCTCGCCGACCATCCGCCCGTCGGCCTTTTGCTCGACCGCCCAATAGCCCATGCCAAGCAGTGGCCAGTGACCTGCGGCCATCGTCAGTCGGCGCCAGCTATCCTCGCGATTGAAGGTATGACCGCCGAGGTGCCGCACGACTTCGCGATCGGCAAGCTTGGCTGCATGCGCGTCAAGATCGTCGCGCGTAAAGGCACGCAGCACCAGCCGCTCGGTTTCCAGTCGTGGAGCCGCAACGATCGCCAGCCGTGGCGCGGCTTGATCGGGCGAGCTTTGGCCCGGGGCGCGAGCGCCCGGGGTTCCGCTCACTTCTTGGAGAGCGAGAGACCGCCGAAGCGCTTGTTGAAGCGAGCGACCTGGCCGCCGGTATCGAGCATCCGGGAGTTGCCGCCGGTCCAGGCCGGGTGCGCGCTGGGATCGATTTCGAGCGCGAGCGTGTCGCCTTCCTTGCCCCACGTCGAACGGGTCTGGTAGGTCGTTCCGTCGGTCAGCTGGACGGTGATGAAGTGATAGTCCGGGTGAGTCCCGCTCTTCATGGCAAATTTCCTTGTGAGGTGGCTGGTTTCCGACCAGCCCGTTCAAGCGTGGCCCCCTAGCCTGCGGCTCGCCGGTTGACAAGTATCGGCTCGCCGCCGTAGCCGCACCGCAGGACTTGGGTTCCGGCGGCGAAAGCCATCGGCGAAGAGGAAGCCGGCGAACATCCGGCACTGTGCCCGCAACTGTATGCGATCATCACGATTGCAAAGTCAGATACTGGCCCCGGTCCGTCGTTCGCTTCCCCCGGCCGGGTCCAGCCGTGGGCGGAGGGCCGGGCGATATTGCTCATCCCTTTCGTGACGACAGGTCACGAAAAGGATATTTGCTGATGATTGATACCCCCCCTGCCCTTGCGGCGCATGCCGTCACGCCCGTGACTCGCGATGAGATTGTCGTCACCGCCTCGCGCCTACCAACCCGTGAAACCGCGACCGCGGCCAGCGTCTCGATCGTCGATCACGCGCTCATCGATCATCTCGCCTCTCCCTTCGTCAGCGATTATCTTCGCCTTCTCCCCTCGGTAGCGGTCGCCGTCAGCGGTCCCGCCGGATCGCAGACCGACGTCCGCATCCGCGGTGCCGAGGCCAACCACACATTGCTATTCATCGACGGCATCCGCGCCAACGACCCCGCTGCCGGCAATGCCCCTCGCTTCGAACTGCTCAACGCCGACATCGCCTCGCGGATCGAACTCGTGCGCGGGCCGCAGTCGGCGCTTTGGGGTTCCGAAGCGATCGGGGGCGTCGTCGCGGTCGAGGGCGATCCGGGCACGAAGACCGGCGGATCGCTAATGGCCGAAGCAGGCTCATTCGCGACGTATCGCGGATCGGCCTCCGGAACCTATGTCGGCAACGGCTTCACCGCCTCGCTCGCTCTTGCCCATCAGAAATCCCGCGGGACCGACGCCTTCGACGGCACCGGCGACAAGGACGGCTATGACAATCAGAGCGTGCGCGCTCGCCTGACATGGCAAGCCGCCCCCGCTCTGCTTATTGGCGCGTCGGCTTTCGCGACTTCGGCGCTATCCGAATATGACGGCTATTCGACAGTCACTTATCTCCACGCCGACACACTCGACAATACGCGCAACAAGCTCGGCGCGGTGCGTGGCTGGGCCAGCGTCGGCGCAGTGGACGATGCACTGTCGGGAACGCTTTCGGCGAGCGGGCTGTGGTCGTCAAACCTCAACCGCCTCGACCAGACCGAGATAAACCGCACACGCGCCGATCGCCGCACCCTGTCGGGCGAACTTCGCCATCATTCGCATCTTGGCGAACTTGACCAGCACATCGTCCTTGCGGTCGAGCAGGAGGACGAGAATTTCCATGCCCGCGACGTCGCCTATGGCGGCTATACCGACCAGGATCGCGACCGGCGGCATCGCTCGGTCACGCTCGAGTATAAGAGCGATTACAAAGCGCTGACCGGCGATGTTGCGATCCGGCGTGATGTCTTCAACCGCTTTCGCGATGCGACCACGGTGCGCGCCTCGGTGCTGGCCCGGCTCGGCAGGGGGTTCGAAGTCGCGGGCAGCTATGGCGAAGGCATCGCGCAACCGACCTTCTTCGACCTGTACGGCTTCTTCCCGGGCAGCTTTGTTGGCAATCCAAACCTCGTCCCCGAAAGCTCGCGCGGTGGCGAAGGATCGATCCGCTGGCATGACGCAGGCTGGAACGTGTCGCTGACCGCTTACCGCCAGCGCCTCCAGAACGAGATCGTCGGCACCTACGACCCGTCGACCTTCCTCTCGTCGACCGCCAATGCAACCGGCACCAGCCGCCGCGAGGGCGTCGAGGCCGAACTGGGCTGGAACCCCTCCCCGGCGCTGCGGATCCGTGCGCAAGGCACTTATCTTCATGCCACCGAGCCGAATGTTCTTGGTCAGCAAATCAAGGAAGTGCGGCGTCCCAAATGGTCGGGCGCGCTGGTTGCCGATGGCGAGCAGGGCAAGCTGAGCTATGGCGTGTCTCTGGCTTATAACGGCGCCCGGACCGACGTCGATTTCGACCAATTTGACCCGGTGACAAAAAGCAGCAAGGTGGTCAGGCTCAACGGCTATGTCCTTGCGGGCGCACGGGTGGGGTATCGTGTGTCGCCGGGGGTCGAGTTGTTCGGCCGGATCGCGAACGCGTTCGACCGTGACTATCGCGACGTCGTCGGTTATCGCCCGTCAGGGAGGAGCGTTGATGGCGGCATTCGCCTCGCTGTTGGCCGCTAGCACAGTCCGGCTCGCCTCGCTCAACCTGTGCAGCGATGAATATGCCCTCCTCCTCGCCCACCCGGGCGAGGTGGTGAGCGTGTCGCGCCTGTCACAGGATCCGGCCGAAAGCGCGCTTGCCCCCTTGGCGAGGCGCGCAGCGGCTAACCGCGGCCGGCTCGAGGATATCGTCGCCACCCGCCCGACTATCGTTCTTACTATGGGCGGCGGTGGGCGGTCGAGCGCGGCAATCGCCAGAGCGCTGGGCCTGACCGTCATCGACTTGCCCCAGCCCGCGACGATGGCCGACGTCGCCGCCAACCTCATCCGTGTCGCGTCAGCCCTCGGCGATCGCTCGCGCGCGGCGCCATGGATTGCGCGACTAGCGATCCTGCAGGCGCGCCTGCCAGTCCAGCGCGACGCCATCTACCTCGGCCATGGCGGGCTCAGCCAGTCGCCGGGCTCGCTCGGCTCAACATGGATGGGGCTTGCCGGTCTTCGCCAGCGCTCGCTTCCGGCTGGCCGCGCCACGCTCGAAACCCTCGCGACGCGCGCGCCACAAGTCTTGCTGCTGAGCAACTACCGCAGCGGGCAAGTCTCCAGTGGCCAGCGCTGGCTCCACCACCCACTCCTCGCCCAGCTCAAGTCACGCCGCCTCGTCACCGACGGTCGGGCATGGACCTGCGGCGGGCCGCTGATGATCCCCGAGATCGAGCGTTTGCGGCGGCTTGCGCGTTGAAGTCCCTCCTCGCAGTCCTGCTGACCTTGCTTGCCCTTGTCCATCTGCTCACTCCGTGGAGCGTCCTGGCGATTAACCCCGACCTCCGCTCGCTGCTGCTGATCGACCTGCGCCTTCCCCGCACCCTGCTCGTCATCGGCTATGGTGCAACCCTCGGCTTGACCGGCGCGGCGCTTCAGGCCCTGTTCGCCAACCCCCTCGCCTCGCCCGACGTCACCGGGAGCAGCAGCGGCGCCGCCCTCGGCGCGGTCGTTGGCGGCTATTGGCTTGGTCTCACGGAACCGCTCGCGCTGGCGGCGTGTGGCGCCGCAGGTGCCCTCATCGCTCTCCTCGGGCTGCTCGCGCTGGCCGGACGTCGCGCCGAGACTTCGACCCTGCTTCTGGGCGGGCTCGGCGTCTCGCTGGCGTGCGGCGCCGCGACCAGCCTCGCACTGGCGCTCGCTCCCTCGCCGTTCGCCTTTTACGACGCCTTCGACTGGCTGATGGGCAGCTTCACCGACCGGAGCCTGACCCAGGCCGCCGCCGCACTCATCCCCGCCGCGCTGGCCGGCGTAGTCCTCATACGCAAAGCCCGCGCCCTCGACGTGCTCGCGCTCGGCGAAGACGTCATGGCGTCACTCGGCCATTCGCCCGCCGCCACCGCGCGAATCATCGTCGTTGCCAGCGCAATTGCCATCGGCGCCTGCGTCGCGGTGTGCGGAGCAATCGGCTTCGTCGGGCTAATCGCGCCCTTCCTCGCCCGGCGCCTGACGCGCGGTCACCCGGGACAGGCGATGCTGCCCGCCGCGCTGATCGGCGCACTGCTGCTGCTGCTCGCCGACTTCGCGACGCGCAGTTTTGACCGGCCGATCCCGATCGGAGTCCTCACCGCGCTCGTCGGCACTCCGCTTTTCCTGTGGCTGATCACGCATCGCCGAAGGGGGATGGCGCTGTGACGCCGCTGCTCGACGCGCGTGCCCTGACACTCGAATCGCGTCTCGCCTGTCTCGATCTTGTCGCCCAAAGCGGCGAGATGGTTGCCCTTGTCGGTCCCAACGGGTGCGGCAAGACCAGCCTGCTTCGCGCTCTTGCCCGGGTTGAGGGAGCAGGCGGTGACGTCCTCGTCGGCGGCGAGCCGCTCGACCGCGAGCCTGAGCCGCGCCGCCGCCAGCTACTCGCCTTCCTGCCCGCCTCACGAGACGTGCCGTGGCCGATCAGTGTGCGCGACATCATCGCACTGGGCCTGTCCGGGCGTGACCATGGCCGGGTGGAGCGCCGGATCGCCGACTTCGACCTAGACGAGGTGCGCAACCGCCCGATCGGCAGCCTATCGACCGGCGAGCGTTCGCGCGTCCTGCTCGCCCGCGCAATGGTCGCCGAACCCCGCCTGCTGCTGCTCGATGAGCCACTCGCCAACCTCGATCCCTATTGGACGCTGCGAACGATCGAGCTGTTGCGCGAAGCCGCCGCAGCCGGGTCGGCGGTCATCATCGCCCTGCATGACCTGGCCCAAGTCGATGCGTTCGATCGGCTGATGCTGATGCGCGCTGGAAAGGTCGTCGCCGACGGCACCCCCGGCCAGCTACGCGACCAGCTTGGTGCTCTGTTCGGGGTCGAAGCGGCAGAAGGCGGCTGGCGCCTGCGCCGCTAATCAATCGCTCGGCGGGTCGGCAATCATGGCGGTAAAATTGGCTTCGGCAGCAAGCTTGTCGCCAATCAGCGCGCGGCCTTTGAACTTGCACACGCTTGACCGCTTCTGGACAAACTCGACCTCTAGCGTCAGCAGCACGCCCGGCTCGACCGGGGTGCGGAACTTGGCTCCGTCGATCGCCATGAAATAGACCAGCTTGCCCGACCCGGCGAGGCCGAGGCTTTCGACCGCGAGGACGCCGGCGGCCTGCGCCAGCGCCTCGACGATCAGTACCCCGGGCATGATCGGCCGTCCGGGAAAATGGCCGGCAAAGAAGGGCTCGTTGATCGTTACCGCCTTGGTGGCGACGATCCGAACGTCGGGCTCCAGCCTCTCGACCCGATCGACGAGCAGCATGGGATAGCGATGTGGCAGCGCCGCCATCACCTTGCGCACGTCCATCGGTCCGAGGGCCGGGCGCCCTGCCCCGTCTTCGCTCATTTCCGGGTTTAGCGGCCGGTGGTGGTGGTGGCGGCTGCGCCCGGGGTCACGCTGACCGACGGGAGCACGGCATTGAGCGCGACCAGCACGTCGGCGGTCACGTCCATGCCCGAACCAACAGCCAGCGTGTTGTTCATGTCGATGGCAAGATTGGCACCCTTCGCCAGCATGACCTGCTTGATCGCTGGCCCAAGTTTGGCATTAATCTGGCGAAGCACATTGGCCTGACTCGACTGCAGGTTCTGCTGGAGGCGGCTCAGTTCCTGGTTGGCGCTGTTCTGCTTGGTCTGGAAAGCCGTGGCACGCGCCTGAAGCGCAGCGTCCGGGGTTTTGCCAGCCAGCGCATCGGCAGCAGCCTGAAGCGCCTGGGCTTCGGTCTTCAACGGAGCGGCAAGCGCCGTCTGGCGCGCCTGGATCGTCGTGGCCTGCGCCTGAAGGCTGGCCTGGGCCGAACGGCATGCATTGCACTCGGCATAGATGCGCTCATTGTCGACGACGACGACGTTCGCGGGCGCGGCCGATGCTGCCACCGGAAGGGTCACTGCAAACGCGGCAAGCGAGGCGAGAAAAACAGTTTTTGTCATCAGAATTGGGTTCCTACGTTGAATGAAAAGAGCTTGGTTTCGTCGCCCTTCTGCTTGAGCAGCGCCTTGGCGAGATCGATGCGCAAGGGGCCGAAAGGCGAAGTCCAGTTGACGCCGATGCCGATCGACAGCCGCGGTTTTGGCGAATTGCCAAGGAAGGTTTCCTTGTAACCCGGCGTGCGGGTGTAAGTGCCTCCCAGCGTCGGACAAGGAGTCAGCGCGGTCCGGATCAGCGTTGTCGTTCCCGTCGTGTTGGTCGCATCGGGCGTGCAAACCGCATAGATGTTGTCGACCACTGGCGATTTGAGTGACCAAACCGATCCGGCATCGATGAACGCTGTCGGGCGAAGGCCCAGGCTGCGCGCGCCCGCACCCAGCGGAATCTCGACCTCGAGGCGGCCCATGTAATAAGCCCGGCCGCCAAGCGAATCGCTGTAGTTGTTGTTCTTCGTCACCGGAATAAGTGCCTCGGTGGTGTCGTAGGTTTGGCGCGTGATCCGCGGGCCGATGCCACGAATGTCGAAACCGCGCATCTGCGCTCCGAAAAAGCGATCGGTCAGCCGGATCGCGTCGATCTGGTTGCCTGAACTATCAAACTTCTTGCCACCAAGCGGCATGATATAGCCGCCCTCGGCATGTGCCGAGAAGATGAACCCGCGCGGCAGTGCGACATATTTTGTGCCGTTGATCTGGCTGCGAAGATATTTGACGCTGCCACCTAGCCCGGCAAAATCCTGGCTGAAGGTCAGGCGTTGGCCGCGCGTCGGGCGGATGCCGTCGGTATTGTCATAGCCAAGCGAGTAACCGACCGACGAGGTGATCCGCGTCCCGATTTCGTCGCACAAGTAACGCCCGGCCTTGAGCGGATCGCACGTTAGCACCCCATTCTTAAGTGAATAGAAGGTCGCCTTGTCGAGCGTGACCTTGTCCTGGATAAGCGAATAGCGCGTGCCGAAGCTCGCAAATTCGGTAATCGGAAAGCCCAGCTTGATGTCGCCGCCGGTCGACAGCTGTGAATAGGTCGTATTCCGCTGGGTGCCGATATAGTTGAAGCTGTTGTAATCGCGCCGGTACAGATCGCCGCCAAGCAGGATCTGCTTGTCGAGGAAATAAGGCTCGGTGAAGCCCAAATTGACCGACTTGGAATAGCGTGACCAGTTGACCCCGGCCGACAGCGTCTGGGCCATCCCGCGGAAGTTGTTCTGCTCGATCGACGCCGAGATGATGAATTTCTCGAGGCTTGAATAGCCGGCCGACAGCTGCAAATTGCCGGTCGCCTTTTCCTCGACGTCGACACTCAGGTCAACTCGATCGTCGGTCGTTCCCGGGGTCTGCTTGATCTCCAGCTTCTCCTGGAAAAAGCCCAGGCTCTGGATGCGGTCCTGGCTGCGCTTGACCTTCAGCGAGTTGAACGCATCGCCTTCGTTAACGCGGAATTCGCGGCGGATGACCTTGTCTCGCGTCGCGGTATTGCCCTGGATGTTGATGTGCTCGACATAAACCCGCTTCGCTTCGTTCGCGTGGAAGGTGATGTTCATCACCTTATGCTCGCTGTCGCGGTCATAGTTGGGCGAGATGTCGGCAAAGGCGTAGCCCAGCGTTCCTGCCAGCTCGTTGAGCCCGTTGACGGTATCCTCGACCGCCTTGGCGTTGAACCAGGTGCCTTCCTTCAGCCTGACCAGCGAGTTGAGCTTGGCGGCATTGAGGTCGCGAAGGTCGCTTTCGGCGTTGATCTTGCCGAATTTGTAGCGCGGGCCTTCCTCGACCACATAGGTGATCACGAAGTCCTTGCGGTCAGGCGTCAACTCGGCGAGCGCGCTGATCACGCGGAAATCGGCATAGCCCTGCGTCAGGTAGAAGGCGCGCAGCTTCTGCTGGTCGGCTGCCAGCCGGTCGGGATCATAGCTGTCGTTCGACTTGAGAAAGCCAAGCGCGCCGCCAGTTTCCTTGGTGTACATCTGCTTGCGCAGGATCCCGGCCGGGAAATGCTCGTTGCCGATCAGGTTGATCGCGCGGACCTTGGATTTGTCGCCCTCGCGGATTTCGAACACCAGGTCGACCCGGTTCTGGTCGAGCTGGACGATCTTGGGTTCGACCGAAGCAGCAAACCGTCCCTGACGCTTGTATAACTCGATGATCCGGTCGACGTCGGCGCGAACCCGATCGCGCGTGAAGATCTGCCGCGGGGCAAGCTTGATCTCGGGGGTGATCTTGTCCGACTTCAGCCGCTTGTTGCCCTCCAGCACGATGCGGTTGATGACCGGATTCTCGCGGACCGTGATGACGATCGTGCCGGTGTCGGCACCGCCAATCACGACGTCTGCGAACAGCCCGGTCGCGTAAAGATCCTTGAGCGCGGTATCGAGCGTCTCGGTCGTATACGTCTGGCCCGCCGCGAGGTTGGCGTAGGCACGGATCGTCTCGGGCTCGAGGCGCTCGGCCCCGCGAACCGAGATCGACTGGATCGTCCCCTGGCTCGGCGCGGCGACGGTGGTCGCGGCTGGGGTGGTCGCGGCTGGGGTGGTCGCGGCTGGCGGGACCGCCGCCGGTGCCGTCTTGGCCGCCGGAGCGCTCGTTTGTGCCATCAGTGGCGTTGCGCCCGAAGCCAGCGCCGTCCCGATAAGGAACATCGCACCGGTTCGCCGAAAGTGATTATTGGTCGCTACGTTCACGCGTCCCGCCCTTCAAATACCAAATCGGGCGTCTTGACGGACGCCCATTGCGGCCCTGCCCTAACCCCCGGTTTCAATCAAGCTTGTCCGCCGATCAACCGGCCGAGCCGTGCCCAAACTCCGAACGAGTTGAGATCATTAGTTGTCGTGAACAAAAGCAGCGCAAGGATCAGCGCCAGCCCGCCACGAAAAGCCCATTCCTGCACCCGGTCGCTGACCGGCCGTCGCCGCACCGCTTCGACCAGATAAAAAAATAAGTGGCCGCCATCGAGCATCGGCACTGGCAACAAGTTGATGAATCCCAGATTAATTGAAATCAGCGCGACCAGCTGGATGAACTGGAACATGCCAAGGCTGGCCTGTTGTCCGGCGACTTGCGCAATCTTCAGCGTGCCTCCCATCTCCTTGACTGACCGCTCGCCCGTCAGAATCTGGCCAAGGCCCGTGATCATCGATCGCGTCAGGGAAAAAGTATAGCGAGTCGCCTCGGGGATCACCGACAGAAGCGGAGGGTGGATCCACTCAAGCCGGGTCGTCGCAACCCCCAGCTGGCCGATGCGCGCCGCCTGGCCGAACTGGTCGCGCCGCTCGGTTTCGCCAAGCCGGACGGGACGCACCTGCTCCACCCCATTGCGGCTGAACCGAATGTCGAGCTGCTCGCCGGGCCGCAGCGAAACGGTTCGCAAAATATCTTCGAACGAGCTGATCGAAGTCGATCCGATCGCTTCGATCCGGTCGCCAGGCTTCAATCCGATCGATGCTGCTGCCGAGTTGGGCATGACCATGCCCACCACCGGCGCGCTGCGCGGGATGCCGAGCGCCACGAACAACCCTGCGAAAATCAGGATCGCAACGATGAAATTGGTCGCTGGCCCGGCCAGCACAATCAAGAATCGCTGCCACCACGGCTTGGTGTGAAAACTTCGGTCATGCTCTTCGGGGGTTAGCGGCTCGGCGCCGGGCCGGCTCACCGCATCCGCATCGCCGGCAAATTTTACATAACCGCCCAGCGGGATCAGGCTGACCTTCCACCGCGTGCCGCGCTTGTCGGTCCATCCGAACAACTCGGGGCCAAAGCCGAACGAGAAGCTGTCGGCGCCCACCCCGAATGCCCGCCCGACCAGATAATGGCCAAGCTCGTGGAGAATGACGAGCGGCCCGATCACGGACAGGAAGGCGATCAGGATGAACCAGATGGGGGGCTGCGCGAGCATCAGGCCATGTGCGCTAGCATGAGGCCACGCATCTCGTCGCGCGCCATGCGGTCGATGTCCACGACCTCCGCGATGGAGCGGGGCGCGGGCGCGTCCACCCGCACCAGCAGGTCTTCGACTAGATCCGCGATGTCGCCAAAACCGATTCGCTGGTCGAGGAAGGCGGCGACCGCCTCCTCGTTGCCAGCATTCAGCACGATCGGCGCAACGGCACCCGAATCGAGCGCCTCGCGGGCTAGCCGAAGCGCCGGAAAGCGGTTCTCGTCGGGCACTTCGAAGTGAAGGCTGGCGAGCTTAGCCAGGTCGAGCCGCGCCGCCGGGGTCGCGATTCGCTCGGGCCAGGCCAGCGCGTGCGCGATCGGGATCCGCATGTCGGGACTGCCCATCTGCGCCAGCACCGACCCGTCGACATATTCGACCATCGAATGAATGACCGATTCGGGATGGACCAAAATATCGATCCGGCCGGGCGGGAGCCCGAACAGATGATGCGCTTCGATCAGCTCGAGACCCTTGTTCATCATCGTCGCCGAATCGACCGAAATCTTCGCGCCCATCGTCCAGTTGGGATGAGCGACCGCCTGTTCGGGAGACATGTCGCGCATCTGGGCGAGGCTGCACGTCCGGAACGGCCCCCCGCTCGCGGTCAGGATAATCCGTGACACATCCTGCGAACGACTGCCGGCAAGGCACTGGAAGATTGCATTATGCTCGCTGTCCACAGGCAGGATCGTGGCGCCATGCTGCTTCGCCGCCCCCATCATCAACGCACCCGCCGAGACCAGCGCCTCCTTGTTCGCGAGCAGGATCGTCCGCCCTGCAGCGATCGCCGCCATGACCGGTTCGAGCCCGGCACAGCCGACGATCGCCGCCATCACCACCTCGGCCGACACCGCCGCCTCGATCAGCGCGTCGCGCCCCGTCGCGGCGCGGCAATCGGTCCCCGCCAGCCGCTGCTCGAGCTCGGGCAGCAACGCCGCGTCGTCGATCACCGCCAGTCGCGCGCGTGTCCGCCGCGCGGCATCGGCCAGCTCGGCCACCCGCGTCGCTGCGGTCAGCGCGACCACCTCGAACCGCTCGGGATGGCGTTCGACCAGGTCGAGCGTCGAGGTCCCGATCGACCCCGTCGCACCAAGGATCGCCAGTGTCCTGCTCATTGCGCCATCGCCAGCATGGTAAAGCCGGTCAGCACCGCGACGACGACCAGCCCGTCGAGCCTGTCGAGCGCGCCGCCGTGCCCGGGCAGCCACGTCCCGCTATCCTTGACCCCGGCCCGTCGCTTGAGCCCGCTTTCGAAAAGGTCGCCCATCTGCGCGCCCAGCGCGAACAGCGGCGCCAGCAGCAGCAACAGCCGCGGCAGGTCGAGAAACATCACCCACGCCCCGCCCAGGACGGCAGCGGCAATCATCCCGCCGATCAGTCCCGCCCAGGTCTTGTTGGGGCTGACCGTTGGCGCCAGCTTTGCCCCGCCAATCGCGCGCCCGGCGAAATAGGCCCCGATGTCGGTCGACCAGGTGACGATGAATACCCAGATGAGCATCTCCAGCCCATTCGGCCCGCGCTCGCGGATCCACAGCAGGGCAAGCGACGGCAGCAGCGCATAGGCGAACCCCGCGACGAACCAGCCCGCGCCCCAGCCACGGACGATCCGGCTCCATTCGTAAAACATCATCGCGCCCGCAGCCGCGACCAGCACCGCGAAAAAATAGCCTCCGGTCACCGCTGCACCCAGCGCAACAATGATCATGACCACCCCCGCAAGGGCGCGCCTGGCAAGTTCGTTCATCGCGCGCTCAACGCCCGCCAAAACGGCGCTGACGCCGGCCATATTGGGCAAGCGCGTCGGCGAACACCGCCTGGTCGAAGTCGGGCCACAGCGTGTCGAGGAAGATGAGCTCGGCATAGGCCGCCTGCCACAGCAGAAAATTAGACAATCGCACTTCGCCCGAGGTGCGGATCAGCAAGTCGAGTTCGGGCCAGCGCGCGGTCTGAAGCTCGGCCGCGATCATCCCCTCGTCGATCGCCGCCGGGTCGATCTCGCCCGACTTGGCCCGCTCCGCCAGCCGCCGCGTCGCCGTCGCCATCTCGCCGCGCGAGCCATAGTTTAGCGCCATCACCAGCGTGATCTTGTCATTGCCGCGGGTCCGCTCGACCGCTGCTTCGAGCCGCGCGGCGAGGTCGGGTCCGAAGCCCTCGGGTTCCCCGATCAGCTCAAGCCGCACGCCTTCTTTCTCGAGGCTGGCAAGTTCCCGCTCGAGGTAGAAGCGCATCAGCCCGGTAAGGTCCGATACTTCCTCGGCCGACCGCCGCCAATTCTCCGACGAGAAAGCGTAGAGCGTAAGCACTTCGACCCCGGCTTCGGCCGCCGCGCGCACGGTTGTCCGCACCGCTTCGGCCCCGGCACGATGCCCGGCAACGCGAGGCAGTCCGCGCTTGGCGGCCCAGCGACCATTGCCGTCCATGATGATCGCCACGTGGCGCGGGACACGCAACTCGCCGCCCGCGGGGGCGCCCTCGCTCTGTAACTGAGCTATCGGGCGCATCGGCTTCATTTGCCCAGGATTTCCTGTTCCTTGGCATAGGCCGCGGCGTCGATGTCCTTGATCGTGTCGTCGGTCATCTTCTGGACTTCGGTCTCGTGACGCTTGCGCTCGTCTTCGCTGATCTCGTTCTTCTTCTCGTCGGCCTTGAGCGCGTCATTGCCGTCGCGACGAACGTTGCGCGCCGCGATGCGCGCCTTTTCGGCATATTGATTGGCCAGCTTGGCCAGCTCCTTGCGGCGCTCTTCGGTCAGGTCGGGAATCGGAAGCCGGATGGTCGTCCCGTCGACAATCGGGTTGATCCCCAGGCCGGCATTGCGGATCGCCTTTTCGACCGGGGTCACGTTCGACCGGTCCCACACCTGGACCGAGATCATCCGCGGCTCGGGCACAGACACGGTCGCCACCTGGTTGAGCGGCATGTTCGCGCCATAGACCTCGACCTGGATCGGATCGAGCAGCGCAGTCGACGCGCGCCCGGTGCGCAAGCCCACGAGGTCGCTCTTGAGGGCTTCGGTCGCGCCGGCCATGCGGCGCTGGATGTCGGACTTGTCATAGGCAGCCATAATCTATTCCTCGCTTTGCACGATCGTCGCGACGCCTTCACCGGCAAGCACCTTGGCAAGATTGCCCGGCTCGCGAATGTTGAACACGACGATCGGAATATCATTGTCGCGGCACAGCGCCACCGCAGAGGCGTCCATGACCTTCAAATCATCGGCCAGCACGCGGTGGAACGACAATTGGTCGTAGCGCTGCGCGGTCGCCACCTTCTTGGGATCGGCATCATAGACGCCATCGACACTGGTGCCCTTGAACAACGCGTCGCACTTCATTTCGGCGGCGCGCAGCGCGGCTCCGCTATCCGTCGTGAAATATGGGCTCCCCACTCCGGCCGCGAAGATCACGACGCGGCCCTTCTCCAGATGGCGCTCGGCGCGGCGACGAATGACGGGCTCGCACACCTGATCCATCTTGATCGCCGACTGGACCCGAGTTTCGACGCCCAGCTGCTCAAGCGCATTCTGCATGGCGAGCGCATTCATGACCGTGGCGAGCATCCCCATATAGTCGGCCTGCGCGCGGTCCATGCCCTTGGCGGCGCCGGCCATCCCGCGAAAGATATTGCCGCCGCCGATCACCAGGCACAGTTCGAAACCAGCTTCCTTGGCGGCCTTGACCTCGCCCGCCAGCCCAACGACGGCATCATTGTCGATTCCGAAGCCCTGAGTGCCCATCAGCGCCTCGCCCGACAGCTTGAGCAGGATGCGATGGAAGCGCGGGCGAGTCATCGTGTGGTTCATCCTCTCAGCCCGAACAGCAAAACGGGGCCGGAAGCGCTCTTACGCACCCCCTGCCCCGCTGCCAACCGCCTAAGCGGCGTCGCGTACGTTAAGCGACCGGGTCGACCTTCTTGATGCCCGCAGTCGCAGCGACTTCGGCGGCGAAATCGCTCGTCGCTTTCTCAATGCCCTCGCCCAGCTGGAAGCGCTCGAACGCCTTCAGCACGATTGGCGAACCGGCGTTCTTCGCGGCGGCGGCAACCACGTCGGCGACGGGGGTCTTGCCATCGATCACGAACAGCTGGCTGAGCAGCGCATTCTCCTTGCGATACTTCGCAAGACCACCCTCGACCATCTTCTCGATGATGTTGGCCGGCTTGCCGCTGTCCTTGGCCTTTTCCATCGCAATCGCGCGCTCGCGCTCGACCAGTGCGGGGTCGAGGTCGGCGGCATCAAGCGCCAGCGGATTGGCAGCGGCAATGTGCATCGCCAGCTGCTTGCCCAGCGCGGTCAGCACATCACTCGGCGCCGCGCTCTCGAGCGCGATCAGCACCCCGATCTTGCCCATATTGGGGGCGGCAGCATTGTGGACGTAGGACACGACCGCGCCCTGCGACACTTCGAGGATCGCAGCGCGGCGAAGCGACTGGTTCTCGCCGATTGTGGCGATATTGTTGGTCAGCTTCTCCTCGACCGTCCCGCCGCCCGGATAGGCCGACGCTTTCAGCGCTTCGACGTCGGTGCCTACGGTCAGGACAAGTCCTGAGATATCACGCACAAACGACTGGAACTGCTCGTTCTTGGCGACGAAGTCGGTCTCGGAGTTGACCTCGACGACCGCACCCTTGGTGCCTTCGACAGCAACCCCGACCAGGCCCTCGGCGGCGGTACGGCCGGCCTTCTTGGCGGCGGCGGCAAGACCCTTGGTGCGCAGCCAGTCGACCGACGCTTCCATTTCGCCGCCATTTTCCGTCAGCGCCTTCTTGCAGTCCATCATGCCAGCGCCAGTGCGCTCGCGCAGTTCCTTGACCGAGGCAGCGGTGATTTCAGCCATGGCAGATTCCTTCTCACTCCCTCCCGCTCGGCGGAAGGGTCGGGGTGGGATAAAATAATAGGGATGAGGCGCCCTTAGTTGAAGGACTGGCCCCATCCCCTGCCCTCCCGCTTGTCCGGGAGGGCTGTGGCTTACGCCAATACTTCTTCGACCGGCGGCTCGACCATCGCGCCGATGTCGACGCCCTTGGCGGCCTGGTTGCCGCTCTTGCCCGCGTTCGCCGCCTGGGCGATCGAATCGGCATAGAGGCGAATGGCGCGGCTGGCATCATCGTTACCCGGAACCGGGAAGGCGATGCCCTGCGGGTTCGAGTTGGAATCGAGGATCGCGACGACCGGGATGCCAAGCACATTGGCTTCCTTGATGGCGAGCTCTTCCTTGTTCGAATCGATGACGAACATGACGTCGGGAAGCCCGCCCATGTCGCGGATCCCGCCCAGGCTCTTCTCCAGCTTGTCGCGCTCGCGGGTCAGCTGGAGGACTTCCTTCTTGGTCAGGCCGGCGGTGTCACCCGACAGTTGCTCCTCAAGCGTCTTGAGGCGCTTGATCGAATTGGAAATGGTCTTCCAGTTGGTTAGCATCCCGCCGAGCCAGCGATGATTGACAAAATGCTGGCCCGACACGCGCGCCGCATCGGCCACGGCGTCCTGCGCCTGGCGCTTGGTGCCGACGAACAGCACCTTGCCGCCGCGCGCCGTCGCCGCCTGGACGAAGTCGAGCGCCCGAGCGAACAGGGGCACGCTCTGGGAAAGATCGATGATATGGACGCCGTTGCGCTCGCCGAAGATGTACGGCTTCATGCGCGGGTTCCAGCGATGGGTCTGGTGGCCAAAGTGGGCGCCAGCTTCAAGCAATTGCTGCAGGGTGACGACGGTGGTCGCCATAAGAGTGTCTCCTTACCGGTTATTCCTCGGCGGGGCCAAGAACCGATCGTGAGATCGGCACCGGGTGAACGGCTCCGCCTGTGGGGTGGCGCGCCCCTAGCCCAGGCCGATCGCGATTTCAACCCGGTGTCGGTTCTTCGCGGGTCGCTTCGCGCGCCCGACGTCGCGCCCTCGTCCAGCAAACCGCCAACAGCCTGTGGATAACGCGACTACTTGACACGCGCGAACAAAACAAGAACAGTGGCGCAATGGAGCGGGAAACGCCGCCGAACTGGAACGAATCGGGACGACAGGCATTCCGCCTTCAACTGGGAGACTCATTGTGATCGCTGCCCTTGCCACCCTCGCTTTCCTGATCGCCGGCTGGGCCGCGCTGACCGCCGTCATCATGACGAGCGACGACAGCGGCGCAAAGATACTCGCCGCGCTCAAGGGCAAGTCGTTGGTATCGCGGCCGCTGATGGTGCGACCGGTGACGGTCCGCTTCAGCCAGCGTTATCCGGCACCGCGCCTGGCGCCGATGCGCGCGACAGCCGAGTGGCGCGCCGCCGCTTGACCCGGGCATAGCTCGCAAGGCTCAACGGCACGCTGATCAGGTAAGCGAGCGACACCAGCAGGAGCGTGAGCCAGGGTTCGTTGATCAATGCCGCTGCAACCAGCGCGATCCCCGCCAGCGCCGCGACTCGCCAGCTCTTTCGAATGCGGATCGAGGTCCAGCTGAAAGTCGGGATCGCCGAGATCATCAGCACCGCCACGAACAGCGTCCACGGCATCACCAGCCGCCAGTCGCGAAACACGTCGTTTGACGTGATCAGCCACAGATAGATTGGCGCAAAGGCCAGTCCCGCCCCCGCTGGCGCTGGAACACCGGTATTGAAGCCGGCCGACTTGTGCGGCTGGACATCGGCATCGATCCGCGAATTGAACCGCGCCAGCCGAAGTGCACAGCTGATCGCCAGCGCCAGCGCCACCGTCCAGCCGAACTTGGGGGCTTTTGCCAATGACCATTGGAACAGGATGAGCGCTGGCGCGGTGCCAAAGCCGATATTGTCGCACAGGCTGTCGAGCTCGGCACCGAACTTGCTGTTGGCCTTCAACATCCGCGCGATCCGCCCGTCCATCCCGTCGAGCACGCCCGCCACGACGATCGCGATCATCGCCTTTTCCCACTCGCCGGCAATGCCGTAGCGGATGCCGGTCAGTCCCGCGCACAAGGCCAGTACCGTCACCGCGTTCGGGATAAATGCCCGCAGCGACAACCCCTGCCCTTCGGTCGGGCTCACTGGCTTTTGCCGCCCAGCGCACGGTTCTGGCCGATTGTACCGAGCACCGTCTCGCCGGCGATCGTCCGCTGCCCCAGCAGGACCTGCGGGCTCGTCCCCTCGGGCAGATAGACATCGACCCGGCTGCCAAAGCGGATCAGCCCGATCCGTTCGCCCGCCTCGACGACATCGCCTTCCTTGACGAACGCCATGATCCGCCGCGCCACCAGCCCGGCGATCTGCGTAAAGCCGATCGACACGCCATCGTCGCGGGTTACCAGGAAATGCTGGCGCTCATTATCCTCGCTCGCCTTGTCGAGGTCGGCGTTGAGGAACTTGCCCGGCACATAGGCGACCTTGGCGATCCGCCCCGCGATCGGCGATCGATTGATATGCACGTCGAACACCGACATGAAGATTGACACCCGGGTGAACGTCCCGCTCATCACCCCGGCAAGCTCGGGTGGCCCCTGAACAGGCACGATCATCGTGATCAGCCCGTCGGCCGGCGCAACGATCAGCGACGGATCCTGCGGCGTTGTCCTGATCGGATCGCGAAAAAAGGCCGCGACCCAGATTGTCAGGCCGACCAGCAGCCAGCCGACGAAATGGCTGACCCCGGTATAGATGACCAGCGTCAGCACTGCGGCGATCAGGGTGAATTTGCGGCCCTCGGGATGGACCGAGGGGAAGCGCCACTTGACGGCGGTCAACTGGCTGTCGGGGTTCTGTATTTCAGGCATGGCCCATCCCTACAGGGCGATGTCGGGAGCAGCAAGTTGCGTAGCCCCTGACGTTGCGTAACCCGCCCCCGACCCTTAAGGCCCGCGCCAACACCAGCCTTTCTGCGGGACGAAATTCATGGCCAAGATCAAGGTAAAGACTCCGCTCGTCGAGCTCGACGGTGACGAGATGACTCGCATCATCTGGCAATGGATCCGCGAGCGGCTGATCCAGCCCTACCTCGACGTCGACCTGATCTATTTCGATCTCGGCATGGAAAAGCGCGACGAGACCGACGACCAGATCACCATCGACAGCGCCGAGGCGATCAAGAAATATGGCGTCGGCGTGAAGTGCGCCACCATCACCCCCGACGAGGCCCGCGTCGAGGAATTCCATCTCAAGCAGATGTGGAAGTCGCCTAACGGCACGATCCGCAACATTCTTGGCGGGGTCGTCTTCCGCGAGCCAATCGTGATCAGCAACATTCCCCGCCTGATCCCCGGCTGGACCGATCCCATCGTCATCGGCCGTCACGCCTTCGGCGACCAGTATAAGGCAACCGATTTCCTTGTCCCGGGTCCGGGCACGCTGACAATGAAGTTCGTCGGTGACGACGGCCAGGTGATCGAAAAGGAAGTCTTCCAATACCCCGGCGCCGGGGTCGCGATGGGCATGTACAACCTCGACGAGTCGATCCGCGACTTCGCCCGGGCCTCGCTGAACTACGGCCTCAACCTCGGCTGGCCGGTCTACCTCTCGACCAAGAACACCATCCTCAAGGCCTATGACGGCCGCTTCAAGGATATTTTCCAGCAGGTTTTCGACACTGAATTCAAGGAGTCGTTCGCGAAAGCTGGCATCGAATATCAGCATCGCCTGATCGATGACATGGTCGCGAGCGCGCTCAAATGGAGCGGCAAGTTCGTCTGGGCATGCAAGAATTACGACGGCGACGTCCAGTCCGATCAGGTTGCGCAGGGCTTCGGTTCGCTTGGCCTGATGACCTCGGTGCTGATGACCCCCGACGGCAAGACGATCGAGGCCGAGGCCGCGCACGGCACCGTCACCCGCCATTACCGCATGCACCAGGCGGGCAAGGCGACCTCGACCAACCCGATCGCCTCGATCTTCGCCTGGACCGGCGGCCTCAAGTACCGCGGCAAGTTCGACGACACCCCCGACGTCGTCAAATTCGCTGAGACGCTCGAGCGGGTCTGCATCGAGACCGTCGAGCAGGGCGCCATGACCAAGGATCTCGCCATCCTCGTCGGCCCCGACCAGGCGTGGATGACCACCGAGCAATTCTTCGAAGCGATCCGCGCCAACCTCGAGAAAGCGATGATCGCCGAAGGCATCGCCGCTTAACCGACCGGCGACGTCACCCGCTCCCGGCGCACGCCCAGTCCGATTAGTCGGCCAGGGATGCGCCGGAACAGCGGGATCCGATCGAGCAACCGAACCGTGAAGGGCGCGCGAACGATCGCAGCGCCGCTCAGCACGCGCCCGACAATGCGATCCTGCGCCAGCTTCTGCGCCGCCTGGACCAGCCGGGTCGGCAGCAGGCGCCGATCCTGGACCTTGTGCAACAGTGGATCGACCGGTCGCCCTTGAGCAATCGGCCCGGCAAGGATGTTCGCCGCCGCCACCGCGTCCTGGATCGCAAGGTTGATCCCGATGCCGCCGATCGGTGACATCACATGGGCCGCATCGCCGATCGCCAGCAGGCCGGGCCGGTGCCATGTCGTCAACCTGTCGAGCGCCACCGTCAGCAAATGCAGGTCGTCGAT
The DNA here is from genome assembly GCF_036663775.1 of Sphingomonas sp. RB1R13. Classification (NCBI taxonomy): domain Bacteria; kingdom Pseudomonadati; phylum Pseudomonadota; class Alphaproteobacteria; order Sphingomonadales; family Sphingomonadaceae; genus Sphingomonas; species Sphingomonas sp. RB1R13. The sequence continues at coordinate 383,449 of NZ_JAXOJM010000002.1, forward strand.
CGACCGGAGCGGCGCTGGCCCGAAATCGAGATCGGGAAAGGCGCATTTGACTTCGCCCGCCAGCCACTCGACGCCGCGCGAGCGAACGCCATCGGCACCGCCCTTGGGCACGAGGTAGGCGACCTGCCAATAGCTCCGCCGGTCGATAAGCACGACCATCCGCCCGCTCGCTACCGACCCGCGCAAGGCCTCCCCGACGTTATCGAGCTTGTCGATGCGAAACCACAGCACGTCCATCGGCGCGCCGAGCACTTTTACCGCCAGCATCTTGCGCACCAGTGAGGATCGACCATCCGCCGCAATCACCAGTCGCGCACCGATCCGCCGCCCGTCGGCGAGGCTGATCGCGGGCGCCTCACCCTCCTCCATGCCGATCACTTCCGCATTCATCTCCAGCGCAAAACCTGGAAAAGCGGCCGCCTCATCACGCAGAAAATCGAGGAATTCCCATTGCGGCATCATCGCGATGAACGGCGCCGGCGTGCGCAAATGCGACAGGTCGCCGATCGCATAATCGCGTCCGGCGATACGAATTTCGGCCCGACTTAGCCGCTCATAGGGCCGCGCGAGAAACCGTTCGAGCATGCCCAGCTGGTCGAGGATCTCCATCGTCGACGGGTGGACCGTGTCCCCGCGAAAGTCGCGGAAGAAGTCGGCATGTTTTTCCATCACGCGCACCCGGCATCCGGCGCGGGCGAACAACAGCCCGGCCATCATTCCGGCCGGGCCGCCACCTACGATCACGACATCTTCAATCGCATTCATTGCACGGGGCAGTTTGCCACAATCCGCTCCGCCAGCAAACTCAACCCTTCGTGAGCGCGCCCGCCTTGTGCGCCGCCTGCTTGCCGCTCTCGGTCTCGACCAGAAATTCCGGATTATCCTTTGACGCCGCCACCTTGTGGCCCTTGATCATCCGCGGGCTGGTCAGCTTCTTGACCACCTTGCCAGTCGAATGACCCCCGCTCGACTCCCATCCGACCCTGTCCCCGACCTTGACGTCGCCGACCTTGACAGATTTCACCATGTTACACCTCCATTGCCGGGTCCAACGCGGCAAACTCGGTGCGGTGCCGTGGTGACTTGGCGCGCCGACCATGGTTAAGAGCCATCCATGGCGGCCACCAATCATTTCAGCGGCACCGGCTTCTCCGACGCGCTGACCGTGCTCCTCGCGGCGGGGATCGTCATTCCGACCTTCGCCCGGTTCAAAGTGTCGCCAGTCATCGGCTTCATTCTCGTCGGGATCATCGCCGGGCCGTTCGCGCTCGGCGCGATGGCGCAGGCCCATCCGTGGCTGGAAACCTTTTCCATCTCCAACCCCGAGGGGATCGAGCCGTTCGCGGAGCTCGGGATCATCTTCCTCCTGTTCGCCGCAGGACTGCACCTCAGCTTCCGCCGCCTTGCCACCATGCGCCGCGCGGTGTTCGGGGTCGGCGCGGCCGAACTGCTCCTCTCCGCCGGGCTCATCGCCATCGGCATGCTGGCGATTGGTGAGCGGATCAGCAGCGCGGTCGCGCTCGGCCTCGCACTCGCCCTTTCCTCGACCGCCCTCGTCCTGCCCATCGCCGGAACCAAAAGCCCGGTCGGCAAGGCCGCCTTCGCCATGCTCCTGTTCGAGGATCTGGCGCTCGTCCCCTTGCTCTTCCTGCTCGAGGTGATGAGCGGTGACGCCACCCTCGCCGGCTTCGTTCGGACCGCGGTCGGCGGCGTGCTGGTCGTGGCGGCGCTCCTCGTCGGCGGGCGCTTCCTCCTCCCCGGCCTGTTCGCCCAGGCCGCGCGGACCAAGAGTCCCGAGCTGTTCCTTGCCGTCAGCCTGCTGGTCGTCATCCTCGCCAGCCTCGCCACCGGCGCGGTCGGCCTGTCTCCGATCCTCGGCGCCATGATCGCCGGGATCCTCATCGCCGAAACTGAATATGACGCCGAAGTCGAGACCGTCACCGCCCCTCTTCGCGGGCTTGCGCTCGGAATTTTCCTCATCACCGTTGGCATGCGCATCGACCTCGCCGCGCTGATCGCCGACTGGCCCAGGCTGCTCGGCGCGACTGTCGCACTGCTCCTCATCAAGGCACTCGTCACCGCCGCGCTGCTTCGCCTCAACGGCGCTCGTCACGGCACTGCGGTCGAAGTTGGCGTCATGATGTCAAGTCCGTCGGAAACCAGCCTGATCGTCATCGGTGCCGCCGCCTCCGCCGGGCTCGTGCTTCGCGCCAGCGCCGACTTCTGGACCGTCGTCACTGCCATCGGCCTGACCGTCACTCCGCTCCTCGCTGCCGCCGGCAAGCGCATCGCACGCCGCGTCGATGATCGCAGCGCCAGCACTGACGAGATTTCGGGCGCGGGCCGCACCGTCATCTTCGGCTTCGGGCGCGTCGGGCAAATGGTCGCCGACATGCTCGCCGCCCACGACAAGCCCTATCTGGCGATCGACAGCGATATCGATGGGGTCAAGGAAGCGCGGGCAGCGGGCTATTCAGTGCAGTTCGGCGACGTCTCGCGCGGCGAACTGATCGACCGGCTCCAGCTCGGCCATGCCGCTGCGCTCGTCCTGACGATGGACGATCCGGTGCTCATCGTCCGCCTCGCCAAGCGCATCCGTGGCTGGTGCCCGACGCTGGCGATCATCGCCCGCGCGCGCGACACGGATCATGCCGCCGAACTCTATCGCGCCGGGGTCACGGATGCCGTCCCCGAAACCCTCGAAGCCTCGCTCCAGCTGTCCGAAGCCGTGCTGGTCGACATCGGCACCGCCATGGGCCCGGTCATCGCCAGCATCCACGAAAAGCGCAGCGAGCTTCGTGCCCAGATCATGGCCGAGGGCAAGCTTCAGGATCTGCCCGGGTTGGGGCGGCGGACGGCGCGGGACTCGGCGCCGAAATAGGCCGCACCTGACTCAGGCCGAGACCGTGGCAAGGGCTTCGCGAATGGCGTCCATCGCCTCGCCGGCCTTGGTGCCATCGGGACCGCCGCCCTGCGCCATGTCGGGCCGACCCCCGCCGCCCTGCCCGCCCAGCGCCGCGACCGCCGCCTTGACCAAATCGACAGCCGACACGGTGACGCCCTCGGTCACGCCGACCGCAACGCTCGCGCGGCCGTCGTTGGTCGCGATCAGCGCCGCAATCCCGGCCCCGCCCAGCCGTTGCTTCATCGCATCGACCTCGGACCGCAGCGACTTGGGGTCGAGCCCGTCGACCACTTGTCCCAGAAACGCATGGCCGCCGACTTGCTCGGGCCCCGCAGCCTCGGACTTGCCGCCGCTGCCTCCCCCATTTGCGTTGCTCAGCGCTAGCGCCTTTTTCGCCTCGGCCAGCTCGCGTTCGAGCCGCTTGCTGTTTTCGATCAGCGCCGCAACCCGGCCCGGTACTTCATCCGGGCTCGACTTCAGCGTCGCTGCGGCCTCGCGCAGCTTGGCATCGCGCTCGCCCAGCCACTGCCGCGCCGCTTCGCCGGTCAGCGCCTCGATCCGCCGGACCCCCGACGAAACCGCGCTTTCCGAAATGATCTTGAACAGCGCGATATCGCCCAGCGCATTGACGTGGGTCCCGCCGCACAACTCGACCGAATAATCGGCGTCGGCGCCGATCCCCATCGACAGGACCCGCACCTCGTCGCCATATTTCTCGCCGAACAGCGCCATTGCTCCAGCTTCGATTGCATCATCAGGCGTCATCAACCGCGTCGAAACGGGCTGGTTATGGCGGATATGCCCATTAACCTCGGCTTCGATCGCCGCTATGTCTGCCGGCGTCAGCGCGGTCGGGTGGGAGAAGTCGAACCGCAGCCGGTCGGCCGCGACCAGGCTCCCCTTCTGCGTCACATGCCCGCCCAGCCGGTTCCTCAGCGCGGCATGAAGCAGGTGCGTCGCCGAGTGATTGGCCCGCACCGCAGCGCGCCGCTCGACGTCCACATATTGCTGTACCGTATCGCCTGCTTTTATAGCTCCCGAAACGACCTTCACATGAAGCGCGTGAAGCTTTCCGAGTGGTTTCGACACATCCTCAACAACAGCCTCCAACCCATTGATCGAACGCAATACTCCAGCATCCCCAACCTGCCCGCCGCTCTCTCCGTAAAACGGCGTCTGGTTGACCAGGACAATCCCCTCCTGATCGTGTCCAAGCGTGTCGCCTCGCACCCCGTTCTCGATCACCGCCAGGACGATCCCCTCGCCCTCATGACCCGAGTAGCCGGTGAACTCGGTCGGCCCATGTTCCTCGACCAGGTCGAACCACAGATCGTCCGACGCCCGCTCGCCCGATCCCTTCCACGCCGCCCTTGCCGCCGCCTTCTGCGCCGCCATCGACTGGTCGAACCCCGCTCGGTCGACCTGCAGCGACCGCGCCCGCAGCGCGTCCTCGGTCAGGTCATAGGGAAAGCCGAACGTGTCGTAGAGCTTGAACGCGGTTGCGCCCGGCAGCGTGTCCCCCGGCCCCATCGTCGCGGTCGCCTCATCGAGCAGCCGCAGCCCGTTGACCAGCGTCCGCCGGAACTGAATCTCCTCCTGCTGCAGCGTCGCCTCAATCAGCGGCTGGGCGCGTACGAGGTCGGGATAGGCAGCCCCCATTTCGGCGACCAGCGCCGGGACCAGCCGGTGCATCAGCGGATTGGCCGCGCCGAGCAGATGGGCATGGCGCATCGCCCGCCGCATGATCCGCCGCAGCACATAGCCACGCCCCTCGTTCGACGGCAGCACTCCGTCGGCCACCAGAAAACCCGACGTCCGCAAATGGTCGGCGATGACCCGGTGGCTCGGCTGGCTGGCACCCTCGGCCCGGGTCTTGGTCAGCACCTCGCTCGCCGCGATCAGCGCCTTGAACGTGTCCGTGTCATAATTGTCGGTCACGCCCTGCATCACGGCGGCGATCCGCTCCAGTCCCATGCCGGTGTCGATCGACGGCTTGGGCAGGTTGGACATGATCACGCCACCGACCTGCTCATACTGCATGAACACCAGGTTCCAAATCTCGACGAAGCGATCGCCATCCTCGTCAGGCGACCCCGGTGGTCCTCCCGGAATGTGATCGCCATGATCGTAGAAAATCTCCGAGCACGGTCCCGACGGACCATCATCGCCCATCGCCCAGAAATTATCCTTGGTCGCGATGCGGATGATGCGCTCGTCTGGCAGCGCGGCAATCTTCTTCCACAGCGACGCCGCCTCGTCGTCGGTGTGATAGACGGTGATGGTCAATCGGTCAGGCGCGAGCCCCCATTCCCTGGTCAGCAGGGTCCACGCGTTGGTGATCGCCTGCTCCTTGAAATAGGCGCCGAACGAGAAATTGCCGAGCATTTCAAAGAAAGTGTGATGACGTGCGGTGTAGCCGACATTGTCGAGGTCGTTATGCTTGCCCCCAGCGCGAACGCACTTCTGGCTGCTCGTCGCAGTCACATAGGGCCGCGTCTCGAGCCCGGTGAAGACGTTCTTGAACGGGACCATCCCGGCGTTCACGAACATCAGCGTCGGGTCGTTGTGCGGAACGAGCGGCGCCGACGGCACCCGCGCATGACCTTGCCCTTCGAAATAGTCGAGGAACGAGCGGCGGATGTCGTTGGTGCTGGTCATGGGGCGGCGATGTAAATGGAGTGATGCTGTGCGGCAAGCGGTGGCGTCACTGCGGCGGACGGCCAGCGAACATGCGGATCATGAGCGTCGTGACATTGCGCTCTTTTTGCGAGTAATTTGGCTCGTCCATAGAAGGCCCGTCTTGGCGCCGACCCGCTACTCGCTTAAGGATCGCCGGCCCTTGGCGCGGCGTTAGGATCGCCGGCCCGAGATGGAAGACTTTGTTGACCACTTTACCTCCCTCCTTGCGCCATCCTACGGCCAATCTGGAAACGCTGTTTGCTGCCAGCCAGACTGCCATGTCGATCATCGACATGATCTTCGAAGGTGATCGCCCGGTCGATTATCGCTTCGTCGAGACCAATGCAGCAATGGAGTTACTGAGCGACGCCGGTCGGCTCAACGGGCGCTTGCTTAGCGAGATAACGCCGGATCCGGATACTAGTTGGCTCGGGCTTTTGGCCGAGGTTGCGGATGGCGCTGTCCCTCGTCGCGCCGACTTCTTCAGCGCAGCCTCGCGCCGCTGGTTCGACGTCGAACTTATTTCGCTTGATCCGGCGGTAAAGCGCGTTGCCGCAATCCTCACCGATATCACCGCGCAAAAGGAAAGCAGCGCCGCGATCGAACTAAGCGACGAACGATTTCGTCAGGCGATTGCTGCTGGTGGGGCGATCGGCGCATGGAATTGGGATATCCCTGAAGACAGGGTCATCGCCGACGAGAATTTCGCGCGGCTGTATGGTGTCGATCCAGACCTTGCTCGCCAAGGTGCCGGACTGGCCGAATTCTTCTCTGGCATGCATCCCGAAGACATCGATCGGGTACGCCGCAAAATCGACGAGGCAATCGATACGGGCGCGCTGTTCAGTGAAGAGTATCGGCTCGTCCAGCCATCGGGCGAACACCGCTGGGTGCTTGCGTCAGGCAAGGCCATCGCCGACGAGCATGGCAAGGTCACTCGCCTGCCGGGAGTTTCCTTCGACATTACCACGCGCAAGCAGGCCGAAATCCGCCACGCGACGCTGCTTTTGCTGAGCGATCGCATCCGCGAATGCACCGATCCTGACGAGATCAGCTTCGTCGCCGCCGGAGTGCTTGGCCAGGCGCTTGGCGTCGATCGCGTTGGCTATGGCGTGATCGACAAGGAAGACGAGACGATTTCGATTGCGCGCGACTGGAACGCGCCGGGCGTGACCACCATCGCCGGGACGCTCCATTTCCGCGACTACGGCAGCTATATCGATGATCTCAAGGCGGGCCGCACCGTCTCCGTCGCCGATGTTCGGCTCGACGATCGCACGCGTCATACGGCAGCCGCGCTCGAGGGAATCAATGCCCGCGCCTTCGTCAACATGCCGTTGATCGAACAGGGCGGGTTCGTGGCATTGATCTTTGCCAATCACGGCCAGCCACGCAACTTCAATGACGACGACCTCCTCCTTGTGCGCGAAATTGCCGAGCGCGTTCGCACCGCCACCGAACGATTGAGAGCGGAGGCCGCGCGTCGCGCCAGCGAGGAGCAGTTCACCGTTTTCGCGCAAGTCATGCCCAATCATATCTGGGCGGCCCGTGCCGATGGCTTTTTGTATTGGTTCAATGACCAAGTGCTCAACTATACAGGGCTGAGCATTGCAGATTTAAGTGGCGTCGATGGCTGGGGTAAAGTCGTCCATCCCGACGATCTGGCCGACGCAGGCGCGCGCTGGGGACAGGCATTGGCGACCGGCTCGGTTTATGAAACCGAGTTCCGCCTTCGTCGCCGCGATGGGGTGTATCGCTGGTTTCTGTCTCGCGCCGAGGCCGTCATGGGCGCGTCGGGCGCAATCAACGGCTGGGTCGGAAGCAATACGGACATTGACGACAAACGGCACCAGGCTGCCGAGCTCGAGCGACTTGCGGGCAGCCTGGAAACCCAGGTCGCCGAGCGCACGCGCGAGCTTGTGAGTGCCGAGGAGGCACTCCGCCAAAGCCAGAAGATGGAAGCAGTCGGCCAGCTCACCGGCGGGCTGGCGCACGACTTTAATAACCTTCTGACCGCAATCATGGGCGGGCTGGAAATCATTGGCATGCGCATCAAGCAGGGCCGCTATGACGACATCGGGCGCTATTCTGAAGCGGCCCAGGCCGCCGCGCGTCGCGCTGCTGCGCTGACCCATCGCCTACTCGCCTTCTCGCGCCGCCAGACGCTCGATCCGCGTGCGACCGATGTCAGCCGACTGGTCAACGGCATGGAGGAGCTGGTTGGCCGAACCCTTGGACCGCAGGTGGCGCTGAGCGTCGAGACCCAGCCCGGGCTATGGTCGACGATGGTCGATGCCAACCAGCTTGAAAACGCGCTGCTCAACCTCGTCATCAATGCGCGCGATGCGATGCCGGACGGGGGCACGCTGTCGATCCGGACGCGCAACGCGCCGCTCGACGAGGATCAGGCGCGGGTTCGCGACCTCGACCCCGGCGACTATGTCGCCCTCAGCGTCACCGACAGTGGCACCGGAATGTCGCCCGAAGTCATCGCCCGCGCATTCGATCCTTTTTTCACGACCAAGCCATTAGGGGAAGGCACCGGGCTCGGCCTGTCGATGATCTACGGTTTTGCGCGCCAGTCAGGCGGGCAAGTGCGGATCGACTCCGAGTTCGGCAAGGGCGCGACCTTCTCGATCTTCCTTCCGCGCCATCATGGCGCTGACCATGCTGGCGAGGAGATTGCGCCTGATACCGGCGCCACCCCGCGCGCAGGTCATGGCGAGACCGTCTTGGTTGTTGATGACGAGCCCGGGGTGCGCATGCTGATCGCTGAGCTGTTGGCCGAACTGGGCTATCAATTGCTCGAGGCCGAGGATGCGGCAAGCGGACTGGCGCTGCTGGAATCGGACGTGCGAATTGATTTGCTGGTGTCCGACGTCGGGTTGCCGGGCGGGATCAATGGGCGGCAGATGGCGGATCGCGCGCGTGAATCGCGTCCTGATCTGAGAATCCTCTTCATCACCGGCTATGCCGAGCAGGACGTGGTCGGCCAGGGATCGCTTGGCCGCGACATGCACGTCATGACGAAGCCTTTCGAGCTCGACCGGCTTGGCCGTCGCATTCGTGAGCTGATCGAGGGTATCGCCTGATGGCCAATCGATCGGTCAGTCGATCGTCGCCGTTCCGGCGTCGGAAATCCCCGAAGCGCCGCGGCGTGCTTGGCTGGATCTTCCGAATCATATTGGCGCTGATCCTGTTCAGCGTATTGTGGGTGCTGGCCTATCGATTCATCAATCCGCCGTTTACCGCAACGATGGTCAGCGACTTGATCGCCGGGCGCGGGGCCGATCGCCAATGGATGGGCATCGATCGGCTCGATCGTGACATGGTCCGCGCCGCAATCGCCGCGGAAGATGCCAAATTCTGCGCCCATAAGGGGTTCGACTTTAAGGCGATCGAGGACGCCGCCAAGCGCAATGCCTCGGGCGGGCGGATCCGCGGCGGCTCAACGATCAGCCAGCAGGCGGCCAAGAATGCGTTCCTGTGGCAAGGTGGCGGCTATGCGCGCAAGGGCGCAGAAGCGTGGTTCACCTTCCTCATCGAGCATCTTTGGGGAAAACGCCGGATCATGGAGGTCTATCTCAATCTCGCCGAGACCGGGATCGGCACCTATGGAGTCAATGCGGGATCGATGCGCTATTTCGGTCATGACGCGTCGGCGATGAGCGCGACCGAAGCCGCGCGGATCGCCGCCGTTCTGCCTCTCCCCAAAAAGCGCGGCGCCGTGGCGCCGGTTGGCTTTACCCGCCGCTATGGCAGCATCATCGCCGCGCGGATCGGCACGGTCGGCCGCGACGGGCTCGATGCCTGTGTCTATGCCGGCACGACCGCGCCGGCCAACCGCGCACCGCCGGTTGAGCGCAAGGCGACCCGGCCACTTCCGGGGAGCGAATATGAGAGCAAGACTCCCCCGCCGCCGGAGCCCGATGTCGATCAGGGTGCGCCGGAACCACTGCCGCCAGCTCCTGCGGCCAAAGTGCCCGAGGCCGCCCCATCCAGTGCCGAACCGTCGCCACCGAGCGAGACTAATGGTGTTGAAGCAGCACCTTCCAACCTGGGGTAGGTTCCAACAGCGGCGTTCGGCTATGCGACGATGGCCAGTTGTGGGGGAAGCTGAGCCGACAGGGTGACAGTTTCAGGCCCAAGCAATCGCTCGAGCCGCGCCGCAAGGTCGGCGTCGAGGGCGAAGTCTCGACCAGCCAACACTATGGCTTCCCGCGAATCATCCAACGTGATCCTGAAACGTACCGCGCCCGATCCACCGCGCGTGAGTTCATCTTGTACTTTAGGCACTTGTGCAAAATTGCTGAGGTGGATCTCCAACTGCAGCTTGGTCCTTTTCGCAAGGCTGTCGAGCGGTTGAAAGCGTTTGATGGCAACCCGGGGGACTTCGTCCCCAGGCCGCTTGTCGAGTTCGACCGTCAGCAGCCCGCATTCGCCCGTCTTGGCCGCCGCCTCGATCGCGGCGCAGGCTTCGTCTTCGAACGCAGTCGCGTCGAACTGGCCCGACGGGTCGGACATCGTCATCCGCATGTAGCGCCGGCCCTTGGCCGAAGTCGCCCATTTCGCCGTCTCGACCAGTGCCGCCATGGTCGCTGTCGATCTGCTTCCGTCGCTGTGCATCGGCAAGGATGCAAGATCGGCGAAGCGGCGAACCTTGTGCGCCGAAAGCAAGTGCCGCTGGGCATCGACCGGATGCGCCGAGAAGTAGAATCCGAAGGCATCGCGCTCGGCCGACATCCGCTCGGCCAGCGTCCAGTGGGCGTCCTTGGGCAGGCGAATCGGTGCAACCCCGCTGTCCGACGGTCCGCCGAACAACCCGCCCTGCCCGCTAGTGCGCGCGGAAGAGGCGCTTGCGGCATGAGCCAGGATCGTTTCGGCGGCGGCGTGAACTGATGCACGATCGGGATAAAGGCTGTCGAACGCCCCCGCTGCAGCAAGGCTTTCGAGTTGCCGGCGATTGAGCAACCGCGGATCGATTCGCTCGGCGAAGTCGTCCAGGCTCTTGAACGGACCATTGGCATCGCGATCTGCGACCAGCGCCTCCATCGCTTTCTCGCCGACCCCTTTGAGCGCGCCCAGCGCATAGCGCACGCCAAAGCCCTTGGGCCCCCCCTGTACGTCAAACGACGCCTGGCTCCGGTTGACGTCGGGCCCCAGCGCATCGATCCCGCTCCTCCGCATATCGTCGACGAACAAAGCAAGCTTGTCGGTCGTGGCGGTATCGAAGCTCATCGAAGCGGCAAAAAACTCCGGTGCATGATGCGCCTTCAGCCAGGCAGTGTGATAGGCGACCAGCGCGTAGGCGGCGGCGTGCGATTTGTTGAAGCCATAGCCGGCAAACTTATCGATCAGGTCGAACAGTTCATTGGCCTTGGGCCGGGCAATATCGTTCTTCGCGGCGCCCGACAGGAACCGCTCGCGCTGGGCGTCCATCTCGGCCTTGATCTTCTTGCCCATCGCGCGGCGCAGCAGGTCGGCCTCGCCCAAGCTGTAGCCGGCCAGTACCTGCGCGGCCTGCATGACCTGTTCCTGATAGACGAAGATGCCGTAGGTTTCCTTCAACACATCGACCAGCATCGGGTGCGGATAGGCAAGCTCGGCGCGGCCATTCTTGCGGTCGCCGAACATCGGAATATTGTCCATCGGACCGGGGCGATAGAGCGAAACCAGCGCGATGATGTCGCCGAACGCGGTCGGCCGAACCGCCGACAGCGTGCGCCGCATCCCTTCGGATTCCAGCTGGAACACGCCAACCGTGTCACCGCGCTGGAGCAGTTCGTAAACGGCGGGATCGTCCCACAGCAGCGCGGCGTAATCGACCGATTGACCGGTCTGGGCGAGCAGGCGCTGCGCTTCCTTCAGCACCGACAATGTCTTGAGCCCAAGAAAATCGAATTTCACCAGCCCCGCCGCCTCGACATATTTCATGTCGAACTGGGTAACGGGCATGTCCGAACGCGGGTCGCGATAGAGGGGGACAAGCTCATTCAGCGGTCGATCGCCGATCACGACCCCGGCGGCATGGGTCGAGCTGTGCCGGGGCAGTCCCTCCAACTTCATGGCGAGATCGAACAGGCGCCGCACGCCCTCGTCATTCTTATATTCAGCGGCTAGTTCGCTCACCCCGTTGAGCGCGCGCGGCAGGTCCCATGGCTCGGTCGGATGGTTGGGAATGAGCTTGGCGAGGCGATCGACCTGGCCGTAGCTCATCTGGAGGACGCGCCCGGTGTCCTTCAGCACGGCACGGGCCTTGAGCCGACCAAAGGTGATGATCTGCGCGACGCGGTCGCGGCCATATTTGGCCTGGACGTAGGATATAACCTTGTCGCGATGGGTTTCACAGAAATCGATGTCGAAATCGGGCATCGACACGCGTTCGGGATTGAGAAATCGTTCGAACAGCAGGTCGAGCGCCATCGGGTCGAGATCGGTGATCAGCAGCGACCAGGCGACAATGCTGCCCGCGCCCGAGCCACGCCCCGGGCCGACCGGAATGTCGTTGTTCTTTGCCCATTTGATAAAGTCAGCAACGATCAAGAAATAACCCGCGAACCCCATCCGCGTGATGACGTCGATTTCAAAGTCGAGCCGGGCGTAATAAGTGGCCGAGTCGGCTGGCGCCGCGCCGAGTTCGGCGAGGCGCGCAAGGCGGGCGTCGAGCCCGGCCTTGGCATCACGGCCGAGCGCTTCATCCTCGTCGTCACGAAGTCGCGGCAGGATCGGCTTGCGCTGGGGGGCGGCAACGGCGCAGCGCTGCGAAATGATCGCGCTGTTGGCGATCGCTTCGGGCAGGTCGGGAAAAAGTGCTTCGATGGCACTGCCCGACTTCATCCATGCTTCGGGTGAGCTCGTCGGGCGGTCCCTGTTCTCGACATAGGTCGAGTTGGCGATGCACAGCAGGGCATCGTGCGCGGCGTGGAAATGGGGCTCGGCATAGCAACTTGGGTTGGTCGCGACGATCGGTAGGTCGCGGGCATAGGCCATGTCCACCAGGCCGGTCTCCGCAGCCTCCTCGATACGATCTCCGCGACGGCTGAGCTCAATATAAAGCCGCCCCGGGTAGAGCGCCGTCAGCCGGTCGAGATATTCTTCGGCCTTGGCGCGCTGGCCATCGGCCAAATGGCGTGCCACCGCCCCCTCCCCACCAGCCGTCAGCGCAATCAGTCCTGCGTTGTGCGTGGCCAGCATGGCAAAGGATATGTGGGGCAGTTCATTGATCGGCCGGTCGAGGTGCGCGGCCGAGACGAGCTTGCACAAATTGTCATATCCCGCCTCATCCTGCGCCAGGAGGACGAGCCAGTCGATGGTCAGGGCGCCCTCCCCGGGCCTGGCGACCGCAAGGGTCGTCCCGACGATCGGCTGCACCCCTTCCGCCACGCAAGCATCGCCGAACGGCATCACGCCATACAGGCCGTTGCGGTCGGTCATCGCAATCGCCGGAAAGCCGAGTTTCGCCGCTTGCTTGGCGATCGCCTTGGGCTCGACCGCCCCTTCGAGCATGGTGAACGACGAAAAAGTACGAAGCGGGACGTAAGGGAGCATTGTTCGACTATGCGATGCGCCGGGCGTCAGGTGAAGTGTCGCTGGCGACTTATCCCCAGATTAGAAGGCTTGTCCTACAGCTGATCGTCCGGACGATCGGCGCGCATGATGTCGTCGATCTCGCGCATTCGCCCACGATAGCCATTGGCGATGCAGCGCGCGTCCGGGCAATTATCGCGATAGCCATAGAAGCGGTGCGCGGTGGAGCGCAGGACATCGCGCTCACGCGGTGACGCTGCGTCATAGGCGCTGCGGTATTGCGCCGCCATTCGTCTGTCGAGTTGGGCAAGTGCGGGGTCGCGGCAAATCGCAACCTCGCCGCTTGTCCGGGCTCGGGCGCAGGGAAAACTGGGGTTGGCCCCCGAAGCAGCCGTCGCCACAGGCGCTGCAGGTGGCCGAGGGGGGACGGGCACGGGATTTGATGTTGCAGGCGGCGGAGGGGGAGCAGGACGGACAACCGACGGCGCAGGCGAAACCTCACCGGGACCGTCATAGCTTGGGTTCATCGGATTGGGCTGGGTCACGCCTGCCTGTCGTCCGATCGTCGCCAGCGGGACTGCGATGGCGTCGGCGTTTGTGAACATCAGCACGTCGCCACTGCCATCCGCGGCAGGCTGGAGGGTGAAGGCGAGATCGGCGGAAAGGCTGGTCCGGCTACCCGCAACCGCCAGGCCTGGCGGTAAGTCGACCGTCGCACTCGCCTGGCAGGCGATACTGCCAAGGCCCTCATCCCGACTCGTCACGACTGGTCGCTCGATGCGAAGCGCAGCGGCGGTGGCAATTCGGTCGAACAGCGCGGGATCGGCATTTCCCCGAATCTGCGCGGCCCGTCGGAACAGTTCGCGCTTGAGCAACTCGTATGTCTGGGTCGAGGCGCAGCGTTTGGCCGGATCGACGCGAGCAGTCGTGGCCGCGCTGTTCTGACCGCTGACCTGCGTGTCGCTCAACTTGTCATTGTTTCGTTTCGAACAGCCATAAGTCCCTGCCCCGACCAGCAACAGCACCACCGCTGCGGCGCCGAGGAGGGGCATTTTTCGATTGGCTTCTGGTGGCGTTTCAGGTGACATGGCCGGTGAACGCGCGGCGCGCCAATTGGTGGCGTCAGCCGAGCACCCCTTCGTGCAGCCGCACCACTCGATCCATCCGCGCGGCCAGCCGCTCATTGTGGGTAGCGATCAGCGCGGAACTGCCTTCATCTCGAACCAGCCGAAGGAATTCGGCGAGGACGGTGTCGGCGGTCTTTTCGTCCAGATTGCCCGTTGGCTCATCGGCCAGGATCAGCGGCGGACGATTGGCCAGCGCCCGGGCGACCGCGACCCGTTGCTGCTCCCCGCCCGACAGTTTCGACGGGCGATGATCGAGCCGGTCGCCAAGTCCCAGCGTCGTCAGCAGCGCGTCGGCTCGTTCCCGCGCGACCTCCGGCAGCGCGCCGTGGATCATCTGCGGCAGGATGACATTCTCGCGGGCATCGAAATCGGGCAGGAGGTGATGGAACTGGTAGACGAAGCCCAGCGCATCGCGGCGCAGGTCGGTGCGCGCATCGGTGTCCAGTGCCGCCGCCTCGACCCCGTTGATCCGGATTGAGCCCTCGAACCCGCCTTCGAGCAGACCTACCGCCTGCAGCAACGTCGACTTGCCCGACCCCGATGGCCCGACCAGCGCCACGATTTCGCCCGGCTGGATCGAGAGGTTGACCCCGTTGAGGACGTGGATGGTAACCTCGCCTTGAGTGAAACTGCGGCGAAGGTCGGTCGTCTCGAGAACCGGCTTACTCATAGCGCAACACCTGGACAGGGTCGGTGCTTGCTGCCTTCCACGCAGGATAGAGCGTCGCAAGGAAGGACAGCAGCAGCGCGGTGACGATGATGGCGCCAATCTCGACCGGGTCCGATTTCGACGGCAGGCTGGACAGCACCCGGACCGACGGGTCCCACAAATCCTGGCCAGTCAGATATTGGATGGAATCAACGATCGGCTGTCGGAAAAACAGGAACAGGGCGCCAAGGATCACGCCAAGCATGATCCCTAGCGCCCCGATCGTGGTCCCGACCGTGACAAAGATCTTCATCATCGCGCGACGGCTCGCCCCCATCGTGCGCAGGATCGCAATGTCGCGTGTCTTCGCCCGAACCAGCATGATCAGCGAAGACAGGATGTTAAATACCGCCACCAGCACGATCAGCGACAGGACGACGAACATCGCGATCCGCTCGACCTCCAGCGCGCTGAACAAGGCCGAATTCATCTGTCGCCAATCGATCAAGATGCCGTGGCCGCGAACGATGGGCGCAAGGGGAGCTAGCGTTTCGCCAACCTTGTCAGGATTTTCTACTTGGACCTCGATCATGCCGATCTGGTCGCCCATCAGCAAAAGCGACTGCGCGTCCTCCATCGGCATGATGATATATTGCTTGTCATAGTCATAGACCCCGACCTCGAACACCGCGCCCACGGTATAGGTCACGATCCGTGGCACGCTCCCGACCGGCGTATCGCGGCCTTCGGGCGAGATCAGGCTGATCTCGGATCCGACATAGGCGCCAAGCGACTGGGCAAGCCCGCTACCGATCGCGATCTTGTTGCTGCCGGGCGCAATGTCGATCAGCTGCCCCGATTTCACATGCGAACTGATGATCGGGTTATTCTGGAGGTCTGAGGGACGCATACCGCGCACCAGCACTCCCTCGACCCGGCCGTTGGCGCTGGCCATTAGTGGTTGTTCGATCAATGGCAGCGCGGAAACCACCCCTGGCGTAGCGCGGGCGCTAGCGGCGATCCGCTGCCAGTCGCTCAGTCGCCCCTCATAGCCGTTAACAATGGCGTGGCCATTCAGACCGACGATCTTGTCGAACAGTTCGGCGCGAAAGCCATTCATTACCGACATCACGATGATCAGCGCTGCAACTCCGAGCGCCACCGCAGCCAGGCTGATTGCGGCGACCAGGAAGATGAACCCTTCGCCCTTGCCCGGGAGCAAGTAGCGGCGCGCGATCATCTTTTCGTAGCGATTGAGGATCATCAGGAGAGGCGCGCCACTGCGGCGTCGATCGGGATCTCGAATTTCTCGCCGGTGCGACGATCCTTGAGTTCGACCATTCCAGCGGCGACCCCGCGTGGCCCGACCACGAGCTGCCACGGCAGGCCCATCAGGTCCATGCCGCCAAGTTTGACTCCACCGCGCTCGTCGCGGTCGTCGTAGAGCGTCTCGACACTGGCAGCGGTCAGCTGGCGATAGAGGTCTTCGGCAACCGCGACCGAGGCCTCGTCGTCGCCGCGCATCGTCACCAGTCCGACCTTGAACGGAGCGACAGCTTCGGGCCACACGATGCCTTTATCGTCATGGCTCGCCTCGATGATCGCGCCGACGAGCCGACTGACGCCAATGCCATAGCTGCCCATCATCGGCGTGACGTTGCTGCCGTCCTTGCCCGACACCTTAAGCCCCATGGCGGCCGAATATTTGTCGCCGAAATAGAAGATGTGTCCGACCTCGATGCCGCGCCCAGTGCGCTGGCGTTCGCTCGGCACTTCAGACCATTTTGCCTCGTCATGGGTCTCGTCGGTCGCGGCATAGGTCGAGCTGACCTGGTCGAACAAGCCATGGAGACCCGCCTCGTCCGAATAGTCGATGTCGGTCTTGCTCCAGTCGATCTCCTCAAAGCGCGAATCGTAGAACACCTCGCTTTCGCCCGTGGGAGCGAGGACGATGAACTCGTGGCTGAGGTCGCCGCCGATCGGCCCGGACGCTGCCTTCATCGGCACCGCGCGGATGCCGAGCCGCTGGAAGGTCCGCAAATAGGCGAGCAGCTGGGTGTAATAGGACAGCCGCGCCCCGGCCTCGTCCAGATCGAATGAATAAGCGTCCTTCATCAGGAATTCGCGGCCCCGCATCACGCCGAAGCGCGGGCGCACCTCGTCGCGGAATTTCCACTGCACATGGTAAAGCGTGCGCGGCAGGTCGCGATAGGATTTCACGTCGTCGCGAAACAGCGCGGTGATCATTTCCTCATTGGTCGGGCCATAGAGCATCTCGCGCTCGTGACGGTCCTTGATGCGCAGCATTTCGGGGCCATAGGCGTCGTATCGACCTGACTGGCGCCATAGCTCGGCTGACTGGAGCGTCGGCATCAACAGCTCGCACGCGCCGGCCTTGTCCTGCTCCTCGCGAACAATGTCGGCAATTTTGTTGAGCACGCGCAGGCCGAGCGGAAGCCAGGCATAGATGCCCGCGGCTGTCTGGCGAACGAGCCCGGCTTGAAGCATCAGCTTGTGGCTGACGATCTGGGCGTCGCTCGGGCTTTCTTTGAGGACGGGGAGAAAGGAGCGGGACAGGCGCAAGGCAATGCTTTCGGAGGACGGGCAATATGCGGGTCGCCGTCCTCTAGGTGGCGAGGGAGGCGAACGCAATCTGGCGAAGCGATGTTGCACGGAGGCAACAGAGTGTTCGCAAAGAGTCGAAGACCGGTACTTTGGCGGTGACATGCGCCGTGATTGGCCTAGCGTCTAAGCTTCCGATCGAAGCTTAGCTGAGGTTCGGGGAGTTTGGGTCAGCAACGACTGGCCCGTTTCCAAAGGGGGCTGACGAGCAATCGTCACGCAGGAAGCCCGGGACGCGAACACGCGGCCCGGGCTTTTGCTTGTGCGAAATTTCTTTTGTTGCCCAGCCTCGCCACTTTCGATTGCGCACCGCAACCTTGACTGTCTAGGCCAGCGCAATGGCGTCACTTGCAATCCTCTATGAACATCCGCTGTGGTTCCAACCGCTGTTTCAGGCGCTCGATCGGCGCGGTGTCGACTATGTCCCCATATCCCTCACCGATCATTGCTTCGACTTTACCAGTCCGCCTCCTGCCCCGCTAATTTTCAACCGCGTCGCCCAATCGGGTTTCCTGCGCGAGCCCGAGCATCCGATCTTCTATACGGCCGCCCTGCTTGACCAGTGGCGGCGAATGGGAGCCGTCGTGCTGAATGGGCCCGAGGCGCTGGCGCTCGACTCCTCGAAGGCGCGACAACTTTCGCTGATTGCGGCGCTTGGCCATGCGATCCCGAAAACGCGAGTCGTTCATCGGGCACGCGACCTGGTTGCTGCGGCGCAAGTGATGGACTTCCCGCTGTTGGTGAAGGCAAACATCGGGGGCTCGGGGGCGGGCATCGTGCGCTATTCATCGACGGATGAAATGATCCGGTCGATTGATGATGACAGTATCCCAACCTCGATCGACAAGGTGTTGCTCCTGCAGGACTATGTGCCGCCTCGGGGGGGCGTCATCACGCGCATCGAGACGATGGGCGGGCGGTTTCTCTACGCGATCGAGGTCGAAAGCAGCGGCGACAACTTCGACCTTTGTCCCGCTGACGCCTGCGTTTCGGCGCCCGGCCGCAAGGCAATCGCCATGACCAGCGTCACTCCCGCGCCCGACGTCATCGCCGCTGCCGAGCAGATCGCGCAGGCCGTCGGCCTCGACATCGGCGGGGTGGAGTTGGTTGTGGACGACCGTGACGGTATTTCCCGATTTTATGACGTAAACGCACTGTCGAACTTCGTCGCCAAACCGCTCGAAGTGCTGGGCTGGGATCCGCACGAGCGGCTGGTCGACTGGATAATGGCACGCATTGAGGAATCCGCATGAGGTTCGGTTATTGGATGCCCGTGTTCGGCGGCTGGCTTCGCAACGTGAGCGACGAGCCCGAGGCCAGCTGGGACTATGCCAGGCGTCTGACTCAGCGCAGCGAAGAAACCGGCTGGGATCTATCCCTGATCGCCGAGCTCAACCTCAACGACATCAAGGGGGTTGAGGCCCCGGCCCTCGACGCCTGGTCGACTGCAGCCGCGCTGGCGGCAGTCACGTCGACAATCGAGCTGATGGTCGCGGTGCGTCCCAATTTTCACCAGCCGGCGTTGTTCGCCAAGGCCGCTGCCAACATAGACCGCATCGCCGGCGGGCGACTGTCGCTCAACGTGGTGTCGTCATGGTGGGCCGATGAGGCGCGCCAATATGGACTGATATTCGACGAACATGACGACCGCTACGCGCGGACCGCCGAATGGCTCGAGGTCGTCGACATGTTGTGGTCGAAGGAGCGCTCGTCGTTCGCCGGGCACTATTACAGCCTCGACAATGCCGTGTGCTCGCCCAAGCCCGTCAAGCGTCCGACGATTTATGCCGGGGGTGAAAGCGACACCGCCAAGACGATGATCGCACGGCAGTGCGACGCTTATGTCATGCACGGTGACCCTGTCGAAGCGATCGCGGACAAGATCGCCGACTTGGCAGCGCGCCGCGAGCACCTCGGGCGAACCCAGATGATTTTTGGCATGGCAGCTTTCGCCATCGTCCGTGACAGCGAGGCCGAAGCCCGACGCGAGCTTGAGCGGATTACCCGCTTGCCGCCAGAGCCTCCAAAAGGATTTGCAAATTTCGACCAGTGGCTTTCGGGGACCAAGCTTGAGCGCGAATTGAAACTTCAGGAATATTCGGTCTCGAACAGGGGCTTGCGACCCGGTCTCGTCGGTACGCCAGAACAACTGCGCGAGCGGATCGAGGAATATCAGGCCGCGGGCCTAGACCTCCTCCTGCTCCAGATGAGCCCGCAGGAGGAAGAGATGGATCGCTTCGCCGCGCAGGTCATTGCCCCCATGAAGCAAGCGCAATCGTAATTGCCTTGGCCGTGGCTCGCGTTACCTTTGCTTTCCGATCACCTGCACCGTGCAGGCGACCGGGCTAGGGGACGGGTCACCGGCAAATGCTTGCGCTGGCCTCCGTCGCGGATCGGTTGGGGATGGCAATGGTAGCGGAGGAGGGACTTGAACCCCCGACACGCGGATTATGATTCCGCTGCTCTAACCAGCTGAGCTACTCCGCCCCTTGGGGCTGCCGCGCGAAACTATGCGGGCGCGGCGTGCCTATAGGTCGCACACCAGCACCGGTCAACGCGCCACGCGCCGATTGGCTTTGGCCGCGACAAATGGCTGAGGAACCGCCACCGTTGCGCGTCGTTAGGAGTGGAAATCGGAGATTGACCAATGGAACCGCTGACGCCGCTCGAAACACTGTGCCGGATCGTTCTTCGCGGACGTGAATATGAGGCGCAGACCGCGACCGATTATGATGGCGGCGAAGCGGCCGAGAACATTGATGGCGAAGATGGCGAAGCGCTGTCGGTGCTCGATGATTCGGTCAATGACAGCGTTGAGGAAGAGCTCAAGAGCCAATTCGAGGACCTTGCCGAGGACCAGCTAGCCGAAGTGCTGGCTTTCTGCTGGGTCGGTCTTGGTACTTATGATGCAAGCGACTGGGACGAAGCGATGGAAGCAGCCACGGAGGAAGGCCAGGGCGCGATCGCCGAGCTGATGGACATGCCGATGCTCGCCTCGGTACTCGAAGCGGGCATGGCGGCATTCGAACTGAGCTGCGACGGGGTCGGCGACCTCAGCTAGGTGCCACGAAAGGGCCAGCGTTGGAGCGTGTTCCACGGCCCGTCCATGTAACGATGAAGCGCCAGCCCCGCGATCCCGACCGGCCGGGGCACGAAATGGCGCTGTTTGGCGATCAGCAGGTCGCGCGCCACGCCTGACGACACCTTGTTCTGAATGGTGACATGCGCGCGCCAGCCCTGCGCGTCCTGTGCCGTGAGACACGTCTCGAAGGCTTCGGCAATGTCGCTTCGAAGATCATCCAGTTCCGCCGACTCGATCGTGTAGGCCACGCCTGAGCCCAGGCTACGCAGCCCTGCCAGCATCGCTCTTGGCGCCGGACGGTCGGCCACAGCGGCCAACCGGCGACGAAGCTCCGGCTCGACGGATGGCGGCAGCGCGTGAAACATGGTCAGGTGCGCCGCTAATATATTGCGCTCGGGCGGAAAATGGGCGCGGCGATCGCCGTCAAAAAACGCAAAGTCGACCGCTGCAAAATCCGCAGTCACAATCAGCGCCCCGCTCATCGCCAGTCGTCTTTGGCCAGTTGTTCCAGTGCCTCGAAAGCGTGGCGATCGAGGTTCGTCGACACGCTCTCTCCTTCGACTTTGGCATCCTTCCATTCGAGCCGCCGCACGGTTTCACCAACGCCGCCGACTCCGCCACTCGTCACGACGACATAATGGAGCATCCCCAGCTCGCCGCCCGCCATTGCATCGACACAGGCCCCAATTTCGACGCCATCGGCAGCCTTGAGCTTAGCCTTGGTCAGCAGCGACACCGGGAAGAGCATTTCGCCTGGCGCGGTCTTGCTATGGGCCTGCGCCTTGGCTCCGCCTTCCTCCAGCTTGGCCTGCCGCCCAAGCCAGCGCCAGATGCCGAACAGGTTGAGCGCGGTCAGGATGATGTTCTGCCACAGCAAGTTCGACTGGCCGGTCATGACGCCCAGAGCCAGCCATGCGAGCGAGCCGACCGTAAACACCACAAACCCCCAACCAGTCACTCGGCTACCGAGGTTGGACGCAGTCATCAGTGCGGCGATGGTGGTCGCGATCGGAGCGATCCAGGTGGCGATGTCTTCCATCACCACCTAACCGCCCGCGCGCAAAAGCGTTGCGGCGATCAGATCTCGACCTGGCTGCCAAGCTCGACGACGCGGTTGGTCGGCAGCTTGAAGAATTCCATCGCGCTTTCCGCATTGCGCAGCATCCACGCGAACAATTTCTCGCGCCAGATCGCCATTCCCGGCCGCTCTGCCGTAAGCAATGTCTGGCGTGACAGGAAAAAGCTGGTCTTCATGACATTCTGGGTTCCGCAATGCTCGACCTTGGCGAGCTCGTCGGGAACGTTGATTTCCTCCATGAAGCCGTAATGCAGCGTGACGCGGTGGAAGCCGCTGCCATAATTCTCGGTCGTGGCGCGGCGCTCCTGCTTGACGAAGGGCACGTCCTCGATCCGTACGGTGACCAGGATATTGCGCTCGTGGAGCACCATGTTGTGCTTCAGATTGTGGAGCAAGGCCGGCGGCACGCCGTCTCGCGCGCTGGTCATGAACACCGCCGTATTGGGAACCCGGGTCGCCGAGCTGGCCGACTTTATGAACACCTTGAGCGGCAGGCTGTCGGCGTTCATCCGCTCGATCATCAGCTTACGCCCCTTGGCCCAGGTCGTCAGCAGAGTGAAGGCGATCACACCGATCAGCAGCGGGAACCAGCCCCCGGCGAAGAACTTCGTCAGGTTCGACGCGAAATAAACGCCGTCGATTAGCATGAAACCACCAATCACCACGATCACCAACGGCATCGGCCAGTTCCACACCTTGCGCGCCAGCACGCCCAGATTAAGCGCGGTGATGAACATCGTGCCGGTGACGGCAATGCCATAAGCCGCCGCAAGGTTGGTCGATTGCCGGAATCCAATGACGAGCAGGATGACGAGCACCATCAGCGTCCAGTTCATGAACGGCACATAGATTTGGCCCGCCGCACGTTCAGATGTGTGGGTAATATGAAGACGCGGCATCAGCCCGAGCTGGATCGCCTGCTGGACGACCGAGAAAGCGCCGGTAATCACCGCCTGGCTGGCGATAATCGTGGCGGCGGTGGCAAGGAACACCAGCGGCAGGCGCAGCGAGTCCGGCGCCATATAGTAGAATGGATTCTCGGCCGCTCCGGGGTTGTGAAGCAAAAGCGCGCCCTGCCCCAGATAGTTGATGACCAGCGCCGGGAACACCATCCACAACCACGCCAGCGTAATCGGACGGCGGCCGAAGTGGCCCATGTCGGCATAAAGCGCCTCCGCCCCCGTGACGCAGAGCACGACCGAACCGAGCGCGAGGAATGCGAGCCCCGGATCATTGGCAACAAACCGTGCCGCCCAGAGCGGGTTGAGCCCGGCGATAACACCCGGATGAGCCCAGATCTGGATCCCGCCGAGCACGGCAATCACGCCGAAATAGAACACCATGATCGGCCCGAACAGTTTGCCGACAGCATCGGTCCCGCGCGACTGGATGAAGAACAGCCCGATCAGGATAACGATCGAAATCGGGATGACAAAGCGAGTGAAGCCTTCGTTGACCGTCTCCAGCCCCTCGACCGCCGACAGTACCGACACCGCAGGGGTGATCATCGCGTCGCCGAAGAACAAGGCGGTCGCGGCAATCCCGAGCATAACGAGGCTGGTGCCCCACCGCCCGCCACCAATCGACCGCTGGATCAGCGCGAGCAGCGCCAGCGACCCGCCCTCGCCCTTGTTGTCGGCGCGCAAGATTAGCCAGACATATTTGATCGTGACGATGAACATCAGCGACCAGAACATCAAGCAGACGGTTCCGAAAATGTGCAGCTGATCAACCTTGAGCGGGTGATGCCCGACGAACACTTCTTTCATCGCATAAAGCGGGCTGGTACCGATATCCCCGAACACAACTCCCGCCGCACCCAGCGCAAGACCCCTCAGCGAGCCTTGCGCATGACCCCCGTGCGGATCGCTATAGTCGTCGGGCGCGGCCCCTGCAGTCGCCGCAGATTGGTCGGTCATCTAGTCTTAATTCCCGGAAAGCGGCGGAAGTTGCGTATGCGAAATGTCAGGCGAAATGAAGGAATGCGCGCGGTCAGATTTCGACCTGGCTGCCCAGCTCGACCACGCGGTTGGCGGGAAGCTTGAAGAATTCCATCGCGCTTTCGGCATTACGAAGCATCCATGAAAACAACTTTTCTCGCCACACTGCCATTCCCGGACGCTTCGACGAAATCAGCGTCTGGCGGGCAAGGAAGAAGCTGGTGTCCATCGCCTTGTAGCGCGGCCCGCACCCTTCCATCGATTCGAGCGCCAACGGGACGTCGATGTCCTCCATAAAGCCGTAGCGCAGCATTACTCGATAAAAGCCCTGCCCCAGATCCTCGGTCGTCATCCGCTTTTCCCCAATGACATAAGGCACGTCTTCGATCCGCACCGTCAGAAGCAGGATCCGCTCGTGGAGCACCTTGTTGTGCTTGATGTTGTGGAGCAATGCATGAGGTACGCCGACGGCGGAACTGGTCATGAAAACCGCTGTTCCGGGAACCCGCGTGGTGCTTCCGCTGGCCGACTTAATGAACACCCCGATCGGCAGCGACTCCTCCTCCAGCCGGAGGATCATCAGCTTTCGCCCGCGCGCCCAGGTGGTGAGCATGGTGAAGGCGATCGCGCCAACCAGCAGCGGGAACCAGCCGCCGACCGGAACCTTCAACAGGTTCGCGCCGAAATAGGCGACGTCGACCACCAGGAATAGCGCCACCAGCCCGCCTGCAAGCAGCCGGTTCCACTTCCACAAGGTGAACAGGACCACCGCGATCAGCAACGTATCGATGAACATGGCCCCGGTCACCGCAATGCCATAAGCGGCGGCAAGGTTTGACGAGGTGCGGAAGTTGACCACCAGCAGCAGGACCATCACCATCAGCGCCCAGTTGATCGCTGGGATATAGATTTGCCCGGCGGCGGTCTCGCTGGTGTGGGTGATCTTCAGGCGCGGGATGAAGCCCAGTTGAATCGCCTGCTGGGTGACCGAGAAGGCGCCCGAGATGACCGCCTGACTGGCGATGATCGTGGCCGCGGTCGCCAACAGGACGAGCGGTAATCGAAGCATGTCGGGGGCGAGGAAGAAGAACGGGTTCTGCACCGTCGCAACGGCCTGCGCCGGAGGCAGCGAGAGCAACATTGCCCCCTGCCCCATGTAATTGAGCGTCAGTGCGGGTAGCACGAAATAGAGCCACGACACACGGATCGGATTGCGCCCGAAATGTCCCATGTCGGAATAGAGCGCTTCGGCGCCGGTAACGGCCAGCACGACCGAACCCAGCGCAATGAACGCGCGGACCGGTGCTTCGGCGAAGAAGCGAAAGGCGTTGAGCGGGTTGAGTGCCTCGATCATAACCGCCGGGTGATCGACGATGTGGATCCCGCCGAGCACCGCCAGCGTCACGAAATAGACGAGCATGATCGGACCGAACAGCAGCCCGACCTTGGCCGTACCGCGCGACTGGATCAGGAACAGACCGACCAGGATGGCCATTGCGGTCGGGACGACAAAGGGCTGGAACCCTGGCTGAACAGTGGTCAGTCCCTCGACCGCCGACAGAACGGAGATCGCCGGCGTGATCATGCTATCGCCATAGAAAAGTGCGGTGGCGAACACCCCTAGCAGGATGATCCCCTTGGCCCATTTGCGGCTATCGGTGGTCGACCGGTTAATCAGTGCCAGCAAGGCGAGGCTGCCGCCCTCCCCGCGGTTGTCAGCCTTCATGATGATGGTGACATATTTAAGGCTGACAATGATCATCATCGACCAGAAGATCAGGCTCAAGACCCCATAAACATGAAGTGAATCGGGAACGAGCTTGTGATGGCCGGCGAAGGTCTCGCGGAAGGCGTAAATGGGCGAGGTGCCGATGTCGCCGAACACGATGCCGATCGCGCCGACCGAAAGCTTCGCCAGCGAGCCTTGCGCATGGCCGTGCGAGATATCGTCACTGGTCTCGGGATTGATCATGGCTGCGCGCGCCTAGCACTGTGCGTTGCTGCTCGCAATCGGACGGGGGAAGCGCTCAGCGGCTTGGAGCGGTCGGTTCGCCGGCAAGGGCGATCCCACCCTCGACCATCGGCCGCCAGCTCGCATCGGCCGGAGCAGTGGTGAGGAGGTTGCGCCACTGGGTGACGGCCCCTGCCCGGTCGCCCGAGCGGAGCAGGGCAAGCCCGAGGAAGAAGCGCGGGCCGGGCGCATCGGGCGACAAGGCGGACGCACGGCCGAAGGCGAGCCGCGCCGCCGGGGTCAGCGTGTGGCCGTGGTCGACGAGAGCATTAGCATAGCCGGTCCATAGTTCGGGATCGCGCGGATAGATGCGAACGGCGGTCTGGAGAATCTGCGCCGCGCCCTGCGTATCGCCGCTGCGGGCATAGGCGTCGGCAAGGACCAGCCAGCGTTCGGCGGGGGTGAAGGCACCGAAAAAAGCGTGGCGCGCACTCGATAGCGGCAGCGGCGGCGCGGAATCGGCCGGGCTCCGCGCAATTCCGGGCAATTCTGGTCGACCCTCGAGCGCATAGCCCGCCGCGCCGAACAGCAGCGCAGCGGCGGCTAGGGTCAGCAACGGACCGCGCAGTTTCAGCAAGAACAGCAGGCCGAGCGTGGCAGCGGCGGCGAGGCCAACGATGATCCAGCCGTTCATCTCTTGCTGCGCCCGGCAAAGCGCGCCCGGGCAAGCCACAGCCCGGCCAGCAGCAGGACAATCGGCGCGGCCCACAGTGGCCAGGTCAGCGGCTGGACGGGGGGCGCGAAGCTGACCCAATTGCCATAGCGGGCGATGAGCCAGTCGCGAATTGCCGAGGGCTTCTCCCCCGCCGCGATACGGGTGCGGACCATTGCGCGCATCGAGCCGGCGAGATCGGCGTCGCTGTCGGCGATCGATTGACCCTGGCAGACAAGACAGCGCAACGTTTCCATCAGCGCCTGCGCCTGCGCCTCCTGGCGAGCGTCGGGGAGTTGTTCATTGGCCCATCGCGGCTGGGCGAGGTCGGTGTCACCCAGCGCAGGGGTCGCGAAGATCAGGGCGAAGCCTAGAAGACGCTTCATTTCGCCGCCTTCGCCAGCGCAGCGCGAACCTGAGGAAGCTGCTTGGCGGTGATCCCGCCGATGAACTGGGCGCGGATGATGCCGCGACCGTCGACGACGAAAGTTTCGGGGACTCCCGACGAGCCGAGTGCCATCTGCATCGCGCTATCTGGATCAGCGCCGATTGCTGCGAACGGGTCGCCATGATCGGCGAGGAAGGCTGCGGCGGCTTCGGGCCGGTCGCGAATGCCGATGCCGACGACGGGGGTGCCTTCTCTGGCAAGCTGGTCGAGCAGGGGAAGTTCGGTGATACACGGCACGCACCAACTGGCGAACAGGTTGAGCAGGTGGGGCTTGCCGGTAGCGAGGTCGCGCGACGAAAGGCCGGGCTTGCCGGGAACGGCCGCCGGGAGGCCGAAGCTCGGCACGGGCTGGTCGATCTGCCGCGAGCGGATGAGGGTGTCGCCGGGCTCAACGAGCCGCCAGACGAGTGCGCCGACCAGCGCGAGGAATAGCGCGATGGGGAGAAAGCGAATGAAATTTTTCATGTCCCCGCGCTCCGTTGGCGCCAGCTTCGCCAGAGGCGGCCAAGCAAGGCGAGTAGCCCGCCGAGCGCGATCAGCGCGCCGCCAAGCCAGATCAGCGTGACGAACGGCTTCCACCACAAGCGCAATTGCCAGCGGCCATCGTCATTCTGGTTGCCGAGCACGGTGTAGAGCTGGCCGTCCCACAGGGTGGCGATGGCCGTTTCGTTGGTCTGGGTCGGGGGGTCCGAGAAGGTTCGCGCCTGCGGGGTGAGTATGAGGCGAGTGTCGCCGCGCGAGGCGTCGAGGCGAGCTTGAAGCGCGGTCCAATTGGGACCGGCGATCGGATCGAGCGATGCGAAGGTGACGCTCCACGGGCCGACAGCGAGGGTGTCGCCTTCGGCCGTGGCAGCGAGTTTTTCGATCGTGAAACTGCTGTCGATTGCCATTCCGGCTAGGCTGACGGCAACTCCGAAATGGGCGATCGCCATTCCCCAGGTGGCGAGCGGGGTTCGCCATGGCTTGCGGCGGGCGAGCGGCAGAAGGCTGGCGATGGCGAGCCCGCCGGCGAGCGCGAGGGCAATGCGGGGGAGCAGGGTCATCGACGGGGCGAGCAGGGTCAGCGCAAGCGCCGAAAGCGCGGCGAGCGCGCCGGGGACAATGCGCGAAAGCTTTGGCCTGACGTCATGCCGCCAGCGGAGGAGTGGCGCGAACAGCAGGAGCGCGACGAGGCCGAGCGCGAGCGGGCCGGCAGTGGCGTTGAAGTAAGGCGGGCCGACCGAGAGCTTCTCGCCGGTCATCGCCTCGGCCAACAGTGGGTAGAGCGTGCCGACGAAGACGATGCCGAGAATCACCGAGAGTAGGAGATTATTGGCAACGAGCCCGCCCTCGCGGCTCCACAGGCCAAAGCGGGCGCCTTCGCGGACGGTGCCGATGCGGGCCGCGAATAAGGCCAATGCTGCGCCGATGTAGAGGACCAGCAGCATCAGGATGAAGGCACCGCGGGTCGGGTCGACGGCGAAGGCGTGGACCGAGGTGAGGACCCCCGAGCGGACGAGGAAGGTGCCGAGCATCGACATGCTGAAGGCGACCACCGCGAGCATCATCGTCCACGCACGAAGCCCGCCACGCGCGGCGAGGACATTGAGGCTGTGGAGCAAGGCGGTGGCGGCGAGCCATGGCATGAGACTGGCGTTTTCAACCGGGTCCCAGAACCACCAGCCGCCCCAGCCAAGCTCATAATAAGCCCAGTAGCTTCCCGCGGTGATGCCGAGCGTGAGAAAGATCCACGCGCCGAGCACCCACGGGCGCATGGCGCGGGCGAGGAGCGGGCCGACTTGGCGGGTGAGCAAGGCGGCGACCGCGAGGCTGAAGGCGACCGACAGACCGACATAGCCGAGGTAGAGGGTTGGCGGGTGGAAGGCGAGACCGGGGTCCTGGAGCAAGGGGTTGAGCCCCTGCCCTTCGACGGCAGCCGGGTTGAGCCGGGCAAAGGGGTTCGACGCGAGCAGGAGGAAGGCGAAGAAGCCGAGCGCGAGTGCGGCCTGCGCGGCGAGGGTGGCGACGGTCATCGCCGCGTCAAGGCGGCGTTCGAGCAGTGCGAGGGCGGCACCAGCGAGACCGAGGACGGTCACCCACAGCAGCATCGAGCCTTCGTGATTGCCCCAGGCGCCAGCAATTTTGTACATCATCGGCTTGGCGCTGTGACTGTTTTGCGCGACGAGCGCGACCGACAGGTCGGTGCGAGCGAAAACGCCGAGAAGCGCGGCGAAGGCGACGAGGGTCAGCGCTCCCTGCGCGGTTGCGATGGCGCGTGCGGGGGCCGGGCCGCCGATCCTGTGGCGCCAGTAGCCGAGTGCGAGCAGCAGCTGGAGCAGAGCCAGCGCGGTCGCCAGCCACAATGCAACAAGGCCAGTTTCGGCAATCACTTGGCGAGCGTTATTGAAACGCGATGTTCAGCGGCTTGGTTACCCATTTGCGGCGGCATGTAGCGTTCGTCATGCTTGGCGAGGATGGTATCGGCGGTGAAAGCGG
The DNA here is from genome assembly GCF_036663775.1 of Sphingomonas sp. RB1R13. Taxonomy (NCBI): domain Bacteria; kingdom Pseudomonadati; phylum Pseudomonadota; class Alphaproteobacteria; order Sphingomonadales; family Sphingomonadaceae; genus Sphingomonas; species Sphingomonas sp. RB1R13. The sequence goes on from NZ_JAXOJM010000002.1 coordinate 412,644, forward strand.
TCTCCGTCAGGCGCCCCTCGGCGACGACCCCGCTGCCCTCGCGGAACAGGCTGGGGAGGATGCCGCGGTAGGTCACACGGGTGGTCGCCGGGCCGTCGGTGACGAGAAAGCTAACGGTGACTCCGTCGGGCGCGCGGACGAGCGAGCCTTTGGTGACCATCCCGCCGAGGCGCACGCTGCGATCGGCGACGGCTTTGCCTGCGGCGATGTCGCTGGGCGTGTAGAAATAGGAGGCGCGATCGCGAAGGCCCCACATGGCGAGCAGCGCGGCGGCCATGAGCGCGGCTAGCGCGAGGAGGATGAGCGCGAGGCGCTGGTGCTTGGGTTTCACGCTGATGTCAGTCGCGGTGTTTGAGGGTATCGGCGGCGGCCTCGGCGCGGTGCATCGTCGTACAGGCCCATGCCAGCAGACCGGCGGTGGCGAGCAGCATCACGACATAGGCGACGGCGACATAGTGCCACTCGGTCACGACCTACTCCGGCGCAGGCGCGCTTCAACCTTCTGTTCGGCAAGCTCGGCGCGCATCCGCATGAGGATGGCGGCGGTGAACAGCAAGGTAAAGCCGGACAGGGTCAGCGGCAGCGGCCACAGCATTGACGGGGCAATGTGCGATCCGCCGCCGATGCTGACGCTCTGGCCCTGGTGGAGCGTGCGCCACCATAGCACGCTATAGTGAATAATCGGCAGGTTGATCGCTCCGGCGAGCCCGAAGATAGCGGCCATGCGCCCCTCCCCGCCGCGCTCCTTTTCGGCTGCGGCGAGCGCGATATAGCCGAGGTAGAGGAAGAACAGGACAAGCATCGAGGTCAGGCGACCGTCCCACTCCCACCAGCTTCCCCAGGTCGGGCGGCCCCAGATCGATCCGGTTGCGAGGCAAGCGGCGGCGAAGGTTGCCCCGGCGGGAGCGATGGCGCGGCCGGCAAGCGTGGCGAGCGGGTGGCGCCAGACGAGCTGGCTGAAGCTGGCTGCGGCAATTCCACTCCAGCCAGCCATGCCGAGCCACGCCGCGGGCACGTGAATGTAGAGTATTCGGACGGTCTCGCCCTGGAGATAGTCGGGAGGAGTGACGAACAGTCCGCCAAGGACACCGACAAGGGTAAGGACAAGGCCGAGCGCGACTGTCCACAGGCTCGCCGGTCGGGCGAAGCGCAGGAAGCGGGCGGGATTAGCGAGGGCGTGCATCTGCGCCGCCGATTAGCGACTAATGGCGCACAAGGGAATTGGCGAAGGCGATCAGGCCGTAAGTCCACTTTCGGCCTTGCGGCGCTGTTCCTCTTCGCGCAGCCGGTCGCCGCGGACGGCACGGGCGGCAAGGACATCCCACGCCGCAGCGGCGCGTAGATGGTTTTCGCGCACATTGGCGAGACCGGCTTGCTCGGCGAGGCGCACTTCGGCATCGCGGCGCTCGGTGAAGAAGAGGGTTTGGCTGGACAGGGGAGGTCTCCTCTTCGGGATGCGGTACGGCGGAAAAGATCGGCCCCCTCCGCGAGGGAGGGGGCCGGTTAGTCGTTAAGCCGACTGAAGGTTCACGGCGCTGACGCGGCCGCGACGATCGGGCTCCAGCTCGTACGACAGGCGCTGATCGGTGTTGAGCGTCTGCATGCCAGCAGCCTGCACCGCGCTGATGTGGACGAACGCATCGTTCGAGCCATCGTCCGGCTTGATGAAGCCGAAGCCCTTGTCGGTGTTAAAGAATTTGACGGTACCTGAGATCATGACGGGTTTCCTTTTCCCATGCGGCAGGCGCAAGTCGCCCGCCGGCTAGAAGCGGCGGAGAAGAGGAAGAGGACTCGTAGAGCCAGACCCGATCAGGCAACTGGTAGCCCGGCTGGTATAGGCAAGACGGGTCGAAATAGCAATTAATGCCCGCTTCTCAGCCAAAACGGCCCCGCCTAACGGCCAATAAGCGCCATCGCCATGGCATCGGCAACCTCGGCCGGGTTGCGGTTCGACGACGCACTGTCCGCCCAAATCTGTTCTAGCCGCGCAGGGATCGCTTCGATCCGCTGGCGGACCAGGCTGGCATCGCCATCTCGGACATATTCGGTCGAGACGTTGATGATTCCGCCGGCGTTGATGACATAGTCGGGGGCGTAGAGGATGCCGCGGGCGTGGATCCGTTCGCCGTCGGCATGAGTAGCAAGCTGGTTGTTGGCGCCCCCAGCAACAATCGGCGTCTTGAGCGCGGCAATGCTCTGTTCGGTCAGGATGGCGCCGAGCGCACATGGGCTGACAACATCGGCGGGGGTCGAGAGGATAGCGGCAGGATCGACGACGCTGCCCGAGACTTGCGTGGCGAGAGCTTGGGCGCGGGGTCCGTCGACGTCGGCGATGATCAGGGTCGCGCCTTCGGCAGCGGCGTGCATCGCGACCCCGCTGGCAACGCTTCCGGCGCCCTGGAGCGCAATGCGCAGCCCGGCGACACTGTCTTTGCCCAGCGCGTGTTTGACCGCAGCCTTGATGCCGAGGAACACGCCCAACGAGGTGTGCGGCCCGGGATCGCCGCCGACTGCACCCCCAGCAACAGGGAGCCCGGCGACGAAGCGGGTCTTGCGTGCGATCTCGATCATGTCGGAGACGCTCATGCCGACGTCTTCCGCCGTGACATATTGCCCACCGAGCTGGTCAATTGCGAGCCCGAAGGCGGCGAGTAGAGCGGGGGTCTTCGACCGGTCGGCGGGTGCCAGGATGACCGCCTTGCCGCCACCGAGCGGAAGCCCGGCCATGGCGTTCTTGAAGCTCATACCCCGAGATAGTCGAAGCGCGTCGGTCAGTGCATCGGCGTCGTCTGCATAATGCCAGAAACGCGTTCCGCCCGCAGCGGGGCCCAGATGGGTCGAATGGACGGCGATAATCGCGCGCAGCCCGGTCGCCGCGTCATGGACGAAGTGAAGCGCTTCGTGGGCGTCGAAATCGGGGAAGCCCCATGGGGTCTGCATCGTGGAAATACGCCCTGACTTACCAAGCGGTTGGCGGAGAGAAATGGGGCGATCGACGGGGCTTGAACCCGCGACCCTCGGTACCACAAACCGATGCTCTAACCAACTGAGCTACGATCGCCACGATACGCCGGTAGGGCGCGCGCGGTCCTTATGCGTGAGGGGCGCGGAAGGCAAGCGCGCGCCCGCGTGCAATTGCCTACCGTAATTCCCTCGGCTTCATTTGGAGCAATGCCTTGTCTTATTGCTTGTTGCGGCCCACATGTGCCCGGGGGCAGAGGAAATATTTATGGCTACGAGAGCCACACCGTCGATCAACCGTAATCCGGGGGTCGATCTAGCCCAAACATTGGTCGCCGCCGGGCTGAAGCCCGCCCTCGCCAAACGCTTCGAATCGATGCCTCAGCGCGCGCTTACGGTTGAGCCGCGCCGCCCCTTCCGCGAGCCCGGAGTCGCACGCGACGAAGTGATGTTCGTGCGGTCGGGATTGCTCAGCAAATATAAGTCGGATGGCGCCGGTCGGCGACAAATTGTCGCGCTTCGCTTTACCGGTGACGGCATCCTGCCGCGCGAGGGCACTGCCGATTATGGGGTGCAGGCGATCGTGCGCAGTGAAGTGTTGATCGGCAAGCGCGAGGATTTCGAAGCGGTGGTCGATACTGACGCCGACTATTCGCGGTTTTTCATGAAGTTGATGGAGCGCCATTCGGCGATCGGTTACGAATGGCTGGTCAATTGCGGACGCCGCGATTCGACCGCGCGGGTTGCGCATCTGCTGTGCGAGACCGTAACGCGCAGCCATGTCGATGTGGCGAAGCATGCGCTGCACAATCCTTTCACCCAGCAACAGATTGCCGACATTACCGGGCAGACCTCGGTCAACGTCAACAGGGTGTTCGCCGACCTCGAGCGGCAGGGCCTGATCAAGCGCAAGGGCCGTGAAATCTTCTTCCAGGACTGGGCCGAGATGCAGCGCGTCGCGAGCTTCCACGCAGATTATCTGCGGTAAGGTTTGTTCGCTGCGAAAAACGGCACAGGTTTTCTACCAAATAATAGCTTCAAGCATGGTGGGCGCGGCAGGGATTGAACCTGCGACCCCACCCGTGTGAAGGGTGTGCTCTACCACTGAGCTACGCGCCCATGCTCGCCGCGGAGCACCGCCTAGGCGAGGGGGAAAGACCTGTCCAGCCTGACCCGCTCATCTGCCTATTAGCGCACCGCGTCCTTGAGGATCTTGCCCGGACGGAACTTGGGCTGGGCGCTCGAGTCGATCTGCATCGGTTCGCCGGTGCGCGGGTTGCGCCCGATCGATGCCTTGCGCCGGGTAACCGAGAAATTGCCGAAGCCGACGAGGCGAACCTCGTCGCCGCGCTTTAATGTGGCGGTGACCAGTTCGAGCATCGTCTCGATCGCCCGACTGGCATCGTTACGGTTGAGCCCGGCCCGATCTGCAACCTGGCTGATGAGTTCCTGCTTGTTCATAGGTTCAACGCTCCTACCGGCCCGCATAACGGCTGACTATTGACGCGTGTTAAGACGAGGCGGGAGGCCGTGTCAAAGGCTTCGCGCGGCCCGTTCTGTGGTGGGACGGCGTCGCTTAGTGGCGAACCGTTGCTCCCGGCCCCGCGCCGTGCGTTCCCAGCGCCTCGACTGCATGCTCGTCGGCCTCGGTCCACTCGATCGGCACGAGAGGGGTCGCCATGGCGCGCGCAAGCACTTCGTCGACATGGGCCACGGGGACGATCGTCAGCGCATCCTTCACCGAGGCAGGGATGTCGGCGAGATCCTTTTCATTCTCCGCCGGGATGAGCACGGTGGTGATTCCGCCGCGAAGGGCCGCCAGCAATTTCTCCTTGAGCCCACCGATCGGGAGGACCCGACCGCGAAGTGTGACTTCGCCAGTCATGGCGATATCACGCCGGACGGGAATGCCGGTGAGAGTGGAGATCATCGCCGTGACCATGCCGATACCAGCCGAGGGCCCGTCCTTGGGGACCGCGCCTTCGGGCAGATGGACGTGAATGTCTTTGCGCGCGAAGATGGACGGCTTGACGCCATAAGAGGGGGAACGCGCCTTGACGAAGCTCATCGCCGTGGCAATCGATTCCTGCATCACATCGCCAAGCTTGCCGGTGGTTTTGATAAGCCCCTTCCCGGGGACGGTGACCGCCTCGATCGTCAGCAATTCGCCGCCCACTTCGGTCCAGGCAAGCCCGGTGACCGCGCCGACCTGGTCCTCTTCTTCGCCAACGCCGTAGCGGTAGCGGGTGACGCCAAGATACTCGCCGATATTCTGGTCGGTCAGCGTGACGCTTTCGACCTTTTTCTCGAGAATCTGGCGAAGCGATTTGCGCGCGACCTTGGCGAGTTCACGCTCGAGCGTGCGGACTCCGGCTTCGCGGGTGTAGTGGCGCAGGATCGAGCGGAGCCCGCTGTCGTCGAAGGTCAGCTCGCCTTCGGTCAGGCCGTGCGCCTCAATTTGTTTGGGGATAAGATGGCGACGCGCGATCTCGACTTTTTCGTCCTCGGTATAGCCTTCCAAGCGGATGATCTCCATCCGGTCAAGCAGCGCCTGGGGCATGTCGAGCGAGTTCGCCGTGGTCACGAACATGATGTCGCTCAAGTCGTAATCCAGCTCGAGATAATGGTCCTGGAATTTGGCATTTTGTTCGGGGTCCAGGACCTCGAGCAACGCCGACGCCGGATCGCCACGGAAATCCTGGCCGAGCTTGTCAATCTCGTCGAGCAGGAACAGCGGGTTGGAAGTACCGGCCTTTTTGAGGTTCGACATGATCTTGCCCGGCAGCGAGCCGATGTAGGTGCGGCGATGACCGCGAATCTCGGCCTCGTCGCGGACGCCGCCCAATGACTGGCGAACGAATTCGCGGCCCGTGGCGCGCGCGATCGAGCGGCCGAGGCTGGTCTTCCCGACTCCGGGCGGGCCCACGAGGCACAGGATTGGGCCTTTTAGGCGGTTGGTGCGCGCTTGGACGGCCAGATATTCGACGATCCGGTCCTTGACCTTCTCAAGGCCATAATGATCCTCGTCGAGGATTGCCTGCGCTTCGGCGATGTCGCGCTTCAGCTTCGACTTCTTGCCCCACGGCAGGCCGAGCAGCACGTCGAGATAGTTGCGCGCAACGGTCGCCTCGGCCGACATCGGCGCCATGCCCTTTAGCTTTTTGAGCTCGGCATTGGCCTTGGTCCGGGCTTCTTTCGACAGCCTGGTCTTGCGGATCTTCTGGGCGAGTTCGGCGAGTTCGTCAGCGCCTTCCTCGCCTTCATTGCCAAGCTCGCGCTGAATCGCCTTCAGCTGTTCGTTAAGATAATATTCGCGCTGGGTCTTCTCCATCTGGCGCTTGACCCGGCTGCGGATCTTCTTCTCGACCTGAAGCACGCCAAGCTCGCCCTCCATGAAGGCGAACACCATTTCGAGGCGGCGCGAAGGGTGAAGCTCGCCGAGAAGCGCCTGCTTGTCGGCGACCTTGATCGACAGGTTTGAGGCAACTGCGTCGGCCAACGCCGAGGGGTCCTCAATCTCGCCGAGTTGCATCGAGGTTTCGGCCGGAAGCCGCTTGTTTAGCTTGGCATAATTGTCGAACTGGTCGATCACCGAACGCATCAGCGCCTGCGCCTCGGGCCCTTCGGCATCGAGGTCGGCAACATCCTCAATCTCGGCCACCTGGTGACCTTCGGGCGAGATCCCCAGCGAGAGCAGGCGAGCTCGGCGGACGCCCTCCACCAGCACGCGAACGGTTCCGTCGGGAAGCTTGAGCAACTGCATCGCGGTAGCAACGACGCCAAGGTCGTAGAGCTGGTCGCGGTCGGGATCATCCTCGGCCGGGTCGAGCTGGGCGACGAGGAAGAGTTCCTTGTCGCTGCCCATCGCCGCTTCGAGCGCGGCGACCGATTTTTCGCGGCCGACGAACAGCGGCACGATGCGGTGGGGAAACACGACAATGTCGCGCAGTGGCAGGATTGGAAGTGTTTGACTCATGATCGACATATGGGATGGCGACGGCGCCAACGCAACGCCGCGCCACTATCTGTCATGGCCCTGTCAGGCGGCGTCTCCCGCCTGCGCCTTTTCCTTGCCCGAATAGACACGGACCGGGTCTTTCAACCCGGCAACGACGTCCTTGTCGACATGAACCTCGTCGACGCCTTCCATCGAGGGCAAGTCGAACATCGTGTCGAGCAGGATGCCCTCGATGATCGAGCGCAACCCGCGCGCACCGGTGCGGCGATCGATCGCCTTCTTGGCGACCGCCGACAATGCCTCTTCGGTGAAGGCAAGTTCGACCTCCTCCATGTCGAACAGCTTCTGATATTGCTTCACCAACGCATTCTTGGGTTCGACCAATATCTTGACGAGGGCTTCCTCGTCGAGATCCTCCAGCGTGGCGATCACCGGCAGGCGCCCGACGAACTCGGGAATGAGCCCGAATTTCAGCAGATCCTCGGGCTCGCAGCTTTTGAGCACTTCGCCGGTGCGGCGATCCTCCGGCGCGGCAACATGCGCGCCAAAGCCGATCGACTTGCCCTGCAGGCGGTCGCCGATGATCTTGTCGAGCCCGGCAAACGCGCCGCCGCAGATGAACAGGATGTTGGTCGTGTCGACCTGAAGAAACTCTTGCTGCGGATGCTTGCGCCCGCCCTGCGGCGGGACCGAGGCGGTGGTGCCCTCCATCAGCTTGAGCAGCGCCTGCTGGACGCCTTCGCCCGACACGTCGCGGGTGATCGAGGGATTATCCGACTTGCGACTGATCTTGTCGATCTCGTCGATATAGACGATCCCGCGCTGGGCCTTTTCGACGTTATAATCGGACGCCTGAAGCAATTTGAGGATGATGTTCTCGACATCCTCGCCGACATAGCCGGCCTCGGTCAGTGTTGTCGCATCCGCCATGGTGAACGGCACGTCGAGGATCCGCGCCAGGGTCTGGGCGAGCAACGTCTTGCCGCAGCCGGTCGGGCCGACGAGCAGGATATTCGATTTGGCCAGCTCGACCTCGGTGCCGTGCTTGGCACCATGATTCAAGCGCTTGTAATGATTGTGGACAGCGACCGAGAGAACGCGCTTGGCCTTGGACTGGCCGATCACATAATCGTCGAGCACCTTGTAGATTTCGAGCGGAGTCGGAACGCCGTCGCGGGTCTTGACCAGCGCCGACTTCGACTCTTCGCGGATGATGTCGTTGCACAGTTCGACGCATTCATCGCAAATGAACACGGTCGGGCCGGCGATGAGCTTCCTCACCTCGTGCTGCGACTTGCCGCAGAATGAGCAATAAAGTGTGCTCTTGCTGTCGCCGCCGCCTGAAAGCTTCGTCATAATCATCCTTCGCAGCGAGCCGTCGAGGCCCGGGAGCCAGCCCATGCTAGCCCGCTTTTTCGCACATTCAAACTCGTGAAGCCTTAACAGGTCCCGCCAATGATGCGAATTGTCCCAGATATGGAGAGCGGCGCGCCACGGGGCAAGGGGCTGGAATTGCTCGACGACGGCTGAATTTCCCATCTGCGCAGATATTATCTGGAGGCAAAACGAACATGACAAGTTGGCTGACACTGACCGCGGGCGATCTGGTGCTGGACCTTGCGCCCGACATCGGCGGGAGTATCGCGCGGTTCCGTAAGGGAGCGCAGGAGCTGCTCCGCCCTGCCCCGCGCCAAGCCAGCGACGCCGGGGAAATGGCCAGTTTTCCGCTCGTTCCCTTTTCCAATCGGGTGCGCGGCGGAACGTTCGTCTGCGACGGACGGACGGTTACGCTGGCGCCCAATCTGCCCGGGGACAAGAGCCCGCTCCACGGCCAGGGATGGCGCGCACCGTGGCAGGTCGAGCAGTCCGATGCGGCGAGCGCGACCCTCTCATTCGTTCACGAGCCCGGAGAATGGCCGTGGCATTACGAAGCGCGGCAGCTGTTCATGCTTGATGAAAGCGGGCTGACGGTGACGCTCAGCTGCCGCAATCGTTCGCCCGAGCGAATGCCGTGCGGACTGGCCCAGCATCCCTATTTTCCATGCGATGGCACGACTCGACTGACGACCGGGGTGACCGATGTGTGGCTGATCGACGCCGACGTGCTGCCGACCAATCGCGTCCCGGCGAGCGGCAAATATCTGCCGTCGAACGGCCCGGTGTGCGGGCGTGGCCTCGACCACGGCTTTGAAGGATGGAGCGGCGATGCGCTAGTCGATTGGGGCAAGGGCGCGAAGGTCCGGCTAACCGCCGCAGCGCCGCGCTTCCAGCTCTACGCCCCTGCAACGGGCGGGCTGTTCGTTGCCGAACCGGTCGAGAACGCCAATGCCGCGCTCAACCTGCCCCAGGAGGAATGGGTAGCCGCCGGGCTGGTGCTTCTCGACCAGGGAGAAGAACGCAGCCTGGCGGTCCGGTTCGAGGTTGAAGACTAGGCTGGCGTGATCTGCGAAGCGCCGGTCGACTCGCCCTCGACGGCGTCGGGACGCTTGTCGAACACCTGGTCGATGATCCCGAATTCCTTGGCCTCGTCGGCTTCGAGGAACTTGTCGCGGTCCATTGCAATCTCGATCGCCTCGAGCGGCTGACCGGTATATTTGGCGTACAGCGTGTTGAGGCGATGGCGCATACGCAATATTTCGCGTGCTTGGATCTCAATATCCGAGGCCATGCCCTGCGCCCCGCCCGAAGGCTGGTGAACCATGATCCGGCTGTTGGTCAGCGCCACGCGCATGCCCGGTTCACCCGCTGCCAAAAGGAAGCTGCCCATCGACGCGGCCTGGCCGATGCACACCGTGCCGACCTTGGGGCGAATATATTGCATCGTGTCATGGATCGCGAGGCCCGCCGTGACGACGCCACCGGGCGAATTGATGTACATGAACACGTCCTTCTTCGGATTTTCCGATTCCAGGAACAGTAGCTGGGCGGTGATGAGCGAGGCCATACCGTCCTCGACTACGCCAGTAACAAAGATGATCCGCTCGCGCAGCAAGCGGGAGAAAATGTCGAAGCTGCGCTCGCCGCGGTTCGACTGTTCGATGACGATCGGAACGAGGCCGGCGACGATATCCTGATGGTCCATGAATGATCCTTGGTGTGAAGCTCATGCCTTACATCGGGGCAAAGCCGGGCAGGTTCAAGCGGGGCTATCCATTACCCGGCGCGCGGTGGGCGAGATAGGCGAGGCGGCGGATTTCGCGGCGGCCGCGGGTGACCGTATCGAGGATCAGCCCGGCGAACAGGCACAAGGTCGCAACAATGCCGAGCCCGGTGATCAGGATCGCCGTAGGCAAGCGCGGGACAAGCCCGGTCGCGAGATAGGTCGAGATGAGCGGGATGGCGAGAATGACGCCGACTAGCAGCAGGCCAAGCCCGATCGAGCCGAAGAACAGCACTGGCCGCTCGATTCGATAGAGGGTGACGATCGTCTTGAGGATCCGCCAGCCATCGCGATAGGTCGATAGTTTGGAGGTCGAGCCCTCGGGGCGGGCGGCATAGACGGTTTCAATTTCGCCGATCGGCATGCGCAGTTCGAGCGCGTGAACGCTCATCTCGGTCTCGATTTCGAAACCGACCGAAAGGACCGGGAAGCTCTTCACAAAGCGTCGTGAGAAGGCTCGGTAACCCGAAAATATATCAGTGAAACTTCGTCCGAACAGTCCAGCAAGCAGACCTGTGAAAATCCTGTTTCCAAGGACATGACCGCCCCGATAAGCTTCGGCCGCTTCATGCTTGCGAGTGCCGACAACCATGTCGAGCTGGTCGGCAAGGAGCATTGCGACCATCGCCGCGGCGGCGGCCGGATCATAGGTCAAGTCGCCGTCGGCCATCAGGTACACATCGGCATCGACGTCGGCGAACATCCGCCGCACGACATTGCCCTTGCCTTGCTGCTTCTCGATCCGGACAACCGCGCCAGCGGCGAGGGCCCGTTCGATCGTCCGGTCGCTGCTGTTATTGTCGAAAACATAGATGGTGGCGTCGGGCAGTGCGGCGCGGAAGCCGGCAACCGTCCGCTCGATCGCCGCCTCCTCGTTATAACAAGGCAGGAGTACGGCAATCCGCGGTTGGCTAGCCATCTCGTCCCGTGCCCCCTGTCGGTCTGGCGGCCTCAGGCCTTCTTGGCCGCAGGCTTCTTGGCGGCGGGTTTCTTGGCCGGCTTGGCGGCAGCCTCGACGGCGACCGGAGCGTCGTCCTTCGCCGGTTTGGGTTTGGCGACCTTGGCGACCTTGGCTTCGGCAGCGGGAGCAGGCTCCGCTACCGTCTTGACAGGCTTTGCCTTGCTTGGTTGGGCCTTCGTAGCCTTCTTCGCTGACTTTGCCGGGGGGGCGACGTGGTCATGTCCGCAGTCGGGCCCGTGGACATGGCCTTCTTCACTCTCGAGATCGGCTTCGATCTCCGCGCGGGCAACCTTGCGATCGCTGATTTCGGCCTGCTCGAACAAATAGTCGACGACCTTGTCCTCATAGAGCGGGGCACGAAGCTGGGCGGCGGCCATCGGGTCCTGCTGGACATATTGGATGAACCGCTCGCGATCCTTGGGCTGATATTGCGCGGCGGCCTGCCCGATCAAGCGGTTCATTTCCTGCTGGCTGACCTCGACGCCGTTCTTGGCGCCGATTTCGGACAGGAGGAGGCCAAGACGGACTCGACGCACGGCGATGTTGCGATAGTCGTCGGCTTCGGACTCAATTTCGGCAAGCGCGGCGGCCTGATCGTCCTCATGTTCGGCTTCGTGACGAAGCTGGGCCATGATGTTCTGATATTCGGCGTCGACCATCGACGGGGGAACGTCAAAGTCATGGCTGCTGGCCAGCTGGTCGAGCAGCTTGCGCTTCATGTGGGTGCGCGTCAGGCCGTTAAGCTCCTGCTGTTGCTGGTCGCGCAGCAGGCCCTTGAGCTGGTCGAGGCTTTCAAGGCCAAGGTTCTTGGCGAAGGCGTCATCGATCTCGCCCTGCCCCTGGACCTTCACTTCGGTCACGGTGCAGGCGAAATTGGCCGGCTTGCCCTTGAGATTGGCGGCCGGATAATCCTTGGGGAAGGTGACCGATACGTCGCGCTCGTCGCCCGCCTTGGCGCCGACCAAGCCGTCCTCGAACCCCGGAATGAGCTGGCCGGATCCAAGCTCGAGCGCCATTGCTTCGCCGGTTCCGCCTTCGAACGCGACGCCATCGGCAGTGGTGCCGATATAGTCGATCACGACCTGGTCACCGATCGCCGCGGCATGGCTCTTGGGCGCCGCCACGAACGACTTTTGCGACGAGAACAGCTGGGTCAGCTGGACGTCGAGCGCGGCATCGTCAGGCTCGGCGGTAAGGCGCTCGAGCTTGATGCCCGTAATCTTGGCCTCGGGAATTTCGGGGAGCGTTTCCAGGCTGACGCGCACTTCGGCGTCCTTGCCTGGGGCATAGCCTTCGTCGAGTTCGACTTCGGGCTGCATCGCCGGCCGAATGTTTTTTTCGGCCAGCAGCGTCTGGACACCGGCCTGGACCGCGGTGTTGAGCGCATCGGCGGCAAGCGCCTCACCATGCATCTTGCGGATAAGGTTGGCGGGGACCTTGCCGGGGCGGAAGCCGGGCATTTTGACCTGCGGCGCCATGCGCTTCACTTCGCCGTCGACCCGGGCCTCGATGTCCTGGGCGGGAATGGTCAGCATGAAGCCCCGCTTGAGGCCTTCGTTCAACGTTTCGACGGTCTTCATGGTCACAGTCTCGTCCTGTCTCGTAAAATCGGGGTCGCCCAAGCGGACTTGGCGTTGGTGCGGGCGAAGGGACTCGAACCCCCACATCTTGCGATGGCGGCACCTAAAGCCGCTGCGTCTACCATTCCGCCACGCCCGCGCGGACGCTCAAGGGCGCGGGCTATAGCAAGGATGCGGTGAAGGGCAAGGGAAAGGGGCCGATCCGACGCAACCGCCCGGGCGTGCCAGTGGTTGAGGGTGAACAAGGAGATGATCATGCCCGATACATTGCCCGGCCAGCCCGACGGTCCGCCGTCAACCAGCCCTGCCCCGCCCCCGACCGTGCCCCCGTCCGAAGTGCCCTCGCCGACGCCGAATATCGACACGCCTGCGCCGTCATCACCCGGGGCGGAGCCCCCGTCGATGCCGACGGGACCGGTTGCTTGATGACCGGTCGCCTTATGGCGAGCGCGCCGATCCTGCCCGAGGAACCCGAGGGCGAACCCATATTGCCCGAAGTGCCGGTCCTGCCAGGTGAGCCCGAAGTGCCCGAGAGCCCCGACCCGGTTTAAGCCCTTAGCCTCGCCGTCGACGCCACATTTTCAAACTCCGGAAGCGCGGCGGCAAAATAATGCGCGCGGGCGGCGTCAAACAGGACGAGGTAGAGGCGACCGTTGACGACCGCGCCAACCGCCCGCCCGCGCCGCCACAATTCGTCACCATCGAGATGGTCGAAATCGAGCTGGAAGCCGGGCTGGCCGAGGAAAGGACGCGGGGCGAGAGCAATCGTCCTGAAGTCGACCGTTCCTGCGCGAGTTCTATAAAAAGTTTCGAGCATCGCGGCGACCTCCGGCGCAGTCATCGACGAGCGGAAGCGCGGCACCTGTTGATCGGCCTTGCGCGACTGGCGGACGATCGACTTGCCATCCTTCAGTCCCGAAATGAAGGACAGGCTGTCGAGCACCGGGCCATTCTGGGTCCAGTCCTCGACCTGGCGGATGTTGTCGAAGATGACCTGTCGCTGGCGGTTCCAATTCTCGCGCGGGAAGACGATCATCGTGCCGTCGCCGACCGCGCGCGGGCTGGGGCGGACGAGCGAATAGCTCGAGCCGAAGCCCGTCCCGCCACCGCCGATCGACGCGCAGCCGGACAGGGTTAGGGCGAGCGCCGGGACGATGAGAAAATGGCGCATCGATCAGCCTCCCATGACAAAAAGTTGCTGGCGAACGAACGGCGCGTCGGGCGCGGTCGGGGCCATCGCGAGATAGCGCGTGTAGGCCGCGCGCGCCTCGACAGCACGTCCGGCTTTCTGGAGCATGACGCCATGCCAGCGCCACGCATCGGGCGGGGCATCGGGCATTTGCACGGCGGCGGCATAGCCGGCAGCGGCACGTTCGGGATCGCGCTGCCTGGGATCGCCGCGAAGCCGCCAGATCTCGGCCTCGGCGAAGCGGAGCGGGCCGCTCCAGCCATCCTGGGCGAGCGTCTGGACGATATAGAGCGAGGCGCCGGGATCGTTTAATTTGACCTGATCGTCGAGGAGCATCGGGCGGAGGGTGGCGATGGTCGCGAGGTAGCGGGCGCGACCGTCGTCGTAGACACGGCCCGGGACGGTCACCTCGGCGGCCGCTAGCCGCAAGTCGGCCATCCGGCTCTCGGGCGCGGGATGGGTTTCAAACATCGAGTAACCCCGGTCGCGGTGCTTGCGGCGATATCTGGCCGACAATGTGCTTTCGGCAATCAACTGCTCCCACGTATGGGGCATGGCGAGGGGCGAGTAGCCGGCATTGGCAAGCAGGCGGATGCCCATTGCGTCGGCCTCGGCCTCAAGCTCGCGATTGTAGCGGAATAGCGACATGATCGTGCCCAACTCGGCGAGCTGCTGGAGCTGGCCAAGGTTCATCCCCGCCGCCCCGCCCGCCATTCCGCCGAGCAGCGATGCCGCTGCGAAGATGTCCGACTTCCTCTTGACGTCGCGATATTGGCGAAGCTGGTGCTTGCGCAGGAAATGGCCGCTTTCGTGGGCGATGACCCCGGCGAGTTGGGCCTCGTTGCGCATTCGCAGCAGCAGTCCGGAAAAGACGATCGCGAAGCCGGTCGGGAACATCATCGCGTTGAAATCGGGGACGCGCGCGAGATAGATGCGCATGTCGCTCGCCGCCGGGCCGCCGACCTTGCCGATCAGGGTGCGCAGGTAGGAAGTAACCGCTGGATCCTGGACCAATATGTTCGACCCCGCGACTTCCTCCTCAACTCGCTCGCACTGCTGCCACAGGCCCTTTTCGTCGGTATCGACCGGGCGATATCCGCGGCCGATCAGCGGGGTCATGGTCGCCGGCAGAATCCGCGCGGTGGCGGATCCGGCGCCAAGCCCAAGCGTCGCCGCGCCACCCAGCACCATGCGCCGCGAGAGCGCGGTCATTGCTGCCCCGCAGCGACGACCCGGCGCGCATCGCGCCCCGGCTTCATCCGCCCGAGCAGTCGTTCGACCATCTGGTCGGCCCCTGCTTGCGTTCGCAAATCGCCGAACCCCATTCCGGGCACTTGGCTGCCGGTCTGCAGGACATTGAACCACACGACTTCGCCGCTGTGGAGATTGACGAGGCTGGCATAGGCAAGCTGGCCGCTGCCCCCCGAGGGCGCGCAGAAACCGATGAAGCAGCCGGCGATGCCGATCACCTGCATTGCGACTCGCCCGCCCGAGGCAACCTGGTCCTCGGCGTGGAGGAACAGCATATAGTCGAACCCGGTCTTGCGGCCGAAGTCGATCGCGTCCTGGCCCAGCGTGTAGTCGAGCCCCATGCGCCGCTTGGTCGGCAGCGTGTTGCCCGAATACTTATGCTCGGCGATCGCCTGGTCGACTGCGGCATTGAGCCGTTCGAGGTCGGCGACGGTGGCCGCGTCGGCACCGGGGACGTTGGTACGGTGGTCGGCGATCAGCAATTGGCCGCCCCGCGCGCCCTGCTGGATGCGGAGCGCGGTGATGATTGCGGCGCGCGCAGCCTCGGTCCAGTCGGCGCGCTGTTCGGGCACTCCGCCCATCGTCAGCGAGGCGACCGAGACGTCCGGGCGAAGGACGAGCAATTTATAGTCACCTTGGGGCGGGGTAAATTGGAGGTCGGCGAACTGCCGCGTCGAGACACAGCCGGCGAGCATTGCGGTGCCAAGCAAAAGGCTGATCGTCCGGTGCATTGGCCCCTCCCACGATTATCTCGGGAAGCTGCCGCGTTTCACGAAAAGACGCAAGCCCTCAATGCGTTAGCGCGGGCAGCTGACTCCCGGGACGGTAGTAACGCAATGCCCGTCAATTGCCCCGCGCGCGATCTTGAGCCCAATCCAGGCCGCCAACGTGGGGGCGATGTCGATCGTTTCGACGGGAGCGTTGCTCGGCGCCGCCGCCATCCCCGCGTGCCAGAACAGGATCGGCACGCGGCGGTCATAGTCCCACGCGCTGCCATGCGTCGCGACATAGGTCTTGGCGTCGGCAATCGGGGTGATTCGGCGCCGAAGGAGCACGACGAAATCGCCTGAGCGCTGATCGTCGAACGAGGCGCGGGCTCGGTCACGGAGGCTCCAGGTGGCGGGATCGCCGGTGGGCAGGGGCGCGCGATCGAGCTGGGCGTGAGTGAAGACCGCCTCGACCTGCGGACTGGCCCGATAATAGGAAACCGCCGCCGCGAGCGCTCTCGTGCGGTCCGCCGGAGACAGCGCGCGGTCGAGATAGACATCCCCGAACGGCGAATCCCCCACCAGCACCGGCCCGCCAAGCCTGAGCTTGACCGCGATCGCCTTGCCCGCAGTCCCCGGAAACAGCGCCGGGTCGACCCGCGCGGCGCCTGCGACCCCGGCCAGTTGTTCGCGCTCGGGGAGGTCGTTGCCGCCATGATCGGCGGTCAGTACGACGGCATAATCGATCTTCTGCCGGTCGAGCAGGGCGAAGAAGTCGCCGAGATCGCGGTCGAGCGAGAGCAGCTGGAGGCACATTTCCTGTCCCTCGGTGCCATAAGTGTGGCCGACATAATCGGTCGCCGAGGCACCGATCGCGATGAGGTCTGTAGCCGACCCCTGCCCCAGCTTCATTTCGCCGATCAGTCCCGCCGCGAGGGCGAGAGTCGCGCCGTCGAAGGCGGGGCTCGCGCGGAACGACTTGGCATCGCCCGCGACCCGCGCGAAGGCTCCGGCTCCGACCGTCTTGCCGTCGCTGCCAACCGCGATTGCCTTCGCCTTTGCCCGGCACAAGTCGGGCGATTCGAGTGGCTCGCCCGGCGCCGAGATGAGGCGGGTAACGGCAGCATTGGTCGCGGTCGCCGCCGTCGGAACCCTCACCCCGGCCAGGTCGGTGACATATTTCTTGCCGTCCCAATACCAGCGCTGATCGAGCTTGTGCCCGCCCATCATCACCGCCGCGCGATCCTTCCCCGCCACCGCGACCGATCGGCTCTGCGGGGAGGCCAGCTGCAATCGCTCGCCCAGCGTCGGCACGCGCAGGTGCAGCGGCGAGACGGTGTAGCTTGACGACGACGACCCCGGCACGCGCTCATCCTCGGCGCAATAAACCGCCTTGTCCGATCGCGCCTGCGACTGGTCGAACCATGTGTTGGCGATGATCCCGGTGCGCGCCGGTCGGTCGCCGGTCAGGATGGTCGAGTGGCCGGGACAAGTCTCGGTCGCGGCATGGCCCTGCCAGCCGTTGCGATACGCCGCGCCCGACGCCATCCGCGCCAACCCGCCGGAGAACGCGGCGCGATATTCATCGAACAGATCGGCCGAAAACTGATCGACCGAAATGGCGATGACCAGTTTCGGCGGCGCGGCGGGGGCGGCGAGCGCGGGGGCGGCCATCGTTGCAGCGGCCAGCGCGGCGGTGATTATCTTGCGCATGTCGTTTCCACGCCCTCTTACTCGGCCAGCTTGGCCTTCAACCGCTCGTTGACCACTTGCGGGTTGGCCTTGCCAGCCATCGCCTTCATCGTCTGCCCGACGAAAAAGCCGAACAGAACTTCCTTGCCATCCTTATATTGCAAAACCTTGTCAGCGTTGGCGGCGAGGATGCCGTCGATGACCGCATCGATCGCGCCGGTATCCGAGGTCTGCTTGAGCCCGCGTTCCTCGACCACGGCCGAGGCCGACTGGCCGGTGTCGAGCATGATGTCGAACACCTGCTTCGCAAGGCTGCCTGAAAGCGTTTTGTCGGCAACGAGCCCGAGCAGTTCGGCGGCGTTCTGCGGCGAAACCGGGCTGTCCTCGATCGATCGGCCCATACGGTTGAGAGCGCCGAACAATTCGGACGAGACCCAGTTGGCGGCCTGCGCGGGCGGCGCGCCGGCGTCGAGCAACTGGTCGAACCAGCGGGCGATCTCGACCTCGGCAGTCAGTACCGCGGCGTTGTAGGCGCCGATCCCCATCTCCTCGAACCGCTTGCGCTTGGCATCGGGCAGTTCGGGGAGCGAGGCGCGGCAGGCGTCAAGGAAATCATCGTCGAGCTCGACCGGGAGCAAGTCGGGATCGGGGAAATAGCGGTAATCATGCGCGTCTTCCTTCGAGCGAAGGGAGCGCGTGACATTCTTGTCGGGATCGTACAGCCGCGTTTCCTGCGCTACCACGCCGCCGCTTTCGATCAGCTCGACCTGACGCCTGGCCTCGCCCTCGATCACCGCCATGACGAAGCGGACCGAATTGACGTTCTTGGTCTCGGTCCGCGTGCCGAACTCGTCGCCCGGTTTGCGCACCGAGACATTGACGTCGGCGCGCATCGATCCTTCTTCCATATTGCCGTCGCACGACCCGACATAGCGCAGGATCGCTCTTAACTTACGGATGTAAGCCCCTGCTTCAGCCGGAGAACGCATGTCGGGCTTGGACACGATTTCCATCAGCGCGACGCCCGATCGATTCAGATCGACGAACGACATCGTCGGATGCTGGTCGTGCATCAGCTTGCCCGCATCCTGCTCGACATGGATCCGTTCGACCCCGATCGTCCGCGAGCTAGTCTCGTCCTTTTCGTCGACCAGCACCGTCACCGAGCCCTCGCCGACGATGGGATGGTAGAGCTGCGAAATCTGGTAGCCCTGCGGCAGGTCGGCGTAGAAATAATTCTTGCGATCGAACCGCGACCATTTGTTGATCTTCGCGCCGATCGCCATGCCGGTTCGCACCGCCTGACGGATGCACTCGCCGTTGAGCACAGGCAGCATCCCCGGCATCGCTGCGTCGACAAGGCTGACTTGGGTGTTGGGCTCGGCGCCAAACGCGGTCGCCGCGCCCGAGAAAAGCTTGGCCTTGGACACGATCTGGGCATGGACCTCGAGGCCGATCACGACCTCCCACTCGCCAGTGTCACCGTGGATGCGGTAGTCGCTCACCACCATTTCTCCGCTTTGGCCGTAAATCCGGCGCGTTCCTCGATGGCCAGCGCAGCGTTGAGGACGCCCTGCTCATCGAGTTCTCGCCCGATCAGATGGAGCCCGAGCGGCAGCCCCTGCGCATCGAGGCCGCCGGGGACCGACATGGCGGGGAGGCCGGCGAGGCTGGCAGGAACGGCGAACACGTCGTTGAGATACATTGCCAGCGGGTCGCTCATCTTCTCCTTCAACCCGAATGCCGCCGAGGGCGCGGTCGGGGTCAGGATGAAGTCGCATTTCTCAAACGCTTCGGTGAAATCGCGCTTGATCAGGGTGCGGACCTTCTGCGCCTTGGTGAAATAGGCGTCGTAAAAGCCTGCCGACAGCACATAGGTGCCGATCATGATGCGGCGCTTGACCTCGGCCCCAAAGCCCGCGGCGCGGGTTGCGGCGTACATGTCGTCGAGCGTCTTCACTCCGTCTTCGCGCAGGCCATATCGGACCCCGTCATAGCGGGCGAGGTTTGACGAGGCTTCGGCCGGCGCGATGATGTAATAGGTCGGCAGCGCATGGGCGGTGTGGGGTAGCGAGATTTCGACCGGCTCGGCGCCGGCGTCGCGGAGCCATTCGACCCCTTTGTCCCACAGCGCGTCAATCTCGGCGGGGACGCCGTCGATCCGATATTCCCTCGGGATTCCGACGCGCTTGCCCTTGAGGTTACTCGACAATCCGGCTTCGTAGCGCGGAACGGGAAGGTTGAGCGAGGTCGAATCCTTCTTGTCATACCCGCTCATCACTTCGAGCATGATCGCGCAATCGCGGACGGTTTTCGCCATCGGCCCAGCCTGGTCGAGCGACGAGGCGAAGGCGATCACGCCCCAGCGCGAACAGCGCCCATAGGTCGGTTTTATCCCGCAAATGCCGGTGAAGGCGGCGGGCTGGCGGATCGATCCGCCGGTGTCGGTTCCGGTTACGCCCGCAGCCAGCCCGGCGGCGACGGCGGTCGCCGATCCACCCGAACTTCCGCCCGGGGTAAGCGCCACATTGCCGCCGTCGTTGCGCTGCCAAGGGCTGATGACGGGCCCGTATGCACTTGTCTCGTTGGACGAACCCATCGCGAACTCGTCCATGTTGAGCTTGCCCAGCATGCCCGCGCCCGCGGCCTTGAGCTTGCCCGAGACGGTCGATTCATACTGCGGCTTAAAACCTTTGAGGATGTTGGACCCGGCGGTCGTGTCGACGCCTTCCGTCGCGAACAAATCCTTGATCCCCAGCGGGATGCCGGCGAGTGCTCCCAATGTGTCTCCGCTACTGCGCGCCTTATCTGCGGCATCGGCGGCGGCCAGTGCCAACTCGGGGGTCTCGACCGTATAGGCATTCAGCGCCCGCCCGCCCGCCACGGCGGCGTTATAATCGGTTGCGACTTCACCCGCAGAGAAGGACCCGCCGGCAAAGCCGTCGCGAAGCTCGGCAATCGTCTTGGTCGTGAGGTCGGACACTATTCAATCACCTTGGGAACGGCGAAGAAGCCATGTTGCGCGGCGGGCGCATTGGCGAGGACCTTGTCGCGAACGTTGCCGTCGTCGATGACGTCATCGCGCAGCCGCAGTTTCTGCTCGATCACGGCTGTCAGCGGCTCGACCCCGTCGGTATCGACCGCGGACAATTGTTCGACCCAGCCAAGGATCTGGTTGAGTTCGGGGACCAGCGCCTCGATCGCCTCGTCGCTCATCGCGATCCGGGCGAGCTTGGCAATGTGGCGGACCTGCTTCGTATCGATCGACATGCGTTTCTCGTGGGCGGGATGCGGGGGCGCATCCCATGTGGCGCCGATAGCCGCCCTACCCGCCCCCTTCAAGCATCGTGCCGCGTGTCATTCGCCCGCGCCCTATTCAAACGGTTCGCCGACGGGCTTGCCATCAACGACCAGCTGTCGCCGCTGGACAGTTCGCAAATCGATTGGCGCGGTTGCCACATTCACCGCATGTTCGGGTTGCGATTGCCCGGGCGTGGTTAATACCGGCGGCGCCATATAGTCGCCCATATCCTCCCAATTGCCTTCCTTGCGCAGGATGAACGTCGACTGCGACAGGCCGATATCCTGCCGTCGCTCTCCGGCAATTAGCACCCGCTGATCGTCAACCCAGATTGCGGCGCAGGGCTGGTCACGACAAAATTTGCTCTGGGCGATCGCATCGCGAAGCGCGGGCGGCGCGGGACGGGTGGCGGGGACCATCCGTAGCCAGTGATCGAGCGAACCCGCCGCCTGCACCGTGCCGACGTCATCATCGACCTGCCAGCGATTC
This sequence comes from Sphingomonas sp. RB1R13, assembly GCF_036663775.1. Taxonomy (NCBI): domain Bacteria; kingdom Pseudomonadati; phylum Pseudomonadota; class Alphaproteobacteria; order Sphingomonadales; family Sphingomonadaceae; genus Sphingomonas; species Sphingomonas sp. RB1R13. Next base: position 433,893 of record NZ_JAXOJM010000002.1, read on the forward strand.
TTGGCCGCCAGCGCGGCGGAGGCCAGCGGGCGCTGATCAACCGGCCCGTGCTCGGCAATTGCTTTCAGATCTCGCCGCCCCGCCGGGCCAAAGCTGAACGCCATCGCGCGCCAGTCGAACTTGGCGGTCGTCACCAACCCGCGCGCCAAGCGGTCCATCTGGGAGCGGGTGGAAATCGCCCCGAAGTCGAGGATCGGCAGCGCCAGGAAGAGGGCAACCGCGCATAGCCCCAGTGCCATCTTGATCTGGAGCGGGCGCAGCAGCGCGTCGAAATCCATCCGCCCGCGCGCCACCGACCACCATCCCGCCGCGCCATAGATCAACGCCACGGCGACACACAGCACGCCCCAGATTCGTTCGGGGGTCCAACCATGCTGGTCGACGCGTTGCGCCAGCGAGACGGCTCCGATCACCGCCAAGGGCAGGACGCACAGGCAAAGCAGCAGCGCCGACTGCTGCAGGATTCGCCCCGGCCGCCGATCTTCGTTGCCGACGCCATCGCCAATCACGGCATTGGTCAACAGCACCGCAAAAGCCGCCGCCGATAGCATCAGCGGGGTCGTCGGCAGCGATGAAGCCCACAGCTTGCCAAGCCCGGTGAAGGGCAAGGACAGCAGGAACAGCCCGAGCCCGACCGCCAGCACAGGTGCCAACACCGACAGCACGACTGTCACCAGCCGCTGGAGATTGGCGACCAGCGCATCGCGCTCGCGCAGCAGCCCGACCGCACTTCCGAACGAGAAGCCAGCCAGGATCCAGCCGAACCAGTCCTCCTTCATCAACTGCTTGAGGACATCGATGCCGATCAGGTCGAACAACGCCGCCAGCAGCCACGCCAAGATGAAGGCAATCCCGACAAACACCAGTCCCGCGAACCCGATCACTGCGTCGGACCAGGCGTGGCGGTGGAGGGTCACATAATCGAACCGCCACGCGCCGGCGTCGCGCACCGTCTGGAACAGCGGCGCGGCAAGCAGCACCGCGAACAGGCCAGACAGAAACGGCCATTCGAACATCGTCGCGATGTGGTTGTAGCTGAGGGTGAAATAGCCGACCAAGCCGATCACCGCGCCCCACGCCAGTGCGAAGGCGGCAGACCACCACAATCGCTTTTGTTCAACGGTGATCGAGAAGGACAGGGCTGCGATCGCGACCGCGGTGGCCACCGGTTCGCGCCATGCGTGGGCTGTTTCGGCGAAAAGATAACGCCCCGCCAACCGCTGGAAGGTCAATCCGGCAAGCGCGCATACGCCGGCCAGGATCCACGGTCTCAGGGGCCAGTCGGATGTCTCGGCATCATGCCGTTCGTTACGCATAAATTGTCCCCCCGCTTGTCGCGGCAAGGATGGCAGGAGCGTCGGCAATGAACAAGCGTCACGCATCTGCGCGACTTGCCCGCTTCAGCCCCCTCCCCTAGTGCCCGCCGCCATGTGCGCTCGCCGTTTCCTGCTGGTCGTCTTCTGGATGATCCTGATCTTCGTTGCCGGGGCATTCGGCATTTATCAGTTCGGGAGTGCGATCCTAGCCCGGTCGGCGACGCCCGCCGGTCACTATGCCGCGCCACCGCCGCGCAGCGGGCCGGATTACGGCAAGGGGGCAAGCTGGCTCGCGCGGCCGGGGCTGGCGGGCGATCAGTCAACATGGTTGCCCGGTGGCATGACCGCGCCCCCCGGCGAAAAGCGCGCGGCGGTGTTCTACATCCACCCGACGACCTATTTGCAAAGCGACCGCTGGAACGCCCGCGCCGACGAGCCGGGGCAGGCCGCGATCAACGACGCCCTGTTCGTTCGCAGCCAGGCGAGCGCCTTCAACGGCGTCGGCGAGATCTGGGCGCCGCGCTATCGCCAGGCGGCGTTCGGGGCGTTCCTGCTCAAGTCTGACGACGCGACGAAGGCCCTCGACCTTGCCTATGGCGACGTCCTTGCCGCGTTCGACCGCTTCCTTGATGACCAGCCCAAGGGTCGTCCGATCATCCTTGCCGGGCACAGCCAGGGCTCGCTCCATTTATCGCGGCTCCTGGTCGATCGGCGTGCGGTGCTGAAAGGGCGAATAGTGGCGGCCTACGTCGTGGGCTGGCCACTGTCGGTCAGCGCCGACCTGCCCGCGACGGGGCTGGCACCGTGCGCCGGACCGGACGAGACCGGCTGCGTGCTGTCTTGGATGAGCTTCGCCGAGCCCGCCAATCCGTCGATCATCCTTGAAAACTGGGTCGGGACCGAAGGCCATGGCGGAAAGCGTGCCCAGACCGACCTGCTATGCGTCAATCCGCTGACTGGCACGACGAATGGCGTCGCGACAGTCGACAAAAATCCCGGCACGCTGGTGCCGACGGCCGATTTCGCGACTGCGACCCTCCTTCCCGGCGCGGTCGGCGCGCGCTGTGACGAAGGGCTGCTCAAGATTGGCGGGACGATCCCCCCGCTTGGACCGTTCGTCCTGCCAGGCAATAATTACCACGCCTATGATTATGCCCTGTTCTGGGGGGCGATCCGGGCCGATGCCGCCAGGAGAGTCGCCGCATGGCACTAACGTCGTCGGTCGGCGAGTTCGGCCATGCCCTTCCGCCCGGGGGTAAGCTTGCCGGACTCGATGTCGGGACGAAGACCATCGGGCTTGCGCTGTGCGATGCCAGCTGGAGCTTCGCTGGCCCGTCCGAGACGCTTCAGCGGACCAAGTTCGCGATCGACCTTGCGCTGCTTCGCCAGTTCATCGCGAAGCACGCCGTCGTCGGGCTGGTCGTTGGACTACCGCTCAACCTCGACGGGAGCGATTCGCCGCGCACCCAGTCGGTCCGCGCTTTTGCCCGCAACCTCCTACCCCTCGACCTTCCCACCCTGCTGTGGGACGAGCGCTGGTCTACCCAGGCGGTCGAGCGGGCGATGATTGCCGCCGATGTCAGCCGAGCCAAGCGGGCACTGGCGGTCGACAAGCTTGCCGCAGCACATATCCTCCAGGGCGCGATCGACGCTCTGGCCAATCTGCCCCGCGACGACTAACCCATCGCCTCATGCATTTGCTCTCGATCGACAATCTCTCCGACGCTCAGATCGGCCTGATCCTTGACGAGGGCGCGCGCTGGTTCGCCTATAACCGCCAGCCACGGCGCAATGCTAAACGGCTCGACGGACTGACCGTGATTAACGCCTTTTTCGAAAATTCGACGCGGACGCTGCTGTCGTTTGAAATTGCCGCCAATCGCCTCGGCGCGCAGGCGGTGGCGATGCAGGTTGAACAATCGAGCATCAAGAAGGGCGAGACACTCGAGGATACTGCGCGCACGCTCAACGCGATGCGGCCCGACGCGCTGGTCATCCGCCACCGCGACGTCGGCGCGCCCGCCAGCATTGCAGCGATCATGGACTGTCCGGTGATCAATGCCGGCGATGGGATTGGCGAGCATCCAACGCAGGCGCTGCTTGACGCCGCTACCATCCGTCAGCGGTTTGGGCGGATTGCGGGGCTGAAGGTCGCGATCTGCGGGGACCTCAAGCACAGCCGGGTGGCCCGATCGAACGTCAAATTGCTCAGCCGCCTTGGGGTTGAGCTTCGACTGGCCGGGCCGCCCTCGCTGATGCCTGCCGACCTGCCCTGCGCGGCCGGGTCGATCGACGAAGCCGTCGATGGTGCGGATGTCGTGATGATGCTTCGCGTCCAGCGGGAGCGGATGACCGAGGATCTGGGCGACGGCCCGGGGGAATATCTGGCGCGTTTTGGGCTCACGGCAGCGCGGCTCGCGATGGCCGCGCCTCACGCCGCGATCATGCACCCCGGCCCGATCAATCGCGGGGTGGAAATCGAGGGAGTGCTGGCCGACAATCCCCAGCGGTCGCTGATCACGCTTCAAGTTGAAATGGGCGTTGCGGTGCGAATGGCCTGCCTGGATCTTCTCACCGCCGAGCGAATTAGCCCTTAAAGGCTTAGCGCGATGCCATGCGGACAGGCGCATCGCCGGCGACGTTGCGGACAAAGCAGGTTGCCCCGGCCCGCTTCAGCCCCGAGCACATTGCGATTGCATCGCGCGCGCTGCCGAAGCCCTGGACCGAAAGCCGGAAGAAAGTCCCCCGCTCGCCGTTGAACCGCGCCGCGACCGGCGTGAAGCCGCGCAGTGCCGAGAATTTACCCGACACATGACGCCACGCTGTGGTGACGCTGCCGCGCGAGGCATAGGCGCCAAGCTGAACCACTGCGCGGCTGCGCGGTTCGTTTAGCGACAGCGCGGCGTGGCGGTACAAGGTGCGGGCATCAGTCAGCGCGGCGGCGCGCGGTGACAGCGACGGGCGCGGCGCATTTGCGTTAGACCGGGGTGCAAGCGAGGCGACCGGTGCAAAAGTCAGCGGGCGGACCGCAGTGGCGCGATGCTGAGCAGGGACCGCAACGGCGATAACCGGGCGAGCAACGACCGGCGTGGAGGCAGCGATCGGAGCGGGGTTGATGGTTTCCGCCACCACCGGCGACGTTTCGGCGGGGACGGTGACTGGCACCGGATCTGCCATTGGCGCAGCTGGCGCTGCGGCGGCAAGCCTGACATTATCGTCACGCAGCGCCAGCCGCAGGGGCTGTCCCGGATCACTCGCCGCAGCGGCAATTCCTGTCAGCGAGGCGAGCTGGTCCGACGAGCGGGCCGGCTTGGCGAGCAGCATCCACGACTGGATGCGGGCGTCGAGCTGGTCGGCCGATACATCTTGTGCCGCGACCGATCGCGCCCCTGTCCAGTCACCCGACAGCGCCAGCGCAAGGGCAAGATTTTGGCGAACGCGCGAATCAGCCCCGACTTGCTCGGCTGAATGGCGAAGCACGACGGCCGCATCCTGCGGACGACCGGCCAGCGCGAGGCCAAGACCATAGTCGGCCGGGTCGATCACGGCTCGCGCCGCTTCGAGGAAGGCGAGCCCTTGCGCATTCTTGCCCTGCGCGATGCTGACCAGCGCCAGTTTGAGCGCGACCTGCGGCTGGTCGGCCGACAGGGTCAGCGAGTCGCGATAGGCGGCTTCGGCGGAGGCGAAGCGGCCGCCGGCGAAATAGCTGTTGCCCAGGATCAGTCGGAATGCGGGTTCGTTGGGCGTGGCTTCGACTGCGCGCTGGGCGAAATCGATCGCCTGGACCGCATCGCCAGCCACCAACGCTGCCTGCGCGCGAGTGGCGAGCCCGGCGTTGGCGTTCGCCACCGGGCGCGCCTCAACCGAGGAAAATTTATGTGGCGACCCGGCGCATCCCCCCAGGGTCGTTGCCAACAGGGCGGCGCTCAATGCAGTGCCGAAGCGAAGTGACTTGTTCATCGAGCGTCCCCCTGTTTTTATCGGGCAATCAATTGATTTTGCGCGCTTGCGGTGCGCGTTCCGCCATGCCGTCGAGTTCGGGCATGCCGGCCAGCAATTCGTCGAGTGCTTCGGTCACCAGCATCTGCGCCGAACGACCCGTCACGGCACACGCCAGCCGAAGCTTGAGGTGACGAGCAGCATCGAGGCGAAGCGTGAACGCGGCCTTGGCCTTGGTCCCCGGCGCAGCGCGCGGTGCGGCAACCCTGCGAGCTGCAGGGCGCGCCGAGAGATCGGGCACAATGACCCGCTGCTCGTTAGCCGGCTCTGGTGTCACTACTTTCGCAACTGGCGCGAGATCGAGAGGCTCAGCGGTCGGATCATCCTCATCTTCCTCGCCCGGCTCAAGGTCATAGCCCGCGAAACGGTCGGCGAGTTCGGCGTGTTGACTGTGCACCGGCGACGGCGCGCCGCCACCGATCGGCGTCAGCCCGGCGAGCGGGTGACGGATCGCGGGCTCGGGGATATCGTCACCGAAGGCGTCATGGTCGGCATCGCGCACCGCGGCGAGCGCGGGCTTGGGCGCTTCGAAGCCCATGTCGTTCCAGCCGAGATCTTCGATATTGCCGCCCAGCTGGCCGAAGCCCTGGGGCCGCATCGCTGGCCTCGCCGCGCCCTTGCGGGCCAGGAGGCCCGACGAAAGGGAAGCAAAGACTTTGGGTTCGCCCATCTTCCGCGCTCCCTTACTGGCCAACGACACGGCGACCGAAGCCGCCGACGGGGCGTGGCGAAGACGCCGTCACCGGACCCGCGCCAGGAGCAGCGAACACAGTGCGACGGAAATTCTTCTCGAGCCGGTCGGAAATATAATCCCATAGTTCGACCACTTCACGCGCCGAACGACCCTTGGGATCGACTTCCATGACCGTGCGGCCATCGATCATCGAGGCGGCGAAATCAGTGCGGTGATGAAGGGTTACAGGAGCAACGGTGCCATGCTGCGACAGCGCGACCGCGGCTTCATAAGTGATCTTGGCCTTTGGCGTTGCGCCATTGACGACGAACAGCAGCGGCTTTCCGGCGCGATCGCACAAATCGACCGTGGCACCGACGGCGCGAAGATCATGCGGGCTCGGGCGGGTCGGGATGACAATCAGCTCGGCTACCGCGATGACCGACTGGATAGCCATGGTGATCGCCGGCGGCGTGTCGATAACGGCAAGGCGGAAGCCCTGCTGGCGAAGCACTTCGAGATCGGCCGACAACCTGGCGACGGTGGTCTGGGCGAAGGCCGGCATATCGGCCTCACGCTCGTTCCACCAGTCGGCAAGGCTACCTTGCGGATCGATATCGATCAGGCAGACGGGGCCCGCCCCGGCCATCTGCGCTTGCACCGCCAGATGCCCGGATAGGGTCGTCTTGCCCGATCCGCCCTTCTGCGATGCCATTGCCAGAACGCGCATTCTCTTCCCCTCGTCCAGATGACGACCTGTTCGCGAACCAACTGCGGCCAAAGCTCCTAAAGTCTGGTTAACAAGCGCCAACTCGTGTTGCGTGGCGCCGCGAGGTGGCTAGGAAGGGCCGATGGCAACTAGAAGATTTCTTTATGCAATTGCGATTGGGGCCTCGCTGCTCGCATCGACTGCTTCAGCGCAAAGCGTCCGTAGCGGGATCGAAGCGTGGGGCCGCGGGGACTATTCCGCTGCGCTTGGCCAGTGGCGCCCACTCGCCGCACGCGGCAATGCCGACGCGATGTTCAACATCGGGCAGGCCTATCGCCTCGGTCGCGGAATGCCGATCGACCTTGGTCAGGCGGAGGACTGGTACACCCGCGCTGCGCGGCTCGGCCATGTCGATGCCCAGACCCAGCTAGGCATGATGCTGTTCCAGAACGGCTATCCGCGTGCGGCGATGTCGTGGCTCAAGCGCGCTGCAGACAAGGGTGATGCGCGGGCACAGCTGCTCTATGGCACCGCGCTCTATAATGGCGACGGGGTAGCCAATCGCGACGTGCTGCTCGCCTATTCCTACGTCGCCAAGGCGGCTGCCCAGGGGCTCGGCCCCGCCCGATCGACGATGGCCGACATGGATCGCGAGATCCCGGAACATTTGCGCAAGCTGGCCTTGTCAGGGGCGACCTCCCAGCCCGCGCCGGCCGCGGCGACCCGCCCTGCTCTGCCGCCCGTTATAAGGACGGCGACAGTAATAGCACACACGCCCGCGCTTCCGCGCGACGGAGGATGGCGAGTCCAACTCGGCGCATTCAGCCAGAGGGGCGCCGCCGAAGCGCTGTTCCGGAAATTTGCCCCCGGACCGCTTGCCGGGCGGCAACCCTTTCTAATCCCGATCGGCGCGGTAATCAGGCTTCAGGCGGGGCCGTTCGGCTCACGCGAAGAAGCAGCGCGAACCTGCGCCGCCCTCGCTGCGCGCGGGCAGGCGTGTTTCGCAATCGCGGCGCGCTAAGCCTCGACCCAAGCCGATCGCGGCAGGCCCATTCCCCACAGCAGCGCGTCGAGCCCGTGATGTTCGATCCGGGCGTCGGCCGCTGCCGCCAGTGCCGGCTTGGCGTGATAAGCGATACCCCATCCCGCCGCCTCGACCATTGGCCGGTCATTCGCGCCGTCGCCGATCGCCATGGTCATATCGCGCGCAATCGCCAGTTCGGCTTCCCATTCCTCCAGCACGGCTAATTTGGCCCGCGAATCGACGATATCGCCTTCGACCGCCCCGGTTAGCAAACCGTCCGCCTGCCCGAGCAAGTTGGCGCGAACTTCATCGAAACCGAGCATCGCCCCGACCGGCTCGGCAAAGGCGGTGAACCCGCCAGACACCAGCAGGCAGGTTGCGCCATGGAGGCGAAGCGTCCCGACCAGCGTTTTCGCTCCCGGATTAGGCCGCACCCGCTCGGCGAGGCATTTCGCCAGCACCCCGACAGCGAGCCCCTTCAGCAACGACACCCGTTCCTTCAGCGCCCCGACGAAATCCAGTTCGCCCTGCATCGCCCGCTCGGTGATCGCCGCGACTTGCGGCTTGACCCCGGCGTAGTCAGCCAGCTCGTCAATGCATTCCTGCCCGATCATGGTCGAATCCATGTCGGCGACGAACAACTTGCGGAGCCGTGGCCCGGTTGTGACCGGCAAAAGGTCGACCCCTTCCCATCCCACCAGCGCATCGCGCGCGGCGACGACGTCTCCAATCAAGACGAGATCGCGTGCGTCGCCGTCGTCGATCCACGCCGCGACCGATGCCGCCAGCCCGGCTGCCGCGAGCCGCTCGATGACCGCCCTCGTCAGGCTATCGTCGAGCCGCCCGGCTGCTATCAGCGTCGCGGTGAATGATCTTGGTTCTGTCACGCGTCCTCCGCTGGCGCTCATCGCCGGTCCGACGGCCAGCGGCAAGTCAGCATTGGCGCTGGCACTCGCTGCACGGACCGGCGGAGTCATCATCAATGCCGACAGTGCCCAGCTTTACCGCGACCTGGACCTACTCAGCGCGCGCCCGTCGCCCGCCGACCTCGCCCGTGCCGAGCATCGTCTCTACGGCATTCTCGACGGCGCCGATCCCTGTTCAGCGGCGCGCTGGGCGGCGCTGGCCAAGGTTGAGATCGACGACCTCCATACGGCGGAGCGCCTCCCGATCCTCGTCGGCGGGACTGGCCTCTACCTGCGCACCCTGATCGACGGAATTTCTCCGATTCCCCCGATCGACCCCGCCATTCGCGCCCGCGTGCGCGTTGCGGATGTCGCCGACAACCGAGCGGCGCTCGAAACGCTCGATCCCGCCGCCCACGCCCGGCTTGGTCCCGCAGACACCACCCGCATCGCCCGCGCGCTCGAAGTCGTTCAGTCTAGCGGTCGTCCGCTCGGCGACTGGCATTCCGAAACGAGCGGCGGGATCGGCGGGCAGGTGACGCTCATGCCGCTGATCCTGCTCCCCCCGCGCGACTGGCTTTATGCCCGGTGCGACCAGCGCTTCACCGCGATGCTCGACTGCGGTGCGGTCGAGGAGGTCAAGGCATTGCTCGCCCGAAACCTTGATCCCGCGCTTCCAGTCATGCGTGCGATCGGGGTGCCCGACATTGCCGCGCTGATTCGCGGCGACGTGTCGCTCGACCAGGCCCGCATCGCCGGTGCCCAATCCACCCGTCGCTATGCCAAGCGCCAATATACCTGGTTCGCGCACCAGTCGCCGCACGACTGGCCGCGCTATGGCGAACCGCTGAACGAGACCACGCAAGGTGCCGCGCTAGCCTTGCTTGGCGCACCCGCCTAGCAAGTGTCGATGCCGTTTGTTCGCGACCCCGACATCGATCCCACCCCGCTGGCGACCAAGCGGATCGCGATCCTGGGTTATGGCAACCAGGGCCGGGCCCAGGCGCTCAATCTTCGCGACGGTGGGCATGATGTCATCATCGGACTTCGCGAGGAATCGCCGAGCGCCGCGAAAGTGACGGCTGACGGACTCGTCCATTGCCCCTTAGCGGAAGCGGCTTCCAGCGCGGACGTAGTCATGCTTCTCGCTCCCGATGAAATTCTTGCAACGCTTTATAATGCCATCGAGCCCGCCATCCGCCGCGGTGCTGCGCTCGGCTTCAGCCATGGTCTCGCGATTCGCTTCGGACTGATCGCGCCGCGTCCCGATCTCGACGTCTTCATGGTCGCGCCCAAGGGCCCCGGCAGCGCGCTCCGCTCGCTGTTCCTCGAAGGCAAGGGCATGGTCGCGCTGTGGGCGGTCGCGCACGACGCCACGGGCCACGCCGAAGCACTCGCCAAGGCATATGGCGCAGCGATCGGCTGCGGTCGGGCGGGGCTGATCGCATCGAGCTTTGCCGAGGAGTGCGAGGCCGACTTGTTCAACGAACAGGCCGTGGTGTGGGGCGCGGTGCCGGCGATCCTTGAAGCGGGCTTCCAGACATTGGTCGAGGGCGGAATCTCGCCGGAAGTTGCCTTCCTCGAGTGCGTCGGCGAGCTCAAGCTGCTCGCCGAGCTGGTTGAATCGGGCGGGCTGTCGGGGATGCGCGAGGCGATCAGCAACACCGCCGAGCTGGGCGCGGTGCTGGGCGGGCCCAAGATCGTTGACAAGCGGGTACGCGAAGGAATGCGCGCCATCCTCGCCGAAATTCGCGCCGGTGACTTTACCAGGCAACTCGAACGGGATGCGGTCGGCGGCTATCCGATATTGAACGAATCACGATCGCTGGCCCGAATCGCCCCGATCGAGCAGGTCCGTCTCACGCTGGCGAAGCAGCTCGCCGACGATAGCTGACGAACATTTATCTTCGCCCGAACAATCGCTCAATGTCGCCATGGGCGAGCTTCACCCAGGTCGGACGACCATGGTTGCACTGGCCCGAATTGGGGGTGACCTCCATCTCGCGAAGCAACGCGTTCATTTCGACCACCGACAGCACTCGCCCGGCACGGACCGAGCCATGGCAGGCGATCGTCGCGGCGACGAGGTCGAGCCGGTCACGGAGCGAGATTGCCCCTCCAAACTCGGCGATTTCACCGGCGAGGTCGGCGAGCAACGCAGTCACATCGGGCTTGCCGAGCGCAGCGGGCACGGCGCGGACGATCATCGCAGTCGGCCCGAATCGTTCGATGTCGAGCCCGAAGTCGGACAGGCCGGGCGCCGCCTCCTCAAGGCGATCGCAATCGACCTCGTCGAGCTCGACCGTCTCGGCGATCAGCAACACTTGGCGCGCAACTTCGCCATCGGCGCGGGCGGCACGCATCCGTTCGAGCACGAGCCGCTCGTGCGCGGCATGCTGGTCGACGATAACCAGTCCATCGTCGGCCTCGGCGACAATATAGGTTTGCGCGACCTGCCCGCGCGCGACCCCCATCGGGTGGGCGACGAGCGGCGCGGTGGCGGGCTCTGCGCGCGCTGCAGGGGCAAGCTGGCCGAAGTCGAGGCGCTGTTCATGCACAGTTTGGCTGATCGGCGGTGCTGGTGTCCAGCTAGTGCCGATGAAGCCTGCGGGTCGTGCGATCTGGCTTTCTTTCGAACGGCGAGTCAGGTCACTGGTCCATTGCACCGGCGCCGCCATCTGCTCGCGCGCCGCGCTGCGATGGCCAGCTTCCTCCAGAGCCTGCCTCAGCCCGCCGACGATCAGCCCACGCACTGCTGCCGGGTCGCGGAAGCGGACTTCGGTTTTGGCGGGGTGGACGTTGATATCGATCTCGCTGCCAGGCACGCTGATGAACAGCGCCGCGACTGGGTGGCGATCGCGCGCAATGAGGTCGCGATAGGCTGCCCGAAGCGCGCCCACGAGTAGCCGATCCTTCACCGGGCGCGAATTGACGAACAGATATTGTTGGTCGGCCATGCCACGGTTGAAGGTCGGCAGACTGACGACCCCGGTCAGCCGCATTGCCTCGCGGACATGGTCGATGCCGACGCCGTGGCGCTCGAGCCCTGGATCGAGCAGTGCGGCCACTCGGGTCGGAGCGTCGCTCGGCTGAACCGCGATCGAACGGCGCCCGTCATGTTCAAGGCGAAAGCCGACGTCGGGGCGGGCGAGCGCAAGCCGTTTCACCGCATCAACGCAGGCGGCATATTCGGCGCGGGGGGAGCGGAGGAATTTACGTCGCGCGGGTATCTTGTCGAACAGCCCCTCGACGCGGACTCGAGTGCCTGGTGGGACAGCGGCGGGTCCCTCGCCTACCGGAACCCCGTGATCGATGGCGATTCGCCAACCTTCGGAGCTTTGGGGAGCCTGGCCTCCGCCGCCGAGCACGCGCTCGCGGCTCTCGATCGTCAGGCGCGAAACGCTGGCGATCGACGGCAGTGCCTCACCGCGAAAGCCGAAGCTTACCACATTCTCGATATGCTCATCGGGCAATTTCGAGGTCGCATGGCGCTCGAGCGCAAGCGCCATTTCGGCCTGCGCCATGCCGGAACCGTCGTCACTGACCTCGACTAGGTCGAGCCCGCCGGCCGACAGCCGCACCGCGACGAAGGTCGCCCCGGCATCGAGCGCATTCTCGACCAGTTCCTTGAGCGCGCTCGCTGGACGCTCGACCACCTCGCCCGCGGCGATGCGATCGATCAGTCCGGAGGGAAGCCTTCTTATTGACATCGTGCGCTGTCCTAGCCCAATCGGGATGCCCTCGCGAAGCGCTGATTTTTCCACCACTTCACGCGCTTTTCACGGGTTCGGAGTTAATCCCGGTTAATGGTGACCTGCCGTTGCCGCCCTCGATGCGAAAGTGACCGTTGAATGTTCTGGACTCGCTGGTTCAAATGGATGTCGCATGACATGGCGATCGATCTGGGAACGGCCAACACGCTGGTCTATGTGCGGGGTCGTGGCATCGTCCTCAACGAGCCGTCGGTGGTGGCGATCGAAACCATCAACGGGGTCAAGCGGGTCAAGGCCGTCGGCAACGACGCCAAGCTGATGATGGGCAAGACCCCCGACCAGATCGAGGCGATCCGCCCCTTGCGTGACGGGGTCATCGCCGACATCGATGTCGCCGAGCAGATGATCAAGCATTTCATCCACAAGGTCCATGGCGGCAAGATGCGCGCCTGGCGCTTCCCCGAGATCGTGATCTGCGTCCCGTCGGGATCGACCAGCGTCGAGCGCCGCGCGATCCGCGATGCTGCTTCCAATGCCGGGGCAAGCCAAGTCTATTTGATCGAGGAGCCGATGGCTGCGGCGATCGGCGCCGACATGCCGGTGACCGAGCCGATCGGGTCGATGGTCGTCGACATCGGCGGCGGCACGACCGAAGTCGCGGTGCTGTCGCTGCGCGGCCTCGCCTACACCACCTCGGTTCGCGTCGGCGGCGACAAGATGGACGAGGCCATCTCATCCTACGTGCGCCGAAACCACAATCTCCTGATTGGTGAAGCCACCGCTGAGCGGATCAAGAAGGAAGTCGGCATCGCCAAGCCGCCGGTCGACGGCATCGGCAAGACCGTCCACATCAAGGGCCGCGACTTAGTAAATGGGGTGCCCAAGGAAATTTCGATCAACCAGGGACAGATCGCCGAAGCGCTGTCCGAGCCCGTTGGCACGATCGTCGAGGGCGTTCGAATTGCGCTCGAAAACACCGCGCCCGAGCTTGCCGCCGATATCTGCGAGCAGGGCATCGTGCTGACGGGGGGCGGTGCGCTGCTCCAGGGGCTCGACGAAGTGCTTCGTGACGAAACCGGCTTGCCCGTGACTGTCGCCGAGGATCCGCTGACCTGCGTTGCGCTCGGCACCGGCCGCGCGCTTGAGGAAGCGCAGTTCCGCGGCGTCCTCCAGACCGCCTAGGGAATAAGACGATGGTGGCGCCACCGGCAGGGTCGCGCCCAGGCTGGTCACGGCGCGCGCAATATGGGCTGTTTTTCAGCCTGATCGCGACGATTGCTGGCGTGATCGTCGGGCTAGTCATGCTTGTCCTCTCGCTGGTCGCGCCATCGAGCTATTCCGGGGTGCGCGGAGCGGCGATTGATGCGACTGCTCCGATCACCGGGTCGCTGCGTGCGGTCACGACGACCGCGACCGGGCTGACCAGCGGCGCGTCCGATTATTGGGATGCCGCTCGCCAGAACGGGGAATATCGCCGCGAGCACCGCGCTTTCCTACAGCGGATGATCGAGGCCAAGGCAATCCAGCTTGAAAATGCCCAACTGAAGGCTGTGCTCCAGCTGCGCGAACGTAGTCGCGAGGCGGTTGCCACCGGGCGGATCATCGGCTCGAGCTTCGAAAGCCCGCGCCGCCTCGCCGTGCTGTCTGCGGGCAGCGGTGACGGTGTCGCGGTCGGAATGCCGGTGCGCAGTGCCTCGGGACTGATCGGTCGAGTGATTGACGCGGGACGCTTCGCCAGCCGGATCATGCTGATCAGCGATCGCGCCAACATTATCCCCGTACGGCTGCTCCGCGATGGGCTTCCCGCCATTTCAACCGGGCGCGGCGACGGCACGCTCGATATCCGCCCGCTCGAGGTTGGGCGCAACCCGTTCAAGCCGGGTGACCTGCTCGTGACGTCGGGCACCGGTGGCCTTTATCCACCGCTCGTCCCAGTCGCCAAGATCATCCGCCTCGATGACGATGGCGCGGTGGCAATCCCCCTCGCCGATCCATCGAGCGCCAGCTTTGCGATTGTCGAGCGTCCGTTTGAGCCGCTTGCCCAACAAGCGCCGCCCCCGCCCCCGCCGCCGCCCCCAATGCCCAAGCCTAAGGCCAAGCCTTGATGGTCCGCTCGGCGCTCCACCAACGCTCAGGCGCAATCGGCCGTGGTCCGCGGCGAAGCGCGCTGGTCGCGCCGGCGTTGTCGGTCGTGTTCGGCTCGCTACTGTCGACCCTACCGATCGTCTCGACCGCGGTTTGGGTCCCCGATGTCGGCTTCCTCATGCTGATCGCGTGGCGGCTGCTTCGCGCCGATGCATGGCCGGCGTGGTGGGCGGCGCCCCTGGGGTTTGCCAACGACATCATCACCGGCGCCCCGATCGGCCAGTCGGTCGCGCTGTGGCCTGCCGTGATGCTGCTGCTCGACCTTGCCGATCGCCGCACCATGTGGCGCGACTATTGGATCGAGTGGCTGCTGGCGGTGTTGCTGATCATTGCCAACGCCGCCTTCACCTGGCGCGTCGCGGCGTGGGACGGCGCTCAGTTGCCGTTCAGCGCGATGCTGCCATCGGTGCTGCTCAGCATGATTGCCTTCCCCCTCGCCGCCGGTTTTGCCGGCCTGATCGACCGCTGGCGGCTGGGCTCGTGAGCAAGTGGCAGCGCGTCACTGCGGTCCATCAATCGCTAAGCTTCTCGCGGCGGATGATCTTCGTCGGGGGGGCGCAGGCTGCGTTTGGGGCGTTGCTGGCCGGGCGCATGGCCTATCTTTCGATCACGCAAAACGAAAAATACCAACTGCTGTCCGAAAGCAACCGCGTCCAGCTGATCCCGGTGCCGCCGCGCCGCGGGTGGATCATCGACCGTAATGGCAAGCCGATCGCAATCAATCGCTCAAGTTTCCGCGTCGATCTCATCCCGCAACAGATTATGGACCGGGTGAAAATTGTCGCCGACCTCGCCCAGATCCTTGCGCTGTCTCCCGACGAAATCGACCGGATCAACGGTGAACTCGACGATGCACGCGGGTTTAAGCCGGTCTCTGTCGCCGACAATATTCCTTACGAACAATATGCCGCGATCACCGTCCGCCAGCCCGAGCTTCCCGGCGCCGCGCCGTCGCGCGGCTTTGCCCGATTTTACCCCGGCGGATCTACAGTCGGCCAGCTTGTCGGCTATGTCGGCGCAGCCTCGGCCAAGGAATATGAGCGCGAGAACAAGAATCCGCTGTTAATCATTCCAGGTGTCAAGATCGGCAAGGAAGGTCTTGAGCAAACGATGGAAATGACTCTTCGCGGTCAACCCGGTGGGCAGCGCGTCGAAGTCACCGCGCGGGGCAAGCTGGTTAAGGAGCTCGACCCCAAGCCCGACCGCAGCGGCGGGTCGATCAAACTCACCATCGACACCGACTTTCATCAGTATGCGGCGAGGCGTATCGGTGATCAGTCGGGATCGGTGGTCGTGCTCGACGTGGCGTCGGGCGACATTCTCGCTATGCCGTCGATGCCCTCGTTCGACCCCAATAATTTCTCCGACGGGATTAGCCGCAACGAGTGGCGGATGTTGTCGGAAAACGACCATCTACCGCTCGTCGACAAGGTGACCGAGAGCCTTTACCCGTCGGGATCGACGATCAAGCCGCTGATGAGCCTGGCTTTGCTTCAGGCCAATATCAACCCGAAGGACCATGTCCTTTGTACGGGTTCCTATCGCGTCGGCAATGCCATCTTCCACTGCGACAAGGTCCACGGATCGGTCGCGATGGCCGATGCGATCATGAAGAGCTGCGACATTTATTTCTACGAAATGGCGCGACGCGCCGGGGTGGAGGTAATCGCCCCGATGGCGCGGCGGATGGGCTTTGGCGAAAGTTTCGACCTGCCCTTCTCGTCCCAGCGTTACGGCACCGTCCCCGACCCCGAATGGCTGATGCGCCGCTACAAGCGGAAGTGGGAAATATACGACACGGTCAACATGTCGATCGGCCAGGGCAATGTACTCGTCAATCCGCTCCAGCTGGCGGTGATGGCGGGGCGGATCGCCAGCGGCAAGGTCATCCAGCCGCGCCTGATCGCCAATGCGCAGACCCCTGCCCCGGTCACGCTCGATGTGACGCCCGAGCATCTCGAATTCGTCCGTCAGGCGATGGGCGGGGTGGTCAACAATCCCAATGGCACCGCCGGCGCGGTCCGCCTGCCGCTCGACGGCATCCAGATGGCGGGCAAGACTGGCACCGCGCAAGTCCGCCGGATCTCGATGGCCGAGCGCAATTCGGGCGGGGTCCGTTCGAACGAGAGCCTCAACTGGAAAATGCGCGATCACTCGCTGTTCGTCGCCTTCGCCCCGGTCGAGAACCCCAAATATTGTGCCGCGGCAGTGATCGAGCATGGCGGCTTCGGCTCGCAAGTCGCCGCGCCGATGGTGCGCGACACCTTGCTATACCTGTTCGACAAGCAGAAGGGCCTCGCCGCGCTCGACGCCTATGAGCAGGGCATCGGCGGGTCGCTCGACCAACGCATTGCCGCCAAGACCGCCACTTGGCGCGTCGCCAACGGCCTCGCCAAGGCCGAGCCCAAAGCATGATCGGTTCCACGATCATCCCGCGCCCCTTGGCCAAGCTCCCGTGGCGACTGATCTTCATGGTCAGCGCGATCGCCGGGTTCGGGCTTGTTGTGCTTTATTCGGCGGCCGGCGGATCCATCCATCCGTGGGCGGTCAAGCAGGCGATCATCTTCCTGTTCTTTCTCGGGCTGGCGACAATGATGTCGTCGCTTAACGAAAGTACCATCAAGGCCGCGACCTTCCCGATCTTCGCGATCATCGTCGTCATGTTGGTTGGGGTTGAAGCTCTCGGCCTCGTCAAGAAAGGCGCTCAGCGCTGGCTTGAGATTGGCCCGATCCGCCTTCAGCCGTCCGAGTTCATGAAGCCTGCGATCGTCCTCGCGCTGGCCCGTTTCTACGAACTTCTTCCCGCCGGCGAGATCCGCAAGTGGCGCGCGATCTGGCCGGCGCTGACGCTGCTCCTCATCCCCGCCTTCCTGATCCTGGTTCAGCCTGACCTTGGCACCTGCATCATGGTGCTTCTGTGCGGGATCACGGTGATGTTCCTCGCCGGACTTCCGCTGTGGCTGTTCGTCGGGCCGGCGGTGGTGATCTCGGCCGCTGCCCCGATCGTCTATCACCTGATGCACGGCTATCAGCGCAAGCGGATCGACATCTTCCTCGACCCCGAAAGCGACCCGCTCGGCGCCGGCTACCACATTAGCCAGTCAAAGATCGCCATCGGGTCGGGCGGGATCTGGGGCAAGGGCTTCCTCAACGGCAGCCAGAGCCACCTCGACTATCTCCCCGAGGGCCACACCGACTTCGTCTTTGCGACGATGGCCGAGGAATGGGGCCTCGTCGGCGGCGTCCTCCTCATCCTTGCCTTCGGCATGGTCATCCGCTGGGGCATGAATGTCAGCGCCAACGCCAAATCACGCTTCGCCCAGCTTGCGGCGGCCGGCCTGTCGATGACCATATTCTTCTATGTCACGATCAATCTGATGATGGTCATGGGGCTTGCCCCGGTGGTCGGCGTGCCGTTGCCGCTGGTCAGCTTCGGCGGATCGGCGGTGATGACGATCATGATTTGCCTCGGCATCCTGATGGCGCTGGAGCGTCAGCAGCGGACCCAATCCCGGCTCGAATAGCTGCGGCCTTACGCCGGCGAGGACCAATTATGCGGCCGATAATCTGGCGCCGCTGCATGAAGATGTGGTGGATCGGCTCGGGCTCGAACCGAGGACCATTCGATTAAGAGTCGAACGCTCTACCAACTGAGCTACCGATCCACGCTGCTTGGTTGCCGGTCGTATAGCGGTATATCCGAGGGGTTCAAGTGTCCGCCAAAGGATGTTTTCGAAGAGATGTGAGCTGCTGGCACTGGCGCAGGCTAAGCTGTTCTAAGGAAGCTTTTCGCCGGGAAAATCCCGGGCCGCAATACGCATATTTTACGCATAAGACATTGATTATATTTATTATATAGTTTTGCGCGTCGCAAGGCTTGTTATTGGACAGCGTTCCTGTGCACGTTCGCGTTGCGAACCGCAGCCGGAGATCTTGTCGCGGAGGTCGGATGAGCCCCGTCCTGATCGCCTCACTTTTTGCTGGTCGTGCTTGCCTTGGTCGAGGGGACCGGGGTCTGGCCGCGGGTGATGGCGGCGCCGAGGTCGGACAGCTGGGGGCAGCCCTTGCCGCACAGCGACTGGAGCTTCGCGAGGTTTTGCTGGGCGCGCGGAGTGGCGCCGAGTTCGACCATCGCCACGCCCTGCACAGCGAGCGCGTCGCGGTCATTGGGCTCGAGCGCCAGTGCCTTGTTGGTAAAGCGGATCGCCTTGCCGAACAATTTCTGGCGCGTGGCGACGCGGGCAAGATCGACGAAGGCCGCGCGGTTGCGCGGATCGACCGCAAGCGCAGTCTCGAGCGAATCGTCGGCAGCCGAAAGGCTTCCCGCCGCCATCTGCGCCTGTCCCTGCTTCAACAGCTGGACCGACAAGGGCGCAATCTGGTCATCGGGCTTTTGCGCAACGAGCGGCGCGGCAGCCGAGCAAGCCAGTGCGAACGTCAACAGTAACAAGCGCTTAGCCATCATTATCTCCACCTCGACGTCATCCGCCTATCACGAGCGGATGAGCCTTGCGACGAAAAATCCATCGGTCTGGTCATGGCCCGGGGTGAGCAACCGCCCTGCCCCGTCCTGCCGCCCGATGCTTCCGAACGGATCTTGCAACGTCCAACCTGAATGGCGCCCCAAGAAAGTGGCGACCTGGCCCATTCCCTCGCGGGTAAGCAGCGAGCAGACCGCATAGACCAGCGCCCCGCCAGGCTTGACCAACGGCGCGGCGAGATCGAGTACGCGCGCCTGGAGCGCGATCACTCGGTCAAGTCGATGCGCGGTCAGCCGCCACCGCCCCTCGGGGCTTCGCCGCCAGGTGCCGCTGCCCGAACAGGGTGCATCGACCAGGACGATGTCGGCGGTGGCGGCAAGGTGGGCCAGTTCAATGGCTTCGTGGGGGGGGTTAAGCAGTTGGGTGGTGATGATGGCCCCTGCGCGATCGGCGCGGGGGGCGAGTTTCGACAAGCGTTGGCGATTGGTGTCGCAGGCGATGATCTCGGCGCCATTGCCCGTGGCCGAAGCGAGCGCGAGCGCCTTGCCGCCGGCCCCGGCGCACAGGTCGATGATCCGCATCCCGGGCTTGGCCGCGCAGGCGAGCGCGATGAGCTGGCTGCCCTCGTCCTGAATTTCGACGAGACCCTGGGCAAAGGCGGGGTGCTGGTCGGCGCGGCTCTCGGCAGGAAGGCGGAGCCCCCATGGGCTGTGCGGGGTAGTCTCGGCACCATCGAACGCATCGATCATCGCGGCGATGCTCGTTCGCGCGGCATTGATGCGAACGTCGAGCGGGGCGCGTTCGACCAGCGCCGGCCATTCGTCACGAGCGACGAGCGGCGAAAGTTCACGCTCGATCCACTGCGGGACGATGCTCGGCCGGGTGCGCTTCTCGCCCTTGACGACGGGATCGGGACCGTGGGGCGGGCCGGTGAAGCTGTCGAGGATCTCGCGGTCGTCGGCGGACAGGCCGAGCATTGCCGTTCGGCCGCTGTCGGGAATCTCGGCCGATCGACGAATCGCGCGGAACACCAACTCGCGAACTGCGCGGCGGTCCTTTGACCCGGCATAGCGACGGGTCTTGAAATAGGCCGCGACGATGGCGTCGGCGGGGGGGCCGTCGTCGCGTGACGATGTGACCACCTGGTCGAGGATGTCGATGCCCGCCTGGACTCGTGCCGAAGGAGTCATTTTGAAACGCTCGCAGGAGTGTTTTGGACACGGTAGACAGCGCCACGCGATTTACCCGAGGGCGATGCCAGGCGGTATCTGCGAGCCGCGTTTTGGACACGGTAGACAGTTCCACGCGATATTGACGCGGGCGCACCGTGAGCATCGTTTTGGACACGGTAGACAGTGCCGCGTGAAATCGGCGCGGCGAGGCTGGCGGCGGCAAAAGCGGCGCGCTGACGCGGGTGCGGGATCATGGTCATCATGGCCTCACCCCATGCGCCATCGAGGTTGCTGTAGGACAGGAAAATCTTCTTTCGTCCGATCATGGTTTCGCGGGTAGTCGGGCGGTCCCGCCCCCAGCCCCTCGCGTGAGCGGGAGGAGAGTCTGTGCGCTAGCGCGTCGGGTAATTGGGGGCTTCGCGAGTGATCGCGACGTCGTGGACATGGCTTTCGCTCAGGCCGGCATTGGTGATGCGGACGAACTGGGCGCGCTTCTGCAAATCCTCGATCGTCGGCGATCCGGTATAGCCCATTGCCGCCTTCACGCCGCCGACAAGCTGGTGGACGATATCGCGCACCGGGCCCTTGAAGGCGACCTGGCCTTCGATGCCCTCGGGAACGAGCTTCAGCTGGTCCTTGATGTCCTGCTGGAAGTAGCGGTCGGCCGATCCGCGGGCCATTGCCCCGACGCTGCCCATGCCGCGATATGCCTTGTAGGCGCGGCCCTGGTAGAGGAAGGTTTCGCCCGGAGCCTCGGCGGTTCCCGCGAGGAGCGAGCCAACCATCGCGGTGGAAGCGCCGGCCGCGAGTGCTTTCGCGATATCGCCCGACGTGCGGATGCCGCCATCGGCGATGACGGGGATGCCCATTTTGGCGGCGGCGTGGGCGGCGTTCATGATCGCCGTCAGCTGGGGAACGCCAACGCCCGCGACGATCCGCGTGGTGCAGATCGACCCCGGGCCGATGCCGACCTTGATCGCGTCGGCGCCGGCGTCGGCCAGCGCCTTGGCAGCGTCGGCGGTGGCGACATTGCCGGCCACGACCTGCGCCGTGTTGGACAGTTTCTTGACCCGCTCGACCGCGCGGGCGACGTCGATATTATGGCCGTGGGCGGTGTCGATGACGATGCAATCGCAGCCTGCATCGATCAGCGCCTCGGAACGGGCGAAGCCGGCGTCGCCGACGGTGGTGGCGGCGGCAACGCGCAGCCGGCCTTCGGCGTCCTTGGTGGCGTTGGGCGAAGCGACGGCCTTCTCGATATCCTTGACGGTGATCAGCCCGACGCAGTGATTGGCGTCGTCGACGACAAGCAGTTTCTCGATCCGGCGCTGATGGAGGATGCGGCGCGCGGCTTCCTGCCCGGTGCCGAGCGGGACGGTGGCGAGGTCGTCGCGGGTCATCAGTTCGGAGACGGGCTGGCGCGGGTTTTCGGCGAAGCGGACGTCGCGGTTGGTGAGGATGCCGACCAGCTTGCCCGATTTCTCGACCACTGGAATGCCCGAGATGCGGTGCATCTTCATCAGCTCCAGCGCGTCGGCCAGCGTCTGGTCGGGGGTCATGGTGATCGGGTTGACGACCATTCCGCTTTCGAACCGCTTGACTGCGCGGACGGCGGCGGCCTGCGCCTCGACGTCGAGGTTGCGGTGGAGGACGCCGATCCCGCCGAGCTGGGCCAGCGCGATCGCCATGTCGGTCTCGGTCACCGTGTCCATCGCCGCCGAGACGAGCGGGATCGCCAGCGGGATCTCGCGGGTCAGGAAGGTGCGCGTGTCGGCGGCGCTGGGCAGCACGCTCGACGCGAGCGGCTGGAGCAGGACATCGTCGAAGGTCAGTCCGAGCGGGATTTCGGGAAAGGGAAAGTCGGCCATGTGGGCCCATGGCAGGGGCGGCGCGATTCGCCAAGGGGGAGACGCTCGGACACGGTATCGACGGCGGCTTGGGCGATCAGATCATTGAAGTATTTCAGAGTCGGGAGAGGAGCAATTTGGCCGATTCCACGTGCATGGTTTCGATCATTTCGTCTTCGAAACGTTCTGCGCCTCCTGAGGCCGCAGCGACGAGGCGTTGGGCGCGGGTGATTTCGGCCTCTGACGGGGCGAAAGCCGCGAAGCACGGGGCGATCTGGTCGGGGTGGATGAGGGTCTTGCCGTCGAACCCAAGGCGGCGCGCCTCGGCGCATTCGGCGGCAAATCCGTCCGGATCGTCGAGCCGGTTGAACACGCCGTCGAACACCGCGATCCTTGCAGCACGCGCCGCGAGGATGACAGACTGGAGCGCGACCATCATCGAAGTGCGGGCAGACCCAGCGGGCAGGCGAAGGTCGGCGGCGAGGTCGTTGAGGCCAAGGAACAGCGCGGCCGAAACTCGCGCGATGGCCGGCGCGGCGAGGACCCCGGCGGCGCTTTCGATCATCGCGATGACGGGCTTGGCGCTATCCTCGCGGATCGCATTGACCTGTGACGGGTTAGTGACCATCGGCGCGACCGCCAGGTCAGCCTTGCTAAGCGCCAGAGCGGCAACATCCTGGGCGAACCAGCGGGTCCCGAGGGCATTGATGCGGATGGCGACCGGCATCGGCCATGGATCGGCCAGTGCGGCGACCGCCGCCTCCCGCGCGGTGTCCTTGTCCGCGTCCTTCACTGCATCCTCAAGGTCGAGGATGACGAGGTCGGCGGCGCTGCCCCGGGCCTTTGCGATGGCGCGCGGATTGGAGGCCGGGAGGAACAGCAGCGCGCGGCGGCCCGACAAGTCGATGGTCATGCCGATTTCCCTTCCGCTTGCGGCCCGCCCGTCGCATCATGGCGCAAACCGGAGGGGCCAGTGGGGCCGGAGGGGATCGTCATGCTGAGTATCTTTCTGATTTTTGTGGCCGTTCTGATGCTGTTCTTCGTGATGTCGAGCATTAAGGTCGTCCATCAGGGCTATAATTACACCATCGAGCATTTCGGGCGGTTCATCGCGATCGCCCAGCCCGGATTTAATTTCTACCCGGCCTTTTTCTATCGCGTCGGGCGCAAGGTCAACGTGATGGAGCAGGTGCTCGACATTCCGGGGCAGGAAATCATCACCAAGGACAATGCGATGGTCGCGGTCGACGGGGTGGTGTTCTTCCAAGTGCTCGACGCGGCCAAGGCGGCTTATGAAGTCAGCGACATGTACCTCGCAATCCTCAACCTCGCGACGACCAACCTGCGCACCGTGATGGGTTCGATGGACCTCGACGAACTATTGTCGCGGCGCGACGAGATCAACGGTCGGTTGCTGGCAGTGGTCGACAATGCGACCGAAAGCTGGGGGATCAAGATCACCCGCGTCGAACTGAAAGACATCCGCCCGCCGGCCGACATCGTCAACGCCATGACCCGGCAGATGAAGGCCGAGCGCGAGAAGCGTGCGACGATCCTGGAATCGGAGGCCGCGCGGCAGAATGAGATCAACCGCGCTGAGGGGCTGAAGCAGGCGCAGATATTGGAGGCCGAGGGGCGCAAGGAAGCCGCCTTCCGGGACGCCGAGGCGCGCGAGCGGTCGGCGCTGGCCGAGGCCAATGCGACCAAGCTGGTGTCGGACGCGATCGAGGGCGGATCGACCCAGGCGATCAATTATTTCATCGCGCAGAAATATGTCGAGGCGATCGGCATGTTCGCGACCTCGCCCAACGCCAAGACGATCCTGTTCCCGGTTGAGGCCACGCAATTGATGGGCACGCTGGGCGGGATTGGCGAGCTGACGCGCGGGATCATGGGTGATCATGGCGGGTTGCCCGCACCGACGCCCCCTGCCCCGCGTCCTGGCCGCCCGACGGCGCAGGCCGGGGTGCCGACGACGCAGGGTGAACGCTGATGGGGATCGACTATGCCGGCGGGTGGGCGCTCGCCATCCTTGGCGTCGGCTTGCTGATCGCCGAGGTGATTGCGCCGGGGTTCTACCTGATCTTCATCGGCGCGGGCGCGGTGCTGGCGGGGCTGGCGGGGGCGCTGTTCGGGCTGTCGATCAACCTGCAGCTGGTGCTGTTCGTGATCCTGTCGGCGGTGATCGTCGCCGCCGGTCGAAAGCTTTATGCACGGCCGGGACGAGCTGGCGAGCACCAGCTCAACCAGCGATCGGCGAAGCTGGTCGGCAAGCAGGTGACCGTGACGCAGGCGGTTACGGCAGACGCAGGCCGGGTGCGGCTGGCCGACGGCGAATGGAGCGCTCGGGGCGGGCCGGCTGCGGTCGGGGCGAGTGTGGTGATTTTGCGGGTCGAGGGGAATTGCTTGATCGTCGAGGCGGTGGCAGCCGTCGCTGGTTAGGAGGCGAGGCGTGGCGGGCGTTTCCGCTCCACCACGCCTCCGACAATAACTGACCTAGCGCCCGCCGAGGATGGAGCCGAGGATTCCACCGCCACCGGCGTCGGCATCAGCGGGAGCTGCGCCGCCCTGGCCGCGGCGAGTCATGTAATGCATCGCCACGGCGCCGGCGACGATCGGCAGCAGCTTCTTGAGCACCGACGTGTCGACCCCGCTTTGCTGCGAAGCCTGCGTGGCGACATCGCGGCTGACGTCTTTCGAGCCGAAGATGTGGCCGAGGATTTCATTGCCGACCCCGCCGCTGACGAGGCTCCCGAGGATGCCGCCTCCACCGCCGCCGCCCGCCGCCGCTCCGCCGCCGCCCATCAGCCCGCCGAGCAGGCCGCCAAGACCACCGCCACCGAGCATGCCGCCGAGCGCATCGCCAAGACCGCTGTCCTGGGGGTCGGGCGCAGACGAGGCTTCGCCTTCGACTGCGCCGGGCAGGCCCTGCTGCTGAATGCCGTTTTCGACGTGGGGAAGCAACGCGCCGACGCCGCTTTCGACGGTAGACTCATCGACGCCGAGCTGGCGCGCGATGGCGCCGACGCCGCCGGCCTGGGCAAGAATCGAACCGATATCCATGTCATGCTCCTCAAGTGAACTGGCGCATCAATGCCTGGCGATGCGGCCGCGTTCCTGTGTCAGCGATATTCCCTCCGGGGCAAGGGCGCCGGGCGGGAAATGCAGGAACGCGATCGGGTCAGGCAGCGACCCGCGGGGCCGCTTCGCGGACGCCCTGATCGACATGATTGGCGAATTGCGCGAAATTGTCGACGAACAGGTCGACCAGCTTGGCCGCGGTGGCATCATAGGCCTGCTTGTCGGGCCAGGTCTGGCGCGGGTCGAGGATATTGGCGTCGACTCCAGCGACCGAGACGGGGACTTCGAAGCCGAAGTTGGGGTCCTTGCGGAATTCCCCGGCCTTGAGGCTGCCGTCGAGCGCGGCGTTGAGCAGGGCGCGGGTCGCCTTGATCGGCATGCGGTGGCCAGTGCCATATTTGCCCCCGGTCCAGCCGGTGTTGACCAGCCAGCAATCGACGCTGCCTTCGGCGATGCGCTGCTTCAGGAGGTTGCCATAGACCGACGGGTGACGCGGCATGAAGGCGGCGCCAAAGCAGGTCGAGAAGGTCGCCTCGGGCTCGGTCACGCCGATCTCGGTGCCAGCGACCTTGGCGGTGTAGCCCGACAGGAAATAATACATCGCCTGATCAGCGGTCAGCCGCGCGATGGGGGGCAGAACGCCGAACGCGTCGGCGGTCAGCATGATGGCGTTCGACGGGGCGGGTCCGAGGTTCTTCTCCGACACGTTCGGGATGAATTCGATCGGATAGGCACCGCGGGTATTTTCAGTCTTGCTGGCGTCGGTGAAATCCAGTTCACGGGTCACCTCGTCCATCGCGACATTCTCGAGGATCGTGCCGAACATTTTGGTGGTGGCGTAGATCTCCGGCTCACCCTCGGCCGACAGGTTGATCATCTTGGCGTAGCAGCCGCCTTCGAAATTGAACACCGCCTGGTCTGACCAGCCATGTTCGTCGTCGCCGATCAGGGTGCGGCTGGCATCGGCCGACAGGGTGGTCTTGCCAGTGCCCGACAGGCCGAAGAAGATCGCGCTCTTGCCGTCGGCGCCGATGTTGGCCGAGCAGTGCATCGGCATCACGCCCTGCGCGGGGAGCAGGAAGTTGAGGAGGCCGAAGACGCCCTTCTTCATCTCGCCGGAATATTCGGTATTTCCGATCAGGATCAGCTTCTCGCTGAAATTGACCGCGATCACCGTGTCGCTGCGGCAACCGTGCCGCACCGGGTCGGCCTTGAAGCTGGGCAGGTTGATGATCGTGTACTCGGGAACGAAGCCGGGCAGTTCATCGGCCGTCGGGCGGACCAGCAGGGTGCGGATGAACAGATTGTGCCACGCCATCTGGTTGATAACCCGGACATTCACGCGATATTCGGGCTGCGAACCGCCGAACAGATCGGCGACAAAGAGCTCGCCCTGCTCGCCCAGCGCGGCCATGAAGTCGGCTTTCAAATGGGTCCAATGCTCGCCGGCCATCGGCTGGTTGATTGGGCCCCAGTTGATCGTGTCTTCGGTGACGGCGTCGCGGACGATAAATTTGTCCTTGACGCTTCGGCCGGTGAATTTGCCGGTATCGACCAGCAGCGCGCCGTGACAGGTCAGCTTGCCTTCACCGCGGGAGATCGCGGTTTCGACCAGCGGCGCGGTGGTCATGTTCCAGTGGAGCGTGGCTCCGGTGCGGATGCCCTGGGCGTCGAGCCCGTGCGAAGGAACGCGGTTGACCACAATATTCTCCTTGAACTTCAAAGCAGCCGCCTACTCCTACGCCGGGACCGCATACGTATTCGCTGGAGCCTATAGTCAGCGCTTCGCCCGAGTCAAAGTGACGAACGGTCACGATTGGCGCCGCGCTTGCCGGGCGGTCGGGGGAGCAGTATCGCCGGGTTGCCCCATCGCGGGGCCGGAGCTGCCATGTCCCCCGTGATCGCGCTCGTCGACGACGACCGCAACATTTTGACCTCGGTGTCGATCGCGCTCCAGGCCGAAGGATTCGTCACGCGGGTCTATACCGATGGCGCTGCGGCGCTGAAGGCGTTCGGCGAATCCGAGCCTGACCTCGGCGTCTTCGACATCAAGATGCCGCAGATGGATGGAATGGAGCTGCTCCGCCGATTGCGCGAGAAGGGCGGCACGCTGGGCGCCATGCCGGTGATCTTCCTGACTTCGAAGGACGACGAGCTAGACGAGGCGCTGGGGCTAGCGATGGGCGCCGACGATTATATCGCCAAGCCCTTCTCGCAGCGGCTGCTGATCGCCCGGATCCGCGCAATCCTTCGCCGCCAGGAATTTGCGAGGGGCGCGATCGCCGATGACGGCGATGCCCCCGAGCCCGAGCGGATCGAGCGCGGCCGGCTGGCGATGGATCCGGCGCGGCACAAGGTCACGTGGGATGCGCAGCCGGTGACGCTGACGGTGACCGAATTCATCATTCTGGAAGCGCTTGCCCAGCGGCCCGGGGTGGTCAAATCGCGCAACCAGCTGCTCGACATCGCCTATGCCGATGACACCTATGTCGATGATCGCACGATCGACAGCCATATCAAGCGCGTGCGGCGCAAGTTCCGCACCGTCGACCCCGCCTTTGATTCAATCGAGACCCTGTATGGCGTCGGTTACCGATTCGAGGGGTGAGTGCGACGAGACGCGCCTGCCGTTCCGCGGCCGGCACACGCTCGCCACGCGGCTCCTCGCGACCAATTTGCTGACACTCGCGCTGGTCGCGTCGGGGATCTTCACCCTCGACCAGTTTCGCGACCTGCTGCTGCGCGAGCGCGCCGACCGGGTCGAAGCTCAAGCGACCTTTGCCGCCGAAGCGCTGATCGACGACTCGCCGGTCGAAAAGATCAAGACGATGGCGCGGATCGGCCATGTGACCGGCAACCGGCTGAGGCTCTATGCCCCCGATGGCCACCTGCAGATCGATAGCTGGACGACGACCGGCCCAACCTATGTACTTCGCGATCCCAAGTCGCAGCCATGGACCAAGGACGTGGCGCGATTGCTCGATCGGGGTTTCAACGCGCTTACCCGCGATGGCTATCAGCCGCCCTATGTCGAACCCGCATCCGATATTCGCGACAATTGGCCTGAGGCGAGCGCGGCTTTTGCCCACATGCCGTCGCAGCCACTGGTTCGCGAAGCGCCCGACCTGACCCCGGTGCTGTCGAGCGCGGCCGTCCTGCCCGACGGATCGGTCGTGACGGTGATGGGCAATGATCGCGCCTTTACCCGGCTGATCCGCGCCGAGCGCAGTTCGCTGGGGATCGTGATGGCGCTGGCGACCTTGCTGTCGATCGGCCTGTCGTTGTTCCTGGCGCGGACCATCGTCAGCCCGCTGCGCCAGATCGCCCGCGCGGCGCACCGCGTCAGGCTGGGCCGCTCTCGCGAAGTAAGGGTCCCCCGCCTGCCCGCCCGGCGCGACGAGATTGGCATGCTGGCGCGAGCGGTCAGCGACATGAGCCAGTCGCTGCGCACCCGGATCGACAATATTGAGGCGTTCGCCGCCGACGTCACCCATGAGCTGAAAAACCCGCTCGCTTCGCTGCGCAGCGCGGTCGACAGTCTCGACCGGGTCGACGATCCGAGGCTTCGTTCGCAATTGCTCGACGTGGTGCGGGACGACGTGCTGCGCCTTGACCGGCTGATCGGCGATATTTCCGAAGCCGCCAGGACCGACGCCGAACTGGCCCGGGCGCGGTTCGAGCGGGTCGACCTGGGCCCGCTGATCGAGCAGCTGATCGCAGCGTGGGAAGAGCGGCGATCGACCGGCGACGTCCGCATTGCCTTCGCTCGCCCGCGCCGCGACAGCAGCGTGGTCATGGGCGACCCGACCCGACTGGCCCGCGCAATCGACAATCTTGTCGACAATGCGATCAGCTTCTCGCCTCCTGGCGGGCTGGTCGAAGTGGTCGCGGCGCGAGTCGGGAATGACGTGCGCATCAGGATCGACGACGAAGGCCCCGGCGTACCGCCCGAGCAGCGCGAAGCGATTTTTAACCGCTTTCATTCAGTAAGGCCTGAGGCGGAGCAATTTGGCCGCCATAGTGGACTTGGCCTTGCGATCGCGCGTGCGATCGTCGAAGGCCATGACGGGGAGATTGATGTGGCTGATCGGGACGACGCGCCATCGGGTGCACGCTTTACCATTCGCCTGCCAGCAGCGGACCGGGTCCTTTGAACGCGCTCCGTCAAGCGGAGCGCTCGCTGTGAGCATCCGCCTCTCCTCCGAGACGCTCCACGCCAGCTGCGTCGCGCTCGACGGCCGTGCGGTGCTGATCACCGGCATCTCGGGATCGGGCAAGTCCGATCTTTCGCTGCGACTGCTCGATCGCGGGTTCGTGCTGGTCGCCGACGACCAGACCATCGTGCGAAAGCAGGGGGAACGGCTGATCGCCACCGCTCCGACCACAATCGCCGGCAAGCTGGAGATTCGCGGAGTCGGGATCGTCGACATGGAGACTGTTGCCGACGTGCCCGTCGCGCTGCTGGTCGAGCTGACCAGCAGTATCCAGCGAATGCCCGACGACTTGCGGTCGCGGCCCGTGCTCGGCGTTTCGCTGCCGCTGATCAGCGTCGATGCGCTGACCGCGTCGGCAGCGTCGAAAGTGTCGCTGGCGCTCGATCGGCTCGGGCTCAAGGTCTGAGCGTGGCGACGCGCGGCCCATCCTCCGCGCGTGTCCCCCACCTGTCGCGCCTGCTGCTAGTCACCGGCATGTCGGGAGCGGGCAAGTCGAGCGTCCTCGACGCGCTGGAGGACATGGGCTGGGACTGTGTCGACAACCTCCCCGCCACTTTGCTCCAGGCGTTCGTCACGGGTGAGCGCGACGCCCGCCAGACGATGCCGATCGCGGTCGGCATGGATGTCCGAAGCCGCGGCTTCGACGTCGCAACGCTGTCGGGCCTGCTCAAGAGCATCGACGGCGTTTTGCCGGAAATCCTCTACCTCGACTGTGGCGGAACCGAGCTCATCCGCCGCTATGGCGAGACCCGCCGCCGCCACCCGCTCGCTCCCGATCGCCCGGCCGAGGACGGCATTGCCCGCGAACGCGAGATGACCGCGCCATTGCGACTCGCCGCCGACGCGGTGATCGACACCACCGACCTGAAGCCCGCCGATCTGCGCGACGAGCTTCGCCGGCGATACGGTAGTGACCGCGACGAGCCGGTGCTGACGATCGCATCGTTCGGCTTTGCCCGCGGCGTGTCGCGCACCGCCGACCTGGTGTTCGACATGCGCTTCATCGACAATCCCCACTGGGTGGAGGCGCTGCGCCCGCTGACCGGGATGGACCAGTCTGTTCAGGACTATGTCAGCGCCGACCCTGCATGGGGGGCGACGATGGATCGACTGGAAGCCCTTCTCGCCGACCTCATTCCCCGCTATTGGGCCGCCGGCAAATCCTATCTGACAGTCGCGTTCGGCTGTACTGGGGGACGCCATCGTTCGGTCGCGGCGGCGGTCGAGATGACGGAGCGGTTGCGGGCGCGCGGCTTTTCGCCGATGGTCCGACACCGAGACCTCGCCACGCCGCCGAGCGACACGATCGAGGAGCCCGGGCCGTCACGCGGACCGGCAATTAGTAAAGTAGCAGGCGGGTGAGGGAATGATTGGTTTGGTGCTGGTGACCCACGGCCGTCTGGCGGCCGAGTTCATCACGGCAATGGAACATGTCGTCGGCCCGCAAGAGGCGATCGCCGGCATTTGCATCGATGCCGACGACGATATGGAAGCACGCCGCAGCGATATCGCCGCCGCGATCACCAAGGTCGACAGCGGCAATGGTGTCATCATCCTGACCGACCTGTTCGGGGGGACGCCGTCCAACCTGGCGATCAGCCTGATGAAAAACGACCAGATCGAGGTCATCGCCGGGGTCAATCTGCCGATGCTGATCCGGCTTGAGGGTGCCCGCAAGGCGATGGGGGTCCGGGCTGCGGTCGCCGCCGCGCGCGAGGCGGGGCGCAAATATATTTCGGTGGCGAGCGAAATTCTCGGCGAGGCCGCAGCCTGATGCCGTCGCGAACCGTCGCCATGGCCAACCGTCGCGGGCTCCACGCCCGTGCATCGGCCAAATTCGTCACGCTGGCGAGCGAACTGACCGCCACCACCGAGGTCGAGAAGGACGGCAACAAGGTTGTCGGCACCTCGATCATGGGGCTGATGATGCTGGGCGCCGCGATAGGCGACGAGATCCTCATCACGACCGAGGGCCCCGGCGCCGACGAGGCACTGGAGCGATTGGTGGCGCTGGTCGAGGGCCGCTTTGGCGAGGATTGAGAGCTTCGGTCGTCATTGCGAGGAGCGTAGCGACGAAGCAACCCAGCGGGCGAGATGTGGGTTGCTTCGCTTCGCTCGCAATGACGCCTGAATGCCCCGCACCATCACCTCCTTCGGCAATGACACGGTCAAGCTGATCCGATCGCTTCGTGACCGCAAGGCGCGGCGCGAAACGGGGCTGTTCCTGGCCGAGGGACTGCGAATCCTGACCGAGGCGCGCGACAGCGGGCTGCTACCCGAAATCATCGCCTTTGCACCGGCCGGGGCGGCGCATCCGCTGGCCGCCGAGATCATCGCCGCGACCGAGGCGGCAGGCGGCGACGCGATCGAGACGACGCCCGACATTCTCGCCAAGATGAGCGGCAAGGACAACCCCGGGCTGATCCTTGGCGCCTACCGCCAGCCCGCGACCGACCTTGCCGCGATCGACCGCAGTGCCGCCCCGCTGTGGATCGTGGCGCAGGCGCTGCGCGATCCCGGCAATCTGGGCACGATCCTGCGCACCGGCGATGCGACCGGGGCGGGCGGATTGATCCTGATCGACGATTGCGCCGATCCTTACTCGGTCGAGGCAGTGCGAGCGTCGATGGGCGCAGTGTTCACGCAAGCGGTGGGGACCGCGACGTGGGACGAGTTTGTCGCGTGGTTGCGCGCCGGGCCCGGGCAGCTGGTGGGGACGAGCTTGCGCACCGACAGCGACTATCTCGACGCGACCTATGAGGCTCCCTGTTTCCTATTGATCGGCAATGAAAGCCGGGGCTTGCCCGCCGACTATGAGAATGAGTGCGATCTGCGGGTCAAGATGCCGATGCTGGGGCGGGCCGACAGCCTGAACGCCGCCGTCGCCGCTGCGGTCATCGCCTTTCAGGTCAGGGCAAGCTGGCGCTGACCAAGCTGCAGGCAAGGAGCATGATGTTAGCCAGATTTGCAACGATCCTGATCGCGAACACGGCGCTTGCCGGCTGCGCGACCGTGCCCCCTGCGGCCGACCGCTCCGCCTATCACGCGCTGGGCACCGAGCCGGGATGGAGCCTGACGATCGGGGCGCGCACGATGCTCTTTTCCGGTCCCTATGGCGTAGGCCCGGTCAGCGAGGCGACGCCGCGCGTGATCCACGGCTTTGCCGGCGAGATTTACCAAGGCAAGCGGATCCGCGTGAACATCGTCCACGGCAAGTGCAGCGACGGGATGAGCGACCGCGTCTATCCCGACAGCGTGCAGCTGGGGGTCGACGGAAAATCCTATCGCGGTTGCGGGGGGATCTAGGCCGCGGCGTCGTCTTCGTTGGCGACGGGGGGCAGCGCGGGGCGTTCGTCGCTGTAGCGGGCGAGGGCCTCGACCGGGGTCACGAGCTCGATGTCGCGCCCGGCGGTGTCGATGTTCAGGTCGCGAAACTTGCGCGCGCTGACCAGTGACCGACTCTCAAATGACGAGACGAAGCTGTTGTAATTATTGACCGCGCTGGTCAGGCCGACCCCGACCTTGCGGAGATCGCCGGCAGCTTTTGCAAGGCGTTCGTAAAGCTCCTTGCCGAGTTCGCCGATGGCGCGGGCTTCCTTGGCGAGCTTTTCCTGCCGCCACACCGCCGCCACGGTGCGGGCGATGGCGATGAGGTTGGTCGGGGTCGCGAGGAGGACGCGCTTGTCGAACGCATAGTCCCACAGCGTGGCATCCTGTTCGAGCGCGGCGGACAGGAAATGCTCGCCGGGAATGAACATCACGACATAGTCGGGGGCGTCGGCGAATTGCGCCCAATAGGCTTTGTTGCCGAGCGCATTGACGTGGGCCTTGATCGCGGTGGCGTGGCTCGCGAGGTGGAGCGCGCGATCGGCCTCATCGATCGCGCCGAACGCGTCCTGATAGGCGTTGAGGCTGACCTTGGCGTCGATGACAAGGCTTTGCCCGCCGGGGATGCGGACGACGACGTCGGGGCGGAGGCGCGCGCCGTCTTCCTGCGCGACGCTGACTTCGGTGGCGAAATCGGCATGTTCGCTGAGGCCGCAGCTTTCGAGCACGTTGCGCAATTGCTGCTCGCCCCAGCGGCCGCGCGCCTTTGGGGCATTGCGAAGCGCGTTGACCAGCTTGGCGGCCTCGGCCGAGACGCGCTCGGTGCCCGACTTCATCGCCTCGATATGGCCCGAGAGCAGCCCGAAGGCATCCTTGCGCTCGCTTTCGACCTTGGTGACGGTCTCCTCATATTTCTGCAACCGGTCGTGAACTGGTTTGAGTAAGGCCTTGAGTTCATTGCCAGAAGTTGCTTCGGATTGCTTGAAGCGCTGATCGGCACGTTCGAGAAATTGTTTCTGGGCATGATCGAGCAGCTTGCCCCCGACCTCGGCAAACTGGGCGCCCAATGCCTCGCGCGCGACGACGAGTTCGGCAAGCTGGCGTTCGAACCCGCGGGTGCGCTCGTCTTGCGCGGCGACGGCGGCGGCGTGGCGCGAGGCGAGATCGCCATGTTCGCGGCTCAGTGCGTCAAAGCGGGTCGAATGATGGTCCCGCTCCTCGCGAACGCCATCGAGCTGGATGCGGAGGGACTCGGCAATCCCCTGCCCCGCCGCGATCCCGCGCGAACCAAGCAGCCACCCGACTAGCGCGCCGACGGCGACCGCGACGAGGATCAGGATGGTCACCAGGGTTGCGCTCAACTTGCCCTCCATTACGCGGAACGAACGGAGAACTTACGCGGGATTAAGTGTCGGCTCAAGGGGGGTAGCGAGTGAATTTGGTGACAAGCAGGGGGATTGCCCTTCCCTCCCCTTTCGTGTTCGTGGCGAGGCAACGCTCAGCCCCGGCGATCGTTCGGGAACAACAGGAGAAACCATGTCCATTCGCAAGATGATTTCGCTCCATCCGACCGCCAAGGACAATGTGACGCTGGCCGATGCCGCGCATCATTTGATGTATTGCGCCAAGATGGCGGCGTCGTGCGCGGACGCCTGCATGGCCGAGCAGATGGACATGACGCAGTGCATCCGCATGTGCCTCGACTGCTCGGACGTGTGCGAGGCGACCGGGCGGCTGGCGGTGCGGCGGACGGGCAATGACCAGCCGATGCTGCGCGAACTGCTCGAGCTGTGTGCCCGCATGTGCGAGGCGTGCGCGGTTGAATGTGAGAAGCATGGCCATGACCATTGCAAGCTGTGCGCGCAGATTTGTCGTGAGTGCGCCGAAGATTGCCGGAATGCCGCAGTCAGTCTCGCCTAGGCTCTCTTAACCCCCAGCGACGGGGCGCTCTCGATCTCGCTCGAGGGGACGGGGCGGCCGAAGTAGAAGCCTTGAAGCTGGCCGCAGCCGAGCTGGTGCATGACCTCGGCCTGAGCCCTGGTTTCGACGCCTTCCGCAGTAGTTTCCACGCCGAGGCCGCGGGCCAGAGCGAGGATGGCAGTGACGATGGCGCGGGCGTCCTGGTCGCCGTCGGCGGCGTCGCGGACGAACTGCTGGTCGATCTTGATCTTGGCGAACTTGGCGCGGCTCAAATAGCCGAAGCTTGAATAGCCCTTGCCGAAATCGTCGAGGACGAGGCGGACGCCGAGCGAGCGGAGGCGGGCAAGCGAACTCAGCGTGGCGGGGTCGTCGCCGATGAACACGCTTTCGGTGACTTCAAGCTCGAGGAGGTTGGGGTGGAGGCCGCTTGAAGCAAGTGCGCCGATGACGGTCTGGGCAAGCCCGGCGCCGCCGAGTTGCGCCGCCGAGACATTGACCGCGACGCGCATCGGTTCGGCCCAGCCAGCCGCCTCGCGGCAGGCTTCGCGGATGACCCAGCCGCCGATCTGGTGGATCAGTCCGGCGTCCTCGATGATCGGGATAAACACGTCGGGCGCGATCGAGCCGCGGGTCGGGTGACGCCAGCGCAGCAGCGCCTCGCGGCCGACGATAGTGCCCGTCCCGGCCTGGACGATCGGCTGATAGGCAAGGGTGAAATTGCCGCCTTCGAGCGCCGAGCGGACGTCGTTTTCGAGCAGGCGATGATCCTCCGCTTCCTCGAACATATGGCGTTCGAAGAAGGCAAAGCCCCCGCGCCCGGCCTGCTTGGCGCGATAGAGGGCAAGGTCGGCCGAGCGCATCAGTGCCTCGGTCCGGGCGCCGTCGCCGGGGCCGCAGGCGATGCCGATGGTCGCGCCGATGTGGACGTTGGCGACGCCCAGCATGTAGCCGCGCGAGACCGCATCGATGATCGACTGGGCGAAATCGCCGAGCCGGTCGCGGCTGCCCCCGTCGCGCCAGATGACGGCAAATTCGTCGCCGCCTAGGCGCCCGACCTTGCCGCTGTCGCCGACCGCCTCCTCAAGCCGGCGTGCAACTTCTATCAGCAGCTGGTCGCCGACGGCATGGCCGAGCGTGTCGTTGACCAGCTTAAAGCGGTCGAGATCCACCAGCAAAAGTGAACAGTCGCCCTGCCCCTGCCACTGGCGAAGCAGCGCCTCCTCGATCATTTCGCGGACGAGCAGGCGGTTGGCGAGGCCGGTCATCGGATCGCGCCGCGCTCCGCGCGTGCTGTCGTCTCCGCGCAGGCGCGTGTCCGTGATGTCCGAGCCGACTCCGCGCCAGCCCACGACATTACCCTTGTCGTCGATCATCCGCTTGGCTGACAGCGACCACCAGCGGGTGCCGCCCATGGTTGGGATCGCCATGTCGCGAAAATCCCGGCCCTCGCGGAAATGATCCATTACCGACTGCATGCCCGACGAGACTTCGGCGATCTTGCGGGTTGGATCGAGCAATGTGAACACGCTCACTCCGAGCAAGCGGTCGAGGGGATAGCCGATGACGTCTGCCATCGCGGTCGACATGTAGCGCAGCTTCAGGGCGGGATCGAGTTCCCACAGCCAGTCGCTGCCGCTCGCCTCGAACTCGCGCAGAAGGCGGACCAGCTGGCCCTGCTCCTCAAGTTCGAGCCGGGCGCGTAAATGGCTGACGAACTGGCGCGCGCTCCACAGCGAGGAAAAGCACAGGGTGCCGGCGAAAACGATGACCAGCAACGAGATCAAAGGCTCGTGCATCTGGGCAGTGGCGCCGAGCGTGGCCAGCGCGAGAACGCCGATGTAGGTAAAGGCGGCAGGGGGAATGCTGGCCATGGTGACACTGCCACCGCTCATCATGCCGGTGATGAGCACCGCCATCAGCAGCCGTTGGGGCTCGTTACCGTGGGGATACCACAGCATCAGCGGGACCGCCCAGAACAGCGCGAGGAGACCGACTCCGGACATGACCGTGCGGACGCTGGTGGGGTGGCGCAGGCTGTAGCCAGGGTCGCTGACGAGACGTCGCGCGCGCAGCCAGCGGGCTGCGCACAATATCGTCATGCCCGAATACCAACCGATAAGGTGAAGGTGCGGGACAAGGTCCCAGAAGGCGATCACGACCAGCGCGGCATTGAACAGATTGACCAGTACGGTGAACGGCACCAGCCGGATCAGCGCGTAGAGCTGGGCCAGGCGGATGGTTACGGTTGCGCTGTCGTTGGGGGGCGAGAAGTGACAGATATCGCGCAGCGAGACCGCTGCCAGCCGGTCCGCGACAAGGCGGGCCGGAAACAGTGGTTCGTCCTGCCCTATCGTCAATCGATCCACTGAACCGCCCGAGCCGCTTAGATGAGGATGCACCCTAGCCCCGGCGCATTGCCAAAGGATGAAAGAAGTGATTGCCGCAGGTTAAAGTCGGTGGATTCCCAGCGCTTGGGGCGGACATGCTTCAGCGGTTGATGGCGCGCCCGTTGACGAGGTTGTCATAGTCGCTCGCCAGCTGGCGCGAGAGGT
This sequence comes from Sphingomonas sp. RB1R13, assembly GCF_036663775.1. Taxonomy (NCBI): domain Bacteria; kingdom Pseudomonadati; phylum Pseudomonadota; class Alphaproteobacteria; order Sphingomonadales; family Sphingomonadaceae; genus Sphingomonas; species Sphingomonas sp. RB1R13. The sequence continues at coordinate 470,971 of NZ_JAXOJM010000002.1, forward strand.
CGCCGACTTCGAAATTCCATGGGCCGGCCGAGCCGACATGGGTGACTTCGGCGGCCGATCCGGTGAGGAACATCTGCTGGAATGTCTCGAGTTCCTCGGGCCAGATAGTGCGTTGGACGACGTCGATGCCACGCTTCTGGGCAAGGTCAATGACCGTGCGGCGAGTGATGCCATCGAGGAAGCAGTCGGGGGTCGGGGTATGGATAACCCCGTCGCGGATGAAGAAGGCGTTGGCGCCGGTCGCTTCGGCGACTTGCCCACGCCAGTCGAACATCAGCGCGTCGTTGTAGCCGCGGTCCTCGGCGCGATGCTTCGACATGGTCGCGATCATGTAGAGCCCGCTGGCCTTTGACGCGGTCGGCGCGGTGTAGGGCGCAGGACGGCGCCATTCGGCGATGTCGAGGCGGATGCCGCGCGCGGCAAGGTCAGGATCGAAATATTTGCCCCACACCCAGGCGGCGACGGCGAGGTGCGGCTTCGTCTTTTGCGCCGAGACCCCCATCTGCTCGGACCCGCGCCACGCAATCGGGCGGACATAGGCGTCGGTCAGGCCATTGGCGGCGAGAGTCTCGTTGCAGGCAGCGTCGATCTCGGCGACGCTCCATGGCAGGTCGTAGCCGAGGATTGCGGCGCTGTTGCGGAGGCGGGCGCTATGCTCGGACAACTTGAAGATGGTGCCATCGTAGGCGCGCTGGCCTTCGAACACCGCCGAGGCGTAATGCATGGCGTGGGTCAGGATGTGGACGTTGGCCTCGCGCCACGGCACGAGCTTGCCGTCGAACCAGATAAATCCGTCGCGATCGTCGAAAGTGCGCTCGTCAACCATGTCTGCCCCTTTTGCTGCGGCTGCGATTAGGCGAGGAGGCGCGCGGGATCAACCGCGCCTGGCAGCGGCGGCAAGTATGTGGCCGCGGGCGATCGCGGCGGCGAGCATGCGGGCGAGGAGCGGTGCGAGGCCATCGGGAGCGTCGAGCACGGCGAGGCCGGCCTCGGTCGTGCCGTTGGGGCTGGCGACGCGGCGGGCGAGTTCGGTCATGTCGATCGGGTCGGCGGCGATCATCGCGGCAGTGCCGAGCAGGGTTTCGGTGGCGATCAGGCGGGCGAGGTCGGCGTCGAGGCCAATCCCCTCCCCGCCCGCGGCCAGCGCGGCGACGAAGCGCGCGACATAGGCCGGGCCCGATCCGGCGACCGCGCCAATGGCGGAGAAATGGTCTTCAGTGGCGACGCGCGGGGCGACGCCGAGGAGCGTCATGAGGGCTTCGACCTCGGCTAACGCTTTGTCGCCGTCGGCCGAATAGAGCGCAGTCACGCCGCGGCGCTGGGCGACGGGCAGGTTGGGCATGGCGCGGACGATGGCGCGGGCGGTGGGGAAGCGCTGGCGCAGGGTAGCGGCCTCGACCCCGGCGAGGAGCGACACGACCAGCGTGGAGTCGGTGATGCGCGGGGCAAGACTTGGGGCGACCTCGTCAAGTTTCTGGGGCTTGAAGCCGAGCATGACGAACGCCGGCGGCGGGCCGTCGGGGAGCATGGCAACGGTGCGGACGCCCTCGACCGGGGTGGCGCTGGGACGGATCGCGGTTACGGACGACAGGTCGACCCCGGCCTTGTGCCAGCCCGCGACCATGGCGCCGGCCATATTGCCGCAGCCAACGAGCCAAGTGGGGTCAGGAAATGACGTCATGGCGTCACGCCTCGCCGGCCGTATCTATCAGTGCGGCCGAAATCGCCTCGGCGGGGGATTTTCCGCCCCAAAGCACGAACTGGAAGACGGGGTAGAAGCGCTCGCATTCCTCCATCGCGGCCTCGGCGATGGCTTCGGCCTGTTCGAAAGTCAGCCCGTCGCTCTCACTGACCAGCGCGGCGTGGCGGAAGACGATCAGGCCTGACCCCGACCACAGCTCGAAGTGGCCGAGCCACAGCTGCTCGTTAATCAGTCCGAGGGTCTCGTAGATTTCGGCGCGCTTTTCGGGGCCGACCTTGACGTCGGGGAACGCGAGGAACTGAAGCACCTGGTCGTCCTGGCGCCAGACGCCGCGAAGTTCATACTGCGCCCAGCTGCCATTGGCCGAGGCGACGATCTCGCCGTCCCCGGTCCGCTCGCAGGCCCAGCCGCGCGCATCGAAATATTGTTCGAGCACTTCGATCGGCGCGCCATCCTCGCCGTCGTCACTGATTACCGCTTCGGTCAGATCGTGCCTCCGTCGACCGGACCGCCCGATTTGGGGCCGGCCTTTGCCTTGGCCTTGGCTTCGAGCGCGGCGATGCGGGCTTCCAGGGCCTGGTTATGATCGCGCGCGGCGGCGGCCATGGCTTTCACCGCGTCAAACTCGTCACGCGACACGAAGTCGGCGCCGCCCATGGCTTCGCGAAACTTCTCACGCATCGAGGCTTCGGCCTCGCGGCCCATGCCGGCGATCGTCCCGGCGGCGCCGTTCATCATCTTGACGAAATCTTCGAACAGGCGATTTTCCGATTGCATCACATTCCTCCTGTCAGTCCGAGCGGATGGCTGTCCGCTTGCGGGTTGAGGCGGCCGGTCTCATAATTGAGCGCGGTCGCCAGGCACAACCATGCCAGATAGGGAAGCAGGAGCGCCCCCGCCAGTGGGCGAACGCGCCAGAAGCGCATGATCGTGACGATGACCAGCACGGTGGTCGCGGTGATCAGGATCAGCGCGGCGTCGATTGCGTGCGCGCCGAAGAACAGCGGCGACCAAAGGAAATTCCCGAGGAGCTGGATGGCAAACAGGGTCAACGCGGCCGATCGCTGCGCTGATCGAGGCGCGTCGAGCACGACCGCGAGTGCGATCCCCATCATTGTGTAGAGCGTCGTCCACACAACCCCGAAAGCCCAGCCAGGGGGCTGGAAGCTGGGGGTGGCAAGATTGGCGTACCAGCCATTGGCAAAGCCGCTGTTGGAAACGATGCCCATGAGGAAGCCGACGATGACGATTGCTGGGACGGTGATCGCCGCCTTTTTCCACACGCCGCGGTCGTCGCGATTAGCGTCATTCATCTCCATCGCCAGATCCTTTTGTCGCGCCGAGCAGGAATTCGACATTGCCTTCGGGCCCGGTAATCGGGCTCGTCTCGACGCCAACAACCGACCAGCCCTGCGATGTGACCCACGCTGCGGCTTCGTCGCATACTCTTTGATGGATCAGGGGATCGCGCACCACCCCGCCCTTGCCGACCTCGCCGCGCCCCGCCTCGAACTGCGGCTTGACCAGCGCGATCAGTTTTGCGCCTTTTTCAGCGAGTCCGAGTGCCGGGCCCAACACCTTGGAAAGCCCTATAAAACTGGCGTCGCATACGACGATATTGACCGTGTCCGGCACTGTCGCCTTCGACAGCGTCTTGGCATTGGTCTGCTCCATCACGACGACGCGGTCGTCCTGCCGCAGTTTCCACGCCAGCTGGTTGGTGCCGACATCGACCGAGAAGACTTTGGTCGCGCCGCGGCTGAGCAGCACGTCGGTGAAGCCCCCGGTCGACGAGCCGATGTCGAGCCCGGTCGCGCCGGTGACATCAAAGCCGAAATGGTCGAGGCCGTGGGCAAGCTTGATGCCGCCACGCGAGACCCACGGGTGGTCGCGGCCCTTGACCCGAAGCGCGGCCTCTTCGGCGATGAGTTCGCCAGCCTTGGCGACGCGCTTGTCCCCGGCGAAGACATTGCCAGCGAGAATGAGCGCCTGCGCGCGAGTTCGGCTTTCGGCGAGCCCCTGCGCCACCAGCAACTGGTCGGCGCGTATTTTCAGTGCTTGATCCACACCAGGTCGCGCTCGAGCCGGCCCATCAGCGCGCGGGCGGGGCTGGTGGCGGGTTCGTCGGCCAGCTGCTGCTCGTCGATCCGTGCGACGCGGGCGTAAAGATCGCTGCTGGCAGCGATGAGGCGCCGGGCAGCGGCAGGAAGCAGCGCGACGATCGCCTCGTCGCTCGTCCCGGCGTGGCCGAGGCGGCGTTCGGGGCGGCGGCCGTCGGTGCCGGTGATCTCACCGCTTTCGACCGCGCGCTGGGTCAGCAGCCAGGCGACGATGTGCATGATGCGGGTCGTCACTTTGAGCGATTCGCAGGCGAAGCCGACGCGAGCGAAGGGATCAAGCGTCATTCGCTCGTCACGCCCGGCCTCGTCGAAATAGCCCCGCGCCTCGTCGGCGAGCAGCATCGCCTCGGTGTAAAGCGAGTCGATCAGGCGCGGCGTGATGCGGGCGCCAATGCGCGGGTCGGTTGGCTCCATTGGTCCTTCTTGCCATGGACTGGACGGGGAGGAAACGCCCGAACGAGCAATGATGCACCAGAACAGGACGATTTCGTCCCGTCGCGGGATCGTCGATCAGGCCAATATGTCGGGGACGAGGCGGTCGGAGAGCGACTGGATCTCGTCCTTGAGGCCAAGCTTGCGCTTTTTCATCCGCGCCAGTTCGAGCGGGTCGCAATTCCCCGCACCGCGCATGATGTCGATCTCGGCGTCGAGGCGACGATGCTCGGCCTTGAGCATGTTGAGGATCTCGGGAAGGTCGTCGTCGTTCATTGCTGGCTGCCCATAGCGCGTGGCGGGGGCCGCGTCACTCGGCAAGGACGGGGCGCGCGGAGGATGGGACGAGCGGATCGATCTGCGCGCGACAGGTCGCCGAAACTGTGGTTTATTGGGCAACCCAAGCGAACATCGGAAAGGGACCATCACCTATGGACAAGGCCCAAATCGACACGCACATCCAGGCGCTCAACGTGAAGCATGCCGCGATTCAGGCCCGGATCGACGATGAAGAACACCGCCCTCACCCCGATGACACAAGGCTCCACGAGCTGAAAAAGGCCAAGCTTCGCGTGAAGGACGTGATGCTGGGCATTTAGGTTTCTTGCACAAACCCGTCTTTGCGAGCGATGCGAAGCAATCCACCCCTAAGCCGCTGGATTGCTTCGTCGCTGCGCTTCTCGCAAGGACGACTAATCCCAATTGCCAAAGCTAATCGTCGCGGCTGACGCGTTCGATCCGTTCGTGCTTTTCCTGGGCTTCGAGGCTCATCGTCGCGATGGGGCGGGCTTCAAGGCGGGCGAGGCTGATAGGTTCGCCGGTCACTTCGCAATAGCCAAATTCATCGTCGAACAGGCGGCGGACGGCGCTGTCGATCTTGGCGATCAGCTTGCGCTGGCGGTCGCGAGTGCGAAGCTCGATCGACCAGTCGGTCTCGCTCGATGCGCGATCGGCAAGGTCGGGCTCGCGCAGGCTGTCGACCTGGAGCTGCGCCATGGTCGCGCGGGATTCTTCGACGATCGATTCTTTCCAGGCGCGAAGCTTGCGCAGGAAATAGGCTTTCTGGTTTGGGTTCATGAAGTCTTCGCTGTCCGACGGCGCGTAGCCATCGTCCAGCATGAGGGCATCGAACCGGTCCGGGCCAGCTTCGAAAATGTCTACGAGCGCGGTCGCCATGCTTCTCTCCCCACTCAACGCCCACCTTGCCAACGTCGGGCCAACCCGCTCGCTGCAACGTGAATTCACTGGCTTTCTCGAGGTTTACCTCGACGGCCGGTGGTCCCCGCCTGCGCCTATAATATCGCCTTTCAAGCTTAACAAGCGCTGAGCGACATCTGGCCGGGTCATGGCGAGAGAATAACCGAGGTTGTTGCGTTTTGGTCGCAGGCGCAACTTGTTGCGATGTGGCGCCGGGCAGGCCAAAGGCGGTGCATGCGCATCTTGCTTACCAACGACGACGGAGTCGCCGCCCCTGGGCTCATCCTGCTGGCCGAGATCGCCGCGGCGCTGAGCGACGATGTGTGGGTCGTTGCCCCCGCCGAGGACCAGTCGGGGGCGGGTCATTCGCTGACATTGTCGCGTCCGCTGCGGCTGCGCAAGGTCGGCGAGCGGCGCTTTGCCGTGACGGGTACGCCGACCGATGCGGTGCTGATGGCGCTGGGCGAACTGATGAAGGAGCACAAGCCGGACCTGATCCTGTCGGGGATCAACCGCGGCGCCAACCTGGCCGAGGACGTAACCTATTCGGGCACGGTGTCGGCAGCGATGGAGAGCGCGCTGGCGGGAATCCCGGCGATCGCACTGAGCCAGGCGACGAGCCGCGACGATATGGGCAATGCGGTACCGTTCGATACGGCGCGGGCGTGGGCCAGCCGAGTGCTGGCGCCGTTGATCGAGACGCGGATGGCGGCGGGAACGCTGGTCAACGTCAACTTCCCCGCCTGCCCTGCCGATGCGGTCAAGGGCGTGCGAATCTGCCGCCAGGGCCGCCGCGACTATGGCCGCGCCGAAGTGGTCAAGAGGACCGATCCGCGCGGGTTCAACTATTACTGGTTCGGGCTGGGCCCGGCGCAGGCCAGCCCGGCGCACGACAGCGACCTGGAGGCGATCGCCGACGGCTTTGTCAGCGTGACCCCGCTCCACCTCGACATGACCCACGAGGCATCTCTCGCCAATTTACGCCGTCATTTCGACCAAGCTTAGCTCTTAGCGCCCCGCGATGAGCAATCCTCACGCAAGTGGCTGCACATGTAAGTTTGATGATCGGATGATTTTGAGCGTTGCCACTTAGGGATAGCTTCTGAGCTCCTCGGGCGGTTCGACCCAGCTGCGATTCGTCACATATTTCCCTGCGGCCATAGGTTAGCAGGGAATATTTTTGCATACGCAACGCGGGTTCGGCCGTCCCCCGACCAAATCACGCAACCAAAAACGCGGATTTTCGGCTTTCCTGAGGGCGTTGCGCTTAGGATTGCGTATGACCAATGAGCGGGGTCGGAAATCAGCAGGGAATTTTGCGAACGCCAGCAGCGAAATCGCTATGGGCGCCAGGGAATGTTGCAAAGACCGGCAGGGACTGCGCGCGGATTGCCCGAAATCGAGGGCGCTGGGTGAGGCACGATTTTTGACTACGCCAAGTCGCGCCGCTGCATGGTCTAGTCAGAGGTGATCCTGCAGGGCGTCTGGCGCTTGAGTTCAAGCTAAGCCTTCACGCGCGTCCGTCGCGATTTCGAGAGTCTTCTCTTGGGCTACGAAACGCTCTCCTCCTCGTGCGGCAAGGCTTGCCACTACTGAGAAGAGCCCCTGCTCGCCCGATACGACTAGCGATGCTAGCGCCCAAGGCGAGGTCTAAATAGATTTTATAGAAACCACTACGGGTCGGATAGCGGCGGAGTTATGACGTCGCTATTTGCCGATCTGCTCTTGCAAATCGTGGGCTATTATTCATGTTAACCTTTCAGCGCGATCGGGGACCGGGGAGCGTGATCGTATGAAACAGGAATTGATTGAAATCGACGTCGCTGCGCTGAGACCATATGATAACAATGCACGGACACACTCGAAAAAGCAGATCAAGCAGATCGCCGAGAGCATTCGTCGGTTCGGCTTTACCAATCCGGTGCTGGTATCAGACGCCGGCGAGATCATCGCGGGCAATGGGCGGTTTGAGGCCGCAAAGCTACTCGGAATGGCCACGGTCCCAACCCTCGCTTTATCACATCTTTCCAGTGCCGAGCGGCGCGCTTATGTCCTTGCGGACAACAAGCTTGCGCTCAATGCGGGTTGGGACCGGGAGATCCTGGCGATCGAGCTCCAGGGATTGATCGACTTGGACTTCGACCTTGAACTGACCGGGTTCAGTCTAGCCGAAATTGATTTGGTGCTTGACGAGGCTGGCGACAGCGATCCTTCAGGACAGGATGCGCCTGAGGATGCGGTACCGGCTGTGACCGGTCCGGCTGTCACCAGGAGGGGCGACGTCTGGCAGCTAGGGCGTCACAAGCTGATCTGCGGCGATGCCCGCAGTCCGAGCGATTACGCTGCGCTGCTTGGCGACGAGCGCGCCGATCTCGTGTTCACCGATCCCCCGTACAATGTTGCTATCGACGGGCATGTGTCGGGGCTGGGCAAAGTCAGGCATCGCGAGTTCGCGTTTGCCAGCGGCGAAATGAGCCAATCGCAGTTTACCGCATTCTTGATCGAATCGCTGTCGGCGACTTCAGCGGTAATGTGTGATGGCGCGATTGCGTTCGTGTGCATGGACTGGCGCCACATGGGCGAGCTGCTCGAAGCGGGACATACGGCGTTTACCGAGCTCAAGAATCTTGTCGTATGGAACAAGACCAACGGAGGGATGGGATCTTTCTACCGCTCGAAGCACGAACTTATCTTTGTGTTCAAGGCCGGGACCGCGGAGCATACCAATAGCTTCGGGCTTGGCGAGACCGGACGATATCGCACGAATGTCTGGGACTATGCTGGCATATCGAGCATGTCGGCGTCGCGCGACACAGAGCTTGCCATGCATCCGACCGTCAAGCCGGTTGCGATGATTGCTGATGCAATCCGCGACTGCTCGAAGCGCGGCCAGATCGTGCTTGACGGGTTCGGCGGCTCGGGCAGTACGCTCATTGCCGCCGACAAGACCGGGCGGATTGCGCGTCTTATAGAATATGACCCGCTTTATTGTGACACCATCGTGCGGCGATGGGAGACGCTCACCGGCAAGCGAGCCGTTCTTTTATCATCAGGTGCCACGTTCGAGGACGAAGCCGAGGAGCGGTTAGTGGGGCGGGAGGTAGAGATATGAGCGAGGATGGTGACCCTGAGCCCGGCAGCCAAAGCGATGATGAGCCCGCCGGCGAGCGCGTCGGCTACAAGTGTGCGCCGGTCCAGCACCGGTTCGCGCCGGGGCAGTCGGGCAATCCGAAAGGCTCGTCGAGGCGTCGCCGCGATGCGGTTGCCGCGGGACGCTATCTTTCGAACCCTTCGCAGGCCGCCCTCCTTGAGGAGGCCGATCGCGTGGTGACGGTCAGGGAAAATGGGCGTGAAATAAAACTGACCATGCGCGAAGTGCACACACGTCGCTTAATGCTTGATGCTAGCAAGGGCGGAGCTACGGCAATGCGTTTGGTAAGCCAGCTTCTAGGTTCCGCCGAAGCTGCCAAGCGCAAGGAAGTCGAAGAGAGCGTCAAGTTCTTCATGTACTTGAAGATGGATGGAGAGGCGGCATTGAAGCGGGCAAAGGAAGCGGGGAGAGAGCCGCCGCTGCTCATTCCGCACCCTGATGACATCGAGATCGATCCCCCTACGCTCGAAATTTCTATTATTGGTCCAATGGACCAAGAGTCGTATGATCTGTGCAATAATATCGCGAAACGTCGGGACAAAATGCTTGACGAAATTGTTAGTCTGAGGGCTTTGAAGCGCAAAAACGCCGTTCAGAAGCAACGCCTTGCATTTTTACCAGATACTGTGGCGCTACTCGAAGCTAAGCTCCCTCCCAGCATGAAAATGAAGAAGTAAAAGCGGAGCCGAGGATCCGGCAAACCCGGTGTGGTGCAAGTCAACTCAACGTCGGCCTGTACCGCTACAGAACGGGACTAAACACCTAAACACCTGGGTGCCTTACGCACCGCCGGCAGCCTTGCGCTGTTGGACGGAAGTGCCGCGCCGTGTGTGTGTCGATAGTTTTGGGCTACGCCGCTGTACAGGCCTTTCTGCTTGGGGTCGTGTAGGCCTTGTCCAGCACAAGGTAGTCTAAAGCTCGTATTGATCGCCATGCTATCAAGTGCCACCCCGTTGCGGGCGGCTAACGCCGCGGCGGCCCGGCAATTTTGCCGAACCAGAGTGTTTGTAAGCTCCCGAAACGTACCCTGAACAAGGATGAAATATGGCCGTTCCTTTTCATGACATCATCGATACGATCGTTGCTGACGGCTCTTTCACTACACTTGTTGCCGCAGCAACGAAAGCCGGTCTTGTCGAAACGCTGAAAAGCGAGGGTCCTTTTACCGTATTTGCTCCGTCCGACGACGCTTTCGCCGGGCTTCCGCCGGGCACTGTCAATGAGCTAATCAGACCCGAGAACAAGGCGAAGCTGATCGCGATCCTACTGCTTCACGTCATCCCGGGAAAAGTCATGACTGTGGACGTTATCGGCCAAGTGATGGACCCGGCTACGGCTGGCGGCATCACCATTCACGTCGATGGCACCGACGGCATAACGGTCGACGGCGCCAAGGTAGTGACTGGCGATATAGCTTGTTCGAACGGCGTCATTCACGCGATTGACGCGGTGTTGCTACCCAAAGTCTGATACAAGAATAGCGCGGCCGAGGGCAGCAATACCCTCGTCTTTTGCTTCATCTCGGCCAGCAAAAACGCGATGCGAGCGCGCCGAGCTATACGCCGCAGGGCCTAAAATCCGGCATCGACGGCGAGACGAATGAGGTCAGCAGTCGTATGAAGCCCCAGCCGTTTGATGAGTATGGTGCGGTGCATCTTGACAGTCGATTCGGCCAGGCCGAGTTCGGCCGCGATCTGCTTGTTCAGCAGGCCATTGGCGACCAGCTGGAACACTTGCACTTGGCGCTGCGAAAGCGACTTAAGCATTTTTGCGGCGCGGATCCGTCGCATGCTCAACTGAGAGGATGCATTCGCATCGATTTCGACCAGCGTACCCAAGAAATGCAGCAGTTCTTCATGCTCATCGTAAATGGGCGCGACCAAAACTGCGTTTCGAAACGGTTGGCCGTTTCGCTTGTAGTTGAGGATCTCGACGAGCACCGGGCGATGCTCGTGCACCCCCCGACGAATTTTCTCGGTAAGCCACGGTTCAGTCGCCGGGCCCGACAGGAATCGACAGTTTCGCCCGATTACTTCCGCGGTGGAGTATCCCGTCAGATCGCAAAATGCGGCATTGCATGCGACGATCGGATTATCGGGCAACCGCGGATCGCTGATTATCGACGGGACAGGGTTATCAGTCACAAGATTAATGTGGCGATCGTCGCGAGGAAAGAGGTCGGGCCTCGGCATTCGGTCAGCTGCCTGTCCTGTCCATGGTATCCAGCATACCGCCGTTCGCACAATCTTAAACCAGATATTGTGTGTCGTTTCGGATGGCAGGATCGGGCTGATTTGTCTCTCAAGCGTGGCTGGGGCCTTTCCGTCAGGGCGACGGACAGACCCGTATGATCGTTCGCAACCATCCCTTGCGCGCCGCGCTATCGGAGGAAATGCACCTTAGAAGGTTGCCAAGCTTTACCGCGCCCTACCGAATGGTTCAGATTGTCACGGTTCTGGGCGAAGCGGAGATGGTCGACGCGCGGTCCCATATCGACAAGCTTTCTCGATCGGGACGCGAGCTTGTCCCGATTTCGGCGAAATATGGTGTAATCGAGATCGGCAAGTTCGTGCTGGTATGGGAACGGCACACCGAATTTGCAACCTACACGCTGCTTTGTCCGGGCGACGCCGAGGCATCGTTCGATCCCGAACTGTTCGAGCCGGTCATCTCGACCCTACTGGCAGAGATGCCGGGCGAGACCGTTCGCGCTACCCAGGTTGCGCTGGTTCCCGATCCCTCGCCAAATCGAATTCCGGAAGCTCTCGAGCGTTGGTTCGCACCCGACGCAATTGTCGCTTGCGACGTGGCCGATGGACTGGCGCGGATCATTTCCGATTTTCGACTCAATCCCGACGGGTTCGGACGTTTGCTTGTTCTCGATCGCGGTCTCGAGCGCGACGAGCCGGCGCAGCTTGTCTTGCGGCTGCAGGAGCTGGGCAATTATCGCAACATGGCTCTGCTCGGGTTACCGCTCGCGCAGCGTTTGACGCCTTCGGTCACCAAACTCGAATCACGGCTGGCCGGGCTGACTCATGACGTGTCCGAACGGACGTCGGAAGACGATCAACTGCTCGATGAACTTACTTTTCTTTCGGCGGAGCTGGCGCGGCTCGCGGCCGAGACCCGTTATCGGATGAGTGCGACGCGCGCTTACGCGCAGCTGAGCAAGGACCGGCTCGACAGCCTTCGCATCGTCCCGATCCGCGGCTTCCAGAGCCTAGCCGACTTTACCGAGCGACGGCTGATGCCGGCAGTTCGAACCTGCGATTCCTTCTCGGCGCGGATCGAGGATCTGCTGCAGCGGGCGGCGTGGACCAGTGAGCTGCTGCGGACGCGGATCGACATCGCGCTGGCCAAGCAGAACCGCGATCTGCTGACCTCGATGGACGGCCGCACTGACTTGCAGCTGAGGCTGCAACAGACGGTTGAGGGCCTCTCGGTCGTCGCGATTAGCTATTATATGGTCGCGCTTGTCAGCTACGTGCTGGCGGCTGTACCGGGACTCCAACATAATATCGCCGTAGCGGTTTCGGTACCAATCGTGCTGACCATCGTGGGGATGGCGCTGTGGTTTTTGCGTCGCCGCATGCACGATTAGCGTATTCTCCCGCTGCCTTCGAACCCTTCGCAGGCGTGGGTCAAGATCGATTGGTGATATTTAGTTTCAATAAGGGGGCAAGCGTCGGGTTACATCTTAAGTGCCCGGTCGTAGCCTGTCAGTTCAAGATAGCCACGACCGCCGCGCGTGCTGACCGCGCCTTCCCAATAGACTGGTAATCCACTTCGCCGCGAATCGAGTTCCTGCGCGGCAAACAGCGGCTTCAGGGTCCAGCTTGCCAGGCGGCCGTCGATGCGGATGCCGAGTTGCTGCTTGACGGGATAAACCGCACCGGTATCCGGACTTCGCCAATTAGCGAGCGTGCGAAAGCTGACATCGCCGGGTCCGAGCACCGCGACCGTGCCGTCCGGCCGGCGATAGGTGCCGCCAGCCCAGATCGTGCCACCAGTCTTACGGCGGATCCGGAACGCCATCAGCGCCGATCCGTCGTCGAAATTTATCCCGGTCCAGTCCCAGCCCTGGGCGTCGGGGGCAAGGTAGTTGGACGACCACTCCCGGTCGAGCCAGGCCTCGCCGGTCACGGCTTCGAGATGGTTACCGCGACGGACGCGGCCGCTGACCCGCAAATGGGGGATCGAGTAATAATAGCTGGCCTGCTTTGGGTCCGGCCCCTTGCGACTATAGCCGTCTTGGCCCTGAAGCAGCGGTGGCTGAATTGGCTGGAAGTCGAGCGCCAGCCCGAAACCATCAACGTTCACTCGCGTCGCCCAGCGCCCGTCCGGCGAACGCTGCAACCGCCAGTCACGGATCTTGACGTCTGCATCGCCGGTGCGCGCGCCGGCGAGTCCGAAGCCTGCCCGCGCCGCGCGTTGGCCGTGCATTAGCCGGCCGGTGACGGCATCAGACAACGCCGCGTGCGCGAACATCAGCTGCTGCGCGGTGAAGCGACTGGGGTTGCCCTCACTGCCTTGGGGCCGGGTACGGAAGAAGGTGACCTGGAAACCGATATCACGGCCCGACGTGGTGCGCAGCCAACCGGTGACGTACCACCATTCGGTGCGGAATTGCGGGTGCGCGCCGTGATCCGCGGGGAAGCGCAGCACGACGCCGGGCCGCACTACCGGGTAGGGCGTGGCCGCCGGCGCCGCGATGGCGATCGCCGCGAGCCAGCCGACGAGGATCCGCAGACGGTTCATCACCAATCCTCCCGCACCGACTGAATTGCGCTGTTCGCGGTCGCACGCCGCCCGGCTAAGACGGCAGTCGCTGCTGCCGCGCCGGTCAGCGCTGCCGCGACCCCGGCCAGCGTGCCAATCGGGATGCGCGTCGCCATCGTCCAGTTGAACGACTGCGGGTTGATGACGTGGATGAGCACCTGGGCAAGCGCCAGCCCGAGGCCGATGCCGGCAAGTGCGCCGGTCAGACCGACAATCGCGCCCTCGGTCGCCAGCATTGTGGTCAACTGGCCGCGAGTCAGTCCCAGATGACGCAACATGCCGAACTCCCGCTCGCGCGCGATGGTCTGCGCTGACATCGTCGCGGCGACTCCGGCAAGCCCGACGAGGATCGCGACTGCTTCTAGCAGGTAAGTGACCGCGAAGCTGCGGTCGAACAGCGTAAGCGCAAGCCGCCGGAGTGTCGCGGGTTGTGTGACCTCGACCTGATCGCGAAGCAGGGCGGGAAGACGCGCCGTCATCTCGCGCGCTACCAGCGCGGGTTGCCGGCCGGGCTCGATCATTGCCGAAATCTCGTCGCGCCCGTCGTCGCCGGTCATGCGCTGATAATCGCCTTCATCGATTAGGACGGCCCCGCTTTGGCGCCCATAGTCGCGCCACACGCCGGCGACCACAAAGCTGGTCCGGCCCGCGATCGGCAGCACGATGCGCTCTCCCGGATCCCAGCCGTAGAGGCGCTGCGCCGGCTCCGAGACCCATATCGGTAACGTGCCGGGGGCCAGGGTCGGCGCGCGCCCGATCAGAACTCGCAGGGGATCGCGACCACCGCGCTCGGGCCGCGCAATCAGGATGAGTGGCGGGCGATCGGCGGCGATGGTGAGCGGGATTTGGCGGCTAAACGCGAGGGAGGCGATCCCAGGGGTCGTTGCCAGCCGGCGTCGCGTAGCGGGGTCAAAACTCGCGCCTGTGGTTGTACGCATGTACAGGTCCGCGCCCAGCACCTGGCCGAGCCAGTCGTCGACTGCGCCACGAAAGCTGGTGACCATCGTCGCCATTGCAATCATCAGCGCGGTTGAGGCGACGATCCCGCACAGCGCCGTCGCTGCTTCGCCGGGGGCGCCATGGAGATGGCGGATCGCGAGCATCCCGGGCACGCTGCCGTGCGACCGCCGTGCAAGCGGCGACAGCAGCGTCCGCGCAAACCAAGGTACGCCCGCGACGCCTCCTGCAAGCATCAGCGCCATGCCCGCGTACCCGAACAGCGGCAGGCCGTTGATCGCGGGAAGCAGTGAGGAAGCTGCGCCGGTAACCAGCAGCGTCGCCGACGGCCACCAGGCGACCGGCTGGCGTGGGTCGATCACGTCGCCGGCGTTCTTTAAAGAGGCAGCGGGCGCCGCCCGTGCAGCGACGCGCGCGGGAAGGAAGCTGCCAAGAATAGCTGCGACCAGACCGAGCGCGAAGAAGCCCGCCGCCGCTGCGCGCTGGAAAACGATGTGCACGGTACCGTCGCTGAAATAGCCCGCGCCGAGATCGCCCCCGAACCAGTGCAGCGCCGCCCACGCCATCGCGTAGCCGGCCGCGAGTCCGACCGATGCGCCGACCAGTCCGATCGCCAGCCCTTCGACGACAATCGCGGCGATGACGGTGCCCCGCGGCATTCCCAGCGTCCGGAGCAGTGCAAAGGTGCGCTGGCGGCGAACGACTGACAGCGATTGGGCCGAATAGACCAGAAAGCCGCCAGTCAGGAGAGCAATGAGAGCGAGCATATCGAGATTTACTCGATAGGCACGTGACAGCGACTCGCCCTGCGCGCCTTGTGCCTCTGCGGTTGAGAGAAGCGCGTCGGACGGCAGCAACGCCCTGAGCGCCGCCGCTGCCGTGGCATGGTCTAAAAGCAGCAGGTCGAGCCGGTCAATGCGACCCAAGCGCCCGAACCGCCACTGCGCTGCGGCGATGTCGATCACCCCGATCGCCGCCGTACCGCCCGCAGCCGGCAGCGTTCCGGCAACGCGCAGCGGCACCGAGCGACCGTTGGCCACGACCACGACTTGCGCGCCAATCGCAACCCGCAATCGCGTCAGAGCGGCGCGCGAAAGAAATAACGCGCGCTCGTCAAATGTCGCATTGTCGGCGGCGTCCGGCTCGCGTGGCGCGATGCCGACTAGCGACGGAGTCACCGCAGCAGCGCGAACGACGTCGACCCCCAGCAGCGTCAGCCGGACGGAGCCGATGCGTGCATCGAGCCGGACGACCGGACTGGCGTCGGCAACGCCCGCCGCAAGGGCCACGCGCGGGTAGAGGTTTTCATCCATCCCGAGCGGGCTGGTCGCGCGGACCGTCAGCTCGGCAGCGCCATTAACCTCGCGCATCGCCCCGTCGAACGAGGCTAGCGCCGATCCGTTGACGAGATGGACCGCGAAGCCGAGCGCCACGCCGACCGCGATTGCGATTGCCGTCATGATGAAACGGGCTGGGTGAAAGCGCCACTCGCCGCCAATCAGCCAGCCGAGTGCGAGCCGCCCCGACCATAGGCTATCGTCAGCGGCCACGTCGTTCGACCAGTCCGTCCAGACCTAGCGTCAGCACCCGGTCGGCGATCGCCGCACTCGCTGCCGAATGGGTCACCATCACGCCCGCCGCGCCCTGTTCCCGAATCGCATCCGCGAACAGCGACAGCACCCGCGCCGCCGTTTCGGGATCGAGATTGCCGGTCGGTTCGTCGGCGAGAATCAGGGCCGGGCGATGAACCAGCGCGCGCGCGATCGCGACCCGCTGCAGCTCGCCGCCCGACAGGTCGCGCGCATAGCCGTCGCTTCGTCCGTCCAGTCCAACCGCTTTTAGCATCGCCTGCGCGCGGGCGTGCGCGACGCCAGTGTCGGGCGAGACCAATACCAGCGGCAGCGCTACATTCTGTACGAGCGTCAGATAGGGCAGAATATGGAAGGCTTGGAAGACAAAGCCGATCTTCTCTCGACGAAGGCGGGTGCGCGCGCTCTCGTCAAGGGCGCCAAGTTCGATACCGTCGATCACGACGCGGCCCGCGTCGGCTTCGTCGAGCCCGGCCAGGATGTTGAGCAGGGTCGACTTGCCGACCCCCGACTCGCCGATGATCGCGACCAATTCGCCCGGCGCGACGTCGAGGTCGAGCGTGCGAAACAGTAGTCGCGGTCCCGGAACCGACTTGCCGAGATCCTTGACTGCGAGGAGCATGGGATTATCCGCCATCGCGGATCAGTGAAGGGCTAGGGCACAGGCCGCAATACGTTCCTTCGGCTCGCCGGTGCTCAGCGCGGCTTGATGAATTTCAGAGTCATGCGGTCGCTTTCACCGATCGCAAGATAGTGGGCGCGGTTCTTTTCGCCCTCGGTCAGCGTCGGCGGGAGCGTCCAGACCCCGTTCGGGTAATCGGCCTTGTCCTTCGGGTTCGCGTTGATCTGCGATTCTGCGACGAGACGGAATCCCGCCGCAGTCGCCAGCTTCAAGACAGTAGATCGCTTAAGATAGCCGCTCGACTGCTCCAGCGCGCTGTCCCGGCTCTCGGGCAGGCGATGATCGACGACACCGAGCGTCCCGCCCGGCTTCAACATGGTGAAGAAAGCCGCGAACACGCGCGGCGCGGTTTGCGGTCCGACGAAGATCAGGTTGTGGACGTTGCGAAAGGTCAGCACGACATCAGCGGTACCCGGCGCGACGTTGCTTTTGCCCGTAGCGAAGTCGATCGATGCGGCAGTGGCCCCAGTATAGCGGGTGCCGCCCCCGGTCAGGATCTTGGTCAGGTTGGCCTGCGCCTTTGGCGTATCGCCGTCGAGCCCGATATAATGCCCCCGCTGATGAAGCAACGGGGCAAGGATCTCGGTGTACCAGCCGCCGCCAGGCGAATATTCAACCAGCGTCTGCTCAGACTTTACGCCAAAAAAACTGAGCGTTTCGACTGGATGGCGGTACTTATCCCGCAATCGGTTTGCTTCGGTCCGGTGCGGATCGGCGACGGCGGCGACGATCGCAGGGTTGGAAGCGGCCAAGCGCGCCGCGAGTGGCGAAGCGCACAGCAGAATGAGCGTGGAAGCGGCAAGGGTCGAACGGATCATTTTGGTCTCCGGCACGAAAAGGCGGCCAGTCAGCACGATTGCGCTGCGGTGGCTGCGGTTGTCAGACACTACGACAAGATTGCGATGAGGATAGTAAGGCCGCCGAGACCGAGCGACAACGGAACTCTCAAGCGAAGCCAGCCAGGCGGGCTCACTCCGCTGCCGGCCAGTTTGTAATCGACGCCGAGCGATGCGATCAGGGATGTACCCGTAAACAATAAACCCACTTTGCACGGCAGGCCAATTGCTATGGTACCAATGGATGCAAATGCAATTAGCGAAGGTATGACCGCAATAAGCCAGATAGCCCGATGGACGTTGGTCGGTGGGCGGGACGCGAGGCCCCACCACGCTCCTCCGATGAAACTCAAAATCGTGCCAGAATAAACGAGCGCAGCGCTCTGCGCACCAGGTCCAAAGCTAGCAGGGTTCGCAATTGCGATTGCCGCTAGCAATATCTGCGGAGCCAATCCCGCAAAGCCAAGCCATTGCGCCAAAGAAGGAAGGGTCGGTGGCCTAGGCGAAAGCTCGCGGTCCATTGTCTTTCCCTTAAAGTTAAAGCTAGCGAATGCCCGTCGGCCGCGGATTTTGCTTATGTCAGCGATAGCGCCGTGAGCGAGATGGCCACTAGCCCAAAATTGCTATTTGTCCGTCGTCAGAACGTTTGGCGCAACGCGCGGCGTAGATGTGCGGAGGATCGGCCTCGTCCCGGCTGGCTCGAAACCTACTTTGAAATTCCTTTCAAGGCGCTGCTGGAGCGGCGGGTCAGCTTCGCAACTTAAAAGCCATCTTTAAACTCGCTTTAGATTAAAGCGCCAAAACACACAGGCCAATTGGGCAATCGCCCTCGCTGTCTAAGGCGGACCGGGTAATCCGCCTGAATCATCGTCACAATCGCTGCCGATGCGGCGAATGGAGGGCGAACGACGTGGCAAGTTCTCGCAGGTTCAGCCCATGCCGAGCTTCGAACCGCCGTTCTCCGATCCTGTGTTGCTCGGCATGGTGCGCGGTACACAAGCTCACCGTCCAACGGTCAGACGGCTTCAACCCGACCCCGCCGTCGGTTCCGCGGCGAATGTGGGCACATTCGATCGGGATGTTGAGACAGCCGGCGACGCAACAGTGATGGCGGCGGACCCAAGCCCGATGCGCGGGGCATTCGCGCTCGGTGGTGGTGGACCTGCGTGCCTGTTTGAGCCGATTGGGCAGGCGCATCTACGCATCCACCAGCACGAAGTTCGTCACCTGATCGTTACTGATGATCGCCTTGTTGCGGCGGACGTAGGGCTTGCGCATCTTCTTAGGTGGACATGCCGGAGCGAGGAGCAACTCCCGCTGCTGGGCAAAGCATTCGCCCAACGCACTGTATAAGTCGGGACGCTCGCGGCTGATCGCTCTGAGCTGCGGGCGCTTGCCCGACTGGACCCGATCGACCGCGGCGATGCTTTCGCAGATGCCAAGGGTCTCCATAACTTCCTTCGCCCACTGGTCCCAGCCTTCAACCGGCTCCCCGCTCTGGAAGGATGGCGGTGTGACGCGCCTGCTCGTACTGGCATCTGCATCCTCGGTTCCGGCAACGGGGATGCAGAAGGCCTGAAGCATCACCGCCTTATAGGCCGCCGACATCGCCTTGGCCGTGCCCTTGTCGCCATCGTCCAGTGCCTCGCCATAGGCTTCGACTGTGTGAACCGAGCCATCCTCGACGCTGACCAGGTCGAAGGCGACCCGCAACAACACGTTGACCCGCATCGGCGTAGCGGGGTTTTGCCGGTCGGTGATTATCCGCTCAAGCACCCGAGGCAGAATGCACAGCCGGTGTTCGGCGATCAGCGGGGCAAGGCGATTGAGCACATCGTCGATAGAGCGATATTGATATAGCTCAATGGCATTGGTCCGAGACTTGGCGATACCCTCACCAGCAAGCGCTGCGGTAACCGCGTTAATCGCGCGATAGACGTCGGGCGGCCTCACTGGCCCAGCTCCCGGATCGACAGGGCGCCAGACTTGCTTCGCCTGGCTTCGATCCCGTGTCCGAAGGCCCGCGCGACATCGGTCTCGACAAGGGCCTTGATCGTCCCGCACGCTGCTGCGTGCCGCTTGGCCGCCTCGCGATCCTCGAGCCAGTCAATGGCGGCCGACGCCCAGCTATTATTGCCTTCGAGGCAGACTTCCCGGACACCGACAGGCTTAGGCGGAAGCGGGACCGGCGGCGCCACTGGCGCCCTTCCCGTCTGGACGCAGTCCCAAAACTCCTCCTCGGCCTCGAGGAGCTCTAGCTGATAGAGCCAGTCGGCGGCAATTTCGAAGATCTCATATTTGTGATTGCCGAAGATGACCGACAAAACTGCCGTCTCGCAATCCGCCACCGCCATATTGTGCTGGAGCTGGGGCATGTACCGCTCGAGCACTTCTTCCGACTTGACGAACGCCCCGGTGTGCTTCGCCTCGAATACTGCGTTGGTGTTTTCGACGATGCCGTCGAGCAGGCAGCGCCGCCAAGAATGCTTCTTGCACGTTACCGAAAGTCCCGCATCGACGATCGACTGGCCGCTGATCTTCTCGTACCACTGGCGGTTGAACGGCTCGGTCCACGACCCAAGTGCTACCTGCAGTCGGTCCGACAGATCCTCCTCGGGGATCTCCTGGCGCTTGAGCTGCCACAGCCGCAGGATCCTGTCGGCATCGCCGGAGAGGAGGGTGTTGGCGTCGCTCCCGCCAAGCCCGCACAGGCGCATCTTGCGATCTTCCAGGCTTAATTGGGTTGCACCTAAAGTTGGCCAGACAGTTTTTGCCTCGTACGAACGCACGTCCAATGGATTATCAAGTAACAAGCTCATCATCACTCTCCCAATTGTCGAGTCGATCTGAGCTTTGCTCTACAGTACGCCAAGAGTGTAGTCCGAATACACCAAACAATAGAATACTACTGATGCTCTTGGTCAGTGATATGCGGGAGTATCGGGGATAACTCGACCGAGATGCGGGCCTTTTTCACGAAAAGAGGCATGTGGACAGTAACGGCGATATTTTATTTCGAGCCTGACACATAATCATTCGCAGTGATACGCTTCGATGCTGCCTGTGGTAGGTGAGTGGATCGACGCAGAATCAATCCATGCGGTGGCGTTTTCGACGGTTCGTTCGAAGTCCTTGGCGGAGCGCGATTGCGTCTCAGCCAAGCATCGACGGTTACTCCAGCCCGTCGACAGTGTCCCACTTAAAGAAGCCAAAGAACGCTAATATGACATGCTGGACGACGCCACCATGGTCGCGTAAGTTTAACCAAACGGCATTCGGCGATCACGGAGTGGTTCAAAGCTCAAAAGCGCGGTCGCAGAAGTGGTCGAGCGCGAGGTGTGTATCTAATGCTTCAAATTCCAGATCGGGGCAGGGAGTTGGGGAGGTGTGTTGGCATGTTGCTCGAGCGAAGCTGGGGTATCGCTGGTGTCATATAGTTTGTGTATGAAATGTGGTTTGTGCTGCGCCGGCGCCCTGTTCGATTACGGTGAACTTGATGAGGACGAAGTGGGTGCTGCGCGGGCAGTGGGGCTCGACGTTTTTGAGCGCAGTACTGGATCGGCGTTCCGGATTGCGTGCTCGCGATTGGAGGGCAGCTGCTGCTCCATTTATGGCGCGCGACCACGGACCTGCCGAAAATTTCGCTGCAAACTTCTGCGCAATGTCGAGGCAGGTGAGGTCACTATCGATGCGGCGTCCGAAAAGGTAGCTGAGGTCTGGGTCTTAATCGACAAAATTATCTTAGCACTCACCGACGGCGAAACGTTGAATGACGCCCGTTGGCGCTGGAGACAATCCACGCCCGGACGGTGGACAGGTAACCCTGCCGCTGCGCAATTCCATCTCGACATGACTTTGCTAAACCTAGTGCTCGATCGGTACTTTCGATTAAAGGAACATTGGGTCATGATTAACGACGCGTAACCTCTGAGCAAAAGAGGACCCGACAGCGTATATACGAATTGCAAAATTCTCCCGGATGATCGGGCACGGCTCGGCGCACTTGGGGGCAAAGTTGAACGCGCCTGCGCTGTGCCATGGGGTCGCAGTTTCATTTTCTCGCCGGTTATTCGAGGACGTTTCCAATGCAGCCCATCAAATGGCTTTTGCTCACGCTAACGACAACGTTCGGGCTGACCGGATGCGTGGCGAGCATGGCGGCGAGCGCTGTCGGTGCGGCGGTGAGCGCATCACGCGGGCAGCCGGTCAGCAACGAAGGCGCGCGCGACACGGCGGTCAGCCAGTGCAGCGCGCTGGCCGCCCCTTATGGCGCGGTCCATGTGATCGACGTCGAGCAGCGGTCGGTCGAGCGGATGGTCGTTTGGGGAACGACCGAAGGGCGCGGCGGGCGGCAGTCGTTCGAATGTGCATTCGGGACGAAAGTCGTCGGCTTTAAGATCCACCCAATCGCGGCCGCTCGCTAGAATCGCTGGCAACGTCAGTGATCATTGGCAGCACCGCGCGACGGATCGTCAAGAGTCGCGCTCGCGCCCCATAGGCTGGCATTCCGACGAGGCGGTAAAGCTGTTCGGCCTGTTTGCTGCGCGCGGCGAAATAGGGGTCGCGCGGATTGTGAGTGGTGCTCGCGACATCAGCATCGACATATGCGGCGGTGAAATCGAACGCGGCGCAGCGATCAGCATCGCGGAGCGCGCGTGATTTGCCGACGCGTTGTTCGCATTGCTGGCTGTAGCGGCGAGCGCCGTCGAGCCCGGTGGCGAGCGATACTTTCGCAAAGGCACCGGCGCCGGCGGCAATGTCAGCGGGCAAGGGCGCGACCAGTTCGGCCTGCGCGGTGGCGTTGGTCGGGCCCGGGACAGGGTCGCTGACGTCGATAGGACTGGGCACCGACGGGGGCACATCGTCGACCACGAACCGCTCGATCAGCTCGTCTATCCGTTTGTCCTGAGAGCGTAATGGTTGGGGCATTTTGGCATTGGCGATGGTCATGGTCGCGGGGTCGAATAGGCCGCTGGCGATCGACGCACCGAATGCCCCCGCCGCAACGGTGACGAACGCGACGAAGGGGACCCACGACTGGCGCCGGCGCTTGCCCCGCGCGTCGATATATTGGAGCTGTCGACGAATTGGCGGGCGGCGGGCGGCCGGCGCGCGGCCGGGAGTTGCCGAGGAACGCGGACGGCCTACTCGACTCTCGTCATAGCGGGCGCGGGCGGCGGAATCGGCAAGGATTCGATAGGCTTCGTTGACTGCGCGCGCGGTGGCGGCGGCGTCATCGCCCTTGTTGAGGTCGGGGTGTACCGCACGCATGCGCTCGCGGTAGGCGTGCCGCAGCGCGGCGGGGGTCGCATCGCTGCCGACTCCCAAGGTGCGATAATGATCGCCTGTGCAGTCCATTGCCCTTCCGTAGGTGGGTGCGACCGCTCGTCAAGCGGCAGCTCGCCTCAGCGCGGCACGATGGACGTGGCTCGAGCCTTCATCGCCAGCGCCACTGGGTCGCGCGGGCGATTGCGAAGCGAGGTGTCGAGATCGCGCAGTGCGCCGGCAGTGTCGCCCATCGCGAGGCGCGCGTCGGCGGCGTCGCGGCGAACGGGGTACCACCATGCTGGGGGATCGCTCGCATCAGCCATGACGTGCCCTTCCTCGATCCGGGCGGCGGCGGTGAAGGCATCAAGCGCACGGCGCGGATCATGCTCGAGCATCGCCGCGCGTCCCACCAGGACGAGCCGGGCAATGGCTAGCATAGAGGTAGCGGCTTCAGCACCGGCGGCGCCGGAGACGCGCTGCGGGATGGCCGCAGCCTCGGCGCGGATAGCTGCGATATTGCCTCGTCGAGCGAACGCCTCGCCGCGTGCATAGTGATAATAGCCCTTGAGGAACGGCAGGACGGGCTCTGGTAGGGCGAACATTTCCGCCGGATCAGCGAAGTGGCTGATCGCGAAATAACCTTGTGCGCTGATCATCTGGCGGAACACCGGGGCGTCGCGCGCGATTTGCGCCCGGGCGATCAAGGGGCGGCCTAGCGCCAAGGCGGTGCGCGCGTCACCGGCCATCAGCGCCGCGCCGATGCCAAAGGTAACATTATGCTCGTGGTATGGAAGCCCCCAGATACCGTCCGGCTCTGGAAGGCCGAGGCGTTTGGCATTGGCGATGCCCAGCGCAACGGCGCGCATGTTGGCGTCGGCAGCATCCTGGTAACGGCCGACCCAATACCAGGTGTGCGAGGGCATGTGGACGAGATGGCTCGCGCTGGCCGCAAGCGCGGTCAGCCGGTCGGCATAAGGCTCGGCGCGCGCGGGCTGGCCGGCGATCTCGGTCGCGTGAATGTAGAAATGGATCGCGGGCGTGAAGTTGGGATCGCGCGCCAGGATGGTTTCGAGCAGCGCCATCGAGCGCCACGAATTTGGGGTCCGCGCGCCAGGGGGACGCGGAGCAATAAGCCAGGCGTCGGCGGCAATCGTGCCGATCTCACTGTCGGCCGGGTAGGTGGTGACGAGCCGGTCCATCGCCTGGGCAAAGGCAAGGTCGCCGTTGTTGCCGCGGTAGCGCAACTGGAGGGCGGCGATGAGGTCGCGTTCGCGCTGGGTCACGCGGGGCCCGGTCGAGGGGTTGGCGAGTTTGGCGGCGGTGTCGGCGATGGTGGCGAGGGCGGAGATCTCGGCCGCGTCCTTGTCATAGTTGATCGTCGGGCCGGACGACCAGGCTTCCCCCCAAGCGCACATCGCGCAAGTGGGATCGAGCCGCCGTGCCTCGGCGAACGCGGCAATCGCGGCCTTGTGGGCGAAGGCATGGGCCAGCTGCATGCCATTGTCGAAAAAGGCCTGCGCGGCGGGCGAGGCCGTGGTGATGGGGAAACCGCCTTGACCATAGCCGGTGAGCAGGGTCGGGACCTTGGGGACCATATTGTCGTCGTGGCCCGCGTGGCCGGGCATTGCCCCCATTGCGGGCGTTGGCGGCGAGGGCGCGGCGACCTGTGCCATGGCGGACGAACCACTAAGGATGGAGAGAGCGAGAGCTACCTTTCCACTCAGGCTGAACTTCGAAACGGACACGCGCTATCCCCTGCAATGCTTCCATAATTTACGACTGGAACGAAAATGGACCATCAAATGTTCGTTCCATTAATAATAGGCTGAACTGCCGTCTGTCGCGCACGAGAGCATGGCATCGGCGGGTCAGTCGGCCAAGCCCCCCAGGGGATCATGTTGCGCGTTCAGGGAGAATGAACATGAAGATTGCTTTTGGATTGCTGAGCGGGACTTTCTTGTTGGCGGGTTGCGCCACTTGCCCGCCGATCGTGCCCCCCCCGCCCCCGCCGCCGCCAGCAGAATATGTGCCTCCGCCGCCGCCGCCGCCGCCCGCGACGATGACATGCCCCGATGGCGCGGTCATTGCGGCGGACGCGATGTGTCCGACGCCGCCGCCGCCGCCACCCCCGGCCCCGCCGGCGCCGATGGGTGAACGCGGTTAAGCGATCCGATCTCAAGGAGCCCTCGCCAGTAATGGCGGGGGCTTTTTGGCGGGTGCAGCGATACTTACGGCGACGTTCATGACATCAGTCATCACTCAACGCGCGGTGACCGCCGCCTTGCTGGGCCTGACGGTCATTGGCCAGAGTGCCGACGCCCGAGTTCGTCGTCGATCGCCCGCCCCTGCCCTGTCGCCCGCGGCGTGGCTGATCGGGCCGATCGTCGATGGCGAAAATGCGTCGCGCGGCGTCCCGCTCCACCCGACGAAAAGTGCCGGCGGCGGCTGGTATATCGACCTGCCCTCGGCGCCGGGCAGCGTAAATTATGTGACTTTTCACCATGGCTCGCTGGCCCGGGCGCGCCGGATCGTCATGCGTTACCGGATCGAGGCCAACCCCGGCGTGCGGATCGAGCCGACCACCGGGCCGGGAATGCCGTCGATCATCACGCTTTATTTCCAGCGGCGGGGCGATGACTGGAGCGGCTGGGACGAGTTTGAGACCTATCGCTGGTATGCGACCTTTGCCAGCCAGATGCCGATCACGCCAGGCGAACATGTGATCGTCGCGCCGCTCACCGGCAATTGGACTGCGCTGCAGTCGTCATCTGCGCGGACTCATCCCGCGGCGTTTCGTGCCGCGCTGGACGAGGCGGACGAGGTCGGCTTCGTGTTGGGCGGCGGGACCGGTTATGGGCATGGTGTATATGCCACCGGGCGAGCGCGGATCACAGTGACGGGGTTCAGCGTGCAGTAGCGGGTTCAGGCGCGGTCGAGCCATGCCTGGAACATCAGGATCGACCATAAGGCCGCGGTGGAGTCGCTTCTTTGCGCGAGGTGATCTTCCCAGCGGCGACGGACCGCGCGCGGATCGAACTTCCCCCGCTGCCGTCATTTCTATGCCGACGGGATTTGCGCAGCGACTACCTGTCAAATTTGACCGCGCGATCCTCTAGGCGGATGTCCAGAACATATTAGTCAGTTTAGCGGGCTTGGCGCTAATAGTGCCGCTAGCCCAGTTAAATGCCGGTTGGTGAGGAATATTCTCATCGTATTGACGAACTTTTGTTGGTGAGCCGACACTTTTCCGTCCTCTAACGCACGCAGCGACAGGTCTAATAATCTTCTAGCGAGGGGCAAGAATGCAAGCATACCGTGGCCTTATAGTATTCCTCGTTTAAACATTGAAGCGACGGCTTCACTCATGCCTGGGCGGCGCTTTTATCCGGTGGTACTTCCCCGGCCTTCCAACCGCAGTCCACCTTGAGTACGTCGCTCCGCCGCCGGCAAAGGTCACCCGCTCGGACCGCACCGTCATTCATATCTGAGCGGGGCCCTTCGCACGCGCTGCTCCCAAAGGCTGATCAGGCGCTTAGCTAGCCACGCAATTTTCCAAGTTGATTCTAAAGCAAAATAAAGGCCCACTGGGGTTATATACCCATCCAGCCTTAGCGGCTTACCGCGAGTCATCGCCATGCTCCTGCCGCGTAAACTTCAGACCCATCCCCGGCTTTCGATGAAAGCCCTTCGGGCCGAGCAATGCTTTGACGTGGCGGCAGAATTTACATTCAGCTTCCAAAATCACGCCGTTGGAATCATGTTTTTCGCTGACACGGGAAAACTTCGAATCGAGACGATTATTCGAGAACAAGCCTTCGTAGAACAAGTCGAGATCACTTCTTGTAAGCTGAAATTCGGCTGGAGACGGTACTTCGTGTGCCCGCGTACTCGAAGGGCATGCGACGAACTTCATTTTACTGGAACGCGCTGGGTGTCACGGCAATCAGCCCGGGAGATTATAGGATCCAAGAACGGATCGCTCAGCGAGCGCCATTTCGAGCGGATCAATGCTGCGGCGGAACGTCTAAAGGGGACGGTTTACCGTGGTCCGGCGCGAGGAAAAACGCGAGAGAGGCTCGCGGAGATTATTCTGAAGGAGTTTCCTCGAGTTGATCCCGCCCATAAAATAGGTGAAACCTTAGCCGAAGTCTGGCGGAAGAAGGAAGCCCAGGTCAAATCCAGCGGCCGCTCGAACTCGCGCACCGGCGAACTTTCGACCGCCTCCGCAATCCTAAAGGGCGACCGTCTGCCTCTGGCTTCTGATATCAGACAGTGGATCCGGAGCGACAACCGAATCGACCACGTGGCCTATCCCCCGCCCCCTTTGCTCCCTGCGAACCGAGCGATCGGGATTTTGGAGCATCACGCCAAACTGGACATGAGAACGCTGGCTCTCATCGTTCCGAAGTGTCCGGGGCGAGGTGGCGCTAACTTGCAGTGGCCCGACGAAATCATGGAAGGGGCTCAAATTGAGCTGATTATTGAGATGAACCTTGCTGCCGGGGCCAAGGTTGTCGTCCGGCGCCGTTCGCCAAGCGGCTTGATGTCCATTTACTCTCTTCAGCTTGTGAGAGCGAAGTCTCATCCCCGGCTTCTCCTTAGGTGTCCATACAGAGGGACGGACCACGACGTACTTTTTTTGAGAGACGGCGTGTTCGCTTCGGCGAAGGCCCATCGCCTCGTCCACGCTTCGCAACGACGCCAAGCCGACTAGCGGAATACCGTCGTCTGGAATCTTGCTCGCCGAAGCGCGCTGAATTCATCCTCTTTCATTGGTAGCGGCCTTCCGCGATATCGTTTCGCGCCCGAAAGCCAGTCAAGCCACAAAATGCATGACGGAACGTGATGTTCAAAAACGGCGCGTCGGAACACAGTGGCAACAACGGCGCCATTCATCCGCTCAAGGTTCGCTAGGATTTCAAGTTGCGCAATCTGCGCCCCGTGGGGAATCGAGGGATTGGCCTTCAGCCATCTTCTAACGGTGGCAGGCGAGACATCAACTAAATGAGCAGCCCGGCTTGTACTACCGCCTGCGGTCTTCAGTGCCTGAATCAGCTGATCCTCCGTGATCTCTATCTTTCGGTAAGCCAATCATTTTTCTCTCGTCGCGGTGGATTACGAGATAATATGCAATAAACAATGCTATTTCAAGTAGTAGTCATATTCTTTTCTGTTGCTGTTGTGTGGAATGGGAGCAAACTCGTGGGACAAAGACTCGCTAAAAGAGGGTATTACCTATGAGTATTTTCGGCTTACCTGAAGAAATTGCGCCTCCCACTGTTGTTTCTTCGCGTAGCGGAACGGAGCAAGCCGGCGCAGTATCCACGTCGTCAGCACGGACCGCGGAAAGGCAGTCAGTGGGAAGCAAGCGGAAAACCTCGGGTAGTGGTAAGGCCGCGACCTTGACATGGCCGCTCTTGGAACAGCTCGGATTAACTGAGCAGGAGCGACGTGCGAGGTGTTCAGGCATCGGCGGCAGCGACGCGAATGTTATCCTGTCAGGAAACCCAGACAAAGTTCTGGAACTATGGCGAGAGAAGCGTGGAGAAGGAAATCCAAAATGCCTTGAGGACATTCTGCCGGTCATGCTTGGATCATGGACCGAGCCCTTTAATCGGCAATGGTTCGAGAAGGTCAGCGGCGAGAAGGTTTTCGGTGTCGGACGGTCTCAGACCTGCAACATTCACCCTTGGAGGCGGTGTACGCTTGACGGCCTCGTCCACGATGGGCGAGCCGTCTTCGAGGCGAAACATACGAGCGCGTTTAAAAAACCGGAGGATGTGCTCGAGCGCTATATGCCCCAGCTCCAGCACAACATGGCCGTGGCCAATTGCGAGACGGCAGTTTTGTCCGTCATCTTCGGCAACCACAAGTATGAGATCTTCGAAATTGCCGCCGACTGGCTCTACCAGCTAGAGCTCCTCGAGGCCGAGGAGGAGTTTTGGGACTGCGTCCAGACGGGAAGGGCGCCAGTGGCGCCGCCGGTCCCGCTTCCGCCTAAGCCGGTCGGTGTCCGGGAAGTTTGCCTCGAAGGCAATAATAGCTGGGCGTCGGCCGCTGTTGACTGGCTTCAGGATCGCGATGCGGCCAAGCGGCACTCAGCGGCCTGCGGGACGATCAAGGCCTTGGTCGAGCCCGATGTCGCCCGGGCCTTCGGGCACGGGATCGAAGCCAGGAGAAGCAAGTCTGGCGCCCTGTCGATCAGGGAGCTGGGCCAATGAGGCCGCCCGAAGTCTATCGCGCGATCAACGCGGTTACCGCAGCACTTGCTGGCGATGGTATCGCCAAGTCACGGACCAATGCCATTGAGCTGTACCAGTATCGCTCGATTGACGATGTGCTCAATCGCCTTGCCCCGCTGATCGCCGAACACCGGCTATGCATCCTGCCGCGGGTGCTGGAGCGGATCATCACTGACCGGCCAAGCCCCGCCACGCCGATGCGCGTCAACGTGCTGTTGCGGGTCGCGTTCGACCTGGTCAGCGTCGAGGATGGATCGGTTCATACCGTCGAAGCCTATGGCGAGGCACTCGACGAGGGCGACAAGGGCACGGCCAAGGCGATGTCGGCGGCCTATAAGGCGGTGATGCTTCAGGCCTTCTGCATCCCCGTTGCCGGAACCGAGGATGCAGATTCCAGTGCAACGAAGCTTGGCACGCGGCCGTCGGTCCAGACCGGCCAGCCGGTCGAGGGGTGGGAGCAATGGGCGAGCGACGTCATGGCCACGCTTGGCATCTGCGAAAGCATCGCAGCCGTCGATCGGGTTCAATCGGGCAAGCGGCCGCAATTGAGAGCCATCAGCCGTGAGCGGCCTGATCTCTATGCCGCACTGGGAGAGTGCTTCTCACAGCGGCGGCAGGCGCTGCTTGCACCAGTGTGTCCACCCAAGAAGGCGCGTAAGCCCTATGGTCGCCGCGACAGAGCGGTCGTTAGCAATGATCGGGAGACGAACTTCGTCCTGGTGAAGGCATAGACCATGCGGCTTCCCAACCGAGTGCAGAAGGAACGCAAGCAGGCCGCTCAAATCGGCGAATGTTTCCCGAAACAAAGTTGCTTCGTGGCTATGCCACCGGCTCCCAACGCTAAGATGCCCCCTGTCCTTGTACGAAGTAAGTCGAAGCAAGTGCCCCTTACTCCTAAGGTCAATAACACTGGGATGGCGGAAGCCTGAAATGCGGTTGCCCCAACGAATGCGAAAAGACCGGCAATTGCGAGTCGAGCGGGAATGCCCAGCGCATCGAGCGTGGGTCCGAAGCCACTACTGCAGTATCCCGGGATGCATGAGCAGGTCGATTGAATGCGCTCACGTGCGGAGGGGAACTGACGGCGGCATGGCACTAAAGCCGTCCGACGTTTGGACAATCAGTTTATGTTCCAATCACCACGAGGAACAGCACCGTCTTGGAGAACATCGATTCGAAAGGAAGTACGGTCTCGATCTGCGCGAGTTGGCACTCAATTTCGCGAAGCGTTCGCCACACAGATGGCGCTGGCAACTTTAGCGAATCATCGGGCGAGACCGCGATATGACGCGCTTGTCGCTGAAATCGGTCGTTTATGGACTGCCCGAACGCATCCAGGCCGGCGCCTCAACCACCGTGATCGAGCCACGCCTGGAACATCAAGATGGACCAAAGAGCGGCCGTCGCGTCGCTTTGTCCAGAGAGATGGCGTTCCCACTGGCCGCGAACCTTGTGCGGGTCGAACCAGCCCTCGCTCGTGAGACGCCGCTCGTCGAGCAATTCTTCCGCCCATTGGCGAAGCGGGCCGCGCAGCCAGGCGCCGATGGGAACCGCGAAACCCGCCTTCGGTCGGTCGAACAAGGCCTTGGGAACATGGCGGTAAAGCAGGCTGCGAAGGATCTGCTTGCCCCCGCCGCCGTTGATTTTCAAATCGACCGGGATTCTCGCGGCCACAGCGGCAACCCGGTGATCGAGGAACGGGACGCGGGTTTCGAGGCTGACCGCCATTGAGGCGCGGTCGACCTTGCACAAAATATCATCAGGCAGATAGGAGGTCGCGTCGCAGGTCATGATGCGGACGGCGTCGGGGCTGCCATCGTCGGGCGAAAGTGACCAGGGCGCGGTTGCGGACCCAGCCCCGATGACCGGAGACCCCTGCACCGACCATTCGTCGAGGAAGCGGTTGTAGAGGTCGCCAAGGTCGTTGGCGCTCCCAGCGATGCCGAGGCCTTTGTGTATCTTCCCGCCAACATGCGGCTGGTGCGTGCCGGGGAGCAAATCGACCGCGCGGGACCATAAGGCGGGGGGCAGTCGACCGAGCAATTGCCCGCCGATCGCGCGCAGCGGTGCGGGGATGCGAGCCAGCTGGCGCCACAGGCGTGGGGCGTCGCGATGACGGTTGTAGCCACCGAACAGCTCGTCCCCGCCATCGCCGGAAATGGCGACGGTGACCTTGCTGCGGGCAAAGTGGCTGACGAGGCAGGTCGGGATTTGCGAACTGTCGGCGAAGGGTTCGTCATAAATTTGCGGGAGCGAGGGGATCACATCGCGAGCGTCGCGGGCGGTTACAATCTGTTCGTGGTGGACCGTGCCGAGGTGGGCCGCAACGGCGCGGGCGTAAGCGGATTCGTCATAACCCTTCTCTTCGAACCCGATCGAGAAACTGTGGACGGGGGTTGCGCTATGTCGCTGGTACAGTGAGACAATCGTCGAACTGTCGATTCCGCCCGAAAGGAAAGCGCCGACCGGGACATCGGCCAC
Organism: Sphingomonas sp. RB1R13; assembly: GCF_036663775.1. Lineage (NCBI taxonomy): Bacteria > Pseudomonadati > Pseudomonadota > Alphaproteobacteria > Sphingomonadales > Sphingomonadaceae > Sphingomonas > Sphingomonas sp. RB1R13. Next base: position 502,407 of record NZ_JAXOJM010000002.1, read on the forward strand.
CGCCTGGCCGGCGACGGCGGCGGCGAGCGATTCGTCTAGGGCGTCGAGCGCAGCCGAGCGGTCGGTGATTGGATCGTCGAGCCCTGCGCGGACGATGGCGGGGTAGGACCAGTAGCGGGTCAACGAGAGCGATCCCGTCGTTCCTTCTTGCGGAGGCTGCGCGCGCGGTTCGCCGGCGGCGGCGAGGTTTAGCGAGACGATGCAGCCGGGCGGCAATTTGAAGGTGCCCCGGTGGATCGACCAAGGCGCAGGGACGTAGTTGCGCTGCGCGAAGAGGCCGAGCACGCCGCGGTCGATCGACGTGTCGAAATCAGGGTGGCAACGGAGCGCCTTGAGCTCTGACCCGAACACGAAATCGCGTCCCGCCCACCCATAATAGAGCGGCTTTTCGCCGAAGCGGTCGCGGGCCAGCGTCAGGCGGCGATCGGCGCGGTCCCACAGCGCGATCGCGAACATTCCGACCGCGCGATCGAGCGTGGCGGCGAGGCCCCAGGTGGCGATTGCCTCGACCAGCGTCTCGGTATCCGAATGGCCGCGCCAGCCGCCGGGCGGGGCCTTGCATGCCGCCTCAATCCCTGCGCGCAGGTCGAGGTGGTTATAGACTTCGCCATTGTAGCTGAGCACCCAGCGGCCATCAACGCTGACCATCGGCTGGGCGCCCCCGGGCGACAGGTCGACGATCGACAGGCGGCGGTGGGCAAGCCCGATCCCGGCGTCGGCGTCATACCAGGTGCCGCGATCGTCGGGCCCGCGGTGGACTAGCACGTCGGCCATCGCGTCAAGCAGATCGGGGCTGATCCCGCGCGCGGAAAATAGTCCGGCAATCCCGCACATAGGCTTGTGAAGCTCCAACTGACCGTGGCGACATAGCGAGCTAAGCGCCCGGGGACACTGTATTCTTTGTGGCGCCACAAGCGCGCCGACAGGACGTTGTTTGCTTGCCATCAAGATCAGGGCCGGTATGAGCGCGGCTATGACCAAACATGGGCTGGAAGCATGCGAGTTGGTATCGCTGGCAGTCCGCGGCGACAATCGTGGTAGCCTGATCGCGCTTGAGGGGGACAGCGCTCAAGTCCCGTTTGACATTGCGCGGGTCTATTATGTTTTCGCGACGGCGCCGGGGGTCGAGCGCGGCTTTCATGCGCATTATGCGCTTACCCAGTTCGCGATCGCGGTCTCGGGAGGTTGCACGATACATTTCGATGACGGCCGCGAAAAACGAGCGGTGCGGCTCGAACGGCCCGATGTCGCGGTCACCATCCCGCCGATGGTCTGGCACGAAATGCACGACTTCAGCGCCGATTGCGTGCTGATGGTGCTGGCCGACGCACCTTATGACGAGCCGGATTATATCCGCGATTATGCAACCTTCACCGAATTGACGTCCCGGTGAAAGTCCCGTTTCTCGACCTGGGCGCTGCCACCCGCGAACTGCGTAGCCAGATTGGTGCGGCGGGGCAGCGTGTCATCGATAGTGGATGGTATGTCGGGGGGCCCGAACTTGAAGCGTTTGAGCAGGACTATGCCGCTTACTGCCAAGTCGATCACTGCGTCGGCGTCGGAAACGGGCTCGACGCGCTGACTCTGGCATTGCGGGCGATGGACGTCGGTCCCGGGGACGAGGTGATCGTTGCCTCCAACGGCTATATTGCGACCCTGCTTGCGGTCAGCATGACAGGCGCAACCCCGGTGCCGGTCGATCCCGACCCGGCGACCCACAACCTCGATCCGACGCGGGTCGAGGCGGCGATTTCGCCGCGCACGCGGGTGATCCTACCGACACATTTATATGGCCAGCCAGCCGATCTCGATGCGTTGCTTGCCATCGCCCGGGCTCATGAGTTGAGGCTGCTGGAAGATGGCGCGCAGGCACATGGTGCAAGCTACAAGGGCCGGCGCGTCGGCGCGCACGGCGATGCGGTCACGTGGAGCTTCTACCCAAGCAAGAATCTGGGTGCGCTAGGCGATGGCGGAGCGGTCACCACCAATGACGCGGCGTTGGCCAAGCGCATCCGGACGCTGGGCAATTACGGGTCGGCGACGCGCTATGTGAATGACGAACGGGGGGTGAATTCCAGGCTCGACCCGCTCCACGCGGCGGTGCTTCGCGCCAAGCTGCCCCATCTCGATGAATGGAATAACCGTCGACGAGGGATTGCCGGGCGATATCTGGCGGCCTTTACCGGAATGGGTATCGGGTTGCCCCAGGTGCCTGAATGGGCAGGGCCGGCGTGGCATTTGTTCGTGGTGACGCTGACCGATCGCGACGCGGTCCAGGCGCGATTGCGCGCTGCGGGTGTCGAGACGCTGATCCACTATCCGATCCCGCCTCACCGCCAGAAGGCCTATGCCCACCTTGGCCTTCCCGCAGGCAGTTTCCCGATCGCCGAGCAGCTGGCTAGCCAAGTGCTGAGCTTACCGATCGGACCGCAGATGAGCGACGCGCAGGCGGAGTGGGTGATCGCCGCGGTCAGGGAGGCGGTATGACGGATGAAGCGCCGCGAATTCATCCGCTCGCCTGCGTCGATCCTGGCGCGCAGATAGGAGCTCGGACACAAGTTTGGCAATTCGTCGTCATCCTCGACGGCGCGGTTATTGGCGAGGATTGTAACCTTAATGCCCACGTCCTGGTCGAAGGCGGAGCCTTTGTTGGCGATCGCGTGACACTGAAAAGCGGTGTGTTCGTCTGGGATGGCGTGACCCTTGGGGATGATGTCTTTGTCGGACCGAATGCAGTGTTCACCAATGACAAGACGCCGCGCTCGCGTAAACGGCCGGCTACTTGGCAAGGGATCGTTGTTGGTAGGGGAGCGAGCATAGGCGGCGGGGCGATAATCCTGCCTGGCATCACCATCGGTGAAGGCGCTATGATCGGCGGGGGCGCGGTCGTCACGCGCGATGTGCCGACGGGCGAGACGTGGATCGGCAATCCTGCACGGCGGCTTTGGCAACCGTGAAAGTTCTCTTCGTCCTGCCATTCTACACTTAAACGCATAGTGAGAGGTCGATTCGTGGCGATACCGCTAATCTTAATTCGCGTTGGCAATGCGTTAGGCAAACCGTTCGGTGTTAACCCTTTCCCCCGGGCGTTCGTCAATGCCAACGCACCAGATGGTCGAGAGGCGGCATTCGATGCGATTTATCAGAACAATGGTTGGAACTCGACGGAAAGTCTGAGCGGCCCCGGGTCGGAGGTGGAACGGACTAAGGCGTATCGCCGCGAATTAGAACAATGCCTCAATTGCCTCGACACCAAGACACTGTTCGACGCGCCTTGCGGCGACCTTAACTGGATCCTTCCGGTGGTTGGAGAGCGAGCTTATATCGGTGGAGACATCGCGTCATCGCTCATTGCCGACCTTCAGAAGACCCATCCAGATTTGGACTTGCGAGTATTCGACATTTGCACTGACGAATTTCCCGCCTGTGATGTCTGGCATTGCCGCGATTGCCTGTTCCATTTGCCCTTCGACGACATTTGGAAAGCGCTGCAAAATTATATCGATTCGGGCATCCCCTACGCGCTGCTAACGACCCATAGGAGCAGAGCGCTGCATCGAAACGTCGACGTGCGCGCTGGCGGGTGGCGCTACCTCGACCTCGAAATGGCCCCTTTTTCCCTCGTACGTCCTCGTGCCTACCTGCGTGACTTTCGCCCCCTATTCGACTTTCCCCGGTACGTCGGCCTGTGGAGCCGAGAGCAGATTGGACGGGCTCTTACCCAGCGTATGGAAACGAAACATCGCTAGCAATCACGTGGCGTATCCACATCAGAATATTCGCGCACAGTGACATTGACTAGCCGAACAGGGTCGCCACAGCTACGATCAACCACTCCAACACAACTCACGACACTTGCGCGGTCTGATCGTCCCACGAATTGATGGAAGCGCGGTCCGAGCTTCATTGCTGACAATCGAAAGCGCTTCGTAACGGTACAGGATTTTGCAAAAAAGATTATTGCAATTCACTGCGACCAGCTCATAATCGTAAGCCTCAAAGCGAGTTGCGGGGCCAAGATCCTCCCGCCCTTCTTACGTCGAATTCTTTGCCGTTAGTTTTCACAAGAATGGGCGTCGGCTGGTATCCGTTAGATTAATCAATCGCTGGACCGCCTCGCCGTGACTTTCGGCATCAACTTTCAGAAGATTAAAATTGTTCGGTATCACGAAATTACCTAGAACATCTTTTAGCGCCCGCTTGCGGTCTTCTCGACGCACTTAAGCCGACAATGATCGTCATTGTCATAAAAGCTGAATTTCCTAAAATACTGCTGAGACGAGAATGCATCGCGTCCTTGGTAATCCGTATTCAAGCCCAGTAAGTTTTAAGAGCCTTGTCCTTAACGATTGCCCAAATTCGGTCCGTAGTCAGACAAAGACAAACCAAAACAATTTGCTGGGCTGCGTTCAGTTCAGTCACATCGGTCATGCATTTATTTTATGAAAAGGCTGTCGCATTGGTATCGCCAGGTCGAGCCCAGTGACAACCCAATTAGAGCGGGCTTCAACGATCGCAATGCGCGGGTGCCGCTGGAACATCGCTAGTGGCAATAAACTCGCGCTATTAGCGGTTGGTAAAAAAGTTTCTGGCCGCTAAGGAGCGCGTAATGGCGTTGACTTGCAAAATTTTTGCCATCGCGGGTCCAGCCGGGAGATAAAGGCAACGTGGGGCATTATGGATGAGCAACTGCCGCTTTGGCGGGAAACCGATGAAGCATTTGAACGCCAGCAGCTAAGTAGCAAAGCAGCAAGCAAGGTAGCCCGATTCTATTCGCCCCAGCTCGACGGCCTTCGCTTCATTGCCGCCATGCTCGTGTTTCTTCATCACGCGCCGAAGCTGCCCTACATCGCGACTTTGCAGAAGTTCGGATGGGTGGGGGTCGACCTATTTTTGGCGATTAGTGCTTTCCTAATCACTAAGCTGGTCCTGATTGAGCACCAGCGGACCGGCCAGTTTTCCGTCCGCGCGTTCTTCATCCGGCGAGCCTTGCGCATCTGGCCTCTCTATCTCGGCTATGCGACACTTGCCTGCATAGTTAGTGCACTGTTCCATGTAGTGACCACGAAGGAGGCCCTACTCTGGTGGGCAAGCCATCTGACCTTCACTAACAACCTCCGAACGGCGGCCGAGGGGTTTTCCCGCGTTTCATTCTCGGCGCACTTGTGGACAATCTCTTTGGAGGAACAGGCCTACATTGCAATGGCATTTTTGCTTGCATTGTTCACGTCGAGACAGGCCAGTAAGAGTAGTGCCCTGTGGTTCTGCCTTACGGGAACCGCGCTAGCCTTGCTGATTCGTGTTGTGATGGCCCTTAACCTATCTGTTGAGGCTACAATCTGGACCTTGCCGATCAGAGCCGACGCGTTCCTGCTAGGTGCTCTTGCGGCGATTCTCGACCTGCGGGGAAAACCGTGGATAAGCGTGGTGGGGATCGCGTTAGTTGCGACAGTGTATTTCAGCCCGGATGGAGAGCCGTTGGGCCTGTATAATGCGATCGACTACTCAGTGATTGCTGCTGGTTTGGTGATACTAGTGATTACCGCTCAGACCAAGGCCTTCCTTAAACCACTTGGGAATCCGGTCGCTCGTTACTTAGGCAAAGTGTCGTTCGGCTTTTATGTGTTTCACGGCTTCACACTTTGGGCCGCATCCCGACTTGGCATGAGGCTCGGCTACAGTCCGATGGTCGAAACTATGGCGGCATTTGTTACAACCGTCGTAATTTCGGCGTTGTCTTACCGCCTGTTTGAGACCCCGTTCTTAGTGATTAAGGAGAGGTTTGCCAGGGTCGAGTCGCGCCCGATCTGACCGGATTAACTGATCAGCCCTTGCGCCACTAGCTTGGCCTTGAGGTCATTGAGCAACGTCAAGGGCGCGGTGATGTCCGCAGCGGTGCTGGTCTGTACTGCGGCAATTAAGTTGTCTCCTACGTTCGTCTTGACGTTCCGCACGGATACATCAGCAGATGGGCGCCATAACCCGCAATGGGACCTAGAAATTTTACGGCGTCATTGGCAGACTGGTCTTTCGGCATTTCGGCGATGCAACCCTCTTCCTCACGGAGAATGTCGTCGAGATTGCGGAAAGCCAGCTCAATCAATCATAGCGATGCCCTAGGGTCAGGACTCGTTAATCAGAGCCAGAAGATGACGGTGGCGGCGAGGGCGATGACGGAGAGGAAGACGGTCGGGCGTCGATCGTAGCGAGTGGCGACCCGGCGCCAGTCCTTGAGGCGGCCGAACATTATCTCGATGCGGCTGCGGCTTTTGTATTGGCGCTTGTCATATTTGATGGGCATGATCCGGGATTTCCGTCCCGGAATGGAGGGTGTGATGCCCGTTGTCTGAAGGGCGTCCCTGTACCAGACTGCGTCGTAGCCGCGGTCGGCCAGCATCCACTGCGCCTTTGGCAGATCATCGAGCAGCGCCGCAGCGCCGGTGTAGTCGCTGACCTGGCCAGCGGTCATGAGAAGCTGATTGGGCGGCCGTTCGCGTCGGTAACGGCGTGAAGCTTTGTGTTCATGCCTCCTTTGGTACGACCGATGAGCCGCCCGATACCCCCTTTTTTACCCGCAGGCTTGATGCCGTGCGGTGTGCCTTGAGGTAGGTCGCGTCGATCATGATCGTCTTCGGCGTGGCGCTCGCAGCCGCCAGTCCTTCCAGCATGCGAAGGAAAATGCCCCTCTCGCCCCACCGCTTCCAGCGGTTGTACAGCGTCTTGTGTGGACCGTACTCCTTTGGTGCGTCGCACCAGCGCAACCCGTTGCGGTTCACAAAAACGATGCCGCTCAACACCCGCCGATCGTCAACCTGCGGCCTGCCGTGACTCTTCGGAAAATACGGCTCAAGCCGCGCCATCTGCTCGTCCGTCAGCCAGTACAGGTTGCTCATGCTCAGTCTCCTTGCGGAGCCTGAATCAGATCGCGCCTCTCAAATCAATGGGTCCTGACCCTAAGCGGCGGCACTGTCAATTTTTAACGATTGCACTCGATCCTGAGAAATCTTCGGTCTGCACGGGATGAGAATCATGAAGCGTTTGAAGAATGTCTGAGGCTAATTCTTGAACTTCCCAATAGCGCGCTCCCGCCCGAACAAGACCACTCCCTAACAGCAGGCGAGTAACCTCTTCGGTTGGAAAGTCGGTAAAGTGTCGGCCTGTCGAGGGTGGAATATAGTTCAAAACGCCCCGCTAAGTAAAGTATATAATTGCCCGCTTAGCGGGCGACTAAATCGCAACCAAGCTTTTTATTTGTGTAGCAAACGCCTGTGGATCGATTGAATAGTTCCAGTTGATGTCCAAAGCGCTGCCCGCAATCATATCATGATATTGTATCCCAAGAATATTCGTCATCCAAAAGAAATGAGGGTTCAGAAACGCTTTACTGTTTAATTCAAGCAATCTGGTATTCGGCAGATCGCAAAATAACAAATTCGTGAGCCCCGCGCCGTGAAGGCCGACAATGTGACTTGTTTGAGCAAAAAGCGCTGCCTGCTCAAGATAGGATAGATCCTCGGCGAAGACGGTCTCGAAGCCGTGCTCGGCAAGGACTTGTCCGATCTCGTCCATGTTAATCAGTCGGCGCTGGACCGCCGGTCGGCGATCAAGAAACACGCGTCGATGAGGTTGCTTGTCGACCATCGTCGCCAGTTCATCGTAGGTCCGGCTGAACTGGGCAAACGAGGCTTGGCCCTTGATTAGTCGCTTGGTGGCGACAAATTCGCCAGCTTCCTGAACTTTCCAGTTCACTCCCTCGAAGCAAGGCAGTTTAAGCAATTCTCGGACGTAGGCGCGATCATAAACTAGCCGATTAATCAGCATGGGCTGGGTAAAGTCGATCAGCCCCGAAGCCCTCATCATCAAGAACGGATTCATCGCATCCATCATAAAATGGAAAAGATTGGTGCCGAGAAAGCCGTCAAAGTGGATAACCGTCGGCAAATGACAATCGGAACGAGTGGCACCGTGCAATTTCATCGATATTGGCGGCGTCATGATCTCGTGAGCACCGCCACGCGTTGGTTCGATGAAGTATTTGCGGTCGATAACCGCTAGCGAGCGTCGAGGCTCAACCAAAATTGCACCCGTGAAATCGTAGATTACGTCTGGATGACAAGCTGACCACTTTTTAGTATTGTCAACAACATACCTTCGCGCGACGTCGTCGTTAATGTCATCGAATTGGAACCCATCGAAGTCGGGCTCGGCGTTGCGATAGCGCACCGTCTGGCCGCTCCCCTTCGTCGCGAGCGGCCATAATTTATTTCGAAACCAACCGTGAGCTTTTGTATTATAGAAATATTTTACTTTGGCTCGGTACGCGATGTGACGCCATTCTATGAAACGCGTACTCCAACTCTTCATCCGAGCAGTCCTGTATTCATTGCATCGCCGCGCTCGGCGATGCGCTCGATACGTCCTCCTTCCAGATGGATCACCCGGTCGCAATCCTTGAGCGTAGTCAGCCGGTGGGCAATCATCACGATTGTTATGTCACCGCCCAAAGCCGCGATCGAGGCCATTACGCCTTCCTCTGTGCGCGTGTCGAGTGCGCTAGTCGCCTCGTCGAACACCAGCACGCGGGCGTTCTTGTACATTGCCCGGGCAATCCCGATTCGCTGCCGCTGACCGCCTGACAGGCGCACACCGCGCTCGCCGGTCCGGGTTGCATAGCCCTCGGGCAAGCCTTCGATATACTCGGCGATGCCCGCCGACCACGCGGCCTTCGCCACCCGTTCGGCGTCGACATCGTCGGCGCTGACCCCAAACGCGATATTCATCGCCATGGTGTCATCAATCAGATAAATCGCCTGCGGAACATGCGCGATTTCCGCCTGCCACGCGGCACGCAGGCAGTCGTCGAGCGGCCGATCATCGATCAGGATCTGCCCCTCACTTGGCTCGAGCAACCCGAGCAATAAGTCCATCAAGGTGCTCTTGCCCGATCCGGTCGTCCCGGCGATACCGATCCGCTCGCCCCGGGCAATGGTGAAGTTGATGTCGTGGAGCACCGGCCCGCCACTTCGATACGTAAAGCCTAAGCGTGCGAAGCGGATCGAACGATTGAACACGCACTCGTCGGCGCCCGGTGGGGGCGACACCCGTTCCTCGAGTTTGAGCAAAGCAACGACATCGAAGACATTCTGGCGGTTGCCGAGAAAATTCGACCAGCCATTGTAGGACTGCTGGAGGAGAGGCAGCAGCCGTTGGGCGCCGAGCGCAAGCGCGCCAAGGATCGGGATTGCTCCGGTCACCCCGCCCGGTTGGCTAGCCAGGTACCAGGCATAAGCGCCAATCATCACCATCCCGACGGTTTCAATCATAATCCGCGGCGCCATGCTGATGAAACTGTTGGAGGCAAGGATTTTTCGAATCAGGTTGGAGGATTGCGCGTACTCGCGCTCGAACACCGCCTGTGACCGATCGAGCAATATGTCACGAATGCCCCCAAGCGCCTCCTGCACGCGTTTGACGCGCAACTCGCCATGGTGGCTGCCGACGATGGAATTGCGGCTCAAAAGGCCTCGCACAATAAGGCTGAACAGCAGATAGGCGCCAATCAAGATCACCCCCGACACTAGCGCGACTAGAGGGTTGAGCAACACTAGTAAGGCGATGAGCAGCACCGCCATAACACTCGAGATGAGCGCTTGGATACCTGACAATAAAACCGTGAAGGTAATCGTGTGGAGCTTCTCGAACTGGCTCAACGCCTCCCCGGAGTGGCGCTCTACATAATAAGGGTAAGGTTGTCGGATGAGCTTGGCGAAACCGATTACGCTAAGGTCGTGCGCGATGTTGAATGTCAGCGCCTGGCTAACCTTGGTCAGAAGCAGCCGGATCAGCCCGCTAAAAATGAATAAGGAGATAAACACCATCGCCGTCAGAGGTACAAGGTGGGTCCTTGGCGGCAGGCTCTGAATGAACCAACCGAGAAGTGGCACGGCGAACAGCCGCCTGGGATCCGTCAGCACCGCCAAGAAGGGCAAGATCGACCCGACCGACATCACTTCGACCAGCGACCCGAGCATCATCAGGCCAATCGTCAGCCACGCCTGGCGGCGGCGCACAGCGGGCAACGTGCGATACAGAATCCGTAATGCGGTCCCGCTGGTCATGACGGGTAAGGAGGCGATTGTACATTCATGATGCGCTGATTAGTCGCCAAACCCGCTTTGTGCACCCTTGTTTCGTAAGGACTTGCAATCTGCCTGAGGAACGACTGTAATCTATTGCCATGCGCTTGTTTCCCGTTCCAAAAATCCTTGCGCGAGCTAGGAAAGTCGTCGGCGTTCAGTGAGCATCAGCGTCGCTATTCCCGAAATAAAAAATTCGCCGGTTCTTAACCGCGACGTGGCATCGATTGTTGGCAATCCAGCACTTGCAAGGGTGCTAATTTACAAAAATGCGTTGATAGAGCTCGTAACTGAATTCGCGCGTCCCAAAGTGAGCCCTAACCCGGGCGTGCGAAATATCGGGTCAACCCGGGCCCGCCATGCTGCGACGCTCCACGCGACTCAGCCGTTCCAACCATACGTCAATGAGAACCACTTCGTCGCCGAGTGCACGCTTTCGCACAGAGTCAACACGGTGATTGCGGACGACCTCGATAAACTTAGCACGGACGTCGTCGCGGTAAGTGTTGATAAACCTGATGGGCGGCCCTTTGCTGCCCGAGCACAGAGGATGTCGGACGCCGCAGCGTTCTTTGGACCTCGATCATTGGCAACTAGCGCCGCGTCCGGAATTCACCGCGACACCTATCTCTCGGTGTTTCAGGGTTCCACCTTTCACCGCTATTCGAACGACGAGTACCTCAACCGTCGAATTTTCTTCGCTGCTCGGCGCATCGGCGCGTCCGAGGTAACCTTTCATTGTCATCTCGCGCCGCGCCGCTGGAGCTGTCAGGAAAAGGCTCTGGGCATCCTAACCTATGCCCAGTTGACTGCGCTGGCGGGTGGTGTTGCGCAGGGCAGCGACAAAGTGCGCATTTGCGGATCGCGCAACCAACTCGCGCAGTCAGTTGCCTTCCCCGCCGTGGCGACCAAGTACCCGAGCGCCCTCGCCGTCTTTCGGCAGGCCGTGTCCGAAGCTCGCCCTTTGCCCATTGCATGGCAATGTTTTTACCTACGCTACCGCGCCGTGTTCGTCGCGGCGCGGCTTGTCCTCGCGCTGCGCCAATGACCGCGACCGCAACCCCGCGCGCCACCCTGCTCATGCTTACCTACAATCAGCAGGAGGTGGTGGCAGACTCGGTTCGCGCCGCGCTGGCGCAGGACTATCCGAACCTTCAAATCATCGTCAGCGATGATTGCTCGTCCGACGCGACTTTTGCGACGGCCGCGCAAATCGGCGGAGACTACCTTGGCAAGCACCAACTGGTCGTGCGGCAACCTCCTCACAACCTCGGTCTCATTCCCCACCTCTACGATGCGGCGAGACTGGCCGAAGGCGAATTGATCATCGTCGCCGCCGGCGACGACATCTCTTATCCCCACCGAGTGAGCCGGCTGATAGGCGCCTGGCAGGACAGCGGCGCGTCGGCGCTGTGTTCGGGGTGGGACGTGTGCGATGCCGTAGGAGCGATCATCGAGCGCGACTGCGTTGGTGGGCGCTCCGATCTACGCTTCAACGCCTATTTTCCGACCCGCTCTTTCACGCAGATCATCGGCGCAACCGCAGCTTACATTCCCGACGTCTTCCGACTCATTCCACAACCACCTCCCGAAGTTTACGCTGAGGACCTGTATTTCTCTTTGGTTCTCGCGTGGCGCGGTCAGACAGTGTTCGAGGTCCCCGAACCACTGCTGGCTTATCGTCAGCACGCTTCGGCGATGACCCATATCGGCACCGAATGGCAGACGGTCGTAGATCAGGAACACCACTTCGCTAGGTCGAGCGCGCGCGTTGCTGCGCTATTAGAGGCGTTCGATCGGGCGACGGCCCAATCCTTCACCTCTGGCTTAGCCGGGCAGCACATCTTGAACCGCGAAGCCCTGCTGGAGGATATCGCCTTTAACCGCTATCGCGCCGGGTGGATCGGGTGTGGACCAATCGCGCGGCTGCGGGCTCTGGCGCGCTTTCGCAGCCCCGCCCACCGCCGGTGGCTTCTTCCGCGCCAATTGGGAATCGCCGCGCTGCGTCGCGGCAAGTCACTTCTCCGCTAATTCTACGCTAAGTGCAGAAGACGACGTCCGAGCTGCGTTCCCGCCGCAGCGTGTGGAGCGCGGCTTATCGGTGTCGGCGCAGACTCGTTCAATGGCTTCCGCCCCGTTCATTATCACTTTCAACGAGTGTGGGCAACCGACTACACGGCATAACTCACTCAGTCTCTGTGCATATCCAGCACGTGCCCTCGACGCCGCTCCCGCTCAACCTGACGTCCTCGTTGGCCAGTGCCTCGTCTCCGCCCTCAAAGCCGCTGCTTCCGGTGTACGACACGCTAAGGCGGCTCGCGCGATTGTTGCGCGGGACGTGGCGCTCGATTTAGACGGGTTCATTGACACCGACGGTTCGAACCCGAGGACGATTACTCCACATTCAGGGTCTTCAAGCGGAAGGCAGTACGAGCAATTCCAACAACTGATGCGGGCTGTCTCTAATGCGTTTACCTGGGGGACGTCGAGCCATATGGCCGCCTATATTGCCCCGGCGCTCGAATCGGCTAGGGAGCGGAAGTGCAAGAAGGCCTCGACTGATGTGTGGAATCGCCGGGATTTGGACGAAGCGCGGGCTCAGCGATCGCTTGATCTCGCGTATGGCTGACAGCCTTGCGCACCGCGGACCCAACGACCGCGGCACTTGGATAGATACTGATGCCGGGCTCGGCTTTGGCCATCGACGACTATCGGTCATAGACATTTCGGCGGCGGGCCACCAGCCGATGATCTCTTCATCCGGTCGCTACGTGCTGACATACAATGGCGAAATCTACAACCACTTGGACATTCGTTGCGCGCTCGAAGCCAAAGGGCACATAGAGTGGCGTGGCCATTCAGACACCGAGACTATCCTTGCGGCGATCGAGCAATGGGGGCTGCCCGCCGCTCTAGAACGGTCGGTAGGCATGTTCGCCTTGGGACTATGGGACCGCGAGAACAGGACGTTGTCACTCGCGCGCGACCGGATGGGCGAGAAGCCTCTTTACTATGGGTGGGTTGGCCGTCAATTCGCCTTCGCATCCGAACTTAAAGCCCTTCGGTTGGTGCCGGGGTTCAACAATGCAGTCGATTCCGGCTCTCTGGATTGCCTAGTTCGTAGTGCTTATGTTCCCGCGCCCCAGTCGATCTACCGCGGGGTATTCAAGCTCGTCCCCGGCGCAATCCTTCAAATGTCGGCCGGCGCCCGCGAAGCCACGTCGTCGACTTTCACCGGATTACCGGGCCAGTTCGAGCATCTTACAATCGAGCGTTTCTGGTCATTATCGGCGCTTGCTACCGAAGCTGCCTCCAATCTTCTCATCGACGAGGAGGAAGCGATTCGCAAGCTCGAGGAACTGCTGATCAAGTCGGTTACTCGCCAGTCGGTCGCAGATGTGCCTGTCGGGACGTTCCTATCGGGTGGCTATGATTCATCCATGATTGCGGCGCTGCAAAAGGCGCACAGCACATCAAGTGTTAAGACCTTCACCATCGGTTTCGACGAGGCAGGCTTCGACGAATCGCCTTATGCTCAGGCAGTTGCCTCTTACCTTGGCACCGACCACCATGAAGTGCGCGTTAGCGCAAGCGACACCTTGGCCGTCATTCCGCGCTTGGCCGAAATCTATGACGAGCCGTTCGCTGACTCATCTCAAATCCCGACGTTCCTTCTGAGCAAGCTGGCGAGGGAGCAGGTCACCGTCGCTTTGTCCGGCGACGGCGGCGACGAACTCTTCGGCGGCTACGGCCGCTATTTAGCGTTCAACCGGAGCCACCGTGCATTGGCGCGAATTCCTCCCGGGGTTCGTAAAGCTATGAGCGGGACCTTGAAACTCATTGGAAGCGACCGCGTCGATTGGCTCGGACGCTTGACCGGCCTGGATCGACGCTTTCCGCAGCCGGGCCACAAAGCGCAGAAACTGGCTAGCCTGATCGAGGCTGGCGGTAACCTCGAAGCGCTCTATCCGTTGTTGCTATCCCAATGGTCCCAAAGCGCCAATCCAGTGGCAAAAGTAGCTTTCCCGTTCCAACATGCGCAGCAAGAGCGTATAGACGGCGTTGGAGATGTCGCGCAGATGATGGCATGGGATTTGCTTGACTATCTTCCCGACGATATTTTGTGCAAGGTCGACCGGGCGTCGATGGCGGTGGGGCTTGAGACTCGAGCGCCGTTCCTTGACTATAGGGTGGTAGAATTCGCTCTCCGAACGCCAGTCTCTATGAAGATCCGTCCCGATGGTGGTAAACATTTGCTGCGGCGGCTCCTTTATTCCTATGTCCCACGGCACCTTCTTGATCGACCCAAGGCCGGTTTCGCCATCCCGCTGGGTCAGTGGCTACGAGGGCCACTACGCGATTGGGCGGAAGCAGGATTTGATAGCAAACGCCTAGCGGAGGGCGGGCACTTCAACCCGGCCGTGATCCAAGCGCAATGGCAAACTCACCTCAGCGGAAGGCGGGATTACTCCACCGCTTTGTGGCCGATCCTGATGTTCCAGTCGTGGCGGGACTCGACCTTGGGCAAAACCGAAACCGACTCCGATGCCTCTCCACTGGTAATCGGCGCGGTTGCTTGAGCGAATCTCCGCACGGAACAACATGGCGTTACTGCCTCCGATGAAGATCCTGATGCTCATTACCGAACTTGGCTACGGCGGAGCTGAGCGAGCCTTTCTCGGGCTTGCCGCTGAGCTGGCGAAGAGGCACGAGGTCGAAATTGTGCTCTACCAGCGCCATTATGCGACTGGAACTTACGCGCAGGAAGAGCAACCTGTGGCGTTGCCTATCCACTTTCTCGATGAAAGAGGCGGCTCCGGTCGGATCGCTCGGTGGCGGCGGCGGCTTACGCGACTTCGAATGATTAAAGATGCATTCCGGCCCGACGTAACCGTAAGCTTTCTTACGGGCCCCAACCTGCTCAATGTACTGACCCGGCGCCGTGACAAGGTGGTTGTGTCGGTGCGCGGCACGCGGCGCTACGATCTGAGTCAGCCGGCCTGCTCGCGGTGGGCGTACGTCTCGACCATTGACCCGCTGATCGTGCGAAGATCCGACCTCGTAGTCTCCGTCAGCGAAAGCCTGACCCGCGAAATTTCGGGTGCGCGGGGTATCAACATACCGGCGAAATTCAAGACTGTAAGCGGCTATGTGAATGCCGCAAAGCTGGTGGGAACCGCCTGCACCCCAGTCGAAACTGAAGTGGAGGCGCTTGCGCAATTTCCGTTGATTGTCGGTGCCGGTCGAATAGCGCCGGACAAAGGTTTTCAGCATCTAATCGCGCGGTTCGCTGCGGTGAAACGGAGCGAGCCGAATGCGAAATTGCTACTTGTCGGTGACGGCCCTGCAATGAAGATGTTGGTAGAGCAGGCCTGCGGCCTCAACCTGTTGGTCGCCGACGGAATAGCTGACGAACTTTCGCAATTCGATGTCATTTTCCTCGGCTTCCGGCCCGACCCCTATCGTTATTATCGGCTTGGGCGGGTATTCGTTTTGGCTTCGATGACTGACGGTTTTCCCAATACGCTGGCTGAAGCGCTGGCCACCGGTGTACCGATTCTGGCTGTCGACGCCCCGTGGGGTGCGCGCGAGGTACTCGGCCTACCCGCCGATCCTTTGAACCGCCCGTTCGCCACGCTCGTCCCCGAGGAGACCGGACTCGGCACGCTGATGCCGCGGATGGACCGGCCAGAGTTTGCCAGAATGTGGGAGGAGGTTCTGCTTGATCGACTACACAATGACCGCCGGTCAGTCGACCAAACGAGCCGCCAGCTTGATCGCTTGCGCCAGCTCGACGCATCACAGGCAGCGACGAAGTGGGAGGCTTTGCTGTTGAAAATGGTTGGTAATGAGTAACGCCCGATCGGTGCTCGTTACGGTTTCGGTGACCAAGGCGCTGGTATCGTCGCACGGCTGGCGGAATTGCTCGCCGAGCAGGTGGCGATATCGCTTGTGCTGCCGCGTGGGCACCCGCGTGTCTTCGAGCAGGCTGAATTCCGCCGCGCGGACCTCCTAATGCTCTGCCAGAGCGACGCTGCGCTGATTGAACACGTGCTGGGCGCCGCCAAAATTCAGGTTGGGGATCAGGAGCAGGATCTTCGAGCTTCGAGCCATTGGCGGCGAGCTTGTCATCTGGCGGGAGACGAAGCAAGGCCAACCCAACGGAGCTCCCGAGTTGCTTGAAGCATTGCCTAAAGACTTGCCTCTGGTGGCCATCCTCGATGGCTCGGTCGATGTCACAGGTGCGCTTAACAGCGCTCGCGGCCAAGCCCGTATGCTTCGCGACGACGCCCGCTTCGTCCTGTTCCTTCCGATCCAGAGCCACGCGATCCACGCCGCCGCCAGCGATTTCGAGGCGGTCGAACGCGTCAGGCTGCCCGAGTTGAAGCGGTCGCTGGGTGGCGTGCTCGGCTATCCGTTCGCCAGCCTCGCGTCGGCGCGGATGCTCGCCAGGCGGCTGCGCGAGCTGGACTGCGAGCGGCTCCAGATTAATGATTTCTACCTGCTGCCGGGGCTACTGACGCGATTGTTCGGCTTTCGCGGGCGGATCGTTACCTGGGTAAGGATCGATCCACGCCGCTATGGCCTAGCCGGAAAAATCTGGCTTTTCGCCGCGCAACGATTTTCGAACTTGATGGTCAGCGTCTCGAAGTACATTAGTGCTTGCTTGCCCCCTTCAGTGAAGACAAAACTGATCTACGACTCGTCACTACTCCGTGCCGTAACCGAGGCAAATCGCGACCCTCAGTCAATGCTATTTGTCGGCAATTATATTTTCGGCAAAGGTCAGCAGGAGGCGATCTCTGCCTTCCAGCTGATTGCCGACCGCTTTCCCTCTGCCACGCTGGTCTTCCACGGCGGCGACATGGGGCTGGGGAAGAACCGCGACTATCTCGCGGGGCTCCGATGCCAGGCAGCAGCGGGTCCGGGTACCGAGCGGATCCTGTTCGGGCCGTTCCTGTCCGACCTTGCTGATGCGCGCGGGCGGGCGGGGATGGCGCTCAACTTCTCGCACTCCGAAAGCTTTTCGCTGACCTGTGTCGAAGCCAGCGCCAACGGGCTCGCGGTGATTGCCACCCGCTGCGGAGGCCCGGAGGAAATTGTCGAGGACGGGGTTACCGGGCTGCTGGTCCCGGTCGGCGACACCGCGGCCATGGCCGAGGCGATGGCTGGGCTGCTTGGCGATCCGGACCGTGCCGCCACGATGGGCGAAGCCGGGTGTTACCTCGTCGCCGAGCGTTTCTCGCCAGCGGCCATACGCAGTTCACTAGTAAAGGCTCTGGGATTAGGCACCATCGGCAAGATTGGCTCGGCCCGCGATCGCTTGAAATAGCTCCACCAGCCGGGGCGCCTGTGATGCCAGCGAATAGGCATCGACCGCTCGGCCGCGCCCGGCGGCGCCCATTGACGAGCGAAGCGCCGGGTCGGCGATCAATCGTTCGAGGGCGGCCTCCCACTCGACCTCGCTGGTTGCCAGCAAGCCGTTGGCGGGATCGACAATCTCGCTGTTGACGCCGACCGGTGAGGCGACGACCGGCAGGCCGCACGCCATATATTGGATCAGCTTGTAACCGCTTTTACCGCGCTGGAACGGCAGGTCGAGCAGCGGCATGATGCCGATGTCCATCGCCTGGACGTCGCTGATCTCGCTTGCCTCGCTCCACGTAACGAGGTCCAGCCCATCGAACCGGTCGCGCTCGGCCTCGGCCCCCGCCCCGACCGCGCGGACGCGCACGCCATGTCGGTCACACATTCGCTGGAGCAGCGGCAGTAGCGGGCGGACATTGGGCCAGGTCGAGGGCGAGCCGATCCACCCAATCGTCAGCGGGCCTTGGTTCGTCCGGGGCGTCGGGACGTAGGCATCGGTATCGACCACTGTCGGGATAACGATGCTTTCTGGGCAGAACTGTTGAGCATACGAACGGAGATAAGGGTTCCCGCAGCAACAGGCCCGCGACCTTCGGAGCAAAGATTCGAGTTTCCTGCCGAGCAGGCGTCGGATCCAAGGACGTTCGGCGCGATCGTACATGTGGAAGATCGCATCGTCGAAATCGTAGATGATGGGTCGCTGCCAAAAGCAACCGAGTAGTTCAAATCCTGCAGGGAGATAAGGGAAAAGCTCGCAATGCACCCACAGAATGTCATAACGGCGCGCTGTTACAAGATCCAACACGCGCCGTGAGTATGATCGCAATATGTTCGCGGGATGCGCACGACGCCCCGCGACCAAGCGGCGAAGATGGGAGTCGTCAAGCAAAGGCGCGTAATCAATTTCAAACCCAGCCTTATTCAGCGCCGGTTCGAACGCGACGAAGCGCTGCCGGGTGCTAGCTGCAAGGCGACCATATTTCGGCAAGGCAAGCACGCGCATTGGATCAGGCTACCTTTATGCCGCAGGCCACCCAAAACGGCGTATCTTCCCGGAAGGCGATCTCGCTCAAACCCGCTTCAGTCATCATCGTCGATATCTGCTCACGCGTGAAGCGCTGCTCCAGACGCGTGCCAAACCGATCGAGCGCGTCGGTCCGCATCGTGTAGAAGCTGTGTTTGCGATAATAGTTTAACGGAAAATTCGAAGTGTCGTACCCTGCTCGCTCGGCGAGAAGCGCGGTACGTGCAAGAGGCCAATAAACAATGCCCGCAATAAAGTTTGTGAGTAGCTTACGAATCCCAAACGGAGCACGGGATATAAGCTTTCGAATGCTGTCACTTGCTCGCCATAATGCCTTGAACCAAGTTGGTTTTCCATCGAGCGCATAATAGATATACAGAAGAAAAGGTGCCCCGACTTTCAGTTTACTGACACAGTCACGAAGCGCTTTGGCTGTATCAGGTATATGATGCAGCACGCCCAGCGAATAGCCGAAATCCTGACTGCCGTCGGGCAATGGTATCAGATCAGCTGAAGCAACATGAAATCTTGCTGCTGGATACCCATCTAGCCGCCGTCTAGCCACCGCAAGCGCCTCGGGCGACGGGTCGATGCAATGAAGCGTACCGACTTTGTCGACCATTCCAGCCGCCCATCTTCCCGATCCACAGCCCAGATCAAATCCTTCAGCATTGCTCGGGAGTTTTTCGATCGGGAAAATCGAAAAATAGGCTTCGAAAAGGGCGCTATGTTCAGCCTCCGACAAAGCGGTTTGATCAAAGGCGGCCCATTCGGCACCGAAGCCATCAACGGTTTTTCGATCGATGTTTGCCTCATGCTGATCCGCAGAGTTGGTCAAATAATTACTCCTGAAGCCGTAGTATCGTGCATTGGCAAAGTTAGAAGGCGAAGATCCGCATCAGGCGGCGACGAGTCGGCGGATGACCTGCTCCAGCGAAGCATCGAAACTGTGCATGGCGCTGCCCCCGTCGCGAAGATATTTGGCCGTGTCGAGAGTGGAATTGCGCGGTCGCGGTGCCTTGGTCGGCCAGTCGGCGCTAGGGATTGGGCGGACTGTGGCGACGGGCTGCCCGAGCGCGCGGAGCCGTTCCATGACCTTGGCAGAAAGTTCGGCCCAGCTGATCGCGTCGGGGCCCGCGAGATGATAGATTTCGCCCTCACCTCCTGCATCGCCGCTGCTCCACCGCGCCGCGAGCGCGAGAATGGCATCGGCGAGGTCGAGCGCCGAGGTCGGGTTGCCATGCTGGTCGTCGACCACACTGACCTCGTCGCGTTCGCCCGCAAGGCGGACCATGGTGCGGACGAAGTTATGACCGAACGGGCTGTAGATCCACGCCGTGCGCACGATCGTCGCTCCCGGCAAGGCAAGGCGGACGGCGACCTCTCCCGCCAGTTTTGATTTGCCATAGACGCTGAGCGGGGCAACCGGGTCATCTTCGCGATACGGCCTGTCCGACGTGCCGTCGAAGACATAATCGGTCGACAGATGGATCAGCCGAGCGCCCGTCGACGCACAGGCGGCGGCGATCTCGCCCGCGGCATCGGCGTTGATGCGATACGCCTCGTCGGGGGAGTCCTCGGCGGCGTCGACCGCCGTGTAGGCGGCGGTATTGATCACGAAATCGGGGCGGACCGCGTCGATCAGCGCTTTGGCGCTGCCCAGAATGGCGAGGTCGAGGTCGGGCCGACCGGCGGTTAGCAGTTCGACCATGGGGAAACACTGCGCCCGCTCGACGAGGCTGGTCGCAACTTGGCCGGTGCGGCCGGTCACGAGAAGCTTCACTTGGCGATTCCCAGTCGCGCCCCGGCATAGCTGCCCTCGCGGATTGGCTGCCACCACCATTGGTTGGCAAGATACCAGTCGATCGTCGCGGCTAGCCCGCTGTCGAAACTCTCGCTCGCTCGCCACCCCAGCTCGCGCTCGATCTTCATCGGATCGATAGCATAGCGGCGGTCGTGCCCCGGGCGATCGGCAACAAAGCGGATTTGCGAGCGCCGCGCTTCGCTAGAGAGCAGCGGTACGCGCTGGTCGAGCAAGTCGCAGATCGCCTCGACCACCTGAAGGTTGCTGCGCTCGGCGCGGCCGCCGACATTATAGCTTTCGCCGACCCGGCCCTTCGTCAGTACCAGTTCCAGCGCGGCGGCATGATCGTCGACAAACAACCAGTCCCGGACATTTTCGCCGTGGCCATAGACGGGCAGTTCCTTCCCCTCGAGCGCGTTGAGAATGACCAGCGGGATCAGCTTCTCGGGAAAATGAAACGGGCCATAATTGTTCGAGCAGTTCGACATCACCACGGGCAGGCCATAGGTCTCATGCCAAGCGCGGACGAAATGGTCAGAGGCGGCTTTTGATGCCGAATAAGGCGACGACGGCGCATAGGGAGTGGTCTCGGTGAACACGCCATGGTCGAACGGCAGGTCGCCGAATACTTCGTCGGTCGACACATGGTGGAAGCGGAAAGATTCGCGCGCCTCGCCGTTGAGAGTCCGCCAATAGGCTAGCGCGGCGTTGAGCAGGCGGAAGGTGCCGACGACATTGGTTTCGACAAACACGCCGGGGCCATCGATCGATCGATCGACATGGCTTTCGGCGGCGAGGTGCATGATGCCGCCGACCCGTTCCTCCGCAAGCAGCGCGGCGATGCGGTCGGTCTCGTTGATGTCGCACTGGACGAAGCGATGGAGCGGAGAATCCGCGATGCTGGCAAGGCTGGCAAGGTTGCCCGAATAGGTCAGGCAGTCGAGTGTGATGACCCGCCGCCCCTGTCCGACCAGCCGGCGAACAACCGCGCTGCCGATGAAGCCGGCGCCGCCAGTGACGAGGATATTCTGCACGTATTTACCTTATCAAAAGCCCGACACGACGTCGGCCAGCAACGGCGCCGCGCGGTCCTTGTCGGACAGGATCAATTTGTCCGCCGCGACCGGCCAGTCGATCGCAATTGCCGGGTCGTCGAATCGTATCGACCGGTCATGATCTGCCGAATAGGGCCGGCTGACCTTATACTGGACCTCGGTGTCGGGCTCCAGCGTCAGGAAGCCGTGAGCAAACCCCTCGGGGATCAGGATCTGGTTCCAACTATCCGCCGAGACGAGAAGCGAGACATATTTGCCAAAGCTTTCCGAGCCCCGTCGAAGATCGACCGCGACGTCGAAGATCGACCCGCGCGTGACCCGGACCAACTTTTCCTGGGCGAACGGCGGCGTCTGGAAATGCAGCCCGCGGAGCACCCCGGCGCGGCGCGAGAGCGAGTGATTCTCCTGCACGAACTGCGTCGCCAGCCCGGCATTAGCCCAGCTGTAGGCGTTCCACACTTCGGAGAAAAAGCCGCGCTCGTCGGCGAAGCGCGTGGTGCGGATCTCGCACACGTCGGCAATATCGAGCGCGCGGACCTCAATCATTAGCGACCTCGTCGGCGCGGCGGCGCAGATAGGAGGCATAGTCGGTCTTGCCAAGCGCGTCGGCGCGGCGGCGGACGTCGTCGGGGGTGAGATAGCCAAGCTCAAGCCCGATCTCCTCGAGGCACATCACCTTGAGACCCTGACGATGCTCGATCGTGCGAACGAATGACGAGGCATCGTGAAGGCTTTCGTGGGTGCCGGTGTCGAGCCAGGCATGGCCGCGGCCGAGGCGGACGACATGTAATTCCCCCATCTCGAGATAGGCGCGATTGACATCGGTGATCTCGAGCTCGCCGCGCTCCGACGGGGCAAGGTCGGCAGCAATCCGGACCACTCGATTATCGTAGAAATAAAGCCCCGTAACTGCCCAGTTCGACTTCGGGGCGGTCGGCTTTTCCTCGATTGACGTCGCCGCGCCGCTGGCCAGGTCGAAGCTGATCACGCCATAGCGTTCGGGATCCTC
The DNA here is from genome assembly GCF_036663775.1 of Sphingomonas sp. RB1R13. Classification (NCBI taxonomy): domain Bacteria; kingdom Pseudomonadati; phylum Pseudomonadota; class Alphaproteobacteria; order Sphingomonadales; family Sphingomonadaceae; genus Sphingomonas; species Sphingomonas sp. RB1R13. The sequence continues at coordinate 524,803 of NZ_JAXOJM010000002.1, forward strand.
GACCCGGTACGCGAACACGGTGGCGCCCGAACGTTGATCGGTAGCGGCGCGCAGCCGTTCGGCCAGGCCGGCCCCGTAAAAGATATTGTCGCCTAGGATCAGCGCGACGGGGTCGCTGCCAATGAACGAGGCGCCGATGATGAAGGCTTCGGCCAGCCCGTTCGGCGCAGCTTGCTCGGCATAGCTGAGCGTTATGCCATAGGTTGAACCGTCGCCCAGCAGCGCCTCGAACCGCGGCACGTCCTGCGGGGTCGAGATGATCAATATATCGCGGATGCCCGCCAGCATCAGCGCGCCGAGCGGATAATAGACCATCGGCTTGTCATAGACCGGGAGCAATTGCTTGGAGACCGCGATTGTCGCGGGGAATAGGCGACTTCCTGTCCCTCCTGCCAGAATGATGCCCTTCATGATCTTAACCCCCGAACAACGGATAGACCCGATACGGGATCGATGAGCTAGCGTTGACGCCATAGCCTAGGAACACAATCAGGATCAGCGCTGAATAACCGACGATCAGGATCGTCCACCCCTTAGCGTCGCGTCCATCCTTCGAAAACATCATCGGAAGCCAGCTGAGCGCATAGGTCTGCAGCGGAAACAGATAGAGACCAAAGCGATCGAGCGCGGTCGACGAGGTAACCACGGCAGCAGCGGGCAGGCAGGCGATCGCTAGCCACGACATGTTCGTCCAGAATTTGATCTCATGCTCGCCCAAGACCGGGAACCGCCTTCGAAGGATCAGATAAGGGATCGCCGCCGCCAAATTCATTAGCACCCGATAAATTGTTCCGGAGGACTGAATCTGCTTCGTGCCATAACGGATGGTATAGACGTCAAAAGTCGAGGACAGCACATAATAGCCGACGAGCGCGGTGAGCAGGATGATCAACGCAGCCTGAAATTTGTTGCGACTGAACGACAGGCCTGCAACCCCAAGCATCACGATCGCGCTGGCATGAAAACTGGCAGCCGCAAATAGCCACATGATCGCCGCGACGAGGCGCCGTTCGCGATAGGCAACGATCGACAGATAAAATAATCCGATTGCCGACGCCTGGCGAATGCCGCTCATCGCGATAACGAAGATCAGATAGGGCAAGGCAATGACCACCGTCAGCCACGGATTGGGCATTTCGCGCGCGAACCGGCCGAGCCCGACCATGAAGATGATCGCGCAGATGAGGTTGAGCAGCCACATCTCGACGTCGATCTGATGCAACGCCCAGACGAGGGTGTAGAAGCCGCGATCGATCGCCTCGAGCATCTTGCTCAGACTCAAAAACGTCGTGTTCTTGTAGATCAGCTCATAGCCGTCATAGTCGGCGCCGGTCTGATATCGCATGCCGACGAACAGGGTCAGGCCGCACAACAGGGCAAGCATCACCGGCCCCAGCCGGTGCCGGACCTCAAATCGATGGGAAATCGAACCCAGCGCGAATGGTAAAAACACAAGCCAGTAAGGAAGCATGTCGACCCTGACGTTTGCCCACCGGCACCTGTCTGAACGCGAGCTATAAGGGCCTCCGCCAGCCGATGTCCAGCGCGCCGACATCATCGCGGGGCTTGATTTGCCCAGCAGGAACATCGACATGGCGGATGGTCGCGCTGCGAAAACCCCTTTCGCCACGACCCCGACGGAGCCGAATCCTTGATCTATGAGCGCGCGACATTGTTGATGGAGGCAGAGCTTGGCGACGAGCTGGTCGGGCTCCAGCCAGACGCGGGCCTGTGCTATGGATTCAACGGTGTAGCCAAGCGGGTGTGGCGACTCCTCGATCAGCCGCAATCATTTGAAGCGCTCGAAACGGTTCTGCTCGATGAATATGACGTCGCGCCGGACAAGTGCGCCGCCGAATTGCGTGAATTGCTCGCCGATTTTATCGATAAGAAGTTGATAATCGCTCGTTAATGGACTACTCCCAAGCAAGCCTGTGAACATCGCGCTGGTCACATCCAGCCGTCATTTGAGTAAGGACGCCGTATGACCAAGAAAGTCTGGAACAAGCCCGAGCTCAAGAAGGTTTGGGACAAGCCCACGCTTTCGACCCTGTCGGCGGGTGCTGCCGAAAAAAGCAGCGCCAATAATCGTCCCGATGGCGGCACCAACAAATCCTAACTGGGCCTGCGCTGACATATCCCCACTGCTAGCGTGGCCCTTTTAACGGGTGCGGTCGATTTCGACAGTTCGTTGGACTTGCGCTCGATTTGCGAGCGAATCGATCTTGGTTTTGCAGCCGGAGATCCTCACGTTGAAACGTTTGAATCTGCGTATTTTTCGGCATCTGGCTCCAGCCGCGCACTCCATGGTAACGATCGAGCGCTGATATTGGCTGACGCCCGGCTCGATAACCGGGTTGAAGTCATGCGCGCGCTCGCGATGGACGGTAGTCCATCGGATGCGGAATTGATCCTGGCGGCCTGGAGCCATCTCGGCGCCAAGGCGCTGAACCTAATTGTCGGTGATTTCGCCTTCGCGATTTTCGATCGAGGATCGCGCAAGCTAATCCTGGTTCGCGACGCGGCAGGTCAACGCCCACTTTTCTACCGGTTCGGCGGTCGCGGCGCGGCTTTTAGCTCACTGGCTCACCCTCTGCGCTGGTTGGGCGGGGCGCCGCCCAGCCTGCGATCTCTTGCCGATAGCCTCCTCTTCCTCGGCAGTCCGGACCTGCCGACCTTCTTTAAGGACATATACTGCGTTCCGATCGGGAAAATGGTCGAGATCGACGCGACCGGCTGCCGGTACCATAATTGGTGGGACCCCCGGACCGACAGCGACGACTTTGCAAGAGACTTTCCGGATCCGATAGAAGCCTATCGAGGCATGCTCGACGATGCGGTGCGATGCCGCATGGGTTCGTCGACACCTGTCGCGACGCATCTGAGCTCGGGCTATGACAGTTCCGCCGTCACCGCCACGGCCGCGCGGCTTGCCAAGCACCCTGACGCTGTCCTTGCCTTCACTTCCGTTCCGGCCGCCAATTTCGAAGCGCCCTTCGTCAAAGGCAGGGTAGCCGATGAATTCAGAGTCGCCGCCACCGTCGCCGATCTATACGGAATTCGGCACATTCGCGTCCCGCCAAGACCCAATTTGTTCGATTTCATTCGCGATTACAGTCGGCGAGTTCATCGTCCGGTGTTCGTGCCGATCAACATTAGCTGGTGGACCGACATTCGCGAGCGAGCCGCCGAATTGGGGGCGGCGCATATCTTGACCGGCCAGAATGGTAATCTCAGTGTTAGTGCCGGGGGATATGCTGCCTTTTCCGACTATTTACAGCGACGCGACTGGTCCGGATTGCTCCGGGAGATACGCGCAGGCGTCAGGCGTCAGGACATGACGATGCGCGGGGTATTATTCAACAGCTTCAAACCGTGGATTCCGACCGTCTTTGCGACCCAACTTCGCCAAGCGTTTCTCGGTACCGATCTTGAAAACGAATTTCTGCGTCCTCGATGGCGCGATCCGGCGCGAATAGAAGCGGTCGAACGCCAGTTCCCCAAAACCTATGCCGCAACGCGGGTAGCCGTTTATCGATTGGATGACCCCGCCGTTCTGGCCAAAGAGGCGCTGATCGATCACGGGATCGAGGAAAACGATCCTACTGCTGACCGCCGGTTCGTCGAATTCAGCCTCAGATGGCCACCGGAATTACTGCTCTTTCGCGGCAAGTCTCGCGCCCTTGCTCGCGACGCACTTGCCGATCGTTTGCCCGCCGAGCTTCTCGATTCGCCGGTGCGCGGGTTGCAGTCGGCTGACTGGCACCTTCATGTCAGCCAGGTGCAGGCGCGAGACCTGCTCGCCGAAATGCGCGGCAACACCAATGCCGAGCGGCTGTTCGATCTCGATGTCATGTCGGAAGCGATCGATCGCTGGCCCGATCGCGAACTCGGTGATCCGGCAGTGCAATTTCGCTACGGCGTCCAGCTCGTGTCGGCGCTCATGGCTGGACTTTTCCTCGCCCAGCACTCCTCGCACCCCGACGACAACCGCCCTTCTATGCTCGTTTAGCGTTGCGCCGACATTCGCGACAATCCCCTCACATGATCGAGCAGCGCCGCATTTTCCTCATCTATCGCCGCCACGTCCCACCGCCGTCGCGCGAGGAACACCGGGACCGCCTGGATCAGCTGCAGGCATGACCGCCAGTGGGCTTCCTGCCCGCCGATGACCGCCAGATAGCCGCCGCGATAGCTGTGCGCGAACAGCGCCTGCGCCGCCGCTATCCCGACCAGCGGCTCGACCGCAAACGCGTCGCCCTGCTCAAGGACATAAAGCGCCGCCACCGGCAGCGGCGCATTGGCGCTCTTGGCGGCCGGCACCGCGACGTCAAACTTGTCATAGTCGTCGTCGCCAAAATAACTGCGCGGATGGTCGGCTGCGTCGCGTCCCGACCGCTCGAGCGCGTCGCGCCACAGGCGGTAACGCGGCAGCCCGGGCATCGCCAGCGGCCGTCCGTCCTCCCCGAACCCCACCACGCACACATCGTCCGACAGGATCCGCGCCCCGCGATCGTTCAACCACGCCGCCAGCGTCGACTTCCCCGCCCCGGACTTGCCAAGAAACGCCACCGCGCGGCCGTCGATCTCGATCGCGTTGGCGTGGAGCGGGAGCAACCCGCGCTGATAGATCAGGATCGCCGACGCCGAGCCGAGCAGGAACAGCCGGACATTGGCCTCCGGAGCGTCCGGCAGCGCGTCGATGGTGATCGTCTTACCGCCGACGACATGGAAGCGCGCAACATCAGGCACCTCCAGCGTCGCGCCGTTCCCGGCCACCGCCACGCCGTCGACTGCGCCCGGGCCCGCTGCGGCCACCGCACCACGAGCGATGGTCACGTCGACCGCTTCTCCATCCGGCTCAGCCTCGAATAATTCGGGCAGCTCAATTTCGCTCGCCACCCGCAGTCCGAACAATCGATAGCAGCACAAGCGCGGCGTCACGGGTAGGTCGCAACCGTCATGAAGATATTGTCGTGCTGCTCGCCGATCAGCGCGCGGCCATCGGCCGACACCCAGACGTGTGCCGCCAGCCGGTCGGTCTCGTCCTTGCCGATGGCGTAATGAAGCCGGGCATCGATTCCGCGCCGCCGCACCATCCGCTGGAGCGCCAGTCCCTGCTGGAAGCAGACGGTTCGAAACGGTAGGATCCGTGCTGCCGCCCCGACCGTCCATGACAACTCATCGGCCAGGGCAGTCGCATTTTCGCGCGGCTCGCCTAGCGGCACCGCGCCGAAATTGACCGCACGCCGAAAGGACAAGAAGCGGATCGCGGCGGCGGCGGCGGCCAATGCAGCAATTGCTTCGACCAGCAGCAAATTGCCCGACCAGCCCAGGCTTGCCACATGCCGTATCTGTCGGATCACTTTCATCCCTGTGGCGTTGGCGGCTCGCCACAATCAAGGCAATACAAATAAGCGGGCCAAGTCTAGGCTATTGGCATGGACCGCGCCCCTCCGATCATTGCTTGGACGCCGCCTTCCTTGTCGTCCGAATTTCGCCTACTGGCGCGCTGTTGCCACGCCAATTTCAAAAGTCGGATTACCCCTGGGGCAAGACCCGACCATCAGCTCGACTGGGCGACTTTCCTCGCGCTTGTGACCCGCCACCGGGCCGCGGGCCTTGCTTGGCATGGGCTCAAGTCGCTCGGCATCGAGGCGCCACAGGCAATCGCGGTGAAACTTTCGGCGGCCGCCGCCACGACCGCCGACCATGGCCTTCGTGCCGCCTTGCTAAGCGGTCAGCTGCGCGACGCGTTTGCCGCGCGCGACATCCCCCTGCTGTTCCTCAAGGGACTGGTGGTCGGCGCGCTAGCTTATGGCGACCCGTTTCGGAAAATGGCTTGGGACATCGACATTTTCGTTGCGCCTGACCGGCTGACCGACGCATGCGCGGTGTTGCGCGACATGGGTCATCGCCCGGCTCACCCCGCTGGCAGCGACGACGACATCGTCCGCTGGCACAAACAGTCAAAGGAATCGATTTGGACCAGTGCCGACCGGCGGATGACGGTCGAGCTTCACACCGGGCTGAGCGACCATGCCGCGCTGTTACCGGCGATGGGCATTCCGGCGCAGCCCACGCTGGTCGAGATCCTGCCCGGCTCGTCGCTCGCCACCCTGCCGTCCGACGAGCAATTCGCCTATCTGTGCGTCCATGGCGCGTCGAGCGCCTGGTTCCGGCTGAAATGGATCGCCGATCTCGCCGGAACGATCAGTGGCGCGTCGGAGCTCGAGCTTGGCCGGCTGCTCGTCTCGGCGAAGCGGCTCGGCGCGGGTCGATCGGCGGCGCAGGCCTTGCTCCTCGCCTGTTGGCTGTTCCCGATCCTTGCCGAAGACGCGCCGCTCGCCCGGGCGCTGCGCTCGGATCGCGTCGCGACCTGGCTCGCTGCTCGCTCGCTGGCCCAGCTCTGCGGGCCCGAGCCTAGGTCACGCCGGTTCGGCACCGCGACCATCCACCTGACCCAACTTATGCTCACCCCGCGCGTTGGCGATGGCCTCGCCGAATTTGCCCGGCAGTTGCGCGCGCCGCTCAGACGACGCGCCTTCAGGTTCGACGATTAAACCACCACGTGGCGGGTCGGGCGGAGCTGTTTTTCGCTGTTGGCCGATCGTCTGGGTTGGACCAGCATCGACAGCGCCATGGCGAAACTTGCCGCAATGGCGCTGGTCCGCAGCGGAAAATCGACCAGGCTGTGGACCATGATCATCCCCGCGGCGATCGCACCTGCAACCGCGAACGGATCGCGGCCGGCGCCGCGCCACAACGACACGCACATCATTCCGAACCAGCCGAGGAAGGCGACCACCAACAGCATCCCCGGGATCCCGGTCTCGATCAGCAGTTCGAGATAATCGTCATGGGCATGATTGACGAAGATGGTCGGGTCGATCGCCTGGGGGTTTTCCTTCATCCGATAGACGCGCTCGAAGCTGCCTATACCCGATCCGACCGGCAGATAATCGCGCGCGACCGCCATTCCGGTCGTCAGGAAGGTCTGCCGGGTCGACAGCGACACCGCCGTGTCATGATCGACCTGTCGACCGTCAAGCGGCACCGCGAGTAGCGTGACGAAGGCGAGACACGCGACCAGCGCGCCCGCGCCAATCCCGACGCCAAGCCACTTGGGCGGCTTGACCACGATCAGTGCGCTCAGCAGCACCACCGGGATCGCCAGTCCAAGCCCGGCCAGCGACTTGTTGAGCAACAGCCCGACAAGGACCAGCAGGATACCGGCCACCGAAATCACCAGAGCCGCCTGGCGCCGCTGGGCCGATCGCGCCGATTCGTTCAACCGCGATCGAAGCAGCGCCGCCAGGAACGGCAAATTGGCCAGCAGCAAGGTCGCCATGAAATTGGGATTGGCAAAAAATCCGCTCGCGCCGTTGAGGTCGTATTCGGGCTGGAGGTAAAAACGCCCGGTCGAATTCGCCCCGCTCGTCTGGAGCAGGCCGAGCCCCAGGCCGAGCACCGCGCCGATCAGCAGCGCCACCGCTAGCCCGGTCCGTGTGTAGGCACGCAGCCACAGGATCGCGACGAGCAGCGCGAGCGGCGGCAGCAATGCCCGCCCCGCAGTAATCGTGTCATAGGGCGCCAGCGACAAGGGCTGCCACCCCGGCTGCAGTCCCAATAGTTTCAGTCCGTCGGCTACCGGCTCGCGTCCCGGCAAGGCATTCCACAGTGCCGGCGGCAATGGCACAAGGTGGATCGCGACCAGCACCACCATCGCCCCGGCGAACCACAGCAATTGGCGCACTTCCACGCCGAGTGGCCGCTGCTGCCACTCGACCACTCCCCAGGCAAGAATCGCCAGTGCGGCCAGCTGCAGGATCAGGCCGAGCCACACCGTCTGGGTACTCCCGCCAAGCAGCAGGCACGCCAAAAGATAGGCGGGGGCGACCAGCGCGCGCAGTTTTCCGCCGCTCATGACCATTTTTTATCTTTCAAGGAACACGCCTCAGGTCGATCGGCGACAGCGTTACATCAAGCGTCTCGGGCATTTCGCCCGGGGTAGAGACGAGCGCGACCTGCTGCGCGCGGCAATCGCCAGGCACTTCGATCCGCCCCAGTGCCCCGCCTCGCCCGATCGCGACCGAGCCAATCTTGCGCTGTGTGCCAAGGCAGGTGAACTGCCAGCTCAGGACCGCCGGATCGCCGCTGCCGGGCGACACCTTCTGCGCGAACACATAGGCCCCCGGCGCGAGCAGCGCGGTCTGGGACAATATGCCCACCGCGTCCCCGCCGTAGGAGGTAAGGTGAAGACCTCCCGCCGGGTCGGCAACGGCCTCGCCCGCCGTCCCAATACCGACCGTCCAGCCAAAGGGCGGCGGCAATTCCAGCCTGAAGCCGGGATCGAATATCAGCGGCCGGTTGGCAAGGGCAACTCCATGCGCCGAGGCCCACAAGGCGAACGCGCGATCATATTGGCCCGCGCCGACCAGGCTCGCCGTCATCACCGGCACCCAGTCCTTCGAGCTTTGCGGTGTTCGCAGGCCCATCACATAATCGAGATTGGCGGCGTCGGTCGACAGCGCGCGCATCACATTGTCGCGCAGTTCGGGGTTCTGGGCGACCAGCGCGCGGACCATCCCCGGCCCACCCGCCTGCTTGACGACCTCGGCGATTTTCGGCGCCAGTGCGCCGGCGCTGTTCGGCACGAGATGGATCAGCCGGCCAAGTTCGGTCAGGCTTTGCGTGGGCTGTCCGACTGTCTGATAATGCGCCGACAGAAATAGGTGCGGCGCAGTGGCGCGCGGATCGCGGTCTGCGGCGGCGACCAGCAACGGCCCTGCGGCCGCTTCATGGCCCGATGTCTGAGCCTTAACCGCCGCCACAAGGAACGGTTCGATCCGCAGCGGCGAGCGCCGCACCGCCTCGATTACCGGGTCGGTCAGGGCATCGTCGACCGGGCGCTTCGCTGCGGCCGCCTGCCCAATCGCCGTCATGCGCTCGGCGATAAGCGCGTCGGGATGTCCCGGCCACGCCAACAGCGCCTGCGCCGGGCGGTCGGGCATGCTTGCCCTGACCACGGCGTCACGGATGACGACCAGACCGACTAAGACCAGTCCGGCAAGCGCGAACGCCTGACCCTTGTTCACGATCTGCTCCGACCGGTCAGGCGGGAAGGTCGGCGTTGGCATCGGCATCGGCCGCGCTTGGGAACATCATGATCTCGCGGACCGCCCGTTCCTCGATCGTGGCCTGCTTTTCCTTATAACCATAATAGCCATAGCGACCCATGTCACCGGTTGCCTTGGTCAACACCGCGCCGAGCACATGCGCACCGGTATTGCGCAGCATCGCCAGCGACTCGAGCGCGCCCGCCGTCCGTGTCTTGCCGCTCTCGATCGCGAACAGCACGTTGTTGGCAATTGACGCGAGCAGCAGCGCATCGGCCAGCCCCATCACTGGCGGGGAGTCGACCACGACCATGTCATAGCGCGTTTCCAGCTCGCGCAGCAGCGCTGCCGCCCGGCGCGACGACAAGAGGTCGGCTGGGTTCGGCGGAATCGGTCCGGCGGGCAGGAGGTGGAGGTTTTCGAACTGCGTTTCCGAAATATGGTCGGCCGCGTTGCGTGATTCCCCGGTCAGCAAAAACGTCAGACCGACATCGTCGCTCGCCGCCTTGAACACTGGCTTGCGCAAGTCGGCGTCGATCAGCAGCACACGATAGCCGAGCCGCGCGAGAATTTGCGCAAGCGCAAGGCTGGTCGACGACTTGCCTTCGCTCGGCCTTGTGCTGGTGACCATCATCGTGCGCGGTAGCCCTTCTTCGGTGCTGAACCGAAGCGAGGTAAGCACCGAAGCATAGGCCTCGCTAATTTCCGACCGCTGGTTTTTAAGGCTGTTGGCGAATTCCTTGCTGTCGATCTTCGGAATCGCGCCCAGACACGCCATGTTGAGCTTCACGCGGACATCCTCGCGCGTCTTGACGGTGTCATAGAGCGTCTCGAGCGCAATTGCCGCGCCGATGCCGGCCAGCAATCCGATGATCAGGCCGATCGCCAGGTTCTTGAGCAGGTTAGGCTTGAACGGTCCACCGGGAACTTCGGCATGATCGACGATCGACACTGGCGACGAACCGATCCCGGCGGCGACACCAACCTCCTTGTAGCGCTGGAGAAGCGCATCATAGAGGCTCCGATTGGTGTCGGCCTCGCGCTGGAGAATATTATACTGGATGCTGCGCCCGCGCAGGTTGAGCACCGATCCCTTGAGCGAAGATACTTTGGACTGGAGCGCGCGCTCGGCGGCGGCAGCGCTGCGATATTCACCGAGAAGCGTATTGCTGCGGCTCGACGACACTTGCGACGATTCGCGGGCGATCTGGCGATCAATCTCGTTGATCTGCGCCTGCAGGCTCAGCATGTCGGGGTGGTCGGGCTTCATCAGCGTGCGCTTCTGCTGATATTCCGCCTGAAGCCCGGCACGACTTCCACGGAGGCCCGACGTGCTCGAGGTGACGTCAGACGTCGCGCCGACGGAGGTTCCTTGGCGATAGGCGCTTTCAGCCTCCATCCGCTTGGCCGTGGCCGCACCCAGCGCCGAATTGATCGCGACCAGCGATTCGCCCTGCAGCGAATTGACGTCCCCGGTCGATCCCCCGTTCTTACCGGCGCCACCGGTGTTGATGATGCCTTCGGACTGGGCATAGGCAACCAGGTCTCGCTCGGATTTTTCCAGGTCGCCGCGGGTCTTGGCGATCTGCTGGCTGAGGAATTTTCGTGCATAGGAAGAGGCGTCATAGCGCCGCTGGAGTCCGCTGCTGATGAAGCTGTCGGCAATCTGGTTGGCAACTGCAGCCGCCAGTTGCGGGGATCGCGAAGTGTAGCTGAAGTCGATGAGTTCGCCGGTTTCGGGCGTGCTGACCTTGATCCCCGACGCCACGACATCGGTCGCGCGCTTCAGCCGGTCATTGGCGTCGCCGCCGGTCCCGACCACATCCTTGTTGCCCGCAAGGCCAAGGTCGCGCGCCGCGCGCTCGGCGATCGCGCGGCTCTTCAACAAGCCGATCTGCGTCGCGAGCATGTCGGTGCCATTACCGCCCTGTACAGTCTGGGGCGAATCCTTGCTGTCGGTAATCTGCACCGTCGGCGGATTTACCTCCATCGTGACCGTCGCGCGATACAGCGGAGTCGTCAGCATCGTCGCGACGATCCCCAAGACGATCCCGACCACGGTTGCGCCGGCCACCAGCCAGCGCCAGTGATACAGCGCGCGCGTAATCGCCGCGAGGTCGAGCCCGTTGCCCCCGTCACTGTCCGTATTCACATTCTCGAACGAAGGCGAGCGTTCGGTCCCCTCGTGGGGAACGATCCATTTCCCATCGGGCGATACGGGCATGTTACGGTTCACGACGTCTCACTTGAATGTCTTGTGTACGGGATCAAGTCGCTCGGCCCAAAAAAAGCAAAAGCCCTTCCGGACCAGGCTTAGAAGGGTTTGAAGATCGAGAACAAAGGCAAATTCTGGAAGATCTGCTTTTGCAGCGCCTTGATGCTTGACCCATCGATGATGATGATGTCCCCGGCATAGACCGGCGGATCGACCGCTTCGCCGCGACGGATCGCGACCAGGTCGAACGACGCCGCCTGGCGCTTGCCCCCGACCTGGCGGAAGATTGCGATACGGTGAGGATTGGCATCGGTCGTTGCGCCGCCGGCGGTCGCCACCGCCTGAAGGAGCGTGGTCGGCCCGTTGATCGGGAAGCTCCCGGAATGATTGACCGCGCCGTCGACCGTCAAATTGCGCCGCGTCGATGACTTGATTGCCACGCTGACATCGGGATGCTCGAGATATTTGGCGCCGAGCTTCTGCGCGAGTTTGTCATGAAGCTCGTCGGGGGTGAGGTCGGCGGCGAGAACGCTGCCGATCAAAGGCATCGAGATTTGCCCCATCAGGTCAACTTCATAGTCCCCCGACAGGTCGGGCATTTTAAACACCTTGATCCCCAGCGTATCCATCGGCGCGATCCGATAGGAGGACTCGAGCGGCACGAGCTTGGGCGCATCGGGCGCGCCGAGCGTCACATCATAGGGGATCGGCCCGCCACGCTTGTCGGCACAGGCGCCCAGCATCAGGCACAGCGTTGCTCCGCCAATACCCATTGCGGCGCGGCTCAACATCTTGGTCGAATGGAGATTATTGGTGGTCATGAGCGCTCCCGCAGAACCGTTTCGCAACCGACGATCCGTTCAATTCGGCTCTAAGCATATGAATCCCCTAAAGCAATGCAGCTAGCCGGGCGCCCCGGCCGCTTCGATCAGCCATCGCTTGTCGCCCTCCAGCCCGAGCGCGGTCAGGCGTCCGGTGGCATAGGCGCCCGTGTCGATCCCGATGCGGTTGGGCCGTTCGGCTACTTCGTCAGTAATGGTGTGGCCGTGGACAACAATGAAACCATGGTCGGAGTCGTCGCCAAGGAACGGTTCACGAATCCATCGCAGATCGCTTTGGCGCTGTTCGGCCAGGTCGACCCGCGGCCGGATCCCGGCATGGACAAACAGATAATCGCCGATGCGGATCGTGTCGGACAAGGATCGAAGGAACGCCTGGTGCTCGGGCGGGATCGCCGTGCGGATCAGTTGCATTCCAGCCTCGTCGCTCACTGCCTGCACCGCCTGGGGTTCGACGCCATAGCTTTGCAGGGTCTGGGCCCCGCCATATTTGAGCCAGCTCGGGATCAGCTCATATTCGCCTTCGAGCAGCCGCAGCAGAACCTCTTCGTGATTGCCGCTAAGAATGTGGAGCTCGGTATCGCGATCGGCAAAGCCGCGCAGCCGGTCGATTACCCCGCGCGACTGTGGCCCGCGATCGATGAGGTCACCCAGCATCACGATATGATTTCTGTCGTTGGGCCTGGCGACGATTTCAATGCGGATCTTGGCGAGCAACTCGTCGAGCAGGTCAAGCCGACCGTGAACATCGCCGATCGCATAGGCACGCACGCCGGCCGGGACGCGCGGCGTCGTGGACGAGCTGCGCTCGGCCTGGTCCTCGCGGCGGCGGAACTTCGAGAAAAACATACGTGCGATCACCGGATCATTCCAGTTCAGTCAGAGCCTTAACATAGGCCTGCGCTACGAGTTCCTCGCTGAACCTAAGCTCAACCATTTCCCGCGACCGCTGTCCCATCCGCGCGCGCTCGGCGGGGTTCGTTCGGGCCATCCTGACCATCGCGTCGCGCAAAGACGTCACGCTTCGAACGTCGCACAGCAAGCCATTGATTTCATGGGAGACGACATCCCGGCACCCGGGAACGTCGGTGGCAATCAGCGGTCGCCCCATCGCCGCCGCTTCGAGCAGGGTTCGCGGCAGGCCCTCGCGATACGACGGCAGCACCACCACGCTCGCCGCCGCAACATGGGGTCGAACGTCGCTCGCCTCACCAAGATAGTCGATCACCCCCTCGCCGACCCATTGGTCGAGTTCGGCCTGCGCGATCGCGGTACGATTGCCGTCGTCGATCGGGCCGAGCAGCGCGAACCGGGCATTTGGAAGCACACCTCGCGCCATCCGTGCCGCCGCGACATATTCTCGGATGCCCTTGTCACCGAGCAGCCGCGCGACCAACAGGAAACGCGTGACGTCACCGCTCGGCAAGGGCACCACTGCAAAGTGGGTCACGCTGATCCCCGACCCTGGCAGCAGCCGCGCCTGCTCCGCCCGTACCAACCCCGCATCGAGGAACAGCGCGCGGTCGTCGCCATTCTGAAAGAACACGACATGCGCGCGTCGGAAGGCGGCCTTGTATAGCAGCCGAACAAACCCGCCTAACAGCCGCCCGCCAAGGAAAGCAGTCCCCAACCCGCTGACGTTGAGGATCGCCGGTACCCCCGCCGCGCGCGCCGCCAGCGCGCCATAAAGATTCGGCTTGATCGTCCAGCCGAGGTAGGCGGTGGGGCGAACGGCTCGAAACAGGCGGCGATATGCACGCAGCAGCGTAAAATTTTCGACTGGGCTCATCCCCGACCGATGGATCTGGATCGGCACCACCTGCGCGGGCAGCGCAAAGCGTTCGCACTCGGCCTCGCCGGCAGGCGCCGCGACCACCAGCTCCCATCCCGCGCACGCAAGCGAATTAACCAGGTGAGAACGGAAATTCACGATATTCCATAGCGAGTTGGACGAGAGCAGTAAGCGTCCGCGCACCGGCGAGGAAGCTTTGGTCGGGGTCGAATTGAACGCGAAGTCCGGGTCAAGATGGCGTGGTGGCGTCATCTTCTGGCTCCTACCGTCACGGGAAGGCATGAAGCAATGGAATCAGCAGCGCGCTACAGCCATTCCCAGCCGAAATAATTCGGCGTTGCGCCTTCGGATGCGTCAAGATGCTAGCAGATAGAAATTAGCAGTTTGGATGCGAGCCACATCGTGATAAATAAGCCGCATCAAGCAAGTTTCGGCAAAAATGGTGCGCTGCGGCAGCACTTGGGTGGAACGAGTGGCTGTAATCGGTGTTTCTAGATAGAGATTTAAGGCGTGCGGGCTGGACACACCAACTCACTCTTGATAGTGGCCTGTGTTAGGGAGTTGAATACATGGCTAAAAAGTTAAACAGGTTGACGGCGCTTGTAGCGTTCATGTCGCTGACCTCAATGTCGACCTCTTCGTTTGCGGCCGACAATAGCGCTTCATGGGCAGCCCTCAGCGCGGCCACGACGTCGAGCGAGCAGAGCACTTGTTCCGCACATGTCGATGGCTACCCTGATCCCTGCACGCCCTTCTCTGCTTGGCTCCCGCTCGGCATCATCATCGGTGCCGTAATCCTTGGCATCGTCCTTGCTACCAGCAAGAATGGCCGTGGACGCGGTCGTGGTTTCAGCCCCAGCTGAGACATTCGATCTTTTGATCGGTACGAAACACCCGTCATGGCCCGTCCCTGGCGGGTTTTTTGTGTGCGCCGTTCAGGCGACAAGGATCACGCCGCCGGGCCGATCAGCGCGAAGGTCGGGATCACGACGTCGAACCAGTCACCATCTTCCTTCAGCATCGAATAGGAGCCACTCATGCTCCCGGTCGCAGTCGCCAGTGGGCATCCCGAAACATAATCGAAGCTTTCGCCCGGCGCGATCACCGGCATTTCGCCGACCACGCCCTCGCCGCTGACCAGCTGCACCGCCCCGCGTCCGTCGGTAATACGCCATTCGCGCGCCATCAGCTGCACGGGCTCACGCCCGCCATTCTCGATGCGGATATGATAGGACCAGAACCACCGCCCCGCCGAGGGGTCCGACTGGTCGGCAAGATAGCTGACCGCGACCCGGACGATGATGTCCCCGGTGCTGCTGTGATAGGGAAACAGGATCGCCAGCGAGGCGGTGGTCGGGGAACGGCTCATCGCGAAACGCTAGGCGAGTGCCGCCCACGCGACAACTGCCAGTCGCACACAAGCGCATGATCCCTACCCCGCCGCGCGCTCCATTCGCTCGACCAGCCGAGCCCTCGCCTCGCCGATCGGCGCCGCGCGATCGGTCACCACGTCGCGCATCAGGAAATGCCCGGTTAACGCCAGCCCGTCGATGATATCGGGCAACCCCGCCGCCCCGCCCTCGACCAGGAAGCGCGGCAAGGGCAGCAGCTTGCCCGCGAACGGCGCCGCCTCCGCCCGACTCACCGCCCGCCCCGACCGCGGACTGACCGCGACCAGATCCCCGGCCGCCCCACTCATTGCGCATTGCTCAAGGTCGAGCCCAAACCCCAGTTCGGCCAGCAGCATCAACTCGTACAGCACCAGCGCCGCGCCCCACCCGCTCGCCGCTGGCGCCGCCTCGATTGCCGCCAGCAACCCGTCGAGCGCATCATGGAGTCGCGGATAGGGCTGCCCCTCGGGCAGCGCGGTCGCGGTCAGCGCGCTGACCCATTCTATCGCCGCCGCCGGCAACGGCTCGGCGAGCAGCGGCGCCCGACTGTGGGTCAGCTCGATCTCGGCATGTGCCAGCTGCTCCTCGCTTCGTGCCGACAGCCGCACCTCGACCAGATTGCCCGCGATCAACACCGGCCGCATCCGCCGCCCGCGCGCACCGCGCACATAGGCCGCCTGCAACCCCGCCCCCGGCGTCATCATCCGCACCACAGCGCCATGCTCGCCATGCTGTCGCAGCGACAGGATGATCGCGGGCGTGGTCAGCCGCAATGGCCGCGCCCCTCACGCATTGGGATGGAAATAATCATGCAGCTGGCGCGCCGTGCCCTTGCTGATCCCCGGCGCCCGCTCAAGATCCTCCAGCGCCGCCCCCTTGACCGCTTTCGCCGTCCCGAAATGCATCAGCAGCGCCCGCTTCCGGTTGGGCCCGATCCCCGGCACCTCGTCCAGCGTGCTGGTCGTCAGCGACTTCGCCCGCTTCGCCCGGTGAGTGCCGATGGCAAAGCGGTGCGCCTCGTCGCGTAGCCGCTGCATGTAAAACATCAGCGGCGCATTGGGCGCCAGGCTGATCTCGCGCCCGTCGGGAAAGTGAAAAATCTCGCGCCCGTCGCGACCATGGAACGCCCCCTTGGCGATGCCGATTATCGGCACGTCATGAACGCCCGCGCTCTCCATAATCTCGCACACCGCCGACAATTGCCCCTTGCCACCGTCGATCAGGATGAGATCCGGCCACTCCCCCGTGGACCGATCGGGATCCTCCTTCTCCAGCCGCGCGAACCGCCGCTCCAGCACTTCGCGCATCATCCCAAAATCATCCCCCGGGGTAATGTCCGACTTGATGTTGAACTTGCGGTAGGCATTTGTCCGGAATCCCTCGGGCCCGGCGACGATCATCGCCCCGGTCGCATTGGTCCCCATGATATGGCTGTTGTCATAGACCTCGATCCGCTTGGGGATGTCGGGCAGTTCGAACGTATCGGCCAGTTCGCGCAGCAATTTGCCCTGCGTCGTTCCCTCGGCCAGCCGCCGCTCGAGCGCTTCCTCGGCATTGCGCGTGGCCTGCTCGACGAGCTTCTTGCGGTCCCCGCGCTGGGGCCGCTCGATCGACACCTTGTGCCCCGCCCTCTCGCCCAGCGCATCGGTCAGCAGCTCGGCTTCCTCTAGGTCGCGGTCGACCAACAACCGCTTAGGCGGCGGCATATCTTCGTAAAACTGGACCAGAAATGACGTTAGCACTTCGTCCTCGGGCACTTCGTTGGTGTGCGCCGGGAAGAAGCTACGATGACCCCAATTCTGCCCGCCACGAATGAAAAAGGCCTGGATGCACATCTGCCCGGCACTGCTCGCCAGCGCAAAAATGTCGGCATCGCCCAGTCCTTCGGCATGAACCGTTTGGCTCCCCTGGATATAAGTCAGCGCGCGCAACCGGTCGCGATAGACCGCCGCCAGCTCATAATCCTGCGCCTCGGCGGCCGCGGCCATCGACTTGCCCAGCCGCGCCTGGACCCCGGTCGACTTGCCGCTCAGGAACTGCTTGGCGTCCTCAACCAGCTCGGCATAGGCAGCCTCCTCGATCCGCCCGACGCACGGCGCCGAACAACGCCGGATCTGGTAGAGCAAACACGGTCGCGATCGGTTGGCGAAGAAACTGTCCGAACAGCTCCGCAGCAAAAATAGTTTCTGCAACGCGTTGAGCGTCCGCGTCACCGACCCCGCGCTTGCGAACGGCCCATAATATTGCCCCTTCGCGCGCCGCGCCCCGCGATGTTTCTGGACCCGCGCGAAGGCGTGATCCTCGCGCAGCAGGATGAACGGGAAGCTTTTATCATCGCGCAGCAGCACATTATACGGCGGCCGGAACCGCTTGATCAGCTGCGCCTCCAGCAACAGCGCCTCGGCCTCGGTCCGGGTCGTGACGATCGTCATGCCCCGTGTCTGGGCGATCATCCGTTGCAATCGCTTCGACAGCCGCGCGACCTGGGTATAATTGGTTACCCGTTGCTTTAGCGCACGCGCCTTGCCGACGTAGAGCACGTCGCCGCGCGCATCCTGCATCCGGTACACTCCGGGCCGCGCTGGCAATGTCTTGAGCACATTGCGGATCGCCGCGACCCCGGCCTCGATGTCAGGCGCCTCAGCCCCACCGCGCACAGTACAGGTTGCCTTGTCCTCGTTGAACCTATTCTGATCGCCGGGGTTCGTCACGAAGGCGATCTAGGGACTTCCCCCCTCAACCGCCAGTGGTCAAGTTTTTGTAGCGAAGAACCGTGCCGATCGTACTCTACAAAATCCACTAATTATGCGATTGGCGCGAGCTTCGTGGCCGACATCGTCGGTAAACGCGGCGAGCATTCCCCGGGAAACTCGACCGAGCTGCTCGTCGAGGCACTGACAATAGTAGCCTGAGAAAGCTGGAGCCGGCGACGCTATCCTTGGCGAAGCGAGCGACGCAGGTCGGCGAGCGCTTCGAACAGGGCGTCGCTCGCATCGGGGACTGCATGCGGCGCCGTCCCGGGTACGGGCGGCGCCGGATGCGCCGTCAGATGCGCCGCAATCCGCTCCTGCAACTCACCCGCGGTCGGCACTTCGTCGGCCCCGAACAGGCTCACGACGCGGCGCGCGACTAGATTAATCTCCACCGGCTGGTCCAGGATCAGCACATCGTCGTCGGTGGCTTCGGGTTCCGCGAGCTTGATCGCCTCGAACGCCACCGCGCCAATCGCGAACTCGGGCAGCGCCAGCCGCGCCGTCCCGCCGCCCGCGCCGCGCACGAACAGCCAGCCCAGCACGCCGCCGACCAACGCCACGCCCACCACCACCGGCTGCCGCGCCTCGACCAGCATCGGGGTCGCGATCCATGCTGACACCGCGCCGCCAAGCGCCAGTGCCAGCGCTCCGCCAAGCTCCGCCGCGCGTTCCATTTGCTCTATTGCCGCCCTGCCCATCGCCCTGCCCTAGCGCGCAAAGCTTGGCGGACCGTTAAACTCGCCCCACCAAATCGATCATCGCCGCAGTGAACGCTGCCACATCATCGGGCGATCGGCTGGTCACGATCATCCCGTCGGTCACTGCCGCCTCGTCGACCACTATCCCCCCGGCATTGCGCAAATCGGTCAGGATCGACCGCCACCCCGTGACCCGCCGCCCGCGCAACACATCGGCCTCGACCAGCAACCACGGCCCGTGACAGATCGCCCCGACCGGCTTGCCCGCCGTCACGAACGCCCGGACTAGCGCCACCGCCTTGGCGTCGCCCCGTAGCGCATCGGGGTTGATCACACCGCCGGGCAAGATCAGCGCATCATGCTCCGCCACCACGACATCCCCGATCACCATGTCCGGGCGGATCGTCCGCCCCGGATCGTCAATCACCGTCGCCTGGATCGGCGCCAGTGTCGGCGACGCCAGCGCCACCTTCGCGCCCCGCTCCATCAGGATCGCGCGCGGCCCGAACAGCTCGCTTTCCTCGAACCCGCTGGTCGCCATGATCAAGAAACGCGCTCCGTCGATTGCCGTCACTTGTCGCTCCTCGCCGGCCAGGCGGAACTTCGCCCCTGCCCCGTCATTACGCCCCCGAACCCTATCTCACGCCACACTTTTCAGGAAAGTGCATAAATTGCGCCATTCCAACGCCAGCGCCCCGGGCATCACTCGCAGCAAGCAAAAGCTCGGCTGGGCTTATTACGCCCCCGACGGCACGCGCATCACTGACCGCGAGGAGATTGATCGGCTGAACAAGGTCGCCCTCCCCCCGGCCTACACCGACGCCTGGTACTGCCCCCATCCCGACGGCCATCTGCAAGCCACCGGGATCGACGCCCGCGGCCGCAAGCAATATCGCTATCATGATGATTTTCGCGCCCGCCGCGACAAGTCGAAGTTCGGCACGATGATCGAATTCGGCGCCGCCTTGCCCAAAATTCGCAAGCGCGTCGAGGCGGACCTCAAGCGGCGTGCGCTCGGTCGGGACACCGTCCTCGCCGCCGTCGTCCGCCTGCTCGACACCCAGTATATTCGTATCGGCAACGAACAATACGCCCGCTCGAACAAAAGCTTCGGCGCCACCACCCTGCGCAACCGCCACCTCGTCAAGCAGGGCGGCAAGCTGCGGATGAAGTTCACCGGCAAGCATGGCATCGTCCACGAAGTCGCCGTCACCGACGCCAACCTCAAGCGAATCGTCACCAAGTGCCAGGATCTCCCGGGGCAGAACCTCTTCCAGTACCTCGGCGACGACGGCGAGCCTCACGCCATCACCTCCGCCGACGTCAACGCTTACATTCGCGACGCCTCGGGGGGAGAATATACCGCCAAGAGCTTCCGCACGTGGGGTGCCAGCGTCATTGCCTTCGAACAGATGCTCGACAAGGAGGAAGGCGCCCGCCTGTCGGTCAAGACGATGGTCGAGCCCGTCGCCGAGGCGCTCGGCAATACTGTCGCGATAAGTCGCAAGGCCTATGTCCACCCGCGCTTGATCGAAGCCGTCCAGGCCGATCCGCGCAACGCACTGGCGGGGGCCAAAATCCCGCGCGGTCGCCGCTGGCTGTCGAGCGCAGAAGCCGGACTGATCGCCTATCTGAAGTCGAAACCCAAGCGCCGGAAACCCGCCAAGGCTTGATCCGCTTCGCCGCACCCGCCACACGCCGCCAATGACCTACTTCACGCGAACCTATGACTGGTTCACCGCCAATGCCGACGCGCTGCTGATCGGCGGGATCGTCGCCGCGCTGCTCGTCCTTGCCATGCTGGCCCTGCGCTGGCTCGGCGGCAAGATGGTCGCGCGCGATCCCCGCGGTCACCACTGGAAGGGCGTCGTCGGCCGGGTCCTGTCCAGGACCTCGATCTGGTTCATGGTCGCCGCCGCGCTCGATGTCGTCGCGCGCTATGCCGACATGCCGCCTCGGCCCGAACATCTCTTCTACGCCTTGTTCACCATCGCCGCCGCGCTTCAGGCTGCGGTCTGGGCGCGCGAATTGATCCTTGGCGTCGTCCACCGCAATGCCGGCGAGGATCCCGGCGGCTCGACCCTCGGCAGCGCCACCGCCGTCATCCGCGTGCTGGTTTCGGTCGCGCTGTTCGGGCTCGCGCTGGTCGCCATCCTCGACAATCTCGGGGTCAACGTCACTGCGCTCGTCGCCGGGCTGGGCGTCGGCGGCATCGCCATCGGTCTCGCCGCGCAGGGCATTTTCTCCGACCTGTTTGCCGCGCTCGCCATCCTGTTCGACCGCCCATTCCGGCGCGGCGACACGATCCGTTATGACACGACCACCGGCACCGTCGAGCGCATCGGGCTCAAGACGACGCGCCTCCGCTCCCCCTCGGGCGAGCAGGTTGTCATGGCCAATACCAAGCTGCTCGAGCGCGAAATACACAATCTCGCCGAAGCCCATAGCCGCCGCGTCGCCATTCCCTTCGGCCTCGGCCTGCGCACGCCCCCCGCGCGCCTCGCCGACGTTGCCCCGATCGCCACCGTCGCCCTCGCCAGCGTCCCCGGCTGCACCCTCGTGCGGTGCGTCCTCGTCGGGATCGGCAGCTCCAGCCTGGACCATGAATTGCTCTACGACGACGACAGCCTCGATCCCGACGCCAACGCCGCGCGCAAGGCCAAGGTAATCGCCGCCCTCCTCACCGGCCTCGACAGTGCCGCCCTCCTCCTCGCCACCCCAACCCAGACCGCCTTCAGCGCAGCCCCTGACGGCACCTTGATCCTGCCTTGGGCGCCGACGACCGGACGGGGCGAGGCCTAATCGGCAATCACCATGTCGCCACTGTCGACGAAGCCGTTGGCAAAGGCGCCGCCGCCCGGACGCGCGATTCCGGTGAAGCGCGTCGGCACCCCCTCGCTTCGATCATTGGGCCCGTCCATTCTTTGAAAATGGAGATGCGGGAACAGTGCCGATCCCGACGCTCCAACCCTGGCGATGGCTTCGCCGGTCCTCACCCGCGCGCCGATCTTGGGGACCACGCTTCCCTGCTGGACATGCCCATACATCGAAAAACTGCCGTCATCATGAGCGATGACCACGTAATTGCCGTACATCGCGTTGGGGATGGCGACCGTCGCGACATCGAAATTGCGGTCGTCGGCCTGGTCTTCGCGCAGCGCAACGACGCGGCCGGGGCCAACGCTTCGCACCGGGGCACCGAACGATGTCCAGTTGGCGTTGACGTCCTCGTTGCCGGTTGACCTCCTGCCTTCGGCATCGACCAAGATCAGGTCCATGCTGTAACGTGCCGCGATGCTTGCGAACCCCGCCCCCGCCAGCACTGGGTGAACATAATTCCAGCGCCGATGATGCGATGCAAAATCATGTCCGTCCCATACCAGCGTGCGCCCCTTGAGCGGAAAGGCGAAGCGTCGCACGGGTTCGGCGCGCGGCGTCATACTGACGGGCAGCACCAGCCGCTTTTCTCCTGGCCCCTGGAAGGTCAGCCGGTAATCGAGCCGGGCCGGATGGACGTCCGCAGCAAACCGCGCCAGCGGGTTGAAGATGAGCAGGCTCTTGCCCGCCGCTACAATCCGCTCGGTGACCAGATTGATGCTTGGCGATGTGCCGTTTTGATTAAGCTCCTTGCGCTGGATCAACCGCCCTCTGGGGTCGCGCACGTCTAACGCCAGTTCGACTAATTCCCACGCCGCGTTGCCGCTGTTGCGGATCAGAAGATCGCCATCCACTTCGACCCCGCTCGCGCCAAGCTCGGCATAAGGATGAAGCGGCCGCGGATCGGCGGTGAGCTCCAGGACAGGCGGCGCGGCGGCGACGGCGGCGGCGACAATAAGCAGGAACATCATATCTCCAGACTGTATTGCATCAATAATACACTGCTTCGTGCGACGGTCAACCCGCGCTTCCGTAGCGTCGCCTGCCGGGGGCTTGTCAGGGGCTTTGCGCCGCGCCTAGGACAGCCCATGCCCATCGCCACTCTCGACCAGATCCGCGCAAAAATCGGCACCGACATCGGCACCTCCAACTGGATCACTGTCGACCAGTCGCGCATCCAGGCCTTCGCCGACGCGACCGAGGATCAGCAGTTCATCCATGTCGACCCGGCCGCCGCCGCCCACACCCCGTTCGGCGGCACCATCGCCCACGGCTTCCTCTCGCTATCGTTGCTCAGCCGAATGGCCGCCGACGTCATGATGTCCCCCGACAATCTCAAGATGGCGGTCAATTACGGCCTCGACCGGGTCCGCTTCATCGCCCCGGTCCGTTCAGGCAAGCGCGTGCGCGGTCAGTTCACCCTCGACAGCCTTGACGAAAAAGCCCCCGGCCAAATCCTCACCCGCCACACCGTCACCGTCGAAATCGAAGGCGAGACCAAGCCCGCGCTGACCGCGCAGTGGCTCGGCCTGCTGTTCGTCTGACCACAAGAAATATCAGGAGAGAGAATATGTCCGTTCGTGACGCCGTCATCGTTTCCACCGCCCGCACCCCCATCGGCCGCGCCTATCGCGGCGCGTTCAACGCCACTCCGTCGCCGACCCTCGCCGCCCACGCCATCCGTGCCGCCGTCGAGCGCGCCGGGGTTGCTCCGGCCGATATCGAGGACGTCGTCATGGGCGCCGCGCTGCAACAGGGCGTCCAGACCACCATCGGCCGCACTGCAGCCCTGCGGGCGGGTCTCGGTGTCGGCGTCGCCGGCCTGTCGATCGACCGCCAGTGCGCCAGCGGCCTCGTCGCCATTGCCACTGCTGCCAAGCAGGTCATCGTCGACCGCATGGACGTCTGCGTCGCCGGCGGGGTTGAGAGCATCTCGCTGGTCCAGACCGGCGAAATGCGCGTCGGCGCTGACCCCGAGCTGCTCGCCATGCACAATGGCGTCTATATGCCGATGATCGACACCGCCGAAGTCGTCGGCAACCGCTACGGGGTCAGCCGCGAGCGTTGCGACGAGTATGCCCTGCAATCGCAGCAACGCACCGCCGCCGCGCAGGCCAACGGGACGTTCGCCGACGAGATCATCCCCGTCACCGCCACCATGGGCGTCAAGGACAAGGAAACCGGCGCCGTCTCGATGCACCAGGTGACGATCGAAAAGGACGAGGGCAACCGTCCCTCGACCACGCTCGCCGACCTCCAGAAGCTCCAGCCGGTGCGCGGCACGCCCGAAAACATCATCACCGCCGGTAACGCCAGCCAGCTTTCCGACGGCGCCTCGGCCTGCGTCATCATGACCAGCGCGATGGCCGCCGAGCGCGGGCTTACCCCGCTCGGCCGCTACCTCGGCATGGCCGTCGCCGGAACCGAGCCTGACGAAATGGGCATCGGCCCGGTCTATGCCGTCCCCCGCCTGCTCAAGCGCTTCGGCCTGCAAGTCGCCGACATCGGCTTGTGGGAACTCAACGAGGCGTTCGCGGTCCAGGTCCTCTATTGCGCCGACACGCTCGGCATCCCGATGGACAAGCTCAACGTCAACGGTGGCGCCATCTCGATCGGCCACCCCTACGGTATGTCGGGCGCCCGTCTCACCGGCCACGCCCTCCTCGAAGGCAAGCGCCGCGGCGTGAAGCATGTCGTCGTGACGATGTGCGTCGGCGGCGGCATGGGCGCGGCGGGATTGTTCGAGGTTCTCTAATCCCGGCGGTGAACGGCGATCCTCCGCCCTCGCCGAATCGAGCAGCACGCTTGTTCGGTCCATCGAAAGGCCATGCCCCATGATCGTCGTTCACCACCTTGGAGTTTCGCAGTCCGACCGAATCGTCTGGCTGTGCGAGGAACTCGGCCTCGACTATGAACTGGTTCGCCACGAACGCGATCCGGTCACCCGGCTCGCCCCGCCGTCCTACCGCGCCCTCCATCCCTCGGGGACCGCACCCGTCATCACCGATGGCGATCTGACGCTGGGCGAATCCGCTGCGATCATCGAATATCTGGCGCGCAAATATGGCGGTGGTCGGCTGTTCGTCTCGCCCGACGAGCCCAATTTCGCCGACTTCCTCTACTGGTTCCACTTTGCCAATGGCTCGATGATGCCGTCGGCCATGATGCCGATGGTGGTCAGGATGGTCACCGGGGGCATCGACAAGCCCACGTTCGCGTCAGAGCGTCTGGAACGCAATTACGCCATGCTGGAAGGCCGCCTCGGCGTGGTGCCGTGGCTTGCGGGGGACGACTTCACCGCCGCCGACATCATGATCGCCTTCCCGCTGACGACGATGCGGCTGTTCTCGCCCCGCGACCTTTCGTCTTATCCCAACATTCGCGCCTATCTTGCCCGCATTGCCGCACGCCCGGCATTCACGCGGGCAATGCACCTCGCCGATCCGGATCTGGTCTTGCCGATGGCCTGACCGGCCCCGGCTGCGCACTGGGTTTGCTGCGGGCGATGGGGCGGGAATTGACAATAATGCCCTCGTGGGACCGTGTTAAATTTAGTACAACGTGTATTTGGTAACTAAATGCTGCACCCGGCGTTGAGCCGCCTAGAGTAAGCATTTGATCACCCGCCTTTTCCCTCACATCCCGCAGTTCCTCGTCGCCTGGGGGGTCTTCGTCGCGTGCGGGCTGATCTATTATGTTATCCGCCAGGTCCGCTCGGGGGCCCGCTTCAGTCTCAAATCGCTTTACCACCAGATTATCCCGTTCGACGTCCGATCAGAACGAAGCTTTCACGCCGATATGAAAGTCTATGCGATCGACAGCTTCACGGGGGTGCTTTTTGCTGCCCCCGGATTGTTGTTGACCGGTGCGATCGGCTTGGCGGTCTATCGCCGCATGTCCGATCTGGTCGCACTGCCAACGGCCAGTTTTCCGCTTGTGGCGGCGCCGGCCTGCGCCATGATCATGTTTGTCCTGGCCGAATTGTCGGACTGGTTTTTCCACTATCTCGAACACAAGGTTCCCGAACTGTGGGAGCTTCACAAGCTCCACCACGCTGTCGAGCTGCTCAACCCCTTCACCGCGCGTCGGCTTCACCCGGTGTCGCTGATCCTGAACGGGCTTGCACGCGGCCTGATCAGCGGCGTGCCAGCCGGGCTTCTGATGTTCATCTTCGGTATCACCATCGCCGAGATTTTGGCGCTTTCGCTGGTCGCCTCGAAGATTTTCTCGGTGACATCGCTCAATCCGCTCAAGCATTCACATCACCCGATCAGCTTCGGCCCCTTCGACCGCCTGCTGATAAGCCCCCATATGCACCAGGCGCACCACAGCCGGCTGGACGCGCACATCGACAAGAATTTCGGGACCAACCTGGCAGTTTTCGACTGGCTTTTTGGCACCGCACACCAGCCGCAGCCGGGCGAGTTGATCGAATTTGGACTTAGCGGCTACGACAGCACGCACCTCGAGGAATATTTCAGCCTGCGCGGAGCCTATCTGCAACCCCTGATCAACAGCGCCGCGCTATTCCAACGACGCATGGCCTCGCGCAGATATAGTCGCTCGTAGGACGCCCTGCTTCGCCGCCTGAAGCTGCACCGAATATCCCCCATCGATCGGCAGCATCATCCCAGTCACGAACTCCGCCGCCTCGCTTGCCAGGACACCACCGTCCGGCGCATACGTCCGCAAGACAATTTTTCACAAAAGCCTGTCCTACAGCAACCTGATTATGCTTGGCTTCTTCCATGCCAATTCGCGACATTCCCGGGCAAAGGTCACAGATGGACGGCGAAGGTCACACGCCGATGCCTGCTGTGCGCCCGCTATCCGCCGATCCACAGAGGGGAGCACGCCAAAAGGGCGCAACCCGCGGAATCGCGCCGCATTGTCTAGCGTGTCCAAAACGCCTTTCGCCCGGCGTCGCGACTCGGCAAGTCAGGCAGGTCTCCGCCAGATCACTCCGCTGCCTGAAGCTGCTCAAACTCCTGCGCCGCCAGAAACCGCTCGGCATCCAGCGCCGCCATGCACCCAGTCCCCGCTGCCGTCACCGCTTGCCGATACAGCTTGTCCATCACGTCGCCGCACGCGAATACGCCCTCGACGCTGGTCCGGGTCGACCCTGTCTCGACCGCGATATAACCGTCGCTGTCGAGGTCCAGCTTGCCCGTGAACAGCTCGGTCGCCGGATGATGCCCAATCGCGACGAACGCGCCGTCGACCTCCAACCGCGAGATCGCCCCGGTCCGCACGTCGCGCAAATCGAGCCCGACCAGCGCCTCGGGAGTCCCCCCAGCGACGAACTCGGCAACTTCGCTGTGCCAGATGACCTTGATCCCGGGATGCGCGAACAATCGGTCCTGCAAGATCTTCTCGGCGCGCAAGCTGTCGCGGCGATGGATCAGCGTGACGTCATGGCTGTGGTTGGTCAGGTACAGCGCTTCCTCTACTGCGGTATTGCCGCCGCCGATCACCGCGACCTTCTTGCCTCGATAGAAAAAACCGTCGCAGGTCGCACAGGCCGACGCGCCCTTGCCCTTCATATGCTCTTCGGATGGCAGCCCGAGCCACTTGGCCTGCGCCCCGGTCGCGATGACCAGCGTGTCGCACGTGTAGATCGTCCCGCTGTCCCCCGTCAGCCGGAACGGCCGCTGGCTGAAATCGACGTCCGAAATATGGTCCCACTCGAAGCGCGTACCCACATGCTCGGCCTGCGCCTGCATTTCCTCCATCAGCCACGGCCCCTGGATGACGTCGCGGAAACCGGGATAATTTTCGACATCGGTGGTGGTGGTCAGCTGGCCGCCGGGCTGGATTCCCTGGACGACCACCGGGCTCATCCCCGCGCGCGCAGCATAGATGGCGG
Source organism: Sphingomonas sp. RB1R13 (assembly GCF_036663775.1). Taxonomy (NCBI): domain Bacteria; kingdom Pseudomonadati; phylum Pseudomonadota; class Alphaproteobacteria; order Sphingomonadales; family Sphingomonadaceae; genus Sphingomonas; species Sphingomonas sp. RB1R13. The sequence continues at coordinate 552,353 of NZ_JAXOJM010000002.1, forward strand.
CGGTAAGGCCGGCGGGGCCCGATCCGAGGACGAGCAATCGAGTGGAAATGGTCTTGGTCATGGGCGGCATTTAGGGATGGCGTGCGCTCGCCGCAATCGCCAAGCGGAACTTCGCCGCGTGACAATCGCTCGGCCCTGACCATCCCCATCGGAGAACCGCAAATGGCCGAAAAGCAAGCCACCCTCTACCGCATGGTTCTCGATAACCATGAATGCCCGTTCGGCCGCCGCGCCAAGGAAATGCTCGAGGCGGCAGGATATGAAATCGACGAGCATATCCTCGCCATGCGCGAAGACGTCGATGCCTACAAAGCCAAAGAAGGCGTCTCGACCACTCCGCAAGTGTTCATCGACGGTGAGCGCATCGGCGGCAGCGACGCGCTGGAAGCCTATCTGGCAAAACAGGAAGCATAAACGTCACCCCGGACTTGATCCGGGGCCTGCCTTCATCTTTTTGCAAAAAGAAGACGGGTCCCCGGTCAAGCCCGGGATGACGGTTGCGCTACACCACCCGCCGACCGCGAATGAAGTGAAGCACGAGCACGACGATCCCGATCAACAGCAGGATGTGGATCAGCGCCCCGCCGAGATGGACCACGAAAAATCCAAGCAGCCACAGGACAATCAGGATGATGGCAATGGTCGCGAGCATGGGCGCATTCCTTTCGCGTTGATGTACGCCGACAACCGCCGCCCGCTCGAAGCGTTCCGTCGCCCCTTATTCCAGCCGGAAACGAAGGAAGCCCATCGCTCCCGTAGGGTTCCGGCCGCCATAGGCGGCCGCCAGCGCTTGCGGCACGAAATTGACCGACACCAGCCCGCCGATCCCGACGCTGACATGCTCGGCAACCCTGACGTCGCGGATCAGCCCGAGGCTCGCCTTACCGACCGTATAGGCCGGGCCATGCTCGACCGACGCGACCAGCTCGCGGTTCTGGGTCACCTCGCCGCGCCCGAACAGCGTCCAGCCCTGGCGCTTGACCGACGCTTCGGCGGCAAAGGCATCGTCGCTCTTCCCGTCGATCGTCTTGCGACCCCATGCCAGCGTCGTCGCCAGCCTGTATCCCGGCGCAATCTCATCGGCGAACAGCACACTCGCAGACAGCCGTTTCTGGTCGACCCCGGGTTCGAGCTGCTCGGCATCCTTGAACTTTGCCCAGCTCCCCTGCAGCGCCAGCGTCCGCGTCGGATTCCACGACAGCCGCACCGCCGTCGAATCTAGGGGTCCGGTCTCGATATTATACCGAAACTGATCGGGCTCGCGGGCATTGAACCGGCTCACCTCGACCTTGGCCCGCCCCACCACCAGCCCCGCAGTTAGCACCCCGAAACTGATATGGGTCGAATCGAGCCAATGATGGGTGATCGGCGCCTCGGGCGAATCGAGGATCGCCTCGCGGTGCATGAACGCCGGCGGGCCAAACGCCGGCTCCCCGGGCAGCCCGCCATAAAGAAAGACCGACGCCCCCTTCCCGATCGGCTGGGACACGCTGGCCGACAATTCCATGAACAGGTCGTGCGGATGCTGGCGATCGACCAGCCGGTTCATCCCGTCCGCCGTCTCGCCCGACGCCAGCAGCAGCGGATAGCCCGCCTTGCCCATCAATGGATCGGGGCTGAGCATCGCCTTGAACTGCAACATCCCGTTGCCCAGCGGGCGCTGCGCCATTCCCATCACCATCCCCGACACGAACAGCTTGTCGTCCCCGCGAGGGCTCCCCTGGCTGTCCGCGACCAGGTTGATTGTCGAATGCACCATCAGCATCCACGGTCCGGCCTGCCTCATCAGCCCCTGGTGCTGCGACGCATCGGGCTGCCACGCCGTCCCCGACGCCTCGCGCGTCCCCGGATAAGCGCCCAGCGCGCCCGCCATCGAATGCACCATCCCGGACATTGCGCCATGCTCCGCTTCGGGCATTGCGCCATGCTCGGTCGCGGCAGGCATCGCCATCCCCGGCATCACCGAATGATCGACCGGCGCCGCACCAGCGGAGGGCGGCGCGCCATGAACCATCGTGGTCCCGTCGGGCATCACCATCGCCGGCATCGGCTCGACTGGCCTGGCTACCACGCGCCGCCTCGCCACCGTCGCCTTGCGCACCGGCTTCGTGGCGACATCTTTCTTGGCCACGCCCTGTTTCTTGGGCGCGACCTTTTTCACAATCGCCTTCTTCGCGGGCATCGCCATCCCGGGCATTTCCATTCCGGCCATCGACTGGGCGGCGGCTGCGGTCGTGAAGGCAGGCAGCGTCAGCGCGCTTGCCGCCAAAAGCATCTTCAACAATGTAATTCTCCATTATCCACCAAGGCGTGCCGTCGGGCACGCAATTGCAGCGGGTCAGGCGGTTCGTGGAGGACGAAGCTCGATTTGAGGGCGCGCGATCAAAACCAGAACCGGCACGACCCCAACCGGTGTCTCGGGCGCCATCCTGACCGGCTCGGCAACTTCGGCCACTTGGTCGGGCAGCGACGGCATCGCCGATGCACCGCATTGACGCTCGCCGGTGACGTCGTTGTTCGGACCGTCGTGATGCGCCGCCATTGATGCGCAATGCTCGGCGACAACGGGCACCGCCATCGCCGGAGCGACCGGGCCGATCACCAGCGCCAGCAGCGCGAACAGGGCGAGGAACAAGCGCAAGTTCCAGAGATAGGGCTCGAGGCGCCCCATCACAACCGCGTCAGACCAAACGACTCTGCTTCAGTGCCGCGCCGATGAACCCGGCGAACAGCGGATGCGGGTTGAACGGGCGGCTCTTGAGCTCGGGGTGAAACTGCACCCCGATGAACCACGGATGGTCGGGCCGCTCGACAATTTCGGGCAATGTCCCGTCGGGCGACGTCCCCGAAAAGATCAGCCCGCCCTGCTCCAGTGCCTCGCGATAATGAGTGTTGACCTCATAGCGATGGCGGTGCCGCTCGCTGATTTCAGTCGTGCCGTAAATCGACGCGACCTTGCTGTTTCCGCCCAGCGTCGCGGGGTATGCGCCCAGCCGCATCGTGCCGCCAAGGTCACCCCCGGCGGCGCGCTGCTCGAGCCCCTTTTCGCTCATCCACTCGGTGATCAGCCCGACCACCGGTTCGTCGGTCTCGCCGAACTCGGTTGTCGATGCGCCCGATATTCCGGCGGTATTGCGCGCCCCCTCAATGCACGCCATCTGCATCCCCAAGCAGATGCCGAAGAACGGCACGTCGCGTTGGCGCGCGAATTTCACCGATGCAATCTTGCCCTCGCTGCCGCGCTCGCCGAACCCGCCCGGTACCAAAATCCCGTGGACCGACTCCAGCTCGGCGGCAAGCTCGGCGCTGTCGCCCTCGAACAATTCGGCGTCCAGCCAGCGGATATTGACCTTGATCCGGTTGGCCAGCCCGCCATGGACCAGCGCCTCGCGCAGTGACTTGTAGGCATCGGGCAGCCCGACATATTTGCCGACCACGCCGATCGTGACCTCACCCTCATGATGGTCGAGCCGGTCCATAATGTCTTCCCAGCGGCTGACATCGGGCTGCGGCGCCTCGATGCCAAACACCTTGAGGACTGCGTCGTCGAGCCCTTCGGCATGATAACGCAGCGGCACATCATAGATCGACCGCGCGTCGAGCGCGGGGATCACCGCCGACACCGGCACGTTGCAGAACAGCGCAATCTTCTCGCGGTCGCTTTGCGGCAGTGGCCGGTCGCAGCGGCACAGCAGCACATCGGGCTGGATGCCAAGGCTGGTCAGCTCGCGCACCGAATGCTGCGTCGGCTTGGTCTTGAGCTCGCCCGCCGCCGCGATCCACGGCACCAGCGTGGTATGGACCGACACCGTCCGGTCGCGGCCAAGGTCGTTGCGCAGCTGGCGAAGCGCCTCGATGAACGGCAGGCTTTCGATGTCGCCGACCGTGCCGCCGACCTCGCAGATGATGAAGTCGATTCCGTCGGTCTCGCTGAGCGCGAATTCCTTGATCGCGTTGGTGACGTGCGGGATGACCTGCACCGTCGCGCCAAGATAGTCGCCGCGCCGCTCGCGGGTGATGATGTCGCGATAGATTCGCCCGGTGGTGATATTGTCCGACTGCTTGCCGTCGACCCCGGTGAAGCGCTCGTAATGGCCCAGGTCGAGGTCGGTCTCGGCGCCGTCGTCGGTGACGTACACCTCGCCATGCTGATAAGGCGACATCGTCCCCGGATCGACGTTGAGATAAGGATCGAACTTGCGGATGCGAACGGAGAATCCACGCGCCTGGAGAAGCGCGCCGAGCGATGCGGCGAGCAGGCCTTTTCCAAGTGAGGAGACCACGCCGCCGGTGACGAATATATACCGGGTCATGGGAGGATAGCCTTAGGGATAGGGGGGCGCGGGTGGCAAGCGCGCGAATCAGATTTATTCCAAACCGGGCAGCTTAAACTGTCCCTGTTTGCGCGGCCCTCTCGCGATACGATTTTGCTGTCCTACAGCCGGGCAGACCTGTCACAGGGGCGATGCCGATTCGTCGGCAACGTTCTTTTCAAAGATCGATTCAATTTTTCTCCGGGGACTGGCCGAGGAAAACATCGTCACGAGCACGAACATGTGTGAACATTCGCCCGTCTAAATACTGATAAGTTCTTGATTACTGGGTAGGAACCACAGGAACCGAGCCCTTGGCCGGCAACTGGCCCGCCGCCGTCTGCTTGGCATTCGGGACGCCGCCGGTCTCGGCCGGGGGCACGGGCCGCTCGCCGAACGCCGGAGCCGGGCCGGTCGGGATCGTCTGCTGCCTAACCAGCGAGGTATCGACCTTGGTCGGTCCTGCGGTCGCCCCCGCGATCGCCGCGAGCAGAATCGACAGGACGATGAACAGCGCGCCCAGCACCGAGGTCGCCCGGGTCAGGAAATCGGCCGCACCGCGCGCGGTCATGAAGCCCGACGACGACCCTCCGACGCCAAGCCCGCCGCCTTCCGACCGCTGCATCAGGATCGTCGCGACCAAGCTGGCGGCGACGAGCGTCTGGACGATGAGCAGGAACTTGAACATGGAACGGCTTTCAACGGGATGGAGGCGCGCAGATAGCGCCGAGCGCCCGATTGTTCAACGGCCCGACTACTTAACGGATAGTGTCGGACGCCTATCCGCCGCTCACCACCGGCAACGCTACATAGCTCGCCTGTCCCGGCGCGTGATAGACACGCTGGGTCGCCTTCACATAGTCCGCCGGCTTGGCGAAGAAGATGTTGGGGACATAGGTCTGCGGATTGCGGTCGTAGAGCGGGAACCAGCTCGACTGGACCTGGACCATGATCCGGTGACCCGGCAGGAAGACATGGTCGGCGGTCGGCAGGTCCAGCTTATACTCGACCACCTGGTTCGACGGGATCGGACTCGGCCTCGCCGGGTCGTCGCGGTAGCGGCCACGCAAGATGTCCATGCCCACGCCCAGCTCGTAACCGCCCATTTCGGGCTTGAGCGGATACTGGTCGGGATAGACATCGATCAGCTTGACCACCCAGTCGCTGTCGGTCCCGCTGGTCGACGCAAACAGGTGCGCCACCGGCTGGCCGGCGATATGCACCGGGGCTGTCAACACCTCGCTTGTGTAGCTCAGCACATCGGTCCGGCCCGACGCGAAGCGCTGGTCGTCGACAAGCCACTTCGACCAGGTCGATCCTTCGGAATAAGGCGCGGCATTGGGCCGGTTGCGATAAGTTACCGGCTTGGCCGGGTCTGAGACATATTCGTCATATCCAGCGGCGCCCGGTGCGAAAGACAGGGCGGAGTTAGCCGTGAGGTAAAGCGGCTTCAGTCCCTGCGCTAACGGCCAGCTCGAGTAGGTGCGCCAGGCATTGGTCCCGGTCTCGAACACCGACACCGCCGGTGTCGCCACCGCCGGACCATTGTCCTTCAGGTTGGCATCAAGGAACGGGATCATTGTGCCCGTCCGGAACGCCTTGGCGGTATCGAAGCCATAGTCGAGCACGCCCAGCGACGACGCCTCGCGATTGGCCTCGCCATGATACCACGGCCCCATCACGAAATGCGCGTTGGGGCTCGCCTTGACCGCCGCATAGGCCGCCGGCGCGCCATAGATATCCTCCTGGTCCCACTGCGAATCGACGAACAGGGTCGGCACGGTCAGCGGCGAACGGGCAAGGATCTTGTCGACCGCCTGGCCCTGCCAGAAAGCATCGTAAGCGGGATGCTGGGTCAGCCGCTTCCAGAACGGCAGCTGGTCCATGCCCATCGCCGTGCCATAGGCTCCGGCGGATCCGTAATGCATGAAGGTCGCATAATCGTCGCGGCGGTTGCTGAACCACTCTTCGCCGCTGTCGGTCTTGGCGGTCTGGCCGTAGACATAGCTCATCATTTCCTGGCGGAAGGCGCCGTTGTGGAACCAGTCGTCGCCCTTCCACACATCAACCATCGGATTGATCGGCACCGCCGCCTTCAACGCCGGATGCGGGTTGACCAGGCTCATCAGCACCGTGAACCCGTCATAGCTGGTCCCGATCGTGCCCACCCGGCCGTTTGACTCGGGGACGTTCTTCACCAGCCAGTCGATCGTGTCATAGGCGTCGGTCGAATGATCGACCTTCGTATTGTTCAGCGGCCCGACGATTGGCCGGTTCATCACATAGTCGCCCTTGGAACCATACTTCCCGCGGACGTCCTGCGCGACCATGATATATCCGGCATGGGCCAGCTCGGCGTAGCCCGGGAACAGTGCATCCTCCAGCTGAGGCCCGCCGCCGCCGCGCGCCATCAGCTTGCTTGCCGAGTAGGGCGTGCGGTCGAGCATCATCGGCGCGAGCTTCGATCCGCGCGGGATCAGAATCACCGTGTGCAGCTTCACCCCGTCGCGCATCGCGATCATGACGTCGCGTTTCACATAAGAAAAGCTGTCCTTGACCGGCACGAACGTCGCGGGAATGTCACCGCCTTTGGGAAAGACCATGTCCTGGGCAGCGGCGCTGGCGGAGATCAGCGACAGTGCGGTCATCGCGGCGAACAGCTTCAGTCGGGTCAATGTCTTACTCCGCTTGTTACAGTGGCAACCTGTGCGTCGCTGATTGTCGGCTGGCAAGAGCGATCAGGCAGCGGCCGCCGCCTCGACGATCGGCAGGAAATCGGCCGCGGTCAGGCTCGCCCCGCCGACCAGCGCGCCATCGACGTTGGGAATCGCGAAAATCTCCGCCGCATTGCCCGGCTTGACCGACCCGCCATAGAGCAGGCGCACCCGGGCGCCCGCCTCGCCATAAGCCGCCACGAGCCGCTCCCGCAGCGCCGCGTGCATGTCACCAATGTCCTGAAGCGATGGCACCAGTCCCGTTCCGATCGCCCAGATCGGCTCATAGGCGACCGCCGTCGGCGGGATCGGCGTGAGCGAAGCGTCGAGCTGGGCCGAGACCGTGACGACCGCCCTCCCCGCCTCGCGCACGTCGCGGGTCTCGCCGACGCAGATGATCACTTCCAGCCCTGCCGCCATCGCCGCGATCGCCTTGGCCGCGACCACCGCATCGGCCTCGCCATGCCCATCGCGCCGCTCGCTGTGGCCGACGATGGTGAAACTGGCGCCGGCATCGTGCAGCTGGTGCGCCGCCACGTCCCCGGTGAAAGCGCCGGCGGCCTCGATATGGACATCCTGGGCACCTATGGTAAAGCCCGGCACGGCGCGCGCCGCCCGCTCGATCAGCGTCGCGGGAAGGCACAAGACGACGTCGACCCCGCGCGGCACGGCGGCCGCGATCTGGACGATTTCGGCAATGCTTTGGGCAGTCCCGTGCATCTTCCAATTGCCTGCAACGAGCTTGCGATGTTCCATTTGATCCTCCGTATGTCATTGCCGCCTAGCAAGACCTCCGCCTTGCGCCAATCGCCCGTCCCGCCCTAAAGCCGCCCTTTCAACTTCCCAGCGTTCGCAAGAGGCCCCCGCGTCATGCTCGACAGTTTCCGCCGCCTGTCCAAGTCCAAGATCGGCACCGGCATATTGGTGCTCGTCCTCCTGCTCATCCTCGGCAGCTTCGCGATGGGCGACATCAACTCGATCAAGGGCGCGAATTTCGGGCTCGGATCGACCACGCTCGCGAAGGCCGGCGACGAGGAAGTCAGCGATCGCGACATCACCGAGGCGATGGACCGCGCGCTCAACCAGCTGCGCCAGCAGAACCCGGCTGCGACCTATGCCGACCTCGCCCCGCAATTTAATCAGATCATCGATTCGATCATCCAGGCGCGCTCGTTGAGTGCCTTTGCCAGGGACAATGGATTTGTCCTGTCGCAGCGGCTGGTCGGGGCTGCGATTGCCCAGATCCCCGCCACGCGCGGGCTTGACGGAAAATTCTCCGATGCCTCCTATCGCCAGTTCCTGGGCCAGCAGCGACTGACCGACGAAGGCCTGCGCCGCGTGCTGGGCCAGCAGATCATCCAGCAGATGTTCCTTGCCCCCGCCGCCGCCAACGCCCGCCTCACGGTCGGGCTCGCCGCGCCTTACGCGTCGATGCTGCTGGAGGAACGCGAGGGCGAACTGGCGATCATTCCGGTCAGCGCCTTCACCGCCGGCCTTGCCCCGACCGACGCCCAGCTTTCCGCTTATTACGCCACTAGCAAGGCGCGCTATACCGTGCCCGAGCAGCGCAGCCTGCGGATCGCCCGCTTCGGCCAGGCACAGGCCGTTGCCACGCCACCCTCGGCGCAGGAAATCGCGACCTATTATACCGCGCACCAGGCCGATTATGGCGCCAGCGAGACTCGCGTCCTGAGCCAGGCCGTTGTCGCCGATGCCGCCGCCGCCAATGCACTTGCCGGTCGCGCCAGGACCAGCCCCTTCGCCGCTGCAGCCCAACCCGCCGGGCTCAGCAACGCAGACGTCTCGGTCGGCCCCCAGACGCTCGCCCAGTTCACCGAGCTGGCCGGCGCCAAGGTTGCCAGCGCGGTGTTTAATGCCACGGCCAAGCCGGGGGCAATCGTCGGCCCGATCAAGTCCGATCTCGGCTACCACATCGTCCGCATCGAGAGCATCAAGGCGAGCGCGGGCAAGAGCCTGGCCGCCGCCACGCCCGAAATCATCGCGAAGCTATCCGTCGACAAGCGCAAGGATGCCCTCAGCGACCTGGTTGACCGGATCCAGACCGAGATTGAGGATGGCGGCAGTTTTGCGGATGTCATCGCGCGCAACAAGCTGGCGGTGGTCGAAACCCCGCTCATCACCGAACAGGGCAAGCAGCTCGGCAACCCTGCCTTCACCCTTCCACCCGAGCTTGGCGGGGCGCTCAAGTCGGGCTTCGAACTGACCGCAAACGACAAGCCGGTGGTTGAAACGCTGCCCGCCGACGCTGGATTTGCGCTGGTCTCGGTCGGCCAGACCGTTGCTTCTGCGCCCGCGCCGCTGGCCCAGATCCGCGCCCGCGTCGCGGCCGACTGGACTACCCAGCAGGGCCTGGCGCGCGCCAAGCTTGCCGCCGAGGCGATCGCGGCCAAGGTCGCCGGTGGCCAGAGCTTCGCCCAAGCAATCGCCGCCGCCGGGGTCAAGCTGCCTCCCGCCTCGCCGATCCACGCCCGCCGTGCCCAGCTTCAGCAGGCCCCGCCGCAAATCCTTCCGCCGCTCAAGATGCTGTTTAGCCTCGCCCAGGGCCGCAGCCGGATGGTCGCGATGCCTGACGCCAATGCCTTTGCTGTCATCCGCGCGGTCAAGGTCATCCCCGGCAATGCGCTCAACCAGCCCGCGCTGATCGCGCAGGTCCAGGGCCAGTTCCAGGAAGGCGCGTCGCAGGAACTGGCTGACCAGTTCCTCAAAGCGGTCCAGGCCAAGGTCGGGGTGGTACGCAACGAGGGCGCGATTGCGGCGACCCGCCAGCGGCTCGTCAACCCGGGTGCGGCCGCGCAATAAGCGCATGTCCGCCCGGCTGTTGATGGTCGACTATGACGACAGCTTTACCTTTATGCTGGTCGACCTGCTGCGCGTCGCCGGGGCGCAGGTCAGGGTCGTGCGTGCAAGCGAGATCAGCGTCGGCGACGCAATGGCCGACGATGTCGACGGCATCATCTTGTCCCCAGGTCCAGGCCATCCGCGGGACGCGCCGACCGCCATCGCCATCGCTGCCGCCTGCATCAGCGCCGGGCGTCCGCTGCTCGGCATATGCCTCGGCCACCAGGCGATCGCCCTAAGCGGTGGCGGAACGATCCGCCGGGTTCGCCCGGTTCATGGCATGAGCAACGCGGTCAATCACCACGGCGCGGGATTGTTTGCGGGACTTCCAGCGCGGTTCAATGCCACGCGCTACCACAGCCTGGCGGTCGATATTCTGCCCCGCGAATTTACTGCAAACGCGTGGAGCGACGATGGCACGATCATGGGCTTCAGCCATCATACGGCGCCAATACACGGGCTTCAGTTCCACCCCGAAAGCATTGCCAGCGAATATGGTCCGGCGCTCGTCGGGGCGTTTGTCGGCGTGGCTGAAAAGGGCGCTTGACGCGGTCGGCGACGTTGCCTACACGTTCCGTATCTGTTCTTACTGGAACCTTAGAGGACGCGCCCATGCTCACCGCCAAGCAGCATGAACTTCTCAGCTTCATCAATCATCGCCTGGGCGAGACCGGGATCAGCCCGAGCTTCGACGAGATGCGCGAGGCACTTGAGCTAAAGTCGAAGTCGGGAGTTCACCGGCTGATTTCGGCGCTCGAGGAACGGCAATTCATCCGTCGGTTGCCTAATCGTGCGCGCGCGCTCGAAATTTTGAAGATGCCCGATCTCGCGGTCGCGAAGCCCGCGCCGATCGTTGCGCCAACGCGGATCCGCGCAGCGGCGAATGACCTTATCGAAATTCCAATGCACGGCCGGATTGCGGCGGGAACGCCGATCGAGGCCTTGCAGGGTACCGAAGCGTTCGCAGTGCCCGCCGCACTGCTCGGGCCGGGCGAACATTATGCGCTCGAAGTGTCAGGCGATTCGATGGTCGAGGAAGGCATACTCGACGGCGACTATGCGCTCATCCGAAAGGTTGACACGGCGCGCGAGGGGGAGATTGTCGTGGCCCTGATCGATGCCGCCGAGGCAACGCTCAAGACATTCCGCCGTGAAGGCCAGATGATCCGCCTCGATCCGGCCAATCGACATTATCAAGCCCAGCGTTATCGTCCCGAGCAGGTCCAGATCCAGGGCCGGCTGGCGGGCCTGATCCGGCGCTACTGAGGATGGGCGACGAACCGGCGGGAATTCGCATCGATTATGTCGAGCTGCCCAGCCTGACGGCGCATGAACTGACCCGCGCCTTCTACACCAAGGCGTTCGGTTGGCGCTTTGCCGATTACGGCCCCGACTATTCGGCGACCGAAGGCGGCACGGTCGATGTCGGGCTCAACGGCCAGCATGACGACGCGCTGTCGGCACCGCTTCCGGTGGTTCGGGTCGAGGATCTCGACAAGGCGTTCGACGCCGTGGCGGATTCAGGCGGAATCATTGCCCGACCGATCTTTGCTTTTCCGGGCGGGCGGCGATTTCACTTCATCGATCCGTCGGGCAATGAGCTCGCGGTGTGGAGCACGCGCTAGGCTCTCGCTAGCGAACCCCCGACCATGGATGCTGCCCGACGCGGTCAGCGACGCTCTCGACCTGTGGTTCCGCGCCAAGGACAAGCGACAGGCCACCGCTCTGGCCAAGCGAATCTCGGTCCAGCTTGAGCCAGCGCGGGGTGCAGCCGCGCGGCAGGCGGCGCTCGGCGACAACGATGTCGGCGCGGGCACAGGCGGCAACTGTATCGGCCCAAGGTGCAAGATAGGCCGAGCGGAAGGCGAGGATGTCGAATCGGCGGCCGTCTCGCTCGATCGAAAAGGCGCAGGCGTCGTCATTGCAGCGTGACGAACGATCGTCCTCGATCCAGCCCGTCTCTCCGTCGAAGCCGGCACTTTCGGCGAACAGGCTGCGGGTAAAATCACCAGCACGTTCGCGCAGCATCTGCGGCGCGCCGTCGGGACCGATGACCGCGACATGGCGACCGTCGCCGCTGACCAGCAAGTCGGGCGTCGCGACGCTGATCGCGGCCAGGGCACCGGCGGCCAGCGGCGCAAGCCCCCATGCCCGTACCCTGCCCCGCCACAGGCAACACCAAAGTCCGCCCAGCACCATCGCCACGAACGCTGCGGTCGGCATTGTCGGCAGCATCGCGACCGCACCAGGCAATCCCGCGACACGGTGCGCGATCCACAGCAGGGCATCGAGCGACCAGCCCGTCGCGACCCACAACGGGTGCCCAAGCCCGACCGCGTCAAGCGCTAGCGCTGCGGCCTCGAGCGGCATCGACACAAAAGTTGTCAGCGGGATCGCCACGAGATTGGCGATCACCCCGTAGAATCCGGCGCGATGAAAATGATACAGAGCGAACGGCATAAGCGCGAATTCGACCGCCAGCCCGGACAGCAGCAATGACGATATCCGCCGCCCGAGACGCTGGAGCGGATGCTCCTCCCGCGCCGCGAGGAAGCGTTTGACCGGGCTGAACTCGTGGAGCGCGATGATCGTCGCCACCGACGCGAAGCTCATCTGGAAACTCGGCCCCACGACCGCCTCGGGGACGAACAGCATGACGATCACGGCGCCGGTCGCAACCAGGCGCAGGCTCATCGCTTCTCTCCCCAGCGCCATCCCCGCGAGGACGAGCAACGCCGCTACGCAGCTGCGAACCGTCGGGACCTGCGCACCCGTCAGCAGCGTGTAGCCGATCCCGGCTGCGGCCGCGGCCGCGGCGGATACCAGCATCAGGTTGAACCGAAGTGCCAGCACTTCGCTCAGCGCGAGCAGGCGCAGCGACAGGAACATCGTCGCCGCGACCACTGCGGCGATGTGCAGCCCGCTGACCGACAGGAGATGGGCAAGCCCCGAGCGGCGCATGGCGTCAGCGTCGAGCTTGGAGATGGCGTTCTGATTGCCGGTGGCAAAAGCAGTGGCTACGCTTCCCGAGGGGCCCGGGAGCGAGGCCTGGATATGCGCGTCGAGCCGGCTGCGTAGCCCATCGAGCCCCGAAAGCGGCGCCGAACGGGTTACGACGACCTCCCCAAGCGACTTGCCGACCGCGCCGAGCCCGTTGAACCAGGCGTCGCGGGCGAAATCGTGCCCCCCGGGGAGGGCCATCGGTGGCGGGGGCGCGAGGCGCGCGCGAAGCTGCACCGTGACGCCGCTGTTGAGGCCGGACGGCGCTTGGTCGAGGTCGAGGGTCACGCGGACCAGAGGTGGCAATTTGGCGTCTGCCGGGGCGAGTGTAAGGCGCAGCTTGCCGTCGGCGACGCGCGGCTCAACCTTGGTCACGGTCGCGGCAAAACTGGCGATGACCGGGCGATCGATGCGCGGCGCGGCGACCGTCGCCGAGCGCGTCCACGCCAACCCGACGCCGAGTGCAATCAGCGCGCCGAGCCAGGCCAGCACCATCCCGCTACGGCCGGGTACAACCAGTAACCCGGCGAGCAGCGCGGCAGCGGCGATGCACAGCAAGGCTTCCCACTGGATTGGGCCAGCCAGCCAGAACCACAGCCCAACGCCGAGTCCCAGCGCGACCGCCGCCCACAATGGCAGCTGGTTGCGCTGGCGCTCGAGGAACAGCTCCAGCCCGCCATGGACGCGCGCCATTTGCCCGCGGATGTGCAACGCTGCCAGTGGCAGCGGGGAACCTGCTATGCTACGGGCGCTCGCCCACTCCATGATGCCCCCAAGACAAAGGATCGGCCGCTTGACCGCAAGGCCAGTAGTTACACGGTTCGCGCCATCGCCAACCGGTTTTCTTCATATCGGCGGCGCCCGCACTGCCTTGTTCAACTGGCTGTTCGCGCGGCACCATGGCGGGCGCTACCTGCTCAGAATCGAAGACACTGACCGCGCTCGATCGACCCAGCCAGCGATCAACGCGATCATCGACGGGCTCGACTGGCTCGAGATCGGCGGCGACGAGCCTCCGGTGTTCCAGTTCGACCGCGCCGGACGTCATGCCGATGTAGCCGAGGAATTGCTCGCCAAGGGGCAGGCCTATCGCTGCTATCTGACGTCCGAAGAACTCGCCGAACGGCGCGCGACGGCACAGGCCGAAAAGCGCCCGTTCCGCTTGGTAAGCGAGTGGCGCGAGCGCGACGCCCCCGCCGATGGCCGCCCGTTCGTGGTGCGGATCAAGGCGCCGACCGATGGCGAGACAGTAATCGAGGACCTCGTTCAGGGCCGGGTGACCGTTGCCAACGCCGAGCTCGACGACATGGTCCTGCTGCGCTCTGACGGGTCGCCGACCTACATGTTGGCAGTGGTGGTCGACGATTCCGACATGGCGGTGAGTCACGTGATCCGCGGTGATGACCATTTGAACAATGCCTTTAGGCAGTTAACGATCGTTCGCGCGATGGGATGGGAGGAACCCGCCTATGCCCACATTCCGCTTATCCACGGACCCGATGGCGCCAAGCTGTCGAAGCGGCACGGCGCGCTGGGGGTCGATGCCTATCGCGACGAGCTGGGGATACTGCCGGAGGCGCTCGTCAATTATCTGCTGCGGCTTGGGTGGGGTCATGGCGACGACGAAATCTTCACCCGCGATCAGGCAGTGGAGTGGTTCGACCTCGATCATGTCGGCAAGGGCCCGGCGCGGATGGACTGGAAAAAGCTGGAAAGCGTCAACGGCCACTACATCCGCCACGCCGACGACCGTCGCCTCGCCGAGTTGGTTGCACCAGCCCTCGGAACTGACGCAGCGGGGCGCGAACGGCTCGTCGCCGCCATGCCCGAGCTCAAGGCCCGGGCGCATGATCTCAATGGCTTGGCCGATGGTGCTCGCTTCCTGTTCGAACAACGACCGCTGACGATCGAGCCTGCCGCCGTCGCCCTGCTGACGGGCGAATCGCGGGGTTTACTGGCCATCACGAGTAAAGCCTTCGCCGCGCTACCCGACTGGAGCCTTGAAACCATTGAAGGAGCGGTTCGCGCCGTCGCCGAAGAGACCGGCCAAAAACTGGGGAAGATCGCCCAACCGCTGCGCGCTGCGCTCACGGGGCGCACGACCTCACCCGGAATCTTTGACGTCCTCTTGCACCTCGGGCAGGGCGAAAGCATTGACCGCATCAACGACCAGTTGGAGCCGACCGAATGACCGAGCCGACCACCATCAAGACCGGTAGCAGTGAAAAAGCCTACACTACCCTGCCCGGCACGGTGGGCCCGGAAGTCGTCGATATCCGCAAATTCTATGCCGACACCGGCATGTTCACCTACGATCCGGGTTTTACCTCGACGGCATCATGCCAGAGTGCGATCACCTACATCGATGGCGATGCCGGGATATTGCTCCATCGCGGCTATCCGATCGACCAGCTGGCTGAGCAGTCGAGCTTCATGGAAGTCAGCTATCTGCTGCTTCACGGCGACTTGCCGAGTGCGACCGAACTCAAGGACTTCAGCTGGACAATCTCCCGCCACACCATGGTCCACGAGCAATTGTCGACTTTCTACCGTGGCTTCCGCCGCGATGCACATCCGATGGCGATCCTGTGCGGGGTGGTTGGCGCGCTGTCGTCATTCTATCATGACTCGACCGACATCACCGATCCCAAGCAGCGCATGATCGCGTCGCACCGGCTGATCGCCAAGATGCCGACCCTAGTCGCGATGGCGCATAAATATTCGGTCGGACAGCCGTTTCTCTATCCGCAAAACGACTTGTCCTACACCGGCAACTTCCTGCGCATGACCTTTGGCGTCCCGGCCGAACCCTATGAGGTCAATCCGATCATCGAAGCGGCGATGGACAAGATCTTCATCCTCCATGCCGATCATGAGCAAAACGCCTCGACCTCGACTGTCCGGCTGGCGGGATCGTCGGGTGCGAACCCGTTTGCCTGCATGGCGGCGGGCATCGCCTGCCTGTGGGGACCCGCGCATGGCGGGGCCAACGAGGCTGCGCTCAACATGTTGCGCGAGATTGGCGACGTGAAGCGAATTCCCGAGTACATCGCGCGGGCAAAGGACAAGAACGATCCGTTCCGCCTGATGGGCTTCGGCCACCGTGTCTACAAGAATTTCGACCCGCGCGCGAAGGTGATGAAGGCGACTGCCGACGAGGTGCTGAAAGAACTTAACATTACCGATCCGGTGCTCGACGTTGCCAAGGAGCTTGAGCATATCGCGCTCAACGACCCCTATTTCATCGAGAAGAAACTCTATCCCAATGTCGATTTCTATTCGGGTGTGATCCTCAACGCGATCGGTTTCCCGACCGAGATGTTCACCGCCTTGTTCGCCCTGGCCCGCACCGTCGGCTGGGTTGCGCAATGGAACGAGATGATATCGGACCCCGAGCAAAAGATTGGACGTCCGCGCCAACTCTACGTCGGGCAGACCGCGCGCGACTACATGCCGGTCAGCAGCCGTATCGGCTAAAGTTTATTTCAGTCGAATTGGTGCCGACTCATCTTGGGTGGAAAAGACCCTAGGCCAGCGGCAATTCTAGAGTGAACCGCGCGCCGGTGCCTGGCGCGCTGTCAAGCTGGACTTCGCCGCCCATCGATTGCGCTAGGCGGCGGGCGATAGCCAGGCCCAGCCCGGTCCCTCCGGCGTCGCTGTCGAGCCGTTCGAACCGCTGGAAGATTCGCTGCTGGTCAACGAGCGGGATGCCCGGGCCCTGGTCGGATATTGTCACCCGAGCGACGGCGACATCTGCGACGATCGAGATGGTCACGGCCCCCTCGTTCGGCGAATGACGAACCGCATTGCCGAGGATGTTGACGAGTATCTGGACCACTCCGCGTTCCTCGCCCTCGGCAAAAATGGCTGTTGATGGGTTGATGGAAACACGGACCCCGCGGGCTTCGGCACTGGCGACGGTAATTGCGATCGCTTCATTGGCACAGCCGCGCAGATCGACGCGGTGCGAGGCAGCAGCGCCCTCGCTCATCGTGCGGATGACCGACATCAGGTGGCGCCCGGCGGCGGCGATGTCGGTCGCGTAATTGGCATAGTCGCTGCGCAACGGGCCATCGCTGCGCTCGACGATCTTGTCGGCGGCGGCAATAATCCGGTCGAGCGGTGAGCGAAGCGCGGCATCGAGCCCGGCGGTAAAGCCTCTCCCCTCTGGCGCGGCGACGGGGACAACCGACAGCGATGGCGCGGGCGGCAGGGCGCGCCCGGCGAATCCAGCAAATTTGCCCGCTTCGTCGCGAAGCACTTCTCCCGATAGCAGGAGCGACACACCATCGCCGCTCCGTGGGCTCGCCTGCTGTCCAGAGAAAGGCGCGCGAGCGGCCAGCCCAGCGAGCAGCGGCAGCGTGCCGTCGTCATCCTCGTCGAGCTTAAGGTAGCGAGTCAGCGGCTGGCCCATGGCGTCGACCGGGTCAATCTTGAGCCGCTCGGCCAGATCCGGCGCGAGCGCAGTGAGTTTCAGCTCTGAATCGGTCGCCCACTCGCCCATCGCCGGATCACGCGCGACGGTCGCGTCATCGTCGGCGGCGAGGACAAGGTCGAGGCGCGGGGCGGCGGCGGGGCGCGGACGCCAACCTTCAATCTCCAGCGCGACCTCGTCGCCGTCGAGCGTGGCGCGGACCCACAAGTCATAATCATGGTTCGCGCCGGCGGCCGTAACCGGGCGTGACAGTGGCACCCCAAGTTCGCGGGCGAGGCGCACCACTGCGGCAATCTGCGGCAGCGCAAGGCGGCCGCCAAGCGACGACCCGGCCTCGAGCTGGAGCGCGGCCAGCGGCGGATCGGCTGCCACCAGTCGGCCTGCGGCATCGACTCGGCCTGTGACGATTTGCGGATCATCGGGCGCGCTAGCCATTGCGCAGGACCCGGCGAGCATCGCGATAGGAAGCAGGCAGTCGCCACTCGCCGCGCCGATCCTCGACGGCCTCTTCCCCGAACTGATCGAACATCGCCATTTCGGCGGCGGGATCGGCAATCCCCGTCAGCGCGCCGAGATCGGCCACGAGCCGCGCCGCTGTCGGTCGAGCAAGCCCGGCAAGCCGCGCGAGCAGCACCAGCCGCCCCTCGCCGCCGGCAATGAGATGATCCCAGCTGCGGTCCTCGGGAAGTCCCCCGCGCCGCGCAAGGATCGCCGCGAGAAGCGCCGTCTCACCCTCGGCGGCGGCGTCTGCCACCAATGCATCGTCGAGTCGGCCAGCGCGTTCGAGCATTCGCA
Organism: Sphingomonas sp. RB1R13; assembly: GCF_036663775.1. Taxonomy (NCBI): domain Bacteria; kingdom Pseudomonadati; phylum Pseudomonadota; class Alphaproteobacteria; order Sphingomonadales; family Sphingomonadaceae; genus Sphingomonas; species Sphingomonas sp. RB1R13. Next base: position 570,469 of record NZ_JAXOJM010000002.1, read on the forward strand.
CTAGCGCGGCAAGCATCGCGTCGATCCGCTGATTTTCATCATGGCGCGAAAGCAGGGTTCCAGCCCCCGCAGCGAGCGCGCGGTCGATTCCGGGATGTGCGGGGAGCGGCTGGCGGATGCCAGCGGCAACTGCATTGACCACCGCGACGGCTTCCTCGGCGGGAAGGTCATCGAACAGCAGGCGGCCTTGGCCATAGCGATCGCGGCGTCGGCCGCGCGCGATCACCAGGGCCATGGCGCAGGCCGCGAGCTCGCCATCGCTGTCTGCAACCCAGCGCTGGACGAGCGGCGGACGGCCGGGCTGCTGGCGCAGCTGGAGGTTGGCGGCGAGGCGCTGCTCGTCGGCGCGCCGCAGGAGCAAGGACACAAGTACCGGGCGATCGAGCAGTCCGCTCGACCACAGCCGGGCGATCAGCGCATCATGTCCCTCGGCGGCGATCGAATCGAGCCCATCGGTGAGCCCTGCGACAAGTTCGTCGGCAATAGTCGAGACGAGATCGTCGAGCATCGTCGTCATCAGCGCCCGCTCCTGCTCGGACAAGCGCGCTGCGGGATCGAGGAAGAAGTCGCGACGGACGGTATCTAGCCGGATCCACCCCGCGCGGCGCGCAGGGTCGACCGGGCGGTCTGCTGCTCGGGCAGCGATCGGCCATTCCTCAGACATCATCATCATCGGCGACCATTAGCCGATTGAAGTTAACGCCGCCTCAATCCGCTTTGGGGCGGTTTCAGTCGCCAACAATGCGGTGGCGCAAATGCTGGACGAGAAAGAAGCTGCTCGCGGCATAGAGGACCAAAACGGCGAGCAGGCCATTCCACCAGCCTGCGACGGCAAAGGGCAGCGCCAGGAAAATGGCATTGCGGCGCGAGAAGATCCACGGCTCGAACGGCGCTGGCTGTCCCGCGCGCTCGATCCGCAGCGCCTGGGCGAACCCGCATGCCGACAGCGCCGCAATGAGCGGTCCCCACCCGCCTCCGCCGTGGCGAAAACTGTCCCATCCCAGAGCCAGGAGCGCAGCCCCTGCAGCGGGCCACAATGCGCGCTTGGTCCACAACGCCCGCGACAGGGGTTTCAGCCGAAGCGTTCCGAGCCTCGTCGCGACAAGATCGAGCGGGGTCGAAAGGACCAGCATGGCAAGCGCTTGCCACAACCAACTTCGCGTAAAGGCAAAGGCCGCGGCCAGCGTCAGGGACAGCGCGGCGCCAACCAGCCACTCCGGCCTGAGCCGCGTTTCCATCAGCCGTTCGGTCGCGAATTCCTCAATTATCGGCAGCAGGAAGCGGCTGGCGACGTCATGCCGCTGCCCCCGCGACGCGAGCAGCAGGCGTTTTTCGAATCCGCCCAGCGCCTCGGCATTGTCGGCAAGCAGCGGCCCACCCCCCGGCCCATCGAGCCGGATCAAGCGCGCCCCGCCCTGCACCGAACGACGCAGCAAGGTCGACTGAAGGTCCCAGTCGCCAAGCATCGCCGCTGTCGAGCCGAGCGTCGAGCTGCTTACCAGCGCAATGCCCGCCCAGCGATTGCTGCTGTCGATCCGCTCATACGCCGCATGGGCTTCATCGTCGGGCAGAGTCGCGATCGCGGGTTCGTCGAGCTCGACCAGTCGAGCAATGTCGCCAACGTCGGGAGCAATGCCGTCGGCCAGCTCGAGGATCAGCGTGCCCGCCTCGAACCGCGACGCTGCCTCGTTGCCGTCGCTGACCGGGATGACGCTGATCCCTTCCTGGCGCAGCCGATCCATCGCGTCCTGAAGCGCGACGGGAACGCGCTCGACCAGGATCACGATCGGCGCCGCGCCCGCCGCTTCGACACAGCGAGCCTGATATTCCAGCAGGGTCCGGCCGGCGAGCGGAAGCAGCGCGCGAAGCTCGCCGCGGTCGTCTTCCTGATAAGCGCCGATCAGCGCGCCCAACGTCATGCCCGTCCCCGTATCCCTCTGGGTCCGCCTTAGGCCAAGGCACGGGCGCAAGGCCAGCCTGACCGGCACCACTTTGTTCGCTTTGACTTAGAGCCGAAGATGGTAAACTATCCCTTATGGAACCGCACCCACTCCGCTCCGCCCCGTCCGAAGGCTCGCGCGATGAGGTGCCGCTTGGCGCCTACGCCGATCCAGTAATCGACGAGGTCGGCTTCAACGTCGGCCAGTGGGAAGAAACGCGTGCCGAACATGATGGCGCGGGCGGGCGGATGGTGCTTGGCTGGGCGCTCGCGGTGCTGGCGACGCTGTGGCTGGCCTACAGCGCATGGTCGGCCGGGCGAGCCCTTGGCGGCGTGCCTCTCGATGCCCCGGCGCTGGCGCAATGGATTGCGGTCGTGACCGGGCCGTTGGCGCTGCTCGGGCTTGGCTGGCTGATGTTCGGGCGGACCCGCCGCAAGGAGGCCGAACGCTTCACCCGATCGGTGATCGCGATGCGCAACGAGGCGCGTTCACTGGAAGGGCTGTTGGCGGTGCTTGGCACCCGGATCAGCGAAAGTCATGACGCGCTTCGGTCGATGTCGGCGCAGTTGATGACCTTGGGCGAGGAAACTGCGCAACGCCTTGGCGGCGTGACCCGCGAACTCGACGAGGGATCGCAGCGATTGTCGCAGCATGGCGCCGCGCTCGATCAGGCAACCAATGCCGCGCGGACCGATATTGGGGTGCTGCTCGCCGACCTACCCGTGGCCGAAGCGCATGCTGTATCGATGGCTGCGCGGCTTCGCGATGCAGGCACAGACGCCGCGCGCCAAGCCGAACTGTACGCGGCACAAATTGCCACGCTGACCGAGCGCACCGCAGCAGCCGACGTCGTGGTTGGCGATGCCTCCGGCCGGCTGGTCACCCACCTCACCCACATCGAAAGCGCCAGCGCCGCCGCGCGCGCCCAGCTCGAGGAAGTCGCCGCCTCGCACCGCAGCGAAATCGAGAGCTTGCTCGGCCACGCCGCCGACGCGCTCGACCAGATCCGCAGCGGAATCGACGCGCAGGCCGCGACCGTCGCCGCCCTCGTTGCACAAGCGTCGGCTGGACTCGGCCAGGCCGGGATCGAATCGGCACAGGCGCTCGGCAGCCACCTCGGCTATGCTACCAATGCGCTTGACGGCCTGTCGAGCCGGGTTGCCGAACAGGAACGCGCATCGCAGCGACTGATGGCCGATCTCGACACCGGGCTAGCCTCGCTCGATGAGCGATTCCAGCAACTTGCGCAGGATGGCGATCACCGCGCCACGACCATGCTCGGAGCACTTGGCCGGGTCCGCGGGGAATTGGCCGCGCTTGGCGAACTGGCGAGTGGGCATGACGGACTGGTCGACCAGCTCGCCCACCGCACCGATGCCATGCGCGGCGCGGTCGAGGAATTGACCGATCATGTGCGCGATGCGCTGACCACGGCGCTGACCGAGGCCGAGAGCGGTGCTGCACGCCTGGTCGGGCAAGTCGAAACCACCCGCCCCGCGATCGGCGAAGTCCGCGATGCGGCGGTCGAGGCGAGCGAGCGACTGGCGAGTGGCGCCGGGGCGATCGAGGCACAGCATGATCGACTAGCCGCGCTGCTGGCGGCGGTTGACACCGGAATTGGCGGCGCGGAAACGCGGCTTGGCGAGCTTGGCGGTGCGATCGCTGCAGCAACCGCCGATGCCGACCGGTTGGCGCATGAAACCGGCCCGGCACTGGTCGCGGCGATGATGCAGGTACGCGAAGCCGCTGCCCACGCCGCCGAACGAGCGCGCGACGCCATCGCAGCAGTTATTCCCGAAAGCGCCGCAAACCTCTCCGCCGCTGCCCGAGCGGCGCTCGAGCAGGCGGTCCAGGCGACCGTCGCCGAGCAGTTGCGCGACGTCGAGCGGGTCGCGGTGCGCGCGGTCGAAGCGGCGCATGGCGCGTCCGAACGACTGACCCGCCAGATGCTGACGATCGGTCAGAGCGCGTCTGCACTCGAAGCGCATATCGAGCGCAATCACGACGCCCAGCGCCAGAATGACAGCGACGAATTCGCCAAGAAAGTCGCGCTGCTGATCGATTCGCTTCACTCGGCCTCGATCGACGTCGGCAAAATCCTGTCCGACGAAATCGACGACAAGAACTGGACCGCTTACCTCAAGGGCAATCGTGGGGTGTTCACGCGCCGCGCGGCCCGGCTGCTGGGCGGCGGAGAAGCTCGCGCGATCACCGCGCACTATGACAATGACCGCGAGTTTGCGGGCTCGGTCAATCGCTACGTCACCGACTTTGAATCGATGCTCCGCCGCGTCATGGCCGAGCGTGACGGCGGCATCATGGCGGTGACGCTGATGTCGTCGGACGTCGGCAAACTCTATGCGGCGCTCGCTGCGGCGGTCGACCGCAAGCGGTGATCCGGCAAGGGCTTAGCCTTGGTTGCCGAAGATCCGGTGGTAAAAGTCGAAACTCTCGGTGCCGACCCAGCCGTAGACCCAATTGAGGTCGTAGAGCGTGAACAATGCCGTCGCGATGATCGCCGACCGGACGGCGTGGCGCTTCACATCGAACCGATGCGGCGCGCTGTCGGCCTGACCCGCGACCTTGGCGGTACCGGCTTCCTCATCAGTCCTGACTCCGAATGACAGCGACACGAACGCCACCGCGACGAAGAACAGGAACCAGATCGCGATCGACGCGCCGATGCTCATCGCGTCAATTCAATTCGATCAGGCTGACGTCGATCGTCGGCTTCTTGCCAGTCCACAAGGTGGCGCAACGGCGGACTGCCAGACGAACCGCCTCAAGCGTCTTGGCGGGGTCCTTGCCTGGCTCCCATGCGCGGGTCGCGGCATCGGTCGCGTCGACGATAAAATCCTCAAGGTCGGCCTCGACTGGCACCCCGAACGCCCGGATCAGCGGACGCCCCGCCAGCTTGCGCCCCTGCCCAACCGGGAGCGCGACTGTCATCAACCCGTCGCGCGACAGGCGGCGGCGGGTGTTGATGGTCGTCCCATCGGCCGGAAGGATAACGTCACCGTCCAGCACGAGGCGTCCGACCCGCTCGGTACCGATCTTCTTTGGTCCATTTGGCGACAGGCGGATGACGTCGCCATTCTCCTGCTTGATCGCCTTGGGGATACCGTTGGCGAGCCCCCAGCGGGCATGTTCGGCGAGATGGCGCGGCTCGCCATGGACCGGCACCAGTATCTCGGGCCGCATCCACTCGAACATCTTGGCAAGCTCGGGTCGCCCCGGATGGCCCGACACATGGACATGCGCCTGGCGCTCGGTGACCGTCAGCACGCCGAGCTCGCTCAGCTGGTTCATGATCCGGCCGATGGCGAGCTCGTTGCCCGGGATTTGCTTCGACGAGAAAATTACCGTGTCGCCCTCGCCCATTTTGATCTCGTGAGCCCCGCCGGCGATGCGGCCGAGCGCGGCGCGGGGCTCGCCCTGCCCACCGGTCGCGACGATCAGGACATCGCCCTTTGGCAGGCGCATCGCCTCGTCGAACCGCACGACATCGGGGAAGTCGAGCAGATAGCCCGTTGCCTTGGCGACCTTCAAAATCCGGTCGAGGCTTCGCCCCGCCACGCACACGGTACGCCCCGCTTCGGCGGCAACCCGCCCGATCGTGGCGAGCCGCGCCGCGTTGGAAGCAAAAGTGGTCACGAGCACGCGGCCCTTGGCCTTGCCAATCTCGGCTGCAAGTCCGGCGGCCACGCTTTCTTCGCTGCCCGACACGGTTTCCTGGAAGACATTCGTCGAATCGCACACCAGAGCGAGGATTCCCTCGTCGCCAATCTTGGTCAGCGTCTCGGCCGAAGCAGGATGACCAAGCACCGGGGTCTCATCGATTTTCCAGTCGCCGGTGTGGAAAATCTTGCCATAAGGCGTCTCGATCAGCACGCCATTGCCCTCGGGAATCGAGTGGGCGAGCGGGACGTAAGTGACACGGAACGGCGCGAGATCGACTGATCCCCCACGCTTGATGATGTTGAGCTTGACCTTGCCCGACAGCCCCTCTTCCTCAAGCTTGCCGGCAATCAGCCCTGCCGTGAACGGGGTCGCATAAAGCGGCACGCCAAGGTCAGCCGCCATATAGGGCAGCGCGCCGATATGGTCCTCATGGCCGTGCGTCAGGACAATCCCGACAAGGTCCTTGCGGCGCTTCTCGATAAACTCAAGCTCGGGCAGGATCAGGTCGATGCCCGGCGTGTCACCGTCGGCGAAGGTCAGGCCTAGGTCGAGCATCAGCCATTTGCCGTCGCACCCATAAAGGTTGACGTTCATCCCGATCTCGCCCGACCCCCCCAGCGCGAGGAAGAGAAGTTCTTTGCCGGGGGTGGTCATGGACGAGCTTTCTGGGCGAGCAGGGCAAGGCCCTGGATGGTGAGATCGGGTTCGATTCGATCGAACGCGTCGGTGTGTTGGTCGAACAATGTGGCAAGGCCGCCAGTTGCAAGGACAGTGACGGGACGACCGATCTCGGCCTTGAGCCGCGCAACCAGTCCCTCGATCATCGCAATATAGCCCCAATAGATGCCGATCAGCATCTGGCTTTCGGTCGTGCGGCCAATCACGCTGGTGTTTGCCGGCGCCTCGATCGCGATCCGGGGCAGCTTGGCGGCGGCGGCGACCAGCGCGTCGAGGCTTAGGTTAATGCCTGGAGCAATGATCCCGCCCTTGTAGGCGCCGCTGCCGTCGACCACGTCAAACGTCGTCGCGGTTCCGAAATCGATCACGATCAGGTCTCCGGCTTGAATGTTATGTGCGGCAATCGAATTGAGGGCACGGTCCGCCCCGACGCTTTTGGGTTCATCGACGTCGAGCGCGATATCGTAGGGCGCGGAGGCAGACCCGGCGATCATCGGCGTCACGTGGAAATATTTCTCGGCCAGCACTTCCAGATTATGGAGCGCGCGCGGAACGACGGTGCCGATGATCACCGCGCTGACGTCGCTGCGGCCGTAACCCTCGAGTTCGAGCAGCTGGTGGAGCCACACGGCATATTGGTCGGCGGTGCGGCGGGCGTCGGTCGCGATCCGCCAGCGGGCGCGGATCGTCCGCGTCTCATCGACCAGGGCAAAGACGAGATTGGTGTTTCCGGCGTCGACAGCAAGCAGCATGGCGCGGCCCTAGACCGGTTGGTCCAAGAAGGCGAGCATCAGTCGAGAGTGACGTCACCGGCGCGGACGATCTCGATTGCCCCCCCATCGAGCCGCAGTCGAAGCGAGCCATCGGGGTCGAGCCCCTCGAAGTGCCCCGCCAGTCTTTTCCCGGATCCGTCATGAACGCTCAGCGCGGTCCCGACCGGATGCGCACGGGCTAGCCAGGCGCGGCCGAACCAGACGGGGTCCGACGCGCGCCACAGGCCGATGAGGCGCGCCATGCTTGCCGCCAGGATCGGCGCGAGTGCTTGCGGAGTGATCACCCGTTCGAGGCTGGCGGTGGCGCGTCCCTCGATTGCCGGGGCCTCGGCAAGATTGATCCCAAATCCCGCAACGATGCGGTCTCCCGATCGCTCGAGCAGGATCCCGGCGAGCTTCGCCTGCCCCAGCAACAGGTCATTGGGCCATTTGAGCAGCGTCGCCGCGCCCGGCGCGACGGCGTCGATTGCCTCGATCAGGGCCAGCCCGCACGCCAGCGACAGTCCCGGCGCTGGGGGATCGTCGTGGCGGAGCTGAATGATTGTCGATCCGGCAAAATTGCCATCGAACGAAGACCAGGCCCGACCCTGGCGGCCCCTGCCCTCGTCCTGCGCCAGCGCCACCAGCCAGTCGCCCTCGATTGCGCCATGGTCACCCAGCAGGACGGCATTAGTCGATCCGACGCAGTCGACGACGCGGATCCTGCCCATCTCTTGCGAACCGATCAGAAAAGGCTGCTCGCGGCATTGCCGGTCAGGCGGGTGATGGGGCCGATCAGAAGATAGCCGAGCGGTGAGATAAAGATGGCCAACATCGTGATCAGCGCTCCCTCAAGTGGCGCACGAACCTTGCCGAGCGGGGCGGCGGGCGCGTCAAAGTAAAGGATTTTGACGATCTTGATATAATAATAGGCGCCGACCACCGTTCCCAAAATGCCGATGACCGACAGCCAGATCAGCCCGGCATGAACCGCGGCGATAAACACGGCCAGCTTCGACCAGAAGCCAAGGAAGGGCGGAATGCCTGCCAGGCTGAACGTGAAGAAGGCCAGCGCGGCGGCAAGGCCGGGACGCGACTGCGACAGGCCCGAAAGCGCCGACAATTGTTCGACCGGCTGGCCATCCTCGTCGCGCAAGCGAAGCACGCACAGGAAGGCGCCGAGCGTCATGGCAAGATAGACCGCCATGTAGAACAGCACCGAACTCGCACCCTGCAGCCCGCCTGCGGCGAGCCCGATCAGTGCGAAACCGACATTGTTGATGGACGAGTAAGCAAGCAGTCGCTTGATGTTGGTCTGGCCGTAGGCGGCAATCGCGCCGAGCAGGATCGAGGCGACCGCGACGACGATGACGATTTGGCGCCACGCATCGATCGCTGGGCCAAGCGCGCCAAGGCAGACCCGGGTCGCGAGCAGGACCGCCGCGACCTTGGGGGCCGAGGCGAAGAAGGCGGTCACCGGGGTCGGCGCGCCCTCGTATACGTCGGGGGTCCACATGTGGAACGGCACGGCGCTGATCTTGAAGGCGAGGCCAGCGAGTAGGAAAACTAACCCAAACAGCAGACCGAGCGAGTGCGGTCCCTCGCGCAGGAACGCCCCGGCGATGCCGCTGAACTCGGTCGTCCCGGTAAATCCGTAAAGCAGCGAAATCCCGTAGAGCAGGATCCCCGAGGCCAGGCTTCCCAGCACGAAATATTTGAGACCCGCTTCGGCCGAGCGCGCATCGCTGCGGCGATAGGAGGCGAGCACATAGGCAGCGAGGCTCTGCAGCTCCAGCCCGACGTACAGCGTGATCAGGCTGGTCGCCGAGACCATCACGGCCATGCCGATGCTCGAAAACAGGATCAGCACCGGATATTCGGCGCCGTGCTGGCCCTCGCCATCCTCGCCGACCATCTGCCCGAACCAGCCATGCGCGCCGATGATCGCGACCGCAGCACCTAGGAAGATCAGCATCTTGCCGAACGCCGAAAAGCCATCGGCAGCGACAATCCCGCCGAACAATGGCCCGCTCTCCTGCGGCGCGCCGATCAGCATGATCGTGGCCGCGACCAGCAGCGCGACCGCGCCGCCACTGGTGATCGCCCCGGCCTTCCTGACGAAGGCAGCGACCATCATCAGCGCGATCGCGCCGACCGTCAGGACGAGTTCGGGGAGGAGCGCGGCGAAGTTCATTCTGTGGGCGCCCCGTGGGTCGTCGGCAGGACCGGCTTGCCCGGCATGAAGTGCGAATCCCCGGCGGGGGTCGCGGGATGAAGTCGGACGAGCAGCCGCCCGACATCGGCGCGCATCGGCGCCATGAAGCTTTCAGGGTAAACCCCCATCCACAGCACCACTGCGGCAATCGGCGCGAGCAGCCAATATTCACGCGCGTTTAGGTCGGGCATCGCGGCGGCATCAGCATTGTCCGACGTCCCGAACACGATCCGGCGATAGAGGTAGAGCATATAGGCCGCACCGAGAATAATCCCCGTCGTCGCGACCACCGCGCCCCAGCTTGATGCACGGTAGGTACCGGTCAGCGCCAGGAATTCGCCAACGAACCCGCTGGTACCTGGCAAACCGACGCTCGCCATGGTGAACAGCATGAACAGCAGCGCATAGCCCGGCATGTTGTTGGCGAGCCCACCGTAACGCGCAATCTCGCGGGTGTGGAGACGGTCATAGATGACGCCAACACACAGGAACAGGGCGCCCGAGACGAGCCCGTGGCTGAGCATGACGATCAGCGCGCCTTCGATCCCCTGCCGGTTGAAGGCGAACAACCCGAACGTCACGAACGCCATGTGCGCGACCGACGAGTAAGCGATCAGCTTCTTCATGTCTTTCTGCACCAGCGCGACCAGGCTGGTGTAGACGACCGCAATCCCGCTCATCACGAAGACAAGGGGCAAGAAGTGCGCCGAAGCCTCCGGGAACATCGGCAGGCTGAATCGAATAAATCCGTACCCGCCCATTTTGAGCAACACACCAGCCAGAATCACTGATCCGGCAGTCGGTGCCTGGACATGGGCGTCGGGCAGCCAGGTGTGGACGGGCCACATCGGCATCTTCACCGCGAAGCTGGCGAAGAAGGCCAGCCACAACCAGGTCTGAAGTCCCGGCTCGAAGTTGTAGGCCATCAGTGCGGGGATATAACTGGTACCGGTGATGCCGATCATGACCAGCATCGCGATCAGCATCAGTACCGACCCGGCGAGGGTATAGAGGAAGAATTTATAGCTCGCGCGGATCCGCTCGACCCCGCCCCAGATACCGATAATGAGGTACATCGGGATCAGCCCGGCTTCGAAAAAGATGTAGAACAGCAACAGGTCCTGCGCCGCGAAGACGCCGATCATCAGCGCTTCCATCAACAGGAACGCCGCCATATATTCGGGCACGCGCTTCTCGATCGAGCGCCATGACGCACCTATGCAGATCGGCATCAGGAACACGCTGAGCATGATTAGCATCAACGCGATGCCATCGATCCCGAGCGCCCAGCTAAGGGAGTTTCCCGCCAGCGCATGATGTTCGACGAACTGCCACTGCGGTCCGCCGGTGACATATTGCGACCACATCAGGATGCCGAGCGCGAGATTTAGCAAGGTTGCGGCAAGCGCAATCCAGCGCGCGCTGCTTGCCGACGCGAACAGGCAGGCCACGCTGGCAACCAGCGGGATCGTAATCAAAAGGGTGAGAAATGGCACGCTCATCGGGCCCACCACATCGCCCAGGTCGCCGCCCCGATCAGCCCCAGTAGCATGACCAGCGCATAGCTGGTGACATAGCCAGACTGGACCCGGGCAGTCACCCGGTTGCCGAGGCCGACGAGCGTCGCCGCGCCATGCGGTCCAAAGCGGTCGATCGTCTGCTCGTCCCCGCGATGCCAGAAGAAGCGGCCAATGGCGAAGGCGGGGCGGACGAAGATCAGGTCATAGAGCTCGTCGAAATACCATTTGTGCATCAGGAAGTCGTGAAGCCCCGGGAAGGTCGCGACGAAGCGGCCCGGAGCCCCCGGATCGCGCAGATAATTGTTCATCGCGATCGCCAGCCCGATCAGCATGACGATCGTTGGGGTGAAGCTGACGAGGAACGGCACGGCATGTGCCGCGTGGGCGAGATGCTCGTTGAAGGCGAGGCTCCCGCGCCAGAACTCGCCCGCGCCCTCGGGCGAGACGAAATAATGTTCGAACGCAAAGCCCGCGAATACCGCCCCGACCGACAGCAGCACCAGTGGCGTCAGCATCGACCACGGGCTTTCATGCGGGTGATAGCCGCCGGTGCCCGAACTCGCATGGACGCCGTGATCATGCGCGCTGTCATGGTCGCTGTTGTCCATGCTCTCCTGCTCGTGATCGCCGTGGAGGGCATGCTGGATATGCTCCGACGCCGCCCAGCGCGCATCGCCGAAGAAGGTCAGGAAGATCAACCGCCACGAATAAAAGCTGGTCAGCAGCGCGGCAAAGGCACCGAGGAAGAAGGCGATATTGCCATGGACCGTCCCGCTGGCGAACGCGCTTTCGAGGATCGAATCCTTCGAATAGAAGCCGGCGAACCCAAACAGCCCGGCGATCCCGACCCCGGTGATTGCCAGCGTGCCCGCGACCATCGTCCAGAAGGTGATTGGGATCTGCTTACGCAGCGCGCCATAGTAGCGCATGTCCTGCTCATGGTGCATCGCGTGAATCACCGAACCGGCGCCGAGGAACAGCAACGCCTTGAAGAAAGCGTGGGTGAAAAGGTGGAACATCGCCGCCCCGAATGCGCCCGACCCTGCCGCGAAGAACATGTAGCCAAGCTGCGAACAGGTCGAATAAGCGATCACCCGCTTGATGTCGTTCTGGACGCAACCGACCGTCGCGGCGAAGATGCAGGTCGCGGCACCAACATAAGTCACGACCGTCATCGCCGTCTCGCTGGTGATGAACATCGGCGACAGGCGGCAGACCATGAACACGCCCGCAGTGACCATTGTTGCGGCATGGATCAGCGCCGACACTGGCGTCGGCCCCTCCATCGCGTCGGGCAGCCAGGTGTGGAGCCCCAATTGCGCCGACTTGCCCATCGCCCCGACGAACAGCAGCAGGCAAAGGATCGTCATCGTGTTCGCGGTCATGCCCGCAAAGTGGAGCGTCGATCCCGCCATGCCGGGGGCAGCAAGCAAAATCGCCGGGATCGAGACTGTCCCGAAAACCAGGAAGGTGCCGAAAATGCCGAGCGAAAAGCCGAAGTCGCCAACGCGGTTGACGACAAACGCCTTGATCGCGGCGGCGTTCGCGCTCGGTTTATGATACCAGAAACCGATCAGCAGATAGGATGCGAGGCCCACCCCTTCCCAGCCGACGAACATCTGCACCAGCGTATCGGCGGTAACCAGCATCAGCATCGCGAAAGTGAACAGCGACAGATAGGCGAAAAAGCGCGGTTGGCTGTCGTCCTCCGCCATATAGCCCCAGCTGTAGAGGTGGACGAGGCTCGACACCGAAGTGACGACGACCAGCATCACCGCCGTCAGCGTGTCGACCTTCAACGCCCAGTCGACATTCATCCCGTCCGATCGGATCCAGTCGAGGACATGGACCGTAGTCGGCTCGGCTGTGCCCATGAGGAAGCTGATGAAGATCGGCCACGACAGCGCGCACGACGCGAACAGGGCGCCGGTGGTGACGAATTTCGCCGGGACCTTGCCGATAATCCGCCCGCCAAGCCCGGCGACGAGCGCGGCCAGCAGGGGCAGGAATACAATGAGAATGATCGGGTGCATCACCCGTGCATCCGGTTGGCGTCGTCAACCGCGATCGTGCCGCGGCGGCGGAAGAAAATAACGAGAATGGCGAGCCCGATTGCCGCCTCCGACGCCGCCACGGTCAGCACGAACATCGCGAAAATCTGCCCGACGAGGTCACCGGCAAAGGCGCTGAACGCGACCAGGTTGATGTTGACCGCGAGCAGGATCAGCTCGATCGCCATCAGCATCAAAATGATGTTCCGGCGATTGAGGAAGATGCCGAGCACGCCGATGGTGAACAGGATCGCAGCAACCGCGAGATAGTGGAAAAGACCGATCACAACACGACCCCTTCGCCGACGGTCGGCTGGGTATTGCGCGTCGCTTCCGACGGCACGCGGGCAATCTGCCGTGCGATGTTCTGGCCGCGGGTGTCGCTGCGGCTGCGGTGGGTCAGCACGATCGCCCCGATCATCGCGACGAGCAGGATCAGCCCGGCGATTTCGAACGGATAGAGGAAGCGGCTGTAGAGCATGGTTCCGATGCCCACGATGTTGGGCTGGACCGGGCCAGTGGCGGCGACAGCGTGGGGCACGAGTCCGGCGTTGGGCCCGGCACTGCGCACTCCGGTCGCGATCACGATCTCCGCGAGCAGGACCAGCGCGATCAGCAGCCCGAACGGCATGTTCTTGGTGAACCCGCTGCGCAGCGCAGCAAAGTCGATGTCGAGCATCATCACCACGAACAGGAACAGCACCGCGACCGCGCCGACGTAGACGATCACCAGCAGCATCGCGATGAACTCGGCGCCCAGGATCAGCATCAGCCCGGCGGCATTGAAAAAAGCCAGGATCAGCCACAGCACGCTATGCACCGGGTTGCGCGCGAAAATCACAAGCAGCGCGGGCGCGATGGTCAGCGTCGCGAACAGGTAAAAGGCGATGGTGGTGATCATGGGCTGGGCGGGCGCTTAACGGTAGGGCGCATCGGCGGCAAGGTTCGCCGCGATCGCCTGTTCCCAGCGGTCGCCATTGGCGAGTAGCTTGGCCTTGTCGTAAAGCAGTTCCTCGCGCGTTTCGGTCGCGAACTCCAGGTTGGGCCCCTCGACGATCGCATCCACCGGGCACGCCTCTGCGCACAGCCCACAATAGATGCACTTGACCATGTCGATGTCGTAGCGGGTCGTGCGGCGGGAGCCGTCCTCACGCGGTTCGGCCTCGATCGTGATCGCCTGCGCCGGGCAGATCGCCTCACACAGCTTGCACGCGATGCACCGCTCCTCGCCGTTGGGATAACGGCGCAGCGCATGCTCGCCACGAAAACGCGGGCTCTGCGGGACTTTTTCGTACGGGTAGTTGATCGTCACCTTGGGCTTGAAGAAATACTTCAAGGTCAGCGCGTGGGCGCGCAGAAACTCCCACAAGGTGAACGCCTTGAGCGTGCGCGCGATCATGCCACGGCTCCATAACGAGTAAGCATCAGCCATCCGGACACGAGGACGACAAACAGTAGGCTGAGCGGCAGGAAAATCTTCCACCCGAGCCGCATCAGCTGGTCGTAGCGGTAGCGCGGCACGGTCGCCTTGACCCAGCCGAAAATGAAGAAAAACACCATCATCTTGGCGAACAGCCAGATGATGCCGGGCACCCAGTAGAGGAACCCGATGTTCAGCGGCGGCAGCCACCCGCCCCAGAAGATCAGCGCGTTGAGCGCGCACATCAGGATGACGTTGCCATATTCACCGAGCCAGAACAGCGCGAAGGACATGCTCGAATATTCGGTCTGGTGCCCGGCTACGAGCTCGCTCTCCGCCTCGACCAGGTCGAACGGGGTGCGGAAGGTCTCGGCCATCGAGCTGATCAGAAACACCACCGCCATCGGGAACAGCAGCGGGTTGAACCCGAAGCCGTTCAAGAGCCCGAACCCGATATTGCCACGCTGGGCCAGCACGATCTGCGTCAGGTTGAAGCTATCGGCGTAGAGCACGACGGTAATCAGCACGAAGCCGATCGCGACTTCGTACGACACCATCTGCGCCGTCGCGCGCAACGCCGAGAAGAACGGATATTTGGAGTTGGACGCCCACCCGGCGATGATCACGCCATAGACGCCGAGTGACGACGCCGCGAGGATGTAGAGCAGCCCGACGTTGATGTCGGCGACGACCACATCGAGTTGGAACGGCACCACCGCCCACACGATCAGCGCGGTCGTGAAGGTAATAATCGGCGCGATCAGGAACAGCCCCTTGTTGGCGCTGGTCGGGATGATCGTCTCCTTGAGGAATACTTTGAGCCCGTCGGCAAAGCTCTGCAGCAGCCCGAAGGGCCCCACGACATTGGGCCCGCGCCTGAGCGCAAACGCCGCCCAGATCTTGCGCTCGGCATAGATAACCATCGCCACCGCCAGCATCAGCGGCAGCGCGATGACCAGGATGCCGATGATCGTGGCAAGGAACCACGCCCAGCCGAATTGCATCCCCCAGGACTGAAACAGCGCGGTCATTCGGCCGCCTCCGCAAAGGCTTCGCCGTGGATCAGTTCCTCCGAACAACGGTGCATCGTCGGGCTCGCCCGACATATCGCGTTGGTCAGGTAGAAGTCGGCGATCGGATAGCCGACCGGGCCCGATGCCTTGGCGTCAAGCTTGGGCGGCGACCACGGCAGGTCAACCAAGCCATCGCGCGCCAGCGCCGGCGTATCGGCATGCATCGCACTGCGAAGCTGGTCGAAGCGGTCGAATGGCAGCGGCTGGCCGATTAGGTCCGACACTGCACGGAAGATCGTCCAGTCCTCGCGCGCGTCACCCGGCGCAAAGGCGGCGCGCTCCGAACGCTGGACGCGGCCCTCGGTGTTCACGAACGTACCGTGCTTTTCGGTGTAGGCGGCGCCGGGGAGGACCAAGTCCGCCCCCGCTGCACCCTTGTCGCCATGATGCCCGACGTAGACGGTGAAGATCCCCGCGAGCCGATCGCCCAACTCGTCCGCGCCCAGCGAAATCACCAGCTCCGGCTTGGCCGCAACGATGTCGGCAATCCCGCCCGCCTGCGCATAGCCAAGCAAAATCCCCGCCATCCGCGACGCCGCGGTGTGGAGGACGTTGAACCCGTTCCAGCCATCACGCACGAGGTTAAGGCTCGCAGCCGCTGCCAATGCCGCCCCCATCGCACCCTTCGCCAACCCACCCGGGCCAAGGATCAGCGCGGGCTTCACCGCCGCCGCGAACGTATCCGCAGCGACCTTGGGCAAATTGCCGACCAGCGACAAATCGTCGCCAAGCCACGTCACGCGATAGCCAAGGTCGACCTCGGGCCCGATCCCGAAAATCTTGGCACCCTTCCGCGCGGCCTTGCGCAGCCGCGTGTTGATCAGCGGCGCTTCCCAGCGAATATTGGTCCCCACCAGCAGGATCGCATCCGCGCTTTCGATCCCGGCAATGGTCGAGTTGAACGCCACCGCCGACAGGCTGGTGACATCATAATCAAGCCCAGTCTGCCGCCCCTCGAGCAACACCGACCCCTGCCCCGCGAGCAGTGCCTTGGCCGCATACATCGTCTCGGCATCGACCAGGTCGCCGGCAATCGTAGCCACCTTCGCGCCCGCCGCTTTCAGCCTGTCTGCGAACAGCGCCAGCGCCTCAGGCCATTCCGCCGCGCGCAATTTCCCGTTCTCGCGCAGCCAGGGCCGGTCAAGCCGTGCGCGCACCAGTGCATCGACATGATGCCGCGCCTTGTCCGAGATCCACTCTTCGTTGACGTCCTCGTTGATCCGCGGAAGAATGCGCATCACCTGGCGCTGGCGCACGTCGAGCCGGATGTTCGATCCGACCGCGTCCATCACGTCGATCGCAGGAACCTTCTTGAGCTCCCACGGACGAATTTCAAAGCTTTGTGGCCGCTGCAACAGCGCCCCCACCGGGCAGATATCACCCAGATTGCCCGACAATTCGCTGGTCAGCGCTTTCTCGAGATAGGCGGTAATCTGCGAATCCTCGCCGCGGTACAGCATCCCGATCTCGGGTGTCCCGGCGACCTCCTCCGAAAAGCGGATGCAGCGCGTGCACTGGATGCAGCGGGTCATCGCGGTCTTGATCACCGGGCCCATATATTTGTCTTCGACCGCGCGCTTATTCTCGTCGAAGCGCGACGCGCCGCGGCCATAGGCCATCGCCTGGTCCTGAAGGTCGCACTCCCCACCCTGGTCGCAGATCGGGCAGTCGAGCGGGTGGTTGATGAGCAGAAACTCCATCATCCCCTCGCGCGCCTTCTTGACCATCGGCGTGTCGGTGCGAATGACCTGCTTGTCAGCAGCAGGCAGCGCACACGACGCCTGCGGCTTGGGCGGCCCGGGGGACACTTCGACCAGGCACATCCGGCAATTGCCCGCGATGCTAAGACGTTCATGATAGCAGAAGCGCGGGATCTCCTTCCCCGCAAGCTCGCAAGCCTGAAGCACGGTGGCTCCCCGCGGAACCTCAATCTCGACGCCGTCGACGGTGACTAGTGGCATTATCTTTTGCCGACCAATTGGGCCGCCCGGGCCTCACGATAGTAAGCCTCCGAAATCGCGGATGAAAGACTGGCTTTCGATAGTGCGACGGTGTTGCCGGGGGCTAAACATTGATTGAGGTGCGGCCTCAAGGCGCGGACCGCTTCGCCTTCTGCCTTACTTCCTGCGGTCGAAATGATCAGGCTCAGGCTTGTCCGAACATCCAGTCGGATCACGCAATCAGCGAAGGCAACCATCCCGGCGTTGCGGCCGGTCGCGGATAATGGTGGCGCAACGAATTCCAGCGGCACTCTGGCGAAATTCTTCTTTACGTAAACCTTGAACAACGAGCTCCGAAAGGAAATCGGATTGGTTGTCATTTCGACGTCCATTCCGCCAGCCATATGGCGCATTCCGCCACCGGTCGTCCAGCATTCGGGATCGAGAATTTTGTAGAGTGCCGCATACTGCTCTTCACTATCTGAAGGCATTGAAAGAGCTTTGCCCACCGCTGCGTAGTGTCGATTCAAGACGCAAGTGGCGAACTGATCTCCGATTTCCCTTGCCTCGTCTCCCGTGAAGCGTCCCTCTCGCGAGAGGGTTACTGGCTGGTCGAGGTTGGTGATCGAGCCGGTGACGCTGCTTTGCCCCATGGCAGATGTGGACGACACGATGGCCAGCAAGATGACTAACATTCTCATTCCGCTGCCTCCAACATCGGGCCATTGCGCTCGATGATCCGCCGCTCGATCTCGGGCCGAAAATGCTTCACCAGTCCCTGGATCGGCCACGCCGCCGCGTCGCCCAGCGCGCAGATCGAGTGACCCTCGATCTGCTTGGTGACGTCGAGCAGCCGGTCGATCGTGCCGATATCGGCGTCGCCGGTGCGCAGCCGCTCCATTGTCCGCCACATCCAGCCAGTACCCTCGCGGCAAGGGGTGCACTGGCCGCAGCTTTCGTGCTTGTAGAAATAACTAATGCGGGCGATCGCGCGGACGATATCGGTCGACTTGTCCATGACAATCACCGCCGCCGTGCCGAGGCCCGAGCCGAGCGCCTTTAACCCGTCGAAGTCCATTGGCGCATCCATGATCTGCGCAGCCGGGACCAGCGGCACCGACGACCCTCCGGGGATCACCGCGAGCAGATTGTCCCACCCGCCGCGCACGCCGCCGGCATGGCGATCGATAAGCTCGCGAAAGCTGATCCCCATCGTCTCTTCCACGACGCACGGCGTGTTCACATGGCCGCTGATCTGGAACAGCTTGGTTCCTTCATTCTTCGGATTGCCGAACCCCGCGAACCACGCCGCGCCGCGCCGCAGGATTGTCGGCACGACCGCGATACTCTCGACATTATTGACCGTCGTCGGGCAGCCATAGAGACCCGCCCCGGCCGGGAACGGCGGCTTCAACCGCGGCTTGCCCTGCTTGCCCTCGAGGCTTTCGAGCATCGCCGTCTCTTCGCCGCAAATATAAGCCCCCGCGCCGCGATGGACGAACACGTCGAAATCGAACCCGGCGCCCGATGCGTTCTTCCCGATCAGCCCCGCCGCATAAGCCTCCGCCACCGCCTTGCGCAGTGCCTCGGTCTCGCGAATAAACTCGCCGCGCACATAGATATACGCCGCCCGCGCGCGCATCGCGAAGCCAGCGATCAGCGCGCCTTCGACCAGCTTGTGCGGATCATGCCGCAAGATCTCGCGGTCTTTGCACGATCCCGGCTCGCTCTCGTCGGCGTTGATCACCAGAAAATTGGGTTTGCCCGGCTTGGGCTCCTTGGGCATGAAGCTCCACTTCATCCCGGTCGGGAACCCCGCCCCGCCGCGCCCGCGCAGGCCTGACGCCTTGACGATCTCGATGATGCCTTCTTCGCCCAGCTTTATCAGGTCGAGCGTCTTGTCCCAATCGCCCCGCGCCTGCGCCGCCTTCAGCTCTGGCGACTGGAATCCATAGACGTTGGTGAAAATGCGGTCCTTGTCCGCGAGCGGCGTCACGGTCATCGCGCAATCCCCAGGAAATAGATGGCCGCGATCACGATCGCCGCAATCAGCGCGAACTTGATGATTCCCTTGACGAATTTGAACGCGATGAAGGCGAGCACCAGCGCAATGACGAGACCGACGATCATGCCCGCTGTCCCCGATAATCGTAATTGCGCTCGGCCATTTTCTTGAGGCTCGTCGGTCCGCCCTGCGGACAGCTCGTCTGGCGATCGACTTGCGGCCCCGGCTTGGGCGTCTCCCCCCGCGCAAGCGCATCGAGCACCATCCCCATGCTGTCCTCGGTCAAATCCTCATAATTATCGTCGTTGATCTGGACCATCGGCGCGTTGGTGCAGGCGCCGAGGCACTCGACCTCGGTCAGCGTGAACAGCCCGTCGAGGGTGGTGTGGCCCTTCTTCAGCCCGCGCGCCTTGCACGCTGCAAAGACATCGTCCGACCCGGCCAGCATGCACGGCGTCGTCCCGCACACCTGGACATGGAAGCGGCCGACGGGGGCCAGGTTGTACATGGTGTAGAAGGTCGCAACCTCGAGCAGGCGGACCGGCGGCAGGTCGAGGTGCGCGGCGACATATTCGATCACCGGGATCGGCAGCCAGCCTTGCGTATTGGTCTCGGCCCCGACCTGACGCTGGGCGAGGTCGAGCAGCGGCAGCGTTGCCGACTGCTGGCGCCCCTCGGGATAGCGCGAGATGATGTCCGCCGCGGCCTTGGCGTTGGCCGGCGACCAGGCGAACCCGCTCCACTTGGCGCGGAGTTCGGGCGTGTCGGGAGCGAAGGTGCGCTCAGCCATTGCGTTTTTGCCAAACAAACACGATTTCGCCCCTGCGCCAAGCTACGATTGTCCAGATGATTACCACAATCCAACCTACGGCAAGGGCTACGTAAAACGCCCGATTACCGATGCTCTCGGCAATCCGATGACCAAGGTACAGTGACGCCAAAATTGAAATGAGTTTGTCGGCGCGCTTCACCGGTCACACTCCCCGAACACGACATCGATCGCACTCAGCACGGCGGTTGTATCGGCCAGCATGTGGCCCTTCATCATGAAGTCCATCGCCTGCAAATGGCTGAACGCCGTCGGCCTGATCTTGCACCGATACGGCCGGTTGGTCCCGTCGGCGACCAGATAGACACCGAACTCGCCCTTGGGGCTTTCGGTCGCGACATAGACCTCGCCGGCGGGGACATGATAGCCTTCGGTGTAGAGCTTGAAGTGGTGGATCATCGCTTCCATCGAGGTCTTCATTTCGCCCCGCGTCGGCGGGAACACCTTGCGATCCTCGCTGCCGATCGGCCCCACGGGCATCTCGTTCAGGCACTGCCGCGCGATCCGCGCCGACTGCCGCACTTCCTCGACCCGCACCATGAACCGGTCATAGCAATCCCCGCGAGTGCCGACGGGAACGTCGAACTCCATCCGGTCATAGACGTCATAGGGCTGCGACTTGCGCAGGTCCCACGGGATCCCCGCTGCGCGAATCATCGGCCCCGAGAAGCCCCACGCGATCGCGTCTTCCTTCGACACCACGCCAATGTCGACATTGCGCTGCTTGAAGATGCGATTGTCGGCGACCAGGCTGATCGCGTCCTCGAAGATCACCGGGAACTTGTTGAGGAAGTCGCCGATCTGGTTGAGCACCTTAGGCGGAATGTCCTGATGGACCCCGCCGACACGGAAATAATTGGCGTGCATCCGCGCGCCCGACACGCTCTCGTAAATCTGCATCAGATCCTCGCGGACCTCGAACAGCCACAGGTTCGGAGTCATCGCGCCGACGTCCATGACGTGGCTGCCAAGATTGAGCATGTGGTTCTTGATGCGCGTCAGCTCGGCCATCATCACGCGAATATATTGCGCGCGAATGGGCACTTCGATCCCCATCAACTTCTCGATCGCCAACACGAAGCTATGCTCCATGCACATCGGCGAGCAGTAATCGAGCCGATCGAAATAGGGGATCGCCTGGGCGTAGGTCTTGTATTCGATCAATTTCTCGGTGCCGCGATGGAGTAGCCCGACATGCGGATCGACCCGCTCGACGATCTCGCCGTCAAGTTCCATGATCAGCCGCAGCACGCCATGCGCGGCGGGATGCTGCGGCCCGAAATTGATCGTGTAATTCTGGACGACATCGTCCCCCGGGGTCAGCCCCGTGGCGGCCAGCGGCGCGCCGACTTCAAGCGTGCGCGTGCTCATACCCCTGCCCCTTTCGGCGCATCATCGCTCTTCTTGACCGACTCCGCATTGGCTGCAGCACCGGCACCTGTATCGCTCGGCTTCTCCGTCACCTTGGGCGTTCCCGGTGGCGGCGTCGCGGGCACGGCATTGGTCGCCGTCGGCGCCGCAGCAGGCGTCGGACCAGCCCCCTGCCCTTCGGCCTTCTCGTCCCCGGGAAGCCTGTACTCAGGCCCCTCCCACGGCATCAGAAAGTCGAACGTGCGGAAATCCTGGGGCAGCTTGACGGGCTCATACACCACCCGCTTCTCGGCCTCCGAATACCGCAGTTCGACAAAGCCCGTCAGCGGGAAGTCCTTGCGCTGCGGATGACCCTCAAAGCCGTAATCGGTCAGGATCCGGCGCAGATCAACATTCCCTGCAAAGGTCACGCCATACATGTCATACACTTCACGCTCGAGCCATCCGGCGACCGGCCACAGCGCGGTCACGCTCGGCACCGGGGTCCCCTCGTCGGTCGCGACATGAAGCCGCACGCGGTGATTGTGGGTCAGCGACAGCAGGCAATAGACCACCTCGAACCGCTCGGGCCGCTCCGGGAAATCGACCCCCGCAATTTCCATCAGCTGCTGATAGCCAAACTCGTCGCGCAATGCCGTAATCACGTCGATCAGGTCACCGCGCTTGACGTCGAACGCCGTCTCCAGCCCCTCGCGCACCGTCGCGGCGAGGCCCGAGAAATCGGCAGTCGATGCCGAATAGCGGGGCGCAGTCCCGCCGCTCATCGCGCAATCGTCCCTTCGCGCCGGATCTTGCGCTGCAACTGCATGATTCCATACAGCAGCGCCTCTGCCGTCGGCGGGCAACCGGGCACATAGATATCGACCGGCACGATCCGGTCACAGCCGCGAACGACCGAGTAGCTGTAATGATAATAGCCGCCGCCATTGGCGCAGCTGCCCATCGAAATGACATATTTCGGCTCGGGCATCTGGTCGTAGACGGTGCGCAGCGCCGGGGCCATCTTGTTGCACAGCGTCCCGGCGACGATCATGACGTCCGACTGGCGGGGTGACGCGCGCGGCGCAACACCAAATCTTTCAAGGTCATAGCGCGGCATGTTGACATGGATCATCTCGACCGCACAGCATGCCAACCCAAAGGTCATCCACCACAGCGAACCGGTCCGCGCCCACGTCGTCAGGTCGTCGATCGACGCAGTGATGAAGCCCTTGTGGTCGAGGTCGGCGCGCATCTGGAGAAAACGCGCTTCCTCTTCGCTGCCCGCGATCAGCCCGGCCTGGCGCGCGATATCCTCTTCGGTCGGCGCGGGATTGAGCATCACTCCCATTCGAGTGCCCCCTTCTTCCACGCATAGGCCAGCCCCAGCGCCAGTTCGGCGAGGAAGCCCATCATCGCGATCCACCCGGTCCAGCCAGTGAATTTCAGGCTCACCGCCCACGGAAACAGGAATGCCGCCTCCAGGTCGAACACGATGAACAGGATCGCGACGAGGTAGAAGCGCACGTCGAACTGCGCACGGCTGTCCTCGAACGCGGGGAAGCCGCACTCATATTCGGCCAGCTTGGCCGCGCTGGGCTGGTTCGTCCCCGCCAGCCGGCTGACCAGCATCGGCAGGAACACAAACGTTCCCGACAGCGCAAGCGCGATCCCCAGGAACAGGAGGATCGGCAAATATCCAAAGGCAACGCTGGCCAAGTGGTACTACTCCGGGGGCGAATCTTGGCCGCGCTTTAGGACAGGGGAACAGAGCGGGCAACACCTGCTCAGCGTTAGCGAAGCGCGCCCGCCAGCAACTTGTGCAACTTGCTGTGCAAATCGCCGTTCGCCGCCAGATATTCGCGCCGTTCGAACATTTTCGCCTGCCCGCGATAGTCGGTCACATAACCGCCCGCTTCGCGCACCAGCAGCACGCCCGCCGCCGAGTCCCAGATGTCGAGATCGTCTTCCCAGAAACCGTCCATCCGCCCCGCCGCGACCCACGCCAGGTCAAGCGCGGCCGAACCGAACCGCCGCATTCCGGCGACTTCAGGCGCGATCGCCCCGAAAATCCGCGACCATTGCGCCACATTGCCGCGCCCGAAATGCGGAATCCCCGTCCCGATCATCGCCTCGTCGAGGTTGCGCCGCGACGACACGCGGAGCCGCCGGTCCTGCAACCAGGCGCCGCGCCCCTTCTCGGCCCAGAAGCTCTCGTCGGTCAGTGGCTGGTGGACCAGCCCGTGCGAAATCTCGGGGGTCCCGTCGGCTTTCTTGTCCTCGACCGCGATCGAGATTGAAAAGTGCGGCACGCCGTGAAGGAAGTTGGTCGTCCCGTCGAGTGGATCGACAATCCACCTCGGCTTGGACGGATCGCCCTCGATCACCCCGCCCTCTTCCAGGATCATCCCCCAGTCGGGACGCGCATTGCGCAATTCCTCAACGATCGTCTGCTCCGACCGCTTGTCGGCGATCGTCACGAAATCGCCCGGTCCCTTCTGCGACACCTGAAGCTGCTCGACCTCGCCGAAATCACGACGCAGTCGCGGCGCCGCCTTGCGGGCCGCGCGCTGCATCACGGTGATCAGTCCTGAATGGCTTACCATGATTTTTTGGCCATCAGTCGGCCCGCCGCACATAGGTTTGCTCATAGACATCGACGACGATTTTCGTCCCCGCGCCGATATGCGGCGGGACCATCACGCGCACGCCATTGTCGAGGATCGCGGGCTTGAACGACGACGATGCCGTCTGCCCCTTCACCACCGCATCGGCCTCGACGATCATCGCCTCGATCGTGTCGGGCAATTGCACCGAAATCGGCCGCTCGTCATACAGCTCGAGTACGACCTTCATCCCGTCTTGAAGGAACGCCGCAGCATCGCCCAGCAGGTCGCGGGGCAACGAAATCTGCTCGTAATTGACCTCGTCCATAAACGTCAGCGCGTCGCCCTCGGCATAAAGGAACAGGAAATCCTTGGTATCGAGACGGACCCGCTCCACCGTCTCGGCCGAGCGGAAGCGGACGTTGTTCTTGCGGCCGTCGATGAGGTTTTTCATCTCGACCTGCATATAGGCGCCGCCCTTGCCGGGCTGGGTGTGCTGGATCTTGACCGCGCGCCAGATGCCCTTCTCATATTCGATGATGTTGCCGGGACGAATGTCCACGCCGCTGATCTTCATGTGATCCGCCTATATGCCAGTGAGTGAAAAGAGCCGGGCCATCAAAAGTTGACCAGTCAGGCCGTCCCACTACCGATTAGCGCTCTTTCCCGCAAGCAGTGGGTAGGGATTGATCGGGGTGCCGTTGTACCATTTCTCCCCCGCCACCATCTGGTTGACCGCGAAATGGAGGTGCGGCCCGTCGGGGCTGGCGTCACCGGTATGCCCCACAAAGCCGATTGCCGACCCGCGCTCCAGCTTCTGCCCCTCGGCCAGCCCCGGCGCATAGCCCTGCAAATGCGCGTAATAATAGACCCACCTGCCGTCCTGCGACCGCTCGTAAACCGTCAACCCGCCCTTGCCGACACTCTCGTAGATCTTCTCGACCGTTCCCGGCGCGGTGGCATAGACCGGGGTGCCCTCGGCGGCCATGATGTCGATGGCGTCATGCCGCCGCGCCCCGCCCGCCCGCGCCTGGGTAAAGGTGTCGGTCAGCTGGCTTGCTTTGACCCCGGCCACCGGGATCGCCAGCCCCGCTGGCCCGACCTCGACGCTCTCCGCCACCGCCAGCGGGGCGCCTCCCCTCGACTGGACGATCGTCTTGTCGCCCTTGCCCTCGACGCGCCCATTGGCCCGCGCCGCGTCACCCTCCGGACTGCGCGTGATTCCGAAGGCGAAAATCCAGAACGCGCTGGTCAGGATTGCGGTCAGCACGACCGTGGCGATTGTCTTGATCATCAGCTGGTGAACACCGCCTTGAAGCCCGGCTTGAGCATCTGCGACAGGCGCAGCACATCCCAATTGCTCAGGCGGATGCAGCCGTGACTTTCGGCCCGCCCGATCGTGTCCGGACTCGCCGTGCCATGAATGCCATAATGCTCCTTGGTCAGGTCGAGCCACGCGAGGCCGACCGGTCCATTGGGGCCGGGCTTCAACCGCTTGTCACCGCCCTCGGGGTCCTTGGCGTCCCAGAACAGGTCGGGCTGGTAATGGAATGGCGGAAGGAAGGCATAGGTCGTCACCTTCCACAGACCGAACGGCAGCGGGTCGTGGCTCGACCCCATCGTCACCGGGAATTGTGCCACCACCTGGCCCTGCCCCAGATCCTTCGGCGCCGCATATTTGGCGCCCTTGCCGCGGTCCTTGGTCAGCGCGCCGGCCGGCGGCGTTCCCTTCATCACGCGCAGCACGCCTTCCTTCTTCGACACTACGATATAGTCCCCCTGGACCGCGCCGGCATCGACATTCAGCCTTGCGAACCACGGCTTGATATCATCCTTGACCCCGTCATATTTCTGGTTGGCAGCGACGACGTTGGGCAGCTTCAGCGTTTCGCCCACACCAATCTTCGCGTCGGGACCGTTAAGCGCGACGATCGTGTCGGGAGTGGTGTGAAACTCCTCGGCCACTTCTTCCAGCATGTTGCGATAACCCATGAAGGCCAGCTTGGCCTGGTCCTCGGGCATCTTGGGAAAGGGGTTCACAAACGGCCCGGCGACCTGGTCGGCCGTCAGCTTGACCTCGATCAGCGCCGGCCGGTTCTGCGCCAGCAGCGCGGTCCGCGTCGCATCGTCCAGCTGGCCAGTGTCGGGCAAATTATGTGCCTGCTGGAACCCGCTGATCGACTTGGCGAACACCGCGCCCTTCTTGCCGTCGATCACCCCCGACGGAAATCCGGCGACGTCGAGCAAAACCTGCGCATGGAAAATCGACCCGTCGACCGGCGATCCCGGAGTCCCCGGCGGCACCCATCCTTGTCCGGCAGGCTTCATCATCGCCGGCTGCCCGGGCGCGGGCGTCGGGGTCGATGCATTCGCCACGGTCACCACCGCCAGCGCCACTGCGCCAAGTCCAGCCATCAATATCGCCTTGGGGGTCACGCCACTTCTCCTGATCGACCGATGATTTGTTAGAGCGGTGAACGTCGCACCGCCACATTCTTTCCATCGCCGCAACGAAAGTGGACAAAGCGGGCCCGCCGGGCTGTCGACTTCACCTTCGCCGCCGAAGATTTTCTGCTTTATTTGATTGCCGCAGCGGCTATGGGCGCGATCCTCAGCGTAGCGGGAAGCCAGCCCATGTCGGCCGATCACGATCACCATCACGGCGGCCATAACTATGCCCCCGCCAGTTTCGGGCGCGCCTTCCTCATCGGGACGTTGCTCAACCTCGGCTTCGTCGCAATCGAAGCGGTCTATGGCCTCGCTGCCAATTCGATGGCGCTGCTCGCCGACGCCGGTCACAACCTCTCCGATGTCCTGGGACTGCTGATCGCATGGGGTGCCGTGTCAATCTCGCGCCGCGCCCCGACCCAGCATTATTCCTATGGCTTCCGCCGCACCTCGATCCTCGCCGCCTTGTTCAACGCGCTGTTCCTGCTCGTCGCGATCGGCGCCATCGCGTTCGAGGCGATCCACCGCCTCGGCAACCCGCAGCCGGTCATGGGCAAGACCGTCATGGTCGTCGCCGCCATCGGCATCCTCGTCAACGGCGTTACCGCCTGGCTGTTTGCGCGCGGGCGAAAGGGCGACATCAACATTCGCGCCGCCTTCCTCCACATGGCCTCCGACGCAGCCGTCTCTGCAGGCGTCGTCGTCTCGGGGCTGCTCATCATCCGCACCGGCTGGACATGGCTTGACCCGGTCACCAGCCTCGCCATCGTCACGGTGATTTTCTTCGGCACCTGGGGGCTGCTCAAAAGCTCGGTTGCCATGTCGCTCGACCGCGTCCCCGACGGCATCGCCCCGGCCGATGTCGAGCAAAGCCTCGCCGCGCTCCCCGGCGTCGCCCGGGTCCACGACCTCCACGTCTGGCATTTGAGCACGACCGATGTCGCCCTCACCTGCCATCTCGTCATGCCCGGCGGCTGCCCCGGCGACCGCTTCCTCCACGAAGCCGGAGGAATGCTCCACGACCGCTTCGAGATTGGCCACGCCACCATCCAGGTCGAGCGCGGCGACGACGAAGCTTGCCGTCAGGCCGCCAGCCACACCGTCTAGAGCCTGATCGTCTGAGGTGGTTGCGTTTCGCGCTTCCACCGAAGGCGTGAATCAGGTTCTAAACACAGACTAGTGGCGCTTACCCTTCAACACATCGCCGAACGCCGCCACCGCCGCGCCCGAATCCTGCGCTCCGAACACCGCCTGGCACACCGCGGCAAAATCGGCTCCCGCTGCTACCAAGGGCGCGACATTGGCCGGGGTAATTCCGCCGATCGCGACACACGGCACTTCGAACAGCGCCGACCACCACGACAATATCTGCGGGTCGGGGCGATAATGGCTCGGCTTGGTCGTCGTCTCGTAAAACGCCCCGAACGCTACATAGTCCGCGCCGTCCTCGCCCGCCTGCATCGCCAAGTGGCGGCTGTCGTGGCACGTCCGACCGATCTGGACGCTCGGCCCTAGCTCGGCCCGCGCCTCGCGCAAATCCCCGTCCGACTGGCCAAGGTGAAGCCCGTCTGCCCCCAGTCTCTTGGCCAAACTCACGCTGTCATTGACGATGAACGCGACATCGGCCTCGTCGCAGATGCGCTGCAACGGCTCAGCCAGCGTCGCCAACTCATGCTCGCCGACACCCTTCACCCGCAACTGGAACGCCGCCACCGGCCCTCCGCCCAGCGCCGCGCGCAACCGATCGGGAAACACCCCCCCCACTTCCTGCGGCGAGATCAGGTAAAGCTCACACGGTCGGGTCCGCCGCGGCGCGGGAAAAACCGTCAGGTCGGCTTCGTCGAGATAGTCTTGCACGGGATCATTCATCCGCCGCTCATTAGCGAAGCGGCAGCGTTCGTCCAATGAGAACCCCCCTGCCTTTGTTCGCTGCCCTTGCGCTTGGCGCTTGTGCGACCTTGCCGCCAAAGGCGCCGACGACCACCGGGACCGCGACCGCCAGCTATGGGCAAACCGCCAACGTCGGCCCGCTGCTGATCCAGCCGATCGCGCTGGTCGAGGATAGCCGCTGTCCGATCAATGCGCGCTGCATCTGGGCCGGGCGGCTGGTCATCAAAACCTGCGTGACCTTCCACGGCGGACGCGAGCAAATGCTGACCAACATAACTCTCGGCACGCCGCTTACCATTGGCGCCGGGCAGGTGACATTGGTCGCCGGGGAACCGGGCCGACTGGCAGGCGCGCAAGGCAATCCCCCGGCGAACCGCTTCACCTTCGATTATGCGGCAATGCGCTAGGCATCCTCGACCACGACGTCGATTTTCCTGTCCTACAGCAGCCTTGCGGGAGCAAGGCCGATGCCATGCGACCCTCGACTCGTCCCGCTCCCACCATTGTGTCCATCAGGCACGAACGATCACGCTCGCCCGACATTTGCGCCACACTGTCCAGCGTGTCCAAAACGGGGCGGCAAGGGTCAAAGCGCTGTGCACTTCCAGTGTCGGCGACGGTTCGCGCGACACTGTCTACCTTGTCCAGAACGCCCGCCCAGCGCGACATTTCGCCTCAAGCCTTGACCGTCGATGCCGCGTGTATGTCCCTGATCGCGCCGCCCAGCGAGGCGTTGAACTCGTCGTCGCTCATCTGGTCCTTGAGGTCGGACAGCAGCGCGCGGCTGAAGCTGGCGATCATGCCCTTGTTCCTGGCCAGCTCGCGGCACGCTTCTTCGCGACTATACCCGCCCGACAGTGCGACCAGCTTGAGCACCGCGCGATGCTCGACCAACGGATCGAACAGTCCAAAGTTGGCGGGAATGGTCAGCTTGAGCATCACCCGCTCGCCCTGCGGAACGGCGTCGAGCGCTTTCAGCAACTCATCGCGCAGGATACGGTCGCACTCGGCCCGCTCGGGGCTCTTGATCGACACTTCGGGCTCGATGATCGGCATCAACCCATGGCGGTTGATCTCGGCGGCGACAGCGAACTGCTGCTCGACGATGGCGGCAATGCCGGTCGGGCTCGCGCGCTCGATCACCGATCGCATCTTGGTCCCGAACACACCCCTGGCCTTTGCCCGTTCGAGCAACTCGCCAAGACCGCCGATCGGCTTCATCAGCTTGACCCCGTCGACCTCGTCCTCAAGTCCCTTGTCGACCTTGAGGAAGGGCACCACGCCGCGCTCCCACAGCAGCTCGGGCACCGGCTTGCCCCCCGCCATCCCGTCCATCGTCCGCTCGAAGAGGATCGCGCCAATCACCTTCTCGCCGATGAAGCAGGGCGAGGTCATTACCCGCTCGCGCATAGCGTGGATCAGCCCGAACATTTCCTCGTCGTTCGAAAAGCGATCTTCGCCGATGCCATAGCCCTTGAGCGCCCCCGGGGTCGACCCGCCCGACTGGTCGAGCGCAGCGATGAAGCCGTCCCCCTTTTCGATCTGGGCGAGCATTTCCAGACGGTCGGCATTGGTATCAACGGTCATTGGGGCCCCTTCAGGCAAACCTGCATACGTATGCGGCAGGCTCTAGCGAGCCCGGGGGTGGCAGACAAGAATGGGGGAGTGAAAGCTTGACGCACCTTCCATTTGCCATGAAGCTGCTGAAAATAGGGGACTTCGCTTGAAACGAATAATCACCGCGATCGGCTTTTCGATGTTGCTCCTCGCGCAGCCCGCGGCCGCTACCAAGGTCAAGGTCGGAAAGCTCGCCCCCGATGCGACGCTCAACCTTGTCAATGGCCAAAAGGTGACCTTGTCTTCGCTTCGAGGGCAAGTCGTCGTGCTCAACTTCTGGGCAACGTGGTGCGTGCCGTGCCGCGCCGAATTGCCGACGATCGACGCTTATTACCGGGCCCAGCGGCGGTTTGGGCTGCGGATATTCGCCGTCACAACCGAGGACAGCGTGCCCCTCTCGGCGATGACCAACCTGTTCTCGGTCATGGCGATCGAACCGGTCAAGCGCGTGCGCGGTCCCTATGCAGAGGCCGACGCCGTGCCGACCAACATCATCATCGATCGCGCCGGAGTCGTGCGTTACTTTGCAGCGGGCGCATTTTCGCTGGACGACCTCAATAGACTGCTAGTCCCGCTGCTTCGTGAACCCGTTTCAGTCCAGACCGCATCAACCAGGAACTGACAGCAACGGCGAAAAGTCAGCGCTGCAGAGCGGCAACCCCGGGCAACTCGCGCCCTTCCATCCATTCCAGGAACGCCCC
This sequence comes from Sphingomonas sp. RB1R13, assembly GCF_036663775.1. Lineage (NCBI taxonomy): Bacteria > Pseudomonadati > Pseudomonadota > Alphaproteobacteria > Sphingomonadales > Sphingomonadaceae > Sphingomonas > Sphingomonas sp. RB1R13. Next base: position 601,185 of record NZ_JAXOJM010000002.1, read on the forward strand.
GCCCGCCGTCGAGACGAAGGTGAAGTCGGGCACGACGCCCGCAAGGTTGAGTGCAGCGACGGTATCTCCACCGCCCGCGACCGAGATCAGGCTGCCATCCTGCGTCAGCGCCGCCGCAGTCCGGGCAAGCGCCACCGTCGCGGCATCGAACGGCGGAGTTTCGAACGCGCCAAGGGGGCCGTTCCAGACCAAAGTCCGGCAATTCTTGAGCACATCCGACAACGCCTCGACCGCCGCCGGGCCGATATCGAGGATCATCTCGTTGGGCGCTACTTCATGCACATTAATGGTTCGCAAACTCGACGGATTGGCTACAAATTCCTTCGCCACGACAACGTCGTAGGGCAAATGGACGGTGCAATTCGCCGCCTCGGCCTTGGCAAAGATCGCCTCCGCCTCGCCGACCAGATCATGCTCGCACAATGATTTGCCGACATCGACGCCCCGGGCCGCAAGAAAGGTATTGGCCATCCCGCCGCCGATGATCAAATGATCGACCTTGCTGACCAGATGCCCCAGCACCGCCAACTTCGACGACACCTTCGCCCCGCCAACCACCGCCGCGACCGGCCGTTCGGGGTTGCCCAGCGCCTTCTCCAGCGCGGTCAGCTCGGCTTCCATCGCCCGCCCGGCGAACGACGGAAGAAAGTGCGTCACCCCCTCGGTCGAGGCATGGGCCCGGTGAGCGGCGGAGAAAGCATCGTCGACATAATAGTCCGCCAGCGCCGCCATCGCCCTCGCCAGCGCAGGGTCGTTGGCCTCCTCGCCAAGGTGAAAGCGGGTGTTTTCCAGCACGCCGATCGAGCCCGCCATCATCGTCCCGATCGCCCGCTCGGCCTCGGGTCCCTGGCAATCCTCGATAAACCGCACCGGGCGTCCGGTAATGAGATGAAGCGGACGAACCACCAGCGCGGTCGACATGTCGGGACGGACATGTCCCTTGGGCCGCCCCATATGCGACAGCAGCAGCACGATCGCGCCCTTGTCGCTTAGCTCGGCTACCGTCGGCACCAATGATCGCAACCGCGTGTCGTCGGCCACCGCACCCTCGTTCATCGGCACGTTGAGGTCGACGCGGACCAGCACGCGCTTGCCGGTCAGGTCGGAGGGAAGATCGTCGAGGGTCTTGAACGCAGCCATGATGTCGCCCGCCGGAAAAGGAGTTGGCGAGCGACTAGCGGCGGCGGCTGGTCAGGACAAGGCGGCGAGATGCTCCTGCCGAAGCGTGTCGATCTCGGCCAGCGTGCCGCCGCGCTCGATGTGCCAGAAGGTCCAGCCATTGCACGACGGCGCGCCCTGCAGGCTCGCCCCGACCTTGTGGATCGACCCGACCGTGCCTTGGCACTCGATCGATCCGTCGGCGCGCACCGTCGCCGACCAGCGGCGCTTGGCATCGTTCAGCACCGATCCCGGCGCAACCAGCCCGCTTTCGACCAGCACCCCGAACGCCACCCGTGGCGCCGATCGTTTCTCCGCCATAACCGTCATCGCGCTTTCGTCGAGCGGCAGGCTCGCCGCGATCCGACGCCGCGCCACCTCGACATATTTGCTTTCACGCTCGATCCCGATCCACCGCCGCCCAAGCCTTTTCGCCACCGCGCCCGTCGTTCCCGTGCCGAAAAACGGGTCTAGCACGACATCGCCCGGCTTGGTGCATGCTAGAAGGATGCGGTACAATAGCGCCTCGGGCTTCTGTGTCGGATGCGCTTTATGCCCGTCCTCCCCCTTCTCCCGCTCTCCGCCAGAGCAGATCGGGAATAGCCAGTCCGACCGCATCTGGATGTCGTCATTAAGGGACTTCATCATCGTATAGTTGAACGTATACCGCGCCCCCTCAGACTTCGCGCACCAGATCAGGGTTTCGTGGGCGTTGGTGAAGCGGGTGCCGCGGAAGTTGGGCATCGGGTTGGTTTTGCGCCACACCACGTCGTTGAGGATCCAGTAGTCGGCGTCCTGCAGCAGCGATCCGACGCGGTAGATATTGTGATAGGACCCGATCACCCAAATGGTGCCGTCGTCCTTCAGGATGCGCCGCGCCTCGGCCAGCCATTTGCGAGTGAACTCGTCATAGACTGCGAGGCTGGCGAACTTGTCCCACTCGTCGTCGACCGCATCGACCCTGCCGCCCTCGGGGCGGAACAGGTCGCCGCCAAGCTGGAGATTATAGGGCGGATCGGCGAAGATCATGTCTACCGACTTGTCGGGCAGCCCTGCCATGGCGGTGATGCAATCGGCCTGGATGACGCTGTCGAGCGGCAGCGCCGGCGGTGCCAGCTTGAGCGCGGGCCGTTTCGCCGTGGGCCGCGCACGGCCCTGCTTCTCCTTAAGTGGCGCGATCAAATTCATGCGGTCCCCCTGCTTGACCTGCAGGTTGAGTCAGCGCGGACTCGCGGTCAAGCAAAGAGCAGTTAATAGTCTCTCTTCGGCGACAGGAACGAAGCGAGTCCAGCGCCTTGCCGGCACAACATATGGAGTCATGGCAGTCCAAGAGGACTCAACCGGTGGTAGTGTGACCCAAAGGACTCGCCAGCTCCATTTCGTGCTGCCGCCCCATCGCCAGCCGCTCGCGAACCAAGTTGAAGCTGCGCCGATGGAGCGGCGTGCAGCCCAATTCGATCAGCGCGCGGCAATGATGCGGGGTCGGATAACCGCGATTAGTCTCCCAGCCATAGCCCGGATACGTCCGGCTATGATCGAGCATGATCCGGTCTCGCGTGACTTTGGCGACAATCGAGGCGGCGGCGATCGAGCGGCATTTGGTGTCACCGGCGACGATTGCTTTCGCGTCCGTTCGCTCCCACCCCGGCAGGCGGTTGCCGTCGACCAGGACGAACGCCGGTTCGAATCCGAGCGCTTCGACGGCGCGCTGCATCGCCAGCATCCGCGCCCAGAAGATGTTGATGCTGTCGATTTCCTCGACCGAAGCAATCCCGACCCCGATCCGGGCGACCTTCTGCAAACGGCCGAAGATCGCCTCGCGCGAAGCAAGGTCGAGCTTCTTGCTGTCGTCGATCCCGCGCGGAAAATGGTCGCGATCGAGCACGACGGCAGCCGCCACGACCGGCCCGGCAAGCGGCGCGCACCCCGCTTCATCGACCCCCGCAAGCGGCTGGGCAAATTCGCGCTCGATCTTGAAACAGGGTCGCTTCATGACGGCGTGCAGATCCACAAATCGAGGATGCCTTCAAGATCGATGCGGTGAATGGTGCGGACGATCTCGCGGCCCATTGACATGGCCTCGCTGGGAAAAGTTGCCTCTGCGAAGGCCGCGTCGCGAGTCGCCCTGTCAGGCCATCGCGCCAGCGCGGCAAAATTTCCGGCATCGGTGCGGAACAGGGCCGAGCCATGAGAGTCCCGGGTAAGCAAAACGCGCGTTGCTACTTCCCAGGCAGCGGTGAACGCGGCTTCCCCGCCTTGGCGTATTTCCCATTCAAAATAAGTGGCGAAGCTCATTCGTCGTCCATCCGCCACGGCGGGAAGCGGCGTGCCTCGCCTGCCTTGTAGAGGAACACCGTATTTCCCGCCGGATCGCGCAGCCGTGCCTCGCGCCACATCCATGGCTGATCGCGCGGGCCATGCTCGAACGCCATTCCAGCTCGCGCCAGTCGTTCGACCCGCTGATCGAGATCGTCGCATTCGAAATAGACTGCGGTCGATTCGGATGTCGCTTCCTCAGGGTCGATCTGGACCGAGAAGGTGGCGCCGCCGCCGGTTTGGAAGCGGGCGTAATTATTGGTCGGCGCATCGACAATCTGGATGAGGCCGATGGCGCGGTAGAAGGCGACCATTGCGGCATAATCCTTGCCCGTCACGGTCACCTGATTGAGCCGTGGCAAGGGGCCGCACCCGCTGCTGGTATCGAGCCTGACCGACTGCTGGCCAAGCGGACCCTGCCCCTGCCCCAGTCCCGGCGCCTCGTGGAGCGCCATGCGGACGAAGTGCCGCGCCTGTTCGACCGCCCTTGCCAGGCGGTCGCCGCACCCCAAATGAAAGGCGATTGCGCTGGCCAGCGTGCAACCGGTGCCATGGGTGCTGTTCGTTGCGATCCGCTGACCCTGCCAGCTGGTGAGATTATCCTCCTCGATCAGCGCATCGGCAAGCGCATCGCCTTCCTCATGCCCGCCCTTGACCAGCACCGCGCAGCCATGGCGCGAGACCAGAGCCAGCCCCGCCGCGATCGGATCCTCCTCGCCCGTCAGCCGCGCCAGCTCGGGCAGGTTGGGGGTTGCCAGCGTCGCGAGGTCCATCAGCAGGCCGAACGCCGCGATCGTCGCCTCGTCGGCCAACGCGGCGCCGCTGGTCGCGACCATCACCGGGTCGAACACGATCGGCACGTCGAGGCTGGCGAGCCGCAGCGCCACCTGGGTCGCGGTGAAGGCGCTGCCGATCATCCCGATCTTGACCGCATCGACGCCGATGTCGACAATGACGGCGTCAATCTGGGCGAGCACCATCTCGGTCGGAACGGGGTGAACCGCGCTGACGCCGAGGGTGTTCTGCGCCGTGACGGCGGTGATCGCGGTCATTGCGTGGCCGCCGAGCATGGTGATCGTCTTGATGTCGGCCTGAATGCCCGCACCGCCGCCTGAATCCGATCCGGCGATGACAAGAATGCGTGCGGTCTTCACGACGCGAATTTCCGCTCGGTCGAAGCGGGGTGCTTTGCCAGATTGGCCTTCGAGCGCGTTGGCCGATCGGTCAGCTCCCCCTTGCAATTGGGGCAACGGTCATCGAGCGCTTCGGCACAGGGCGCGCAAAAGCTGCACTCGAACGAGCAGATGAATGCGCCGGGGGCACTGGCCGGAAGGTCGGCGCCGCAGCGTTCGCAGTCGGGGCGCATTTCTAGCATTTGGCCCTCGATCCGCGTCGGAAGTTCACGAAGTTCACACTAGTCCCTCACGATGGCCGTCCGGCGGTTAGAAATTGGTAAAGGGCCCGGTTGGCGGCGTCAGGCAAGGCACGAATGGTTTTGCCGCATGGCCGGGAGCCTAGACAGGTTATGGCCCTGTAGGACAGAAGTTTCGTGATGGTGAATTGTGGTGGGAAGCAGACATTCGCTCAGTCCCTAGTCTTGCATCCGGGCTGACCGATTTGCACGGCAATGCCGTGCTGGAGAAGGGAAATCCAACGGCCGGGCTTGCAGTCATTCACGTCTGCCCACGTGGCTTCCACATCGCGGACTGAACCATCGGGGAGCCGCACAGCGAGTATCGGCAGATCGCCTCCAGCGACGCCCCCCACCGGGTGCATTCCGAGACGCAGCACTTCTGCCTTCACGACTCGTCCATCGGTAAAGACAGTGCCAAACGGGAGAAGCCAAACTGCAAATAGAAACGCAGCCACAAGGGCGAGAGCGGCTGCCCTCACGATGTTCCCCCGAAGAGCAAGAGTTCGAAATGGATCGGCCATCTGCTGACGATGTTCGAATAATGAAATGTCCGCAACGGGTCGGAAGCGGACAAGCGACTACCCCGCCGCTTCCCGCACCGCATCGCAGATGCCGTCGACCAGCGTTTCGACCATCGCCAGGTCGTCGCCTTCGGCCATCACGCGGATGAGGGGTTCGGTGCCCGACTTGCGGATGACGAGGCGGCCGCGGCCTTCAAGTTGGTGCTCGGCATCGGCGATCGCGACCTTGACCGCGGCAGCTTCCAGCGGCTGGCCACTAGCGAAGCGGACGTTCTTCAACAGCTGCGGGACCGGTTCGAACAGGTGAAGCAGCTCGCTCGCCGGCTTCTGGTGATCGATCAAGGCGGCCAGCACTTGCAGCCCCGCGACAAGCCCGTCGCCGGTGGTCGAATGATCGGACAGGATGATGTGCCCCGACTGCTCGCCGCCAAGGTTCCGCCCGCGCGCGCGCATCGCCTCAAGCACATAGCGGTCGCCGACCTGGGTCCGTTCGAGTGTGATCCCGTCCTGCGCCAGCCGCCGCTCGAGCCCGAGGTTGGACATGACCGTCGCGACCACGGCGTTGCCCTTAAGCTTGCCATGGCGGTGCAGTTCGAGCGCGATCAGCGCCATCAGCTGGTCGCCGTCGACAATCTCGCCCTTTTCGTCGACCACGATCAGCCGGTCGGCATCACCGTCAAGCGCGAGCCCGATATGTGCGCCTGAGGCGACTACCGTTTCACGCAGCAGCATCGGCTCGGTCGATCCGCAACCGTCGTTGATGTTGATCCCGTCGGGGTGGATGCCGAGCGGGATAACGTTGGCGCCAAGCTCCCACAGCGCTTCGGGCGCGACCGAATAAGCCGCGCCATTTGCACAATCGAGCACCACCTTGAGCCCGTCGAGCCGCAATCGGTCGGGAAAAGTCGATTTCGCGAAATGGACATAGCGGCCGCGGGCGTCGTCGATCCGCTTGGCGCGGCCGATCTTGTCGGGCGCAACCAGGATCGGGATCTGCTCGAGCCGCGCCTCGATCGCCAGCTCGTCTTTATCCGACAGCTTGTAACCATCGGGGCCGAACAGCTTGATGCCATTGTCGAAAAATTTGTTGTGACTGGCCGAGATCATGACGCCAAGGTCGGCCCGCATCGACCGTGTCAGCATCGCCACCGCCGGGGTCGGCATCGGCCCGACCAGCACGACGTCCATCCCCACGCTGTTGAACCCGGCGACCAGCGCCGATTCCATCATGTAGCCCGACAGGCGGGTGTCCTTGCCGATGACCACCCGATGGCGGTGGTCGCCGCGCAGGAAATGCGCGCCCGCGGCCTGCCCCACCTTGAGCGCCGTTTCGGCGGTCATCGGGGGGGTGTTGGTTAGCCCACGGATACCGTCGGTGCCGAAGAATTTGCGGGTCATGGGGCCGCCTTAGCGGCTCATGCCAGCCAACGCCAAGGGCCTGCGCCGATCGCGCCATGGGCATAGGTCGCCAGCAGGAACAGCAGCGTCCCGCCGATCAGTGCAAAGGCGCCGGGCGAGGCAAGGCCGCGACCGAAGGGGACGAAGCTGGTCCGGGCTTGCCAGTCGCGCCATGCTTCACCGATAAGGCGCGCCTTCTTGACGTCCTGGCCCGCCGCACCACCAAGCGCGAGGATCGCGATAGCCGACGACAGGATCAGGTTCGCAGCTGTCGGGGCAACTAGCGCATGGGTCATCGACCAGGCCGCGAAGCCCCACATCATCGGATGGCGCGTGATGGCGAACACGCCAGTCGCGGGACCGATCCGCTCGACCGTTCGGCCCGCCGTGGGAAAGGCCGGGTTGCGGCGAAGCGACCCGACGAACAAAATCGATCCGGCCCACATCAACAGGCTGCCGACGACCCACCCCGCATCGCCCACGTTCCAGCGATAGCTCGCGTCGGCGTGAGCCCGCGAAAAGGCGAACGCCATCGACGCGAAGGCGACCAGGCTGACGAGCGAGTAAAGGATGGCAAAACCGCCCTCGCCCAGTCGAGCGACCATGGCCGCGCGCAGCGGATGGGACATGGCAAAATGCGTGCCGACGAACGTGATCCCAGCCAGTGTCAGGGCGAAGAGTGGCGTCACTGGGGAAGCTCCACTGTGGGCATTACGCCTTGCTCTCGCCCGTGGTGTCGATCCCCGCCGCCTGCGGTTCGGCAAGTTGGGACTGCCCGGCGAGCTCACTGTCCTTGAGCGTGTCGAGGTGCATCAGCTTTTTCACGAGCGGCGACACCAGCAGCACGGCGACCCCGATCGCGACGGTAATCCAGCCGATCTGATTGTAGATCGAGAGCGTACCTTCCTTGCTCATTTCGCCGCCCTCGCCGCCGGTCGCCTCGCCGATCTTTCCAGCGACGAACTGACCGACCGCGGTCATGTAGAACCAGGCCCCCATGATCAGGCTGGCCATGAAGCGCGGCGCGAGCCGGTTCATCGCGCTTAGTCCCACGGGCGACAGGCATAGCTCGCCCGTGGTCTGCAGCAGATAGATCAGGAACACGAACACCACCGGGGTCATTGCCGCTGGTCCGACCGAATGTGCGCCGAGCACGAACACCAGGAAGGCGGCGCCGACCTGGAGCAAGGCGAGGCCGAACTTGGCCGGGGCCGACGGCTCCAGCCCCTTCTTGCCGAGCATCGTCCACAGCCATGCGAACAGCGGCGCCAGCAGGATGATGTAAATCGGGTTGATCGACTGGAACAGCGACGCCGGAACCCCCGACCGGTCGACGAAGCGATCGGTGTAGAGGTTGAGCGATCCGCCGCCCTGCTCGAACAATCCCCAGAAAATGGGGTTGAGCGCGATCAGGAACAGGATTGCGAAAATCCGGTCGCGGGCATGCGGCTCGAGCTTGAACGCCTCGTAAAGCACATAGAGCAGCAGAAGGACGCCCGAGATGATCAGCAGATTCTGGATCACCGACTGATATTGGATCAGCGCCCAGATCACCCCAATCGAGGCAACCGAAATGCCGTAGATCAGCCCCTGCTTGTTGCCCGACAGCGCAACCGGCGCTTCGCCGGCGCCGTTGAGCGTCTTCTTGCCGAGGATGAACACGACCAACCCAAGCAGCATGCCGACCCCGGCCGAGCCAAAGCCGTATTTCCAGCCATAGGTCTCGCCCAGATAGCCCGCGAAGATCGTCCCGATCGCGGCGCCGACGTTCACCCCCATGTAGAAAATGGTGTAGGCGCCGTCGCGACGCGGATCGGTCAGCGGGTAAAGCTGCCCCACCATCACCGAGATATTGGCCTTGAGGAAGCCCGATCCGACAATGATGAACGACAGCGCCAGCCAGAAGATGTTGATCGTCGGGTCGGACTGCCCGCCGCTGCCCTCGAACGCCATCATGAAGTGGCCTATTGTCAGCAGCACCGCGCCGAACATGACCGCCTTGCGCTGGCCAAGGTAGCGGTCGGCCAGATAGCCGCCGAGCAACGGGGTGATGTAGACCAGGCTGCCATAGGCGCCGTAGATGAGGTTCGACTTGCCGTCATCGAACAGCCAGTGCTTGGTCAGGTAGAAAATCAGCAGCGCGCGCATGCCGTAATAGGAGAAACGCTCCCACATTTCGGCGAAGAACAGCATGTAGAGGCCCTTGGGATGACCCAGGAACTCGGGCTCCTTCGACGCTGCAACCATCGCCCCCCCGCCAAGCAGGAACAGCAGGAATACACCCGCGATCAGCGGGATTATGGTTTCAGGGGTCACTCGCACGCTCCTCATGGTAGGCGCCGCTTATCGTCGACGGCTTGCCCAATTGGCGCGTACCGTAACGATTGAAACGACCTTGTGAAGTATTTGTTGTCGGGCGTTCAAGACGATAGGAGCATTGGCCATGCTCAACGACCGCTCTTCGACCCTCGCCCTGCTCGCCACCCGCCGATCGGGCAAGCCGCGCGAAATGGTGGCGCCCGGGCCCGATGCCGTCGAGCTCGACACCATCCTCGCCATCGCCGCGCGCACCCCCGATCATGGCAAGCTTTTCCCATGGCGGATGGTCGTCGTCCCCGCCGACCACCGCGATGCGCTTGGGCGGTTGCTGCTCGATGCACTGGCGGTCGAAGATCCCGACTGCCTCGCCGCCAAGCGCGACGCTGCAATCGAATTCGCTACCCAGGCGCCGGCGCTCGTCGTTCTCGTCTCGGCCCCGGTGGTCGGGCACAAGATCCCCTTGTGGGAACAGGAACTGTCGTCGGGCGCCGTTGCCATGAACCTGCTCACCGCAACCCACGCTTTGGGCTTCGTCGGTGGCTGGATCACTGGGTGGCCGACCTATAGCGAAATCGTTCGCGCCGCTTTTTGCGAGCCCGGCCAACGAATCGCGGGCTTCTTCTTCCTCGGCTCGCCGGGGCGTCCGCTCGAGGAACGGCCCCGCCCCGACATGGGCCGCATCGTCAGCATCTGGACCGGCGGCGACAAAGGCTGAGCTTGCGACTTGGCGCGCCGTGCTGTATTAGCACAGCATGACGCTCCGTTCCGCTCCCGACAAACCGGTCTACATCCGCCTTCGCGAAGTCATTACCGACGCGATCCTCACCGGGCGCTTCAGCGATGGTGACTCGCTTCCGTCGGTGCGCGCGCTCGCGGCCGAGGAAGGCGCCAACCCTCTGACCGTCGCCAAGGCCTATCAAGGGTTTCAGGACGAAGGGCTGGTGCTCGTCCGGCGCGGGATCGGCATGTTTGTAGCCCCCGGCGCCCGCGCCCGGCTCCGCGAAAGCGAGCGCGAACAGTTCATCAAGTCCGACTGGCCGCAGATCGCCGAGCGCATGAAGCGCCTCGGCATCGAACCCGCCGACCTCGTTGCCGAGGTTTAGCCCAGCGCTTCCGCGGCCACGGCGTAGAGCGTCGATGCCCCGCCCCCTGCCGCCGCCGCCAGCCCCAGCGCTTCGGGCACGATTGCCTCGATGAAATAGGCTGCGGTGCTGCGCGTGCGTTGCTCGAACACGTCTTCTCCCGCAGTCGCCCGCGCGATTCGCTCCAGCAACCAGCCCGCGACCACCACGGCGTTCATTGTCAAAAACGGATAGCTTCCCGCCAGCCGGTCCTCGGCTCCCGACGCCCGCATCGTCGCCGCGATCCGCTCGACCGCCTCGACCAGCGCGATCAACCGCGCATCGCTCACCTCGCTGCGAATATCGGCCAGCAGCGCATCATAGGCCGAACCGCCGTCCAGCCCCAGCTTGCGCCCCACCAGGTCGGCCGCCTGAATGCCGTTGGTGCCTTCGTAAATCGGCGCGATCCGGGCGTCGCGCAAATGCTGGGCGGCCCCCGTTTCCTCGATAAACCCCATCCCGCCATGGACCTGAACGCCGAGGCTGGCGACTTCGCAGCCGACATCGGTAGCCCACGCCTTGGCCAGCGGGGTCAGCACTTCGGCGCGAAGGCCCGCCGCCGCATCCCCCGCCAGATTCCGGTCAAGCTCGCCGAATGCATAATAGGTCAGTGCCCGCGCGCCGCTGGTCAACGCACGCATCCGCACCAGCATCCGCCGGACGTCGGGATGGTCGGCAATCGCGCGTCCCAACTGCCGCCGGTCGAGCGCATAGGCCACCGCGCGCTGGGTCGCCCGCTCACCGATCCCCACGCCCTGAAGCGCGACGTTGAGCCGGGCATTGTTCATCATCGTGAACATCGCCTTCATCCCCGCGCGCTCGTCGCCGATCAGCCAGCCGGTTGCGCCGCCATGATCGCCGAAGCTCATCACCGCCGTCGGCGAGGCGTGGATCCCCAGCTTATGCTCGATCGACACGCAGCGCAGGTCGTTGACGCTGCCATCGGGCAATATCTTAGGCACCAGGAATAGCGAAATCCCCTTCGTCCCTTCAGGCGATCCCGGCGTCCGCGCCAAGACCAGATGAATAATATTCTCGGCCAAATCATGGTCGCCGAAAGTGATGTAGATCTTGGTCCCGCTGATCTTCCACGACCCATCGGCCGCAGGCTCAGCCCGCGTCTTGAGCGCCCCGACGTCGCTGCCGGCCTGGGGTTCGGTCAGGTTCATCGTCGCGGGCCACTCGCCGCTGACGATTTTTGGCAGATAATCCGCCTTTTGCTGCGCCGAGCCGTGCGCCTCCAGCGCCTCGATCGCCCCCATGCTGAGCATCGGGCACAGCGCAAAGCCGATGTTCGCCGCGTTCAGATCTTCCATCAAGGCCGCCGACAGCGCCAGTGGCAGCCCCTGCCCGCCCGCCTCAGTGGGTGCAGCCAGCGTCATCCACCCGCCTTCCACAAACGCCGCATAAGCCGCGTGAAACCCCGCGGGCATGGTCACCCCCTCGGTGCTCCACTTGGCCCCGACGGTATCGCCGATTCGATCGAGCGGCGCGAACTCGCCTTCGGCAAACTGCGCCGCCCCTTCGAGCACCGCGTCGACCGTATCCGACGTCGCGTCGGCAAAGCGTGCCGTAGCGGCAAGCTCGCCGATCCGCACGACATGGTCGAGAACAAGGCGCTGGTCGCGGACCGGGCAGGCGAAACTCATGCGGGTTTTCCTTGGATTATCGTGGCGCGGGCTATAGCCGCGAGCTTGTGTCCCCGCCAGCCATCCTCCCCCCGGCGCCAGCCATTCTCCCGGCATCTGACGCCGCCATTGCCGAGGCCGCGCGCCTCGTCGCGAGTGGCCAACCCGTCGCAATGCCGACCGAGACCGTCTATGGCCTCGCCGCCGACGCGACCAATGCGGCGGCGGTGGCGCGGATTTACGAAGCCAAGGGCCGCCCCGGCTTCAATCCGCTGATCGTCCACGTCGCGGACCTCGCCGCCGCTAAGCTCATCGGAGAATTTGATGACGCGGCCCTGGCGCTCGCGAAGGCCCATTGGCCCGGCCCGCTGACCCTGGTCGTCCCCCACCGTGCCGACAGCGGGATCGCCGCCATCGTCACCGCCGGCCTGCCGACGATTGCACTGCGCGTCCCCGCGCACCCGGCGATGCAGGCACTTCTCGCCGCAACCGGCAAACCCCTCGCCGCCCCTTCCGCCAACGCCAGCGGCAAGATCAGCGCCACCCGCGCGGAGCATGTCACCGCCAGCCTCGGCGCCCGCATCGCGCTCATCATCGACGGCGGGCCCTGCGTGCGCGGGCTGGAAAGCACCATCGTTGCCGCGACTGGTGGCCCGCTCCGCCTGCTCCGCCGCGGCCCGATCGAGATCGACGCCGCCGAGGACATGCGCGGGATCGAGGCGCCGGGCCAGCTGGAAAGCCATTATGCGCCCGGCAAACCCCTCCGCCTCGACGCGACGGAAGCCGACCCCAGCGAATATCACATCGGCTTCGGCGCCATCCCGGGGGACGATTCCCTAAGCCCGACCGGTGACCTGGTCGAAGCTGCCGCGCGCCTGTTCGACTTGCTTCACAAGGCAGACGCCGCCCCGCACCCGAAGATCGCCGTCGCACCGATCCCGGGGGAAGGCCTCGCCGCCGCCATCCGCGACCGCCTTAAACGAGCCGCCGCGCCGCGCTAGGCATTGCTCTTCAATTTCGCCTGGCTTTTCCGCAATTTCGCTAGCTTGGGCGGGATCGTCGCCAGGCAATAGGGGTTTCGCTGCCCCTCGCCGTCCCAGTAATTCTGGTGATAATCCTCAGCCGGATACCAAGTCGCATTGGGCTCGATCACGGTCACCACCTTGCCGCCATGAACCTCGTTGGCGCGGGCAATGGCCGCCTTCGCCTCGGCCAACTGCGCGTCAGACTGCGGAAAGATCGCCGACCGATATTGGGTGCCGACGTCGTTGCCCTGACGATTGAGCGTCGTCGGATCATGAGTCGCGAAAAACACGTCGGCCAGATCGCCAAAGCTCAGTTCGGCTGGATCGAACACGATCTTCACCGCCTCGGCATGGCCGGTATCGCCGCCGCACACCTGCTTGTAGGTTGGCGCGATGACGTCGCCGCCGATGTAGCCACTCTCGACCGACTTCACTCCGTAGAGGTCCAGAAAAATCGCTTCGGTGCACCAGAAGCAGCCCCCGGCGAGGATCGCGGTTTCGTCAGTCATTACAGTCTCCTTAAAGGCCGATATGGGGTCGGCGATCAGGTCCGCAAGGTGAATGGCGAAAGGTTGGTGCCCTCGTCAAAGACGTCGATCCCTTCCTTGCGCTTCAGCCAGCCGACGATGGCGTAGGTGACGGGGGTCAGCACCACTTCCCAACCCACCTTGAGCACGAACTGGGTCGCCATGATCTTGCCCAGCGTCCCCGCCGGCCACCCCGCCACGCCCCAGAAGGCGAGCGGATAGAAGATCAGGCTGTCGAGCCCTTCGCCGACCACGGTCGATCCGATCGTCCGCGTCCACAGCATCCGGCCCCGGGTCCAGATCTTCATCCGCGCCAGCACCACAGAATTGGCGAACTCGCCGATCCAAAAGGCGCAGATCGACGCAAACACGATTCGCGGGACCTGGCCGAAAACCTGTTCGTACGCGCCCTGCCCGGTCCAGCCGGCGTCGGGCGGAAGCGCGACGACGATCAGGCTCATCGCGACCATGAACAGCATCGCCGCAAAGCCCGCCCAGATGCAGCGTCGGGCGCGACCGTAGCCATAGACTTCGGTCAGCACGTCGCCAAGCAAATAGCTCAACGGGAAGAACAGGATCCCCGCCCCGAACGGCCACGGTCCGATGAACGGCAGGTCAATTACTGCCCGTTTGCCCGCGCCGATGACGTTCGACAGCAGCAGGATAACGACGAACGCGACCATCATGAAGTCGAAATAGCGCATCGACCGGCCACTGAGCTCGCTGGCCGCAACCGCGCGGATCGCAGGCGGGGCATCGTCCCGAGAAATTGTCATCGCCTCACCCCCGACGTCGTCGGTGCAAGGCTAGCGCCCCGCCTGGCAAATCGCCAGCGGAACCCGTGCTCCGCTAATCGCGCTTGATGCTGGCTTTCAGCGATGCCATTTCGAGCCGCTTGCCCATCCATTCGGCGAGTTCCTCGAACTTCAACGGCTCGTCGAACACAATCCCGGCGCGGCGATCCGAGAACCAGCGCACTTCGCCCTTCACCGGGCGAAGGCTTTCGACGATCACGACGACTTCCTTGCCGAGGCAATATTCCTCAATCGGCTCGACCTTGATCCCGCCGAGGGAAAGATCGTGGACGTCGACGGTATAATAGGTCTTGCCGAGGCGAAGACTGGCCTTGCACTTAACCTCAAGCCGCGGCGGGCGCGGGCGGAATCCATGACGCGGCTTGCGGCCAGCAAGGAGCTCACCAAGATCGACACTCTGGTCGAACTTCAGTCCGCACATGCCTTCGCGCTTCCACACCACGGTGGAGGGGATTTTCTGGGTCCCGATCTCGAGCGAACAGATGTCGCCGACGGTCAGTCGCTGGCCATGTTCGGCCGACAGCCCGCCAGCCGACATGTTGCGGACCCGTATAAGCTGCTCGCCGTCCTCGCCGATCAGCTTGGCCACGCGTAGCAAAGCCGGCATGCGATCGTTATCGCGTCGCTCGATCGGGCGCGGGACCGCCGTGGTCAGCGAGAAAGTGGTCGAATCGAACGCAGCTTCATCCTGTCCAAAGGAGCGAGCTGGCTTGCGACGGATGAGTGCGCCGAACATGATACCTCACAATTGTTCGCCTGAACGGCTACTTCTACCAGCACGAGCGTTAAGAACATGTTGCCTTTCCGCTGGCCCTGCAGGCCGCTGTGCGCGTATCTTTCGATCGTGAGGACCGAATGACACGACGCGCGACGCCAAAATTATTGTTGATCGACGATGAGCCGGCGCTTGCCGCCTACCTCGCCGAGGCCGCGCGACTGAGCGGTTACAAGCCCCTGGTCGCCATCGACGACCAGGATTTCAAGGCTCGGCTTGTCGCCGAACGCCCGCAAATGGTGGCCCTCGACCTTGGCATGCCGGGGATGGATGGGGTCGAACTGCTCCGCTTCCTGGCTGATGAGCGCTTCGCTTTTCCTGTCCTGATCATCAGCGGGTTTGACCGCCGCGTGCTTGAAAGCGCCTTCCGCCTGGGCGAGGCACTCGGGCTGCAGATGGTGGGGCCGCTCGAGAAGCCGACTCGGCTCGATGACATCGCCGACATATTAAACGCGTTGCGGCCCCAGCTCGTGTCATGATCGCCGCGGCCGACATAGGGATGCTCGACGGCTTCGAGAGGGCCTTGATCAATAATCGGCTCCATCTTGCCTACCAGCCCAAGATCAGCCTCACCGACGGAAAGCTCAAGCGGGTCGAGGCGCTGGTCCGGTGGGATGATCCGGTGCTTGGCAGCGTACCGCCGTCGCGCTTCGTGCCGTTGGCCGAGCGCAATGGGCTGATCGATCCGCTGACCCAGTGGGGGCTGCGTTGTGCGCTTCGCCAGTGGCGCGAATGGCACGCCGCGGGGATCGACATCTGCCTGGCGTTTAACATTTCGGCGGTAAGCCTCGATCAGCTCGATTTTCCTGACTTGGTCGAACGACTGTGCCGCGCGCTCGAGGTGCCGACCGAACGGCTGGTCCTCGAACTGACCGAGGGGGCGACCCAGCCGCTGATCAAGTTGATGGACACGCTGACTCGGTTTCGGATCAAGGGCATCGGGCTTGCGATCGACGATTTCGGGACGGGTTATTCGACGCTGATGCAATTGCGCCAGCTGCCCTTCACCGAGCTCAAGATTGACCGATTTTTCCTGACCGACATGATCGCCAGCGCCGACAGCCGGCTGATCGTCAAGACGATGATCGACCTGGCACACGGGCTCGGCCTGACCGCCACTGCGGAGGGGGTCGAGACCGAAGAGCAGCTGCTTCTTCTGCGCGAGCTCGGCTGCGACGTT
This sequence comes from Sphingomonas sp. RB1R13, assembly GCF_036663775.1. Classification (NCBI taxonomy): domain Bacteria; kingdom Pseudomonadati; phylum Pseudomonadota; class Alphaproteobacteria; order Sphingomonadales; family Sphingomonadaceae; genus Sphingomonas; species Sphingomonas sp. RB1R13. The sequence continues at coordinate 617,382 of NZ_JAXOJM010000002.1, forward strand.
GCGCAGGGCTATCTGATTGCGACCCCGCTTGCGCCCGAGGCACTTGGCGACTGGTATCGCGCCTGGCGCCAGCGCTGGCCTGCGCTGGTGGGGGACGTCCCTCCAGAAGCGGAACAAGCGTCAGCAACTCACGCGGCCCGGCGTTCCCGTTCAGCGACTACGCATCGATTACGTCCTCCGCGCTTGGCCTCATAGAGCGCTTCATCGGCGGCAACGAGCCATTGATCAACGCTCTCGTCAGTGGCCATCGCCATGCCGAAGCTTGCGCTGACCACAGGACAGCCCAGCGCGGGATTAAGCTGAATCGCAGCGCGGAGGCGCTCGGCGCAGGCCCGCGCCGGTCCAGCCTCGGTGTCTGGCAATAGCACTGCGAATTCTTCGCCTCCGAGACGTCCGAATAAATCGCCCGGGCGTAGTGCGGCGCGACAGGCATCGGCGATGCCCTTGAGAACTTGATCGCCGGTGCCGTGGCCAAAGCGATCGTTGACTGCCTTGAAATGATCGACGTCGAAGGTCAGCAACGCGGCCGGCGATCTGTCGCGAGCATGCTGGCCAAGCGCAGCGCGCGCGCGCTCGCAAAAAGCCCGACGAGTTAGTGCGTTCGTAAGAAAATCCTGATGCGCCAGTGTGCGCAGTTCAAGCTGTTCGACAACCAGGCCCGAAAAGCGTTCGAGCAGCGCTCGCTGGCTGGCGTCGAACGAGCGCGGCTTGCGATCGATCGCGCACAGCGCCCCTAATTGATAGCCATCGGGCGTGACGAGCGGCGCGCCGACATAACTGCGGATAAGCGGATCGCTGGTCACCAACTCGTTGCCAGCGAAGCGGGCGTCCGCCGTTGCGTCGTCCACTTGCATCACGCCGCGCGCTCTGATCGTGTGGTCGCAAAAGGCTTGTTCGCGCGGAGTCTCCGAGACGTCGAGGCCCGCGATCGATTTGAACCATTGGCGCTCTTCGTCCACCAGGGACACCGCGCAGATCGGCACGTCAAGCACCGAACACACAAGCGACGTAATGGCGTCGAAGTTCTGTTCTCGTCCGCTGTCGAGTACGCCGTACCGCTTCAACGCAAGGATACGGCCGGGCTCGTCCATCAATTTCTCGTCTGACATATTGGTCTCCGATCGCCCGAATAAGGAGGTAGCGCCGAACGGACCGTAAATAATTACTCCGAAATGGGACGAACGAGCACGACGGGCGGCTCCCCGTCCGGTCCTACCAGCGATCTCATTAGGAACTGATTGATCGCCTCGCCCGTCAGCACGCTTGCATGGCCCACCATTTGTGGCATCCTTGGTGGCAGAGAGGAACGCGTTTGTCCGGTTTATCGTTGCGCGATGTTCGCAAGGCCTTTGGTGCGATCCCGATTCTCGACGGCATCACGCTCGACACTGAAGACCGCGAATTCATTGCTTTTCTGGGCCCATCGGGATCGGGCAAGTCGACCCTGCTGCGAATCATCGCTGGGCTTGAAACTGCCGATTCAGGCGAAGTGCTGCTCGATGGCCGGCGCATCGATCAACTGCCCCCTGGCGACCGCGGCGTGGCAATGGTGTTCCAAGCATATGCGCTTTATCCGCACATGAGCGTGCGCGACAATATGGCGTTTGGCCTGCGCAATGCGAAGCTTCCCGAAGCCGAGATTTCCACTCGTATCGCCGACGCCTCGCGGATCCTGGAGATCGAGCCGTTGCTCGACCGCAAGCCGTCGCAATTGTCGGGCGGCCAGCGCCAGCGGGTCGCGATCGGCCGGGCGATCGTCAAATCGCCCAAGCTGTTCCTGCTCGACGAGCCATTATCCAACCTTGATGCCGCGCTTCGCCTACGGACGCGGGTCGAGCTGGCGCAACTCCGCCAGCGGGTCGACGCGGTGGTCATCATGGTCACCCATGACCAGGCCGAGGCAATGACGCTCGCCGACCGCATCGTCGTCATCAACGACCGCCAGGTGCAGCAAGTCGGGCCGCCGATGGAGGTCTACAGCCGCCCCGCCAACCGCTTCGTCGCACGCTTCGTCGGCTCGCCCGCAATGACCATCCTACCCGCCACGCTGGTTCCCGGTGAAGGGCCGGCGATGGTCAAGCTTGGCGACGGCTCGGTGATTGCTACTCGAGTGCCACGCGAGAAACTTCCCGATGGCGCCCTCGAGATCGGGCTTCGCCCGGAAAGCGTTCAAGTTGCTGCGCCCGGCCAAGGCAATCTGCATGCGACGATCGAGCTGGTCGAGCGGCTTGGCGAACGTACCCTGGTCTATTGCCGGCTCAGCGACGGAACCCCGGTTACTGCCGAGGATGAAGGCATGTCCAACCTGTCGATCGGGGACAAGATCGACCTCAAAATCGACGGCGCCCGGGCGCATCTGTTCGGGTCCGACGGTACCGCGTTCCACGCTGCAACCGATCGATGAAGCAGGTTCGTTCAGCGTCGGGTTTCGCCTTTGTCGCGCCGTTTTTGCTGCTCTATGCCTTTCTCCAGCTTTACCCGCTGGTGCGCGGGATCATCATCAGCCTGCACCGGGTCGACCTGTTCGGCGGCGGTCACTTTGTCGGGCTCGCAAACTATGGCGAGATCCTTGGCGATCCGGTGTTCGGGCAAGCCGTGGTCAACACGCTGCTCGTGACGTTGATGATCGTCCCGCCGCTGACCGTGCTCGCGTTGCTTCTTGCGCTTGCGCTTAACAATGCGACGCGCAGCTCGGCAATTTACCGTGGGCTGTTCTTTTCCTCCTCGGTGCTGTCGGTGACGATTGTCACGTTGATCTGGCGCTTCGTCCTGGCGCCCGATTCGGGCCTCGTCGGCGAAGCGCTCAAGGCGACGGGGCATGAGCCCCTGCCCTTTCTGAGTGACGCGCACCTCGTCCTGCCGGCGATCGCGCTGACCACCATCTGGTGGTCGATTGGTCTGCCGATGATCCTGTTCCTGGCCGGTCTGCAGCAGATCCCGGCCGATATGTACGAAGCCGCCGCGCTGGATCGATCGAGTCGCTGGACGACGCTTCGTAAAATCACGCTGCCGGCAATCCGCCGCACGACCCTGCTAGTGGTGATGCTCCAGACGGCATCTCAACTTCAACTGTTCGGCCAGTCGCAATTGCTGACCGCAGGCGGACCGGGCGGTGCGTCGCGGACGATGGTGTTCTTCATCTACGAGACGGCCTTCGTTCGCTGGCAGCTTGGCTATGCCGCGGCTGGCGCCGAGATATTGTTCGTGATGATCCTGATGGTCACGCTGATCCAGTATGTCACCATCAATCGCGATCGGGAGGAGGCGCGATGACTCGCCGGGCGCCGCGCCTGTCCCGAATCGCCGTCCTGCTCGGCGCCGCGGTGATGCTCGCGCCATTGCTGTGGACCTTGCTCCTGTCGCTCAAGTCGAACGAGCAGTTGATGCAGTCGAGCGGGACGGCGTTCCACGCCCCGTGGACGCTTGCCAACTATGTCGCGATCTTGGGCAACAGCCAGGTGCTGGGGTGGCTGGCGAACAGCCTCATCGTGTCGCTCGGAACGACCGCTGGAGTGCTGATCCTGTGCAGCCTCGCCGGTTATGGATTTGCCCGGCTCGATTTTCCGTTTCGGCGGTCCTTGTTCATTCTCGTGCTCCTTGGCCTTGCCATTCCGGAGCAGGCGGTCATCCTGCCACGCCATCAATTGTTTGCCGAGCTTGGCCTCCACAACAGCTATCCGGGGCTGATCCTGCCTGGCCTAGTCGCCCCGTTCGGGGTATTCTTCATGACCCAATATTTCCGTTCGATCCCGATCGATCTGGACGAGGCAGCGGCGCTTGACGGGGCATCGCGATGGACGATTTTCTGGAAGGTGCTCCTGCCCAATACGCTCCCTGCGCAGTCGGCGCTGGCGGTGTTCACCTTCCTTGGCTCGTGGAACGATTATTGGTGGCCGCTTATTTCGGCCACGCGCAGCTCGCGCTTCACGCTGACGGTGGGGCTTGCGTCGAGCCAGATGAATTATGCGCAGACCAGCGGGCTCGGCTATCTGATGGCACAGGCCGTGTTTGCCTCGGTTCCGATCCTGATCGTCTATCTTCTGTTCCAGAAGCAGATTGTTCGCGCCATGTCGGGGGCGGCGGCGAAATGAAGCGCGCGCTGATCATTCTGTTGGCGTTGATCGCGGCGAGTTGCGCGCCGGCCGACAAGCGAACCCATATCAACCTGCAACGCTTTTTCGGGGAATGCGGGGCGGCCTATGGGCACAGCATCGATGTCGCCAAAGCCGATGGCGAATGCGGCATTATGACGGTGCTCATCAACCGCTTCAACGCCGAGAACCCCGATATTATTGTCGATACCAATGTCGTCGCGTGGCCCGGCTATGCCCAGTTGACGGCGCAGATCGCGGCGCGTGATCCGCCCGATCTTGTCACCATCCACCAGGGCGTGCTGACTGATTACGCCGCACGCGGACTGGCCGAACCGATCGAGCCGATCTTGCGTCAAGCCGGGATTTCGCCCGACGCCTTTACCGATGCGGGACGCCGCGGAGTGACCAAGAATGGCGTGATTTACGCTATGCCGTGGGATACCATCGGCGGTCTGTTCCACGTCAATACCGCGCTGTTTGCCAAAGCCGGGCTGATGCGCAACGGCAAGCCTGTCCTGCCAACCTCGCCTGCCGAGCTCCTCGACCAGGCGCGGCAGTTCAAGGCGCGGACGGGCAAGCCCTATTTCATCCAGAGCCAGGTCAACGACCCCGCGACCCACGTCCGCAATCTCTATACTTATCTGTTGGCGCAGGACGCGGTGATCTTCCCCGACGCCACCCACATCCGCCTGGCAACCCCCCAGGCGGCGGAGATCGTCAACCTGTTCCGCACGATCAATGCCGAGGGACTGTCGACCCTCAACCAGGACACGCCCGCCGCGATCAACAGCTTCCTCAACGGAGAGGGCGGCATTTATCCGACCGGCACATGGATGATCGGCAGCTTCGAAAAGGAAGCCGAAACCCCCGGACGCCCGCTTTACAAAAGCTATGGCGTCTACCCCTATCCCCGCCTGTGGGGCCATCCTGCGGCGTTCGTCGACGGGCACAGCTGGGTCATGCCGAAACGAAGCCGCACCGCCGCGACCCGCGCCGCCATCGCGCGCTTACTGAAGTTCATGTCCGACCATAATTTTGACTGGGCACGCACCGGCCATGTGTCGGCGATGAAAGCGGTTGTCGCCTCGCCCGCGTTCGCCGCCTTGCCCCACCGTGCCGATATTGCTCCCCTCGCCGTCGTCGGACGCCCACTTCCGGGCAATATCCGTCGGCAAGGCGCGATCGAGGGGATATTGGGTGAGGAGCTCGCCGCCGCAGTCAGCGGGCAAAAGCCGGTGGCCCAAGCGCTTGCCGACGCCGAGCGCCGCGCCAACCGCCTGCTCGCTACAATCGATTGATATTTGTTGGTGACGCACTTTGGCAACACCCTCGCATTAAATAGTACGAGTTATAGGGCTACAGCTTGTCAGCCCGTTTGGGGGAGCGCATAAATTCCGCGCGAAGGCCACGTCGAGATGGTCCACATAACCTTCAGGGGGCTGCCATGTTGAAGCCATTATCCACGCTCGCATCTTCTTCGGCGCTCGCGCTCGTATTTGCGATACAACCCGCAGACGCGCAGTCGTCTGCGGCGACGCCCGCCACAACCGCCCAAACGCCAGGCGACTCCGCGACGACCGCCCCCGTGACTGATCAAGACGCCGGCTCGATCGTCGTGACCGGCATTCGCAAGTCTCTCCAGTCGGCGCAAAACCTTAAACGCAACAGCAACCAGATTGTCGATGCGATCGTCGCCGAGGATATTGGCAAGCTGCCCGACATCGCCGTGTCCGACACCGCCGCACGAATCCCCGGCGTCCAGGTCGAACGCGGCGGCGGCGAAGCGGGCCGGGTACTCGTCCGCGGCCTTCCCGATTTCACGACGACCTTCAACGGTCGCGAGATTTTTACCGCCGAGACACGCCAAGTCGCGCTCCAGGATTTTCCTGCCGGCGCGATCGCCGCGGTCGAAGTATTCAAGACCTCGTCGGCCAATCTGGTCGAAGCGGGCCTGGCCGGCCTGATCAACGTCCGCTCGCGCCGCCCATTCGATTTCAAGGGGCGGGAGATCGCCGGTTCTCTTTGGGGCGTCTATCCCAATGTCAGCCGTGACTTTGCGCCCAACGGGCAATTGCTGCTGAGCGACCGCTGGAAAGCCGGCGACGGCGAATTCGGGGCGCTGATCAACTTCAGTTATACCAAGCTCCATTATCGTGACTCGACTCGCCGAAATACGGACTTCGTTGCTCCTGGACCGAACGGCAGTCGCTTTCCTGATATTCAGCGGGTGACCTATGGCGAGGGTGTTCGCTCGCGCCCGTCAATCAATGGCGCGCTGCAATGGCGCCCCCAGCCCGGGCTGGAATTCTACGTCGATGGCCTGTGGCAAGGGTTCCGCAACAAGCTCAGCGACCGCGAATTGTCGGTCCCACTGTGGGGCGGTCAACAGTATAATAACCTGACCTTCCGTGACGGCACCAATTTGCTGACCGGCGGAACGGTGGTCAATCCGTTCCGCCCCGACGGCTATCAGGGCGGGACCTATAACAAGACCAACACTTATCAGTTCGCAGTTGGCGGCAGCTGGGATTCGGGGCCGCTGAAAGTGTCGGCTGACCTCGCCCGGACGACGAGCCGCTTCACCGGGTCGACCGAGAGCGTTGATTTCGCTTTTGCCAATCCGCAAACGATCGACTTTATCACCAACGTGCCGGGTAGTGACGGCCCCAGCTTCACGATCCGCAACTTTGATCCGGCCAATCCGGCCAACTATGTCTATCGCGGTCTTTACGAGCAGGCCCAGGTCGCCAAGGGTAAGGACGTCCAAGCCCGCCTCGATGCCGAATATGAGACGGGTATCGACGCCATTTCGAAGATTGAAGCCGGAGTTCGCTACGTTAATCGTGACGCGGATCGGCAGTTCGGCGATCGCTACAGCACGCAAAACGGCGGCAGCGCACTGAGCACTGTGCCGCTTGAATATGAACTGTTCGCACCCGGCTTCCGCGGTGACGACATGAAACCCTTCCCGTCGACCTGGCTTGCCCCCACCTACGACAGTATCCGCAGCAATATCGAGCAATTGCGCACCTACGCCGGCTACCCATCGGGAGCGCCACCATATAATCCGCGCGAAGCCGTGTTCGCCAAAGAGAAGTCGACCGCAGCCTATGCCCAGCTGAGCTACAAGTTTGGGCTAGTCGATGGTCAGGTCGGGCTTCGCTATGTCCGCACCCACGACAATCTGCGGGGCAACCAACTGTTCTTCGGCCCCGATCCCGACGGCGCCGGCCCGTTGCCGCCGCCAGCCGGCGTGTTCCGCGAGGCCGATGTCGATCGCAGTTATAGTGACTGGCTACCCAATGCGAGCGCGCGCTTCAAATTCACGGACAAGCTCCAGCTTCGGCTCGCCGCAACGAAGACCCGGACGCGGCCCAATTTCCGCGATTTGAGCCCGTCGTCCACCATTGACCAAGTTCCAGCGTGCTTCAGCCAGACTCCGGTCCAGCCGGGCTGCACCCTGACAGGCGGAGGCGGCAATCCCTTCCTGGAACGACTGAAGTCGAACAATTATGATGCCAGCCTCGAATACTATTTTGGACGCACCAGTTTTGCCTCTGTAGCTGCGTTCCGTCGTGACATGACCGGTTTCATCGAAGGCGGCACAACCGACGTGATCGAACCGATATCCGGCCGTCCGCTACGACTCGGAGGTCCGATCAATTCTGGCAAGGGCAAGATTCAGGGCGCCGAAGCCCAGTTCACCACTTTCCTTGATTTCGGTGGCACACCAGATTGGCTCCACGCCTTCGGCGTCCAGGCCAATGTCACATACATCGATGCGAAAGCGGACTTCGCTCAAGGCATCGGCAGCCCACCAGCCGTCGTAACGCGGCGTCTGCTCGGCGTCTCCAAATGGACCTACAACCTCGCTGCCTTCTATGAGAAGAACGGCTTCAACTTCCGGATGTCCTATAATTATCGGACGCCGTGGATGACCTCCTACCAGCCACGCAACGATTTCTCGTCCGGCGGGCAACCCTATCTGTTCGAGACAAAGACGCTCGGAGTCGGCCGACTCGACCTGTCGACGAGCTACAATATCAAAGACAACATCACCCTGTTCTACGACTGGACCAACATCCTCAAGCGACCCTATCGCGCCGAACTTATCCGGACCCAGGGCAACCTCGTCGAGCAGTTCCCGCTCGACGTCCGCTTTGAGGAGTCGGTGATGTCGGGAGGTATCCGCTTCAAATTCTGATCGGAAACGATATTGGCGAACCACAGGCCGGGGGACTGTCGTCTCCCGGCCTTTTTCTCGAGGTCGATGCGTGAGCGAAGCCAGCCCTTCCGACCAGCCCAAAACCCGCGTCGTCGTCCTCGGCGGGGGAACTGCTGGCTGGATGAGTGCCGCCGCTCTCGCTAGTCAGCTGCCTCACGCGGCCAGCGTGACGCTTATCGAAAGCGATGAGATCGGCATCGTCGGCGTCGGCGAGGCGACCCTCCCGCATATTCGCAATTTCGTCGAGATGCTCGGGCTCGACGAAGCCGAGTTCATTGCCGCGACTCACGCGACCTGCAAACTAGGCATCGACTTCCGCGATTTCGGCAGCATCGGCACCAGCTACCTTCACCCCTTCGGAAGCTTCGGCACTCCACTCAACGGCGTTCCCTTCCACCATTGGTGGCGCCGCGCGGGGCTCGAGTCCCAGGCACTATTCGACTGCTCGATCGCCAATATCATGGCCGAGCAGCGTCGCTTCGAACGCCCCTCGACCGACACCAATTCGCTGCTTTCAACCTATAATTACGCCTATCAGTTCGACGCGACCCTGTTTGCCCCCTATTTGCGCAACTGGGCGACCAGCCATGGCGTCACCCGCATCGAGGCGCGCGTCACGTCGGTCGAACGTGATCCCGGCAGCGGTGACGTCACTGCACTTCTGCTCGACCGGGGCGAGCGCATCGCGGGCGACCTGTTCATCGACTGCTCGGGTTTTCGCAGCATGCTGCTGGGCCAGACGATGGCGGCAGGATGGGAGGACTGGTCGCACTGGCTGCCGTGCGACCGCGCCGTCGCCATGCCCTCGGCTTCTCCACCTGGCCCGATCGACCCGTTTACCACCGCCACAGCGATGACGGCTGGCTGGCGCTGGCGCATCCCCCTCCAGCATCGCGTCGGCAACGGCTATGTCTATTCCTCGGCGCACCTCAGCGACGACGCCGCCGCCGATGCACTGGTCGGCGCGGTAACAGGCCAGCATCTCGCCGACCCGCGCCAGCTCCGCTTCCGCGCCGGTCGCCGAACACACGGCTGGGTCGGCAACGTCGTTGGCATCGGTCTCGCCTCGGGTTTCCTCGAACCGCTCGAATCGACGAGCATTTACCTGGCGCAAGGCGCCATCCTGCAGTTACTAGAGCTATTCCCCATCGGTTGCGCAAGCGATGCCGACCGCGCTGAATATAATCGGATGGTCGACCTTGAATATGAGCGCATCCGTGACTTCCTCATTCTCCATTATCACGCCACGACGCGCGACGATTCGCCCTTCTGGGATCATGTTCGCACAACGGTCGTTCCAGACAGTTTGGCGGCCAAGATCGCGCTGTGGCGCGAGGCTGGGCGGATCGAGAAATACAGCCACGGGCTGTTCTTCGAACCGAGCTGGATCGCCGTTTATCTGGGCCAAGGGCTGGTCCCGCTCCATTGGGACAGCCGCGCCGACGCGATCACGCCCGATGCAATTTCCGCCGCAATCGAACGTTTGCGCGGCCAGGTCGCGGCGGCAGCGGGGCAGATGCCGGGGCATGACGCCTTTCTGGCGAGCCTCGCGCGGTGAGCGAACGCGCGGTCCGGTCAATCTGCGTTGTCGGGGACGGCATCGTCGGGCTGTCGGCAGCGCTGGCAATCGGTCGGGCCTTCCCGACGGTCACGATGAGCATTCTGGGCACGACGAGCAATCCTGCGGCGGTGGCCGAACTCCCGCCCGCGACCCTGCCCACGGTCGGCCGCTTCCATGCGGCTATCGGGTTCGACGAACTTGATCTGGTCCGGCGCGGGATTGCGCAGCATCATCTGGGAACACGGTTCGGCGGTGCGCAGCCCTGGCTCCACAGCTTCGGCGAGGTCGGTCGTCCCGAGGGCGCGGTTGCCTTCCACCAGCTGTGGCTGCGCGCGCACGGCGAGGGCCGCGCGCTTCCCTTTGAGCAATATTCCCCGGCGAGCATGATCGGGGCGGCGGCCAAATTCGTTCATCCCTCGGCCGACGCCTCGTCGCCCTTGTCGACCTATCTCTATGGCCTTCGCTTCAATGCTCAACGCTACCGCGAGGCGCTCGACCTCGCCGCCGGCGAGGTCCCGCGCGTGGCAGGCGAGGTGCTGGCCATCGAGCGCAGTTCCGACGGGCGCATCGCCGCCTTGCGCCTGTCAGATGACCGCCGCCTCGCTGCCGACCTCTATCTCGATTGCAGCGGGCCACGCGCCATCGTCCACCGCCTGATCGCCAGCCGTTTCGACGACTGGTCGAAATGGATCACGCCGACCGCGGCGACGATCACAATCGCTGGCTCCTCCACCCCGGACCCGCTCGATTTCGCCGAGCAGGGCGCGGACGGATGGTCCCTCACGGCAACCGCACCCGGCGTAGAGACGCAGACAAGGCTTGGTCGTTGCGGCGAGTCGCTCAAGTCCGGTCGGCTCACCGAACCGTTCCGCCACAATGTCCTCGCGCTGGGCGACGCGGCGGTCGCGCTCGATCCGCTGCTCGGCCTCAACCTGTCGCTGGCGCACAATGCCATCTTGCGCGCGATCGAGCTGATGCCCGGTCGGGACATGAACCCGCTCGAGCTTGCCGAATATAACCGCCGGACCGAACGCGAGCAGCTGCGCGTCCGCGATGCGCGGATGCTGCTCGAGCCGTCGTTCGACGAACTGCCCGACACGCTGGCGCGGACCCTTGAGCAATGGCGTGCGCGCGGCCGCCTGCCGTTCTTCGAAGAAGAATTGCTGACCCCGTCGAGTTGGGCACAATTGCTTATCGGCCGCGGGATCCTGCCCAGGGCCGTGGCGCCGCTTACCGGACAGGTCGACAGCGATGCCGCGGCGGGGGCAATGGCGCGCTATGCTGCCGGGATCGCCGACCTCGCAGCGAGCATCCCGCCCTATCCGGCCTATCTTGCGACGATGGGCGCCTAGCGCGCTGGCGCCTTGCGCAACCCCATACCGAGCACCGGCTTGCCATCCTTCCAGCTCAGCGGCGCGATGTAGAGGAAGCGGCTGTCCCCGACCTTGCGGCAGCCCTTGGTCGCGGCCCACGCGTGGAAGGCGATGAAACTGCGCCCGGCGGCCTGGAAAATTGACTGATGCCCGGGGCCACTGAGACAACCGGCCTCGCGGTCGTTGAAACTGTGGAGCACCGGATTGTCGGGAGCGTCCTTGCACGGGCCGAGCGGCGATGTGCAGGTTGCATAGCCCATCGCATAGGGCGAAATGCGCTGATCGTCGTTCCAGCCATAATAGCCTCCGGAATAGAATAGCTGATAGCCGCCCCCGGGCACGCGAACCATGGTCGGCGCCTCGACCAGCTTCTGCTGCCAAGCCTTTGAATCGCGCTCGATCGCGACCGGCTGGCCAATCAGAGTTGTCCCGTCGGCGCCCAACTGCTGGCCCCAGATGGCCGAGCTTTTGGCGACGCGATTGCCGTCATTCTTGTAATAGAGATAGAGTTTACCGTCGGTGTCGCGGAAGGCGTCGGCGTCGATTGTCCCGCCCAGATCGACCTGGCAAACCAGCGGCTCAGCCGCGCTGTCGACAAATGGTCCACGCGGATCGCTCGCGCTCGCGACGCCGACACACTGGCGATCGAGCTTGCGGTGCGCCGCAGTGTAATAGAGCAAATAGCGTTCGCCGACGCGCATGACTTCGGGCGCCCAGGTTGAATCCTTCTTCGCCCACGCCCCAAGCGTCGGCAGGCCGTCCAGTTTCTTGCCCGGATTCGCCGGGTCCATCACCGGCGACCAGTGCACAAGGTCCTTGGATTCCGCCATCGGCAAATTCCGGCCGTCGTTGGTCGAATAAGCGATGAACCCGCCCTTCGCGACGAGCACGAACGGATCGGGAAAATTCTGCTCGAAAACAGGCGCGAAAGATGGATCGGCGATGGCGGCGGTGGCCAATCCGGCCAGCGAAGCGGCAAGCAGCAGGCGGCGCTTGTTCAAACCCAACATCACAAACCCCTCCAATATTTATAGGCACTTAGCGCAGTGTAACCCGATCTTGACCGAATTCCAGCCCAACCGTTAGCAGCGCGCGAAACTCGTTATAGCCGCCCGTCCCAGGGTGATAGGCGTGAAAGAAAAGCTGGGGTCGACCGTCGATCCCCGGCGCGACGGAAGCATGGCCGGGCGCAAGCCATGTCGGGGTCGAGCGAAGCAGCGGTTCGGGCTGCTTCATATACGGCCCGAACATGCTGTCGGCGACCGCGACGCCGATTCCATAGGATGGACTGGTGAAGTCGTTACCGGCGTAAAACAGCCAGTAACGGTCATGCTGCCGGGTCAGCCAAGGACCCTCGATCAAATGCCCCTCCCAGTCGAGGTCGTTCGCGAGGATCTGGGTCGGCTCGCCGATCAGCGCGCGGCCGTCCTGGCTTAGCTTCTGGGCCAGGATCGGCGTGCTCATGTCGGTCACGATTTGTGGACCGAGACCTGATTCCTGAAGTGCTCGACGAACCTTGGACCAGTTGGCCAGCGCCGCGCGGATCAGCGGCTGCATCAGGAAAAAGCGCTCCATCGAACGGCGACTATTGGCCCAAGGCTGCACCGCCGCAGAAAATGCCGCCGTACGCCGGTCACGTTCGTCGTCGAAGAGGATAGGAATGAGATGGGGTTGTTCCCGCAGCAATGCGGCCAGCGGACGCGGCCAATGGCTATTGGTGTCGCGTTTCCACAGCAGCACCGGCTCACCGTCGAGAATGGTGATGTGCGAGTCGATGACGCTGTCGCCAAGCAAAGGGGCGCCATTGTCGATCCACGGCCCCGCCGGGTGACCGCTCCGCGCAAGCCCGATGCACAGCACATTGTTGCGATCGCGGGCGGTGTAGCTGAGCCAATATTCGTCGCCCACCCGCGCCATTTCAGGGGCCCAGAAATCAGCCTTTTGCACTCCGGCCATTGTCCAGTCTGGCGTATGACCCTCGTCGAACACAAAACCGCGCGGTTCCCAGCGTTCGCCATCCTCAGAATGAAGAATCGGGAAAGCATCGGGCGCATCGTTGGAGGTTGCCACCAGCCAATAGCCGTCATCATCCTTGAGCACCGCCGGGTCACCGTAGCCAGCAAGGATTCGCGGCGATAAGTTGGTCGTGATCAGCGGCCGCCACGGCGGCTCGTTGCCGGCAGGGGCAACAGTGTCGAAGTGGCGCGGCAAACGCGTCCCGAAATCGCGCGAAAGCTCCTCGAAAAACTGCTCATAATGAAGCGGATCTCCGCCCGCCACGCGATAGTGGTGCGGCTCGCCATCGCTCGGCCGGACGGTGAACAGGGTCGCTTCGCCTTCGGCGAGGGCATCGACGGCGAAGCTCAAGGGTGCGCTGATCATCCAGCAGTTAATAGGCCCTCAAATGTGCCCTTGGAAGCCGCCAATTGCTGCCGATTGCCAAGCGCCGCCATCACGCTAGACTGAGACGATGCGTATCCTCCTCCCCTTTTTCGCCGCGTTGCTCGGGGCCGCCGGGCCGGCGCCGCGCTATGCCAACCCGATTATCGACCATGATTTTCCGGACCCGGCGGTGCTGCGGGCGAGCGACGGTTTTTATTATGCCTATGCGACCCAGTCGACGGGTGCCGATGGCAAGTTTCGCAACATTGCGGCAGCCCGTTCGCGCGACCTTGTACACTGGAGCGAGCTTGCCGACGCACTCCCGGTCAAGCCCGCCTGGGCAAGCCGGACTCAGGATTTCTGGGCGCCCCATGTGATTGCCGCCAAGGGACGTTATTATCTTTATTTTTCAGCCAAGCCGGATGCGGCGCTCAGCGACGACAAGCAAGGGCTATGCCTCGCCGTCGCTACAGCATCACGGCCGCAGGGACCGTTCAGCGACAGCGGCCGGCCGCTCAAGTGCGGGCCAAGCTATGTGAACATCGACCCGATGGCCTTCGACGATCCAGCAACCGGCAAGCACCTGCTTTACTGGGGCTCGGGGATGGAGCCGATCAAGGTCCAGGAACTGGCGCAAGATCGGCTTTCATTCGCGCCTGGTTCGTCTCCAAAACCGCTGCTGACCCCGGTCAAGAGCGAGGATCCGGCCGAATATCGTCGGCTGGTCGAAGGCGCATGGGTGACTCGTCACGGCGGCTATTATTATCTGTTCGCGTCGGGCGATAATTGTTGCGGGACGAAAGCGCATTACGGGGTGTTCGTTGCGCGCTCACGCTCAGCGACTGGCCCCTTCACCATCCGTCCTCGCCCCGCCTATCTGGTCGTCGAAGGCAATGCGAAATGGGCAGCGCCCGGTCATAATTCGTTGATCGCCGACCGCAACGGACGCATCTGGATGCTCTATCACGGAGTCGATCGAGCAGTGCCGCGAGCCAAGCCGAGCGACGAGATCAATACCCGGCGGGTCCTGCTGCTCGACGCGATCGTATGGCGAAACGGCTGGCCGATCGTCGCCAACACCCAGCCTTCGTCAGGCCTGGTGACCGCCCCGCGTCCCTAGATCGGGCGGACGGCGTCGCCGATCATCACGCCGTTGAAGGGTACCAGGACCAGGTTGAACTTCTGCTCGTCGGGTTTCGTCGCCCGGCCACCAAAAGCGGTCCGCTGCTGTCGACGCGTGCGGGTGGTCTTGATCCGGCTCATGTTGGGCATGACATGGACGACCTTGCCTTCGCCCTTCACAATCTCGAAATTGCCCAGCGACAACTCGGTGTCGGGATCGAACAGCTCAGTGCCGTTGGCGTAGATGACAAAGCGCATGTCAAAGGTCACGCCGTTCGACTGCCCTGTGCTGATGACCAGGCTGGTGTAATCATCATGCTCGCCGACGGCGTCATTGTCGGTCACCAGCGCTCCATCGCTCCGCACCAGCGCGACAACTCGAGCGAATGGCTTATCGTCGGACATCGGTGGAAACTTCCTTCCTTGACGATTGCACGCCATTTCGAGGCGAGACGGGCCCACTCGTACAGCAGGCACAGGCAATGATCGAATAGCGGCGGGCTATAGTAGTTTTACCGCTGCTGGAAAGGCTGAACCATCACAGATTCCTTTCGGGAGGCCGCCAGGACGCGCTTGCAAAGACCTCCCGCCCAGCAGCTATCAGGCGTATGCTTCGTCTAACGTAAACGCAGTCCTTGTCCTGATTTATTTGTCTGATTACATAGGCGTATCGAAGCGAGAGGATTATCAGATCGTGAGTGACATGCCCCGACGCCCTCTCCGTTCGCGGGCATGGTTTGACGATCCGTCGAACCCGGACATGACCGCGCTCTATCTCGAGCGCTACATGAACTTCGGTTTGAGCCTGGAAGAGCTACAGTCGGATCGCCCGATCATCGGTATCGCCCAGACCGGAAGCGACCTGTCGCCGTGCAACCGCCACCATCTCGTCCTTGCCGATCGATTGCGCGAGGGTATTCGCGAGGCGGGCGGGATCGCGATCGAATTTCCTGTTCATCCGATCCAGGAGACAGGCAAGCGCCCGACCGCCGGGCTCGACCGCAATCTCGCCTACCTCGGGCTGGTCGAGACTTTGTTCGGCTATCCGCTCGACGGCACGGTCCTGACAATTGGTTGCGACAAGACCACCCCGGCGTGCCTGATGGCCGCCGCCACGGTCAATATCCCGGCGATCGCGCTGTCGGTCGGGCCGATGCTCAACGGATGGTTCAAGGGCGAGCGGACCGGTTCGGGCACGATCGTGTGGAAAGCGCGCGAGCTGCTCGCGACCGGCGAGATTGATTACAAGGGGTTCATCAAGCTGGTGGCCTCGTCGGCCCCGTCGACGGGCTATTGCAACACGATGGGCACCGCCACGACGATGAACAGCCTGGCCGAGGCGCTGGGCATGTCGCTGTCGGGATCGGCTGCGATCCCCGCTCCGTACCGCGACCGGCAGGAATGTGCCTACGAGACCGGCAAGCGGATCGTCGAAATGGTCCATGCCGACCGAAAGCCATCGGACATCATGACGCTTAGCGCCTTCCACAACGCGATCGTCGTCAGTGCCGCTATCGGCGGATCGACCAATGCTCCGATCCACCTTGCCGCGATCGCCAGGCACATGGGAGTCGACCTTCCTCTCGATGATTGGCAGCGGCTCGGGCGAGACATCCCTTTGCTCGTCAACCTCCAGCCAGCCGGGGAATATCTCGGCGAGGATTATTACCGTGCCGGGGGCGTCCCCGCCGTCGCTGCCGAATTGCTAAAGCAGGGACTGATCAGCGAAGACGCAATCACCGTCACCGGCTCGACCTTTGCCGACGAGATCCGCAACGCGACGATCGAAGACGAGCGAGTCATTCGCCGCTTTGATGCACCCCTCAAGGAGGCAGCCGGATTCTCGATCCTGCGTGGCAATTTGTTCGACAGCGCGATCATGAAATTATCGGTCATCTCGCCCGACTTTCGCAAACGGTATCTGTCCAACCCAGACGATCCCAACGCGTTCGAAGGCAAGGTCATCGTGTTCGACGGTCCCGAGGATTATCATGCGCGGATCGACAGCCCCGACCTCGGCGCCGACGATCGCACGTTGCTGGTGATGCGCGGTGCGGGCCCGATCGGCTATCCGGGCGCCGCCGAGGTGGTCAACATGCGCCCGCCGGTGCACCTCATCGAAGACGGTATCCATGCCCTCCCCTGCATTGGCGACGGACGCCAGTCGGGAACGTCAGGCTCACCCTCGATCCTCAACGCCTCACCCGAAGCTGCCGCGGGGGGTGGGCTTGCGCTGCTTCGCTCGGGAGACCGCGTACGGATCGATCTCAATACCGGTCAAGCCAACATGCTCGTCGATCCCGATGAAATTGCGCGTCGCCGGGCGGAACTCGATGCGGGCGGCGGCTACAAATATCCCGCGAGCCAGACTCCCTGGCAAGCGATCCAGCGCGCCACCGTCGGCCAGCTCGAATCGGGAGCAATCCTCGAAGGCGCCGAGCAATATCAGCGGATCGCGCAGCGCATCGGCGTCCCGCGCCACAATCACTGAGCAGCGACCACTCCGGATCCGGCCGATCGGGTCGGACAAGGACTGCTGGTCATGGCCAAACGCGATCTGACGCGGTCGCGCCTCAGGCGCCGCCCGATCTTTCCTCGTAGATCAGTTCGCGCGCGTGCCGCGTGTCGAACAGCGCCAGGTCGACCAGATGCGCCATCGCCGCATGGGCCGCGGCCGGGTCCTTGGCCGCCACCGCGTCGAGCACCTTGCGGTGATCGGGGATCGCATCGCGGTGAAGCGGCACCTGGCGCTGTTTGAACACCGTGGTCCATGCCACCGCCGCGCCGACCCCGGGGATCATCGATATGAGGAAAGCATTGTTCGACGCCTCGAGCAGTGCCGAGTGAAACTCCTGATCGGCGGCGCGCCCTGCTTCGGTCGCCAGGCTGTGGGTAGCCATAGCTTCCAGTGCGACCGTCATCCGTTCGACCTGTGCCTCGGTGCGTCGCACGGCGGCCAGTGCCGCCGCTTCGGGCTCGACGATCCGGCGGAGCTCGAACAGACCGTCGAGCAGCGATTCCTCTGGCTCGGACCGGAAAATCCAGCCGAGCACGTCGGGATCGAGCAAATGCCATTGCTCGCGCGGGCTGACCCTCGTTCCGATCTTGGGGCGTGAACTGACCAGTCCCTTGGCCGACAGGATCCGCACCGCCTCACGGTAAGCGGTCCGCGAAACGTTGAGCAACCCGCTTGCCTCAATCTCGCCATCGAGGATGTCGCCGGGCTTGATCTCCCCCGACACGATCTTCATTCCCAGGTCGCGCGCGATCGTACCGTGAAGGCGAAGCGCACCGCCGCCTCTCGCACCAGCCCGTTCGTCATGATCGCCCTTGCCCATCATTCGACCAAGAACGAGTTTCGCCGCGCAATCAAGGGCTCAAGCACCGATGCTGAGCATTGAGACCAAAATCCACGACAAGGTCGATCAGCTGCATCGCCTTGGCGGTCTCCTGCTTCACCCGGCCATATTCGGTCGCGGTTTTCCATCGGCTCGATCGTCGTCGGCGACCCATTCCATATATATTTCGTTGGTTGCCGACCTGGTTGGTTTCGGTCGCGCCGCAGGCAAGGTCGACTTCCCGCGCCCCGAGGACCCATCGTACGGGATCGGCCAAAGCTGGGCCTATTCCAGCAAAGCTGGCTGGGGCGGCAGGATTCGAACCTGCGAATGCCGGCATCAAAAGCCGGTGCCTTACCACTTGGCGACGCCCCAATGAGGGGGCGCTTTAGAGGCGGTTGGCCACGCTGGAAAGGGGTCAGGCACGGCGGCGGATCGGTTCGGGCGCCTTAACCGGACGATGTTGAGCCTGCCGGACGGCATCGGCGGACATTGGGCGACCGAACAGGAAGCCCTGCAACTGCGAGCAGCCGAGGTGTGCCATCAGCTCGGCCTGCGCTGCGGTTTCAATCCCTTCGGCTGTGGTTTCGACTCCCAATCCCTTGGCGAGGGCCAGGATCGACCCGACAATCGCCATGCTTTCGCGCTGACCATTGGCAGCCGCCCGGACGAACATCTGGTCGATCTTGATCTTGGCGAAAAAGCTGTGAGTCAAATATCCGAAGCTTGAATAGCCCGTGCCGAAATCGTCGAGGACGAGGCGTACGCCAAGGCTGCGAAGGTTCGACAGCGCGCCCAGCGTTGCCGTGTCATCCCCCATGAAAACGCTTTCGGTGACCTCGATCTCGAGCCGATGGGGCGCGAGCCCGCTGTCTCGCAACGCTTCCGCGACGGTCTCGTGCAAGCCCGCTCCGGTCAGCTGCGCGACCGAAACATTGACCGCGACTCGCCACTCGCTGGACCAGGTCGCAGCCTGGCGGCAGGCCTCGCGAATGACCCAGTCGCCGATCTGGTGAATCAGCCCAACATCCTCGATGATCGGGATGAATACATCCGGTGAGATGGACCCGCGCTGGGGATGCGACCAGCGCAGCAGCGCCTCATGGCCGACCACGTCCATCGACGCCGCGTCGAGAATCGGCTGATAGGCGAGGTGCAATTCACCGCGCCTGACCGCCTCACGCACGTCATTTTCGAGCAAACGGTCGGCCTGCGCCTTGGCCAGCATCCACGGCTCGTAAAAGGCCGAGCATCCCCGCCCCTGCTCTTTGGCGCGATAGAGCGCCAGGTCCGCGCTGCGCATGAGATGGCCCTCGGTGACGCCGTCGATCGGCGCCCGGGCAACGCCAATCGACACGCCAACGTGAATCGGGGTCGCGCCGATGATGAAGCCCTCGTTCATCGTCGCGACAATGGCTTCGGCCAGCGTGACCAGCGTCAGCGTATCCGACGCAGCTCGCCAGACCACTGCGAACTCGTCACCGCCAAGCCGGGCAACCCCGGCATTCTCCCCGCACACTGCCGTGATCCGCCTGGCGACCTCGATCAGCAGCTGGTCGCCGACGGCATGACCTAGCGTGTCATTGACCAGCTTGAAGCGATCGAGATCGAGCAACAGCAGAACACACTGGCCATCGCCGGCGATCTGGCGAAGCCGGGCTTCCTCAATCATTTCACGCACCAAAAGGCGGTTGCCGAGCCCAGTGAGAGGATCGCGCCGGGCAATCTTGATACTGTCGGTGCCCTGTCCCGCCCGTTGCAGGGTGATGTCCGACGCCACACCGCGCCACCCCGTAATTACGCGCCATTCGTCGCGCACCGGCCGTCCCGACATGCAGAACCAGCGTTTTCCGTCGATCGTCGGAAAGGCGATTTCGTGGAACGACTGGCCACCGCCGATCGCGGCGAACAGCGCGCGCGTCCCTTCGGACAGGGCCGAATGACGATTGCCGGGATCGATCAGCTTGCGCGCGCTGGTTCCGATCAACTCGGCGACGGGTCGTCCGATCGACCTTGCCATGCCGATCGACAGGTATCGAATGTTCAGATCGGCATCGAGCTCCCACAGCCAGTCGCTTCCGCTCGACTGGAACTCGCGCAGCAGGCTGATCAGCTGGCCCTGCTCCTCAAGATCGCAACGCGAATTAATTTGCCGGACGAACACGCGCCCATTCGCTAGGATCGACTGAATCATGCTCAGCGGAATGGTCGCGGCGAGCAATGTCTCAGCGATGCTCTCGTGGTAAATGGTCATCCGCACCTGACCTACGCCAAGGACTAGAATGAAGACTAATGCGGCCATCGGCGCGATGCCGAGCGATGTCGCGCCACTGGACATCAGACCGAGCAAGACCATTCCGATCATGATCTGGTGGTGCTGCGGAAGCATGGGCGACCACAGAAGTGGCGGCACGACCCACAGCAGCGCTGCAACGGCGACAAGGACCGTCGTTTCGGGCAACGCATTTGGCGGAATCTGTCGCTCGATCCGCAGTTTGAGCATTTTGGCCCGGATGATGCGGGCGCAGGCGACGAAGATTGACGCCATCATCCAACCGATCAGCGCGGGCCAGGATACGGCATGTCTAAGCTCCCACCCCATCAGCAGGACAGTGAAAATGGCAAGGAGTTGCGCGAGCGGGGTTAGCCTGAGCAGTTCGCGTAACTGCTCGCCCCGAATGGCAACAAGTATCGGCTCGCGTGCCGACGAGATCGACAGAAGGTCGCGGAGCCCTTCGCGCGGGATCATGGCTCGTGACACTCGCCGCTCGACGATTTCCGCCTCGGGGACATCGGAAGTGGGGCAGGTCATGCCATCGTCTTCGTCTCCCATTCCGAAAGGAAGGGTGAAGCATGGCGCCGGATCGGAGCGAACTCTCGCCGCCGCGATCCGGCCGGTCAGGCGGCCTTGAGCCCGCGTTCCTTGCGGGCCTTAGCCAGCTTTTTGAGCACTATCTCGCGCTTCAGCCGCGACAGGTGGTCGATGAACAATATGCCCTCGAGATGGTCCATCTCGTGCTGCAGGCACACCGCGAGCAGACCTTCGAGCTCCTCCTCATGGCGCACGCCAGCCTCGTCGAGCCAGCGGGCGCGGATGCGGTCGGGGCGATAGACGTCGGCATATTGGTCGGGCACCGACAGGCAGCCCTCGCTATACGGCACCTCGTCGTCGGACGTGGTCAAGATCTCGGGATTGATGAAGACGCGCGGTTCCTTGACCATCTCGCCGCCCTCTTCGACGGGTTCGCCCAAGTCCATCACCAGCAGTCGCCTGGGCACGCCTACCTGGACCGCCGCAAGGCCAATGCCCGGCGCGTCGTACATCGTTTCGAACATGTCGGCGATCAACGCGCGCAGATCGTCGTCGACCGCCTCGACCGGGGTCGAGATCTGGCGCAGAACGGGGTCGGGCGTTTCGAGGATGCGAAGAATGGCCATGGCCGCGAATTAGTCTTTTGCTCCCGCGACTTCAACCCGGGAGGCAGATCACGAAACCGGGCGCCGGGCCCTGAGCGCCTGCGCCAGCGTGCCTTCGTCGAGGTAATCGAGCTCGCCGCCAACCGGCAGTCCATGCGCCAGCTGGGTCAGGCGGATGGGATATTTTTCCAGCCGCTCGGCGAGGTAATGGGCGGTGGTCTGCCCCTCGAGCGTCGCGTTCATCGCCAGCACGACCTCGTCGATCCCGCCCGCCGCGACCCGCCCGACCAGCGTGTCGATGCCGAGGTCTTCGGGGCGGATCCCCTCAAGCGCCGACAGCCGCCCGCCAAGCACATGGTAGCGCCCCGGGAACAGCCGCGACCGATCGAGCGCCCACAGGTCGGCGACTTCCTCGACCACGCACAGCAATCGCGCATCGCGGCGCGGGTCCTCGCACAGCCGGCACGGATCGACCGTGTCGACATTGCCGCACACCGTACAGCTCACCAGATTGTCGGCCACTGCCTGCAACGCGGCCAGCAGCGGCTCCAATGCCGCCTCGCGCTTCTTGACCAAATGCAGCACCGCGCGCCGCGCCGATCGCGGGCCCAGACCGGGGAGCCGCGCGAGGGCAGTACTGAGTGCGTCGAGTTCGGAAGCCATCGCTACCGACATAGGGCGCTTGGCGAGGCGGGCAAGGGTCGGCATAGGCGTCTCCCATGCGGATCATCTTCATGGGTTCCCCCGACTTCGCGCTGCCGACCCTCGACGCCCTCGTCGCGGCGGGGCACGAGCTGGTGTGCGCCTACACCCAGCCCCCCCGAGCAGCGGGTCGCGGCAAGGGCGAGCGGCGGACTGCGGTCCATGAGCGGGCCGAGGCGCTGGGCATCATGGTGCGCCATCCCGCGACCTTGCGCGACCCCGCCGAGCAGGCCGCCTTTGCCGCGCTCGATGCCGATGTCGCGGTGGTCGCGGCCTATGGCCTGATCCTGCCTGAGGCGGTCCTTGCCGCGCCTCGGCTGGGCTGCGTCAATGTCCATGGTTCGCTGCTGCCGCGGTGGCGCGGGGCGGCGCCGGTGCAGCGCGCGATCCTGGCGGGCGACGACCGGGTCGGGGTGACGATCATGCAGATGGAGAAGGGGCTCGATACCGGGCCAATGCTGATCGAGCGGGAGACGCTCGGACACGGTGTGGATGCCGGTCAACTGACTGACGAGATTGCCAGAATCGGCGCCGCGGCGATGGTTGAATGGTGCGCGAATCCAGCGGCTTATCCGCCCCGTCCGCAGCCTGCCGAGGGGATCACCTACGCCGCCAAGATCGACAAGGCCGAAGCGCGGATCGACTGGTCGCGCGATGCCGTCGCGATCGAGCGGCAGGTACGCGCCTTCGCCCCTTCGCCGGGTGCGTGGTTCGAAGCCAATGGCGAGCGGATCAAGCTGCTTGGCGCCGAGGTCGTCGCCGGCGAGGCCGAGCCCGGAACGGTCCTCGACGAGCAGCTGACCATTGCCTGCGGGAGCGGCGCGATCCGGCCGTTGCGGGTCCAGCGGGCCGGTCGCGGGGCGATGTCGCCGGCCGAGCTGCTGCGCGGTTTCTCTTTGCCGATGAGTGTCGAATGACTCGCTGGCGGCTGACGCTGGAGTATGACGGCGGCCCGTTCGTCGGGTGGCAGCGGCAGGCCAATGGCCCGAGTATCCAGTCGACGGTGGAGGATGCCATCGCCCACATGACCGGCGAGCAGGCTTTGGTCCATGGCGCCGGGCGGACCGATGCCGGGGTCCATGCGCTGGCGATGGAGGCGCATGCCGATATTGCGAAGGAGATGACTCCGCACCAGCTGCGCGAAGGGCTCAATGCGCTCGTCCGCCCGGCGCCGGTGACGATCCTCGACACCGCGATCGTCGCCGATGACTGGCATGCGCGATTCAGCTGCACCGCAAGGCGGTATCGCTACCGCATCCTCGACCGGCGCACCCCGCCAGCGGTCGATCGTGGGCGGGTGTGGCATGTCCCCGTCGCGCTCGACATCGCCGCGATGAACGAAGGCGCGGCCCGGCTGATCGGGCTTCACGATTTCACCACCTTCCGATCATCGCATTGCCAGTCGGCGAGCCCGGTAAAATCGCTCGACCGGCTCGAGGTCGAGCGGGTCGGCCATGAAATCCACGTCCACGCCGAAGCCCGCAGCTTCCTTCATCGCCAGGTGCGGTCGATGGTCGGCTGCCTGATGATGGTCGGGCGCGGGGTGTGGTCAGCGGACGACATGAGCGCGGCGCTGGAGGCGAAGGACCGCGCCGCGCTGGGGTTCAACGCGCCGCCGGAGGGGCTGTATTTCGTCGGGGCGAGCTACTAGCCCGCAAACGCCGCCACTTGCACCCGACTGCGAACCGCCCCACCTCTCCTGCCACACGCCGCGCGAAGGAACGCATATGGGTCCGGTTGAACTCTTTTCGCTGGCGGCGTCGACCAGCCTGCTTGCCGGGTGGCGCCTGTACCTCGTGACGCTGGTCACGGGCCTGGCGATGCATTTCGGCTGGATCGCGCTTCCCGCCAATCTCCACATGCTCGATGTCCTCGCCAATCCGTGGGTCATCGGCGCGGCGGCGGTGGGGACGTTCGCGGAGTTCTTCGCCGACAAGATCCAGTTCGTCGACAGCGCATGGGACGCGATCCACAGCTTCATCCGGCCGCTCGGCGGCGCGCTGCTCAGCCTGGCGATCGTCGACAGCTCGAACACCACGCTGCAGGTCGTCAGCTTCCTGCTTGGCGGGGGCGCGGCGCTGCTGGCGCACACCGGCAAGGCGGGGGCGCGGGCGATGGTCAACGCCAGCCCCGAACCCTATTCGAACATCGCGGTGTCGGCCGGCGAGGATGTCGTGACGACCGGGCTGATGGCGCTGGCGATCGCCAATCCGGTACTGGCAGCGATCGTCGCGGTGTTCATCGTGCTCGGTACCGGCTGGCTGGTGTACAAGGCGCGGCGCTTCATGAAGCGGGTGCTGGGGTCGATCAACACGCTCGGCCAGCCCAGGATGAAGGACGTCACGCCCCCCAGTTAAGGTGGCGAGCTAGGCGGCCCTGCGGAGCGGCCTGGCCTCGCCATGGTCGACGATGAACTGATCGACCACCGGGGCAATCTGCTCGCGCCACTTGCGGCCGTTGAAGATGCCGTAATGGCCAACCCCTTCGGCCAGATAATATTTCTTCTGGCCCGCCTTCAGCCCGGTGGCGAGTTTCAGCGCGGCCTTGGTCTGGCCCACGCCCGAGATATCGTCGCGTTCGCCCTCGATCGCCAGCAATGCGGTGTCACGCACCTTGCCGACATCGACCCGGCGTCCGCGATGGTCATACTCGCCCTTTGGCAGCAGGTGACGCTGGAACACCGCGTCGATCGTCTGGAGGTAGAATTCGGCGGTCATGTCGCACACCGACCGATATTCCTCATAGAAAGCGCGGGTCGAATCGGCGCTGTCGTCGTCGCCCTTCACCAGATGCTTGAACAGCTCGAAATGGCTGATCATGTGGCTGCCAAGGTTCATCGTCATGAAGCCCGCAAGCTGCAGGAAACCCGGATACACCTTCCGCCCGGCGCCCGGATACATCATCGGGATGGTCGCGATGACGTTGCGGCTGAACCAGCTGTGGGGGCGCTCGGTGGCCAGCGTGTTGACCGCGGTCGGCGCCTCGCGCGTGTCGATCGGGCCGCCCATCATGGTCAGGGTCAGCGGGCGCGCGGGATTCTTGTCCTCGTTCATCAGCGCGACCGCGGCGAGCGCGGGGACCGACGGCTGGCACACCGCGAGCATGTGCGGACGCTGGCCGGTCTTCTGGTGGATCGTCGCGCAGAAGGTGATCAGATAGTCGATATAATCGTCGAGATTGAAGCGCCCGTCGGACATCGGCACCAGCTTGGCATCGCGCCAGTCGGTGATGAACACATCGTGCCTGGGCAGCATCCGTTCGACCGTGCCGCGCAGCAGGGTGGCATAATGGCCCGACATCGGGGCGACGATGATCAGCGGCGGCTGGCCCCCGACCCCATCCTTGACGCTGCCTTCCTTCACGAAATGCTTGAGCTGGCCAAATGGCTGGCGGGCAAGCAACTCCTCGCGGACGACGACGCTCTTGCGGCCGACTTTCGTCTCCACAATCCCGAAGTCCGGCTTGCCGCGCGGCGCCGAGGCGTGGCTGAACACGTCGAGCGAGGCCGCGACCATCGGGCCCATCGACATGTAGCTCAAGGGGTTGGACGGGTGGTTAAGCCAGTCTGCGCTCAGCCCGGCGATCTTGCTCGCCCCGGCCATCATCGACTTCTGCACTTCATAGGCGTCGTAAAGCATGCGATTTCCCGAGCGAGACTTTAGCGTGACAACCGATGTGCGCGGCTTTCGCTCCCGCGGCAAGCGGTTCTTCGCAGCTGCACCATAAGTGGTAGCGGCATCGGGCGCGATTGAGCAGCGTGCCTCACCCTGCTAGGCGCTGCCCATGGCCAACACTCCGGCGCGCCCCAAGGGCCGCAGCATCTCCAGCCTCAATATGATCTGGCGGTTCGCATCCCATTATCCGGGCCGGATCGCGATCGCCGCCCTGGCGCTGCTGCTCGCTGCCGCCGCGACATCGGGGGTGCCGTGGGCGTTCAAGCTGATCATCGACAAGGGGTTCGGCACGGCCGGGACGGCGGGCATCGCGCGCTGGTTCGAATATCTGCTGCTGCTGGTGATCGTGATGGCGCTGGCCACCGCGACGCGATTCTACTTCGTCTCGTGGCTCGGCGAGCGGACAGTGGCGGATATTCGGCTTGCGGTGCATCGCAACTTGCTGCGCCTGTCGCCGGGGTTCTTCGAGGAGAATCGCCCGGCCGAAATTACCTCGCGATTGACGGTCGACACCACAATCATCGAACAGGTCGTCGGCACCACCGTGTCGGTCGCGCTGCGCAATATCGTCATGGGGATCGCCTGCCTGGTCATCCTGTTCGTGCTGTCGCCCAAGCTGGCGGGGATGATGCTCCTCGGCATCCCGCTGATCGTCGGGCCAATCGTGGTGCTGGGGCGGCGGGTGCGCGCCGTGTCGACCAAGAGCCAGGACCGCATCGCCGACGTCGGCGCGGTCACCTCCGAAGTGCTCGGCGCGATGAAGATCGTCCAGGCGTTCGGGCAGGAAGCGCGTGAGACCGGGCGCTTCACGAGCGCGGTCGAGACGGTGTTCGCGACCGCCAAGAAGCGGATGCTGCTGCGCGCGTTCATGACCGCGATTGTCATCGCCCTGATGTTCAGCGCGATCACCCTGGTCATCTGGCAGGGCGCGATCGACGTTGCCGCTGGGCGGATGAGTGGCGGGACGATCGCCGCGTTCGTGCTCTATGGCGGGTTGCTCGCGGGGGCGTTCGGGGCGCTGAGCGAGACTTATGGCGACCTGCTCCGCGCGGCGGGCGCGTCCGAGCGGTTGAGCGAATTGCTCAACGCCACCCCCGACATCAGCCCGCCAGCCAATCCGGTTCGGTTCGCGTCGCCCGGCGGCGGCGCGCTGTCGTTCGAGCAAGTGACTTTCCGCTACCCGACCCGGCCCGAAGTCTCGGCGCTCGCCGATTTCACGCTGGCCGTCGCACCCAATGAGCGGCTGGCGGTGGTCGGACCGTCGGGCGCGGGCAAGACCACCCTGTTCCAGCTCGCCCAGCGCTTTTACGACCCGCAGGCCGGGCGCGTTCTGCTCGACGGGATCGACCTCAAGGACGCCGACCCGGCCGACATTCGCGCGCGGATCGCGATGGTTCCTCAGGAAACGGTGCTGTTCGCCGCCTCGGCGCGCGACAATCTGCGCTATGGTCAGTGGGACGCGAGCGACGACCAATTGTGGCGTGCGGCGCGCGATGCCAATGCCGAAACCTTCCTGCGCGCGCTGCCTGATGGGCTCGACACGTTCATGGGCGAAGGCGGGGCGCGATTGTCGGGCGGGCAGCGCCAGCGGATCGCGATTGCCCGCGCGCTGCTTCGCGATGCGCCGCTGCTGCTGCTCGACGAGGCGACCTCGGCGCTCGATGCCGAAAGCGAACGGCTGGTCCAGGACGCGCTCGACCGGCTGATGGAGCATCGCACGACGATCGTCATCGCCCACCGCCTCGCGACCGTCCGCGCCGCCGACCGCATCGTGGTGATGGACGCCGGGCGGATCGTCGAGAGCGGCACTCACGCCAGCCTCAACGCTCAGGACGGCCTCTACGCCCGCCTCGCCCGCCTCCAGTTCGACGATGTCGCGGCCTGAGCTAGGCGTCGCGCGGCGGGCTAATTCGCGCTAGGACGGGGGCCGAGAGGAGCATCTCTTGCTCGACTGGGTCATCGTTCGCGGGCTGATCACCGCGGTGGCCGCGGGGTTGCTGATCGGCATCGAGCGCGGCTGGCACTTGCGGCAACGCCGGGCCGGGTCGCGCATCGCCGGGGTCCGCACCTTCACCCTGCTCGGCGCCGCCGGGGGACTCGACGCGTTGATCGTGGCCACGCTGGGGCCGCTGATCGGCGCCATCCCGCTCGCCGGAATCGTCGGCATCCTGATCGTTGGCTATGCCCGCACCCCGGCCGAACGCGATCGCGACACGACGACATTGGTCGCGGCGATCATCGCGCTGTCGGTCGGGTTGCTTGCGGGATCGGGGATGGCGGGGATCGCGATTGCCGGCGCGGCGGCGACGACACTGGTGCTTGCGGTGCGCGAACAGTCGCACCGCTTCGTCCGCCGACTGAGCCGCCAGGACATTGACGCACTGACCTATTATGCCGCCATCGCGGGTGGGATTTTGCCCTTCCTGCCCAACCATCGGCTCGGGCCCTACCAGGCGTGGAACCCGTTCCAGTTATGGCTGGTAGTGGTGCTGGTCACGGGCTTTTCCCT
The DNA here is from genome assembly GCF_036663775.1 of Sphingomonas sp. RB1R13. Lineage (NCBI taxonomy): Bacteria > Pseudomonadati > Pseudomonadota > Alphaproteobacteria > Sphingomonadales > Sphingomonadaceae > Sphingomonas > Sphingomonas sp. RB1R13. Next base: position 645,779 of record NZ_JAXOJM010000002.1, read on the forward strand.
CGTCGGCTATATCGCCAACCGGTTGATCGGCGAGCGGCGCGGCACGCTGGCCACCGCGATCATCGGCGGGGCTTATTCCTCGACTGCGGTCACGGCGTCACTCTCGGCCCGGATCCGCGCGGGCGAGCAAGGGCCGTTCACCGCCGGGATCGCGATCGCCAGCGCGGTGATGTACGTCCGCGTGCTGATCCTGATCGCGCTGCTTGCCGCCCCTGCATTGTGGCCGATGGCGCTCGCGATCGGCCCCGCCCTCATCGTCGGTGGGGTCGTCGCGCTGGTCAGTTGGCGGTGGTCGGCACGCGAGCCCGAGACCGGAACGCCGAAAGTCATCGGCAACCCGATTGCGCTGCTGCCTGCGCTCGGTTTCCTAGTCGCGGTCGCCGGCGCGGCGCTGCTCGTTCGCTGGGCGCAGGCGAGCTTCGGCGAAAGTGGCACCGCCTGGTCGCTGTTCATCGCCGGAAGCGTCGACGTCGACGCCGCGATCGTCACGCTGGCGGGACTTGCCCCGGGCGCCCTGTCCCCGTCGCTCGCGGCGCTGGCGATCGGCGGCACGGTGGCGGTCAACATGATCTTCAAGATGGGGGTGGTAGCAGTCACCGCACGCGGCGCGGGGCTGCGTGCGATTGCCGTACTAGGCAGCAGTCTTGCCGTGCTGATCGCTACGCTGCTCGCGATCGCCTGGCCGCTGATCGCGGCCTAGAGTCTTTTTGCGGAGAACGGCACCGGCCCGCACCCCCACCCGGCCAACCCAATCAGTTTACCGTGTGGGTTGGCCGGGTGGGGGTGCGGGCCGGTGCCGAACCAGCGAAGCTGATCAGACTCTAACGCCGGCGCGCGCTGCGTTGTTCGGCGATGGTGCGCGGCAGGTCGTTCAAGCCGATCGCGCCCTTGTCATCGGGGTCGAGCAGGTTGAACCGGCGCTGCGCCGCCGCCTGCGCCTCGCCGCGGCTGACATGGCCGCTGAAGCTGGTGTCCATCGCCGCGACGGGCTCGGCGATCGCGATCAGGCCATAGCGACCGCCGCCGCCGAGGGCCGCGCCGAGGTCATTCTCTATTTCGCGGCTTTGCCCGACGGCGGCGCTGGGCGGGCCCGATCCGTCGCTGCTGCCGCCACTCTCGCCGCCACCGCTAGCACCGCTGCTACTACGAAAACGGTCGGGGGAACTGACGAAGTTGGCGCCATAATCGGCCGCCACCTCGGGCGCGAAATCGGTTTCATAGGCCTTGATCTCGGCGCTGCTCAGCATCCTGTCATGATTGGTGTCGAGCCGGTCGAAGAAGCGCATGAAGTCGGCGTTGAACTCGCCAAGATCGATCCGCCCGTCGTGATTGGCATCGGCCTGCGCGAACCACGCCGCAACCGGATAGGGCGCCCCCGCGATCGCGCGGAACGGTTCGCCCGAGGGTGCGATGAACAGCTGGCGATGGGCCTGAACCTCGATACGCTCGGAATGGACTGGCTGAGGGACCAACGGCGGGGCCGGTTTCGGTGCCTGCGCCATGGCCACCCCCGCCATCGTCATATAGCCCAGCCCGGTCACATAGTTGCGCATCGCTTGCTCCCTGTCGAACGGCCGTTGCCGATAGTCCCTCCGCGCCCGATCATTGCCCTGCCATGAAGCAAATTGGCGTCGTTCGCATCCCGTTCAGGCGCTCGAGCGTATTTTCCTGCAAATCCCGCGGCGAATTGCCGCGACCAGGAGAATGTTGATGACGAATTTATCACGCCGCGAGGTCTTCGGGCTTGGCACCGTCGCAATGGCCGCCGGGGTGATGATGATCGCCGGGTTCGGCAAGTCCCCGGCCGAGGCCGCGCCCGGCAAATATGAGGTCCGTCGCAGCCCCGCCGAATGGCGCCGCCAGCTTGGCGCGGAGCGCTTTCACATCCTGCGCGAGGGCGGGACCGAGGTGCCTTACACCAGCCCGCTGCTCAAGGAGCATCGCCGCGGCACGTTCGTCTGTGCCGGCTGTGCACTGCCGCTATTCTCGTCGACGACCAAGTTCGAGAGTGGCACCGGCTGGCCCAGTTTCTATGCTCCCCTGCCCCGCGCGGTCGCCGAGACTCGCGATTCGACCCTGGGGATGGTCCGTCGTGAAGTCCATTGCCGCCGCTGTGGCGGGCATTTGGGCCATGTCTTCGACGACGGGCCAAAGCCGACCGGGCTTCGCTATTGCATGGACGGGCTGTCGCTCGGCTTCCATCCGGTTTGACGCCGAGTTAGGGGATTGGAACTAGCGGCGGCGCGCGTCATTGGATGATGATGCGCCGCCCCCTCTCGACCCCGCGTGACCGGATCCGATCGGCGGTGCTAGCGACCGCGATCAACCTCGCCATCGGCTATGGCATCATGTCGGGGCTTGGGGTCCATAACATCCCGCGTCCCGACGAGGCGCTCAAGCTGTTCGCGCTGAGCGACCAGCCCCCGACCCCCGTCCCGCCGCCGCCCGAACAGGCGAAGTCAGAGACCCGCAAGCCGAAGGATCCGGAGGGCGCCGCTGCTCCCCCGGCGAAGCAAAATACCCCGAGCGAGGTCGCCGCGCCAAAAGCAAAGCTGCCCCCGCCTCCGCCGATCCAGGCCGCCCCGGTGGCGGGCCGGGGGACGGCGCCCAAATCGGGTGCAGCAACGATCGACGGACCGGGCACCGGGCGCGGCGGGATCGGCAATGGGACGGGCAGCGGGGTGTCGGGTGACGGAAGCGGCGGCGGCGGTGGCGGCGGAGCAGCGGAACCGGTGCTCCTGTCGGGCGGGATAAGCGGCAGTGATTATCCGAAGGAGGCGCTTGTCGTCCGCGCGCAGGGCACTGTGGTGTTCAGCTTCACCATCACGCTCGACGGGCGGCTGACCGATTGCCGGGTCACCGAATCGAGCGGCAATCGTCTGCTCGACCAGGCAACCTGCCGGATCGCGACCCAGCGCTATCGCTTCCGCCCGGCGCGCAATCGGGCGGGACAGCCGGTCTCGACCCAGGAGGAAGGCGAGCATGACTGGCGGCTTGGACGCGAGGTCGAGACGATCGACCCGCCAGCGCGCTAGGCCCCAACGCTACATCGACGCGCTAGACCCGCCCCCAACGAGAAAGGGCGGCCCCTTGCGGAACCGCCCTCACATCAACCGGCACGCCGATCGAGTTTAACTCGTCAGAAGTTGGAATAGGCCTCGTTGCCGACGAAGCCCATCTTGGTGACTTGCGCCCGCTTGGTCACCGCCATCACTTCGTCGACCAGCTCATAGCGCGCATTCGGCTCGGGCTGGAGATGAAGTTCCGGCACGGGGTTCATCTGCTGCGACACGTCGAGATAGGTGCGCAGCTGGGTCAGCGTCACCGGCGTGCCATTCCAAAGCACCTGCCCCGCCTGCGTAATCACCAGCTTGTTCTTGGTCGGCTCCACCGGCGGCGGCGGCGAGTTGGTATTCTGCGGCAGGTCAAGCTTGACCGCGTGAGTCTGCGGCGGAATCGTGACGATCAGCATGATCAGGAGGACGAGCATGACGTCGATCAACGGCGTCGTGTTCATCTCCATCATGGGCTGGCCTTCGGCATTCGAGCCCGTAGTTTGCATCGCCATGGCGAAACGCTCCTAAACTTTAATTGCGCGCGATCGGGGCGCCACCGACGCCCGGTTGCGAAATGAAGCCGACCTTGGCGAACCCGGCGAGCTGCATTGTGTAAACGGCCCCGCCGATGCAGCGATACGGGGTGTTGATGTCACCGCGGATATGCACTTCGGGCATATTATCCTCGGTGATGTTCTGCGCGCCGCCGACCTTGTCGATCTGGTCCTTCAGATTCTGGACCGCACGATCGAGCAATTCCTTGGAAGTGAGCTTTTTCATGTTCCAATAGACATTGCACGTGCCGTCGGGGCTGCCGTTGATCGACAGCGAGACATTCTCGGGCTTGGTCTGCGTCACTTCGTAGCGAACTTTCGGCAGCTTGACCGGGACGCTCTGGATGACAACCGGGACGGTGATCAGGAAGATGATCAACAGCACCAGCATGACGTCGACGAGCGGAGTCGTGTTGATGTCCGACATCGGCACGTCTTCATCGCCGCCTTCTTGCTTAACGCTCATTGCCATGGGCTGTGGCTTTCCTTGATTCTTCAAACTTCGTGAAGCAAACCGGCCGGGCGGGGAATGTCCTCGCCCGGCCTGTTACGCCTAACGGTTGACGGGGTCGCCAGCCGGCTTGATCGGAGCCGCGGCCGGAGCCTTGACCGCCGGGGCCGCCGAGGCAGCCATCATCTTGGGCTTCACGTTGCCGCCCGACATGATGTAGCCATGAACGTCGTTGGTGAACGCCGCGAGATCCTCGACGATCGACTTGTTACGGCGGATCAGCCAGTTGTAGGCGAGCACCGCGGGAACCGCGACGACCAGGCCGAGCGCGGTCATGATCAGCGATTCGCCGACCGGGCCGGCGACCGTGGTGATCGACGCATCGCCCGACGCACCGATCTTGATCAGCGCGCGATAGATGCCGATGACCGTTCCGAACAGGCCGATGAACGGCGCGGTCGAACCGACGGTCGCGAGGAAGGCGAGGCCTTCACCGAGGCGGTTGCTGATGCCGCCCTGGCTGCGCGCCAGCGAGCTTGCCATCCAGTCATGCTGATCGATCGGATCGGTCAGCTTGCCATGCTGGTCCTGCGCCACCAGCGCGTCGTCGACGATCGAGCGATAGGCGCTCTTGGCTTCGAGCTTGGTCGAGGCTTCGCGAAGATTGGGCGAGTTCCAGAAGTTGGCGCGAACCTTGTTGCCCTGGTTCATGATCTTCTGCTGCTGCAGCCACTTTGTGAACAGGATGTAGAAGGTGCCGATCGAGAAGATCACCAGGATGATGAACACCGACCATGAAATGACGCCGCCTTCATGGAGCGCCTGGAAAAGGCCATATGGGTTGTCGCCTGCGGCCGGAGCGGCGGTGGCGGCGGGAGCTGCTTGCATCGTATAATTCCTTCGAAAAAATTGCGGTGTCGGGTTCAATTATTCGGCGGGAACCCGCCAGGTAATCCGCTGGGAGTAGCTATCGCTCGTCGGCTGCCCGTTGCTGTCCATTGCCGGACTGAAGCGGGCACGGCGGCGAAGGATGTTGCAAGTGGCGGTGTCGAGGGCGGACGAGCCGCTCCCGCTTGTCACTTCGCATCCCGACACGCGACCATCGGTACCGATCGTCAGGCGCACGGCCGTCGTCCCCTGCTCGTTCGCCGAAAGCGCCGAGTTGGGATAATCCTCAGGCGAGAACAGCCCCACGAGGCTACCCTTGGCACGCGCCGATTCGCGCTTGACCGGGGCGGGTGGTGCCGGCGGGGCGGGTGGTGCCGGGCGAGCCGTCGGCGTGATCACCGGCGGCGGCGCAATCGACACCGTCTGGATCTGCGGCGTGACGATGTTGGTGCGGACCAGCGGCGGTGGAGCGACCACCTGTGGCGGCGGCGGCGTGTTGGGCTGCTTCTCCGGGGGAGGTGGTTTTTCCTCCGGCGGCGGCGGCGGCTCGTTGACGTCGAACGTCTTGAGGTCACTCGCTGCGTTCTTGATGACGTTATAGGCCAGGCCTGTCACCAATGCGTATCCGAGGACAACGTGCAGCAGCGCCACCACGATGATCGACGCCGTGCGGTTGGAGCTCATTTGCTTGCGATTTGCGTATGCCATTAAGCCGCAACTCTCCTCGTGTGGTCGTGGGTGTTTTCCACGTCCGAACCGGGTTTTGAAACACCCTGGTCCGGGTTCGCTCGCCACTGACATTACAATGTATCATCAGTGGCGAAGAGCAGTTCATTAATGAACGCTCAATGGTGCCGCAACCGATTTTGTTCCGTTTCCGACACGCAATGGCCTCTAATTGCGCTCCAGACGCCCAAAGGAGGCGATCTCGACCCCCACGCCGGCCGCATCGGGATAGATGTCGGGCTTCGAACTGGCGACCCTGAGGTCGGTCACCCCGTGCATCGCGGCGAACCGCTCGAACAGCGCATGGCACAATGTTTCCTGTAGGTTAAACCGCCTCGAGCCCGCGATTCGGCGGATTTCCTCGCGCAGGAAATCATAGTCCCAGGCCTCCTCGGGGGCATCGTTTGCGGGCACGGTCATCGATTGCAGCCACAATTCGACGGTAATTAACAATCGCTGCGGATTGCCCACTTCGAAGTCGTGAAAACCGATATCGGTCATCACTTCGAGCCGATCGAGCATGATTCGGCTCTGGCGCACCCGGATGCCCGCCGGGATCAGCCCGTCGAGCGGCTTCAGATTTGTCATTTCATCTCCAGAAATTGAACGTCGCGCGGCAGTCCGAGAAAGCGCTGGCCACCGTCGATGGTCAGCGTCTGGCCGGTCATGGTCGCCGCCTCAAGCAGGTAAAATAGCGCACGAATAACGTCGCCGGGCTCGACCCCCAGGCCGAGCGGGTTGAGCGAATGGACTGCCGCGAAATTCGCCTCGCCCTGCTTGCCCGAAGGCAGCATCAGCGCCGGCGCGATCGCGTTGACCCTGATCCCCTGCCCCGCCAGCCCCCGCGCGGCGAGCTCGGTCAGCCCGGCCAGCGCCTGTTTCGATAAAGTGTAGCTAAGGAAATCGGGGTTGGGCGCGGCCAGCTTGGCGTCGAGCAGGTTGACCACCAGCGCACCGCGCGGCGCAACCTTAGCGAACGCCTCGATCAGCAGCGCCGGGGCGCGAACGTTGATTGCCATGTGCGCGTCGAACTCGGCGACACTGAAGGATCCAAAGCCGTCCTCAGCAAAGCGCGCTGCATTATTGACCAGCAGCGTCGGCGAATCGCCCGCTGCCGCAATGATTCGCGCGCCGAAGTCGGGCTGGGCCAGGTCGGCGACGACCTTCACCGCGCCTTCGGGCACCACGTCGCCGTCATGATGGACGTGAGCCACCACGCGCCAGCCCGCCGCGATCAGCGCGCGCGCCATGTCGGCCCCGACGCGCTTGCCCGCGCCGGTGACGATCGCCGTTTGCTGTTGCTCTGCGCCCATGGCTCGGCCCCTGCCGGTGCCATGGCCGCAGTGCAAGGCTGGAATCGCGGACCGGCCGCGCGTAAGGCACTCGCAATGCCCGAAACCCACCCTCCCGTCACGCTCGCCGGCCACTCCCTCGCCGGGCTCGCCGAGGCGATTTCGGGGCGCAGCCTGCCCCCGGTCGACCAGTGGCATCCCGACCATTGCGGGGACAGCCAGATGGTCATTCACCGCGACGGCCGCTGGACCTATCGCGGTGATCCGATCGAGCGCGAGGCGATGATCCGCCTGTTCTCGACCGTCCTTCGCCGCGAGCCCGACGGCAGCTTCGTCCTCGTCACCCCCGCCGAGCGGCTCACCATCATCGTCGAATCGACCCCGTTCCGGGCCATTGCCATGACCAGCGAGGGCGAAGGCCGGGAGCGCCGACTCGGGCTGGAGATCGACCGCACCGACGCGCTGATCGTCGGCCCGGCCCACCCGCTGACGCTGGTCGACACGCCTCACGGCCCCTCGCCGCGAGTTCTTGTCCGAGGCGGGCTCGAGGCGGAACTGTCGCGCCCGCTTTATTATGAGCTGGCCGAAATCGCGCTGGCCGAAGCCGCCAATCCCCCAGGGATCTGGTCCGACGGCGCGTTCTTCGCCCTAGGCGATCCCGCATGAGCCTGGTCGCCCGCCTCACCGCCGCGCTCGCCCTTGCCGCGCCGCCGGGCCTGTCGTCGGGCGACCTCGACGACGATATCGGCGACACCCGGGAGGCGGCGGTGCTGATCGCGGTGACCGACCGGCCCCACCCCGGCGTGCTGTTCATCGTCCGCCCCGAGGAAATGCGGATGCACCCGGGGCAGGTCGCCTTTCCCGGCGGCAAGGTCGACGATGATGACCGCGACCCCGCCCACACCGCGCTTCGCGAAGCCTGGGAGGAGCTGGGCATCGAACCCGCCAGCGTCGCGCTGTGCGGGCTCGCCGACGCTTATCGCACCATCACCAACTATCGCGTGACCCCGGTCGTCGGAGTCGTGCCCCCCGACCTTTCGCTCAGGCCCGATCCGGCCGAAGTCGCCGACTGGTTCGAAGCCCCGCTCGATTATATCCTCGACCCCGCCAACCACGACCAAAGGGTCGCGCAGATCAACGGCCGCGCCGGTGGCTATATCCAGATCAACTGGCAGGGTCGCCGCATCTGGGGCGCGACCGCGGCGATGCTCGTCAACCTGTCGCGGCGGCTTCATGAAGCTTGATCCTGCGGCCTGGTTCGATCGGCCGGGCATCCGCCATTTGCTCGACACGCTCGACGCCACAGACGGCGCCTGCCGCTTCGTCGGCGGCGCGGTCCGCGACCTCGCGCTCGGCTCGGATATTTCCGACCTCGACCTGTCGACCCGGTTCGTGCCCACCGAGGTCATCGACCGGCTCACCGCCGCCGGGATCAAGTCGGTCCCGACCGGGCTTGCCCATGGCACGATCACCGCCATTACCTCGGGCACCGTCGTCGAAGTCACCACGCTGCGCGCCGACCTCGCCACCGACGGGCGCCGCGCCACGGTCGCCTTCACCGACGACTGGGCGGCCGACGCCTCGCGCCGCGACTTCACCATCAACGCGCTCTACGCCGACCCGCTAACGGGCGAGGTCAGCGATCCCGCTGGTCAGGGTCTTGCCGATCTCGACGCTCGCCGGGTGCGCTTTATCGGCGACCCGTTGGTTCGCATCGCCGAGGATCATTTGCGAATCCTGCGCTTTTTCCGCTTCTATGCGCGCTTCGGGCAGGGCGCGCCCGACGCCCCCGCGCTCGCCGCCTGCACCGCCCGCGCCAATGACCTGATGGCGCTGTCGCGGGAGCGGATCGCCTATGAGCTGATGAACCTGCTCGGCCTACCCGACCCCGTGTCGACCCTCGCGATCATGATCGACCATGGCATTTTCCGCCCGGTCCTGCCCGAGATTACCGACTCGGCCCCGCTCGCTGCGCTGATCCTCGCCGAGCGGCAGGCAAACATCCCTGCCGATTCGCTCCGCCGCCTCGCCGCGCTATTGCCGCGCGATCCGCTCATCGCCGAGAAGATCGCCTCGCGCCTCAAAATGTCGCTCAAGGACCGCAAGCGCCTTGCCCAGGCGGTCGACCCGACCAATTTCGGAAGTCCCCAGGCCCATGCCTATCGCCTCGGCAATACTTCCGCCGTCGACCGACTGCTGATCGACGCCCGCCCCGCCGACGCCGCCAGCATCGCCACATGGGAGTTGCCCAGGCTCCCGCTCGGCGGCGGCGCGCTCATCGCCCGCGGTGTTCCCCAGGGCCCGCTCGTCGCGAAAACGCTGCAGGCGATCGAGCAGGCGTGGCTCGATGCCGGCTTCCCGACCGGCGACCTGTTCGACGCGATCGTCGCGGAAGCCATTGCCCGCATCCTCGGCTCGGCATAGGTACGCCAACGTGGATGCTTCTATCTCCCGCTCCGTGACTGATCCTGCCGCCCGCGCGCGGCTGGTCGAAGCGCTCGTCGCCACCGGGCGCGAGGACCGCAGCGCGTTCCGCACCGTCTATGACCTGACCTCGGCGAAGCTTTTTGGAGTCGTCCTTCGTATCTGCAACGATCGGGGAGCGGCGGAGGAAGTTTTGAGCGACGTCTATCTCACCATCTGGAAGCGGGCCGGGGCCTATGAGCCCGGGCGTGCCTCGCCGATCAGCTGGCTTGCGACGATCGCCCGCAATCGCGCGATCGACTGGCGCCGCGCCTCGGCACGCGCCCCCTCGACTCCGCTTCACGAAGCCCCTGATGTTGCCGACGACCGCGCCAGCGCGTTCGACCTGCTCGCTCAGGACGAGGGCGCTCGCGCGCTTCATTTGTGCCTCGACGCGCTCGACGACAAGCAGCGTGCCGCGATCCGCACCGCCTTCTTCGACGGTCTCACCTATGCCGAACTCGCCGAGCGCGAGGCGGTCCCGCTCGGCACGATGAAAAGCTGGGTCCGCCGCGGCCTCATCCGACTGAAGGAGTGCCTCGATGCCTCCTCCTAACCCGTCCAATCCGGTTCCAACCGATCCCGACGTCGCCGCAGCCGAGCTCGCGCTGGGCCTGCTCGAGGGGGACGACCGCGCCGCCGCGCTTCGCCGCCAGCTTGCCGAACCCGCCTTCGCCCGCGAGGTCGAGCAGTGGCGCGACCATTTCGCGACCCTGTTCGCCGGTAGCGCCGAGCGGGTTCCTCCGGCCACTGTCGCGGCGCGAATCGAGGCGCATCTCGACCGCCCGTCGAACCCGGCCCGAACGACCCCCGGTTTCTGGCGCCCGCTGGCGATGGCTGCGAGTCTGCTCGCCGCCTCGCTCACTGGCGTGCTGCTAATCCGCCCCGACGCCACCACCCCGGCGATCATCGCCGCCCCCCAGGTGCAGATGGTCGCGGCGATGGCGTTGTCCGACGGCAAGACCGCCCCGCTCGCGGCCTATTACGACCCCGCGCAAAAGATCGTCCGCATGCCCGGGCCAATGCCGATCCCGGCCAATCACAGTGCGCAGCTATGGGCGATCCACGACGGCCAGCCACCGATCCCGCTCGGGCTGTTCCACGTCGTCGGTAACACCGTCGTCGCCGAGGCCAAGACGCTCAAGACGATCCCTGCGGGCACCATGCTTGCGATTTCGTTCGAGCCGATGGGCGGTTCGCCGACGGGCAAGCCGACCGGCCCGGTCGTCGCCAGCGGCGCGCTGAGTTCGGTCTAGTCCGCCAGGCTCGCGTCGCCTGCATCCGACCTGTTACCCCCGCCGTATCTCCGACCGCTCCCCCCTTTGGAGCCGAATTAGGAGATACCCCCGATGAAAACCGCCCTTCTCGCGCTGAGCGCCACTCTGGCCCTCGTCGCCGTTCCCGCCACCGCCAAGAACCCCATGGTCGGCGGCGCCGCCATGTATTCGACCAAGACCATCGTCCAGAACGCGATCAACTCGAAGGACCACACCACCCTGGTCGCCGCGGTCAAGGCCGCCGGTCTGGTCGACACGCTCAATAGCAAGGGTCCGTTCACGGTCTTCGCGCCGACCAACGCCGCCTTCGCCAAGCTTCCTGCGGGCACCGTCGAGACGCTGGTCAAGCCCGAGAACAAGGATACGCTAACCAAGATCCTGACCTATCACGTCGTGTCGGGCCGGATCACCGCCGGCCAGATCGCGTCGATGGCCGCGCACCATCACGGCACCGCCACGCTGACCACGGTCGAAGGCGGCAAGCTGATGTTCAAGAAGCACGGCAAGGGCTTCCAAGTGATCGACGCCAAGGGCGGAAAAGCCCGCATCACCATCGCGAATGTGATGCAGTCGAACGGAGTCATCCACGTCATCGACAGCGTGTTGATGCCGTAGAATGACCGGGCCGGCGGAGCGGACCCCTGCTGCAACCCCGCCGGCCCGATTTTTCTTGATCTTTAATTGAGCGGCGAAGCCGTACGCGCGCGCCGCGTCTGCAAATATTGATACGCCGCCCCCGCCTCGAGCGGCTTGGCATAATAGAAGCCCTGCCCATTGGCACAGCCCAGCGCTGCCAGCGTAGTCGCCAGCTCGACCGTCTCGATCCCTTCGGCAGTGGTCGACATACCCAGCGCCTCGGCCAGGCTGAGTACCGCGCGGACAATCGCCACACTGTCGGGGTCGCGCATCATTCCGGTGACGAAACTGCGGTCGATCTTGAGCACGTCGATCGGCAGCCGCTGGAGATAGGCGAGGCTTGAATAGCCCGTCCCGAAATCATCCATCGCCACCGTCGCATCGAGCGACTTCAAGGCTTCGAACACCCGCGTTGCGCGCACCGGATCCTGGACGATCGAGCTTTCGGTCAATTCCAGCGTCAGCCGGTGTCCGGTCAGCCCGCTCGACCGCAGCGCGCTCGACACCATTTCGGCGATATCGTCGCGCGCCACCTGGATCGCCGACAAATTGACCCCGACGTGGAGCGGCAACAGCTCCCCTGCGTCCTTGTCCCAGCTCGCTAGCGTGTGCGCCGCCTTGTCCATCGCCCAGCGTCCGAGCGACAGGATCAGCCCGCTCTCCTCGGCCACCGGGATGAACTCGCTCGGCGAAATCTCCCCGCGGTCGGCATGGGTCCAGCGCGCCAGTGCCTCGAAGCCTGACACCTGCCCGGTCTTGAGGTCGATCAGCGGCTGGTAGGACAGCGTCAGCTCGTCACGATCGAGCGCGCGGCGAAGCTCGGTCTCGATAGAAAAGCGCCGCCGCGCCGCGCTCGCCTCGCTTGGTTCGTAAATCTGCGGCCGCCCGACCTGCTTGGCCTGCTTGACCGCGAACTGGGCGTTGCGGAACAGCTCCTCGCTATCGTCGCCGTCGTGCATCAGCGCCGCACCGATTGCGCATTCGACCTTGATCTCAAGCTCTGACAGCTTGAACGGCTGGGTCAAAACTTGCTGGATCCGCTCGGCCGCCGCCAGCGCATCGTCGCGCCCCCGCCGGATCCCGACCAGCACGCCAAATTCATTGCCCCCGGTCCGCGCCAGCACGTCGCCCGACCGCAAGGTCGACATTAACCGCCGCGCGAAGGTGATCAGCAGCTCGTCCCCCGCCAGGCTCCCCATGCTCTCGTTGATCCGGCTGAAGCGCAGCAGGTCGACCACCAGCACGGCATGCTCGATCGGCCCGACCAGCGGTGCAATCTCGGCCTTGCCGACCTGTTCGATCGTCTCGGTAAAGCCCAGCCGGTTGGGCAGGCCGGTCAGGCTGTCGCGCAGCATTTCGGCGCGCAGCGATCGCTCGGCGCGCACCTCGACCGTCCGGTCGACCAGGCTGACGAGACAGCGCGGGCTCCCGTTCGCGGCGCTCGGCAGCGGCGCCAGCTTCATCCGGAAATGCCGCGCCCCGACCCCGTCGCCATCGCGAAACTCAAGTTCGTCGCTCGCCACGCCCGTAGCATTACCGTCAAGGAAATCGCGGAGCAGCCCCGAAATCCGTCCTTCGTGAAACAGCGCCATGTCGGCTGGATCGAACATATCTTCGTTGGAGGATCGGACCGCTTGTTCCAGCCGCCGGTTCCACGCCATCAGCCGCATCGCCCCGTCGTCGCCCCGCCCGACCACCGCTGCGGCAATCGGCAGCGCGTCGAGCAGCGCCCGGTCGGCGGGGGTGAGCGTAGCATATAGCCCCTCCGACGCGTCCACGTCAGACACTCCGGCGAAAACCGGATTGCGAGGGGCTGGCACCTGCATGCCCCGGGGCTTACCCCAGACCGGTTAATTGTCCGTTGCGCTTCTATCCCGAAACTGCTGATTTTTAGGCAAGATCGCGCACCTTGGGCTCTCGCTCCCAATGCCGTGCAGGCGCAATGTCGACGAACGTCTTGAGCGACACCACCCCCGCGTCGGGCTCGACCCCGGCCTTGTCGAGCAGCACTTGAGCATTCGCATCGGCGCCGATCGTCTTCACATGGGCATACGCGTCCATCACGAACCCAACCGCCGCACTGTCCCTGGCCAGCTTGGCGGCACCCTCCGTCGACAGGACCAGCGCGACCGCATCAAACAATACCGACGGCGATCCCGCCAGCTGCCCGTCAGCAGTCATTATGCTGCCATCGGCCATCGTCACCCCGCCGACCCTGGGCGCCACGGTGAACGCCTTGCCGCCAGCCTTGCGGACCTGCTTCGCCAATTTCTCGACCTGCGCCCCGTCCGACCCGTCGGCAAACAGGATGGCGACCTTGCGTCCGGTCATCGGCGGTGGCCCCGCCTTGACGATTGACAGCCGGTCCGACGGCTTCATGTCGATCGTCGGTGCTGCTGCCGGATTTGCCTGGGGCAAGGCCATCCCCAACCCCTCGGCCACCCGCGTAGCCAACCCGACATCGACGTTGAGCAAATTGCCGATCACCCGCTCGCGGATCGCCGGGACCCCGACCTTCGACAGCTCGAACACCAGCGCCGACGCCATGTGCGCCTGCTCGATCTCGGCCTGGCTGCGGAAGAACAGCCGCGCCTGGCTGAAGTGATCCTTGAACGTCTCCGACCGCACCCGCAGCTTCGATCCCGCATCGTTGCGGTCACCCGTCACGCTGATGCTCGCAAACCCCGCCACCGTCTCGCGCGGGCCGCCCGCCTCGCCACCATCGGCCAGGCTGTTGGGCTCGTAATTCGCCCGCCCCTTGGGGACCATCGTCTGCATCATCCCGTCGCGCTGCATGTTGGCGAACGGACATTTGGGGGCGTTGATCGGGATCTGGTGGAAATTGGTCGTCCCCAACCGCGATTTCTGCGTGTCGAGGTACGAGAATAATCGCCCCTGGAGCAGCGGATCGTTGGTGAAATCAATCCCCGGGACGACATTGGTCGGCAGGAACGCGACCTGCTCGGTCTCGGCAAAGAAATTGTCGACATTGCGGTCGAGCACCATCCGCCCGACGATGATCAGCGGCACATCCTCCTCGGGGATCAGCTTGGTCGAATCGAGCACGTCGTACGGCTGCCGCGCAGCGAATTTCTCGTCGAAAATCTGAAGCCCCAATTCCCACTCGGGATAATCCCCCGCATCGATCGCCTCATACAGGTCGCGGCGGTGGTAATCGGGGTCCGCCCCGGCAATCTTGACTGCCTCGTCCCAGCAGGTCGACTGCAATCCCAGCTTCGGCCGCCAGTGGAATTTCACGAACGTCGTCGCGCCCTTGGCGTTGATCAGCTGGAAGGTGTGGACCCCGAACCCTTCCATCATCCGCAAGCTGCGCGGCAGGGTCCGGTCGGACATCGCCCACATGATCATGTGGGTCGCCTCGGGCATCAGGCCGATGAAGTCCCAGAATGTGTCATGCGCTGACGCGGCCTGGGGATAGCCGCGGTCGGCCTCCATCTTCACGGAATGGATGAGGTCGGGAAATTTAATCGCGTCCTGGATGAAGAACACCGGGATGTTGTTGCCGACCAGGTCCCAATTGCCCTCGTCGGTGTAGAATTTGACCGCGAATCCGCGCACGTCACGCGGCGTGTCGACCGATCCCGCGCCGCCGGCCACGGTCGAAAAGCGTGCGAACAGCGGCGTGCGCTTGCCGACCTGCTGGAACGGCGCCGCCATCGTGAGTTCGGGCACTGCGCGGGTGCATTCGAAAAAGCCGTGCGCGCCCGATCCGCGGGCATGGACCACCCGCTCGGGGATGCGCTCATGATCGAAGTGGAAGATCTTCTCGCGCAGCACGAAATCCTCGAGCAGCACCGGCCCGCGCGGCCCTGCCTTGAGGCTGTTCTGATTGTCGCTGATCGCCACGCCATGATTGGTCGTCAGCGGCCCCGAACCCGGCGTCGTGCCCTGCCCCGCGCGCTGGTGAGTCTCCCCGCCCACACCCGGATTGCGCCCGCCGGGCATGGCCTTCTGCGGCTTGCCCTTGCCCGACCCGCTGGTCTGCTTGGTGCCGGTCGCGGGCGCACCCGGCGCTTCGCTGGCGATCATGTTGGCGTCGGTATTCGACGATGCGATCGACTTGGGCTGCTTGGCCATGAATATTCCTTCCGGAGCGGGATTTTTCCCTTCAACGCCCCGGAGGCATCACCGTCCCAAGCGGTAGCGAATATTTATCATTTCGGGACCAGCACCGTGTCGATGTGATCGATCACTCCGTTCGACCTTTTGTCGTCCGACCCGACGATCGCTGCGGTCGTCCCGCCGGCGTCGCTCAGTACGATCTGTGCCCCGCTTCGCGTCGCGGTCAGCGTGCCGCCGGCCATCGTCGCCAACACCGCCTTGCCGCCATGGGCATCGATCGCCTTGGCAATATCGGACGTCAGCATCGTGCCGGGTACGACATGGTGCGAGATCAGCCTGACCAGCTTGGCCTTGCCGCCCGGCGCCATCAGCGCATCGCGCACCGTCGGCGCCAGCTTGGCAAACGCCGCGTCGGTCGGCACCAGCACGGTATAGGGCCCGGGCCCGGCGAACACCGGCTCCATCCCCGCGGCCTTGACCGCCGCGACGAAGCGCTGGTCGCCGCCAAGCCCCTTGGCAATGGTTTCGCCGCCGGCCGCCTTGACCGCCGCCTTGGGCTGGGCCGAGGCCGCGACCTTATTGCCCTCGCCACCCTTCGAGCAGCCGCCGAGCGCCAAGGCAATCGCCGCCGAAGTCAGCAAAAACGCTCTCATCACGAAAGCGCCGAGATGATCGCCTGGATCACCTGAGTCTTGGGATCGACCCGATAGATGTTGCCATCGGCATAGCGGTAATTCTCGTCAGCCGTGTCGCTGTATCGGTCGCGGTATGGGTCAGGGACGTTGTACACGTCATATCCCGCCGGAAGCGCCTGCCCGATGCCGAGCGCGCCAAGCCCGCTGCCATAGCCGCCGCCCAGACCGCCAAGCCCGCCGCCAAGCCCGCCGCCATAACCGCCCCCCGTCAGCAGCGCGACGATGCTTTCGATGAGCCCGCTCGACTGGTTGACCTGATAGATTGCGCCGTCGCCATAGCGATAATCATAATCGCCGTTATCGGGGTAATATCCCTGATAAGGCTGGGGAATATTATAGATATCATAGGCCGCCGGATACAGCTCGCCGGGAGCATAATAGCCATTGCCGGAAAGCGGAAACAGCCCGCTGACCAGATTGTCCGACCGCCCCACGCGATAGGCATAGCCATCGCCATAGCGGTAATAATATTGGTCGTTGTCGGGGTACCAGGCGCGATACTGGCCCGGCAAATAGGCGTCGGCATATTGCGACCGGAGCGGCGCGCCATAGCCCAATGCCGATCGTACCTGACCCGGGGGCATGCAGCCATTGTCCTTCGCCGCCAGCCCCGGCGGGCAACCATTGATATGCCCGCGATCCCGCTGATCGTTGCGATGTTCGACATAGCGGGTCCCGGCATAAGCCGCGCCGGCTCCGGCCGCAGCATAGGCGATGCTCCGGCCATGCTCGCGCACAACGCCCCGCCGCTGTTCGTTACGGGCAAATCGCTCTCCGCCGCGCTGATGCTCGGGGCGATATTCCTGGCGTCGCTCCTGACGATACTCTTGGCGCTGCTCCTGACGATACTCTTGGCGCCGCGCCTGGCGATATTCCTGGCGTCGCTCCTGGCGAAATTCCTGGCGTCGGGCCTGCTGCGGCGAGCCCATGTCGGGCCGACCCATCCGCTCGCCGCCACCGCCATGCTTCTCGCCACCACCGCCGCCGCGCTTCTCGCCGCCGCCACCGCCACGCTGCTGGTCGCCGCCGCCATTACCCGGGCCGCCACCGCCGCCGCCATGCTTCTCGTCACCGCCGCCACCGCCATGCCCGCCACCAGGACCCGCCATCGCCATGCCCGGCGCCAGGCTCGCAAGGGCGATTGCCGCCACACCGACGGCCAGTTTCCACTTGGTCATGCTGATCTCCTTGGCCCCACAAACCCCCGGGCGCCAGTGCCGGTTCCGAAACGGACCCTTCCCAGCGGCCACGAAATGGCTAATCTCGCGGCTTTCCGGGGGGATTTTGCATGACCGACGATCAGCCAGCCGACACGCCGTCAGCCCCCGGCCTCACCCGCCATCCCCGCGGCATCGCTATCCTCGCCGCGACCGAGCTTGCCGAGCGTTTCTCCTATTACGGCATGGCCGCGTTGCTCACCCTTTACATGGTCAAGCAGCTGTTCCTTCCCGGTCATGTCGAACAAGTCGTCGGGCTCGCCACGCTGCGCCATTTGTTCGAATTTCGCGGGCCGATGTCCGACGTCGCCTTCGCCTCGCTGATCTACGGCTGGTACGCCGGCCTCGTCTATTTCACCCCCCTGGGCGGTGGCTGGCTCGCCGATCGCGTGCTGGGCCCCCGCCACACCGTCAGCCTCGGCGCGCTGCTGATGACCGGCGGCCACCTCGCCATGGCCTTCGATCAGAGCTTCCTGCTTGCGTTGTTGCTCCTCATCCTGGGCTCGGGCTGCCTCAAGGGCAATCTCGCGGCGCAGGTCGGCAGCCTCTATCCCGCCAGCGCGACCTCGCTCAGGGATCGCGGCTTCACCATCTTCTCGACCGCGATCAACATCGGCGCGGTCGCCGGCCCGCTCGCCACGGGCGCCGTCGCCGAACTCCACGGCTATCACGCTGGCTTCACCCTCGCCGCTGGCCTCATGCTCGTCGCGCTCGCCGTCTATCTGTTCGGCCAGCGCCTGCTCCCCGCCTCCTTCGCCCGCCCCGCAGCGCGAGCCGTCACCGCACCGCTGACCCCCGCCGAGCGCCGCCGCAGCCTCGCCGCCGCGCTGATCATCCTGCTCAATATTCCGACGGCGATCACCTACACCATGATCGGCGGGATCGGCATCCTGTGGATCGACCAGCATGTCAGCCTGCAAACCAGCCTCGGCACCGTCCCGGCAAGCTGGTTCAACTCGGCCGACAGCTTCGCCAGCATCATCATCGTCCCCCCGCTCGTCGCATTGTGGGCGTGGCAGGCGCGCCGCGGCCGCGAGCCCGACGGGATCACCAAGCTCGCCCTCGGCTTCCTTCTCACCGCGCTGTCGGCCTTGCTCATCGTCACCGGCACACTTCTGCCCGACGCCGCCGGCAAGACATCAGTATTGTGGCCGCTCGCGAGCTTCTTCGGAATGGGGTTCGCCTTCATGTACTACTGGCCCGTCACCCTGTCGCTCGTCGCCCGGGCCGCCCCCGCGCGCTACTCGGCCAGCCTGATGAGCGCGGTCTACGCCTCGCTGTTCGTCGGCACGGTCCTGATGGGCTGGGTCGGCAGCTTTTACGACCAGATGGACGCGACGCGCTTCTGGCTGCTCGACGGCAGCTTCGCGTTCGTCGGCGCCGCCCTCACCTTCGCCCTGCGCCGCCCGATCAATGCCGCACTTGCAGCAACTTAAGCGAGCCCCAGACGCGACAATTCGCTCTTGAATCACGACGGTTCCCCTTGCTGCTTCGTCATCAAACCGTCATAAGCCCTCATGCTTAAACGTCCTGAGCCCGTCGAATGCGAACCGCTCACTCGCATCCAGCACAATCTGCTCGCGCGCTCTGAACGTCGCCTGCTCAACCATTTGTGCGCCAACGCGCCCGCCTGGGTGACCCCCGACAAGCTCACCACGCTCGGCGTGATCGGCGCGGTCGTTACCTTTCTCGGCTATGTATTGAGCAACTTTTCCCCCGCCTGGCTGATGCTCGCCATCGTCGGCTATGCCGTCCAGTGGTTCGGCGATTCGATGGACGGCAGCCTCGCCCGCTTCCGCAAGATCGAACGCCCGCGCTTCGGTTATTTCATCGACCATAGCTGCGACGGGCTGACCACCCTCCTGATCCTCGCCGGCATCGGCTTCAGCCCCTATGTCCGCCTCGACGTCGCGCTGATTGCGCTCGGCGGCTACCTCCTGCTCTCGATCCATGCCTATCTCGCGGCGCGGGTGCTGGGCGAATTGAAGCTGTCCTACCTCAACGCCGGCCCGACCGAGCTTCGCTTCGCGCTCATCGCCATGACCATCGCGATGATGGCGCTTGGCGAGCATCCCGGGCTGTTCGGTCCGGTCAGCGGGTTCGACCTGCTCGTCGGCGGGGTCGGAATCGCGTTGATGAGCCTGTTCGTCATCCAGACCCTGGTCACTGCGCGCCGCCTCGCGGCCCTCGAGCCGACCCCGCCACCCCGAACCTGACCTTACCGGCCATTGACCTCGCCATCGGTCCGGCGAAAATGGCCGGATGAGCGACACGTCGACCCGCACCGTCAGCACCGCGTCAATGGTCATCGCGGCCTTCTCGACGATCGTCGAATGGTATGACTTCACCCTCTACCTCTACTTCGCCACCGTCCTCAGTCGGCTGTTCTTCGGTGACGGCCAGGCGGCGCTGCTGACCACGCTTGGCGGGTTCGCCATTGCCTATCTCGCGCGGCCATTCGGGGCGATCCTGTTCGGTCATATCGGCGACCGCCACGGCCGCCGCCGGATGATGCTCGGCTCGATGGCGCTGATGAGCCTCGCGATGCTCTTGACCGCGCTCCTCCCCACCCGCGCCAGCGTCGGCCCGGTCGCCGGGGTCCTGCTCCTCGGCCTGCGCTGCGTAATGGGCTTCTCGGTCGGGGGCGAATATACCGGAGTCGTCGCCTATCTCGTCGAAGGCGCCCCGGCCCACCGCCGCGGCCTCATCGCCAGCCTCGCCGCCGCCGCCAGCGAAGTCGGCGGATTGCTCGCGGTCGGGCTTTCGGCGGCGACCATCGCCCTGACCAGCGAAGCCACGCTGGCCGCCGGGGCGTGGCGCATCCCGTTCCTGTTCGGCGCCGTCCTCGCCGCCGCGGTCCTCGTCGCCCGCGCCACGCTCGACGAAAGCCCCGACTTCATCCGCCAGCAAGCCCAGGGTACCGTCCCCGCCCACCCCCTGCGCCACAGCCTCACCCACCACCGTGCCGGGATCGCCCGCGGCTTCGCCATCTCCGCCCTAGGCTCGATCACTTACTATGTCGGCATCACCTACGTCCCGACCTTCCTCACCTCGGCCGGCAAGCTCGGCGAGGGGGCCGCCCTGTGGCTGTCGACCGCCGCCGCCGTCATGGTCATCGCCGTCACCCCGTTCGTCGGCCTCGCGTCCGACCGCCTCGGCCGCAAGCCGATCCTGATCGCGCTCGCCCTGCTAAGCGCCGCGCTCCCGCTTCTCCTCTTCTCCTTGATGGCGAGCGGATCCGCGCCCCACGCCCTGCTCGGCGCGCTCTCGCTCGCTGCAGTAGCCGGCGGGGTCAGCGCGGTCGGCGCCGTCGCCACCGCCGAGCAATTCCCCGGCGAAGGCCGCCTCTCGGGTCTCGCGTTCGGCGCCACTGCCGCCACCGCCATCTTCGGCGGCCTCACTCCATGGCTAGCCCAGCTACTCATCGCCCGCACCGGCTGGCCGCTCGTCCCCGGCGCGATGATCGCAATCGTCGCGCTGGCGGTCCTCCCCGTCCTCGCGACCCTCCCCGAAACGGCCCCGCGATTTCGGCCATAATCTAAACGCCAACGGCCCGGCGAGGGGTCTCCTGCGCCGCGCTCGCCCTGTCCTCGATCCGCCCGCCGACCGGCTCGACCGTGTCGGCGAACTGCTTGATCAGCCAGTCGTGAAACGCCCGCACCGGCTTGCGCTCCAGCGCGCTGGGCGGGCACACGAACCAATAGCTGTACGGGCTTTCGATCGTCTGGTCGAACATCTGGACCAGCCGGTCGTCATGCGAATGGGCCATGTGGCTGTCGAGCATGAACGCCACGCCAAGTCCCTCGGCCGCCGCATCAAGGATCAGCTGGCCGGCATCGAAATGGCTGATTCCCGCCGGTTCCAGGTCGGGCACCCCGACCTGCTGCCGCCAATGCTCGAAGCTGGCCGGCATGTCGCGGTGGAGCAGCACCGAAAATCGCTTGAGGTCGCCCGGCTCGCGGATTGCGTCGGGCCCTTCCTTCAGCGATCGCGCCCCGATCGTCATCACCCGTCCGCGCTGAAGCAGCCGCGCATAGTAACGATCGTCGACGCGGTCGGTCAGGGCAATGACTGCGTCGAAATCCTCCTCGACCAGACGTGCCAGCCGGTTGGCCCCGGTGTCGATGTCGATCTGCAGCGTCGGATGGAGCGCGCGCAATGACGGCAACACCGGCAGCAACCGCTGCGCCGCGAACAGTGACGGCACCGCAATCCGCAATCGCATGCCCTTGTCCGGCGCGCTGATCCGCTCGACCGCGCGGCTCATCGCGTCGATATGCGGCGCTACCTCGGTAAAGAAACTCTTGCCCGCCTCATTGAGCTGGATGCCATTATGCGCCCGCTCGAGCAGCGTCCGCCCGACGAACTGTTCCAGCGCCTGGATTCGCCGGGTCAGCGCCGGTGACGACAGCGCCAAGGCGTCCGCCGCGGCCTTGAGCGATCCCAGCCGCGCGACGGAGACAAATGCCTGGATCGATCCCACGGGTGGCAATCTGCGCATGACCCATTGTCGCCCTGCTTATGGTGCAGTGCAACAGGAAACATTCACCGACCCGATGATACCCAAAAAAAAGAGGGCCGCTCCGGTCTGGAACGGCCCCTTTGAAAGGTTCAGGAGAGGATGCCTCGAAAGGCATGATCCTTCTCGCTCAACCCCGCCTATGCTGCAAGTGCGAAGGACGCATGACGAAGTGCAAGAACTGCACCTCTCGCTCGCGCCTTCACTTCAACTCCGCTCCATAGGGCAGGCACGCGCCCGGATCCGCCACCCAGTCGACCGTGTCGCCAAACGGAACCCCCGACGCGCCATTCGGTACCGGCTTGCCCGGATCGTTCGCCTCGAACACCGTCGACACGTCATTGTCGAAGCCGGGGATCGCATCATTGGTGTGGCGGGCCTCGACCGCGGAAATCTCGGGGCCCATCGTGCGGCTGCTCATCAGGGTCCGCATGACTCCATTGGCCAGTAGCGCGCGTCGCCAATATTGGGTGCCGCCAAGCGTTGTCGCGACCGGTTTGGACGAATAGGTCCAGTGCCATCCGGCACGTCGAGGCGGCAGCTTGATGGTCGTCGCATAGCAGCGAAAGCGCGGAAATTCGGTTGCCCAGGTTGCCGTCTGGTCCTGGTCGGCAGACCGTCGCCTCAGATCGGGGGGATAAAATCCCGCCCCGGCGATCGCCAGGCTGCGGCCGTCACTGGCGCTGCCGGTCCAGTCGGGCTTGCCCGTCCCGGTCATTGTCAGCACCGTCGACCCGCGCAACTCGTCGTACCGCCAAGCCACGGTCGTCGGCTCGACCCAGCTGGCCTCGTTGCGCCAATAGCTTTTGAGCGCCCGATCGGCATCCGTTTTCGACATGGCGCCAATCGCCGACTTCACCGCCATGCCTTCATCGCCGTGCAGGATGTTTTCCATCCGCACCTTCGCCTCGATGTCGAAGCCGGCGGTCGCATCGATATTCACGACCCCGATCAGCAGCGGGATCGTCGGCATGACGCTCGGCAATCGCTCGATCCCGGCCCCCGCCGCGCGAACCGGCAGCACCCAGCGATAGGTCGGCGCGGGCAGCAGCCCGAGGTGCACATCGCCCGACCTTGTGCCATCGAGCCACACCGGCTTGCCGTCGACCGTGGCGCGGACAATCACATGGTCGAACAGCGCCGGGCTTGGCAGCCGCTGCCCGATCTCGTCCCCGCCCTTGCTGTTGACCAGCACCAGCTCGGCCGGGATCCCCATTTCGCGCAGCAGCGCCAGCAGCAGCACCGACTTGCCTTTGCAGTCGCCGAACTTGCGGGCCCAGCTCTCGTCGGCGGTCGCCGGGCGGTAATTTCCCCCGGCAAGCCCGACATAGACATAGCGGATATTCTCCTCGACCGATCGCAGCGCAAGCTCGGACCGCGCTGCCGGCGTGCTGGCCGCCGCCATGATCCGCGCCGCCTCCGCCCTGACCGGCGACCCGGGGGCAAGCCGCACCGCCGCCTCGACCGCGTTGGAAAACAGCCGCGACACTTCGGACCAGCTGCCAAAATCGGAATATTCGACCAGGCGGCGAACATTATAGCGCGCCGGGGCGCCCTCGGTCGGCACCGCGCCCGCCGGGTTGCTCATTTCGATCGTGAAGACCTTCTCCCCCTTGGCCGACAACAACGACACGGCGGGCAGGTCGCTTGACAACTGCGTCGCCATCGCCCGCTGCTCGGGCCACAGCAGCCGCGTCCGGAACGTCCCCGGCGTGCCCAGTACGGGCAGCTGGTCGACCCCCGACGAATGGCCGACAAAGGCCGGTTCGGACTGGAACACCGTGGCCGCGACGTCCAGCTCGTCGCCGACCTGGAGCCCCGGCACCTGCAGGCTGGCGGTCAGTTGCCCGTTGAGCACCGACTGCTCCAGCCCCGCCTCGCGCTGGATCACCTTGAACCGGTTGACGGCAAGCACGTCGATCGACTGGCTGCCGCGCAAGATCCGCACGCGGTGAACCACCGCCGATCCCGATTCGGCTTCCCAGCTCAGCGTGACATTCCCGACCCCCAGCCCCTCCGGCTTCTGGATCTTCACCTGATAGGCCATGTACAGTTCGTCGCCGTTCGGCCCGATCCGCACCTGCTGGTCAAGGAAGCGGAACTGGAGCGGTCCGTCGGCCTCATCCTTGCCCGGGGCCGGCGCAGTCGCGGGCGGTGGGAGCACCCAGGCCGGGATCGGGACCGTGCGAATCTCGGTCGGCGCCGCTGCCGCTGCACCGCCAATGGCCGAAATCATCGCGGCCGCCATCTGAACTAGTTTCACGCCTACCCCCGCACCCCTGTACTTGCAGCGATCGTCCAACACATGCGGGCATTGCGCAACCCGCCCGCCGCGAAAAAATGCATGATTGATCAATGATCACCGCAACAGCGCTACGGTTCCCGTGTCCTAACCCCCGAACTTGCCCGACCTTGGAAACCCGATCGGCGCCATCCGCCCCCCGGCACCCCTCACCGCGCGCCACGGCGAAAGGTCGCTCTCGGTCCGCATCCGCCCGCTGCCGCCACCCTGCGGCCAGCTCAGCCCATCGGCCATCCGCACCGCGATTACATCGCTCAAGCCCCCATCGCGATAGCGTTGCAGCTGCACCCCGGCGCCGCGCCCCATCTCGGGCAGCTCGCCCAACGGGAACAGCAGCATCTTGCGATTTTCCCCCACCACGACCACCGCGTCGGCGCCCTCGGGCACCACGCGCAGCACCGCGACCTTCGCCCCGGGACGCAGGTTCACCAGCTGCTTGCCCTTGCGCGTCTCGGCCATCACCGCCTCGCCGCTCGTCACGAACCCGCGCCCGTCCGACGACGCGACCAGCAGCTTCATGCCGACCTTCGCCACCATGAACGCGGCAATCTCGACCTCGGCGGGCAAGTCGATTGTCAGCCGCACCGGCTCGCCGAACCCGCGCCCGCCGGGCAGCTTGTACCCGCCCAGCGTATAGGCTCGCCCATTCTCGCTTAGCAGCAGCAGCTTGTCGGTCGTCTGCGCATGGAATGCGTGAGCCGGCCCGTCGCCCTCGCGCCATTTCAGCTCGGCGACCTCCGCCAGCGCCACATGCCCCTTCATCGCCCGCACCCAGCCGCGCTGCGACAGCATCACCGTGATCGGCTCCTTCTCGATCATCGCCGACCAGTCGAGTATCTTGCCCCCGCCGACCGCAACCTCCTCGATCGCCGTCCGCCGCGCATCGCCCCATTTGTCCTTGACCAGATTGAGGTCGCGCTTGAGCTTGTTGCGCTGCTTCAATGGGCTCTCGATCAGCCCCGCCAACCCCTCGCGCTCCTTGACCAGCCCGTCGCGCTCCTTGCGGATCTCCATCTCCTCAAGCTTGCGGAGCCGCCGCAGCCGCATGTCGAGGATCGCCTCGGCCTGCCGATCGGTCAGCCCGAATTCGGCGATCATCACCGGCTTGGGCTCGTCCTCGGTGCGAATGATCTCGATCACCCGGTCGAGGTTCAAAAACGCGACCAGGAACCCCTCGAGCAGCTCGAGCCGATCATCGATCTTCCCGATCCGCACCGACGCCCGCCGCACCAGCACCTCGATCTGGTGCGCCAGCCACGCGGTCAGCGCCTGCTTCAGGCTCATCACTCCCGGCGTCCGGTTCTTGTCGAGCACGTTGAGGTTGAGCGGGAAGCGCACCTCCAGCTCGCTCATCCGGTACAGGCTTTCCAGCAGCAGCTCGGGGTCCACCGTCCGCGACCGCGGCTCCAGCACCACGCGCAGCGTCTCGGCACTCTCGTCGCGCACATCGGCCAAGATCGGCAGTTTCTTGTCGCCGATCAGCCCGGCGATCACTTCGATCAGCTTGCCCTTCTGCACCCCGTAGGGGATCTCGTGGACCAGCAAATGCCACCCCCCGCCCTTCTCGCGCACCGTCTCGATCTTCGCGCGCAGCCGAAAGCTCCCCCGCCCGGTCTTGTACGCCAGCGCAATCGACTCTGGCCCATCCACCAGCACCCCCCCGGTCGGAAAATCGGGCCCATGGACAAAGTCCATCAGCGCCCGATCCTCGGCCAACGGATTATCGATCAGATGCACCGCCGCCTCGATCAGCTCGGTGACATTATGCGGCGGGATCGACGTCGCCATCCCCACCGCAATCCCGCTCGATCCGTTGGCGAGCAGATTGGGGAACAGCCCGGGCATCACCTCGGGCTCTTCTTCCTCGCCATTATAGGTCGGCTTGAAGTCGACCGTGCCCTCGTCGAGCCCGGCCATCAGCAGCGTCGCGACCCCCGTCAGCCGCGCTTCGGTATAGCGATAGGCGGCGGCATTATCCCCGTCGATGTTGCCGAAATTGCCCTGCCCGTCGACCAGCGGATAGCGCAGCGAAAACGACTGCGCCAACCGCACCATCGCGTCATAGACCGACTGGTCGCCATGCGGATGATATTTGCCGATGACATCGCCCACCACCCGCGCGCATTTCTTGTAGGCGCTGGCCGGGTCGAGCTTGAGCAACCGCATCGCCCACAACAGCCGCCGGTGAACCGGCTTCAGCCCATCGCGCACATCAGGCAGCGACCGCGCCGTGATCGTCGACAGTGCATAAACGAGATAGCGCTCGGACAGCGCGGCCTCGAACGGAACTTCGATTTCCTGGTCGGCGGTGGGTTGCATGAGCGCGGCTTAGCAAGGGGGGAGCGTGGGCGGTAGTGGGGAACCGCGGCACAACCCGTCATCATTGGCCTGACCCGGGATATCGCACATCATCCGTTGGCAATTCGACGAAATCGGCCCGGCAACTCCCCTCGCCCCTATATCATTTTTCGTATAGCGTAACTTGACACCGAACGCCCTGCTCGCTATGCCGAACCATGAAGATCAGGAACGTGATCCACAAAGGCTTGCGGAATTTCATCGAAGATGGCGATGTTAGTGGATTGCAGCCCGCCGTGGTCATCAAGGTCCAGCGCATCGTCTCGTTCCTCCAAGACATGGAGCGCGAAGAGGAATTGCGCACCGTGCCGAGCTGGAAGGCCCATCTTCTGACCGGCGGGCGCAAAGGGACGTGGAGCCTGTTCGTGACGAGGAATTGGCGAATGACGTTCCGGATCGACCGCGAAGAGATTGAGATCATCGACCTCGATTATGAGGATTACCACTAGGAGGTGGCCCATGAGTGAGAATATCGGGAGTGCGATTGCAGGCATTCGCATGAAGAACCCGGCGCATCCGGGCGGTTTCGTGAAGTCGGAAATCATCGAGCCGCTTGGGCTGTCGGTGACTGCGGCGGCGCAAGTGCTGGGCGTCACCCGCGCGACGCTGTCGACGCTGCTCAACGAGCGGTCGCAGCTGTCGCCGGAGATGGCGCTGCGCGTGGAAAAGGCGTTCGGCGTTTCGATGGACACGCTGATGCGGATGCAGAACAGCTACGACATTGTTCAGGCTCGTAAGCGCGAGGGGGAGATCAAGGTTGCGCCGTTCAAGGGCTCGTCCACCGACGCCCGCGCGTCAGCCACACCTTAGGAGGCCCCCCCTACCCCTTCCCCTTCTCCCCCCGGCACCGCTCCGAACAAAATTTCACCGCGTCCCAGTCACGCGCCCATTTCTTGCGCCAGGCGAACGGTAGTCCGCAGGCCGCGCAAATCTTGCTTGGCAGGTCGCTCTTGCGCACCATCTTCGGCATCCCATCCTCCTTTACCCCACATGAAAAAAGCGCGCCCCCTTGCGGTGAGCGCGCCTCCTTCGTGACGAACTTCAGCGTGCCCGATTAAGCCGGCTTGGCGCCCTTGGTCCCGCACTTGGCGAATTTGCCGTTCGCCCGGCACCTTACCGCGACCTTCTTCACCGTGACGCACTTCACGAACTTGCCCTTCTCGCGACACGGCGCGCCAATCGCGGGGGTCGACGACAGCAGGGCGAGGGCAACCGCACTAAAAATTACCGAGCGCATGAACAGACTCCTGGACGGTGGAGCGCGGAAGATGCGCCGACCCGCGCGCCCCGTAAAGACCCCCGCGCGCTCCTCCCGCAAAATATTTACCTATCCTACAGTGAACCATATGGGTTACGCGCGCGCCATGACCAACCATGCACCGGGGTACGGCCCCTCTCCGTCGGGGCGCGATCCCCTTGTCCCCTCCGGTTCGGACGGCGTATCGGTCGAGCCCGCCACGCCGATTGCTCCTGGTGAGCTTTTGCCCATGACGCTCAACGAACTTCGCCAATGGCATATGGACGAGCTTGCCGCTTTGTGCCCCGACCGCCCGCAGGATCATGGCTGGAGCCCATTCTCGCGCCGCCTGTTCCTCGATACGCTGGCCGAGACCGGCAAGGTCGGCGAGGCGTGCGAGATGACCGGGCTCGCCCGCGCCGGCGCCTATGCGCTGCGTAATCGCGACCGGCTGTTCGCCGCCGGGTGGGACGCCGCCGCCGCGATCGCCCGCGACGTGCTGGCCGATCGGCTGGCCGAAGCCGCGCTCGACGGGGTGACCGACACGCTGACCCGCGCCGACGGCGTGACCATCACCCGCCACCGCTTCGACACACGGCTGTCGATCGCGGTCCTCCACCGGCTCGACAAGCGCTGCGACCGCGCCGCCGCAGATCTGCCCGCCGCCTATGGCCCGCGCGCCGCATGGGACGAATATCTCGTCGCGGTCGGCAGCGGGGACGTTGTCGCCGCCGCCGCCATCGCCTTCGCGCCCCCGCCTTCGCCACCGGCACCAACTGGCGACGCCGATTCT
This sequence comes from Sphingomonas sp. RB1R13, assembly GCF_036663775.1. NCBI lineage: Bacteria > Pseudomonadati > Pseudomonadota > Alphaproteobacteria > Sphingomonadales > Sphingomonadaceae > Sphingomonas > Sphingomonas sp. RB1R13. Next base: position 674,326 of record NZ_JAXOJM010000002.1, read on the forward strand.
GCGCCACACTGTCCAGCCTGTCCAAAACCCGCCGCTGACGGAGACAGTCATCCCTCCCTCGCCGACCAGCTGGCGCTGATGAAGGGCATCCGTGACGGCTCGATCGACGCCCGCGAGGAAGCCCTCGCGCTGGCCGAGAGCGATGACGACGACCTCAGCGACCGCGTGTGGACCAATGTCGACGGCTGCTTCACCAATTTCCCCCCGCCCCCCGGCTTCACCGGCTTCCAGCAGGACAAGTGGGGCGACGAGGAATATTATCGTGTCCTCACCCCCGACGAGATGACGCACTATGAGGCGGTTCTCGCCGACTGGGCAGCGGAAGATGCCGCAGAGGTCGCCGGTCGCATGGCCGACGACGAGGCGCGGCGGCGTGATTTCTTCGATATCGAGGAGAAAGAGGAGGAAGCAGCCCCGGACGACGGTCCTCCTGCGGAAGAACCGACGTCCGAGCCCTTGCTCCTGACCGACACTACGGAGCCTTCGCCACCGCCTCCCGCAGAGCCGACTTCGGAGGATCAGCCTTCAAAAAACGCGCCGACTTCGGAGGATCGGCCTTCAGAGAACGCGCCGACTTCGGAGGATCAGCCTTCAGAAAACGCGGCGACTACGGAGCCTTCGCCACAACCACCCGCAGGGGCGACTACGGAGCCTTCGCCACAGCCACCAACGCCGGACGAAGAAGTCGATCCTTGAGCATATAGCCCGGCTGCATCACCTCGACGATCGTGCCCGCTTCGGCGTCGCTCGGCACTTCGATCATCGCCTGGTGGCGGTTGGGGTCCATCGGCAGGCCCTTGGCCTCGACCCTGGTCACCGCATTGCGCGCGAAGATCGAATCCAGCTCGCGCGCCGTCGCCTCGATCCCGGCCAGGAAGTTCGCTGCGGTCGCGTCGGCGCGCAGTTCGTCGGTCACCGCCGCCAGCGCACGGTCAAGGTTATCCTTCACCGCCAGCATGTCGCGGGCAAAGCCGGTGACCGCATAGGCCGATGCCTGGACTTTTTCCGCTTCCAGCCGGCGGCGCACATTCTGCGCCTCGGCGGCGGCATAAAGTTTCGCTGCAGTGGCTTCGTCCAACTGCTGCTCCAGCTCGGCGATGCGCTCGCCGTGGGGGCTGTCCGCCTCATGTTCGGCAGCAAATTCAGTGTCTTCAATCTCGTTTTCTGGCGTCATCGTTCCATCATTCTGGTTAGGGCCTGGGCCGTGAAATCAACCATGGGGACCACTCGGGCATAGTTCAACCGCGTCGGGCCGATCACACCCACAACGCCCACCACCTGACCTTCGCTCCCCCGCCACGGTGCGGCAATCACTGAGGAACCACTCAATGCGAACATCCGGTGCTCCGATCCGATGTAGATCCGGCAGCCCTCGGCGGCGCGGGCTTCCTCCAGGACGCGGGCGATTTCCTGCCGGTCCTCCAGCTCCTCGAGCATCCGCCGCACCCGGTCGAGATCGGCCGACGCCGCCTCGTCGATCAAATTCGCCTGCCCCCGGACAATCAGCAGCGGGCGCTGGTCAAGGTCGACCGACCACGCCGCCAGCCCCGACGCGACCAGCTCGGCGGCGGCGGCGTCGATCGCCTGCCGCGCTTCCCCGACCTCGGCCCGGATCCGTTCGACCGCCTCGCCCAGCGTCAGTCCGCTCAGCCGCGCCGAGACGAAGTTGGCGACATCCGTCAGCTGCGCCGCACTCGTCCCCGGGGCCAGCGGCACCACCCGGTTCTCGACACTCCCGTCCATCGCCACCAGCACCGCCAGCGCCCGCCGGGCATCGAGCGAGACGAACGACAGTTGCCGCAGCCGCTGCTCCCGCTTCGGCGCCAGAATGACGCCAGCGCACGCCGACAATCCCGACAACATGCTCGTTGCCGCATCCAGCGCCTGCTCGATCGGCCGGTCGCGCATCTGCGCCTCGATCGCCAGCCGCTCTTTCGGCCCGGGGACATTGGTCTGCATGATCCCGTCGACGAACAATCTCAACCCGCTTTCGGTCGGGATCCTGCCGGCGGAGGTATGCGGATGGGTCAGCAACCCCCGCTCCTCCAGCTCCTGCATCACGCCGCGGATCGAGGCGGAGGACAGGCTGACGGTGGCGGCGATCATCTTGGATCCGACCGGCGTGCCGCGTTCGATGTACGCCTCCACCACCAGCCGGAAGATGTCCCGCATTCGGGAGGAAAGATCGCCGATCGGCTCGTCCATCATGGCATGGCATCTAGGATTGGCTGGGCCTCCGGTCTAGGGAGCGCATCAAATCCAAGGAGATCAATCATGCGCCCCTCAGGCCGCGCCCCCGACCAGATGCGAACCCTCAGCTTCGAGCCCGGCTTCACCAAACATGCCGAAGGCTCGTGCCTCGTCAGCTTCGGCGACACCCGCGTCCTCGTCACCGCCTCGGTGGAAGAGAAAGTCCCGCCGTTCCTGCGCGGCAAGGGCCAGGGCTGGGTCACCGCCGAGTACGGCATGCTCCCCCGCGCGACGCACACTCGCGGCAATCGCGAAGCAGCCAAGGGCAAGCAGTCGGGCCGGACGCAGGAAATCCAGCGGCTGATCGGGCGAAGCCTTCGCGCCGTGGTCGACATGGCGGCACTTGGCGAGCGGCAGATATTGATCGACTGCGACGTCATCCAGGCCGACGGCGGCACCCGTACAGCGTCGATTTCGGGCGCGTGGGTCGCGCTTCGGCTGGCGGTCGACACGCTCAAGCTGGCGAACAATCCGATCCGCACCCAGGTCGCCGCCGTGTCGTGCGGCATCCATGACGGAACCGCGGTGCTCGACCTCGATTATATCGAGGATTCGTCGGCAGGATCGGACGGCAATTTCGTCCTCACCGGCGACGGCGCGATCGTCGAGGCACAAATCTCCGCCGAGGGCGCGACCTTCGACGAGGAGCAGTTGCTCCGCCTGCTGCGCCTCGCCCGCATCGGCTGCGCCGACATCTTCACTGGCCAGTTGAAAGCCGTCGGCCGGTGATTAAGCCCGCCAAGCTTGTCATCGCCACGCATAATGCGGGGAAACTGCGCGAGATCAGGGCGTTGCTCGCGCCGCTGGGGATCGAGTGCGTCGGCGCCGAGGAACTCGACCTGCCCGAGCCCGACGAGACCGGGGTCACCTTCGTCGACAATGCCGAGCTGAAAGCGCGGCAGGCCGCCGACCTGTCGGGGCTTGCCGCGCTGGCCGACGACAGCGGACTTGCAGTCGATGCGCTTCACGGCAACCCCGGCATCTTCTCCGCCCGCTGGGCCGAAGACGGGGATGGAGAGCGCGATTTCGGCCGGGCGATGGAGCGGGTGTCGCGCGAGGTCGAGGCCGCCGGGCCCGACGCCGGGCATGACGCGCATTTCGTCTGCGTCCTGTCGCTGGCGTTGCCCGACGGGACGGTCGAAAGCTTTGAAGGACGGTGTGACGGCACGCTCGTCTGGCCACCGCGCGGCGACAAGGGTTTTGGCTATGACCCGATGTTCGTGAAGGCGGGAATGGAGCGGACCTTCGCCGAGATCGACCAGAACGAGAAGCACCGCATCAGCCACCGGGCCAATGCATTCGCCAAGCTGCTAGCCGCGTTCCGCGAGGCGTAACGTCGGGTCGAGCATGATGCCGTCCTTGTTGCCGGTCGGGGCGTAACGGCAGACGAAGTAATCGGTGGTCGCATTGGACACCAATCCGCAGCCGACTTCGGTGGTCGTCGGCCATACGATCTGGGTATAATGGGCGACGTCGTGGAAGTTGCCCGTCGTGCTGACGTCAGGGAAGACCCCGCGGCGGAACAGTGCGCGCTCGTCGATCATCAGGTGGAGCATGACGTCGTAGGAGAAAACTCCGCGCGGACCCCGCCAGATATTCTCGCCCATCAGCTTGCGCCTTCCGGGCGTCGGATCATGCTGGTAGAGATTGGTCGTCGCCATCTGCTGGGCATAGCCGCGGGCGGCAACGGCGAGCCCTTCGTTCCACGCCATCGGCGCGGTCCCGAATTCGCGCCTCGCGGCATTGTGCAAGGATAGTGAGGTCGCACGCAGCAAAGGTTCGCCACGGCTGGCGGGCGCCGGCCAGTTGGGGCTGGGCAGCGCAGCGGACGCACTGATTGCCGCGCATGGCGCGACCAGTGCAAGCGCTATAAGGACCCTTCGCAACATGACGCTCCCCTTGTCCTCCTTAGATCTTAACAAACCCCTGCCTGGCAAGCCGCTTGCCCTTTATGTCCACTGGCCGTTCTGCATCTCCAAATGCCCCTATTGCGACTTCAACAGCCACGTCCGCGACACCGTTGACCAGGACCAGTGGCGCGAGGCGTTGCTGGCTGACCTGGCGCATGAAGCCGCGCTGCTTCCCGGACGGACGCTGACCTCGATCTTCTTCGGGGGCGGGACGCCGTCCCTGATGGATCCGGGCACGGTCGCGGCGGTGATTGCGGCGGCGCGGGAATATTGGCCCTGCGCCGACGATGTCGAGATCACGCTGGAGGCCAATCCCAACAGCGCCGAGGCCGCGCGCTTTGCCGAGCTTGCGGCGGCGGGAGTCAACCGCATCAGCCTTGGATTGCAAAGCTTCGACGATGCCTCGCTCGCCTTTCTTGGGCGGGCGCATTCGGCAGATGAGGGATTGCGCGCCCTAGAGGCGGCGCAATCTGCAGTGGCCCGGGTCAGCTTCGACCTGATTTACGCGCTGCCGGGGGATGACGAGGTGCGCTGGGCGGCGACGCTCGACCGTGCGCTCGGGCTCGGCACCGAGCATCTGTCGCTTTACGAACTGACGATCGAGCCCGGCACGCGCTTTGCCTCGATGGTCGCCAGACGCGAGTTCGACCCGCTGGATGCCGAGATGGCGGCCCGACTGTTCGAATACACCCAGGCGCGGACCGCACTCGCCGGGCTGCCGGCCTACGAGATTTCGAACCATGCCCGCCCGGGGGCGGAGAGCCGCCACAACCTGACCTATTGGCATTATGGCGATTATGCCGGGGTCGGTCCCGGGGCGCATGGCCGGCGGACGGGGATGCGAACGGTGCGGCATCGCAAGCCCGAAAATTTCCTCGCCGCCGTAGCGCGCAACGGACACGGGCTTGTCGAGGAGGAATATCTGGCCAGTGACGAGGCGGCGAGCGAGGCGCTGGTGATGGGTCTTCGCCTGGACGAGGGGATTGATCCAGCGGCGCTGGCGAAGCGCATCGGGGTAAAGACGCTGGTTGATCAGCGAGCAGTGGACCGGCTGGTCGGCCATGGCCTGATCGAACGACGCGGGCCGCGAATTGCGACAACCGAAGCGGGACGCCTGCTGCTCGATTCGATCCTCGCCGAAATTGCCGCCTGACTATTTGGCCGCGGTCGCACTGTGGCTGTCGCGGTAGCGATCGGTCCATTCGCCGAGATAGTCATTGACCTGGGAATCGGCGTCGGGCTCGGCCTTCTTGCGGGTCCATCCGGCCTTCATGTCATAACCGATGACCGCCGAGCGGAAGCCCTGCATCTGCACCGCGCATTCCTGCTTTGCAAAGGCGCCATACCCGTCGGCGGCCAGCTTCTGCGCCGTGCCTTTTTCATAGGATGCGCGCAGACACGAGGTAAATTGCGTGCGCGCGCTATTATCGCTTCCCGCGGCCAGCATCGCGACGAATAACAAGCTTAGCATCCTGCCTCTCCCCAACAGAATAGGGAGCGAACATGACTCTTTTTGCTGCGCAGCGAAAGCGCAAAAGAATCAGCCGCCAAAGGCCTTTGCGGCAGGTGCGATGACGGTCGTTCCGGCGGCCGTGACTTGCCTGACTTCGAGCGCGCGCTGGGCGACGCCGCGACGGTCGAAGCGGAAGATTCCATCAACCCCGGCAAAGCCTTCGCGGTCACGCAGCGCACCCAACGGGAAACCTGCCCCGACTCGCCAGTCACGACTGCTGCGCACCGCGAGGAGGACCGCGTCATAGCCCAGGCTGGCGAGGCGAACGGGAGCCTTGCCGTAGCGCGCCTTGTAGCGTGTCGCGAGCTGGCCGAAGCGGGCGTCGGGGACCGCCGCATACCATGATCCGCGAAGCGCCGGGGTGGCGCCGAGCAAATGGTCATTGGCCCACAATTCAGTACCGAGGATATGCGGCGTGGTCCGAAGCGACGGCGCGGCGAGCGCGGCAATACGTCCGGCGTCGGCGATCAGCACGGCATCACTGGCGCCCTTGGCATTAAGCGCAGCGGCAGCGGTGCGAAGCGCAGCGGGATTGCGGTTGTAAGTCTCCATCGCGACCATCCGGCCGCCGGCATCGCGCACCGAGGCGAGCATCGCCTGGGCCGCGCGCTGGCCATAGAGGCCGGTCGGGACGAGCGCGGCAAAGCGCGCCGCGCCGCGCTGGCGGGCAAGGGTGACGACCCGGTCGATCGACTGGTTGGGGGTGAAGCCGAGGATATAGACCCCGTTGCCGGCAACGCTCTCGTCATTCGAAAAGGCGACGAGCGGCACGCTGGCGGCGCGGACGATCGGGCTCGCCGCGCGCACCTCGTCGGCGAGCAAGGGACCAAGGATCAGGCCATTGCCTTCGGCGATAGCATTGGCGGTGGCAACGGCGGCTCCGCCGGGACCGGCACTGTTGTAGACCGTCAGGCGCAACGTCCGGTCCCCGCTGTCGATCAGGGCAAGGTTGGCGGCGTTAGCGATCGACTGGCCGACCGCAGCATCGGGGCCGGTCAGCGGGACCATGATCGCGACGCGATTGCGCTGTTCGGTCGAGACGACTCCACCGACGGTCGACGGCGGCGCCTGGTCGGGACGAATGATCGGTCGCCCCCCTCCGGTCTGACAACCGGCAAGCGCGAGCGCCAGCAGCGCCGTTGCGATAAACTGGCGGCGGGCTTGCAGCAGATGAGCAGATGCTGTCATGTCTTGACCTTCACGATGAACGAAACTCCCCTTGCCCCAGGCCTCTATATCGTGGCCACGCCGATCGGCAACTTGGGCGACTTGTCGGTTCGTGCAGGGGCAACGTTGCGCGGGGTCGAACGGATCCTTGCCGAGGACAAGAGGGTCAGCGCGAAACTGCTCAAACATGTCGGGGCGACGGCGCCGATGACCGCCTATCACGACCATAGTGACGAAGGCGTAAGAGATCGGATCCTGGCCGAGTTGGGGTCCAAGGCGATTGCACTGATCTGCGATGCCGGGACGCCGTTGATTTCGGATCCGGGGTACAAGCTGGTCCGCGCCGCACGGGCGGCCGGGGTCTCGATCCACACCATTCCCGGACCGTGCGCGGCGGTAGCGGCCCTGACGCTGGCGGGGCTGCCGACCGACCGGTTCCTGTTCCTGGGCTTCCTGCCCGCCAAGGCCCGTGCCCGGAGCGAGGCGATTGCCGAGGTCGCCGGAGTCCGCGCGAGCCTGGTCCTGTACGAGAGCGGTCCGCGGCTGGGCGAGGCATTGGCCGCGCTGGCCGAAGGGCTTGGGCATCGCGGCGCCGCGGTCGCTCGCGAGATCAGCAAGCTCCACGAGGAATGCGTGACGGGGACGCTGGCCGACCTTGCGACACGTTATGCCGATGCCCCGCCGCGCGGAGAAATCGTGATCGTCGTCGGACCGCCGCCCGAGCGCATCGCTGCCAGCGACGACGACCTCGACACCGCCCTGATCGCCGCGCTGGCCAGCCAGTCTCCGTCGCGCGCCGCCGCCGAAGTCGCAGCCGCCCTCTCGATCCCGCGCAAGCGCGCCTATGCCCGCGCGCTCGAGCTTGTCGAGGGCGACGCGCTGGCCTAGGCGCTCCCCCCATGCCCTTGCGTGTCGCCGTCCAGATGGATCCAATCGAATCGATCGGCATTGCCGGGGATTCGACCTTTGCCCTGATGCTGTCGGCGCAATCGCGCGGCCACACACTTTTCCACTATCTCGCGACCGACCTGACTTGGAAGGGTGACCGGCTTTATGCGATGGGAACCCCGGTCACGGTTCGCCGCGAGGTCGGCAATCACTTTACCGCCAGTGAGCCGAAGCTGCTTGATCTTGGCCGCGACGTCGACGTCATTCTGATGCGCCAGGATCCACCGTTCGACCTGAGCTACATCACCGCAACGCATTTGCTCGAACGGATCCGTGGCGAAACGCTGGTCGTCAACGATCCCGCCAGCGTCCGCAACGCGCCCGAGAAATTGTTCGTGCTCGACTATGCCCGCTTCATGCCACCAACGATGATCACCCGCTCGCTTGATGCGACGCGCAACTTTCTCGCCAAGCATGGTGAAATCGTGATCAAGCCGCTCCACGGCAATGGCGGCAAGGCAATCTTCAAGGTGGAAAGCGATGGTGCCAACCTGTCGTCGCTGATCGAAATGTTCAACGCGGCCTATGTCGAGCCGCATATGGTGCAGGCGTTCCTGCCCAGCGTTGCGAGCGGCGACAAGCGCATCGTGCTGGTCGACGGCGTCGTTGCCGGCGCAATCAATCGCATTCCCGGCGAGGGCGAAATTCGGTCGAACCTGGCAGTCGGCGGAACGGCGGCCAAGGCCGACCTGACGCTGCGCGAGCAGGAAATCTGCGCGGTACTCGCGCCCGAGCTCAAGCGGCGCGGACTGCTGTTCGTCGGCATCGACGTGATTGGCGGAGAGTGGCTGACCGAGATCAACGTCACCTCGCCGACCGGGATCGTCGCGATCGACCGCTTCAACGGTAGCGACACGCCGGGGATGATCTGGGACGCGATCGACGCCCGCCTCGCTGCCCGCACAAGCTAAGGATAGCCATGTCGGACTGGGTCATTCGCCTGATTGAACAGGCCGGGGTATTGGGCGTGGGCTTCCTCATGTTCCTGGAAACGGTGTTCCCGCCAATCCCGTCCGAAGTGATCATGCCCGTCGCCGGGGTCGCCGCCGCGCAGGGCAAGATGTCGCTGTGGGCGGTGATCGCCAGCGGTACCGCAGGCGCGATGCTGGGCAATCTGGTGTGGTATCTCGCCGCGCGCGCGCTCGGTATCATTCGCCTGAGGCCGTTCATCCTGCGCTGGGGCCGGTGGCTGACGATCGAGTGGGACGATATTGTTCGCGCCGAGCGCTGGTTTGGTACCCGCGGGTGGTTGATCGTCGGCGTCGGGCGGTTACTGCCCACGCTGCGCTCGATCATCTCGGTCCCTGCGGGACTGCTCAAGATGCGCTTCTCGACTTTTTTCGTCGCCTCGACGATCGGCACCGCGCTGTGGACAGCACTGCTGACCGGGGCAGGATATACGCTTGGCAAGCGTTATCATGATGTCGACCGGATCATCGGTCCGGCGTCGAACCTGATCATGGCAGCGCTGGTTCTGGGCTATGTCTGGCGATTGTGGCGGCAGCGGGCCCGGGCACCGATCGGCGCCGAGACGGACCAATAAGTCGATCGTTTTCAGACCGGGCACCTGCCGAAGAATTACCCATTTCGGTCATTTAGCGACAGGTTAACCCTTCCCCGCCGAGGGCCATGTCGCCGTCGCTGCAGGGCTGACTTCCCACTGGTCCCTTGTTGCGGCGGCTACCCCAGTTCAGTCGCGCCACAGGTTGACCAGGTGTCGCGGCCATCGCCTTGGCACGATCAGGATCGCATCGACCCGCATATCGTCGCCCTCGCGGCGGTAGCGTTCGAACAGGATCGACGCCGCGACATAGACCCGGCGCAGGCGATAATGATCGAGTGCGAATCCCGCCTCCTGCTCGTTCCGGCGTGCCTTGACCTCGACGAAGGCGATCACCCTGCCCCGCCGCGCGACGATGTCGACTTCGCCGCCGCGAACCCGTGCGCGTTGGGCAAGGATGGTCCAGCCTTTGAGCCGAAGCCACCAGGCGGCGATCCGCTCGGCCCGGCGGCCGCTGCGTTCGGCCAGTGCCCGATCGCGCGTCACGAGGCGCGCGTCAGGGGGATCGAGGAGAGACGCTCGGACACGGTCAAGCATGGCACCGCATGGGCCACGATTGCTCGTGGCCAGCGATCCGGCCTGGGCATGCTAGCGGGTCCGAAGCCCTTTCACAACGGCACCCCGGGTCGGGCTAAACTGCTGAATTATAATAAAATAGCTAAGCGCGGGGGTGTGCGCTGCGGTAGACGTCGAGCAAATGCGCGGCGTCGACCGCCGTATAGATTTGCGTCGACGACAGGCTGGCATGGCCGAGCAGTTCCTGGAGCGAGCGAAGATCCGCCCCGCGGGCCAGCAAGTGCGTTGCGAAACTGTGGCGAAGCGCGTGCGGAGTCAGCGTCTCCGGCAGGCCGAGCCGAGTCCGCGCGGCCCGGACGGCGCGGCGCACTAGATCGGCGTTGTACGGCCCTCCCCGCGCGCCGACGAACAGCGGCCTGTGGCCGACAATCGGCCATGGGCATGATTTGACATAGGCATCGATCGCCTCGCGCACCGTCGGCAGGATCGGCACGACCCGGGTCTTGCCGCGCTTGCCGGTAACGCGCATCGCCTGGCCCAGCGGCAACGCCTGCGCGGTCAGCGACAGGGCTTCCGCGATGCGCAGGCCCGACCCATAGAGCAGCAGCAGGACCGCCAGGTCGCGCTGCCCCATCCACGGCTCTGTTGCAGCCTCGGCGGCATCTTGCGCCAGGTTGACGGCATCGGCCGGGCTGGCCGGGCGCGGCAAGGTGCGTGGACGACGTGGGGCGCGCGTGCGCGGAAGCTGGGGCATGATCCCCTCGTCCTCTGCCGCAAAATTCAGGAAGCCCCGCACCGCCGACATTTCGCGTGCTGCCGACGACGCGCCGAGCCCACTTGCGCGGCGATCGGCCAGGAAGGCGCGAAGATCGGCGGCGGACAGTCTGAGCAAGGCGAAACGGCCAATCTCCTCCCCGCGATGGCGGCCAAGGAAGGCGATGAAACGATGCGCGGTGGCGACATAGGCCCGCACCGTGTGCGGCGAACGACGGCGGTCATGGGCGAGATGCGCGCTCCAGCGAAGCGCGACAGCCTGTGCTGGATGAAGCTGGGCGGAGTGAAGCGCCGCGGGGTCTAGTCGATCAGCCACCGACGCATGATAGCGGCGATGCTGCGGCCAAGGAACTGCATCAATTCGGAGCCATGACGCCCTTCGAGCGCCTGGCTACTGCGCTGGCCGAGGACCAGCAGGCCCGCGGGAAGCGGTGCCTCGGCGTCGATGCGGATCAGCGCTTCGGAGCGGATCAGGCTCGACGCCGGGCCGAACAGCGGATGGCCTTGTCCGACGTTGCGCATGGTAACGCCGTTGCTTGCGGCCATCGCCCGCCGGACGAGTTGTGGCTCAACATGATGGACGCCATTGGCATCGGCGCGGAAGCCCCCACCGTTGACGATGAGGGCAAGTGCAACCGCATCAAGCCCGAGGATCAGCGGCCATTCCTGCGTGATGACGTGGATCAGCGCGTCGAGCCTGTCGGCTTCCATCGCGGCGATCACTGCCTCGTGGATCGATGCGGCCGCGCCAGAGTGGCCGCGGGCAAAGGCGATCAGGTCCTGATTGGCTTCCTGCGCCGCGCCGAGCTTCTGCTGGAGCTGCGCGACTGCCCGTTCTTCGAAAGGAATAACCCTGCCCATATCCGCAGCTTACGCCGCCCGGGGTTAATTTCCAGTAGCGGACTTTTGTAGAGAACGGTGCCAGCCCGCACCCCCACCCGGCCAACCCATAGAATACACTGACTGGGTTGGCCGGGTGGGGGTGCGGGC